>DCKE01000001.1:0-232070 GCA_002320285.1 Flavobacteriaceae bacterium UBA1682 | reverse complement strand
GAAGGTTATCGTAGATGAAAAGCCACCTATATATGAGGAGTGAGAAATCGACAATAGCCGACGAATTACGATTCCCGACTCACGACTCACGATTTACATCCAGACTGTTTAGCGATCACTTTAAAAACACAAAACCCAATGATCTTCATCATTGGGTTTTGTGTTTTAAGAATGATATTTACTTCAAATTAAAAAGACGTAGAAATACCTACTGTTAAACCAGCTGCTTCCGCAACCATTCGACATACACCTCCAACACATAGCAAGCCTCCGCGCTGGCGACCATAACTTGCCGCTACCCTAGTGGTTCCTTTGGTAAAACTAACACCGCCATTATAATAATGAATTCTTTTTTCTTCATCATCGTTTCCATAGTTATAAATATCAGTAACAAAAACCGACCAATTAGCGTTAGCAGCGAACTCCAAAGTTCCACCTACCCAATTTTTCTTATCTGTATCCGCATATAAATGCTGCCCTTCCAAACGAATAGATTGTGAATTCCCAAATTGATACGTAGTTTCAATACTCGCAATGTGAGACTTAACTATATCTTCTTTAGTATCAATAAACGGGCTATTATAATACTGATTTAAATACATGAAAATCGAAGACCAATTACCTGACCATTTTTTTCTAACTTCAATCCCTAAATCATGATAATACTTATCACCAAAATCAAAGAAACCAGCCTCTAAACCTTCATTGTTATTAATACTTTTTGTTTTTAAACCGGCCCAATAAGAACCGTTCAATACTATATTAGTTCCATATTTACCTCCAAGAGTAGAACCTTTTTCAAAATTATAGTAAAAATCAAACTGCCCACCAATCTCCCCTAATTTAGGAGTCAATGAGAAAACATTCATTTGATACTGCGCTTGATAAACATAGATGTTCTGTAAAGAATAATCATACTGCTTAGTCAATGCAGGAACATAATTTAAAACTCCTTGATTATTGGTATTACCCGTCAATTCTCTATCAGAATAGAATGCCATATTCTCAACTCTTCGTAAGTTAAAATTAACACCCATTCCTTTTTGCGAATATCCTACATTCAGTAAAGCCGCATTTCCTGCTTGTCTATTAAATCCCAAAACAGTGGCAGTTTCAACTAGAGCATCTTTTTGTTTGTACACATACTCCAATTCCGCATAAAAATCACGATAATCAAGACCTAGGCGTGTCGAAAAAGCGTTTTGCAACTTATTCAAGCCTTGATTGAAATCCTCTTTGTATTCAATCAACTCTTCTTTTTTCCCTACATAACTACCACCTAAGGTCAACCCCAGCTCTTCGAATTTCGCTAATTCTGCAATATCAATCTCAGCATTAGCTCCAAAGATATATGAGCCAGATAAATCAAACCCCATTCCGATTCTTTGTTTTCCACCCAAAAGGCTTAAGCGAACACCATCTGCGGGCTTAAATTTAGCATTCACACCAAAAATAGCATTATTAATTCCGATTTGACGATCTTCCCAAGAGCGAAGAATCAAACCCGAACCGTATTGTTCATAGAAATGCCCCCCAGTAATATCAATACCCGCATCTGTATCGTTATATCTAACAAATACCGTCCCAAAATCAACTTTATCAAAATTTGGAGCATAATTCATAATTGCCTTTGGTACATAACCTTCTACTTGAGCACCGAAACTCCATTTTCTATAATCATAATCGAGCTTTAAGTAAGAATTTGACCGAAAACGATCCTCAGCATCAACCTCATTCAATTTGATCTTATTGTCATCGACATACCATTGTGAGTTACTCTCGAAACCCACCCTAACCTGAGCTTGCGCCATCATCCCAAAAAGACAACAGCCCAAAATCGCCAATTTATTTTTCATTATAAATTACTTTACTAGTCCTTTAATTTTTTTATACATTTCCTTTTCAACCCCAGGAGCATAGCTTAAGTGTTTATAAACAATCTTACCTTTATACACCACTACGGTAAAAGGAACATTAGAAACATTCATCGCGCGCTTCAACTCGTGGTTATCATCATACAAAACCTCATAATCCCATGACTTTCCACTTACCAAAGATTTAACGCGCTTTACAGTTTTAGCATCATCAATAGACACAGCTATCAACTCAACTCCCGTTTCTTTTTTCCAATCTCCGTAAACTTCATTTATTGCATTTAGCTCCTTCAAACACGGACCACACCAGGTCGCCCAAAAACTAATAATCACCGGATTCTCACTCTTGTTGAAATCCGCGATGTTTATCATTTTTCCATCTAGATTTTTTAACTTTACATTAGGAAGCTCCGCCTGCGCAAAAGCACCTAAACTAAACAATAGACAAATAAATACTCCTATTTTTTTCATTACTACAAACATTTGATGATTAAAAAGCAAATGTAATTTAAAAAAAAACACTTTAACGGTTTGTTGTGATTTTTTATTTTATATATTTACCAAGCAATAACAAACTATTAACTATAAAGATTATATTATGAACAAAATTAATTTACTAGGCACACTTTTCATGTGTCTATTTATTTCGCTAGGATCTGTTTCATGTAGTAGCAGTGATGATTCAAACAATGGCGGAGGTGGCACAGGAGGAGGTACCGGAGGCGGTACAGGCGGTGGTAACGGAGGCGAAGAACCAACACCTGGCACTACAACTTATTTACACCGAGTACTATTAGAAGATTTCACTGGAAAAACGTGTAATCCTTGCGCTCGCGTCATCAAAGCACTAGCAGAACTAGAAAAAGTGGATACTGATCACGCTGTAGTTACAGTAGCTGTTCACATGAACATTCCATCTGCAGACCCAATGACAGTTGACGCCATAGCTAATCCGCTATTTACACATTATATGGATAAATTCAAAATCGCCGCAAATCAGCGTGGAATTCCATTTGTTGTAATTAACAAAAACGTAACTTGGACCTACCCAGAAATCAATAATACTTCACAACCAATTAAGTTAAGAAATGCTTCTTCTCCAATCGGTATCAAAATAAATTCACAATTAGGAGAAACATCAGGTACCGTTTCTTTTGAACTTGCATTATCACAAGACTTTAATGAAGGCTTAAGATACATCGCCTATATAGTGGAAGACAACATCATCGATTCTCAAGCTGGTATAGGAAGTAACTTCTCACACCATGCAGTAGCAAAAGCAACAACTGCATCCCCACTTGGAACAGACATCTCTTCTGAAAGCACTAAAAAAGGAGGTACTTTTAAAGCTACCGATCTTGCTGTAACTTACAAGAAAGCAAATGTTGATAATTTAAGAGTTGTTATAGTTGTAACAGACAAAGATAACAACGTATTAAACGTTCAAGACGCTAAAGGAAATGTTGAAAAAGACTTTGTAATCCTTTCAAAATAATTTTAGCTTTACATTTTAAAATTAAAAAAGGAGGCTGTCTCGTAAAGACAGCCTCCTTTTTTGCGTTATGTTCCGTCTCATCATAACGATATATAAAAAATAGCATTCAAACTGCATAAGATCACGCAGACGATTCAGCAAACCAAAAGCACTTCATTGAAATTACATCAAGCTAAGAGTGATCTTATCAAAAAAACAATCAGTGATAACCAAAGGTTTTTTAACCTATAAAATACAGATACACCTCTCCTTCTTACCATTTTAATAAAGCACTTAACCCGATCTAGACTACAGCTTTTTAGGTATAATGCTCCATATTTACTTTGCAGCCCCCTAGAACACCTCGATTTTAAGGAGTAACACACCAAAATCCTTTAACATAAATTATTTCGAGAAACATCCTATTTAACTCTAAAAAGAAAAACATCCACAAAATATCTCATAACGAGACAAGTATATAATTAAATTATTAATATATTTATATATATTTTAACATAAAAAAAATGTCTATTATGAAACAATCGAAATTTTTAACTTATTTTTTTTTAGCTATGCTAGCCATAGGCTGTAGCAATGACTACGATGAACAGACCAACAAACCTGATCAAGACACAACTGCCAATATCACAAAATCAGCAGGAGATGGCAAATATGATTTAATTGGATACGGATACGACATTAAGGGCGAATATGCCAATGCATCCTACGGCAAGTCAAAAATCTTTGACGTATCAAAAATAGTTCAACTAGATCCTAATAGATTTGAAGAATCTCTAATAAACAATCAAACCGTAGAGTTATTCGCCGGAAGCACCGCGACAGAATACAAGAAAAACATCATTACCAAGGTTTCTGCAGGCGGCGATGGATTCTTCGGTCTATTTAAAGCAAGTGTAAATGCCAATTTCACGCAAGACATTACTAATAACGAAAGTTTTACCTATGCCAGTTACGAATTCAACATCGAGAAAAAAGAGCTCAAATTACTAATCCCAGCAGAGGATTATAATAGATTTCTAACTATAAATTTCAAAGAAGATATCGAACGTTTAAGCCCTAAAGAAATAGTACAGTTATACGGCACTCATGTATTAACAAATATCACACTCGGAGCCCGAATGAACATTCTCTATAGAGGGAAGGCCCAAAGCAACCTTGCAACCAAAGCAAATTCCGGAAGTGCCAATGTTAAATTTGCCGCGGGAAAAATTTTTGGACTCGACGTCTCTGGCTCCAACAACACCTCAACTTCTGAATTCTCAAAATTTACCCAACAGTCATTAACCTATAAAACCATGGGCGGAAGTACCTTTACAGCGATAAGTTCCATGTTAGATATTACCAATCCAAACTTAATGCCGCAAATCGAACTGGGAAACTGGCTGTCATCGATCAATGGAAACAACATAACCTTAACCAAAATCAATCCTCAAGGCATTATTCCTATTTACAATTTAATCTCCGATAATGATATAAAAGCGGCAAATCTAAAAAAGTACATAGAAACAGACATAAACACCATTTATACGAAGTCAACGGAATACACAGATGCTGGCAGTATAATTCCTGAAGATGGACAACTTTTAATTCATTACGATTGCTCTACGTTCCCCACTACCCAAAAACAAATTTTAATGTCTACAAAAAACAACGGTTATATTCATTTGGCAACTGTAGACGGAACAAACAATAGCATCCCAAATATCAATACCTCTGTAATAAATATTCCAGCACAACAAGCACCAATTATACAAAGTTGTTTAACAAACATCACCTCGTGGGAAACCTCTCAAAACACTTTCGTAATAAATAGTGAGAATAATAAAAAATACTTACTTACTCGAAAAGGTAATGTAAAAAAAGCCTACTTAATTAACAATAACAATGTACTAATCAAGTACAATTTTAAATCAAATATTATATATGGCACAGTTAACAATTTAGATGATTATACCATTCATATATTGTAAATTCAATAAACAAAAAAAGCTAGACTCTCGTCTAGCTTTCTTATTTTGCTCCCCCTCTTGGGCTCGAACCAAGGACCCTCTGATTAACAGTCAGATGCTCTAACCAACTGAGCTAAGGAGGAAGGTGTGTTACCTTTATTGCGATGCAAATATAGAACGAATTTTCAGAAAACACAAATGCTTTTCTGAAAATTTCGTTCTTTTTTACTTACTTAAATATAGCCTTATAAATATCGTTACCATTGGCGAACAGCAACAACCCGATAAGTATAAAGAAGCCAACCATTTGCGCATTCTCCATAAACTTATCACTCGGTTTGCGCCCCGTAATAATTTCATATAATAAAAACATCACATGCCCCCCATCAAGTGCGGGAATAGGCAAAAGGTTCATTACTCCAAGCATAATTGACAAAACAGCTGTGATACTCCAGAATGCTTCCCAGCTCCAAAAACTTGGGAAAATATCAAAAATAGCTTTAAAACCTCCTACTCCTTTATACGCTCCAGTTTC
Organism: Flavobacteriaceae bacterium UBA1682; assembly: GCA_002320285.1. Taxonomy (GTDB): domain Bacteria; phylum Bacteroidota; class Bacteroidia; order Flavobacteriales; family Flavobacteriaceae; genus Flavobacterium. The sequence continues at coordinate 226,217 of DCKE01000001.1, read as the reverse complement.
AGGAGAAGCAATCATTTTCAATTGCTTTCCATAATCCACCAATTTCTCTTTTCCTTTATTTAATCCAATTGGAATGGATTCTAAAAGTCCATATTGTTCTTTATTGAATTCATAAAGCCCCAGTTGCTCTAGGTTAGCATAGGTTAGTCCTCCGGCAAAAACCATATTCAACTTCCCTTCTTCATTGACTTTTACCGTCAAATCTTTCTTTTCGCCATTTCGCAAAACCGTAGCAGCCACCGTTTCCCCTTTATGCTGATCTAAAACAGCCTGAACTTGATCTGCAAATTCAATGGGTTGTCCCGCAATCGAAGTTACTTGATCTTTAAGTTCAAAAACCTTAGCATTTTCGCTATCCTCTGGCGCTCCTGCAATAATAAACGGAATTCGAAGAGCTACTAAGCCCTGAGTTTTGTTTTGCATAATTTGATCGATAAAATCTACAGGAAACGCAACTGTTTTCTGCTGACCATCTCGTTCAACAAGCACCTCTTTTCCCATCAACAGTTTCCCGTTGATTTCATTATAAGTTTCAATCTTCTTACCGTCAACGGCAACAATCTTATCCCCAGTTTGCACTCCTGCTTTTTCCAAGGCAGGGGAAACTACCCATACACCCTTTTTGATATTCTCATTCTTAATAAACAACTCACCATAATAGTAGGTCATTCCGATATATATAACAAAAGCTAAGATAAAATTCACCGTCACCCCTCCTAACATAATAATCAATCGTTGCCAAGCCGGTTTGGAACGAAATTCCCAGGGTTGCGGCTCCTGTTTCATCTGGTCACTATCCATACTCTCATCGATCATGCCCGATATTTTCACGTAGCCACCTAATGGCAACCAACCAATACCATAAACTGTGTCACCAATCTTTTTCTTAAACAAAGAAAACTTTACGTCAAAAAACAAGTAGAATTTTTCTACTCTAGTTTTGAATATTTTAGCGGGAATAAAATGTCCCAATTCATGCAATACAATTAAAAGAGATAAGCTCAATAAGAATTGAGAAAGCTTAATTACTATTTCCATTTTCAGTTTTTAAATTCGATAATATTCTGACAAAAGTAAAATATTAGTTTTACTAATTACACTTATTTTAATTTACACTACAGTTTTATAATAGATTTATGAAAAAAACCTGTGTTTGTCGCTATTTCCAACAGATATTTTCCCTTTGATAAATGCGCTATTGAGAATTGCTTTTCCTTAAAACTGCCTACCAAGGCCCCTTTATCATCAAAAAGGTCGACTTTAGTCAATACCTCATCATCCCTCATATCTATATTGATCTCTGTAAAAGTTGGATTGGGGTAAACAGATATAGCTTCTTTGTTAAACGGTATGCTCACTGCAGATAAAGTCCCGGTATTGATGGTTGTAATGATATTCCTATTTGGATCTATTTCGACAGCGGCAACTGGAAAATCAGCCTCTACTTCAAAGACCTGAGTCGGTTGAGTATTTTGAAGCACATAGGTTTGAGTAGCTCCTTTTGTACCCACCAATTTCACTTCCAAAGGCATTTCAAAAAACCCAACTGCACTCGATGATGTCGTCTGTTTTACCGTTAAAGTAATCTTTTTCCCATTTTGCTGAGCTTCTACATCATAAATAGGATAACCCTCACCGTAAATCCATTGATCAAAAAAAGCGGCAAGACTCTTACCAGAGGCCGCTTCTAGATGTGCTTTAATATCTGGTGTATAGGCGTGTTTGTATGCTAAGTTAGCATCCTTTAAATAGGTTTTTACCCCAGCAAAAAAAGCCTGGTCACCCAATATATATCGCAACATATGTACCACCATCGCCCCTTTATTGTATGTGATCCTACTGCTGAATATCCGATCTGCATTTAAGGCTTGAACCGGTGTGAGATATAAATTGCCCCCACTCTGAGAAGTCACACTGTTGATCAAATTCTGCTTCCACATTTTAAACTGATTTTCCCCTTGTATATTTTCAACGATCATTCCGGCGGCATATTCCGAAAACCCTTCATTAAGCCAAATATCTTGCCAACTTCCACAGGTCACTTTGTTGCCAAACCATTGATGCGCCAATTCATGAGCGATTAAACCCTGGGTAAATGCGCCCATAAACGAGACCGTACTGTGTTCCATACCGCCACCCCATCCAAATTGGGCATGCCCATATTTTTCATCGGCATAGGGATAGGTCCCAAACCAGGATTCAAACAAATTCATAATCGGCACCGTTTGTTGCAGCTGCGGTACCACACTATTATAGTATTCAGGATATATGTAATTGACAATCGGAAACTGATTTGGAGCAGTTCCTGCATTCTGAAGATAGATTTGATAATTAGTGACCGCGATGGCTACCAAATAAGCTGGAATTGGATATCCATGGTGAAAGTGGGTCGTAGCTGTTCCATCGTTATGGTTAATTTGGCTTATTTCTAAACCATTTGCTACAGATTTATAAACCGCTGGTGCGGTGATGTAAACATCAATTTTATCCACTTTATCCGCTAAGTCTTGTTTGCACGGCCACCAATCACTAGCACCAAAAGGCTGCGAAAGCGTCCATAGTATCGGTGTCCCAAAATGCACACTGGTCGTAAAGGCCTCTTGATTTTTCGGAGGAACTCCTTCGTAAGTGATGATTACACTGCGCTCTTGACCAACTCCTAAAGTCGACTTTAACTGAATAACCAATTCGTCCGACTGATTCTGTGTAAAGGTTAAAAGGTTACTCCCTTCTTTTACCGACGCCACTTTTAAATCTTTTGACAGATCAAAAACCACCGTAGTCATAGGCTGTAAGGCTCTGAACTTTGCTTCAACCACTCCTTTTATATAATGTTTTTCCGGATCCACTTTGAGATCGAGCTTCTGATAAAGGATGTCGTAATTTTGTGTATTTGGATTCGCTTTAAATTCTAATATTGCTTGCGCACTCTTTTGTTCTTTAAGAATCAACTGTGCCCGTTCATCAGCGTCGACTTGCTGTGCAGAGACCAGTAATGAAAATAAACAGATAAAAATAAAAGTAATTTTTTTCATAAAACGGTAGTTTGAAATAAGAATAGTAAAAGAAGATATTTTTCAATTCGTCATAATTGCTATAAAGAAACGTAATTTGCAACAAAAATCAGTCAATTTTAAAAAAAACCAACGGGTTAATTCGAACTAAGAGCATTAATGCTCGTGGATTAGAAAAGTATTTTCTAAATTTGCTGACATTAACTAATTTATTTAATCATGTTACAGATAGCTTATATCAGAGAAAATCAAGAACAGGTCGTAAAAGCTTTGGCTAAACGAAATCTTGATGTTGCCGATTTGGTGAATGAAGTGGTCGGTTTAGACGAAAAACGCCGCAGCACACAAGTGGAATTAGACACCGTTTTAGCAGAATCGAATAAACTATCGAAAAGCATTGGTGAGTTAATGAAGGGTGGTGAAAAGGCTAAAGTGGAAATTTTAAAGCAAAAGACCGCTCAATATAAAGAACAGAGTAAAGAGCTGACAGAAGTTTTAAGTGTAACTACAGAACAATTGCAACAGAAGTTATACTTGCTTCCGAACCTCCCTCATGAAACTGTTCCTGAAGGAAAAGGCGCTGATGACAACATCAACATATTCGAAAAAGGAGACATCCCAACCTTACATGAGGGTGCTGTTCCACATTGGGAATTGGCTAAAAAATACGATATTATTGATTTTGAACTGGGTGTCAAAATCACTGGAGCTGGTTTCCCTGTTTATAAAGGTAAAGGAGCCAAGTTACAACGCGCCTTAATCTCTTATTTCCTTGATAAAAACACCGACGCCGGATACCGCGAATATCAAGTTCCTCATTTAATTAATGAGGCTTCTGGGGTTGGAACGGGACAATTACCGGACAAAGAAGGCCAGATGTACCATGCTGGTGTTGATGATTTATACTTAATTCCAACGGCTGAAGTTCCTGTAACGAATATGTATAGAGATGTGATCCTCCAAGAGAGCGAACTACCCATCCTTTGCACTGCCTATACACCATGTTTTAGGAGAGAAGCGGGTTCTTATGGAGCGCACGTAAGAGGCCTAAACCGTTTACATCAATTCGACAAAGTGGAACTAGTACGTATTGAACATCCTGACAATTCTTACCAAGCCTTAGAAGGTATGGTAGAACATATTAAAGAAATTCTAGATGAACTAAAACTCCCATACCGTATTTTGAGGTTATGTGGAGGCGATATGGGTTTTACATCTGCCTTGACCTATGATTTTGAGGTTTTCTCTACTGCTCAAGACCGCTGGTTGGAAATCAGTTCTGTTTCGAATTTTGAAACCTTCCAATCCAATCGTCTAAAATTGAGATTTAGAGATCAGGATGGAAAGAATCATTTGGCTCATACGCTTAATGGAAGTTCCCTAGCATTACCTCGTGTACTAGCGGGAATTTTAGAAAATTATCAAACCGCAGATGGAATTGTGATTCCAGAAGTATTACGTCGATATACCGGTTTCGACCTGATTGACTAAGCTACAAATAACCCAAAGCATCATCGATAAAAAAATGATGCTTTGGTCTTTATAAATACGAGTGACCGTTTTTTTTGGGAATGCCCTATTTCGATAGGTTTACTTATGTATTCGCCATACACTTGCGTCCTCGAAAATACTTTTCCATATGATTGTATACAATCTGACAATAAACATCCACGAAAGCGTTCATGATCAATGGATACACTGGATGCAAACCAAACACATCGCGGATACCCTGGCTACGGGCAAATTTGAATCTGCCCGTTTGGTAAAGGTTCTCGTAAACGAAGAAATGGGTGGAGTAACCTACTCTGTACAATTTACCAGTAAAGACAAAGAAACCTTAGACCGCTTTTACTTAGAAGATGCAGCGAAATTAGAACAAGAAGCGCAAAGCTTATACGGCGATAAAATGCTGACGTTCAAAACCGAATTAGAGATTATTAGCGAACATTAAATTCCTCACATTATGGACAAAGTAAGAGCCAAGAAACATTTAGGCCAGCATTTTTTGATTGACGAGAGCATTGCAAAACAAATTGCTGATACCTTACGTCTAGAAGGATATAATAAAATATTGGAAATCGGTCCAGGAATGGGAATGTTGACGAAATATTTATTAGACAAACCCGTAGAAACCTTTGTAGTGGAAATCGATCGAGACTCTGTAGAGTTTTTGAACACGCATTACCCCAAACTTCACAATCATATTTATAGTGAAGATTTTTTGCGTTTCGACATTACCTCAGCAATGAATCAAGAACAATTTGCCATCATCGGAAACTTTCCGTATAATATATCTACTCAGATTGTATTTAAGACTTTGGAGCTTCGTGCATTTATACCGGAGTTTTCGGGTATGTTTCAAAAAGAAGTTGCACAGCGTATCTGCGAGAAAAAGGGAACTAAAGCTTACGGAATTTTATCTGTGTTGACGCAAGCTTTTTACGAAACCGAATACCTTTTTACGGTATCAGAAACGGTTTTCAGTCCACCTCCAAAAGTGAAGTCAGGAGTATTGAGAATGAAAAGGAAAGAGAACTACAGCTTACCGTGTGACGAAAAACGCTTTTTCACCGTAGTAAAAACAGCTTTTAACCAACGTAGAAAGACCCTGAGAAACAGCTTAAAATCGTTAAATCTTTCGGAGGAATTGCGTGCTGACGAAATTTTTAATCTACGACCTGAACAACTTGATGTAGAACAATTTATATACCTCACCCAGAAAATAACTGCCGATGGAATTTAAAATCAGTAAAGAATCTATCCAGGAAATTGAAAATTTAATTTCTGAAGGAAGAGAACAGGAACTTTTAGATCAGCTAAAAGAGATCCACTATGCTGATATTGCCGAAATCATGAACGAGCTTTCTCAGGAAAGTGCTAGTTATATTTTTAATATTTTAGATAGCGAAGTTACTTCAGAGATTCTTTTAGAGCTCGATGAAGAAGTACGTGAAAAGATTTTAAGCAACCTTTCTGCAAAAGAAATTGCAGAAGAATTAGATGAACTGGACACGGATGATGCAGTAGACATTATCTCTGAGTTATCCGCAGACAAAAAACAAGAGGTTATCTCTGAGTTGGAAGACTTAGAGCACGCTAAAGATATAGTCGATTTACTTCGATATGACGAGGATACTGCAGGTGGATTAATGGGTAAGGAGTTGGTCTCAGTCAATGAAAACTGGTCGGTTTTGACCTGTGTAAAAGAAATGCGCAAACAGGCGGAACACGTATCACGAGTCCATTCTATTTATGTCGTTGATGATGAAAACCGTTTAAAAGGACGGCTATCTTTAAAAGATTTGTTGACTACCTCAACGACGAGTCATATCAGTGATGTCTATATACCCAAAGTAGATTCGGTAAATGTGAACACCAAAGACATTGAGGTGGCACGTATCATGCAGAAATACGATTTGGAAGCGATTCCTGTCGTTGATGAAATGGGTCGATTGTTAGGTAGAATTACGATTGATGACGTTTTAGACGTGATCAAAGAAGAGGCTGATAAGGATTATCAGCTAGCCGCAGGTATTTCTCAAGACGTAGAAGCCAATGACAGTATACTGGTATTGACCCGAGCGCGCATTCCCTGGTTAATTTTGGCGATGATTGGAGGCTTTGTTGCTGTGAATGTTACCAGAAGCTTTGAAGGAGCTATGGAAAAGTTTCGGATTTTATTCTTTTTCACCCCCCTAATTGCGGCTATGGCAGGTAACGTCGGTGTGCAGTCATCAGCGATTATCGTTCAAGGATTAGCCAATAATACGATCACCGGATCAATTTGGAGGCGCCTACTAAAAGAAGTAACCTTGAGTTTGTTTAATGGGTTTTTACTTGCCATACTTTTAATGCTCGGTAGCCACTTTTTACTGAATGTAGATTATATTATTGGAATAACGGTATCCATAGCCTTGATCAGCGTCATCGTAATCGCTAGTTTAATCGGTACTTTTGTTCCGATACTTTTAAATAAATACGGTATTGATCCGGCCCTGGCAACTGGTCCGTTTATCACCACAAGTAATGATATTTTTGGTATTTTGATTTACTTTTCAATTGCTAAAGTAATTCTTGGTTTCTAATTATTGTTAAACCATTAAATTGAAACCATCAAATAGTTCTAAATTTAAGTTTTATGAGTACACTTCGCAATTCCAAGATTCTACACCTTGACAGCAATCATCCTTTGATGATGGAACAACTGGATCAAGCCGGATTTGTTAATGATTATGACTATATGTCCTCGAAACAAGTCATTGAAATGAAAATGGAAGACTATGATGGAATTGTTATCAGAAGTCGTTTTAAAATTGACAAGGAGTTTATTGATGCTTCACCGCGCTTACGTTTTATTGCCCGCGTAGGTGCAGGGCTTGAAAACATCGATTGCGAATACGCTTTATCAAAAAACATCTCTTTAATTGCCGCTCCCGAAGGCAACAGTTCAGCTGTTGGTGAGCACGCTATGGGAATGTTATTATCCTTAATGAACAAACTCTCTATAGTAGACCAAGAGGTTCGTCACGGACAATGGATACGTGAAGCCAATAGAGGCCTCGAGATTGAAGGTAAAACCGTAGGCATCATCGGATATGGGCATATGGGTAAGTCCTTTGCGCAACGTTTAAAAGGCTTTAATTGCAAAGTGATCTGTTATGACATCAAAGCGGATGTAGGTGATGAAAATGCCACACAGGTTACTTTAGAAGAATTACAACGCGAAATCGACATCCTTAGTTTGCACATTCCAGAAACACCACTTACCATTAACCTCATCGATGAAAAATTCCTTACTGCCTTAGCGAAACCCATCTTCCTGATCAATACGGCAAGAGGAAAATCAGTTAACACGGCCGATTTGGTCCGGGCTATCGAGTCTCATAAGATTTTAGGCGCTGGTCTGGATGTACTGGAATATGAAAAATCTTCTTTTGAAAACCTCTTTCAAGAAGCCTTTCTTCCAGAGCCGTTGCAATACCTCATTCAGTCCAATCGCGTAATGCTATCCCCTCATATTGCAGGATGGACCATCGAAAGCAAAGAAAAACTGGCTCAAATAATTACTGATAAAATTATCGCTTTACCCGCAAACTTTTTACCGCTTTAATGATTATCCGACGATTACAACAGTAACTTAATTCGAACCTAGTTCGTTTCGAGTTCTATTAAAAAAAGAAAAGGAAAATACTAAAATGGTATTTTCCCTTTCTTTTTTTATCCTTAGTATTCGTTTTTATCTAATAATTTCCGTTCCAGTTCGGCCTGAAATTCTTCCATTACTGGCTTCACCGTACTCTCCGGTAAATCGGCAATTCGGATATACATCAATCCATCAACGGCATTATTGAAGAGCGGATCTACGTTAAAAGCTACAACACGAGCATTTTGTTTGATGTATTTTTTGATCAAAACCGGTAATCTCAAGTTCCCCGGCTCCACATCATCGATGATACGATCAAATTTATTCAAATCCGCTTCCGTTTCATTGAATACAAAATCCTTATCCGCATCTTTCAATTTAACCTTATATTCCATTTTCGGTGAAATATATTGAGCTACATACGGATCGTAATAATGAGATTTCATAAACTCAATCATCAGCGATTTTGAAAAGTCTGAAAACTGATTACTAATACTCACTCCACCTATCAGATATTTATGATCTGGATACCGTAAAGTGGTATGTACGATTCCCTTCCACAATAAAAATAGCGGCATGGGTTTCTGCTGATATTCTTTGATAATAAAAGCACGCCCCATCTCGATGGATTTTGACATCATTTCGTGCAGTTCCGATTCAAAACGAAAGAGCTCATGAAGGTAAAATCCCGATATGCCATGTTTTGGAAAAATCTCTGATCCCAACCCCATTCTATAAGCGCCGGCTATTTGCTGTGCTTGTTCATCCCACAAAAACATATGGTGATAATACAAGTCGTATTTATCGAGATCCAGTGAATTATTAGTCCCTTCACCTACTTCTCGAAAAGTAATTTCTCGTAGACGCCCTAATTCATGTAGAATCTGTGGAATTTTATCTGCGGTAACCAAAAACACTTCATAGTTTTTACTTTGCAACAATCGGCAATCATCCTTTCTCAATACTTCAATTTCTTTCAGTATACTATCTTGTCTGACAGGATTCGCAATTTCTTTCGGCGTTTTAGGTAATTTGAATGACGAAACATTTAATAATTTCATCGTATCATTTTTATAGGCGTTTGCCAACAAATACGTTTTATGTCTTAGAAAGTTACCATAATCGGCAATTTCTTTGTGTTCATTTTGTTCGGCAACAGTTATGGGTTTTCCGATTCTAACTTTGATAACACGGTCCTTCTGTGTTAGAAGTTCCGATGGTAATTTGGCTGTTCGAAGCGTTGGGTTAATTTTTGAAAGAAAATAAAACAATCGGCTGTTTTTAGCATGGAAATAAATGGGTACCACGGGAACATTGGCTTTTTTGATAAGCTTTATCGCTCCTTCCTCCCACGGTTTATCAACTAATAAACGATCGTCTTTATAGGTAGAAACTTCTCCTGCAGGAAACATTCCCAGAGGTTTGCCTTCACTTAAATGTTTTAAAGTTTCTTTGACTCCCAACATACTTGACTTTGCCTCCTTATGGTTTTCAAACGGATTTACTGGCATTACGAAGGGCTTTAAAGGCTCAATTCGCTCCAATAAAAAATTGGCAATGATCTTAAAGTCCGGATCACGCTCTAACATCAACTTCAATAATAATATCCCATCAATCCCTCCTAGAGGATGATTCGATATCGTAATATAAGGCCCTTCTTTCGGAAGCCTTTTTAACTCTTCAGGATTAATTTCGAATTCAATCTTAAACTCATCTAAAATGGCATTTAAAAAAGCAACATCAGACAAATGTTTATTTCTATCATAGATATCATTTAACGTTGATATTTTAAGTACTTTCATCAATAACCAACCTGAAAAAGTACCTAAAAAACCATATTTATCAACCTTTATTACTTTTGCAACTTCCTTCGCTGTAACTAGCCCCATCCATTATATTATTAATCCAAGCAAATATACTAATTCTTTGTTTAAGCATTTTTGTTTTAAAAAACTAAAGTAGTAATTTATCTAAAATCCTTTCACATAATTTTTAAAACTACATTAATATTGTCAAAAAAGCTAATATAGGGAACAACTGTGTTTTTTTTTCTATTTTTGATGGAATAAAAAATTTTAAAATGAAGATCATTTCTTACAACGTAAATGGAATCCGTGCGGCCATTACTAAAGGATTTTTAGATTGGTTACAAGCTGCTGATCCAGATGTTATCTGTTTACAAGAAATCAAAGCCATGGAATCTCAGATTCCCACAGAAGATATCACTGCCGCAGGCTACCCTTATCAATACTATTACCCGGCTCAAAAGAAGGGATATAGTGGTGTTGCTATTTTATGCAAAACAGAACCTAAAAACGTCGTTTATGGCACGGGTATTGAGTATATGGACTTTGAAGGTAGGAATCTTCGGGTAGATTACGACGGTCTTTCCATCATGTCTTTGTATTTACCATCGGGAACCAATATAGATCGATTGAGCCATAAGTTTCAATTTATGGATGATTTTCAAATCTATGTTTCCCAATTGGTTCAAGAGATTCCCAACTTGCTTATCTGTGGTGATTACAACATTTGTCATGAGGCGATTGATATTCACGATCCGATTCGCAACGCTAAAGTCTCTGGCTTTTTACCAGAGGAGCGTTTGTGGCTGGATACTTTTATGAAAAATGGTTTTATAGACAGTTTTAGAATGTTTAATAAAGACCCACATCATTACAGTTGGTGGAGTTACCGAGCAAACGCCCGTAACAATAACAAAGGGTGGAGAATCGATTACCATTTGGTGACACCAGCATTAAAGGATCGCGTAACAAGAGCTTGCATATTACCCGAAGCCAAACATTCCGACCATTGTCCGATATTAATAGAGATTGAATCTTAAAAAATTCTAATAAACATGATTAAAAAAATAGCCTTAGGCCTACTTAGCGTTTCCCTATTGAGTTCTTGTGTATCGAGAAGACTGTACAATGAACTCAATGGTCAATACGAAACGGCTGTTCAAGAAAATGATCGGTTATCCGATGAGTTAGAAACCTTAAGTGGCGATCGTTCTACTTTAGAAAAAGAACGCGAGAAACTACAAGCTCAATTAGCCCAGCTTGAAGAAGAGCGCAATCAACTCAATGCGGAAATCAGCGCTGCCCAAGGAACCTTAAGTACCCTGACCAATTCGTATTCTTCTTTAGAGAAAAGCAGTGCAGAAGCCTTGAAAGCAGAAGCAGAGCGATTAAATAAATTAAAATTGGAATTACAAGAACGTTCCAATAGAGTTGCCGAACTCGAAGGAAAAATAGCGGCTCAAGAATCCCATATGAAAGGACTGAAAGATAAATTGTCGAGAGCTCTAAATAATTTTGAAGGCAAAGGCTTAACCATTGAACATAAAAATGGAAAGGTGTATGTTTCTATGGAAAACAAATTACTGTTTAAGTCTGGTAGCTGGGCGGTTAACCCTGAGGGTAAAAATGCCGTTGATGCCTTAGGCAAAGTATTGGCTGACAATCCAGATATCTCCGTATTGATTGAAGGACATACCGACAATGATAAGATTTTGGGATCTTTAGGTGGCGGTATCGAGAACAACTGGGACTTATCCACCAAGCGCGCTACCTCGATTGTCAATCTACTTGCGGAAAACAACAGAATTGACAAGAAAAATTTAACTGCTGCCGGTCGCAGCGAATATGCCCCATTGGTGAGTAATAATACTCCTGAAGGAAAATCAAAGAACCGACGAATCGAAGTGATTTTATCACCGAAATTAGACGAGATCTCCAAGATGTTAAACGACTTATAATCTACCCCAATTCATATAGAGTGGAAAAGGCCTTCTTTTTCACTCTTTTTTTTACACCTAAATACACCAACTATGAGCCAAAAAACACCGACAACCTTACCTATAGAAATTATTGACTCCGAAGCTATAAATTCCATTTACGAAGGAACTTTCAACTTGTTCAATTCATTGGGCCTTGATAACTATTACACCCACATGATCACAGCGGTGGCCTTGTTAGCCGCTGTATCTCTAGTATTGTATATTACAGACTATGTCATTCGCAATATTTTGCTGAAATTGGTCAAAACCTATATACTTAAAAGCAAAACGAATATCGATGATATTTTGGTTCACAATAAAGTCTTTGACTATTTTACACATATCATCCCGCTGATCCTAGCTAAAATATTGTTTCCGATTATTTTTCTCGGTTTTCCGAACCTAACATCATTTACCCTAAAGACAACGGATATCTTTTTAGTGGTAGCAATTATATTGCTTATTCGCTCGCTAGTCAAAAGTGCTCGAGATTTTGCCCGGACGATGAAATCGATGGAAGACAAACCTCTAGACAGTTATTTCCAAGTAGTCAGTATCTTTTTGTATTTTATAGCAGGTATCATCATCTTTTCGATGTTAACTGGCAAATCACCCTGGGCATTTCTAGTTTCATTAGGAGCGGCCTCTGCTATACTGATGTTGGTATTTAAAGATACCATTATGGGATTTGTTGCGAGTATACAAGTTTCATCCAACGATATGGTCCGCGTTGGAGACTGGATTGAAATGAGTAAATTCGGAGCAGACGGAACCGTTACTCAGATCAATTTGAATACGGTAAAGGTTCAGAATTTTGATAAAACCATCACCACTATTCCGACCCATTTGCTGATAAGCGATTCATTTAAAAACTATCGAGGAATGCAAGTTTCCGGTGGGCGTCGAATAAAACGATCCATCAATGTAAAAATATCCTCCATTCGCTTTTTAGAACCTGAGGAGATCGAAGAACTAAAGAAGATTCAAATTCTCGCTCCGTATATCGAGCAGAGAACCGCAGAAATAGAACAATACAACAAAGAGACTCATGCCGACCCTTCTATGCCCGTAAATGGTCGTAAAATCACCAATGTGGGATTATTTCGAGCATACATCACGCGCTATGCCGAACGAAATCCCGGAATCCACCAAGACATGACCCTAATGGTGCGTCAACTACACCCTACCGAGCATGGCCTACCTATAGAATTGTATATGTTCACCAACGATATTGTCTGGACCAATTATGAAATGATTATGTCAGACATGTTTGATCACCTGTTGGCTTCCATTAAATTCTTTAAATTAGAAGTATTTGAATTACCTGCTTCCGACGATTTGAGAAGTTTAAAATCGTAATTCATTACTATACGAACGTCTCATATACATAGATACCAGTTAGCTCCCATGCCAATTAAAAAAGACCGCCTCGATAAACAGGCGGTCTTTGATTTAAAATTATGATTCATTCTCCTATTGCAAGTCGACAAACGGTATACAAAAGATACTTAGTTCCCTCCCACCAAGTTTTTTCGTACATGCTTTCGTTTAAAATGGGTCTGCTTCAGGTTTTTATCACCTGTTATAATACTGATATTACCGTCAATTTCCAGCATAGCTAATTTAACTTCCTTAAAATATTCCACACCGTGTTCATGCATAGCTTCGGTTAATTCATCAGATGTTATCCCCAATTTCGTAGCCATTGCAAAATCGACCTTACCGTCGTGAATCAGAATTTCGGGTTTCTGCTGTAAGAAATTGCGCAGTTTATCACTTGTGAACATCCACTTTTTTAAGCCGTAATTAACGACAAACAGCACTGAAGCAGCTAACAAACCTCCACCAAGACTGGAATCACTTCCGACCATCGCATTTTGAACCGAGTTACTGATTAATAAAATTAAAATCACATCGGCGGTATTTAGTTGAGACAATTCTTTTTTACCGAAAATACGCAAGGCGATAATCATAAAAAAATAAACCGCTGCACTACGCAAAACGATATCCAGGTAAGCATTCATAATCGACTGTATTTGTATCTAATATAATAAAAAAACCAGAGCTAAGCGCTCTGGTTTTTAATCACTTTAAAATTATACTGCTAAAATCCCAGGATCGTTTTGTCTTTATTGGAACGAATCTGATATCCAAAGCGAATTTTCTTGGTTTCGTTGGGTTTCAATTTAATGGTCCAAGTCAATAAACCTTTTTCATTGTCAACGGTTGCACCGTCTTTATCTGTCAGTTCAATCTCAATTTCTTTATTAGAACTCACCGGAAATTGATCCTCTACTTTGATTTCGACACTTTCTTGTTTATTGTTTCGCACTGTAATTTCATAGACAAAATTCTGTGTTTTCTTAGAAGACAAGGTTTTTGTTCCCGATTTATCGGCAATTAAAACACGCGTTAAACCAATTTTAGTATCCTTTCCTAAGTTTAACTTTAACTCCTCTTCGGTGTTTTCCGTATTGAGTTGTGTTTTACCGACGTGCATACCGTCAAAAATCACATTGGCCTCCCCCGGTAATAAATTAAAACTTCCGTAATCCTTAATAGTCGCTACTAAGTAAGCATTCAGATCCATTTTAGGAGCACTGTAATACAAATAGGTTGCCGGTAATTCAAAGTTTTTTAAATCCACACTATGTCTTTTGCCATTAGTCAGTACTGTATATGGAATCTCTATATCAAAAGTGACGTTGAGCTGACTGATATTAACCTGTGTGTATTCAGCAATCGTTTGTCGATTGGTAAAGGAAACTTCTTCCAGGACTGGAGGACTCGGTCTATCTGACATCGCGTCCAAACGAGAAACCGACCCGGTCATCGCTCTTTTACTGGTTGAATACCCCATAGTCACCACTTCATTGGCGGTAAATTCTGGAACATAATCTACAAACCACGTATTCCAAACCGGTGTACTGTTGTTTTGATTGACTACTCCAGAGGTCAAACTTAACTTAACATTTCTCCAATCAACGCCCGACGTCTGAACCACTTGGGCTTTGTACATCACTTTGATTGGCTGATTGATCTTGTCTATTCGCAAATCGTAAAACGGGACCCATTGTGCGTTATTAGTTACATAATTCACTTGGAAAGGTGTATTCGCCGCTTTATTACTCATCACTTGAAGAATCAACTTCCCATTGCTGGTTTTTTCTGATTTATCAACGCCAAAACTCAATTTGGATTTCAGGTTATTCCACTGCAATTCTATGCTCTCCTTTTCTTTCTTTTTCTTATAAATACCGTTCTCTAATTCTTGGCGTTTGGATTTGTAGTAATCTACCCATTTAGACATTTCTGCTGTAGAAAATTCCTTTTTAGGTTCACCATAAGCACTATTATCCAATAATTGTACAGTTCTTAAATCGGCATTGATCTCATTTTTAATCATTTCCAACTTAACCTCCAGGTTAGCAATACTATCCCTCAGGGGTTTGGTCAAAGGTGAATTCTGTGCGTTGTCATATTCCTCTAAATAGGCATTCGAAAACTGTACCGACATTACGGTAACATCAGCCGTAGACCCCACCTGTATCGTGTTTTCATTAAGCGCGTTAGCGACATTAGTAATCACTACTTCTGACAAGCCTTTCGGTAAATTTACCACGGCATTTTGCGTCAATTCAGCACCGTTGTAATACACGCGTGCAGATTCTAATTTTGCTTGTGTAAACAAAGCCTTTTGCGCCCAACTCGATGACGTAAATACCATCAGAGCCATCAGGGCAATTAATTTTTTCATATCGTAATTCATTTTAATGATCCTTTTTTTAGCTGGATTCACTGCCTCTTTCCAAGCAAATACAGATTGTGATATCTTTGAGTTTTGAGCGACTTAATTTCCCAACAGAGCTGTAAATTAAATTACCAATTTGTCATTTATCCAATACCTTGCCAATTATCCAAAAAGATATTCCACGACATCTTCAATCTTCGACACCAAAATGATTTTTATGCCTGTTCCCTTATAGGAAATCTTGTTGTATTTAGAGACAAACATCGAGGTAAACCCTAATTTCTCCGCTTCCTGAATGCGCTGATCGACGCGATTAATTGGACGAATTTCTCCAGACAATCCAACCTCTCCAGCAAAACAAAACTCTTTCGGCACTGCGATATCTTCATTCGACGATAATATCGCTGCAACCACAGCTAGGTCAATAGCCGGATCATCGACAGAAATTCCCCCAGTGATATTTAAGAAAACGTCTTTGGCTCCCAAACGAAAACCGGCTCTTTTTTCTAAAACCGCCAAAATCATATTGAGTCTCTTTAGGTTGTATCCGGTAGCACTGCGCTGTGGTGTTCCATATACCGCTGTGCTGACCAAAGCCTGAATTTCTACCATCAAGGTACGCATACCTTCCAAGGTTGCAGAAATTGCCGTTCCCGACAACTCCTCTTCTTTATGAGAAATCAATATTTCGGAAGGATTGGACACTTCGCGTAAGCCATTTCCCTGCATTTCGTAGATTCCCAGTTCAGCTGTAGATCCGAAACGATTCTTTAACGATCGTAAAATTCGATAAACGTGATTGCGATCGCCTTCAAATTGAAGTACCGTATCAACCATATGTTCCAAAATTTTTGGCCCAGCAATATTTCCATCTTTAGTGATATGCCCGATGATAATTACAGGTGTATTGGTTTCTTTAGCAAATTTAATCAGTTCTGCGGTAGTTTCTTTAATCTGAGAAATACTTCCCGCTGAAGATTCTATATAATCTGTATGTAAGGTTTGTATGGAGTCAATAATCAACACATCGGGTTCGATGGCTTCGATTTGTCGAAAAATATTCTGAGTATTCGTTTCGGTTAAAATATAACAGTTTTCACTTGTTGGATTAATCCTTTCAGCGCGCATTTTGATTTGCTTCTGGCTCTCTTCACCGGAAACATATAAGGTTTTATATGGTAGTTTTAGTGATATTTGTAGCAGTAATGTACTTTTTCCAATTCCGGGTTCTCCTCCAAGTAAAATCATGGATCCCGGAACGATTCCACCGCCTAAAACGCGGTTTAGCTCTCCATCTAATGTGTTCATACGAATTTCCTCTGTACTGTCAATTTCTTTGACGCGTAGCGGTTTTGAAACTCGTTTGGTACCTGTGCTTGAACTCGCTACCGCCCAAGCTGTTTTTTCTTCTTTCTGAACCACCTCTTCGATCAAGGTATTCCACTCTTTACAAGAAGGGCATTGTCCCATCCATTTCGGTGATTGTGCTCCACAACTCTGACAGAAAAATGCCGTTTTTACCTTTGCCATACTTTTTACTTTAATACGGTAAAAGTACAATTATTTGCCGATTCGCGAATTCGTTTATTCGCTTAGGATTCAACTGAAGGTTTTAAGTGGTGTATAAATCCGTAAGTAACTACACGGCTACCGATCACTGATCACTGATCACTGATCACTGATTACGAGTAACCTTTTTATAAATAAGTGGTAAAAACAGAAAAGACAGCGCACCGAGTATCACGACTAAAGCGGTTTGCGATGTCCACAGGATCCAGCCGAAAGCTGTACCAGCAGTTTGTGGAATATGGTAGAACATCAATAATTCGGAAACGATTAATGGGAATGCTCCAAATCCGCCATTTGTAAATGTAACAGCAAAACTCCCTGCTACGAATGATGATAGCACCATTCCGGCTGTCATCTGACTGGTTTCTGCTAAGGCGAGTACGCCAAAATAAAAAGTTAAAATATAAGTAAGCCAAATAACCACAGTATGGAAGAGGTAAGCCCCTCTTTTGGGCAATTTGTAGATACTGGTTACCCCTTCAATTAATCCGGAAATTTTATTTTTTATAAGCAAAATAAATTTCCATTTAGAATAACGGAATACCGCGATTACACCTATCAGTAAAAGCAAGGCAATCAAACCCAAAACAAAGAGTTTTTCCACGGGGATCTTCTCTAAAAGAAATTGTTTTAAAATATCATATTGAAAAACCAAAGCGAGAAAGACACATAGAAGCAGACAAATCAAATCGATAACCCGTTCTGAAATGATGGTACCAAATCCTTTGTCAAACGGTACCTTTTCATATTTCTGCAAGATCAAAGCTCGCGAAAATTCACCGGACCGAGGTAAGGTTAAATTCAGTAAATAGCCAATGGAAATGGCCATAAAATTGGTGGTAAACTTGGATCTATAACCGAGATACTCCAGAGCAAAATTCCATCGATATGCCCTTGAAGACAAACTGATTATAGAGCATATAGAAGAGAGGATTATATAATTATAGTTGGCATTTTTAAAATAGCCTTTCATCTCTTCTATTTGCTCAGGACTAAACTTATTATAAGCGTAATAAACCAAAAAAGCACCCAATAAAAGAGGCAGTACAATATTGGCTATTTTACCTATTTTTGGTTTAGACATATTACGTTAGCGTATTGTCCTTTTCATTAGGAAAAACGATAGAAGGTTTAAATGTTTTAGCTTCTTCGGCATCAATAATACCGTAAGCGATAATAATGATAACATCTCCTTGGTGAACTTTACGAGCAGCAGGTCCATTAAGGGTAATTTCTCCACTATTACGAGGCCCTGGAATCGCATAAGTTTCAAAGCGCTCTCCATTATTGATGTTAACAATGGCCACTTTTTCGCCTTCAACGATATTGGAAGCTTCCAATAGCGCCTCATCGATAGTGATACTTCCAATATAATGAAGATCAGCCCCAGTTACCGTTACACGATGAATTTTAGATTTTACAACTTCTATTTGCATCAGACAATATTAATTAATTTAAAGATATGTTATCTATCAAACGAACTCCTTCCAAATGAGCAACAAGGAACCCTCGATATTTGTGACCCGCTACTTTTTCTGTGACAGATTTTAAAGTTGCTTCGTCAGCTATAGTAAAATATTCGAGGTCAAAGTTAGGATTATTTTTAAATTCACTCTCAACAAATTGCTGAACTTTAACGGGATTTTCCGAAACGAATCTTTTTTTGGCCTCCAACAACACCTGATACAGATAAGTCGCTTGCTGTAAACCTTGGGCTGATAGCCTTTCATTACGAGAACTCATCGCTAATCCAGACAATTCACGATGAATAGACACGCCGATAACTTTAACATTTAATCCGGTTTTTTCAACCATTTTTTTTACAATCTGCAATTGTTGAAAGTCTTTTTCCCCAAAATAAGCCTTGTTAGGACGAATAATTTCAAATAGTTTCTTAACAACCGTGCCCACACCATCGAAATGCCCAGGACGTTGTGCTCCTTCCATTTCAAACTCTAAACCATCATAAGAAAACGATTCTGAAACAGCGTTATTCTGATAAATCTCAGATACAGACGGGGCGAAAACAACAATTTGATCGGAAAGTGATTGAATAGTCTGGACATCGCGCTCAAGATTACGAGGATATTTTGCCAAGTCTTCTGCATTGTTAAACTGCGTCGGATTTACAAAGATACTGACAACCGTACAATCGTTGTCTAGCAGAGATTTCTCAAGCAGAGATAGGTGTCCGTCATGTATTGCCCCCATTGTTGGCACAAAGCCAACGGTTTTGTTTTGGTCTCTAAACGCTTTTAAATGACGCTCTAAACTCGTTTTCGTGGTATAAATAAACATCTCATTTAGATTTAAAATGACTGCAAAATTAGTTAATTACCAAATAACTCACTAAATTTTTGTAAATTTGCAACGTTTTTTATAACGAACATAAAATCAAAATTCAAGATGGAAGATAAGAGGATATTGTATGTATCATCTGAAGTGGTACCGTATTTAGCAGAAAATGAGGTCTCATTAATGTCCTATGACGCCCCAAAGATGATCAATGACCAAGGAGGTCAAATCAGAATCTTCATGCCAAGATACGGAAGCATTAACGAGAGAAGACATCAATTACATGAGGTGATACGCTTATCAGGTATGAATCTGGTAGTAAACGACATGGACATGCCCTTGATCATTAAAGTGGCTTCTATCCCCAAAGAACGCATTCAAGTTTACTTTATTGACAACGACGAATATTTTAAGAGAAAATCTACCTTCACAGACGAGGATGGTAAATTATTCACTGACAATGACGAGAGAGCTATTTTCTTTACAAAAGGGGTCATCGAGACCGTTAAGAAATTAAACTGGGTTCCCGATATCATTCACGTACAAGGATGGTTGGCATCTTTATTGCCTGTATACTTAAAAAATTTCTACAAAGACGAAGCTATATTTTCCGAAACCAAGATTATTACTTCGGTGTTTAGTCAATCTTTCGACGGTCCTTTAGGTGAAAATATGAAGGGCAAAGTTGCCTTTGACGAATTACCCGAAGATACCATTGTAGACTTAACCGACCCAACCTATGAAAACATCATGAGGAATGCTATACTTCACTCCGACGGAGTTATTATTGCATCTGAAAACGTGTCTCCAAGTTTAACAAAATTTATAGAATCTTCAAAAAAACCTTTTTTACCTTTCACGCCGAAAGAAAAATTTGCTGAAGCATATACTGATTTTTATAAAAAACAAGTATAATCCTAATTTGGAAAAAAACACATGAATAGAAAAGCATTATTAAAAGGTTTATTACTGTCTATTGGGGCCTTGAGTATCCAATCTTGTGACAAGGATTTCAACACTATTGGATCGGGAGTTATTGGAGATGAAAATTTCACAATGGATAAATACACCGCTGCTAACATCATCGCATACAATCAAGTGACTGGGGAAGGAAACCAGCCAGGAGCAGTAGAGACCGGTTATTTACCTTACAATGCTTTAGGGGCATTTGTTGATCCGGTTTTTGGAGATACAGAAGCTAGTTTTGTGACTCAATTGGCCTTACCAGCAGCAAATCCGTTTTTAAATTTAGGCAGTAATCCGAAGATTGATTCGGTATATGTTTACATACCCTACTTAATAGGTACTTCAGAAACAGTCAATGAAGAGCTTGAATATGAACTACCGTCAACGTACGGAAATGGAGCATTTAACTTACAGGTTTATGAGAACGGTTACTACTTAAGTAATTTTAGCCCCGATCCTAATAATCCAAGTAGAATATATTCTGATGAGAAATCTAAAATAGAGAGTTTTGTCAAAGGAGTTGCCTTAAACGACTCTAAAGACGTCTCTCAAAACAGCAGTTTTGTCTTTAAAAAAACTGTCATCAAACATTATAAATACAAGAAAGACGGCTCGATCCAAACTGACGAAACCACTGGTAAACCGTTGGTTAAAGTAGCCTTGAAACCTGGACTATATGCTGATTTAAACAAAACATATTTTCAAAAGCTTTTGTTTTCCCCGGAGAACCTTGAAAGCTTGACCAATAATAACCTTTTCAAAAATTTCTTTCGAGGACTTTACTTCAAAGCATCCAAAACTGGCAACCGAGGAGCTATTGGAGTTATGAATTTTGGAAGTACTGATGCAAAATTGGTAGTGGTATACCACCAGGACGGTGAAAAAGCAGGTGATGAACGCGTTAGAAAAGAATTCGAATTTGCGATTAGCAGTAATCTTACAGCCTCAGCACCAACGGATGAATCTCTAATAACTGGGAATTACTTTACCAATAATTTTAGTGCGAAGTATTTACAGAACATACAAAATCCAAATAAAGTTTTAGGAGACGAAAAACTTTACTTAAAAGGAGGTAGTGGTTCATTTGCGGTTATTGAATTATTCAAGAAAAACAGCCAAGGGGTTTCTGAAGAGTTAGAATATTTGAAAAAGAACAAATGGATGATTAACGATGCTCGACTTTCTTTTTATGTTGACAAAGCAACTTTATCTGATGGTCAACAAGTTGAGCCTACACGTATCTATCTATATGATTTAGACAATAACATGATCATAAAAGACTATGCTACCGACAACACACCTCAAAATTCCACCTATGCTAAAGCAATCTACGGTGGTGTTTTGGAGCGAGAAACTACAGATAGTAAAAAAGGCATCCGATACAGAATAAAAGTTGCTGACCACATCAACAATCTGATCAATAAAGACTCAACGAATGTGAAGCTGGGATTAGCCGTAAGTTATGATATCACGAATGTATCAAGCAAACGTTTAAAAACCGCCATAAACAATTCTCCAAAAACAATAAAATCCATACCGACTTCATCGATAATGAGCCCTCTTGGAACCGTGTTATACGGAAACAACAGTTCAGACGAAGCAAAGAGAATGAAACTTGAAATTTTTTACACAAATCCTAAAAATTAAAAACCATGTGTGGAATTGTTGGATATATAGGACATCGTGACGCTTACCCTGTGATTATCAAGGGCTTGACACGTTTAGAATACAGAGGATATGACAGTGCTGGATTAGCCGTATTTGACGGTGAGAAAATCAACCTTTGCAAAACCAAAGGAAAAGTTTCTGACTTGGAAGCTATTGCTACTGATGCTGTAAAGATTGGTAAAATAGGAATTGGCCATACGCGTTGGGCTACCCACGGTGTACCCAATGACGTGAACTCTCACCCTCACTATTCCAATTCCGGTGAATTAGTAATTATTCACAACGGAATTATCGAAAATTACGATTCTTTAAAAAAAGAATTAATCAATAGGGGTTATACCTTCAAATCAGAAACGGATACCGAAGTATTGATAAACTTAATTGAAGATATACAAAAAACCAATAACCTTAAACTCGGTAAAGCAGTTCAGATTGCACTTAACCAGGTTGTCGGAGCTTATGCTATTGCCGTTTTTGATATCAAAAAACCCAATGAAATTGTAGCCGCAAGACTAGGAAGCCCTTTGGCTATTGGAATTGGCGAAAACGAATATTTCGTAACTTCAGATGCCTCACCTTTCATTGAGTATACCAATAATGCCATTTATTTAGAAGATGAAGAAATGGCCATCATCAGATTACACAAACCTTTAAAATTGAGAAAAATCAAAGACGATTCTTTGGTTACTCCTTATATACAAGAACTACAACTCAACCTCGAGCAAATCGAAAAAGATGGTTACGATCACTTTATGCTTAAGGAAATTCACGAGCAACCCAATGTAATTAAAGACACGTATAGAGGTCGTTTACTTTCTGATCGCGGGTTAATTAAAATGGCTGGAGTTGAAGATAATTTAGAGAAATTTCTCAATGCAGACCGTATTATTATTATTGCGTGCGGAACGTCTTGGCATGCGGGATTAGTAGC
This sequence comes from Flavobacteriaceae bacterium UBA1682, assembly GCA_002320285.1. GTDB lineage: Bacteria > Bacteroidota > Bacteroidia > Flavobacteriales > Flavobacteriaceae > Flavobacterium. The sequence continues at coordinate 203,096 of DCKE01000001.1, read as the reverse complement.
GGAGTATATCTTTGAAGAATTTGCAAGAATTCCCGTAGAAGTAGAATACGCTTCGGAGTTTAGATATAGAAACCCTATTATATACCCTAATGACGTGGTTATTGCCATCTCTCAGTCTGGAGAAACTGCCGATACCTTAGCAGCTATTAAACTTGCTAAACAGCGAGGTGCTTTTGTTTTTGGTGTTTGTAATGTAGTTGGATCTTCTATTTCAAGAGAAACACATGCAGGAGCATATACGCATGCAGGCCCTGAAATTGGGGTAGCATCTACTAAAGCGTTCACCACTCAAATTACGGTATTAACTTTGATCGCTCTGCGTTTAGCAAAAGCAAAAGGAACGATGAACAATTCCGATTACCAACGTTATCTGTTGGAAATGGAGATGGTTCCGGAAAGAGTTGAAGAGGCCTTAAAAATGAATGAGGAAATTCTTAAAATTGCCAAAGTGTATCAAGATGCAACCAACTGCTTGTATTTGGGACGTGGATACAACTATCCAGTAGCTCTTGAAGGCGCCTTGAAATTAAAAGAAATATCTTATATACACGCGGAAGGATATCCTGCTGCAGAAATGAAACACGGTCCTATTGCTTTAATCGATGAACACATGCCAGTGATTGTTGTAGCCCAACAACAGAATCACTACGATAAAATCGTTAGTAATATTCAAGAAATCAAAGCGAGAAACGGTAAAATCATTGCGGTAGTTACCAAGGGCGATGAACAAGTACGTTCTTTGGCCGATCATGTTATAGAGGTGCCATATATCTCTGAAGCTCTTTCACCAATTATTACTACTATTCCGCTGCAACTGCTTTCTTACCACATTGCCGTCTTGAGAAATTGCAATGTCGATCAACCGAGAAATTTAGCTAAATCGGTAACTGTAGAATAACCACTTATCGAAATATTCATAAATCAAAGCCGGATTTGTTCAATCAAATCCGGCTTTGATTTTTAAAATCATTAAGCTTTAAAATCGTTTAAAAGCGGATTCACCGCATCTAAAATCCCCTTTTTAAATACATCTAATATTCCTTTCTTCACAAAATTCTTGTGTACCAGCAAACAAATTTCCCTGCTCGGATGTGGACTTTTAAAATCATACAACCTCAATCGATCATTTTCATTAAAATCCAAAGTAGCCAAAAACGGCAAAAGCGTCAGACCTCCCGTTTTTTTAACCAGTCTTATCAAAGTATCTAATCCTCCTGCCTGATAATCCAAATTGCCCCAGCTCTTCTGCTGTTGATTTTGCTGGCATATATTTTGAATCTGTCCACGCATACAATGTCCTTCTGCCAACAACCATAATTTTTCGGTATTAATATCTTGCACATCCATGGGCATTTGACTTTGTTGCTCCGTATAATCAAACAACAAAAACGGCTCCTGATAAAGCGGTATACTGACGACATCCGTAAATTTCGATGGAATGGGCGTCGAGGCAATTCCAAAGTCTAAACTTCGATTTTCTATCCGCTCTAAAACACTTTCTGTTATTAACTCCTGAACAATCAGATGGATTTTCTGAAATTGCTGTACAAAGCGACTTAAAAATAACGGCATCAAATACGGAGCAACCGTCGGAATAACCCCAATGCGAATCTCCCCAGACAAATCCCCCTTCATCTCCTTTGCCACCTCCTGTAAATCGTAGACACTCGCCAAAATCATTTTTATTTTATCGATCAATACCGCCCCCTCCTCAGTCACACCAACAGGCTTACTCCTTCTGTCAAATATCTTTATACCCAACTCCTCCTCCAACTTGATAATCATCGTACTCAAAGTCGATTGCGACACAAAACACTTATCCGCAGCAAAGCTGAAATTAGTTTCTTCGTAAACTGCTAAAACATACTCTAATTGTTGTAAATTCATGGTATCCGAAATTTTCACAAATATAACAATTATCTACCACATCAATACAACTATCTAAACATTCGTTTTTATCAATAAACAAACAACCGTATCTTTATACTATAGAAAAGCACATTACTTAAAACGATTATATTATGGAAAACAAATCTAACAAAGACACACACACGAACAGTAAGATTACTACAAACGCGGGAGCTGCAGTAGGGCATTATGAAGATTCACAAACAGTCGGAGCTCGTGGTCCGGTATTGTTACAAGATTACTTTCTTCATGAAAAACTGGCGCAATTCAACAGAGAACGGATTCCAGAGCGTATCGTACACGCCAAAGGAACGGGGGCCTACGGTAAATTTGTAGTTACTCATGACATTACGCGATACACACGAGCTAAACTATTCTCAGAAATAGGAAAGGAAACCGATATGTTTGTGCGTTTTTCCACCGTTGGAGGAGAAAAGGGTTCGGCAGATAGCGAGAGAGACCCCAGAGGTTTCGCACTTAAATTTTATACAGAAGACGGAAACTGGGATTTAGTAGGAAACAACACACCAGTATTTTTTATCAAAGACGCCAAAAAATTTCCCGATTTTATACATACACAAAAGCGAGAACCGCATACCAATCTAAAAAGCCCCACGATGGTTTGGGATTTCTGGTCGCTCAATCCGGAGAGTTTGCACCAAGTCTTGATCTTGATGTCTGATCGCGGAACTCCAGATGGCTATCAACATATGAACGGATATGGAAGCCATACTTTTTCGATGGTCAACGCCAATAATGAATGGAACTACGTCAAATTTCATTATAAAACCCAACAAGGCAACCGAACTTTAACAGGAGCAGAAGCTCAAGAAATGCGCGGAATCGACCCCGATTTTGCCCAAAAATCGTTGGTAGACACCATTTCTCGAGGCGAATTTCCGAGATATACCTTTTCGATTCAAGTCATGTCTCTCGAACAAGCCAAAAACTTCCGATGGAATCCATTTGACCTAACTAAAGTTTGGTCGCAAAAGGAATATCCATTAATCGAAGTCGGCTATATCGAACTCAACAAAATCCCAAACAACTATTTTGCCGAGGTAGAACAGGCTGCATTTGCCCCGACCAACCTCGTTGATGGAATTGGTTTTTCACCAGATAAGATGTTACAAGGACGTATTTTATCCTATCCAGATGCGCAACGCTATAGAATCGGCGCTAATTATCAAAGCTTACCCGTCAATGCTTGTCCATTTATGACCAATAACTACCACCGAGATGGCGCTATGCGATTTGATGGAAATAACGGAAGCGCACCAAATTATTTCCCAAACAGTTTTGATGGGAATTACGAAGATTCTGCGGCAAAAGGCCAACCGTATGAATTGGATTCTGCAACAGTCGCCTATTTCGACAGAAATGAAAACGACGACGATCATTACACACAGCCCGGTGAACTGTTTGACCGAGTAATGGACGACGAAGCCAAAGCCCACACCATTAGCAACATAATTGGAGCCATGAGCGGTATAGAGGGGCCGAAAAGAGACGAGATCATCCTGAGACAACTTTGTCATTGGTTTAGAGCTAGCGTACCATTGGGTATGGGGGTTGCTAGGGGACTTGGAATCGATATGGAACAATTAAAAACCTTTATGCCCCGCTAGGTTAAATCCACTTATTAATTCATCCTTTTGTTGCTGACATAAGGATGAATTACCATTTTAATAGTTCCTTGTTTAGCAGGAGCTGCATCAATATTTCAGTTTAAGAAAACGATAAAATCTCGAAATTTATATTTTTTTTCAGTTGCTATCGCCAATTCAACAAATTTTATAAATTTGAGATGAAAATTTAATTTTCAAACTTTTTTAATTTTCGGATAAAAAAACTATCTTTGCACTCGGAAAAAGAATGTTTTTTCATTAAAGGTAAATAGCTGTTAAATAAATACATAAGCAATGTCTAAAGTCACAGGAAAAGTTGCACAAGTTATCGGACCAGTAGTTGACGTAGTGTTCAACACACAAAACGCCGAACTTCCAAGAATTTATGATTCATTAGAAATCAAAAGAGAAGATGGTACCATACTTGTACTAGAAGTACAATCTCACATCGGAGAAGATACCGTACGAACCATTTCAATGGACTCAACCGATGGTTTGAGTAGAGGTTATGAAGTTATCGCTACTGGAGCTCCAATCCAAATGCCTATCGGAAAAGACGTGTTTGGACGTTTGTTTAACGTTATTGGAGATGCTATTGACGGACTTGGTAACTTACCAAAAGCCGGAGTAGATGGTCTACCAATTCACCGTAACGCACCTAAATTCGAAGAATTATCTACTTCATCAGAAGTATTATTCACGGGAATTAAGGTAATTGATTTAATTGAACCTTACGCAAAAGGGGGTAAAATTGGACTTTTCGGAGGAGCTGGAGTTGGAAAAACGGTATTGATCCAGGAATTGATCAACAACATCGCAAAAGGACACGGAGGACTTTCGGTTTTTGCAGGTGTTGGAGAACGTACGCGTGAAGGAAATGATTTACTTCGCGAGATGTTGGAATCCGGTATTATTAAGTACGGAGATGATTTCATGCACTCTATGGAAAATGGAGGCTGGGATTTATCCAAAGTTGACAAACCAGGTATGAGAGAGTCTAAAGCTACTTTCGTATTCGGACAGATGAATGAGCCACCAGGAGCACGTGCACGTGTTGCTTTATCTGGACTTTCTATCGCTGAATACTTCCGTGATGGAGCTGGCGAAGATCAAGGAAAAGACGTACTTTTCTTCGTGGACAACATCTTCCGTTTTACACAAGCGGGATCTGAAGTATCTGCACTACTTGGACGTATGCCTTCTGCAGTAGGTTACCAACCTACCTTAGCTACAGAGATGGGAGCTATGCAAGAGCGTATTACTTCAACAAAAAAGGGATCTATTACTTCAGTACAGGCGGTTTACGTTCCTGCGGATGATTTAACTGACCCGGCACCAGCAACAACGTTTGCTCACTTAGATGCTACAACAGTATTATCACGTAAAATTGCTGAATTAGGTATTTACCCTGCAGTAGATCCATTGGATTCTACATCAAGAATTTTGACTCCTGAAATCTTAGGAAAAGATCATTATGCTTGTGCGCAAAGAGTAAAAGAAATTCTACAAAAATATAAAGAATTACAAGATATCATCGCGATTCTTGGTATGGAAGAGCTTTCTGAAGAAGATAAACTTTCTGTATCTAGAGCTCGTCGTGTACAACGTTTCTTATCTCAACCGTTCCACGTTGCGGAACAATTTACCGGTTTGAAAGGTGTTCTTGTAGACATTAAAGAAACGATCAAAGGATTCAACATGATCATGGACGGAGAATTAGATCATTTACCGGAAGCTGCATTCAACTTAAAAGGTACGATTGAAGAAGCAATCGAAGCTGGAGAAAAAATGCTTGCTGAAGTATAATCTAATTTAAACGCTATTCCCATGAAACTAGAAATTGTATCACCAGAGGCCACATTATTCAAAGGAGAAGTTACTTCAGTAGCTGTACCTGGATTGAATGGAGAGTTTCAAATGCTAAACAATCACGCTCCTATAGTATCTGCTCTAGCGCAAGGCTCTATTAAGATCGTAGGAAGCGACATTAAAATAGCTAAAGAATTTGCTTCTAAATTTCAGAAAATTAACGACACCACTTATTGGTTATCGATTACTTCTGGAACACTAGAAATGAATGACAATACGATCAATATTTTAGTTAACTAAAACAACGATCAACCCTTATTATAAAAAGCTGTTTGAAAATTACTCAAACAGCTTTTTTTATTTAACAAAAGGCGCCATAAGCCCCAAATTTCCTAATTCAACAAAACTATTACCCAAGCAAAGCAAATGCTTTAAAATCACCTTAAATCTTCTCCTATCATCTAGAACGATGAAGATCTTCAATACTATTAAACAAAAAAAGACCGTCCTAAACAGTCTTTACAAAATTCAGCTTAAGAACGCACCAACCAATTATTTACGCTCAGCGTAATCATCGGCCCACAATCGCCCCAAACCAACAGCTATCAATACACCTTCAGGATCTCCAAAATCATCCAACATCACTGACGCCATTTGAAAATTTGCAATCCCCTTAATCTTTCCCCACTCATCAACAACCAACTCTCCAGATACCGCCACCAAGTTTTTATACCATGCTGATACTCCATTTCCCACCCCCAAAGATCCTTCTGTATGAAAAACCACAGAAAATTTATTGTCACTACCAGAGATAAAACACCCCTTACCATCCCAACGCTCTAACTTACCATTAAAACCGGGATTGTAAGTCAACAAACTATTAAAATCAATACTCTGTAGTAAATGGTTCTGATTAAAAAAAGTGATAGCTGTACTACCGAAATTCAAACCTTCCGAAAAATCAGGAAAATTAGATTTTTTACAAAAGAACGGACTCGCAACAAATGAACCCTCAATCAACGGAGGCGTATCTCCCGGATAAATATCCATACCTAATTCCTCAGTAAGCACCTGATTCATTTTTTGATCAACAAAGTCTTCGTATTTCAACTTAACATCAACCTTCTCTGGCTCACTAGAATCATCGCTAGAACAAGAACCCATTACAAAACCGACAAACATTAAAAACAATCCCATTTTTCTCATAATCCAACCTTTTAATCTGCCAAAGATAACTTTCGTAGCGAATCACAATATAGATCTCCAAACACAAAAAGAGTACTTAAGGATCAGAAAAAGTAGAAATCAGAAACCACTAAAAACAAAAAAGTCTTTTAAACATAATGTTTAAAAGACTTCTTAACTGCTCCCCCTCTTGGGCTCGAACCAAGGACCCTCTGATTAACAGTCAGATGCTCTAACCAACTGAGCTAAGGAGGAAGGTATATTACCCTTATTGCGGTTGCAAATATAGAAATTATTTAGGGCTTTCCAAACAAAACAAATGAATTTTTTTGCTTTTTTATTGCTCTCCTTTTAACACCGGTAATTTCCATTTATAACGCGCTGCGGCTATGCGAATTACAAAAACAAAAATTGCCGTAGAAATTTGTGTCACCGGAGCAGAAACTCCCATATAATCGAAGCTATAATAAAGAAGAGCCCCTAAAATACAGGCCACCGCATATAATTCCTGCGTAAAAACAGCCGGTATCTCATTAATCAGAATATCGCGAATCATTCCTCCCACTACTCCCGTGATAGTACCCATAGTCACCACCACCCCCAGAGAATAATCCAAGGTCAAGGCTTTTTCAACACCTACAACGACAAATAATCCCAAACCAATACTATCAAACCATAAAAATGGCCCATTCAAATGCACTAATTTTTTGCGGAAAACAATTACAAAAAGCAAGGAAAGCACCGTACACCAAGCATACACACCGGATGTCATCCAAAATGGTACTACACCTAACAACAGATCTCGCAAGGTTCCTCCACCCGTTGCGGTAACAAAGCCAACTACAAAGGCTCCAAACCAATCCAATTTTTTTGCAGATGCCAAACGAATACCGCTAATAGCAAAAGCGAACGTCCCCAAGAATTCAATAACATCAACAAAAGAAACCTGTTTCCAAAAATCAACCAACTGCTCCATAATCACTTTTTAAAACGAATAACCCCTCTGTTAAAACAGATAATATTTCTATAAACAACACTTCTTTAACAACGCCATATAGAAAAACACAGCTTCTCTTATGAAAGCATTTTAAATCCCAACGAAAATATCATTCCTGCAAACAATAAACAAACTTTTAGCACGCTTAATAGAGTTCGCTTCGCCTCGATTTCTTAAAACAGTAAAAAAACACTAAATTGCTATTCCAAAATCAACGATATGATGAAAACAAAACCATTAAGCTTTCTAATACTAGGACTTGCACTGATGTTAATCGGATATCTATTAAAGTCGACCGCAGTGATCAACAACCATCTTATCACTATAGCCGGACTAATTCTAATAGCAGCCTCGCTAGCTAGCTTAGTGTTTAACCGTTTGAAAAAATAATCCATTAAGTAATGGATATCCAAGTATTAAATACAGAAAGGCTATCTCAGTGAGACAGCCTTTCGTTGATTTTTATCTTTTGTTGTTTTAAATTGTCACAGCTTATTTACTCAAGCTAACAGCTAAGTTATCCAGCATCACCTGAGTCATGCTTTTAAGATCATACTGGTGTTTCCAATTCCAATCTTTTTGAGCAGCCGTATCATCGATACTCGCTGGCCAGCTATCGGCAATAGCTTGTCGGAAATCTGGAGCATAATCAACTGTAAATTCGGGAATATGCGTTTTAATTTCTGCCGCAATTTCTGCCGGAGTAAAAGAAATTCCTCCTAAGTTATAAGAAGAACGAATTTTCACATCGTCAGCAGGAGCTTGCATGATAGCCACCGTAGCAGCTAATGCATCATCCATATACATCATCGGTAAGGCTGTATTCTCTGACAGGAAACAAGTGTATTTTTTATCTTCCAAAGCTTTGTAATAGATATCCACTGCATAGTCTGTTGTACCACCACCGGGAGGTGTAGTCCAAGAAATCAAACCTGGATAACGAATACTTCTAACATCTACGCCAAATTTAGCGTGGTAGTATTCACACCAACGCTCACCAGTCTGTTTGGATATACCATATACCGTTGATGGTTCCATAACCGTATATTGTGGGGTATTAACCCTTGGAGTTGTTGGTCCAAATACCGCAATACTTGATGGCCAAAATATTTTTTTAATTTTTCCCTCTTTTGCCAAATTAAGTACGTGAAACAAAGAATTCATATTTAAGTCCCATGCTAAAGCCGGATTCTTTTCGGCCGTAGCGGATAACATAGCGGCCATTAAATATACTTCGTCTATTTGGTGTTTCTCCACTGCATTCGCTACCTGATCAAACTCCATAGCATTGACTACTTCAAAAGGACCAGTAGCCATTAATTCGGGTTTCCCCTCACGAATGTCTGAAGCAACAACATTATCATTGCCATATATTTCACGGAGTTTTATAGTCAATTCTGAACCGATTTGACCACAGGCTCCAATAATTAAAATTTTAGTGCTCATTGTGCGATATTTTAATTGACAAATATACTTAATTCAAGGTAATTTGGAAGAAATATCAGTTGAAGATTCAATCATTTAACGATTTGCCAATGCAACAATTATTTGAATTCCCACGAACTGCAAACGCAACCAAAAACCACCCCATTTTCGGCCGTATTACACTAGACCGATCCCCTAAGTGTACTATAAATTAAAAATCCAAAGTCAAATATCAAACGTTTCTACTGCTTTCTGATTTAATAGTCTAAAAATTCGACATAACATTCGTAAATTTGTTGCTTAAATAAAATTAACTATGAGGCATTTTTTGCTTATCGGAATACTGTTTATCAGTTTATTCACTTCATGCAAGAAAGTGGATAGTCTGCAACAGGAAAATCAGCTGAAGGCTCAAAAACAAACCGATTCTGTATTCAGTATACTCACAAAAACTTGGAATTTCAAAATTCCCTACCAATCTAGTGGTTTACAAGCAGAACTGGCTGACTGGAAAGCTTGGAGCACGTTTAAAAATGATATCAGCATCAAGCCCATATCCTCTATCAGTGCTTTTCAAAAAAAATCTGAACAGCTGAGCATCTCATCGCTTAATCTTTTTAACGAGATACCGCCAAACCTTAATCGTCCAGATATTAAAAGTAGAATTACCGTTTTAAATACTCATTTGAGCAATTTAGAAATGTATATCTCCCTAGACAAAATTCCAGAAAAAAAGATTCTGTGGTTGATTCCTCAAATCAATAGCGCACTAATGTCGTTAGTCAATCAGATGGAAGAAGTTGTAGTGAAAAAATCAATACCAAAAGAAGTTGGGGAAGCTGAAATGTTAAAAGCATTAGATACTCTAAGACTTGCCAACCCTACCCTTATCGAAAATTAATAGCGAATGGATCTTAAAACTTTATACCGAGAAGCGAGCAAAACCAATCAACTCGCTGAAGCATTAACGCAAAGAGGACAAAAGATTCACGCAAAAGGACTGATCGGATCATCTTTATCTTTTCTGATACAAGGTGCCTTCAAAAAATCGGAACATCCCTTTTTATTGCTCTTTCAGGACAAGGAGGAGGCCGCCTATTACCTCAATGATTTGGAAAACCTCATCAATAAGGAGGATGTGCTTTTTTATCCCGGATCTTACCGACGTCCCTATCAAATTGAAGAAACCGACAACGCCAATATTTTATTGCGCGCAGAAGTACTGAATCGCATCAATTCGCGTAAGAAACCCGCAATTATTGTTTCTTATGCCGATGCGTTATTCGAAAAAGTGGTTACCAAAAAAGTATTGGATAAAAACACTTTAAAACTGGCCATGGGCGATCAAATCTCGATTGATTTCATCAATGAAGTTTTATTTGAATACCATTTTAAACGTGTGGATTTTGTCGCCGAACCCGGAGAATTTTCGGTACGTGGAGGAATTATCGATGTCTTCTCTTTTTCAAATGATCACCCATACCGCATCGAGTTTTTCGGTAATGAAGTCGACAGCATCCGTTCATTTGATGTCGAAACCCAACTATCTATAGAGAAACAAAAGAAAATTTCGATTATTCCCAATGTGGAAAACAAATTTTCACAAGAGCATCGCGAGAGTTTCTTGGACTATATTTCGGAGAAAACAGTTGTTTTTTCCCAAAATACCGCTATGGTCGCTAGCCAATTAGACAAGTCGTTTAACAAAGCCGTCACGGTTTTTGACACCTTGTCTAAAGACATCAAACATCAGGTACCCAGTGATCTGTTTTTAGACAGTAGCACCTTTCTACAACGCGTAGAGACTTTTACCTATGTAGAATTGGCTCAACAATCGTATTTCGAAGCCGATACGGTAATCGATTTCCACATCTTACCTCAGCCTTCGTTTAACAAACAGTTTGAATTGTTGGCCAGAGATCTAAACGACCGTGCTGACGACGGTTACAAAAATTATTTATACTGCGCCAACGACGGCCAGGCAAAGCGGTTTCACGAGATCTTTGAAAGTCTAAAAGACCAAAATAACGAAGTTGCCGTTAAGCAATTTAAGACGGTTGTATTTCCGCTATACCAAGGTTTTATCGATGAAGAGAACCAGATCGTTTGTTATACTGATCATCAGATTTTTGAGCGTTATCACAAGTTTTCAATTAAAAACGGATACTCCAAGAAGCAAACCATCACTTTAAAGGAACTGACGACTTTAGCCGTAGGTGACTATGTAACACATATTGACCACGGTATTGGAAAATTCGGAGGTTTGCAAAAAATTGATGTGGAAGGCAAAATGCAAGAAGCGATTAAGTTAGTCTATGCCGATAACGATATCGTTTATGTCAGCATACACTCCTTACACAAAATATCCAAGTACAACGGCAAGGACGGTACGGCACCCAAAATATATAAATTGGGTTCTAGTGCATGGAAAACCTTAAAACAAAAGACCAAAGCACGGGTTAAACACATAGCGTTTAACTTGATTCAACTCTATGCCAAACGCCGTTTGGAAAAAGGGTTTCAATACCAGCCCGATAGTTATTTACAGGCGGAATTAGAGAGTTCGTTTATATACGAAGATACGCCCGATCAGATTACCGCTACTCAAGACGTTAAAAACGACATGGAGAGCGAACGCCCTATGGACCGCTTGGTTTGTGGTGACGTCGGATTTGGAAAAACAGAGGTAGCCATCCGTGCGGCATTTAAAGCAGTGGATAACGGAAAGCAAGTTGCTATACTTGTGCCTACTACTATATTGGCATTTCAACATTATAAAACCTTTACCGAACGTCTTAAAGACATGCCGGTAACGGTTAATTATATCAACCGTTTTCGCACGGCCAAACAAAAAAGCGAAACCCTCAAGGATTTAAGTGAAGGACGTTTAGATATCTTAATCGGAACACATCAATTGGTCAGTAAAAACGTTGTTTTTAAAGACTTGGGGCTCTTAATCATCGATGAAGAGCAAAAATTTGGTGTTGCGGTAAAAGACAAGTTAAAGACTATCGCACAAAATGTGGATACCCTAACTTTAACAGCTACGCCTATACCGAGAACCTTACAGTTTTCGTTGATGGCGGCACGAGATTTATCGGTAATTACCACACCACCGCCCAATCGTTATCCGATAGACACCCATGTAGTCGGTTTTAATGAAGAGGTCATTCGCGATGCTATTGCTTATGAAGTGGAACGCGGTGGTCAGGTTTACTTTATCAACAACCGCATTGAAAACATCAAAGAGGTTGCCGGTATGATTCAACGTTTGGTTCCCAATGCCCGCGTGGGTATCGGTCACGGTCAGATGGAAGGAAAAAAACTCGAAGAACTGATGTTGGCGTTTATGGACGGCGATTTCGATGTGTTGGTCGCTACTACCATCATCGAAAGCGGCTTAGATGTACCCAACGCCAATACAATCTTAATCAATAATGCCAATAACTTTGGGCTGTCCGACTTGCATCAAATGCGAGGACGCGTTGGGCGAAGTAACAAAAAAGCTTTTTGTTATTTTATCTGCCCCCCCTATTCGGCGATGACCGAAGAAGCGCGCAAGCGAATTCAAGCCCTCGAACAATTCAGCGAATTGGGTAGCGGTTTTAATATCGCGATGAAAGATTTGGAAATTCGCGGTGCCGGTGATATACTCGGTGGGGAGCAAAGTGGCTTTATCAATGAAATCGGTTTTGAAACCTATCAGAAAATCATGAACGAGGCCATCGATGAATTAAAGGAAAACGAATTCAAAGATCTATATGCTGACGAAAATAATATCGAAACCAAAACCTTTGTCAAGGAAACCCAAATCGATACGGATTTCGAAATACTCTTTCCCGATAATTATGTCAATAGCGTATCAGAACGTTTGAACTTGTATAACGAGTTGAGTAATGTCAAAGACGAAACGGAATTATTGGCCTACGAACAAAAACTGATTGACCGCTTTGGAGCCTTACCCAAAGAAGCCGTGGCACTGTTAAATAGTTTGCGCATCAAGTGGTTTGCCGCCAATGCCGGTATCGAAAAATTAGTATTAAAACACGGAAAAATGGTCGGTTACTTTTTGGGCAATCAACAATCGGATTATTACCAATCACCGCGTTTTAGAAAGGTTTTACTGTTTGTACAGCAACATGGAAATATCTGCAAGATGAAGGAAAAAGAGACCAAAAACGGCTTGCGATTATTACTGACTTTTGAAAATGTCAAAAGTGTCAATAAAGCGCTGGAACTGATTCAATTGATTTAATTTTTTTGAGGCCGATGTGCCGATGTGCCCATTCGTCAGTTCGCCTGGATCAGTAGGCAAATTCGTTTTGATTCTTAGAAATTTTAATTTTTTCTTTCTATCTTTACTTATAATCAGTAATAGGCCGATTCACGAATAGGCCGATAAGCAAATAAATAAAAAATGACTATAGATATTTGGAGTGATATACGTTGCCCGTTTTGTTATATCGGCAAAACGAGGTTAGAGCAAGCTATTGCAGAGTTTGAACACGGTGGTGAGGTGACGATTAACTGGAAAGCCTTTGAACTCGATCCGACTATAAAAACGGATTTAACCGTTAGTACCAAAGAATATTTGGCGCAACAAAAGGGTATGCCGCTGGAGCAAGTTGATCAGATGTTTGCACAGGTCACTCAAATGGCTCAAGCAGAAGGTTTGGTTATGGATTTAGAACAATCGATTACCGCCAACAGTTTTAAGGCACATCAATTGTCTTATTACGCGCAATCCAAAGGTTTGCAAAACGAAGTGGAAGAAGCTTTGTTTCAGGCGCATTTTTCCAATGCCATCAATATAGACGATGTCGAAGAATTGGTTAAAATAGGTACTCAAGCCGGATTGGAAGCAGACAAGGTTCGCGAGATCTTGAATACAGACGCCTACACCCGTGCCGTAGAAGAGGATGAGGCGATGGCTAGAAGCATCGGAGTGAATTCCGTACCCTTCTTTATCGTAAACCAGAAATACGCGCTTAAAGGAGCCCAATCCAAGGATTACTTTTTGGAAACACTTAGAGAAATCTATAAGGAGAATTAGGTTTTTTATCTAAAATCACAAATACAATCGATTAAAAAGCAAAAGACCAGTATACCTGGTCTTTTGTTTTATTCCTCTAGATGTCCAAACTTATATGGTATCGCTATAATCATATAAAAATTTAAGTTTACCTTCCTTATCTCACAGTTCAATCACCAGCATTGTACTATCATAAAGAATCTTTTTAAAGCCCTTAAAATTAGTGTTGTTCGATCATCATTCGCCTATAAAACACAGGAAAGGCACTTATACACCTATTTAAGCTTTTTATGCATGAACAAATAAAAAGCTCCACCAAAAACCGGGAGAAATAAGATGATCAAACACCAAATGATTTTCTTTCCAATGGGCTCGTCAGCCCTGATCAGTTTGTACAGACTGTAAACAACCAAAAAAAACATAACCACTAAAAACAATTGCCAAAACCAAATACTCATTTCTATAAAATTTAATTCCAACTAAATAACATAATGATTCTCATTTTACAGAATGAATATAACAGTAATGGGTCTTTCACCAAACTATACATCACAATTTTATTTAATTTACTATTGAAAAATCGAAAGTACGCGCTTTGATTAAAAATAAAAAACATTTTTATGCTTTTAAACATACTTAAATCCATACGTTAAATTGTTGGTTTTTTTTAATTGAGGGCTTAAATAAACAACATATTACACCTTGATGTTTTTAAAATACCTTAATGCCATACCCTATCTCGAATGCCTTCCATAATGATTTAGTCAGCACTGCACTGATCTAATTCTTAATTAATTCCTTTTATTATAAAAAAAAGAGCCACCCACAAGGGCAGCTCTTCTTAATTATGATGTTCCGATCATTTTAGTATCCAAACAATTCTTCTAATGTCAATTCTTTGATGTTACCGAACTTTTTAACGGCTTCCCAGTCCAAATTGTCTTTTTTACCGATTAATCCGACGTTGAATTTTTTTCCTTTCACGTGTTTATTAAAGAAACCGGCTAAATCCTTCATCTCCATTTTTTGAGTTTGCGGATACAGGTCTTTATTGATATCGTAATTAAATCCTTTTTCTTGTAGGGTCAACCAATAAAAGAAAATATCGGACTTGCTGTAACGCTTAGTAGACAATCTCTTTAAAGCAGATGCCTTAGCATTTTGAAATTGATTTTCTGCCTGTGGCATGTCATTCATCAATTCCATCATCGCATCAACAGCTTGTGGCAATTTGTTTGCCTGTGTTCCCACATAAGCCACTACATAGTTGTATTTGTCCTTTTTGGAAGCATCAGCATAATAAGAATAAGCCGAATACGCTAATGATTTGGACTCTCTGATCTCCTGGAAGACAATAGAAGACAATCCTGATCCGAAATATTCATTAAAAACTCCTGAAGAAACCAAGTTATCCTTATTAAATTTTTCTTCTCTGGCACGGAAAGAGATTTCCGCCTGTACCATATCATAAGGAGCAAAATACACCGTTCCGTCTGTAGCAGGCTCATCATATTTCTTCGGTGTTGGGATGGTTTTTCCCTGACCTAAATTATGGTCCGCTACCAACGCTTTTTTAGTGGTTGCTAAATCAGTCCCGTAATAGAATATTTGTTGATCAAAATTAAAAAACTCATGAATAATATTAACCAATTCTTCTGGTTTGATCGACTTTAGAGTTGATTCACTTAGTATGTCTCTAAATTTACTATTAGCTCCAAACATCACATAACTGTTTAATGCGCGTTGAATACCACTTTTACTCGCTTTAGCGTCTGTTCTCTCTTTTAAGATTTGCTCAACATAATTATCGTATGCCTGCTGATCTGCTTTAGCGTTGGTAATTAAATGCTCAAACAATTTAATACCCGCAGGAATGTTCTCTTGTAAACCACTTACGTATACATAAGTTCTATCTTCACCAGCACTCACTCCATAATCCACTCCGAGTTTATAGAACTCTTTTTTGATATCTTCCGGTGAGTATTTCGTAGTCCCTAAGAAATCCAAATAGTTGATGGCTAAAGCCAGCTTATTATCGTGATTAGATCCTACCTCAGTAATATACATTACAGTAGACAAATCATTAGTCGTGTTTTTTATAAACGCCAACGGTGTTTTTTTACCGATGGTTTCTCTTTGAATCGCTTTGTCAAAATCAACAAATACCGGTGCGATGTCCTTTACCTGGATTTTTTTAAAATCCTTGTAAAATTGCGATTCATTTTCACGATTTAAATCTATAGGAGTAATACCCGGATTCTCTACGCGAACCAATTCTTTGTTTTCCCCTTGTTTTTTATAAACAACTACATAATTATCTTTGTAATTTTTATTGGCGAAATCTACGATTTCAGCTTTGGTGATTTTAGATAATTCATCAATTTCCGATACTACCTTATTCCAAGGTTTACCTTGAATAAAAGCGCCGTACATTTCTGTAGCCAAAGCATCATTACTCTCCAAAGACTTCATGTTTTGTTTTTTCAGGTCGTTAACCACCGCAGCTAATAACCACTCGTCAAATTGTCCCTTTTTGATTTTATCCAACTCGCCCATCAACAGGGTCTTTAATTCATCCAGTGATTGCCCCTCGTTGGGATAAGCCCCCAATTGATGAACGGAAAAATCCTTCATAATCATTGGCGAACTTTGTGCCCCCAATGCTTTTTGCTTTTGGTTGATATTTAAATCGATCAGACCCGCAGTTCTGTTGCTCAGCAACATATCGATTAAAGTCAAGTATTGTGCGTCTTTTGTATTTGCGCCGCCCAATCTATAGCCAATTTCAATACGCTCTGAAGATGGACTAAATATATCTTTGGTTTGCACTTTTGTCAAAGCAGGCTCCTTAGCTACATATTGCTCCGGTTGTACCCCTTTTTTCATTTTACCCAAATAACGATCTACCAATTGAATGGTTGGTTCAAATTCCAAATCACCTACTAAGACTACAGCCATATTATTGGGTACATAGTATTTTTGGAAATAATCGTGAATCGCCAACATCGATGGGTTTTTCAAATGTTCTGAAGTTCCAATCGTCGTTTGAGTTCCATAATGCGACTTTGGAAATAACAATTTCATCATGGCTTCGTGAGTTGCCCAATAATCATTGTCCTGACCGCGGTTAAACTCCTCGTATACCGCCTCTAATTCCGTGTGGAACAAACGCAACACCAACTCTGAGAAACGCTCATTTTCAACGACCAACCATTTCTCCAATTCGTTAGATGGAATGTTGTTTTTATAAACCGTCTCATCAAACCAAGTATGAGCATTGGTACCGGTAGCACCAATAGAAGCTACTAATTTATCGTACTCATTAGCAACCGCGTATTTTGAGGCCTCTTTAGAAACTTGATCGATCTGTTTGTAAATTGCCACTTTTTTCGCTGGATCGGTTTCTTTCTTATGAGCTTCATACAAATCCGAAATCTGCTTTAGAAGCCCTTTTTCCATTTCCCAGTTACTCGATGCCATTTTAGAGGTACCTTTAAACAACATGTGTTCCAGATAATGCGCTAATCCAGTATTGTCTTCAGGATCGTTGTTAGAACCGGTACGAACCGGCACATAAGTTTGTATACGCGGCTCATCTTTATTCTGCGCCAGATAAACTTTTAATCCGTTGCTCAAGGTGTAGATCCGCGTTTGAGACGGATCATTTTCGACAGACTCATAAACATAGCCGTTAGAGTCTTTAGTGGAAATTGTTTTAAATTGTGCTTGTATCGTAAATGCAGAAAACAATAATCCCACTATCAGTAATTTCTTTATCATAAAAAGATTAGATAGATTAATAAAAAGATTATCAAAAATAGTTATTAAAAAGGATATTAGTATGAATTTTAAACAAATATCAATTGCAATCGTACTGCTTTCAATGCGATACCTTTATTGTCGGAAGTATCTCGGTTAGAAAAACCAATTCTACCTACTACAAAAGCCATTTTAATAGACCTGCTTAGGATTTATTCTGAAGTGCGCATTTCCATAAAATCTTTTCCTATTTGGGCAATGCGCGTTTTCAATAATACTGGAACGACGACCGTTAACTGTCCTTTTTTTTCAAAAAAAGAGGGCTGTCTCAAAATTTGAAACAACCCTCTTTTACTATATATTTTGACTTAAATTTATAAAGTACCAGTCAAAACGACTTGATGATCAACTGATAACTTTAAGAAAGACGTCGAATAGCTTTTTGAACTATTGCCGCTTCCTGTATATCATTTAGAATTCGAAACGCATCGTAAAGTTCCAAGTTCTTCCAACTCCGAAGTATACTTCATTCGTTTTATCTAAACCTTTGTAAAAACCATTAGCTAAATAGCTTTGGTAATCTTGATTATAAGTCTTATTTTGACCTGTTGGCAAGTTCGTTTTAGCATCTACAAGACCGTTAAACTCCGCTTCAGTCAAAGCGATATTGTTTGTTCTAGATTCGGCAATATACACTCTATCCAAAACGTTGTTTACGTTTAAACGCATCGTAAAGGCATTTTGTTTTTGCTTACCTACTTCCATTTTATAAGATACACCGGCATCTAACAATCCGAAAGATGGTAATCTTAAAGAACCTTTATGGTCTGGTTTTGTAAAACTTTCAGGGCTAATATTAGCATAATAACGGTCGTTATATCTAAAATTACCGTCAAATTTAAGGCCTTTAACCACTTTAACAGTCGCACCAATATTCATTGATGTTTGCGGTGCATCACCCACTTTAAGCCCATCCAAGTACAACGTGTTTACCAATGGATTACCATCCGTACCTAAAATAGGTTTGTTTTCTTGGTCGTCTAAGTAAGTAGCAGTAACATTTCCTTTGTATTTCCAATCTCCGTAAGAGAAAGATCCAGTAATGGTAGCCCAATCCGTTGCATGGTAAATGAAATCAACCTCAGCACCCATGTGTACTTGCTCAACACCGTACATATTTGCAAATCCATAGATCTTCTTTGAAACATCACTTGGATCAGGGAACTCACCTCTTGAAGATCTTAAAATTCTATCTTTCCAAGATGTTCTATACAAATTCACGTTGGCATTAAACTTTTCAGTTCTCAAACCATATCCCAATTCAAAACCTAAAATCTTTTCGTTTTTAAGTTGCGTATTTAAATCGTTTCTGTTGTTTAAATAAACACCCCCATTCATATAAGGTTGTTTAGAGTAGTATCCCGCATTAACAAAAACATTATGATATTCGTTAATATTATAGTTCGCCCCCCCTTTAATGTTTCCACCAACGATATCTTTCCAGTCCGTGATATAGTTTGGATCATTTGGTTTCGGGTTCGCTTGGTTATAACTGAAATAATCTAATCTTCTAAAAGATTGGTTTGAAAGCGACCCTTGTATAAACGCTGTAAGGTTGTTTTTAGAGTATTCTAATTGTGTAAATCCACCAATCCAGTTTACCTCACCATCATTATCATAAGCGATTTTTTCTCTTCCACTCATGCTTTCAAAAGGGTTGAAACTTGGTTTAGCGCTATACGTTTGGTATACATAAGTATTACCTGCGAAGTTTTTATTACTACTATCCACGTATCCGCTACCACCTAATAGGTCGTTTAAGATTTGATTGTGGTATCCTTTGTAAGTTCTAGCATCAAGACCGATATCCCAAGTTAAGGTTTCAGATAATTTAGTATTTAAATTAAGTACAGCTCCATACCAATCGTGTGAATTGATACTTGCTCTTCTCGAAAGACCGTTACTAGAGGAGTTTAAATATTCCCCATTAGTCATTTTTTTATCTGCTCCAAAATCAGCAACATGGCCACCTTGATTCCAAGTTACGATATCGTCAAAACGAACATTTCCGTTTGCATCTCTTAACATGGCCGAACGCTCTCCATTAGTACCGTTGATTTTACCAATTGCACCTGTTCCTCCTCCACGGCCCCATGACCCGTAAAATACAGAACTCAATTTCATTTTGTCGTTGATTTGAAAATCCCAGTTGAAAGATGCTACCGGTTTGTTGTAGTAATTTCTTCTCCAAGAGTATTCTTTACCGTTTAAATAACCAGAATCGGCATTGTATCTCAAATTTGGTTCACCATTAGAACCGTATTGTAAGTATTCATTGATACTGCTGTTTGAAGTTCTTTGATCGTGCCATTGCGCTGCACCCGTAAAAGTGAACTGAAAGTTATGTCTAGCATCATTTGTTCTATATCCCAATCCTAAATAGTAATTGGTCCCTTCGAATTTTGTTCCGTCCACGTAACCATTACCCATGGTTTGTGATAATAAAACCGAAGCAGAAAGTCCGTTCTCTAACAATCCAGTAGAGTAAGATGCAGAACCTTTAAAGTAGTTGTCGTTACCTACACTACTTGACAACACTGCGCCTTCTCTAGCATCTGATGTTCTTGTCAAGATGTTGATCGTTCCTCCAACAGAGGAGATCGCTAACTTAGAAGATCCCAAACCTCTTTGAACCTGCATTGCTGAAGTAACATCTGCCAATCCAGACCAGTTTGACCAATAAACTGTACCACCTTCCATATCATTGATAGGCATACCGTTCACCATGACAGCGATGTTTTTTTGATCAAATCCACGGATATTAATTTTGGAATCTCCATATCCTCCACCACCTTTAGTAGCGAAAACAGATGGAGTCGTGTTTAAGATCTCTGGAAATTCTTGAGATCCTAATTTTTCTTGGATTTCAGCAGCTTTTATCGTAGAAACCGCAACCGGTGTTTTACGATCTTTTGCTACATCGGCTACACCCATGATAACAATGTCACCCAATACATTTCCATCTTCTGCTAAAACAACCTTACCTAAGTCAAGTGTTTTTCCTGCAGTAAAGGAAAAAGGGATCGTTCTTGTAGTGTATCCGATAAAACTAATCACCAAATGCCCCGACTCAGCGGCGGTATTTAGCGTGAATTTACCGTCAACATCTGAGGAGGTACCGTTGTTGGAACCTTTTAGAACAATACTCGCTCCGGGTAATGCTTCATTAAGTGCTCCATCAATTACACTCCCTGTAATTTGATTTTGTGAAAGTGCGGATATGGAAGTAAAAATAAATACAACCATTAACATCCAGTTCTTCAATTTTTTCATTTTGATTAAGTGATAAGTTTATTTTTCACTGCAAAATTACAAAAACAGAATCAATCCATGTTAAGGGAAGTTTAATTTTTAAGACAATTTGCGTTTTTTGGAATATCTACCTATCTTTTGGATAAGTAATACTCCAGCAAAAACTGCGTTGAGCCATCATGGTTGTTGATTTCACCGCGTTCTAGTTCCGACTGTATACTACAGGCAAGTTTTTTACCATATTCTACACCAAACTGATCAAAACTGAAAATATTCCAGATAAAACCCTGTACAAAGACCTTGTGTTCATACATCGCGATTAAACTTCCGAGATTTTCGGGAGTTAATTGTTCTATGAGAAAAGTGTTGGTCGGTTTATTACCCCCAAATTCTTTATAAGGCTGTAGTCGATCATCGGATGAAGTCGTTTGGTACTTGGCTCCAACCTTACCATTGAGCAAAGCTTCGGTCTGACCAAAGAAGTTAGACATTAAGATATCGTGGTTTTCTTTATCGCTAGAAAAAGGTTTGACAAATCCAATAAAGTCAATAGGTATAATTTTTGTTCCCTGGTGAAACAACTGAAAGAAGGCGTGTTGTGCATTGACACCAACTTCACCCCAGATAATGGTACCGGTTTGATAATTGACCGGATAACCCTCTCTATTTCGATTTTTACCATTGCTTTCCATGATCATTTGCTGCAAATGGGCAGGAAATTTCTCTAAAAACTGGCAGTAAGGGACTAATGCTTCTGTCTGATATCCATAAAAATTATTATACCAAATACTCAACATCGCCATTAATACCGGGATGTTTTTTTCAAACGGTTCGGTTCGCAAGTGCTGATCCATCTGGTTGGCCCCTTTTAAAAGTCTTTCGAAATTTTCATAACCCACAGCCAAACTGATCGACAAACCTACTGCACTCCACAGCGAAAATCGCCCACCAACATAATCCCACATGGGGAAAATGTTTTCTTTAGCAATTCCAAATTCCTCAGCTTGTACGACATTAGAACTTACCGCTACAAAATGCGCAGCACAATTTGAATTGCTTATTCCTTCAACCAACCAGCGCTTTACCATCAGAGCGTTTTGAATGGTTTCTTGTGTGGTAAATGTTTTGGACACTACGATGACCAAAGTAGTCTCGGGGTTCAATTTGCGCAATAAGGAGGCGATATGATCGTCATCTACATTTGAAATAAAATGCATACCAATAGTATTGCGGTAGCTCTCCAAAGCATTGACCACCATACGAGGACCTAAGTCAGATCCCCCAATACCGATATTTATCACATCGGTAAAAGCTTTGCCTGTACTCCCTTTATAAGTTCCAGCGATAAAAGCATCACTAAAATTCTCTATACAGGCTCTTACCTTGGTGATTTCTTCAACAACATTGATTCCATCAACAAGAATTGGTTGTCCAGAAAAATCTCTTAAAGCGGTATGCAATACAGCTCTATCCTCGGTAACATTTATTTTATCGCCGTTGAACATACTTTCGATAGCCGTTGAAAGCTCCATTTCCCGAGCCAAATCCAACAACAATTCTATAGTCTGATCCGTTATTTTATTCTTCGAAAAATCGAAAAGAAAATCATTCCAAGATACATGCATTTTGTCTACACGATCTACTTGTGATTCAAATAAATCTTGCATTTTCACATACTCCATTTCTTCGAAATGCTTTCGAAGATTATGCCATGCTACAGTCCCTGAAGGATTTATGTTTTTAAACATTATTGATTAAATTTTTCTAAAAATTTGTCGTCTAATTCCTTTTTCAAAGGTTTCATGTATTCAAAATAGGCTGGTAATTCTCTTTTTTCCATAGGAACCGAATTGGGCAATCGCTGATTTAAAGGATCCACCTGAACCCCATTTTTCCAAAAGCGGTAACAAACGTGTGGTCCTGTAGCAAGTCCTGTACTCCCTACCTTTCCGATGACATCACCCTGTTGAACAGCTTGGCCGTTACGAACCAAGATTTTCGACATATGAAGATACTGTGTAGAGTAGGTACCGTTGTGCTTAACCTTGACATAATTTCCATTACCGGCAGTGTAGCCCGTACGTTCGACTACTCCAGAAGCTGTAGTCATGATGGGTGTACCTGTAGGTGCAGCATAATCTGTACCGTTATGGGATTTCCATCTCTTTTGAACCGGATGAAAACGGTTATTGGTGAAACGCGAGGTAATGTGAAAAAACTTTAGTGGGGCTTTTAAGAACATACTTCTCATTGGTTTTCCCTCTTCATCAAAATATTCTACCCCTTTGGTGTTTGGCTTTTTGTAGGGAAACGCATATAATTTACGTCCACGATATTCAAAATAAGCTGCTTCAATTTTTTCAATACCCACATAGGTGGTATCATTAATGAATTTCTCCTCTATAGTAACCGCAAATTTATCTTCTTTTTGCAATTTAAAAAAGTCAATAGACCAAGCAAAAACCTGTGACAATTTTGTCGCTAAAGATTGATCTACACCTTCTTTCTGCAAACTGACAGACAGCGAGCCGTCGATTGTTGAAGCAATCGTACGCCTTTTAATGGTTACCGGATATATTTTCTTATAGGCTCTAACGCTATCTCTTAAATCAATAACGTGATACCCCATGATATCAGGATGATATACCAGGGCTTCGAGTTTTTGTGGATTGGATTTGCTTTTCAATAAGGCATAGGGTTGACCTATACGGATATTTTTAACGTTGATAGAATCTTTTACGTTTTCAATTATCCGATGTATTTCTGTAGCAGAAAGATTATTTTGTGATAAAATCTTTCCCAAGTTATCTCCACTTCTAATGGTGTCTTCAACAATTTCGAGGTCTTTCAGACTAAATCCATAGGCCTCTGAAACGATTTCCTCAACCTCCTCTTGTGTATGTTCTTTAACCTCGGTTTCTTCTGCTTTTTTATTACAAGAAAAAGCAACCAACAGGGTCATTAAATAGGCTAAATACTTCAATATATGTGTTTTATTCTATTTCTAATTCGCTTCCAATCCCCAGTTCTTCAATTCTTCTTCGCTCCACAATTCTGGAAAGAATATTCGGCGTTGGTATTGTGGTAGCATATACTTTTTCCAATCACTACCCCCAGTAGCTTCTTGTTTACCTGGAACGCTCTCTATATATTTTTTAGCGGTATAGAAATGTCCCATAACCCAAGTGATGTTGACGGTTTTATCGTAATGACGCATCGCGGCAATCAGTTCTGGATTCTTTTGATCCTCTACAGGCAATTGAATAAATTTTTGCCAGATATTGGTTTTGTTATAGCGTTGCATCGACTGGATAAATTCCGCCTTATACTTGCGCTCAAACTCATTAATCAGGTATGACTTCTGTCCTGTTTTATAGTCTTTTCCAGCTGCCTGCCAATACAAATGCTCAAAAGCATGTTCATATGGTGTATTTCGGTCAATGGTAGCGCGGAATCGAATGTCGATCAAATTGATCAAGTCCGTCGATGCAAATTCAATCAATCGGTATTGCGCACTTTGAAAACCACTCGCCGGAGTAAGGGTATTTCTGAACTTCATATATTGTTCAACATCCATACCATCTTTCATGATTGTAAAAGAAGTTGTTAACATATCGAAATAACGGCTGATTCGCATCAGTTTGTCTGTAAACAAATCGGTACTTACCGATTCCACATCCGTCAGTTGGTCCATCTCCCAAAGAATCATTTTAAACAGCAATTCATTGACTTGGTGATACATTATAAACACCATTTCATCTGGAAGTATACTGCGCTGTGTTTGCAAACTGAGCAAGGCATCTGTTTGAATATAATCCCAATAAGTAATTGGTTTTGCCCAACGTAGACCTTCTAAATGGGTTTGTGTTTTTTGTCCGATTTGCGCAAACTTTTCTTCTAAAGCTGCTATTTGTGGTTGAAGACTTGAATCGATATCCATTCTTTACTTTTATTTTATTTTTAGTTCATTTTTCAATCCGCGATATTCCTCCAAATCAGCACTTAGTGACCCAACTGCCAAACTTGCTTTGATGCGCAAGGGAACTTTATTCTCGTCTGCTGAAACCCAAACCGTTAAACTTTCTTTTGCTTTAAACACCCTGCCCGCTTGAACATAGGGCGTGAATTTCATGGCCTCAATAGTACCAAATTTTGTTTTAATATTCTCTTTCCCTTGGTACTTTAACTTAAATTTAAAGACCTCGCCATCGAAGAACATATCGATTTCCAAAAACTCCCCTTGCTTTAGGGAATTGATTTTTGGATGATTTCTCAAATAATAAAACGAAGATACAATGTCTTGAACATTTTCGGTAATCGGATAGGTGTTTTCCTCTTTATTTTTGTAATCTTTTACCAAAACGGTGTTCTTATCGTGATTGAAGAAGCCTTCTTGATTTTTGGTATAACCGCCTTCATTGATTTTTCTGATAAATCGATACGGTTCGTTGGTATTTTTATTGAAGTAGCTTTGATAATCATCTTCTACTTTAAAAAAGAATTTGGTCACACCAGTAGTATATCCATGCCCTTTGGCGTGTAGCACCTTTTTGCCATCATATTGAACTTCCTTAAGCTCCATAGTAGCAACACCTGCATTGACAATACCATAAGTGATTTTGAATTTGAAAAATTCTCCTGCAGCAAAAGCTTTGTTCTGCTGAGCGAATAGACTGCCAGAAAATAGCAGTAAAAGAAAAAGCAATGGTGTGTAATTTTTCATAGTTAAATTTTTTATCAAAAATAAGAAACAAAAAAACCCAGCCAAATAAATGACTGAGTTTTTATGCTATTAACCAACCAAAAAACTATAAATTATGAAAAATTTATTACACTCCAACAAGGCTTATGACGACCTTATTTTTGCGAGTGCAAATGTATATCTTTTTTCTATTTATAGCAGACCATCGATGTCAATTAACTCTTTTTTAACTTTAAAAGCGTTTTTGGCGGTTTTTTTTATGATTAATTAACTGAATACTAAAGCGTTCCTCGCTTTTCTTGCTCTCTCTCAATCGATTCGAACAAGGCTTTGAAATTTCCAGCACCAAAACCTCTAGCACCCATTCTTTGAATAATTTCAAAGAAAAGTGTCGGACGGTCTTCTACTGGTTTTGTAAAGATTTGCAATAAATATCCTTCTTCATCAGCATCGATCATGATGGCTAATTTTTCCAATTCATCCATATCTTCATGCATCATTTCCATATGCTCACCCAAACGAGCTGGAATAGCTTCATAATACGAATGCGGCGGTGCAGACAAGAATTCCACTCCTCTTGCTCTCAATTGCGTCACTGTAGTGATGATATCATCCGTAGCTACAGCGATATGCTGGATACCAGGACCTCCGTAGAAATCCAAATACTCTTCGATTTGTGAACGTTTTGCTCCTTCTGCAGGCTCGTTAATTGGGAACTTGATTCTACCGTTTCCGTTAGACATCACTTTACTCATCAAAGCAGAATATTCTGTGTGAATTTGTTTGTCGTCAAAAGACAGGAAGTTTACAAAGCCCATAACATCTTCGTACCATTTCACCCAAGTATCCATTTCATTCCATCCCACATTACCCACCATGTGGTCAATGTATTTTAAACCTACTGGTTCTGGATTGTAGTCTGACTTCCACTCTACATATCCCGGTAAAAAAGTTCCCGTATAGTTTTTACGCTCTACAAACATATGAACGGTTTCTCCGTAAGTATAGATACCCGCACGAACTACTTCACCAAATTCATCGGTTTCTACAGTTGGCTCCATATACGATTTAGCCCCACGGCTAACTGTTTCCTCATAAGATTTTCTAGCATCTTCTACCCATAATGCAACGATTTTAATACCGTCACCGTGTTTCACGATATGGTCGTTTAATGGTGAATCCGCAGTTAAAGGTGTAGTCAATACGATTCTTATTTTATCTTGAACCAAGACATAAGACGCACGATCTCTAACTCCTGTTTCCAATCCTGAGTATGCTAACGATTGGAAACCAAAAGCCGTTTTATAAAAGTGAGCCGCTTGTTTGGCGTTTCCTACGTAAAATTCCACATAATCCGTTCCAAATAGAGGAAGAAAATCCTGCGCACCTTCAAATATTTTTTCTAAGCCGAATTCTACTGACTTTACTTCTTTTTTCATTTTAAATTCTTGTTTTGAGTGTTAGTTGTTTTTATTTGTGACCATCAAGCCACGACTGATAATAGGATTCATCCGCAATTTGCATTGCTTCTTCTGTCAGCATTAACGGTTTAAAGGTATCTACCATAACCGCCAATTCTTCAGTGCTTGTTTTCCCAATACTACGCTCTACAGCACCCGGGTGCGGTCCGTGAGGAATACCCGCTGGGTGAAGCGAAATGTGTCCGGCTTCGATATCGTTTCTACTCATAAAATCCCCATCTACATAGTACAACACCTCATCACTGTCAATATTACTGTGATTGTAAGGCGCCGGTATAGATTCCGGATGGTAATCGTACAAACGCGGTACAAAGGAGCAAATTACAAACGCATCGGTCTCAAAAGTTTGATGCACCGGTGGCGGTTGATGAATACGTCCTGTAATCGGTTCGAAATCGTGTATGGAAAAAGCATACGGATAATTATAACCATCATAACCAACTACATCAAAAGGATGTGTGGCATACACCATATCGAAGATCTCATCTTGCTTTCTGACCTTAATTAGAAAATCCCCTTTTTCATCATGGGTTTCCAAATGATCCGGGCGGCGGATGTCTCTCTCGCAAAATGGCGAATGCTCCAGTAATTGTCCAAACCAGTTACGGTATCGCTTAGGGGTATAAATTGGCCTTCTAGACTCTACGATAAACAACCTGTTGTCTTCGGTATCAAAATCTATTTTATAAATTACTCCTCGCGGAATCAATAGATAATCGCCATATTTGAAGGTCAGGTTCCCCAACATAGTTCTTAGGGTACCCGTTCCTCTATGAACGAAAATCAATTCATCCGAGTCGGTGTTTTTATAAAAATATTCTGAAGTAGAAGCCTTAGGCGCCGCCAATACAATCGTACAATCGCTATTGGTCAAAACCGCTTTACGACTTTCTAAAAAGTCCTGCTCCGGTTTTACCTGAAATCCACGTAGACGATATGATTGAATGTTGTTTGCTCTCGCAATTTTCGGCGCAACACTATATTGTCCTTTAATCTCTTTTACTTGAGTCGGACGATGTTCGTGATACATATTTGTCGACATTCCATCAAAACCAATAGTTCCGAAGAGTTGTTCGTAATACAAATCTCCATTTGGTTTTCTAAAAATAGTATGTCTTTTCGGCGGAATTTTTCCTAATTGATGATATAAGGGCATAATTACTTTGTTTGATTAATGCTAGTTATTCTTATCTACAAAGTTGCAATCTCATTCAGGATTTCTCTTGATCAGATATTTAATTAATGCCAATAAACCGTTCCAAGTTGTCTTCATTACTTTACAAATATCGAGAAAAAAATAACATCTGCAATTTTCTAGCTTAAAAATAATGCATTTATTTCAAAACGGCTGTAGTATTTTAATATTTAACAATTAAAACCAAAATCCCACTCCAAACCACGTGTAATGTGTACGGGTTTCGGGAGACCAAGAATGTTTTACCTCTATAGGTCCTAAGAGGGTTTCCATACCGTATCCGATAGCATAACCCGAATATTTTGGCGCCGAAATCCAATCGGTCGTTTCAAACAAACCATTGCCCATATTGGCATAATTTGCCGTGAAATTGACGTGGTTTCGCTTAAAGATTTCATAGTCCAACTGTATACTTCCTTTGATATATGAATTGTCGAATAAATTTAAATAATCATAACCAAAGAAAGGTACTACATTAGTGGTTTCGGCAAAGCCATAGCCCCCTAAAAAGTAATTGAAAAAAGAGGATTTAGGCTGAGATCCAAAAGTCATTCCCACCTCAGAGTGCAATTGTAACGACAACCGCTTGTAAATGCGTTTGACAAAACCTATTTCGGCATTGACCTGCGAAAAGGGCTCGAAATCACCATTGTAATCACTCGAATACACATATTGGGTATAATCCCCTTTCATGATAAATCCCTTGGTTGGAAAGTATTTATTGTCATAACTATCAAAGGTCACATAAGCATGGCCCGCAACATAATTACTCTTATCAAATATCGCACGATCCAAACTGATGGTTTTCGATTGTACGTTTAAATACCTGTGCTGAGCTCCCACACCAATTAAAAACTTCTGCGCAAAAATGGTTTGAAAATACAAGCGATTGGACATTTCTTCATAATCCATACTTATACTACCTACCTCAATACCTTCTCTTGCTAGATCGGGAAAGGGCACGGTGCGCGAAAACTTTTTTAATTTCGAAGACAAGCCCACACTCCAGTAAAAACCGTTATCGATATAGTAATTGAAATTGTATCGAAAGTTATCACCCAAGATCACATCCAAAGATGCCACATCGTTTTTAAACAACAATTTCTTCTGTGTCAAATTGATCAAAGCCGCACTTTTGTACAAACCGTCGTAGTGCAGTCCCAATTTTAAGTATCGTCGGATTGGATTTTCATCCAAACGAACTTGTAAAATATCCTCATCTCCGTCTTGCACAAATTGGTAAGCAATTCCACTAAAGTTTTGGGTACCGTTTAAGTTATCAACTCCCTTACCGAGTTGTTCGTATGTAATTTTGGAATGAGAGCGAAAACCCAGTTTTCCCTGTACATAACTCGCGGTATAGGTTTCCAACGGATTGGTCGCAATCGATGAAATGTGAAGCGTATCATTAAATTTGGGCACATAGTGATTGCGAAGGGCGTCAAAATTGCCTCCGATCTTTAAGAGTTCTTCTTTGGATAATTCTGCCGCTTCTTCTCCTTTTTTGATAATGTCCTTTCCTACATCAAAAGAAACCACATTATAACCGGCTATATCCGGTTTGATATAGATATCGGTTTTTTTCTTTTTGCGTTGCATCTGCCTGATGGTGGAGAAATTCGAAATCTGCAACAACAAATCGGTTGCTCCGGTTATGGTATTTCGATCTTTTAAACCGTCTTGAACATCGACACCAATAACAATATCTGCGCCCATATCCCTTAATTCCTGTAAGGGATAGTTGTTAACAACCCCGCCATCGATCAACATGGCACCGTCAATTTCAACAGGCGAATACAAGGATGGGAAAGCACCACTTGCCAGTATGGCCTGAGGCAAGTTGCCAGACCGTAGGATTACCGGCTCACCCGTTTCAGCATTGGTAGCCACACAGAGGAACGGAATTTGCAATTGATCAAAATCCCTCACATGCCTGACATGCGCCAACAGTCGACTCAATAAATTGTAGTTATACATCCCCTTAGACAAGGCTTTGGGAACACCTATTTTAAAGTTCTCAAACGGCAAACTGACCGTATAAATTTCATCGTTTTTCTTTTCATAAAAGGATTTTGAGATCCGCGGTACATAGTCTTGAATCAAGGCATCGGAATCTACTTTCTGAAAGATGGAATCCAATTCCGAAGCGGTATAACCCGCAGCATAAAGCCCCCCAATAATCGCTCCCATACTGGTTCCGGCTATATAATCAACTTTAACCCCAGCCTCTTCAATCACTTTAAGCACACCGATATGCGCCAAGCCCTTTGCACCACCGCCACTTAAGACCACTCCTATTTTCGGGCGCTCCACTTTTTCCTCCTGAGCCACCACTACAGCTGTCATGCAGAAGAACACCAAAACAACAAAAAAGTTTTTCATATCTAAATAGCTATTGACTTTTGAAATTAATGATGTCCCCATAGTAAGTGTTTTTTATTCCTTGTTATAAAATTGGAGTATTTTTCTAGCCTTAGAAACCCCCACTACCGCTTCCAACTCTTTCTCCGTTGCTTCTTTTATTCGCTTTACAGACTTAAAATGTCCGATCAAAACCTCGGTGGTTTTCTCACCAATCCCAGGAATATCGTCTAACGAGGTCTGTATTGCCCCTTTACTTCTCTTATCGCGATGGAAGGTAATTCCAAATCGATGTGCCTCGTTTCGAAGATACTGAATAACTTTCAAGGTTTCGGATTTTTTATCTAGATAAAGCGGAATATTATCGCCGGGATAAAACAATTCCTCCAGTCGTTTGGCAATACCAATAATCGCGATTTTGCCGCGCAGCCCCAGTTCATCCAAACTCTTCAAAGCCGACGACAACTGCCCTTTACCACCGTCAATGATAATCAACTGTGGCAACGGCTGGTTTTCATCCATAAGTCGCTTATACCTCCTGTAAACCACCTCTTCCATCGAAGCAAAGTCATTGGGTCCTTCAACGGTTTTAATATTAAAATGCCTGTAATCTTTTTTACTGGGTTTTCCGTCTTTAAAGACCACACAAGCTGCAACCGGATTGGTACCCTGAATATTTGAATTGTCAAAACACTCAATATGGCGCGGTTCAACACTCAAGCGCAAATCCTTTTTCATCTGTTGCATGATGCGATTCGCATGCCGCTCCGGGTCAACGATTTTGACCTGTTTCATCTGATCAAGTCTATAGAATCGCGCATTGCGTTCCGACAAGTCCAATATTTTCTTTTTATCGCCCAACTTGGGCACGGTCACCAAGATGTCTTTACCCACCGCCACCTCAAAAGGTACGATAATCTCTTTGGACATCAGGTGAAAGCGCTCTCGCAACTCGACGATAGCCAATTCGAGCAATTCCAAATCGGTTTCGTCCAACTTTTTCTTTAACTCCATCGTATGTGAGCGAATAATCGCTCCATGAGAAACCTGTAGGAAATTGACATATGCCATGCTTTCGTCCGAGATGATCGAAAAGACATCGATATTCGAAATCTTGGTACTGATGATGGTTGATCGCGACTGATAATTCTCCAAAGCCTCCATCTTCTGCTTGATTTTTTGCGCCTCTTCAAATTTCATCTCCGAAGCCAATTTCATCATGTGTGTTCGAAAATCTTTGAGACTCTCCTTAAAATTCCCTTTTAGGATTTCACGGATCGCATCAATCTTTTTGGTGTATTCCACCTCGGTTTCATATCCCTCACAAGGGCCGTGACAGTTTCCAATATGATATTCCAAACAAACTCTATACTTACCCGCGTTGATGTTGGTCAACGACAGATCGTAAGCACAGTTTCGCAAAGGATACAACTCTTTAATCAAGTCCAGCAGGGTATGCACGGTTTTACCACTGGTATAAGGTCCAAAGTATTCCGAACCGTCTTTAATCATGTTCCTCGTCGAAAACACCCTCGGGAAAGCTTCCCTTTTAATGCAAATCCACGGATAGGTTTTATCGTCTTTCAATAAGACATTGTATCGCGGTTGTAATCGTTTGATCAAATTATTTTCCAACAACAAGGCATCGGTTTCGGTAGGAACAACAATGTGTTTGATCGACACAATTTTCTTAACCAAAACATTGGTTTTGCCGTTGTCGTGAATTTTATTAAAGTACGAGGCCACGCGTTTCCTAAGGTTCTTAGCCTTACCGACGTATAATATTTTATCGTCTTTATCAAAATACTGATATACACCAGGTTCATCTGGCAATGTTTTAATCTGTAATTCTAAAGAGGATTTGTTATTCATTGGATCTGAGTATTCGCGTTTAGTCACTAACAAAAGTAACGCCTTATCGTGGATAATTCAAATCAAGGGTTTAAATATAATTGTCGGGAACTCGCTTTTTAGTACATTTATATTTTATTAGCATTCTATGAGAAATTCCAGAATAATTGAAATTTTAGATGAAAAAATAGCGCCTGGGGAAACCAAAACGATCAATTTGGAAATCGCCAAGTTTCACACGGCAACGCGATTAAAGGTTCCCATCATCGTTTCGCGCTCCAAAACAGAAGGGCCAACGGTGCTGTTATCCGCTGGTATCCACGGTGATGAGTTAAACGGCATCGATATCGTGCGTCAATTGATTCATAAAAAAATCAACATTCCAAAAACGGGAACCATCATCTGTATTCCGGTGATTAATATCTTTGGTTTTATTAACAAAACCCGTGAATTTCCAGATGGAAGAGATCTGAATAGAGTGTTCCCCGGCAGTAAAGTCGGTTCGTTGGCCAGCCAATTTGCGCATTATTTGGTTAAACACATCTTGCCCTTAGTCGATTATGCTATTGACTTCCATGCTGGTGGTGCCAGCCGTTTTAATGCACCGCAGATCCGCATTGCACCAGGCAGTAAGGAACTCGACGAATTAGCCGGTGTTTTTCACGCTCCTTTTGTGCTGTATTCGAATTATATCACCGGGTCTTTTAGAAGTGCCTGCGCCAAAAGAAACGTTAAGATGTTGCTTTTTGAAGGAGGAAAATCAATGGACATCAACCGATCTGTATCCGATATGGGGGTAGCTGGCACCATTCGCTTTCTCGATTACCTCGGTATGTTACGCAATAATCTTAGCGTTCCAGTTGCCGATGATAAAATATGTTATATCGCAAAATCCAACTGGGTTCGCGCCAAAAACTCGGGCTTGTTCCACAATCATACCGCCATTGGAAGTTATGTGCATAAAGGAAATGTATTGGCCATTATCTCCGATCCATACGGAAAAGGAGAACAACCGGTCAAAGCGCCTTCCTCAGGATATATCATCAATACCAACGATGCATCGATCGTATATCAGGGCGATGCCATTTTTCATTTATCTACATCACTCTTAGAACATGACTAAAAAAGAATTGCGCCAAAAATATCAAGCGTTGCGCAACGCGCTGTCAACCGCAGAAATTGATCAACTCAGCTTGCAGTTAGCCAATCGGTCTTTAGACATGCCGATCTGGAATTATTCTAACTACCATATTTTTCTTTCTATTGAAGAAAAAAAGGAAATCAATACCGAGTATTTACTGCATATCTTAGCGGGCAAAGATAAAAACATCGTCATTTCGAAATCCGATTTTTCCGATGGATCGATGACACATTATCTTTTAACCGATAATACCCGTATCCAGAAAAACGCCTACAACATACCCGAACCCGTAGGTGGTATCCAAATTTCAGATCATCAAATCGATGTGGTGTTTATTCCATTATTGGCTTTTGACAACCTGGGTCACAGAGTGGGATATGGGAAAGGATTCTACGATCGCTTCCTCCTGAACTGCAAACCCGAAACTGTTAAAGTTGGACTTAGCCTGTTTGACAACGAAGAGTCTATAAATGATACTGTTGATACTGATATTCCACTGGATTACTGCTTAACTCCCCATACGATTTACGCTTTTTAATAAATTCTGGCACAGCTATTGAATAGAAGCCTGTAGAAGGTCACTGATTTCCCTATCGCAAAGGTTTTAAAGTAAAGAGCGATCCCGTAAAGGAAATATCAGATGACCGATAAAACAACAAATATCAGCTAGCTATGAAAAATTTTATTCTAAATAATTCGCGTTTATTAATCGTAGTGGTCTTGGCCAGCATCGGATTCAGTAGTTGTGTGGTACACGAAACCTCTCATCACAGAGGAAGAAGACCCGTTGTCATCGTTCAGGAATCCCATCCACAACACAACAAACACAACAACAAGTATAAAAACAAACACCACAAACCGAAAAAACACGATAAACACAGAAAACACGATCGCAGAGATTAATTCCCTTCTAGATCGACCTAACGATAAACTAGTTTCCCTGAAAGTGGTTGGAAGAGATTCCAGCCATTTTTTATTATCCGTGTTTTGTTTCTAATCGTCATTTTCTTCAAGTCGATGATAAAAGCCCCTTTAATTAAACCTCTAATCCATATTAAAAAGCTCCGATAAATTAATAATAAAACACGTATTTAACGCTTTTTAATAAATGGCAAACCATACTAGCATACACGGATTACTATTTTTATAAGGACACTCTTTTAAAAGATTATTGTCCCCAAAAAACAACCCCGTTTGGTCAAGACCGAACGGGGTTGTTTTTACTTTATAACGAACAGCGTTTATTTTTTAAAAGCGCGTTTATTGAATGCAATCAAAATCCCTACACCAATCGAAATGGCTGCATCAGCTACGTTAAAAATTGCATTAAAGAAGGTAAAGTACTTTCCTCCCCAAATCGGCAACCAAGTAGGTAGGTATCCCTTCCATATCGGAAAGTAGAACATATCAACCACTCTTCCATGAAACCAGGTTCCATAAGGTTGATCGGAGAAAAGTGTCGCTACTTCATGATGACTCTCATTAAATATTACCCCGTAAAACACCGAATCAATAATATTCCCAACAGCTCCTGCCAATATCAAAGCAACCGCAACAATCATAAAGGATGATGCTTGTTTTTTAACCGCATCGTATAACCAGTATCCGATACCGCCTACAGCAACGATTCGAAACAAGGTCAAAAACAGTTTCCCATAAGCACCCGGAAGCTCTACGCCCCATGCCATCCCTTCATTTTCAATAAAATGAATACGGAACCAGTCCCAAACAAAAACCTCTTCATCGAGTAGAAAATTAGTTTTGATATATATCTTAGACCATTGATCTATCAAAAGAACAGCGATCACTAGCAACGAAGCTTTTTTAAGTGTCATTTTTTATGATTTGGCAACAAATGTAAATTATTATTCTGAGAGATAAAAAAAACGCTCTTAATATAGAGCGTTTTTTATTTTCAAGTTTATCGTTGTAGGTTTTTTGCCTCGATACTCATCGTAGCGTGTGGCACCAACTTCAATCGTTCTTTGTTGATCAATTTCCCAGTCACCTTACAGATTCCATAGGTTTTGTTTTCAATGCGGATCAACGCATTTTTCAAATCTCTAATAAACTTCTCTTGACGGATCGCCAATTGAGAGTTTGCTTCTTTCGACATGGTTTCACTTCCTTCTTCGAAAGCCTTAAACGTCGGCGATGTATCATCGGTTCCGTTGTTTAAATCGTTCATGTAGGCACTTTTGATCAGTTCCAAATCAGCTTGCGCCTTTTCGATCTTTTTCAAAATTAATTCTTTGAATTCTGTCAAATCAGCATCAGAGTAACGGATATTTTCTCCTATCATAACATGCTTATTTTAAAATTAATACTCTAGTTTTAAGTTCGTCAAATTCAATTTCCACACCATCTAAAACTTCTGATACGAATTCCAGTGTATGTGTTAAGGTCTCTGACTTGATGTAGTTCTCATTGGCCAAAACAGCGTCTTTAATCACTGCCTGATCCTGTAAAACCACTTTGATCTTATCGGTAACTTCTAATCCAGCGTCTTTACGCAGATTTTGGATACGATTGATCAATTCTCTCGCGATACCTTCTTTACGAAGCTCTTCTGTAATCGTAATATCTAGGGCAACAGTAATTCCATCGGAATTAGCAACTAACCAACCTTCGATATCTTGAGACGTAATTTCGACGTCCGAGAGTGTTAATATAATACTATTTTCTGCTAATTGTACACAAATATTTCCGTTTTTTTCAATTTCAGAAATCTGATTTGGCGTAAAAGCCTGTATCTTACTAGCAATCAATCCCATATCTTTACCGAAGCGCGGACCTAAGGTTTTGAAGTTTGGCTTGATTTGTTTGACCAATACCCCGGAAGCATCGTCAATCAATTCCACTTCTTTCACATTCACCTCAGCCATAATCAAGTCAGACACAGCTAGTAACTCCTGTCTTTGCAATTCATCCAGCACGGGAATCATCACTTTTTGCAACGGCTGACGCACCTTGATCATCTCTTTTTTACGCAGGGATAAAACCAAAGACGAAACCGTCTGTGCTTTTTCCATTTTACTCTCTAAACTCTTATCGATAAACGACTCATCGTATTTAGGAAACTCTGCCAAATGTACCGATTCGAAAGATTCCTTAGCGGTAGTTTGTGTTAAGTCTTTGTAAAGCTTGTCCATAAAAAACGGTGCGATTGGCGCTGATAATTTAGCTACGGTCGTCAAACACGTATATAGAGTCTGATAAGCGGCTATTTTATCTGTCGCGTATTCGCCTTTCCAGAATCTTCTTCTACATAAACGCACATACCAGTTACTTAAATTTTCCTGTACGAAGTCTGATATAGCCCGAGCTGCTCTAGTCGGTTCGTAATCGGCATAGAAGGCATCCACATTTTTTATTAACGTATGCAGTTCCGATAAGATCCAACGGTCGATTTCCGGACGTTGCTCTAAAGGCACTTCAGCTTCACTATAATTAAAACCGTCTATATTAGCATAAAGCGAAAAGAATGAATACGTATTGTATAAGGTTCCAAAAAACTTTCTTCTGACCTCAGCAATACCGTCTACA
This sequence comes from Flavobacteriaceae bacterium UBA1682, assembly GCA_002320285.1. Taxonomy (GTDB): domain Bacteria; phylum Bacteroidota; class Bacteroidia; order Flavobacteriales; family Flavobacteriaceae; genus Flavobacterium. The sequence continues at coordinate 165,764 of DCKE01000001.1, read as the reverse complement.
TCGAACTTTAAGTTGTCCCACGGGTTTGCATTGGAAATCATATACCAACGTGTCGCATCCGGACCATAGGTTTGCAAAGTCTCAAACGGATCAACAGCATTACCCCAGCGTTTAGACATTTTCTGTCCGTTTTTATCTAATACCAAACCGTTTGACATGACGTTTTTATAGGCGTTGGTATCAAAAACCAAAGTGGAAATCGCGTGTAAGGTATAGAACCAACCTCTGGTCTGATCTACTCCCTCTGCGATGAAATCTGCTGGAAAAGCTTTGTTGTCATCGATCATCTCTTTGTTCTCAAACGGATAATGCCATTGCGCATAAGGCATGGATCCCGAATCAAACCATACATCGATCAAATCACTCTCGCGCTCCATCGGTTTGCCCGATGCAGAAACCAAGATAATTTTATCTACCACATTTTTATGCAAGTCGACCAAATCGTAGTTTTCTTCAGACATATTACCAACTTCAAAGCCCTCAAATGGATTGCCCTGCTGTATACCCGCTTCCATAGATTTGTTGATCTCCTTCATCAATTCCTCAACAGAACCAATGATGATCTCTTCAGACTTGTCTTCTGTTCTCCAGATTGGCAACGGGATTCCCCAATAACGCGATCTGGATAAATTCCAATCGTTCGCATTTTTCAACCAGTTTCCAAAACGGCCTTCACCTGTGGATTTCGGTTTCCAATTGATCGTTTCGTTTAAGTCAAACATACGGTCCTTGATCTCCGTTACTTTAATAAACCAAGAGTCCAATGGATAGTATAAAATCGGTTTGTCCGTTCTCCAACAATGTGGGTAACTGTGGACATATTTCTCTACTTTAAAAGCTTTGTTTTCTTCTTTTAATCGAATGGCAATCTCCACGTCTACCGAACGTTCCGGAGCTTGACCGTCATCATAATATTCGTTTTTCACATATTTGCCCGCCATATCTCCCATAGCACTAACAAAACGTCCTTGTAAGTCGACCAAAGGCACTGCGTTTTCTTGCTCATCCAAGATCAGCATCGGCGGTACTTCTGGAATCGCTTCTTTAGCAACACGAGCATCATCTGCTCCAAATGTAGGAGCGGTATGTACAATACCCGTTCCATCTTCCGTGGTTACAAAGTCTCCAGCAATGACTCTAAAGGCATTTTCTGGATTTTGATACGGTAAAGTATAGGCCATCAATTGCTCGTAGGTTGTACCTACTAAATCAATCCCCTTAAATTCCTTAATCTCGAAATACGGTATCTTTTTATCGTTAGCGGTGTAAGCTGCAAGTTCTTCAACTGTCGCAACAGCGGTGTATTTACCCGCAAATTGTTTTCCAACTAAGGCCTTGGCCAAAATCACCTGAATCGGTTCAAATGTATATTGATTGAAAGTCTTCACCAATACATAGTCGATTTTTGGTCCAACTGTCAAAGCGGTATTGGACGGTAATGTCCATGGGGTTGTAGTCCATGCCAAGAAATGTATAGCCCCGTACCCCTTTAAAAACTCTGGTAAATTATCTTCCTTCGCCAAGAACTGTGCTACAATCGTAGTATCCGTTACCTCTCTATAACTTCCCGGTTGATTGACCTCATGAGTCGATAAACCCGTACCCGCTTTAGGAGAGTAAGGTTGAATCGTATAGCCCTTATACATCAAATCCTTGTCGTAAATTTGCTTTAGCAACCACCAAACGGTTTCCATGTATTTGGATTTATAAGTCACATACGGATCTTCCATATCAACCCAATATCCCATTTGCACGGTCAATTCGTTCCATAAATCGGTATAGCGCATTACCGTTTTCTTACAAGCCTCGTTATATTCTTCAATGGAAATTTTCGTTCCGATGTCTTCTTTGGTGATTCCCAATTCCTTTTCAGTTCCCAATTCTACCGGTAAACCGTGGGTATCCCAACCGGCTTTACGCTTTACTTGAAATCCCTTTTGGGTTTTATAACGGCAAAAAATATCTTTTATCGCACGAGCCATTACGTGGTGAATACCCGGTTTTCCGTTAGCAGAAGGAGGTCCCTCAAAAAACACAAACGGTTGATTACCTTCTCTGGTGGTAATGCTCTTTTCGAATATAGATTGTTCTTCCCAAAACTGCAGCATTTCTGCAGCTACATTTGTCAAATCTAGACCTTTATATTCTGTAAATTTCGTGCTCATTATATTTTTTTTCAAAATCAGTAGTGCGAAATTAAACAATTTCAACTAATTATCCCCTCCCTTATAATAGTAAAAGTCTACCAATAAAAGAATATCGCCGTTTTCAATTGCTATTCGGCATTTAATCGGCTCCATCCTGCCTGATTTTACTGATTTTTTGGCATTAACAATCAAAAGCCAGCCCTCTTCAAAACCGAAAAAAATCCCTTTGATCTCGGTGTTTATTAAAAACAACGAGGTCCCCAATATTGAGGACCTCATCGTTTGAAAGTCTCTTGTACAGACTATTTCGATTTTTAACTTCTAATTATTATCCGACAAGTCCACACGTTATTTTTTCGTAAAATCACCCACGTAAATAGTCGTTAACTGCTCCGGTTTTACGTATTTTTTCAACGCACCATTAACTTCTTTTAAACTTAGTTTTTCTACTTTTTGTTCCAATTGATCATAGTCGTCCAACAACTGCCCCTTGAGCAAATAGTCTTGAGATAATTGTAATAACATATCATCACTACCCAAGTCCGTTTTTCGAGACACCTTCCAACTGTTGATATTTTCTTTTAATTCAGTTGCTGTAAATCCATCTTTTATCGCAAGAGCCAACTCTTCTTTTAAGGCATTTTCTACAGCTTTCTTTTTGGTTGGATTAAAAAAGGCATACCAACCCCACATCGCTACATCATTATCTTGAGGAACAGACACATAGGATCCCGCTCCATAACTGATTCCTTCCTTCTCTCGCAATCGCATCGGAATTCTAGCTCCTAGAAAACCGCCACTACCCAAGATTTCGTTTGCCATCAATAAAGCCGGATAATCCGCCGATTTATTATCCATCTTAAAACTTATTCTTCCCGTGGCTGTCGCGTTTTCTTTATCTACGGTTACCCAGTCCTTATCTATTTTTGAAGTTGCAAAGAAAGTAGGATGGATTTTTTCATACTTTATCTGAGAATGCAATCCCTTAAACACCTTATCAAGCAGTACCGGTAAAGTCGATTGATCGGCTAGCCCAATAACCGTTCCCGCACCTTGCGATGCATCGAGAATTGTTTTATAAAACTCCACTATCTGGCTCCTAGTCACCGCTTCAACCTGCTCGATCGCCTCGGGTATAGAAGGTGTATAGAAGATACTCGTTTTTGGATATGGATTCGTCATTCGACCAATTTCTCTAAAAGCCAGGGATTGAGGATCGTTTAAGATGCCCTCATAAAAGGTTTTGTACGAGCTTTTAGTCTTCACCAACTCCGATTCTGGAAAAACGGATTCCGTCAGCAGTTGCCCAACGATCTCCATAGTTTCGGTAAAAGTATTGTTGTAACTACTCACATACACCTGTAGGTTCTGCCCACTGAATTGGAAATAGACCGATGACTTCAATATATTCAAACGATCTTTAATTTGTTCTTTGGTTTTAGTGGTTGTACCTGCATTCAGTAAATTCGCCATCATACCTGCCACCATACCTTTGTTTTCCAAAACCTTACTATTCCCCATTGGCAACATAAAAGAGGCATTGATCTGATTTCCTTTCAACTGCTTATCGATCGTGGCATACTTAAATCCATTACTCAATTTTCCCTCTTTGTAATGTGCTTTCACATTAGCAATGGACGATTCAAATGGAGCAGCATCTGCCTCTTGTTCCTTACCTACATAATCGGTAGTCAATGCCGCAATATCCGATTTTAAAAATTCTTTGGCCTTGGTTCGCTTTTCATCTTTTGACGGTATAAATACCCCAACGGTACGGTTATTCGTTCTAAAATAGTTTTCCGCTACCCTTTTCACCTCTTCTTTGGTCATTTTTTCGATATAATCCCGATATAATAGTCCCAATCTGTAATCTCCAGCACCAACGATTTCCGTCAAACTGATCGCATACGAAATGGTGTTGTTTTTATCGTCTTCAAGTTGCTTGATCAGTTTGGCTTTTGCACGTTCAACATCCTGATCTGTAAAGTCGATTTTGGATACTTTATCCAACTCCAATCTCAGGTCGTTTTTGACTTGCTGTAGGTCTTTATCCATAGGCACTTGCAATCCAAAATACACAAAACTCGCATCGCGAACTTCGGGTTGATAAGCGTAAATCGAGGAAGCCTTATGCGTTTCTACCAGGGCTTTATACAGATAACCCGAAGGGTTGTTGGTTAGTATCTCACTTAAAACATCTAAAGTCGCATAGTCACTATCGGCATAGGAAGCGGTATGATACATTGCCCCAACAAATTGGCTGTCACCAGCTCTTTTTAATTCCACTAATTTCTCTCCATCCTGAGCGGGTTCTACCGTCAAAATCTCTTCCAGTACACGCGCGGGTTTCGGTATCACTGAGAAATATTGCTCGATATACTTTAGGGCTTTATCCTCTTCAAATTTTCCTGCAACGATTAAAGTTGCATTATCGGGCTGATAATACTTTTCATAGAATTTTCGAAGCTGTGAGGTCTTCACCCGTTCGACGTCTTCTTTAGAACCAATCGTACTATTTCCATAATTATGCCACAAATAACCAGCAGACACCACCTTTTCCATCAATACCGAGGATGGATAGTTTTCGCCGATTTCGAACTCGTTGCGCACCACAGAAAATTCTTTGTCTAAATCCGATTGAATCAACGTAGCATTTAACATCCTATCGGCTTCCATTTCAATACTCCACTTTAAATTTTCTTCGGAATACGGAAAGATTTCGTAATAATTTGTTCTGTCATAATAAGTCGTACCGTTGGCATTTCCCCCTTTATCCGATAACATCTTTTTTATATCACCCATATTCTTGGTACTCTTAAAAAGCATGTGCTCTAGTAAATGTGCCATTCCCTTTTCTCCGTAACCTTCATGTTTGGAGCCAACCTGATAAATGATATTGACAACCATATTACTTTGTGAGGGATCGGGTATCAATAATACCTGTAGTCCATTGCTCAATCGGTATTCTTTTATGCCCTCAACCGTGGTAACGAATTGAGGCATTTCAGCTTTTTGGGAATAACCTTGAATAGTATACGTCATCGCACCTATACATAAAAGCCCAAGCAAAACTCTTTTCATAAATTTTGTTTTAACAGTTAAATAGATAGGGAAGGTAGCTGAAAATATGTTTAATATATGTTAAAATTCAAAAAATGACAGGTAATAAATACTAGAACAGACTCTTATCACAACAATCTATTTAAAAAAAATCCAAAAGGAATCCGCTCTAAAAAACTAAAACCCGTTGTATTTGTAGTACAAACGGGTTCTCTGTTTACTGTCTTATGGAAGACGCTGGTAGATGTCGGTGTAACAATCATAACACTGTCCACGCAAAATCAATTTACCGTCTTTGAGCGAAATCGATTCGGGCATCGAAGATTCTCCTTTTAAAATATCCTGAGGTTCTGAACTCTCAATGACACGCCCTTTCTCAATCACATATTCTTGTTCTGATCGCTTCTGATCGTTTTCCAATCTAATCATTAAATGTTGCTCCAATACCAGAACGTTCTCTTTTTTATTGCTATCAAAATCTTTAACAGCTCCTGTAAAACCTCCCGAACGTTGGATCAACACCCAAGTACCTAAATGAGACGGATCCTTATCCCCTTTTTGTTTTAAGGAACTACAACTGATTGCCATTAGCGTCAATCCCACGAAAAATATTTTTGCTGCCATAGTCTTTATAGAGTTTTTAGAGTTTCAAGATTAGCGCTTTTTTTAGTAATTCCTGTCAAGAATTTTGTTTTTTACGCGTTTTTACTAAAAGAAAGGATTGTCTTGATAGAATTTTGAATTTCTACGCAGTTGTAATTAAAGGATTAGCGATAGTGTCGTAGTTGTTTTCAGCCCCCCGCTGCCGCACGAAATGAAATTCGACGAAGTCAATCCTTTCGTGTGGCAAATTGAATAAACTAATATTTGAATCTTAAAACTCAAGTTTTATACAAAAACCCGGATTCCATTTTGTCTTAGTCAAAAGACTTGCTCCCATTTTAAATAAACACCTTTATGCAAGCAGAAAGCCTCAACATAATGGAGTGTTCTTGTATGTAATACAAACCACGCGAGAGGACTCGCTCGGTAGCCCAGTCGAATGTTTTTAATATTCGCGCACCAGCGGGGGATTTTTTCTCTAAATTATAATCCTCATTTTAACTTTTTACCATCTTTATCAAGAGCATAATTTTCTTCTATATTTATAATTAAATACTTCGTAGTTGACTTAACATCCTTAAACTTAATAGCATCTGATTTGTATAGAATATTCTTATATCTATCAGAATACTCCAAAAGCTCCCATTCTCCTTTTACTTTATTCTCAATTGCATATCCTTTTTGGTTGCTTCTCAAATTTCCTTCATCTCTAATAATTATTTTCATAGGTAGTTCTTTTGAAAAGTACAAAGTTAGAAACTGTTTATTAGTAGTTTTTATATGACTTACTCTCGGCTCGTTATTATCTTCATATTTTTCAGGTATTATGTAGACCTCCCCGTTCGTCTTTTTCCATACAGTAATACATTCTCTATCAGACAAACAGTAAAAAATTTTAATTCCATCAGATTTCAGTACATTTATAATGAAATAAATAACACCCCCTAATATTATTAGCGCTAATATTATTTTTAATTTCCTTACCATTTTGGGCCTATTGAAGGATTTATCATTTTTTGCCATTTCCTATCAGATTGTTGTTTTTGAAAAATGGAATAGCCTGCATTATGGCCTGCCCGTTCTGCTCTTTGTGTTGGCTGTCCTTCTCTAACTCTATTTAAGGGGATAAAAACTAATGGTACTCCAAGTCCCTTTTTCTTGCTTCGTTTGCAAAGCATCGAATGCAAAACGAGAGCTTCCCCAATCGAAACCATTAACCCCTGCTACATAGCCGGCTGAGTAATTTCCAATATCTCTTGCTGACGCCACCTTACCGTTAAACGACATTCCTCGATAGTGATGTTGCCCAACTGAAATATCTTGACTTTTTTCATCAACCCCTCTACTCTTAAAATCAAGAGGTTCTCCTCCTTTAGCATTTCCTATATAATCAAACAATCCAACGCTTTTAATTTCATTGTCAAAGAAGTTTTGCCCAGATTTATCGTTGAGATTGATATTTGCACCAATTACAGCACTACCATCTTCATGGTGAAAAGAATACTCAGTAAGCATTTCGCCTACAACCTCTCCCGTACGCTTACCTTTCTGGTCGACAACATATACATTTTTATCTGAGTTAGCTTGACCTCCAACAACTTTATATGTACCATTACTATTTTTGGTAACATCGATATGTTCTGCGGACATCCCTGTAGGGTCAGTAAAGTTAATCGGGTTGTTTCCAACATAGGAATACGGTTCCATGGTTTGCTCCGCTAAGGGGTCTACACTCAAAAACACACTGGTACCCCCCCGCTGCCGCACGAATCCCTTCGTGTGGCAAATTGAATAAACTAATATTTGAATCTTAAAACTCAAGTTTTATACAAAAACCCGGATTCCATTTTGTCTTAGTCAAAAGACTTATACCCATTTTAAATAAACAACTTTATTCAGGCAAAAAACCTCAACATAATGGAGTGTTCTTGTATCTAATACAAACCACGCGAGAGGACTCGCGCGGTAGCCCAGTCGAATGTTTTTAATATTCGCGCACCAGCGGGGTAACTAAATCTTAACTACTAGTATTAATATTCAAATCAAAATAAGACTTATCATTTAAATTTATTTTTACTGCCCAATAACAATTCCCACCGTCTGCTATAATACTTAACTCTTTCTCCCAAAGTAAATTTCCTTTATCATCCTTGCTTTCTAAAAAATTCGAATCATTACATATTGCTTGAATAAAAATAATTTTTGCATCTAATCCAATGCATACATATTGAAACTTATAATTTTCAAATGGTCTCAATTTTTCTGAATTTATGATTTTTCTTAAAATAATCTCAACATTTTCTAATTGATTGCTTGAAATATCAAACATCTCCATCTTTTTACCAAAGTACCATTCTAAATTCTCTTTATCTGAAATAACAACATATTGCTTTTCTTTAATCTTTACAGACTGAATCTTAGTACTTAAACAAGATATCAATAATAATGATGAAATGATAATCAAATAACTTTTATATAACATTCTTAAATTTCTTTTCTAGGTTTGGTATTTTGCTCTATTCTAATAACTTGTTCTTTTGACCTAGTATCTATTTGATGTTGAGGTATATCAATTCTTTCATTGCTTCCCACGCCATCAGGATTTATCATATTCACTGGCGCCCTATCAATATTACCATCAATATTGTCCTCTGCATGGATTAATTCATGGGCTAATCCAACTTGGGGTGGACGCCCAGTTGTCCCATCATTATTGAATATGGAATTTCCATAATCATTTTCATTAAAGTCAATTTCTGAATTCCCATTCCTAGACATATTAATCCCATTTACCTTTCCTAACCTAATTTTTATCGTTTTATCAGTACTGATCAAACCACCAATCAATGCAGTCCCTTCACTAAGGTTTTTCCCATCATTTGTCGTTTGCCCCATTACAGCTTCTACCTTATAACCACCTACTGTTTTTACTAAGACCAGCTTAGCATTAGTTAACTTCTGAAGATTTCCTAAAATAGCTGCTTGTTGCTTAGCATTCTCAGGTCCATTTGGATTTCTACCTTTTATATTTGGAATTACAATTTCACGTCCATCAGGGTCTATAAAACGAATAGGGTTATTAGCTACATAAGCATACGGTGAAATGCTCGGATACTTCTCCGCCAACGGGTCTACATTGAACCACATCTACTCCATTTTTACCTCGCGCGTTACTTCATATCTACTATAAAAATAAACTTTTCAATCTTAAATACTAGTCTTTTAACAGTGAAAAACATCATTAAAGACAACGAACCATTAAACTTGTTCATAAAAACACAAGACCTCGCTGAAGGGCAAAAAACAACCGTAAAAGACTTACTAAAAGCTTTTATCTTTAAAACAAATCTCAAAGAAGAACTTTCTATATAAAACAAAATCCCAACTTACGGTTGGGATTTTTGTTATTTATATACCACACGAAGGGATTGACTCCGTCGAATTTCATTTCGTGCGGGAGCGGGGGCTCAAAAATATACTGGTACTCGAATCGTAATACTTTAAATCGTATTAATAAATAACACAAGGATTATCTCTTCCTTTCAATGCGACCTCTAATGAATCTCTACGAATAACACTCTTCTGATTTATATTCCAGTCTGCATTAACTCTATATAGTGTCATTACTTCATTGACACCAGGGTTTTCTGTTTTTCGAAGTACTATTGAATCTCGCCCGTAAGAAACTATTTTGTATTTATCATAACACAACATCTCAATGATACTATCACTTTCCATTTTCCAGATCGGTCTATCTGAATATTGTGCCAGTCTCTCCCCATTCCTTATACTAATTGAGTAAATTTCACAACGCCCTTCTTTATAAAACAAATAAGAAAGTTTATTCACTATTCCCATTGAATTATCTACAGAAAAATGATTCCACATTTCAACGCTGTCATTTGTAACAAAATCAGAAAACCTATTTTGTTTCTTTCTATCGGAGCATGAAACTAGTAAAATTATAAAAACAAAAAAGATTGAAATGCTATTGCCCAACATTCTGAAGTTTTTCAAATTCAAAGCTATTTCTTTTATTTTCACCATTTATTAATGTTTTAAAATTGGCACCTTTCAATGTTCCAAAATAGTTTAATACTTTTATTTCTACCCCCTCCCCCACGCTGCCGCACGAAATGAAATTCGACGAAGTCAATCCTTTCGTGTGGCAAATTGAATAAACTAATATTTGAATCTTAAAACTCAAGTTTTATACAAAAACCCGGATTCCATTTTGTCTTAGTCAAAAGACTCATACCCATTTTAAATAAACACCTTTATGCAAGCAAAAAACCTCAACATAATGGAGTGTTCTTGTATGTAATACAAACCACGCGAGAGGACTCGCGCGGTAGCCCAGTCGAATATTTTTAATATTCGCGCACCAGCGGGGGCTGAAGACAGCGGGATTATTTTATATAATACAAACCTTTAAGATTTTTTGTTGTATACAATCCGTTTACACCTTTTTCTTTACAAATCTGAGTGTCTTTATCTAACATAAAACATGTTACCAAAGAATCGAATCCCGTTATTGAGTTATCACTCGTAGAATAGTCTGGAAAACTTATTAGTTTAAAGTTATAATACTCTCCTTCTTTTATCTTCTCAAAATTATATTTCCTGTTATCTTTTTTAGAAAATATTTTATAACTCTTTTCACCTTTTGTACAGTACACAAAATAAAAAGAGTTTACAGAATCAATTTTAGATACTTGATACAAATCGTTTATCCCCGTTTTTATCATATTTTTAGCGGGCTTTCTTTTCATCTGTGAACCACAAGAAAAAGTGATTACAAAAAAAAATAATATTAATTTTCTCATCTTAATTTATTATTTTGGAACAGTATGAAATACTCTTTCCGGACTACCTGTTGTATATTGTAATTTAGTCGGACTAAAATTTGAGCTACCTCTAAAAACTTCCTCTCCTCGAGTATTATAAAAATGCGCCCTAATATCACCTGACTGAGGAACAACCCCCGCTGCTGCACGAATCCCTTCGTGTGGCAAATTGAATAAACTAATATTTGAATCTTAAAACTCAAGTTTTATACAAAAACCCGGATTCCATTTTGTCTTAGTCAAAAGACTTATACCCATTTTAAATAAACACCTTTATGCAAGCAAAAAACCTCAACATAATGGAGTGTTCTTGTATCTAATACAAACCACGCGAGAGGACTCGCGCGGTAGCCCAGTCGAATGTTTTTAATATTCGCGCACCAGCGGGGGTCTACGTTCAAAAATATACTAGCCCCCGGATTATAGCAACGCGCACCATAGTCGTATAGCGTCATAGTATTTTTATTCTTCGTGCACTAGCAGGGGTGTAGCATCCTGGTTCTTATCCAAAAACAATGCAACCTTTTTTACAATACTTATCTTTTTTTCATAATCAATCTCTAAAGAAATATCATAAAGACAATGTCCTAAATCGATTTGCACATATTTTATCTCAATACCATCTAATAGCCTATAAAATTCCATACTAACATAAAACCCATCTCCTAATTCTATTTCCGAGATTGACTCCGGGTCTTTTGTTAAGTCATTAATATAATACTCATTATACCAACTCATATCATACCCAAAACAATTAACAAATTCTTTGTATCCATTTTCCAAATCTATCATTAATGGAGAATATGCATAATTATTGTAAAAAGTTTTAAAAAAATCATCAATACTTTTTTTACTTAACATTGACAATTTCTTTTTACTCCCTACTCCATTCATCATCATTATATCTCCATTTGCTTTTGAAGAAACCGTAACCACAACCAAATACTTAAGAGCATTTCCAACTTCCTTCTTAGCATTAATTTTATAATATGAGTTACATCCTGAAAAATAACACATAAAAAATGACAGTACTAAAGCATAGCAAATTCTTATCATAACTATTCGACTTTAGGTAAAAAACTACCATTCCCTAATTGGTTCGCTTCTTTTCGAGTCATCCTCTCAGGAGGATATTCCATTAAACCTCCTGTATTTCCTGTTCGTATATTGTCATCTAATCCCAAAGTATGTCCTACTTCATGAATTCTATTAATGCTATTATCATGTTTTGAATTCATCATTATTGATTTTTTCCTTTCTGTAACACCGCCTGTTTCTAACATAGTACCTTCTTGATCTATCCTAACTTTAAACACATTTCTATGAGAATCCTCATTTCCTCTCTCCAAACTATTACCAATACTGTACCCTTCAAATTGCTCTGCCCCCGCTGCCGCACGAATCCCTTCGTGTGGCAAATTGAATAAACTAATATTTGAATCTTAAAACTCAAGTTTTATACAAAAACCCGGATTCCATTTTGTCTTAGTCAAAAGACTTATACCCATTTTAAATAAACAACTTTATGCAAGCAAAAAACCTCAACATAATGGAGTGTTCTTGTATCTAATACAAACCACGCGAGAGGACTCGCGCGGTAGCCCAGTCGAATGTTTTTAATATTCGCGCACCAGCGGGGCTCTAGTCGAAGCCATAAGTATTTTATTCTTTTGTATTTACTGCAATGTCAAATATCCTATTTTCGGTTAAGTCAATTTTAACCGACCAATAACAATTTCCTCCATCTGAAACATCTATCATTTCTGTCTTCCATTTTAACTCTTTCATTTCTCCTTCTGAAAAAACCTCTGGTACACTACAAAAAGAATTTACATATGCTATTTTATGCCCAAATTCGTTTTCATAACATAAATATTGCCTATAATATTTTTCTTTTAACTCCTTAAGATTATCTACTTCTAATAAATAAAGACTTTTATTTTCAATTTGTATTTGCAACAGCGAATCAATTCTAATTAATTCAATATCATTTAAGTCTTTGATAAGATAAGCTTTTCCAAAGAGCCAATGTATATATTCTTGATTAGAAATTATTGCATACTTATTATCTGCCAAATTCTTTTTAGTTGTACTCTTGTATCCAAAACATGATAAGAACAAAAATATAACTAAACTAAAAATTATTTTTTTCATTTTTACTTTACTTTATCTGGAGTTTTCCTTCCTATTATTTGATGTTCTGAGCGTATTACATTTTCTCTATCTCTAACATTTAACTCCCCCGCTGCCGCACGAATCCTTTCGTGTGGCAAATTGAATAAACTAATATTTGAATCTTAAAACTCAAGTTTTATACAAAAACCCGGATTCCATTTTGTCTTAGTCAAAAGACTTATACCCATTTTAAATAAACACCTTTATGCAAGCAAAAAACCTCAACATAATGGAGTGTTCTTGTATCTAATACAAACCACGCGAGAGGACTCGCGCGGTAGCCTAGTCGAATGTTTTTAATATTCGCGCACCAGCGGGGGAGAGGACTCGCGCGGTAGCCCAGTCGAATGTTTTTAATATTCGCGCACCAGCGGGGAGGCTACATTTAATTTAAGTACAATTGCAGTCTGTATGAATTACCACACCTACACTATCCGTTTCTATGGTCAATTTATGCGGAGCTGCATCTCCGTTAGAACTATTCATTATTTCATAAATAGAATTAGGCACTAGTCCTTTATAGCTGATTTCTTTTTGAATAAAATCAGAGTTTTTATAAATATAATTTATAGTATCTAAACTTCTAAAACTAAACCTCCTACTTCCTTTAACATTTTCTTTTTTCTTAATCCAAATAAGTGGAGAAATTTCTTTTACATTCTCTACTGTTAAAGTTTTCAAATTACCTCTTGATTCAGATATGACTTCCTGTTTTTCTAAATCAAAACATATACTATTATTAGTACATGCTACTAAAAACAAAGACAAAAAAAAGATAATCCAATATTTATTTTGCTGTTTTACCATCTTTTTCATAAGCATTCCAATATTTATTAATTTGATCTATTTTATACTTTTCAGTACCTTTTCTGCCATTATTTTCCTCTGTTGCACTCATCACATCAATCAATTTATTTTTCCCATATTTATCATCCACAAAATTATTAAAACTTCTAAATGTCTCAAATCCTTTATCTGCCTCTTTTTCATAAGACGCTCCATCATGGCCTCCTGCCCCTACATACTGTTTGACAAATTCACCAATATAGCCCATTAACCCTCCTTTACTATCTATTTGTGGCAAATGACCAACTTCATGAGCAGAAAGCAATAGCCATGCTTTAACATTTTGCCCATAACCATTTCCATTATAGGCCTTAGAATCATCTTCAAAAAAGTTTTCAGTATATGTGATATTTGCATTTGTGCTACTTGTGCCAAGTGTAATTGCTCCTCCACCGCCTTTAGCTGAATAAAAAGGTCTGTATTGTCCTACTCCTCTTTCTTGTACTGTTACACTTTGAATAGTGCTCTTACTAACTCCAGAAACCAAACTTAACAAATGAGAAGCTGAATCTGTAAATTTATATCCTCCTCTTAGGCCTAAACTTGAATCATATCTTAGAATTGATTTAGGATATCTTCCATCAGGATCTATAAAGTTAATTGGATTATTAAAAGTATACACGTATGGATTGTAGTTTGGCATCTTCTCCGCTAACGGGTCTACGCTCAAAAACATACTGATACTAGGGTCGTAATAACGCGCGCCATAGTCGTATACCGTCTATAGTGATTTTATCCTTCGTGCACTAGCGATGATTGACTTCGTCGAATTTTATTTCGTGCGGTAGCGGAAGGAAGTTGCTCTTTCTATCCTTTTAAAAGTAACTCTTTATTTCGATTATAAAGAAAATAATTCCCAAGATAAATAAACCATAAAAAATCAAATAAAAATTTGTATTTATTGCAAAACCAGGTCCATCCTCATATTTTGGTCTTTTATTTTTCAATATTCCAATTAATCCAATTATAATCATTAATATACTGATTATTAAATATTTCATATCAATTTATTTTGTTAACATTTTTTCTGTACCTGCTCCTATCGTTTTCTCCGTCGTTATATTAATACCATCTATTAATGTTTTAGTTGCAGAATTTAGACCTGTTCCAATTGCCCTTTCTGTAGCTATCACTCCTAATTTACCAGTTATTACAAAAGTAACAGATATTCCAGCTTTAGTTAATGACTCCCCGCTGCCGCACGAATCCTTTCGTGTGGCAAATTGAATAAACTAATATTTGAATCTTAAAACTCAAGTTTTATACAAAAACCCGGATTCCATTTTGTCTTAGTCAAAAGACTTACTCCCATTTTAAATAAAAACCTTTATGAAAGCAAAAAACCTCAACATGATGGAGTTTTCTTGTATCTAATACAAACCACGCGAGAGGACTCGCGCGGTAGCTTAGTCGAATGTTTTTAATATTCGCGCACCAGCGGGGAGATAGCTTTTAAAATCGACTTTTGAGACAGCCTCTTTTTGTTTACATCAATCAAAAAACTAAAATGGATTTAAAATACCCTTTTTTTCCAATTCAAAACCATCTTCCTCAATCGAAAACACCCAAACTATTGGGTCTATTATCGGTCTAAAAAGAGGTTTTGATGCTTCTTTAATAGATTTTTCACCTCCTCCGAAATTCAAATAACCAATGTCAACCCTGTTTTTAGTCTTTTTGAAATAATATTTATATCCTGCTCCATAAACTAATATCTCCGTATCATTTATAATACAGACCCCTTTTATTTTTCTATACTTCTCTTTAGAGTACCATTTCAATAATTTTTTTTCAAGAACAGTCACTTTTATTTTATGTGGGTTTTTGTCAACATTGAGTATAAGGATAGTATTTTGCTTTATCTCTTTATTTTCAGAATAAACTCTCTCAATCATATTATTAATATGATTATTATGATTATACAGCACTAGACTTTCTGTGGTTTTTTTATTCGTACATATGACCTGTCCGAACATAACTGTGCTAGTAAGAAATAAGATAGTTAAGAATTTAATCTTCATAAATTTTCTTCCCGTCATATCTTATATATTTATTATTAACTACTGAAAAAACCTTGAATATCATTTTAGGGACATATTTAGAAACCTGCGATGCAAATTGCCTATCTCCTTCTTCTCCTGGACTAAATCCAGAAGGTCCTTCTACAAATGGAGAAGGATGACTATGTGTATGCATACGTATAGAAAAACCTCCAGTAACTAATTTCGACAACAAATCTGGACTTGAATAATCCGTTTTTCTATCGTAAGAGGAAGAAATATAATTCCTATCTACCCCGTAACCAGCTTGACTCCATTCAACATCAGTATTTCTAGCCAGAAACTCGAAGATATTAGTAGCCTTACTATTGCCTCGAACCTCCATATATCCATACTTTTTACCATCGTTATTACCGCTTTTAATTTTATTTAGAACACCTTTATCAACCTCTATTGATTGATTACTTTCTTTACCATTATCATCTAAAGCAATAAGCTTATCTGTTTTATCATCTGTCTTTCTAACAAGTTCTATTTTACCAGATTTATTAACAGTGTAATCGTCTTCAAGCATCCCTGTTGGGTCGGTATATCGAATTGGATTATTAAAACCATAACGGTACGGCGTCCATCCTGGAAACTGCTCCGCCAGCGGGTCTACACTCAAAAACACACTGGTACCCGGGTCGTAATAACGTGCGCCGTAGTAGTAATATCCTGTGGACTCATCGAGTTCTTTCGCATTGAATTTATACACATTTTCAAAGATGTTGTTGGTGCTTTGCTGCGCCATAATCTCCCCAAATGGCAAATATTCTATATACTGACACGGTGTGCCAAATATGTCTGTAATATACGAAGAACTACCCAAATGATCGCTGTGATACCACCAAATTGGCTCATGTTCATCCTTCGGATTTGCCACGATATCCACTTTTTTTGGTGGATTATTCGTCCAAGTACCCCCATCAATCCCCGGATCTAAAGTCTCCTTCGGAAAAACCGGATCTTCCTGCGGTGGAGATACCGGATCTGGTGGCAGCTGCGGAATAACCAGCTTGCAAAATTTTATCCTGATTCGCCCCTGTTGATCCCACTCGACCACATCGTCATCATCGTCATCTCCGAAGATTCCAAGCCCAAAACAATCGTCGCTGTTATCCCTCACGCATTTTAAATAACGCAAATACAAATAATACTCCTCGGGCTTATCAGGTCGATCTCTATAATAATCCAAGAAATCTATCAGTCGATTATAACAATCCAATTCCAATCGGTTATAATCACTAGTCGTTCCTAAATCTATAGGCAAGCCCGTTACCGGATTATTTGTCTCCAATCATAACTACCTAAATTTTAATGAAAAACAATTTTAACTATCGCAAGTTGTCTTTTGATAACTCCTTATTCGCAAATTGAAACGCCGTGATTCTGAAAACAACCCATTAAACTAATCATATAAAAAACCTATTATAAACCTGATAATGATGCTTTTATTTCGCCAAGGATACTACTCTTAAAAACGAAATTCGCACTAACAGTTCTTTTAGCAAGATAAACGTCTAGAGAAAAAAAACACTATAGGATTCGATTTTTAAAGAAAATTCAATGGTATTTTAACTAAATTTAAACATAAAAAACACTTCAATTACCTCTTGAAGTCTAATAGACACCTTAAATTTTAAAATAAATGCAAGTACAATTAATTAATTTTTTTGAATCACTTCATCAATTGTGTTATCAAATGCAAAATGATATAAATCGACTTGAAACGACGTTTTATAATAAGGCTCAAAATAAAAAACGGAAGATTTTAAGTTAAACTGCTTGTGATTTTTTATATAAAGTAAAAAAACATTAACGCCCAAATGAGTTAGCTTTTAACCAAAATCAGTTCTTTACCAGTAAAAAACAACGATAAAAGTCCGTTAATTAACCGCTTACACAAAAAAAGATTGGGAGAAGAGATTTCAAATCGAAGATGCCTAATAGAAATTTAAGGTAGCTTAAGCGATGGAAATCCCTAAAAAACTAAATGAAACACAGCAATATTTTAGTAAAATAAAAATCGCAAAAGTGTCGCATACAACAGCTTATCTCTTAAAAGCTGTTTAGGGATGCTTAGGGTATAATTCCAAGTCTATTACTTAAGATCTGCAAAGATTTCTTTTAAAACCGCTAAGGATTTTGGCTTTCTAAAACCGGAGATATGCAGTTCATAATATCGCAGTAGTAATCCCAGTAGTTCGTTGCGCTCTTTGCCGTTGAATATTTTTTGATCGGACTGAAAGTTGTGTTCCAGCAACCGCTTAAATAAATGGGTTTCCTCCGACTCAAAACTGCCCTTTTCAAAAAACGTGTTGAAGTTGCCCGCAACCGGATTGAAATACGGCAATTCTATCGCTTCCGAGTCGGGATAAAATCCCAGATATTTGGTGATTCCCAACAGTACTATCAGATGAAAATTGGAAGCCTCTTCCTGATGGTCAAACCACAATAGGGCCGCCTCTAAATATTCAAACAAAGGTTCATTGGGTTCTTGTTCTTTAATTAGATTATACAGCATTTCTGAAACAAAAGTGCCCATGCTGTTTTTATAAAAGTCGTTGTAAATAGTTTGGTAGGGATGGGCGAGTTTGACTTCTTTGAAATATTCCAAACCGCCTTTATTTTTGTGTTGAGCCGCTATCTCCAACAAAGTTAGTGGTCGAAAGTAAGCATTGTTTTGAGCTCCTTTTCCCTTTGAAAAAGCATTGCGTATATAGTATGATTTGACCCCACTCAGTTGTGTAAAGCAAGTGACAATCAAACTCTTTTCCTGATATTTGACCACACTGAGTACTACGGCTTTGGTTTTGATTAGCATTAGCGAATGACCATGATTTTTCTTACTGTTTTTTCAGCGCCATCTTTGGAAGAAATCAATATTAAATAGACCCCTGTAGCCACTTTTTTGCCGGCAAATGAGTAGGTATTCCACAGTACAGTTCCGCCTTCAGAAGTGGCCTCAAAGACCAGGTTACCTTCTAAGTCGGTGATTTTAACGTTGGATTTATCCATCAATCCAGAAATCTTCACATCACCACTAAACTCTGGTCGCACAGGATTTGGATAGGCAAATACATTGCTAAATGACGGCATGGCAGCAGTAGACCCTCCGCGAAAAGATACCATACCGTTGTCCGTAGCAAAGAATACTTCGCCCGTTTTTCCATCGATTTCAATATCGTTGATATTATTACTCGGCAAAGGGGAGTTCTCTTTGGTAAAGCGATATAGAGTCTTTTGTCCGTTTGGCGACACCAAGAATACACCCGCATCTGCAAGAGCTACCCATTTGTTATTAGCACCATCAACTTTGATTTTTGTAATGCTCTGATGATAAAATAATTCTTGAGCAATGCCGCCCTCCTTGATGATAATCGAGTTAGCCGACAACTGTCCGTCATTGAGGAAACGATCAACATTGGGGATGATGCGCAAGCCCTTATAAGTTCCAATCCACAATTGATTGTTGTTATCTAAAGCAATGGTACGGGTATCATTATCGGGCAAATTGCCAGTTGTTGCATTGATCACCATCGTTTTTAGTCCCTTTTTTTCATTAAAGGCAATCAATCCGTTATTGTATGATCCGATCCATTTGGTATCGTTTTTATCAACAACCGGTACTCCAAAACTCGTCGCTTCTTCAGAAGGGATACTCTGGCTTAGGCTGTAAGATGCCCAATCACCATTGACCAATAATTCTTTAACAGGAGAATTGACCAAACTGTTGGTCATCCAAGCATTACCACTGCTATCAAAAGCGGTACCGTTGATTCGAATCGACTCGTAATCGGGTATACCCGCGACCGATTGTGGTCCTGCGGACCCACTATTTTTATTGTTGTACAGTTTCACTTCACTCGATTTTAAGTCCTGCAGTCTTAAAGTAATATCCAAGAAACCCGAATGAAAGGAACTGACATACAAATGACCCGGCTTACGCGGATTAATCGCCGCATGTGACAAAACTACTGCGCCTTGTAATTGAGACACCAATATTCTGTCATAGCCTTTAGAAGCACTATAGAGATTCATACCATAATTCGCCAAACCGGGATTATGCGGGTTGTATTCTTTACTATACCCTCCGAAAATCATCCACAGTCCATAATCAGTACTTAAAAGGGAAAAAACCCGGTTGTTAATCGGTCCGTCTGGTGATAGTGAATGGGGCAATCGCGTTAGCGATCGCTCGTATTGCAAGAGTCCGCCTGAATGAGTCCCGACATAGATATCATCTCCGACGATCACAGCCGAACTAAAACCATCGGTTTGTGCGTAATCCGCACTAATGGTAAAAGCGAGCTTAGCCTGTTGATTAAAGCCAAAACTGTGCGACGCTGTGGTTGCTTCTAATAAACCCGCAGCATCCACTTGTGCATCTAATACCGGTTTTTCAAATTGGTAAAGCGGGCTGGCACTATTTTGACTGAACTTGTACAAAATCAGATCATCCTTAATCCCTGCTAAGGCGCCATCCCATAAAAATAGGTGGCTCCAATTGCCGTAGTCAAAAACCTCCCAGTGGTCGAAATCCACTAAATTCGGATCGCCCACCAAAGCTTTTTTGATTCCCTCACTTTCTGTAGCTGCATAAATCCAATGGCCTACAACAGCCACTTGTTTAACTTTTTGATTTAGTCCTGAATCACCAATAAAGTAAGAGTCCCCAAAAGTATTGTTGTTTAAATTTAGAACGCTGATACCGTAGTTTGTACTGATGTATAACTGCCCCCCGTGTTCCATTAGAGCATTGATGCGCTTTTCCGTAGGCGGAATCGCTGTTTTGTTTACAATGTCATAAATAGCGGTTATCTTCCCACTCGGACGATGTACAATTTGAATCGAACCGTCTTCATTACCAATAACCAATTTCTTAAATTTCTCACTGTAAAAAATCGTTGTGATTTTTTGTGACTTTAAGCCTTCTACCGAACTGATCGTTTCCACCTGCTGCGATGCAATATCAAAAATCAACACCGAACTGTTGGTCGCCGCATATACTTGAGTAGGTGATGCGGTAACCGCAGTTATTTGAGCATACGAAAAATACCCTCTCCACGATTGGGTTTGCGCTTGCCCTAAAAAACCGATAAACAACACACTCAGGTATATTAAAAACTTCATGACAACAGTGTTAAGATGGTGATCAGTGATCAGTGATCAGTAATCAGTGATCAGTACCTAGTGATCAGTAAATAGTACTGATCACTAGTTTATAGTTCTTATTTAAAAGCTTGTTCCAAATCGAGAATCAAGTCGTCGATATCTTCAACTCCAACGCTTAGGCGAACCAAATCATCAGTCACACCAATTTCCTTGCGTTTGTCTTCGGGAATCGAAGCATGCGTCATCAAAGCAGGATGGTTTGCTAAGGATTCTACCCCTCCCAAGGATTCTGCCAAAGTGAATACTTCTAATTTTTCCAGAAAATCAATAGCATCTGCTTTCGCTTCTGATTTAAAGGTAAAGGATACCATACCTCCAAAACCGTTTTTCATCTGTTTTTGAGCAATAGCATATTGCGGGTGATCTTCTAAGCCCGGATAAAAAACCTGAGCTACCTTCGGGTGTTTTTTTAGATATTGTGCTACTTTTATTCCATTTTCAGAATGTCTTTGAACTCTTAAATGCAGGGTTTTAATACCTCTAAGTACCAAGAAACTCTCTTGAGGTCCTAAAGTTGCCCCAGTTGCAAATTGATAAAAATGCAATTTTTCACCGAGTTCCGCTTCTTTAGTAATCAAAGCACCAGCTATAACGTCTGAATGTCCTCCTAAATATTTAGTAGCTGAATGCATCACCACATCTGCTCCTAAGTCCAACGGGTTTTGTAAATACGGGGTAGCAAAGGTATTATCGACCACAAAAAGAATGTTTTTCTTTTTGGTGATCTGTGCGATCTGTGCGATATCTGCCAATTTCATCAAAGGATTCGTCGGTGTTTCAACCCACACCAATTTGGTTTTGTCGGTTATTACCGATTCAAATTGCTTGATGTCATTCATATCTACGAAATGGAAAACGATTCCCATATCCTGATAAATTCTAGTAAACATTCTATAGGTTCCTCCGTAAAGGTCATCCATCGCAATTACCTCATCCCCGGGTTTCAACATCCGCAACACACAATCCGTTGCAGCCAATCCCGATGAAAAAGCCAAACCACGAGCACCGTTTTCTATACTGGCCAGGGCATTTTCCAAAGCCGTTCTCGTCGGATTTGCAGCACGACTGTATTCATAACCCGAGTGAACTCCTGGGCTGGTTTGCGCGAATGTGGATGTATGATAAACCGGAGGCATTACAGCTCCTGTACTAGGATCAACTTGCTGTCCTCCATGAATGGTTTTGGTATTGAATTTCATAGTATCTATTATATTTGTTTTTATTTAAACCCTCGCAACACACCTGACTGTAAAAACACAATCTGCCTTAAAACAAACGCATTAACACGGTTTTTTTAGTTTTTTTACACCTTATATCTACTGATTTTGCCTAGCTCGTTCAGCTTTATGGGAATCCAAATTACCTCAGCCCTCTACGGCACCGAGTCAACTCTTGATATAAACACAAATATACTTTTAATTCCAAAGTAAAATGTATAAATTTGTTAATTATTAACTCTTTTTCCAGCGCCTTATGAAGTTCTATCCCTTATTGTTTGCGAGTATATTTCTAGTGGTTAGTTGTCAAGATAACAAGGAGTTAGTCTTTGAAAACAAAAAGTTTGAACGCAGTTCAGCAAGCCCTTGTCCAGAAAACGATTGTACCAAAGCGGTGATTGATATTGCCGTGGCAACCAATCCCAATTCCGTAATTGCCGATAGCATCAATAAAACAACGCTCAACGTCATCAGCCATATCGTATCTTTTGACGAGGAACCGAATAAATCAACGTCCTACGATCAGATCATAACGTCTTTTGTAGATTCTTATACGGCACTGAAAAAGGAATACCCAAAAGAAAGTACTCCTTGGCAAGCCGAAATCAAAGGCCGTGTCGAGTATCAAAGCCCACAAGTATTGTCCATGCACATAGAACACTACACCTTTTCCGGAGGTGCACACGGTTATCAGGGCATACGCGGCCTAAATTACAATCCTGAAAACGGCCATTTATATACTGCAAACGAATTGATTCTCGATCAAAAGGGACTGTCTGATTTAATCGAACAAAAACTTCGTAAACAGCTTCATATTCCAGCAGATAAAGGAATCAACAGCACGGGACTGATGTTCGAAGAAGACACTTTTAAATTACCGGAAACCCTTTTATTTTTTAAAGACGAATTTGTAGCCTATTACAATACTTATGAAATCGCTTCTTATGCCGATGGACCTACCAAATTGGTATTTACCTATGCAGAAGTAGCTCCGTTTTTACGCGTAAAATAAATCCTTAATGCCCACAATTTGTGCGCATATATTGATTATTTTTGCTCACTGACTGAAACCGCTGATTTTGAGCATCTACAAAAAAATATTTAAACAGACCGCAATTTACGGTCTAGCCACCGTTTTCCCGAAGTTACTCGGTTTTTTCTTGGTGTCTTTCCATACCTCGTTTATGGCCAACAACGTCTATGGCGAATACAATATCGTATTCTCTATCATGATGTTTTTCAACGTGGTACTCGCCTTTGGTATGGAAACCGCATTTTTCAGGTTTTACAACCTTAGAGAAGACAAACAAGAGGTGGTTAAC
Source organism: Flavobacteriaceae bacterium UBA1682 (assembly GCA_002320285.1). Classification (GTDB taxonomy): domain Bacteria; phylum Bacteroidota; class Bacteroidia; order Flavobacteriales; family Flavobacteriaceae; genus Flavobacterium. The sequence goes on along the minus strand of DCKE01000001.1, from coordinate 142,330 downwards.
AACTCCCTGATCTACCTCAGCATCACTTCGCTGTTGTTTCTTACTTTAGGGTTATTGACCAAGGATTATTGGAGCACCTACCTCAACGTCGATGCTGAGATCATCAAATATCTTATTTGGATCTTGGTTTTAGATGCTTTGGTAATTATTCCTTTTTCGAAACTGAGAGCCAATCAACGACCCGTGTTTTACAGTGCCGTCAAAATTGGTAATGTCATCGTCAACGTTTCCCTGAATATCTTTTTTCTTTATGCCCTACCCAAGTTGGCCGTCGCTTATCCGGGATCATTCTTTGACTCCATTTATACCGAGGGACAACAAGTACAATATGTTTTCCTTGCCAATCTTATTGCCAGCGCACTAACCCTACTGGTTTTTGCGTCCGATTATTTAAAAATCAAGCTGACTTTTAATACGGATTTGTGTAAACAAATGATCCGTTATGGCTTTCCAGTAATGATTGGAGGTTTGGCCTTTGCGATTAATGAAAGTTTTGACAAAATCTTATTAGGACGCCTATTGCCCCCTGAAATCGCCTTGGTTGAAGTAGGTAAATACGCTGCCTGTTACAAACTAGGCCTATTTATGGTGTTGTTTCGTCAAGCGTATACGCTCGGTATAGAACCTTTTTTCTTTAACTACGCCAAAAACGATGATGCCCCAACCAAATATGCTACCATTACCAAATATTTTGCCATCATAGGCAGTTTGATTATGTTGTGTGTGATTGTATTTGTCGATATACTCAAACCGATAATGATTCCCAATCCTTCCTACTGGGAAGCGATGAAAGTCGTTCCGTTGATTATTTTAGCCAATTTTTGTTTGGGTATTTATTCCAATTTATCGGTATGGTACAAGTTAAGAGATAAAACGATGATTGGAGCATACATCTCAATCTTCGGTGCGGTATTGACCATTGTCTTAAACTATGCTTTAATTCCCATTTGGAGTTACGTAGGTTCGGCAATTGCCACTTTGATTGCTTATGGAAGTATGATGTTGATTTCCTATGTATTAGGCAATCGTTATTACCCGATTCCGTATGACAAAAAAGCGATCACGGGATATACCTCAATGGCGATCGCTTTTTCAGCGATCTATTTTTATGGCTTTCGCGAAAATTACTTTGTGGGAATCGCATTTATAGCAATCTTCGTAGCGGTCTTATATAAATATGAAGGAAAACTGTTGCGCAGCATCATTAAATAACAGCAAGGTCATTTAAATAAATCTTTAGAATACCTTATATTTGTTTCCAACATCGCGCGTATTTTATCAGGCTGAACAATGTCTTAACCGCTATAAACGACGATTTAACAACAGGATTACGAGATTAAAAAATATCAAGATATGAAGACTATAAAAATAATCAACAACTCCCAACATCCCTTACCGAACTATGAAACCACTTCATCTGCCGGTATGGATTTACGAGCGAATATTAAGGAACCGATCACTTTAAAATCTTTGGAGCGCGCTATAGTTCCAACCGGTTTATTTATAGAATTACCCGAAGGTTATGAGGCACAAATTCGTCCGAGAAGTGGATTGGCTGCAAAGAAGGGAATTACCTTACTCAATTCTCCTGGCACTATTGATGCTGACTACCGCGGCGAACTCGGTATCATCTTAGTAAATCTATCTGCCGATCCGTTTACCATTGAAAATGGGGAACGTATTGCACAAATGGTTATTTCAAAATTCGAGCAAATACAATGGGATCAAGTCAGCGTATTATCGGAAACCGAACGCGGTGCTGGTGGATTTGGAAGTACCGGAACAAAATAAAAAAATTGAAAAAAAGCTAAAAAATGAAGATAATAGTACCGATGGCAGGACGAGGATCTCGTCTTCGCCCACACACCCTAACCGTGCCTAAACCGCTTATACCGATTGCCGGAAAACCCATCGTACACCGATTGGTAGAGGATATTGCTAAGGTTCTAGACGGATCCATTGAAGAGATTGCCTTTATTATACACGAGAGTTTTGGAAAAAAAGTAGAAGACGATCTGATAGCTATAGCCGAGAAACTCGGAGCTAAGGGAACGATTTGTTACCAAAACGAGGCTTTGGGAACTGCTCACGCAATTTTATGTGCTAAGGAAAGTATGCAAGGCCCTATAGTAGTTGCCTATGCCGATACTTTATTTCGGGCAGATTTTACTTTAGACAAAACCGCAGATAGTGTTATTTGGGTAAAACAAGTTGCCGACCCTAGTGCTTTTGGAGTTGTACAACTCAATGCTCAAAATGAGATTGTCGATTTTGTTGAGAAACCTACGGAATTCGTTTCTGACCTAGCCATTATTGGTATCTACTACTTCAAAAGCGGTGAAACCCTGAGAAAAGAACTCGAATATTTACTCGACAATAACCTGACCAAAGGCGGTGAGTATCAATTGACCGATGCATTGGAAAACATGAAACAAAAGGGTATGCGATTTGTACCTGGCAAAGTGGATGAATGGATGGATTGCGGTAACAAAAACGTCACTGTAGACACCAACAACCGCATGTTGCAGTTTTTGCAACAAGATCAGGTCAATTTAGTAGCAAGTACGGTGAAACTGGAAAACAGTCAAATCATCGCACCTTGTTATATAGGGGAAAACGTGATCTTGAGAAACAGTACTGTAGGTCCGAATGTATCGATTGGAGATCACTCTATCATCGAGCATGCGGTATTAACCAACAGTCTGATACAAACGCATTCGCAGATCCGCCATGCCAATTTAGATAACGCCATGGTTGGAAATCACGCGATCTACGACGGTAAACACACCCAAATTAGCATTGGAGATTATTCCGTTTTAGAATAAAAATACTTTAAAATCCGTTTTATTTTAATGAAACGGATTTTTTATTAGAAAATAGGAATGCTATTTGCTGTTTTATTCCACATTCAATAGCCCACATTTGCTATTGTCAAGGATATGGATTGAAACATAATGCCGTGTGGCTTGATAGATCTCCTACGAACTTAATTAAAACAACATTTCTACATGAAAAAAGTATTTGCTTTAACCCTGTTACTACTGACTTTAGGCGCTTGTAAATCTACCAAAATAGCAGGAGCTGGTGTATCGGAATCTTCCGCTTCCAGTTCAAAAACCGTCTTACACATCGTAAACGGACATTATAAAAACAGCCCTGATTTTAATACAGCCAATATCCGTTCTTCGACCAGTTATAAAGGCAACGGCCAACAACTGGGTTTTGACACCGATATTCGTATTGAAAAAGACAAACAGATACTGATTACGGTCAAGTTTTTTACCATCACTATGGCTAAAGCTTATATTACCCAAGACAAAGTACAGTATTACGAAAAGATGAACAGTTCGTATTTTGAAGGCGACTACAGTATGCTGAGCAAATGGCTGGGAACCGAGCTCAATTTCCAAAAAGTTCAAAACCTATTGTTGGGTCATGCGATAAATGATTTAAACAAGGAAAAACTCATCGCGAGTTTGGAAGACGGTTTGCACAAGCTTGAATCGACCAATGCCAAAGGGATGGAATCGACTTATTATTTTGAGGATCAAGATTTGTTGCTAAAAAAAGAAGCACTTACCCAACAAAAAGAGAACCGATCAATCACCATTTCCTATCCAAACTATCAGAAAGTCCAAGACATTACGCTTCCCAGCGAAATAAATATTGATGCAGAACAAGAAAAAGCCATACATTTGAACATTATTTATAACAAAGTGACATTTAACGAGAAACTGTCGTTCCCCTACAGTGTTCCAAATAATTATAAACGAATCAATATTAATTAAATTGGTAAAATAAATTCAATGCAAAGACTGATTTACATCCTATTATTTTCGCTTTTATGCCATTTTTCATGGGCTCAAACCTCTGAGAAACAGCGTAATTTGGAACTTCGAAAAGAGCAAATTCTGAAAGAAATTAAAAATGTACAGAAGATGTTATTGACCGAGAAATCCAAGGAGCGAAATGTTTTAGCCGAAATAGCCGAGCAGAATAAAAAGATCCGACTCAGTCAGGAATTGATTCAAAATACTCAACAACAGGTGCGCTTACTGACTGATAACATCTATAAAAATCAGTTACAGATCAATAAACTTCAAAAAGAACTGGGTGTATTAAAGGAGGATTATGCGAAAATGATTGCCAAATCCTATAAGAGCCGTTCTGAACAAAGTCGTATTATGTTTGTGTTGTCTTCAGAAAACTTTTTACAGGCGTATAAACGTATACAATATATGAAGCAGTATGCAAACTTTCGAAAAAACCAGGGCGAGGAAGTCAAGGTTAAATCGACGGAATTGCAAGCGATCGTTGCTACACTCGAAGTACAAAAAGGCAAGCAACGCGTGTTGTTAAACGATGCCGAACGCGAGAAAAAGGATTTGGAAAAAGACCGATTAAAGCAAGAAGAGTTGGTTGCTTTGATCAAAAAAGATCAGAAGAAGTACAACGAACAAATCAAAAAGAAACAAGAGGAAACGCGAGCCATTGATAAACAAATACAGAAGTTGATCCGTGAAGCCATTGCTGAAGCCAATAGAAAAGCCCGAGAAGAAGCGGCTAAAGCAGCAGCCAAAGCCGGTAAAAAACCGGTAGCTCCAACCAAATCCAATACGACGACCTTTGAATTGACTCCAGAAGGCAAAATCATAGCGAATAATTTTAGAGCCAATCAGGGAAGTTTACCATGGCCCGTAGCCAAAGGTTATATCTCGTTACCTTATGGCGATCAACCGCATCCGGTTCAAAGTCAATTGACCATTCACAACAGCGGATTGGAAATCAGTACAGAACCCGGTTCAGAAGCGCGTTCGGTGTTTGGAGGAGAAGTACTTCAAGTACAAGTTTTATCCGGAGGTAACAAGGCGGTATTGATACAACACGGTGATTATATTACCGTATACCAAAACTTAAGCTCTGTCAGTGTTAAAAAAGGCGATAAAGTCAGCATCAAACAATCGATCGGTACCATCGGTACCAATGCAACGGGTAGAGCGGTTTTGAAATTTTTACTATCACATAATACAACCATACACAATCCACAGAGTTGGTTGAGCAAAAGTAACTAACGCATAGAAAAATAATTTTTATGAGCAGTAGACAACCTTTTAATTTACACCGATGGATCGAAGAAAACCGCGATCTATTAAAACCCCCAGTGGGCAATAAAAACATCTATGTCGAATCCAAAGATTTTATAGTGATGATTGTCGGTGGTCCAAATGCTCGCAAGGATTTTCATTATAACGAATCGGAGGAGTTTTTTTATCAGTTGGAAGGTAGTATACAAATCGACATCCAGGAAGACGGTCAACGAAAGTCGATGACCTTAAACGCGGGCGATATTTATCTATTACCAGCAAAAACACCTCATAGTCCGATTCGCACGGAGGGATCTGTTGGTTTGGTCGTTGAGAGGATACGCGAAGGAATAGGACAGCGTGATGGTCTATTGTGGTATTGCGAAAATTGCAACCACTTGCTACACGAAGTCTATTTTGAATTGACTAATATCGAGACGGATTTCCTACCTCATTTTGAAAATTTTTATCATTCTAAAGATCTGAGAACTTGCAAAAAATGCCAACAAGTCATGGAAGCAGATCCGCGATTTGTCAAGTAAGCCTTAGCTTAAAGTAAAGTACTCGAGTGCTTCCATATATTTTTTGTAAATTCGCTCAGAAACATAAATCAATCATTTAACCACAAATCATGGCAACAGTAACAGACCAATTTGGCATTCAGGAGGCTTTAAAACAATTAGGCCTACAGGAAATAAATAATGGAACTTCTACTGGTTCTACAACTTTTTCAAATGGAGAGATTCTTGAATCATATTCACCGGTAACCGGAGAATTGATTGGAAAAGTAAAAACGTCGACTAAAGAGGATTATGCGACAGCAATGAAAACTGCCGAAGAGGCTTTTAAAACATGGAGAATGGTGCCTGCACCAAAACGTGGTGACATTGTTCGTCAAATCGGAATCGAATTAAGAAAATATAAAGAGCCTTTGGGTAAATTGGTTTCCTTTGAAATGGGAAAAAGTTTACAAGAAGGTTTGGGTGAAGTACAAGAGATGATTGACATCTGTGACTTCGCAGTGGGTCTTTCCCGTCAATTATACGGACTGACGATGCATTCAGAGCGTCCACAACACAGAATGTATGAGCAATGGCACCCTTATGGTATCGTTGGTGTAATCTCTGCATTTAACTTCCCAGTAGCTGTATGGAGCTGGAATACGATGTTAGCTTGGGTTTGTGGAGACGTTTGTATCTGGAAACCAAGTTCAAAAACACCTTTATGTGGTGTAGCTTGTCAAAATATCGTTTCGAAAGTATTCCAAGCCAATGATATTCCTGAAGGAGTAAGCAACTTAGTAATCGGTAACCAATGTGGAGATTTGATCAATAACGATTCTAGAATTCCTTTGGTATCCTTCACAGGATCTACTCGTATCGGACGTCACGTATCTAAAACAGTAGCGGAACGTTTTGGAAATACCATTTTGGAATTGGGTGGTAACAATGCTATCATCGTTTCAGAGCATGCTGATATCAGTATGGTATTGGTTGGAGCGGTATTCGGAGCTGTAGGAACTGCGGGACAACGTTGTACTTCAACAAGAAGATTAATCATACACGAAAGTGTTTACGACAAAACGATCCAAGTTCTACAAAGTGCCTATGCACAATTGAAAATTGGAAATCCATTGGATACCAATAATCACGTAGGACCACTTATCGATAAAGGAGCGGTAAACGACTATCTTAATGCTATTGAAAAAGCCAAACAAGAAGGTGGAAAAATCATCGTAGACGGTGGTGTTCTTGAAGGAAAAGGTTATGAGAGCGGTTGTTATGTTAAACCGTGTATCATCGAAGCGAAAAACGAATTTCAAATCGTTCAGGCAGAAACTTTTGCACCGATCTTGTATGTCATGAAATACAGTACAATTGAAGAAGCGATTGACTTACAAAACGGAGTTCCTCAAGGATTATCTTCTTCTATATTTACGAACAGCATGAGAGAGATGGAATTATTCTTATCTCAAGCGGGTTCTGACTGCGGTATCGCCAATGTAAACATCGGAACTTCTGGTGCTGAAATTGGAGGTGCTTTTGGTGGAGAAAAAGAAACCGGTGGCGGACGTGAGTCTGGATCAGATGCTTGGAAAGCCTATATGAGAAGACAAACCAATACCATTAACTACGGTACTGCACTTCCGTTAGCTCAAGGAATAAAATTCGATTTTTAATCGATCGATTTTCTAATAATAAAAAAAGGTACTGTTTTCAAAACAGTACCTTTTTTATTTATTTGAGATTCGCCTAGAGCGTACAATATTTTTATAGCTTACTCGTGCCTACGCACTATTGCCTATTTATTGAATATTAAAATCTATAACCAAGAGTAACTCCTGCATTCAATTCAATTGCCATAAAACGGTCGTTCACATCTTCGCTAAAGTTTCTTCCGATGTTTGCAAACGGTTGAATGGTAAACGAGTCATTTTTAACCCATTTATAACCAACGCCAAAACCAACGATAACACTATTCATATCCGTTGTTTCCTGAACCAACACATCGTCTCTCCATTTGTCTTCTTCAAAATCACCAAAACGGTATTTCAAAAAGGGAGTTACACTGTAACCCGATCCATTTTCCCCATTTGATCCTCCAAAATAAAAGTTATAAGAAGCAGCAATACTCGTGGTATTAAACTTTTTTCCTTTGCTTTTACTTTCTGGATAGTAGGAAAAACGGTCATTTAAGTAAAGATCCACACCTATTGACTGATCTCTATCGATAAAGTGTTCGTATCCCACTTCTACTGAAGTCATGATAATCGTGTTTAGAATATTGTATTTGATTTCATTAACAGCCTGAGCTTGAGCCGTCAAAGACCCTCCTACTAGGAGAATTAAAAGTACTAATTTTTTCATAAGTTTTTGTTTTCCTGCAAATATACAAAACGATCTATTAAGTCGCATTTCTACCCATCTCATCGGGATAAAGTTTCGGCAAAAAATCGCTCTGCCAAAATTCTTTGGTATTGACATCCATCACCGAAATACAACCAGTAAAAGCTGCTCCAGTATCAATATTCCAAACCCCTGCTCTATGCATGGGTATGGTCGAATCAAAATGAGTCACGGGTGTATGACCGATATAGATCTCCTTATAAATTTTTAGGCGTTTCGGATAAACCAAATCCTCGCGACTCAAAAGCGGATCTAATCCCAGAGCCGTTTCCCATAAGGTTCGATCCCAGCGAAAATACTCGGTAAAAAACTCGTACTCAACACCGCGCTGATTCGTGAATCCAGCGTGAATAAACAATCGATGCTGATCGTCTAAGTAAAAATCACGCAAAGCCTTAAAGAAAACGATGTGCTCGCGCTTTTTGTCTTCAGATACCCCGTTGTAAGCATTTACAGATGCTTTTCCGCCATTTCTCAACCATTGTTCACCTTGTTCGCCAGTCAACAGCCATTTGAGCAACAGCGACTCGTGATTGCCTCCCATAAAAACACACTGTTGTTTTTTCTGCAAGTTTATTAAATAATCTACTACTTCGGGTGATTGGCTCCAACCGTCAACATAGTCCCCTAAAAAAATCAATAGGTCGTCTGTGGTAATCTGAGCGCGTTCTAAAACCTGGATCAAGGCGCGATACCCGCCATGAATGTCTCCAACTACCAATATTCTATTCTTCATTAACTTCGTATTTCACTTTACGCAAGATACGCATTACTTCTTTAAAAGAGTTATATACCGTTTCATTTTCAACTGCTTTTAACAGCTCTTTAGCACGGATAAGCTCTCCTTTTGCCGACTCGAAATTATTTAAGTAACAGATCATCATCGTCTGTGGCAATTGGGTCAAATCGCGTTGTTCCGATTCGCTGAGTTTTTGATTTCGCCTTAATTTATTAATAAGCAACAAATTAGACTGATAAATATGATGTAATAACGTAGGGTTGTATTTAGGTGGCTCAAACAACATTTTGTTTTTCATGGTATACGAACCATTTTCATAAAAATGGAGCACCAAACGCTCAAACGGGTAATAGGTTGTGGCATCTTTTAATCCGAGCCGGATATATTCTGTGATGATAAATTCATCTTTATTATAATCAATGGTTACCGCATCAAAAGTGGAATAGAACAATTTAATTTGCTCGTTAATCAATTCGATATCTACGCGAGAATAAAACACCTTGTCGCGTATTTTTCTTGGTTTTCCAGCCCAACAAACCACAAAATACTCTTTAAAAACATGATAGTCGGACTTCATATCCTTATGTGTAAGATTGACAAAACTCAGGACACTGTCTAAGACGTGGTTTAGATTGTTTCGAGAAATCTTCTCGATACTTTCAACGATCTCCTGATTGTTATTTGCTTGCGGTGGCATATCAGGTACCGAGTTACTACCCATTCGACTAAAGTACGTTCCGGGGGTAATGGTGTAAATTGATTTTTTGAAATGAGAAATTCCCTTTTGCGGACGGATGGTTACTAATCCGACCACTTTATCTTGTGGCAAATCCGGGAAGGGTACATTTTCGTATTGGATTGCCGGAGGATTATCTAAAAAAGCATTGACGAGATTCTGAATTTTACTATCGTCATAGAAATCAGTACCGACAATTAAGTTGTCTTCATCTTCAATTCCAACGACTAAAAAAGAGTTGTTTTTGGGGTTGGAATTCGACAAAGCACAAACGTGTTTTAAGAACTTCGCCTTACCTTCTTTGCTGTGTAAATTGAGCTGTCTTTTTTTATCGTAAAAGCTATTCTCATCGTGGTGAGACAATAAATTTCTTATAAGCAATCTCTTGTTAATCACAACATTTATTTTTAATTCCTTAAAAATATAAAAAGAATTTCATAAATGAGCCCTAACGACATCTTATAGGTGAAATATTTAACCTATTATTAACAAGGAAAAAGTAAATAATTTTTGAATTTGCGCCAACTAAACAACTAAGCCATTATAGTACAAAGATAATAGATATGGAAGCTACTGAAAACACGCATGATATTCGCGCATTAAATGAGAAAATCGAAAGAGAAAGCGCTTTTATAGATCTGCTCTCCCTCGAGATGAACAAGGCTATTGTGGGGCAAAAGCACATGATAGACCGATTACTAATTGGGTTATTGGGTCAAGGACACATCTTGTTAGAAGGGGTACCTGGGCTTGCTAAAACTTTAGCCATAAACACTTTAGCAAAAGCAGTTCACGGTTCTTTTAGCAGAATTCAATTTACTCCGGATCTTCTTCCTGCCGATGTTGTCGGAACCATGATTTATAATATTAAAGAGAATGACTTCTCGATTCGCAAGGGTCCCATCTTTGCTAATTTCATTTTAGCTGATGAGATTAACCGTGCTCCTGCGAAAGTTCAATCGGCACTTTTGGAAGCGATGCAAGAGAAACAAGTGACGATTAGTGACGAAACTTTTCTGTTAGATCGTCCTTTTTTGGTGATGGCTACGCAAAATCCTGTTGAACAAGAGGGAACTTATCCGTTACCAGAGGCACAAATGGACCGTTTTATGCTTAAAACCGTAATTGATTATCCGAAATTAGAAGAAGAACGTCAAGTAATTCGTCAAAATTTATCGGGTGCTAAGGTTACTATTAACCCGGTGGTTTCACTAGAACAAATCGCTCGAGCTCAAGCTGTAGTTCGCGAGGTTTATATGGATGAAAAAATTGAGAAATACATTTTAGATATCGTATTTGCCACGCGTTATCCGGAGCAATTCAAACTTGAAAAACTAAAACCATTAATCAGTTTTGGTGCTTCACCACGTGGAAGTATCAATTTAGCAATGGCGGCAAAATGTTATGCCTTTATCAGAAAAAGAGGTTATGTGATTCCGGAGGATGTTCGCGCGGTAGTCATCGATGTATTGCGTCATAGAGTCGGAGTTACTTATGAAGCAGAGGCGGAGAATATTACTTCTGTTGACATCATCAATCAGATCGTCAATGAGGTAGAAGTGCCTTAATCGACCACGATAATTATATTTATTCTATCCCTATTTGCTTTCTTATTTTTAATATGGGAATGGATAGGGTTATTGAGGTTTAAATAAATTTCATCAAATTCAAAAATGGAAACAAAAGACATCCTAAAAAAGGTCAAGAAAATTGAAATCAAAACCCGTCGATTAAGCGATCATATTTTCTCTGGAGAATATCACACTTCGTTTAAGGGACGCGGAATGACTTTTGCCGAGGTACGCCAATACCAGTTCGGAGACGATATTCGTTCGATCGACTGGAATGTTACCGCTCGGTACAACGAACCTTATATCAAAGTTTTTGAGGAGGAACGGGAGCTGACCATGATGTTACTAGTAGACATCAGTGGTTCAGAACATTTTGGATCTACAGATCAATTTAAAAATGAGATCGTCACAGAAATAGCGGCAACGCTTGCTTTCTCGGCAACTCAAAATAATGATAAAGTGGGATTGTTACTGTTTTCTGACCAGATAGAACTTTATATTCCACCAAAAAAAGGAAAGAGCCATGTGTTGCGAATCATCCGAGAATTGGTCGATTTTAAACCGAAGAGCCGAAAAACAAACTTATCGCAAGCTTTGGAGTATCTTTCCAAAGTATTGAAGAAGAAAGCCATTGTATTTGTGCTGTCTGATTTTATCACACCAAATTATGAACAGACGCTAAAGATATCGGCTAAAAAACACGATATCACCGGTATACGGGTTTATGATCTGCGTGAAAAGTCGTTACCAAAACTGGGATTAATTGCCGTAATGGATGCAGAGACGGATGAAAAAGTTTGGGTCAATACCAACGATACGGCTGTGCGACAGGAATTTGAAAAGAACTATCTAGATCACGAAACTTTTTTTCAAAAGACTTTTTATAAATGTGGTGCGGGAGTGATCCAAATGCACGTAGAAGAAAGTTATGTCAAAAAATTACTTGGTTATTTTAAATCGAGATAATCGCTAACAACAAGATGAAGAAACACAAAATATTATACCTATTTTTAATTTGTTTGTTCGGAGGGGCTCTTCAGGCTCAGAATCCGGTAAAATCAAGTATTGATACCACTCAAATAAAAATCGGTGATCAATTTGAACTGACGATCAAGGCGCTTTTAGACAAAGGTACCGTGGTTCATTTTCCTGAAAATGAACGCATGGGAGCTTTTGAAGTGATCAGTTCTGAACCCGTTGACACTTTAATCAAGGCGCATCAATACGAATTGATCAAAAAATATAGTCTGACTCAATTTGATTCGGGAACTTACCAATTACCGCCACTTCCCGTATTGGTCAATAACAAACAATACCTTACTGACGCCTACTCTATATTGGTTCAGAATGTAAAAGTGGACACGCTAAAACAACCGATGTACGAGATTAAAAACATCTCGACTAGCGGTGCTGGGATTTCCTCGAATTGGTATTATCTCATCGCTATAGCGATCTGTGTAATCTTGGGAATCGCCCTGTATTATTGGATCAAGAAACGTCAAGAACGCAGTCTATCGGAAGATGATCTATTCAAAACTCCTTTCGAAAAGGCCTCGAAGAAACTCGACAAATTAGCGGCTAAAAAATTGTGGGTTCGCGGAGAAACCAAAACGTATTATTCCGACATGACCGATATCGCGCGGGTGTTTATCGAGGAAACTTTTAATATTCCAGCGAAGGAATTAACTACTTTTGAGCTGTTAACCATTTTTAATCAGACTCTTAATTCCAAAAAAATCAAGATCGACAAACGCGTAGTCCAAGCGTTTAAAAATGTTTTTCAAACGGCCGATTTAGTAAAATTCGCTAAATCGCAACCGCAAGAATTTGAAATTATCAATGATACTGAAAAAATTCAAAAGGTAATCAACGAAATCAATACCGCCTATCCGATATCCATGGAAACCCAATCGGAGCAAATTCGATTGCGCGAGCGAAGAAAGAAAAAACGCAAAAAATTCAGAACGCTGGTACCCTTAACGATTAGTGCTGTATTGTTAGTACTAACGGGTATCATCTATTTAATCAATAATACGGAAAGCGGCTCTTTCTTTAAGAACCTTTCTTTTAGTAGCTCCAAACGATTATTAAACGGAGACTGGATACAAAGTACCTACGGCAACCCTGGTGTTGTTGTAGAAACTCCCAAGGTTTTAACACGTATTATCGACCCTAGAGTACAACAAACCCTACCACCGGGAGTAAAATCAGCTGTACAATTTAGTTCTGGTCAGATTACCGATGCTGTACAGGTCTTGTTAAACATCATTCATTTTGACAAAGAAAGCAGTTATACCAAAGAAGAAATTCTGGCTCATTCCCTAAAGGTCATCACCCAGAATCTACAAGCCACTAAGGTCGAGTCTAAAACAGCGGTTTTTGAAAATGCCAAAGGAATACAAGGCACGAAAAGCACGGGTACCTTTATCATCAATAATCCGATTAGCAAAAAAGAAGTAATCATTCGTTTTGAATTGGTTTTAATACAGCAAGGAGAAACTGCCCAAGAAATTGGCGTTTTCTATGAAGATACCGATACGGTAGGAACTCAAATTGCACAGAAAATATTCGAATCCATTCATTACAAAACCGAAGAAAAGGAATGAGACAGATCACTTTTTTATATCCCGAATTGTTTTGGTTATTCTGCCTATTGCCTATTGCTTTTTATATCTGGTATCGCAGTAGAAATAACCAGAAACCGACGTTAACTTTGAGTTCCACCGAAGGATTTCTAAAGAAGAAGTCACTTTTGGTACGCCTAAAACCCCTGAGTATCGCTTTAAAACTATTGGCAATCAGCGCGATTATCGTTGCACTTGCTCGTCCTCAAACCGTGGATGTTAGTAATAAAGTTCATTCTACCCACGGGATAGATATCGTTATGGCCATGGATATTTCAGGTAGTATGTTGGCAAAAGATTTAAAACCCAATCGTATTGACGCTTTAAAAACCGTTGCAGCCGATTTTATAAAAAACCGAACCAACGACCGAATAGGACTGGTAATCTATGCCGCAGAAGCCTATACCAAAACACCGGTTACCAGCGACAAACCACTTTTGCTAAATGCCTTAAAAGATGTGGTTTACAACGACGATCTTAAAGACGGTACTGCTATTGGAGTAGGACTAGCAACCGCTGTGAATCGATTAAAGGATAGTCCGGCCAAGAGTAAGGTAATTATATTGCTGACCGACGGTGTTAACAATGCCGGCTTTGTAGATCCGCGTATGGCTACAGATATTGCCAAAGAATTTAAAATAAAAGTTTATACCATCGGTATTGGGACCAATGGTATGGCCGAATCGCCGTATGCGTATTCACCCTCTGGAGAATTATTATTTAGGATGATGCCCGTAGAAATTGATGAAGCTTTATTAAAGGAAATCGCCCAAAAAACCGATGGAAAATACTTTAGAGCTACGGACACCAAGAGTCTAAAGAAAATATATGACGAGATCAACTCCATGGAAAAAACCAAGGTAGACGAGCAAAAATTTGTAAGCAGAAATGAGAAATTTCACCTTTTCGCACTGTTAGGATTTATCCTACTTTGCTTGGAATTCATCTTACAGAAAACACTATTTAAAGGTTTCATATAACAACCAAACCAATGTGGGAATTTGACAACATAAAATATTTCTTTTTGCTAGCGGTACTTCCGCTATTACTACTGCTATTTATTATAAATAACATCTGGAAACGCAAAAGACAAAAAGAATTTGGAAGCGCAAAAGCCCTTCAAATTCTAGCACCAAATCAATCGAAAAACAAAGCCAACATCAAAGCGGTATTGTACTTCGCTATCTTGGTTTTAATCATTATCGCGCTGGTTAATCCTAAAATAGGAACGCGAATTGAAACGGTCAAACGACAAGGTATCGACATCGTTTTTACTTTGGACGTTTCCAAAAGTATGTTGGCCGAAGATATGGCACCCAACCGCCTAGACAAAACCAAACAATTGGTGTCGCAAATCATCAATGTTTTGGGATCCGATCGTATCGGTATCGTTGGATATGCTGCCAGTGCTTTTCCGATGCTGCCGATCACCACAGACTACAATGTAGCGAAGATGTATCTTCAAAATATGAATACCGATATGGTTTCTTCACAAGGAACAGCCTTTGAAGATGCCATCACCGTTGCCAGCAACTATTTTGACGATCCAAAGACCAGTAAATTGATGATACTGATATCCGATGGAGAAGATCATGGAGACGGGCTTGAAAATGCCATACAGATTGCCAAACAAAAAAACATTCGCATCATTACCATCGGTGTAGGTACAGAAGCTGGAGGCCCCATACCTATTCGACAAGGTGGGACAACCGAATTCAAAAAAGATTCGAATAACGAAGTCGTTATCACCAAACTCAACTCCGAAACGCTTAAAACAATTGCTCAACAAACCGGTGGTCGTTATTACTATGGCTCCAATACGCAAGAAATAGTAGGTCTGATCAAACAAGACTTAAACAAAATTGAAAAATCAGACTTTGAAGCTCAAGAAATTGCTGAGTATCAATCGCAATATCAATGGTTTTTAGCTTTAGCACTACTCTTATTGCTTATTGATCTATTTATCTTGGAACGCAAAACCAAATGGATGAAAGAATTGAATTTATTTAATGAAAAATAATCTGGAAATCAGAACGATATAGCTTTGAATTATGAGACATTTCCTAATATACCTATTACTATTAACGGCCTACTGCGCGCAAGCACAATCGGCCAAATCATCACTTGCTAACGGCAATAAGCTTTATTCAGAGAAGAAATATACTCAGGCAGAAGCCGATTACCGCATAGCGCAATCCAAAGACCCGAAAAACATCAGTTCGACGTACAATATGGGCAATACGATGTATAAACAAAAACAGCTCAGCGATGCTGAACTGGTTTATCTAGAAGCTGCTAAAAAAGCTACTTCAAAAGAGGATAAACATCGCGCTTTTCACAATTTAGGAAACACCTATATGCAGAATAAAAATTATTCAGCAGCCGTTGAAGCTTATAAAAATGCTTTGCGAAACAATCCTAAGGATGAAGAAACTCGTTATAATTTTGCCTTAGCTAAAAAAATGCAACAAGAAAATCCGGATCAAGACAAGGATAACAAGGACAACAAAGACAATAAAGACAATAAAGACAATAAAGACAACAAGGACAACAAAGACAATAAAGACAATAAAGACAATAAAGACGATAAAGACGATAAGGATAAAAAGGACGATAAAGGCGAACAGGACAAGAAGGATGAACCGGGAAAAGATCCTAAGGACCAAGAAGATAAAGGTGATAAAAAACCACAGGAGGCATCGGGCAATCCAAACCAACAACAGATAGAGCGAATCTTAGATGCCATGAATAAAGAAGAGAAGAAGGTTCAGAAACGACTTCAGGACAAAAAGGGAAAACCTGCAGTATCCGGAAAAAACACAAAAGATTGGTAAGATGAAATTATTCGATAAATATTTAATCGTTTTCTTACTCACTTTTTCGCAAGTGATGTTGGCACAAATAAAATTTGAGGCGGTTGTCAATAGAACGACTTCTCCTCAGAATGAAATGTTGCGTGTTGATTTCTCGATGAACGGAGATGGGGATAATTTTCAACCACCTCGATTTGAGGGTTTTCAAATTGCGGCAGGTCCGAATCAATCGGTTAATTATTCTTGGATAAACGGTGAGAAATCATTTAGTAAAAGCTATTCGTATTTTTTGATTCCGACTCGAAAAGGTCGAATGACTATTGGATCAGCCTCGATAGAAATCGAAAATAAAGTATATAAAACCGAACCGATTACCGTAACCATTACTGAACCGTTAAAAAGGGAGGAACCTCAGATGAGCGATTCTCAACAGCAGATGTTGAAAGGCATACACGTAGTTACCGAAGTGTCTAAAAGCAATCCCTATATCAACGAACCCATTACAGTTACCCATAAATTATACGTCGGTTTTAATTCCAGCGTACGTGGCTTTATGGAAACGAGTAGTCCTAAGTACAACAAATTTTGGAATCACCCGATTGAATTAAAACAACAAAAAATAGAACAAGGAACCTATCAGGGTCAACAATACCGTTATATCGTTTTAAGAAAAGTAATTTTGATGCCGCAGGAATCTGGTGATCTCATCATAGAACCGATGGTATTGGATATTGAAACCGAACTACCTACGGGAAGACGTGATTTCTTTGGTTTTCCAGAGATGGGCGTGGTGCGTAAGGTATTTTCATCGGGCAAGAAAACCATCAAGGTAAAAGCCTTACCGGAAAATGGGAAACCCGATGATTTTAGCGGAGCAGTAGGGCAGTTTACCTTTAAGGTCACCCCGTCTACAAAAGCACTGAAATCTGGTGAAACATTTACCTTAAACGTAACCGTGGAAGGGAAAGGAAATCTAAATCTTTTTTCACTACCTCAGCCACAAGCTCCAACAGCACTAGAAATTTATGATCCAATAAGTTCAGAAAATATCGGACCAGGCGCTTCAGGTTTACAAGGTTCTAAAACCGACAAATACACGATTATTCCACAATATAAAGGCGATTATTTGATCAAACCGCTGACGTTTAGTTATTTTGATTTAGCCACGAATACTTATAAAACCATCACCTCAGACTCCATTCCCATTGAAGTACTGGATGGCCCTATGCTGCCAACGAATGAACAAGTCAACAAAACCGAAAAGATTGTTGCGGCCGAGAAATTTTACGATATTAAAACAACCACAACTTTCGAATCTGCCCAACCAAAGGATTTCTTGGGTTCAACCCTATTCTATATATTAATAGTATCACCGTTGATTGCCATGCCTGTTTTTGGATGGATCATCACTCAGAAACGCAAAAAGGATGGCGATTGGCAAAAGAATAAATTAAGACAATCCAATCGTCTGGCGCGTAAATATTTGGGAGAGGCTAAAAAGAACCTAAATAACAAAGAAGCTTTCTACGAAGCGCTGGAACGCTGTTTGCACAATTTCTTAAAAGCCAAGTTACATATAGAGACCAATGAGATGAGCAACGATAATATCGAAGAAATCTTAACCGAAAAAGGAATACAAAAAGAAACGATAACGGACTTTATGAATTTGAAATTCGCTTGTGAATTCGCGCGCTATGCGCCAACCGCGCAGGTCGAAATGAATGCCCACTATCAACAAGCCATTGGAGTAATCTCTGAACTAGAAAAACAATTCAAATAAAATAATCATGAAAAAATTTATTTATATTCTATTGTTTTTAAGCTCCTATAGCTGGGCACAAACAGCAACAATAGATCCGGAATTTCAAAATGCCAATACCCTTTATCAACAAGGTAATTATGAAGATGCGGTAGCGCGTTATCTCAAACTGATTGAAAAGGGTAAGGAATCGGCAGCGCTGCATTTTAATCTGGGTAATGCCTATTATAAATTGCATCAAACAGCTCCATCGATTTACCATTTCGAAAAAGCATTATTACTCGATCCGGATGATATAGCGATAAAAACCAATTTGGGCTTTGCTCAAAAAACAATTTTAGACGATATTCCAGTTGTCCGTAGCCTAGGCTCAAAAGAGATTATTCACAACAGCCTGAAAGCCCTTTCGTATAATAGCTGGGCCTGGCTGAGTGTGGCTGCCGCTTTTTTGATCTTGTTTTGCTACATCGGATATTTCTTAGCCACCAACAGCAGTATTAAACGCTTGTTTTTTGGGTTGATGATACTCTTTGGACTTGGAGCGGTGTTTACGATTAGCAGTGCTTACTTGGAACAAGAATACGTAAAAAACTACCGTACCGGCATTATCTTCACAGATAAGACAGAACTTAAAGCCGATGCAAAAAACAGCTCTAAAACGCTTGCAACGCTTCATGAAGGTACTAAAGTGCTTATACTCGAAGAAAAATCACTGTGGACTAAGGTTAAATTGAATAATCAGAGTACGGGTTGGATTTTGAGAGCAAGTTTTAGGGAAGTGAAGTAGATAGGCAAATTCGCGGATACGCGAAATCGAACATCTAGTCCACGCCAAAAACCTTATTGACGTCGAAGCAAAAAAAATCCCCGTAACAGTTCGACTATTACGGGGATGATATCAAGTATATAAAAATCTAGAAGCTAGATTTGAATTGTTCTAAAAATCGTACGTCATTTTCGTAAAACATACGGATATCACTGATTTGGTATAACAACATCGCCATACGTTCGATACCCATACCAAATGCAAAACCGTTGTACTCGTTTGGATCGATATTACAGTTTTTCAAAACGTTTGGATCAACCATTCCACATCCCATAATTTCCAACCAACCGGTTCCCTTGGTAATGCGGTAGTCGGTTTCGGTTTTTAGTCCCCAGTAAATATCTACCTCAGCACTAGGCTCTGTAAATGGAAAATAAGACGGACGTAAACGGATCTTAGACTTGCCAAACATTTCTTTTGTAAAGTATAGAAGCGTTTGTTTTAAGTCTGCAAAGGACACGTTTTTATCGATATACAAACCTTCTACTTGGTGGAAAATACAATGTGAACGCGATGAGATGGCTTCGTTTCTAAAAACACGACCCGGAGAAATCGTTCTCAAAGGCGGTTTGAACTCATCCATATAACGCACTTGCACAGATGATGTATGTGTTCTCAATTGCATTTCAGGATTGGTCTGCACAAAGAAGGTATCCTGCATATCTCGTGCTGGATGGTATTCCGGAAAATTTAGCGCAGTGAAATTGTGCCAATCGTCTTCGATTTCTGGTCCCTCTGAAACATTGAATCCAATATTGGAAAAAATGTCGATAACCTGATTTTTCACCAAGGATATCGGGTGTCTAGACCCCAAAGTAATCGGACTTCCAGGACGCGTTAAATCACCATAAATCCCTTGAGAGTCTTCTTTGGATTCCAAAAAATCTTGAATAGATTTTACTTTATCCTCAATGGTAGTTTTTAATAAATTTATCGCTTGTCCAAATTCTTTCTTTTGATCATTAGGCACCGTTTTAAACTCGTTAAACAAGTCGTTTAGGATCCCTTTTTTAGAAATGAATTTAATTCGAAAAGATTCAAGCGCTTCTTTGTTATCGGCAGAAAAGCTCTGGGCCTCTCCAATAAACTCTTTTATTTTATCAATCATTTTAAGTCAAGTAAAACGCAAATTTACGTCATTTAAATTATACTGAAAATTATAAACTTTAAAAAAAATTATTAATTTACTATCCTACTCGATAATGCCTCTCTCCATAAAATACGAAACTATGGCTTCTTTCATCAAAACCGACTGCTCCCCGGCTTTTAAAGCTGGTAATTGTTCCTTAATTGTATAGTGTGGCCAACCTTCATCGTCAAAACGTTCAAACTCATAATAACCATAAGGCTCTAACAAGCGACAAATAGCGATATGCATCAAGTTTAATTTTTCGTCTTTTTTATATTTCTGATTTGGTTTGCCTAATTCCTGTACTCCGATTAAATAAATAATCGCATCTAAATCTAATATATCGCCATCTGCGAAACGGGTAGATAAAAATCCAACCACTAATTCCCAGCGCGCTTTTAACTGTTCGTCTCTAGCCATAATTCTGTTGTATTATTTGCAAAGATACTACTTCCTTGTAAAACGAATTTATAATATCTTCGCATCAAATTAAGAAAAAAAATGTTACTGATAGATTTATTGTGTCTGGTTGGATTGGTTTACGGTTTTTATAAAGGTTTTTCAGACGGCCTATGGGTTTCCATCGCTTCGTTTATTTCCCTACTCATCGGACTTATCGGTGCTATTAAGTTTTCCACCGTTATTAAAGATTTTTTAGGTTGGGACACCAAAATGTTACCGCTAATAGCATTTGTACTGACTTTCCTACTGGTAATCGTTTTGGTTCAGCTGTTAGCCAAAACACTGACTCAATTGTCTAAAGCCGTTTTCCTCGGTGGTCTGAACCGAATTTTTGGCGGGCTTTTTCAAGTATTAAAATTCCTACTGATCTCTTGCATTCTAATGACCCTTTTTCTAAAAGTCAATTACAACAACTTTATGGCCTCACAAGAAACCTTAGACAAATCGTATTTATATACCGTTAACAAAAGCGTTTCCCTACATATATTGCCAAGTGTATTTAAACTGTTTGACGATTTGTTTGAACAGTCTATCGATCAGATTACGAAAACCGACACCGAACAATAACTGATTGACACCAAACCGATCAACCGTTATATTTTACAAATAACGGTCCTGTATTGTAAAAATGCATTGCAGTACCGTTATCTCTGGCAGAAGTGCTATCTATTGAGCAAGGTCAATCCAATCATGATGCCGTCTTTGGAAACTCCATGCTGTAAACTGCGAACATAATCTACCCGTAAACCTCTAAATTTACCAATACCTATATTCGAAAAACCCGCAGTAAATTCCTGATACGGATTTCTATCCGTAGTAATGGCATTGTGATACCCCAAAACCAAGTTCCATTGAAGCAAATCTAACAGCGGAATTTTGTTCATAATATAACCCCTGAAATTGTGTTCCAGGTGGATTTCCGCATAGGCTTTATTTGTACTCAGCTCATAGTACGGCAAAAGGTTAAACGCATTCATATACTTCCCCTCCAAATTAACATGGGTTTGATTGCCATTAAAATGGTGGTAGTCCATAAAGGCGATATCATCCGCTCCAAAAAATTTTCCCGCTTTTAAGTGATAATTGAATGCTCCTTTATTGCTGACGACCAGTTCTTGAGTGATACTCGCCGACAAAAGATCGTATTGGTACTTATTATCCGATGCTGCGAAGGCTTTTTCAAAATTGACCGATAATACGGGAAATTTGGCGCTTGGAATATTGAGCTTCTGGTTGGGTAAGGAGATATATTTTTGACCAAAATTAAATTGAGCTCCAATCTTAGCCTTCACAAGATGATGCTGTACAAAACCGGCATAGGTGTCATTTTCAGGATCCAGCGGATGGTTTGAAGTATAGGCCTTGTCGCGATTAAAAATCACATAGTCCGTATTGTTAAACAAAGCTTTTCTCTGATTGTATTCTAAAGTACCCTCAGCTATAATTCCATTGTAGACTTCCTGACTATAGGTCGCCTTTACAAATTCACGGTTATACAACTTTATATAATTATCCTTAAAAAACAACGTACTAGCAGAATTTAGTAATTTAGAAATGGGTTGATCTGCATTAAACTGTTCGATGGTACTTCCTCCGGTTAGGCTCAGCTTTTTTCTATCTATCTTATTAAATAGATGTTGAACCGTTCCTACAGCACGCAAACGATCTTCTGCAAAACCGTAGTTGAGCACTGCTCCAATATCTGTGACAGAACCTTTGTCTTTATTGGTTTTTACAAATTTAAACTCATTTCCAATATTCCACCCTTGCACCGTATTAAATCCAAGAGACTTAATATCTACAAGTCCCTCATAACTCCAGGTATATTGCTTTAAAGTGTTTTTATAGGTATAACCCGTCAATAAATTACCTATTTTAAATCTGTTGTTCTTGCGATCTAAACTATCCATATAAGCCGCAGAGTTTTTGATGATCATAAGACTATCCTTTACTTGATAATCCTTTTGCTCCTCGTCTGTCAGCGGAATTTGACGGTGTTGGTCCCAATACGACTGATCGACCTTGTTGGCCTCCGCATCAAAGCTCACCAACTCATTCGAAAAAGTCTTGGCATCAAAATGATCCACAAAATGATAGTTGCTAAACACATAAGAAAACTTAGCCTGTAGTTTTACGCCCAACATCCCCCCTATAAAATCGATGGACTGAACATTTTTAATCCAGTTTTTTAATGATGCCTGATAACTGTAGTTTTGAACCAATTCCAACTTGTCAATAATCGGCTCCTGCATGCGGTATCCCAAAGCATCAAGTTCGACACCATAAATAGCCCAACTGTCTTCAACGATATACATATAACCCTCAAAAACAGGTTCTTTGTCGCGTTTGGGTATTACTTTAATTTTATTGATTAGATAGGTCCCGTCAAAGAAAGTGCCCTCGAGTTTATATTTGTAATAATTAAAGGCGTTTTTTGCCAAAGGCGAAATCATCTTAACATCTACCCGTTTATTAAGATGAATCGTTTCATCGTAAAAGTCATAAAAAGTCTCTTTAGCCGTATTAAAACTATAACCGTTGTCGTTGCCACTTATTTTAGATGCTACGATATGCTCTTTGATCTTATCCGGCTTTTGGTATGTGATTTTTGACACGGTTTCCGACAGATAAATCACATTGGGATTTAGGGAATCTATTTTATTAACTTCATCTTGTCCATTTACACCAATACTTACAAATTTGGGTAATTTTAATAGTTTCAGATTTCCTTTAGAATAAAAATCCGCAGTAAATTTTGAGGTGTTTTTAGTATTCGAATCCTTGCTGTTGATTGCATTTCTAATAATTGGATCGGCCAAATTCTCTCCGACCTTGATCACAATATCCGCCATCATAAATTCTTCTTCAAGCATTTTTACATTGAGAACAATGGCTTCAGATTTTAATAAAACCGCAATTCGTTGGGTTTTATAACCCAAATATTGAAAATTAACGTAGATCGTACCCTCTTGTCGGGTATTGAAAAGTTCATATTCTCCCTTTTCATTCGAAGACGTTCCCCTTGAGGTGTTTTCGACAGTAATACTAGCGAAGGCTATAGGCTGTCCTTTTTCGTCGGTAATTTTCCCCTTTACTTGAGCAAATGACAACACCGTAAACAATAATAATAGACAAGTAAATTTAAAGCTCATAAGTGGTTTTTATATTTAAATCTGATGATTCCTCTGGAAGTTCCAAAGCTTATCTACAACAAAATCACATTTAATGCAATTAAAGAGTATAATAAGTAACTTAGGTGTTAAATGTAAATCAATATCCGCCTTTAGAACATTCTATTAACTTAAATTTATAAAAACAATCCTTTTAAACGGATCTAAAGTCTTTCCACATTTATTGATAATAGTGTCCTTATTAGTGTTGACCTATAAATAACTCAACTCTCGAAAATGTGCTCCTGTAAGTTGTTTCATGGAAACTTAAGTGTCTTTTCTTCTATAATCAAACTTTTTTTCATCAGAAAATACCCCATTGATAAACGCACAGATATCGCTAAAGCTAAAAACATACTCACAGGTATCCCCCAATCAAGACCAACTGATTCCAGTTGGTTTGATACAAACGTCATCATCAACAAATAAACGTTAAACACCAAACAACCCACTACTCCTCTCTTTACATATTCATTCAGAACGGTTCTTTGAGTGGAATTAAAAACCTGTACCAGCGTTCGTGTGATCACAAAAAAGTTAAAAATCAACAAGCTTATTATTCCCCCTTTTACCAGAGCGTCCTCAACATCAAACCCATAAACCACAGAAAATGATAAACCCCATACAGCGAGAAGAATCAACAGATAATTCAAATCCAATCGCCTCCATAATGTTACCACCATCCTAGGCGTGTTTGTATAAGTACCCAATTTTTTGTGCTGCAAATCGTTATGCCATAATTTAAAAACCGTTTTTAGTGCGACTTCAAAGCCCAAATCTTCACCGTTCATCAGTGCTTCCATTTCTGAAGCGATATGGTCCAAAATTTCTAATCTCAAATGATCGTATTTTAGATTATAGGTTTGCAGCAGTATGTCTTCAATGATACCGATTTGTTCCGTGTCTAAGCTTTTCATCTTAAGTCAGTTTTAAATTTACTATCGACTGCATATTTTTGATAAAATTGTCTAGTTCCTCAATCAGATGATTGGTTTCCTTAATCCCCGATGCAGTCAATTTATAATATTTTCGGATTCGTCCATCAACCCGTTCCATCTCCACATCCAAATAACCCTCCGACTCCAATTTATGCAGAGCAGGATATAACGCTCCTTCGGTCAGGTTCATCTCTCCTGCAGTGATTTCTTTTACTTTCTGAGTGATCTCATAACCGTACATCTTTCCATTTTGCTCCAATAATCGCATGATGATGGCATTCAAACTTCCTTTATATAACTGCTGTTGCTTTTTCATTTGTAGTGCTTTATCCATTCAAATATAGACAAAAAAACCATACCTCTAAATTAGATGTATTGTTTTTTAAAGAGAAACTAACAATTATCATGAATTAAACTCGTTTTGGTTTCGTATTTTTGCGTGCAGTAAACTCATAAACCATGTCAAAATTCCATTTATTAACTATAAAGGAAGTTCGAAAAGAAACACCCAATTCCGTATCGGTGCTTTTTGACGTACCGGATAGTTTAAAACCCGATTATACCTTTATCGCTGGACAGTACTTAAATATCAAATATGTATTTGAGGGTAAGGAAATTCGAAGAGCTTATTCGATCTGTACCACGCCAAAAAGTGGAGAACTTCGCGTAGCGATCAAGAAAGTAGAAAGCGGTGTGTTTTCCACATTTGCCAATACGGAATTGAAAGTAGGGAACACTTTAGAAGTAGGAACTCCCGAAGGTCGTTTTATACATGAACCTCAACCGAATGCACAAAACAATTATGCCGCATTTGTTGCAGGTAGTGGAATTACTCCCGTCATGTCAATCGTACAAACGGTTTTAGAAGAAGAACCCAACAGCACTTTTGTGTTGGTTTACGGAAACAAGAAAGTTGAAGAAACCATCTTTCACAACGCCCTTCATCAATTACAACAGAAATATATCAACCGCTTCTTTGTACATTTTGTTTATTCCAAAGAACGTGAAGCAGAATCCTTATTTGGTCGCATCGAGAAATCGGTAGTCAACTTTGTGATCAATAATAAACACAAGGAAAAATCTTTTGAGAAATTCTTTTTATGTGGCCCTGAAGAAATGATTGATACGGTTAGTGCCGTTTTAAAAGAACGAAATGTCTCTGAAAAGAAAATATTGTTCGAAATATTTACTCCTAATAACGATGGAGCAAAACCAGTGGATGCAGAAGGAACTGCACGAATTACCGTTTTAGTAGACGATGAAGAAGTGACCTTTGAAATGTCTAGAAAAAACATTCTTCTAGATGCCATGTTAAAAGAGGGGATTGATGCTCCTTATTCTTGTCAAGGCGGTATCTGTAGCTCGTGTATGTGTCGTATACAAAAAGGCACCGCCGTGATGCAAAAGAATTCCATATTAACAGACAGTGAAATCGAAGAAGGTTTGATACTTTCTTGTCAAGCAATAGTCACTTCAGATGAGATATATATCGATTTTGATGATGTTTAAAGTCATCTTTAAGCTATTATAAAAAGAGCTCCTGACGGAGCTCTTTTTACTTTAATAAGGTTGTTAGTCTTTGCTGTACTGTTTTAAAATCAAACTGATCTACGGTTTTTTTAAACTGCTCCGCAATCGCCTCATTCATCAAGTTACCCATACTCCCTTCATGGGTGTGATTGACCGTTTTAGAAGGTTGATAGGTCCCTGATTCGATAGCTAATCCTATATTTTTGTAAGCCTCTCTAAACGGAATTCCATCCAATACCTGATTGTTAACCACCTCAACACTAAACAAGTAATCATATTTTGGATCATCTAGAATATTGGGGTTGATTTGAATGTTTTCGAGCATCAAATCCAAGATATCCAAACATTCCTTTAACGAAGCAAAGGCAGGAAATAGATTTTCTTTTAACAACTGCAAATCCCTGTGATAACCCGATGGCAGATTGGTAGTCATCATAGCTATTTCATTGGGTAATGCTTGAATTTTATTACATCTGGAACGAATGAGTTCCAATACATCCGGATTCTTTTTATGCGGCATAATACTCGAACCGGTAGTTAAATGTTCTGGAAAACTTATAAAATTCATATTCTGACTCATATAAAGACAAGCATCCATTGCAAATTTTGCAAGGGTAGCGGCGATGGAGCTCAATCCTTGCGCTAAAACTCGCTCGGTTTTTCCACGACCCATTTGAGCGTACACCACATTATAGTTTAAACTATCAAAACCCAACAAATCCGTAGTCATTTGTCTATCTAATGGAAATGATGACCCATATCCTGCTGCCGATCCCAAAGGATTTTTATTGGTAATCTTCCAAGCGGCATACATCATCTCCATGTCATCGACCAAACTCTCTGCATAAGCACCAAACCACAAGCCGAACGACGAAGGCATTGCGATTTGAAGATGGGTATAGCCCGGCAATAATACCTGATCATATTGATTACTGAGTTTTTGAAAACGCTGAAAAATCTTGCTTGTCTTTTCTACGATTTCTTGAATCTCAAATCGAAAATACAATTTAAGGTCAACCAAGACCTGATCATTACGCGATCTGCCGCTGTGGATTTTCTTTCCACTGTCGCCTATACGCTGTGTCAATAACCATTCGATCTGAGAATGAATATCTTCTACATCTTCCTCTATTTCGAAACTGCCATTTTGAATTTCTTTATAGATATCCTTTAATGCCTTGTGAATTTGCAATAATTCCACTTCTGTCAACAAACCGATCTTCTCCAACATCTGCGTATGGGCTAATGAACCCAAAACATCAGAAGCCGCTAAATTCAAATCCAATTCTCGATCTCTACCTACAGTAAAATGGTTTACATCGGTATTCACATCGGTGCTTTTCTGCCAAATTTTCATGTTTTTTCTTTTTATACGATTTGTTGCAACATTTTGATATAATCGGCAATACCGTTTTCGATTTCACTGATATAAATAAATTCATCCGCGGTATGAGAACGGGCCGAATCTCCGGGTCCCAATTTCAGCGAAGGAATATCCAACAACGCCTGATCACTAGTCGTTGGAGAACCGTAGGTCGTTTTACCCAAGGCTATTCCGGCTAAAACAATCGGATGCCCCGGATCTATAGACGACGGTTTTAAACGAATAGAACGCACTTTTACTTCTGAACTCACCGACTGGCAAATCAATTCCAGTAATTCTTCATTGGTATAAACTTCCGTTACACGCACATCAACCACAAAATCACACACTGAGGGTACTACATTGTGCTGACTACCGGCTTGAATCATCGTGACACTCATCTTGATCGATCCAAAGATATCGGAGGTTTTTTCAAACTGATAACTGTTAAACCATTTGATATCACTCATGGCTTTATAAATGGCATTGTCGCCTTCTTCGCGAGCGGCATGCCCAGATTTCCCATGTGCACGACAGTCCAAAACCATCAGACCGCGCTCGGCTATTGCCAATTGCATTTGGGTGGGTTCTCCTACAATCGCAAAATCCAAAGATCCCAAGCGCGGTAAAATTCGCTCCAATCCGTCTTGTCCCGAGATCTCCTCTTCCGCTGTCGCAGCTAAACACAAATTATATTTTAAATCCGTCTGTTCATAAAAAAAACAAAAGGTCGCAATCAAAGACACCAAACAGCCACCAGCATCATTACTGCCCAATCCAAATAATTTACCCTCAGCACATATTGGAGCAAAAGGATCATTGGTATAATCGCTATTTGGACGCACGGTATCGTGATGAGAATTCAGTAAAATAGTTGGTTTGTCAACATCAAAATGTTTATTAAATGCCCAAATATTATGAAGTTCTCTATGAGTTTTAATTCCTTTTTGCTGCAAGTATTTTTCAATAATATCAGCCGTTTGATTTTCTTCCCTACTAAAGGAAGGTGTTGCGATCAGTTGACTTAACAATTCGATGCTTTCGTCAAATAAAGTTGTTATCATGAGTAAAATTGTATTTGTGTACCGGCATTTACATCTAATAAATCGGTACTTTTCTTTATAATTACGGATTGTACGCCACGTTCTGATGCCGACCACGCATTGTCTAACTTCGGAATCATCCCTTTAGAAATCACAGACTTTGCAATTAATGCCTCCTTGTCTGTTGCAAGAATGACAGGAATTACAGCATGGTCATCATTCACATCGCTTAAGACTCCCTTTTTCTCAAAACAATAAATCAACGAAACGCAATGAGATTTCGACAGAGCAATCGCTAGAGCTGAGGCAATTCCATCTGCGTTGGTGTTCAACAACTGTCCTTGATCATCATAAGTAATTGCGGAAAAAACGGGGCAAATTCCCAACTCTAAAAATTGGACGATTCGCTGGTGGTTAATCGACGATGCTGTTAAATCACCTACATATCCAAAGTCTATGGGAACTTGTGCTCTTTTTTGAGTGTGAATTAGATGCGCATCGGCCCCACTCAATCCCAAAGCATCACATTGATGCTTCTGCAATTCAGCAACCAGATTTTTGTTGATCAAACCCGCATAAACCATCGTAGCCAAGCGCATACTTGCCTGATCGGTAATTCTCCTTCCGTCGACGAACTGTGGTTCAATACCCAGTTGCATCGCCAACTCACTAAGTGTCTTACCACCACCGTGAACCAATATTTTTTGCCCCTCAATTTTCGCAAAAAGTTGTACAAACTCCGTCAATGCCGCAGCATCATCCAAAACTTGTCCTCCTATTTTGACGATTGTTAATTTCTTCATCTTACCAACTATAAATCTTTCAGTATTCTCTTTAAAACCAATTGTGCTGCCCAAACTCTATTCGCGGCTTGCTCAATCACTAAGGAATGACTTCCGTCCAAAATATCAGCGCCCAATTCCAAGTCACGACGCACCGGCAAACAATGCATGACCTTGGCTTGATTGGTCATTTTTAAACGTTGTTCATCAAGCATCCATCCAGCTCCATCCGTAAGCACTTGACCATAGTCTGCATAACTCGACCAATTTTTCACATAAACGAAATCTGCCGCTGATAAGGCTTGATCTTGGTCGGTGGTGATGACCGCTCCATCGGTAAAACTTTCTTTTAACTGATAACCATCTGGGTGTGTAATAACAAATTCCACCAGCCCCTCTTTCTGAGCCTGACACATCCATTCTGAAAAGGAATTGGCCACCGCCTGTGGTAAGGGCTTAACATGTGGCGCCCAAGTCAAAACCACCTTGGGTTTTTTATCTTTTGAAGCTTGCTCGATTATCGTTATGATATCTGCCAAACTCTGTAACGGATGCAGCGTAGCACTTTCTAAACTAACCACAGGCTTTTTGCTGTATGCTTGAAATTTTTTAAACAGTTCCTCGCTATAATCCTGTTCAACTTGTTTCAAAGCTGGAAAAGATCGCAACCCCAAAACATCGCAATACGCACCCATAACTGCAGCCGCTTCACGAATGTGTTCGACACTTGTACCATTCATCACCACTCCATCTTGGGTTTCCAAAGCCCAACCCTCCTGATTTAGATTCATTACCATCACCTGCATCCCCAATTGCATCGCTGCTTTTTGCGTACTCAGTCTGGTGCGTAAACTCGGGTTTAGGAATACCAGTCCCAAAGTCTTGTGTTTACCTAATTGCTCCTCCGAAAACGGATTGGCTTTTAACTCCAAGGCTTCCTCCACTGCGGAACTTATAGAATCGATATCTTTTACTGAAAAAAATTGTTTCATTTTAAATGCGTTTATTAGGGTTTGTTTTTACTTGGAGTAAGGCTCCAATCCTCGCTAAATCATCAGATTAATACTTCTGAATCCGCTTTGAAAAACACTCCAAAAATTGATCTGCATCCTGATAGCTCAAGTTTAAGGCAGGTAATAATCGAATTACTTGTGGCCCTGCATGACCTGTAAAAATCTGATCCTCTATCAACAGGTCTTTTTGCAAACTACTGCATTCACTAGGCAATTCTATTCCAATCATCAAACCCTTGCCCCTCACTTCAACAATGCGCGGCAACTTCTTTAATTCGGCTATGATATAGTTGCCAACAGCCTCAGCATGCTGTATCAGTTGTTCTTGCTCCATGACTTCTAAGACCGAAATAGCTGCCGCACAGGCTAAGTGGTTTCCACCAAAAGTAGTCCCGAGTTGTCCGTGCCACGGTTTTATCTTATCACTTATCGATAGGGCTCCGATGGGAAAGCCATTTCCCATGCCCTTGGCCATCGTATAGATATCAGCTTCTACGCCCGCTTGATCTACGGCGTAAAAAGATCCGCTACGTCCATAACCAGACTGTACCTCATCGGCGATAAACAAGGCGTCGTATTGCAGGGTCAAACTTCTTATTTTTTTTAGGAAATCGTCATTCGCCACACGAATACCACCCACACCTTGAATGCCCTCCACGATTACTGCAGCTATAGTAGGTCCACAGTCCGCAAATTCCTTTTCCAAGGCAGCTACATCATTAAATGGCAGAAAAGTTACCGCTGCATTGTCGTTGATCGGTGCTTGAATTTTCGGATTATCCGTTGCTGCCACCGCCAAAGACGTACGCCCGTGAAAAGCCGCTTTAAAAGCGATGATTTTTTTTCTACCGTTATAAAAAGAGGCCAATTTCAAAGCATTTTCATTGGCTTCAGCACCAGAATTACATAAAAAGAGCTGGTTGCTCTCCTTCGCTGACAGCACCCCTAGTTTTTGTGCTAGTTGAGACTGAAGCGGGATTTCAATAGAATTGGAGTAAAACCCAATCTTATTCAATTGATCTGCAATGCTCTTTATATAGTGTGGATGACTGTGACCTATAGAAATCACAGCATGACCTCCATACATATCCAAATATTTTTTTCCCTCATTATCGAACACGTGAGAGCCTTTCGCACTTACGATTTCGATAGGATTTAAGGGGTATACATCGTATAATTTCATCTGTCTTTATAATTTGTGATGACTAATTCTAATTTTTCATTTCAAGCACACCGGTTTTTTCTTTAAAAACCTACAGCTTTTAAATTCAGTCCAGCGCGCTGATCAAATCCAAACATCAGATTCATATTCTGAACGGCCTGCCCACTAGCCCCTTTAAGCAGATTATCAATTAGAGAAACAATCAACAAATCGTCGTTGTGCTTCTCGAGATAAATCAGCGCCTTATTGGTATTAACCACTTGTTTTAAATCAATCGCACTTATGGAAATATGTGTGAAAGGATGTGTTGCGTAATAATCGGTATACAACTGATTGAGCTCTTGTTCAGACAGCGCTGTGGTTAGCGTCAGCGCAGAAAATATACCTCTGGTAAATGCTCCTCGCTGCGGAATAAACGTGATTGGCGCTGTAAAATCGGGTTGTAAAAAACTTAAACTCTGACTTATTTCACCCAAATGTTGGTGTTCAAATGCTTTATAAACCGATAAATTATTCGCTCTCCAACTGTGTTGTGTCGTTGTAGACAAACTTTGCCCCGCACCGGTAGAACCGGTTGTTGCCGAAATATGAATCGGACTGTGCAGTTGTTGTTGCTGTGCTAAAGGCAACAAGGCCAATTGAATTGCCGTTGCAAAACAACCCGGGTTGGCAATGAACTGAGCTTGCTCGATGTTTTTCTTTTGCAATTCTGGCAATCCATATACAAACGATTGCTCGGTATCTTGCCAACGAAAATCCTGACTTAAATCAATGATTTTCACTTGAGAACCCATTGGATTTTCCGCTAAAAAAACCTTGGAGTCTCCGTGTCCCAAACACAAAAACAACACGTCAATATCCGTGGATAAAACAGCACTAAATTTCAAATTGGTCTCTCCAAACAGGTCGGTATGCACTGCTGAAACTGCTTTAGATGCTTGACTTTTACTGTGAACAAATGCAATATTCACCAACGGGTGAAAAATCAAAATTCGCAACAATTCTCCGCCAGTGTATCCCGCACCGCCCACAATTCCTACGTTGATCTTATGCATCATTGGTGATTTTTTGGTTTAACGAATACCAGATTTTCATCTGATTACCGAGTATTTTAGAGAATCCCTTAACATCATCACCACTCCATCCGTCATTCATTTCTCCATAACTAGCCAATTGATTGTTCATCATATCAAAAGGTGATTCGATTCCAAGTACCACAAAACGGTATGGGTGTAATTCTAAAAACACCGTTCCGGTAACCGATTGTTGGCTGCTGTTTAAAAAGGCCTCTAAATCACGCATAATCGGATCGTGAAATTGTCCTTCATGCAAATTATTTCCATAAAAAAGCGCCAGTTGTTCTTTCCAACTCAATTGCCATTTGGTCAGGGTATGTTTTTCTAAGGCATGATGTGCCTTGATTAGAATAATTGGTGCTGCCGCTTCAAAACCCACTCTGCCCTTGATTCCTATAATGGTGTCACCCACATGTATATCTCTACCTATTCCAAAGGGTTGCGCCAATTCTTGTACTTGTTGAATCACTTCAACAGCACTCATTTGCACCTCATTCAAAGCAACGGGTTGTCCCTTTAGAAAGCTGATGCTAATTTTCTCTGGCGTCGTCTTGCTAACAGGCGTAGGCCATGCCTCCTCAGGTAAATAAGCATTCGAGCTTAAAGTTTCCTTCCCTCCAACCGAAGTACCCCAAATGCCTTTATTAATTGAATAAACCGCTTTTTCTGCATTGATGATTACCCCATTTTGAGCTAGGTAATCTATCTCTGCTTGTCTGCTTAGCTTTAGATCTCTGATTGGAGTAATGATCTTTACCTCAGGAATTAGAATATTAAAGATCAGATCAAAACGAACTTGATCGTTCCCCGCTCCCGTACTTCCATGTGCTACTGCTTTTGCACCAATTTTTTTTACGTATTCGGCAATCGCTGTTGCTTGACATACACGTTCGGCACTGACCGACAAGGGATAGGTATTGTTTTTCAATACATTACCGAAAATTAAATATTTTATCGTATCTTGATAGAAAGCTGTTGTTTGATCCAAGGCTGTATGAGAACTAACTCCTAAGGCATAGGCTTTCTGTTCTATTTCCTTTAACTCTACTTCTGAAAAACCTCCGGTATTGACTACTACAGTATGGACTTCTAATCCCAATTCTTTTGAAAGATATATGCTGCAAAACGTGGTATCTAAACCACCACTAAAGGCTAAAACTACTTTGTTGTTCATTTTTTTAAATTGTAAGTGTGAAACGTGAATATGACGATGGAAGACCGGCAGTTTATTTTTTAATCAAAGCATCTTGCTTGATCTTAAAAATGGATAACTTGGCTTTCAGTTGTTTAAATCGATCTGGCGATTTACCTACTTGATCTCGTTGCTGCCGAAGTTCCCTTTCTTTCTCTTCCGGATTCCACAGCAAAGCCGTACACAAACAGTTCTTTTTGTCTTTGCTCTGTAGGATGGCAAAATTGACACAGCTTTCACATCCCTTCCAAAAGGTTTCATCTTGGGTTAACTCCGAATACGGTACCGGTCTATATCCCAAATCAGAATTGATTTTCATAACGGCAAAACCCGTGGTTAGTCCAAATATTTTGGCTGTTGGATATAGCGTTCTAGACAGTTCAAAAATCTTGTTTTTGATTTCCTTAGCCAGACCTTCATTACGAAAGATCGGGTTGACAATTAAGCCCGAATTGGCCACGTAATTTCCGTGACTCCACGTCTCAATATAACAAAATCCCGCCCAGGTACCATCGATATGCAAAGCGATAACCGCCTTACCCTCAAGCATCTTTTGGGCGATATACTCGGGGTTTCTACGGGCAATACCCGTACCTCTAGCTTGGGCAGATGCTGCCATTTCTTCGCAAATTTGCAAAGCATATTCTATTTGTGAAGCCTGAGCTTGCGCAACAGTAAAGAGAGCTGAATTCATCTAATAAAAGAATAAGTCGCTAGAATTCAAGAATATAATCGATTAGAATAGATTCTTTTTTTCTAAAAAATAAACAATAAGTTGTATGGATAGTGGTGAAATTTCAATCCAATGAAATTTCTGTAATATGCCGGTAAATCTAGACGATTATGCCCGGTGCCGCAGTGTCCGCGAAATAGAAGAAACCGTTTGTCCCATAGCAGTAGTAGCAACAAAAGAGCTGTTGCTTAACATCGGGTTACGATATAGATGTAGTTTCTTCATAGGGTAATCTCCTTAATCGGAGAACACAAAGTTTTGTAATAAATTTTGAATAAAACTAACAAACAATTGTTAAAAATTTTTAACCGTTTAAAACTTATCTGTCAAATCGCTTTAAATCAAGTAGTTGTACAGTAAAAATAATTTTCAATCTCTTGGAAAATCTGGCTCTGAATCCGTGTTTTTTAGCAATTTAATAGGACTAAAAATCCTTTATTCAAAAAAAACAGGGCCAAATGGCCCTGTTTTTACAATTATAAATCAACGTTTCTCAACTAAATAATTCTCTAATTTCATTGACATCGAAGGATTTTTTGTCTTCATCTACAGAGATAATACTTGAAGCCACCTTAGTCTTTTTATTTTGC
The DNA here is from genome assembly GCA_002320285.1 of Flavobacteriaceae bacterium UBA1682. Taxonomy (GTDB): domain Bacteria; phylum Bacteroidota; class Bacteroidia; order Flavobacteriales; family Flavobacteriaceae; genus Flavobacterium. Next base: position 107,089 of record DCKE01000001.1, on the reverse strand, counting down.
AACATCACTATTTTTTCTTCAATGGTATCCTTACAAATCATTCGGTATGCCATAACATTTTTGGTTTGACCGATTCGATAACAACGGTCGATAGCTTGATTCTCTACTGCTGGATTCCACCAAGGATCGACGATAAAAACATAATCTGCTTCCGTTAAATTCAATCCGGTTCCCCCAGCTTTAAGACTGATTAAGAATACGCGAACATCTTCGTTATTTTGAAAATTCTCAACGTTTTCCTGACGATTTCTCGTCTGTCCATCTAAATACTCATAAGTGATCTGCTCCTCTTCCAAGCGGGTTTTTACAATCTGCAACATTTTGACAAATTGTGAAAAAACCAATATCTTGTGTTTACCCGTTTTTTCTTTGATATTTTCGATCAGGATCTCCAATTTAGCAGAATAATTCCCATAATCCTCCTCGTTGTTGATCAACGCGGTGGAGTTACAGATCTGACGTAACTTAGTCAAACCTTCCAACACATACATTTGTGATTTCTCGACTCCATTTTCATCAATTTTATTCAACAAATAGTCGCGATATCTGTTTTTAAAGGAATCGTAAACTTGACGTTGTTCCTTACCCATCTCACAAAAGATCACACTTTCGGTTTTATCTGGTAGCTCTTTAGCGACCTGTTCTTTCGTTCTTCTAAGAATAAAAGGTGAAATGATTTTATTCAATAAATGTGCGGTTTCCACATTTTTTTCCTTATCGATATGATCCGAAAATTGGTTTCTGAAGTGATTCATATTCCCCAATAGTCCTGGATTCAAAAAGTTTAACTGAGCGTATAAATCAAAGGTGTTGTTTTCAATTGGTGTACCGGTCAAGACCAAACGGTTGTTGGATTGGAGCAATCTCACTGCTTTATAACGTTTGGAATTAGGGTTTTTAATCGCCTGACTCTCATCGAGTATCACGTAATTAAATTTAAAATCCTTAAGCGATTCCACATCGTTTAACAAAGATCCATAAGTCGAGATGATCAAATCGTATTGATTAAAATTCTCTCGGTGTTCCATTCGACTGACACCTGTAAAATTAAGTGCTTTTAACGAAGGACAAAACTTTGCGATTTCATTATTCCAGTTAAAAACCAAGGAAGTAGGCGCAATAATCAACGACGGTAAGGTGTTTTTATCCTTTCTCTTCAAATATTCTAAAAAGGCTATGGTTTGCAGGGTTTTACCCAATCCCATATCATCGGCTAAACAGCCACCTATCTGATTTTTATCCAGGAAAGCCAACCAATTAAGCCCGTGTTGTTGGTAATCTCTCAACGTGGCCTTGATGGTTTTAGGTACGGGTACGGCATCGATAGATTCAATGTGCTGTAACCTTCTTTTTTTCTGATATAATTCCTCGAGAAATTCCGGTTTGGTATGCATTTCCTCATACAGTTCGTCTATAATTCCAAATTGGAAATTCGACATCTGAATGCTGTTTTTCTTAACATCACCTGTTTTGAAGTAAATGGCGAATTTTTTCATCCATTCTTCGGGTAATACACCTAGAGTACCATCGCCCAAAACGACGTAATTGCTTTTCTTTAGAAATGCTTTTTGCAATTCCTTTAAATCGACTTTTTGATCGCCAAATGAAATTTTGATCTCCATATCAAACCAATCGATATCCGACTTCAAACTGATCGAGATAGACGGTTTATGGATGTTAAACTTAAATGAAGACAATTGATTGGCTCCAAAAACGGCCGCCCCTTGCTGTTTCATTCTATCGATAGCATGTAACATCCAATAGTTTTCAAACAGTTGTTCTGGTTCGAGAAAATAGGGTCCCTCTTGCTTGGCAAATGCCGGATGAAGTCCTACAAAATCTTCCTTAAAATTGTCTTCAAAAGATTGATTACGATTTCTATAGGAACGATTATCCAAGTCGTTTTCACTCCAAAGCAATTCTGGGCTATAAATCGGTATCAGTTGCTCCCCGTATTTTACGACGGGTTTAAACACGATATGTTGGCCTCCAACATCGGTAATATAAACTTGTCGCTCTAGGGTTTCTTCGTTTGTTAATGTATTTTCTTTTCTGAATATTTTCGTCTGAATCTCGTACTTTCTCGACATCGGTTTAATGATGTTTTGATAGACCTGATCCCAATCCTTTTTTAAGTAATTGGCTTCACCATCTTTGGCATAATGCTCTAATGCCAACGACAAATCAGCCGTTTCTATTGGATAAAGTTTGTTTTCTATCTTGACAAATGTCTGAGAAAGCACCACTTTAGATGCGGTGATATTGTATTTTTTATCATCTACTTCGATCATGGGTTTTAGGTTGTAGAACCACTCACTCTCGGTCAGTTTAAAGAATAATTTAATCGGTTTTTCCTCTAAAGTCAACGGTTCTAAATTCTTTCGAACTAGGGTACGTCTGCTGTCGGAAAAATAGATATAAGACTGCTGTAAATCGGCAGTAATTGTTTTTTGTAGTTCTATAGCCCGTCCCAAACTCTGCAAGCTGGGCTCTTCCCTATGGTTTTGCAAAAGACGATTGATTTGAAGTACCTTAATCATCAAATTCTGCCTCTTTTCCTCTGGAAAAGTGAGCCAAATTTTATCGATATCGAAGGTATCAATCTGTTCAAAGGAGGAAGATAAATCGGTTTGTGCTTTATTCATTTTGGCCTTTACCGGCACAAAAGCTTCAAAATCCTTCCTTCTAGCAATAAAACAAAAACCCAAGCCTTGGTTAGTAACGTCAACAGCTTTATAGGGAATCTGTGCTTGAAATTCTGCAATTTCATTTTCGTGAATCGACGCATCAATACTGACCGCAGATTTTATATTTTTAAACTTAGAGGTCACTTTAACACCTTCTAAGGTCAGTTCATATTGAAAAATAGAGTCGTAATCGTCCTTTAAACTCAAATTAAACTGAGCCAAATGTTCCTCAATCTTACTCTGCAAAAAGTTTTTTGCGAAGTAGTTGATTCCAAACGTACGTATAATCTTTTTTAAAGCATTGATTCGATGCTCACACATCTTATTGGAAATACTACAAGTACATTCCGTTGTCAGTAATTCCGTTTTAGGATTGTAAGTAAACTGTTGTTTATGGGACTGCCACATCGAAACCTGAGTGATGATCTCTAAATCAGTCATCTCTATGATTTTCACCGTATAAAAAGATTCCGCCTCTGGTCCGGATTTTTTTATGGTTTCCCAATTCATAATTCCCTTTGGCAAAACCAATACATTCTTGTTATTGGTAACGGGTCCTAAACCATCTTTACTATCAACACGCAAGATTTCCTTGTTGTCTAAACCCGTTTTCAAATCTCTGATTACTGCAATAATGTGCTTGCAAAGCCCATTATAATCAAATGGACAGTTGCAGGATACATTGGCAATTTTATCTCTTACCAACTCCACAGAAACAACATATCGATTCTCATAAGATCCCGTACAACCAAATTCAAAATAATCTTTTGTATTGGAAATCAACTCGGTATCTAAAAAACGAGCGCGATCTCTTGAAGTTACAGTGCTATTATTCTTAACGTAAGTATCAAAACTTTCTAAATTCATTTTCTTTTTATGCCTATCTAATCGCAAACAGTGTCAGGAACAACATTGCCATCGATTATTATTGTTAAACCCTTGTATATCTAGGTTTTTCTTAACTTCAAGTCGAGGATATACAATAGAATCCCCACCTAGCTCATAAAGGTATTATTTAAGCTGACTGGACAGTAAATAGCTCCAACTTTGATTACAGCGCGCTTTGACCCCAATCATTTATTTTTATGTTGATACACCTCTGATCGAAAAATTTCCATACTTTCGATCTGAATTTTTTTGGTGAATTAATATTTTAACAGGCTCATGACCTGATGGTTTTTTAATTTATCCCTACCATTTAAAAAAGTCAGTTCCATAAGAAAATTGAATTGTACAATATTGCCTCCCATCTTCTCGACCATTTTACACACAGCTTCTGCTGTACCTCCAGTTGCTAGGACGTCATCATGTATCAAAATGTTTTGACCCGGAAGAATTGCATCTGCATGAATTTCAAGTATATCAGAGCCGTATTCTAAGGCATACTCCTGACTTACTTTATCAAACGGTAATTTTCCAGGTTTTCTTACGGGAATAAAACCGGCATTTAATTCTTGGGCAATAACTGTTCCAAAGAAAAAACCTCTACTTTCCATTCCGACTACCTTATCAACTTTCCGATTTCCTACTAATTTCAACAATTGCTCAGTAGCGTATCTCATCGCTTCTGGATTATTGAGTAATGGTGTAATATCTTTAAAAATCACTCCTTTTTTGGGGAAATCGGGTATATCTCGTATATATTTCTCTATATCCATATCATTTCAGTTTTAGGCTTTCCGTTGTCTCCTTTTCGATTTCCTATGGGCATTCCTAATTCAAATCGAGCCAAACCACATTAAAACTTAAATTTATATCTAAGCGTTATTCGTTGTAAGAACGGTGTTTATTTTTGATATCACCGTTTCAGGCAAAATAGTTCTCATCGCATCTTCATATCCCGGTATCACTTTATTACCATAGACCGACAAGGGTAAGAGTGGGTACTGGCTTCTATCGGCTGTTAGCGCATAATCAGCTGGCTGGTTAAAGGGAGCAAAACCGGCAAAAGGGTGTGTTCCACCCCATAAGGTAATCACTTTTTTACCCAACATGGCAGCCATATGAGCATTTCCAGAGTCCATCGATAACATAACGTCTAGATGTTGAATCAGCGCTAATTCATCCTGAAGTTTAACCTTACCTACCATGACAATCACTTGTGGATTGTCACGTTTTAATTGATTTAAAAGTGCCTGTTCTTTTTCTCCTCCGCCAAAAAGGAAAATTTTGTTATCTTCCTTCTCCGCCAATCCATCGATGACTTGTTGCATCAAGTCCAAAGGATAAACCTTGGTTGCATATTGAGCAAAAGGAGCGATACCAATCCAGTGTTCTTGTTTTAATCCGGTAATGTTTTTTAAAACGGGACTCATATGCTCAACACTTGGAAATTTCGGATTGCTTAAATCAATGGGGAAACCCAATTTACTCAAAGTGGCTGCATGATTCTCAAACATGGTTGGCAGCGGTTTAAACACTTTATTCTCCACCCTTGTCAAGGCTTTTTTTGCAGCACGTCCTTTGTCTAGTGCGGCCATTTTAACCCCGGAAATCGCAAAAAGTCGACGTACAATTTGAGAGCGCAAGACGTTGTGAAAATCCGCAAAATAATTGATTTCTAAGGCTTTCAAATCGCTATAAAGTCTTAATAAACCCAAAAAACCTTTATGTTGTTTTTTAACATCAACGGCAAAAAAATCTACTCTCGGTATCGATTTAAAAAAGGGTTTAAAAAAGGGTCTTGATACCACGGTCACACGAACCTCGGGATATTGTGCCACTAAAGCACGAATCACAGGAACGGTCATAGCAACATCGCCCATGGCCGATAATCTAAAAATAAGAATGTGAGATTTTTTCTTTATAGTCATGGCTTGATCTTTATTTCTAAAAAAGAAAAGCGTGAAATAAAATCACGCTTTGATATATGGATTACTTCAGTAATTTTATTTTCTATTCTGATACAAAACCGGATTTAGTTCCTCGTCATTGTACATTTTCATTTGTTTATAAACTTTCATGTACTTCGCCCCACTTTCTATATCCTTTAATAAGTCGTCAATTGCAGTAGTCAAGTCTTGTTTTTGCTCTAAAAGCGTATTCAATTTCTCTTGACATTTTGCTCTGTGTTCTTCAGAAGCCTCTACTCTTGTGGCTTCTTCATTCATATGATAAATTTTCAAAGCCAAAATAGAGAGTCTATCCAAGGCCCATGCAGGACTTTCAGAATTGATTTTTGCGCCTTCTTGAACTTTTACATCTTTAAATTTCTGTAAGAAATAACTGTCGATATACTCCACCATATCCGTTCTTTCTTGATTAGAGGCATCAATCCTTCTTTTTAATGCCAAAGCCGCTACAGGATCAATATTCGGATCTCTAATAATATCTTCAAAATGCCATTGAACGGTATCAATCCAGTTTTTTAAATATAAAAGATGCTCAATTTTATCTTTAGGATAAGGATTGTTAATCGGTTGATCTACATTGTCGAACTGGTGATAATCACGGATACTTTCTTCGAAAATTGGAAACGCTAATTCTGAAAACATACTAATTATTTTATTTACAAATATAGTTTTTATACTTTTATCGAACTAATACATTTTTAAAGTTATGAAAATTCACTACATATCAGAAGAAAACAGTCTATTAAATCATTTTCTAGGACAATTAAGAGACGTCGAAACTCAGAAAGATAGTATGCGTTTTCGCAAAAACATTGAACGCATTGGTGAAATCACGGCTTATGAATTAAGTAAAACCCTTCCCTATAAAAACATTGCAATTCAAACACCATTAGGTATCAAACACACCACCTGTATAGAAGACAATGTCGTATTGTGCTCGATACTCAGAGCTGGTTTAGCGCTACACACGGGTTTTATGAATTTCTTTGACGACGCAGAAAACGGTTTTGTCTCTGCCTACCGCAAACACGGTCAAGCGGGAGAATCGAGTGAAATTTTAGTCGAATATCAAGCAGCTCCGTCTTTTCAGGATAAAATTCTAATTTTAATCGATCCAATGTTAGCGACGGGTCAATCCTTGGTTGCTGTTTACAATAAACTGCTGACAGAACAAACGCCAAAAGAAATTCATATCGCTGTAGTTATAGCTGCACCGGAAGGCATAGCATACTTGGAAAAGAGTTTGCCTGATCATTGTCACTTATGGGTAGCTACTTTAGACGATAACTTAGACCAAGACAATTATATAGTACCGGGATTGGGTGATGCGGGTGATCTGGCTTACGGTCAAAAACTATAACTGACAGAAAAAGAAAACGATCGCTATAGCAGCAATACTAGATACAACTACCTCCTTAAACCAGCGATTGGGAATACTCTCAATATAATTTGCTCCTAAGATCGACAAGGGAAAGAAGGTAAAGACCAAAACACCGTGATTCTTATCGGCGGATAAGACGTATATCGCCACTCCAATTAAAAAAGCTACCAAGATTTTCTTGTAAGTAGCCTGCATGTTGAAGGGTTTATTAGTCACCTCTAAGGCTTGAGATATAAAGAATAAAACCGCTATGGAACTAAATATAGCCAAAGCAATATTTTGATAAATATTATCAAAATTGGTAAAGTCAAAATTAATCTCTGTACGTTGATCGATAAACCTTAAAATATCTGTGTCCGAAGCTAAAATATAAATACTAAAAAATATGGCTACGGTTATAAAAGCGATCAGCGGGATAATCCAATTTCGGTAGTCACTTGACACAAAAAACAGTATGGCAAATACCAACAAAATCAGGTATAATATACTCCAAAAGTGGAATATCGTAGCGATAAATATCCAAAGCGAAGCATCGAAGATCTTGACTTTGGGATCCTTTAAGGAATGTAGGGAGAATAATTTTCGCAGTGCTAATAGGATACAATAATTCGCGATAATTATATTTGTATTGACGAATACAGACGGAAAAAGCACCAAAAAAAGCACAAATAGCAGTGGTGCGTAATTATTATCTTTAGTCAGTCGGTTTTTTTGAGTTATAAAGTGAATCCAAAAAGTGGACATTAATAAAAGTCCTAGTAAGACCGCTTTTTTAAAGTACTCATATCCAGTCCAGTCCAGATTGTAATCGGTTCTTTGAAACAGTATATAGAACAAAAATAGAAATACGCCAATTATAAAATAATTAATTGGTTTTGTTTTGCTAAAAAGGCTTGCTAACATGTGGATATTTTATATTTTTGTATTTTACAATTTGCAATTAAAGTTTATTCAAAACCGAAATTACAATTTTTAGAAACTCGAAAGAACATATATTTAATTTAAACGAAATAAAGATGACCTCATTTTTCAACGGAATCGCTTATTTATTCGAAAAAATTCTTTTTATCCCGATGGATTTTTTTAGAGAATTAGAGTTAACCAATTGGTGGACTGCAAATATCATTACTTGGATGTTTATCCTTATTTGTACGGGATCTTTTATTTTTTGGATCAAACAATTAAACTTGTTTCAAAAATCAAAAGAAGACGAACAAGATACTACAGCCCACTCTTTTTTAAAATAAACTAGAGATCGAATCCGATATCTTTTCTATAATACATTTTATCAAAATGTAGCTTGTCTATGTTTTGGTAAGATGTTTTTAGTGCTTGGTTGAAGTCTTCTCCAAAAGAGGTTACCGCCAAAACCCTTCCTCCGTTGCTGACAATTTGTGACTCTTTAAGAGCCGTTCCAGCATGAAACACCAACGAATTATCTACTTGTTCCAATCCCGTTATAGCCATTCCCTTTTGATATTCTTCAGGATATCCTCCTGAAACCAACATCACAGTTGTTGCTGTACGTGGATCAATGTTTAAAGTCTCTTGTTCTAAAGTCTGATTGGCTACTGCCGTAAATAATTGTACTAAATCCGATTCTATACGCGGGACAACAACTTCTGTCTCTGGATCTCCCATTCTAACGTTATATTCAATAACAAAAGGTTCATTATCGACGTTAATCAATCCGATAAACACAAAACCTTTATAATCGATTTGATCCTTTACAAAACCTTCTATCGTCGGTTTTACGATGCGTTCTTCTATTTTCTGCAACAAGACATCGTCGGCAAAAGGAACTGGAGAAACAGCGCCCATTCCGCCTGTATTTAAACCTTGATCTCCTTCACCGATACGTTTGTAATCTTTCGCTGTTGGTAAAATCTTATACGACTTCCCATCGGTCAAAACGAAACAACTCAATTCAATACCGTCCAAAAATTCTTCGATAACTACCTTGGTACTTGCAGCACCAAATTTTGCATCGACTAACATATTTTTAAGCTCGGATTTCGCTTCTGCTAAATCAGTTAGAATTAATACTCCTTTACCTGCTGCTAATCCATCTGCTTTTAAAACATAAGGTGGTTTTAGCGTTTCGAGGAATGCATAGCCCTCCTCCACATTTGCTGCGGTAAAACTTTGGTAAGCCGCAGTTGGAATGTCGTGTCTAATTAAAAACTCTTTGGCAAACTCCTTACTTCCTTCTAATTGCGCACCTCTTTGAGAAGGTCCAATCACCGGGATGTTTTTTAATTCAGCATCATTTTTAAAAAAGTCATATATTCCATTTACCAACGGATCTTCAGGTCCTACTACCACCATCTGGATCTCATTTGCCAAAACCGCCTTTTTTAAAACTTCAAAATCATTGGGATTCAAATCCAGGTTATTTGCTATAGCCGCCGTACCAGCATTACCTGGGGCAACAAATAACTTCGAGCAATTTTTACTCTGAAGCATTTTCCATGCTAAGGCATGTTCTCTACCTCCAGATCCTAACAGTAAAATATTCATGGGTTATGTTGTTTGTAATTAGAGTTCAAAAATAGGTATAAATTAGGGAAATCTAAAAAGTATTGGCACTTACTATCAAGTTTAATAAGCTTTTTTATCACCAGTAAAAGCATTGATTAGGGTGATAAATATGATTTTCATATCCAACAATAAGGTCCAATTCTCTATATAGAAAATATCGTACTTGACTCGATTTACAATATCGCGTTTATTTTCTATCTCGCCACGGTATCCGTGGGTTTGGGCCATACCCGTAATTCCGGGCTTGATCAAATGACGCATCATAAAATTCTTGACCTTTTTGGTGTATTCTTGATTGTAAATTAGTGCATGAGGTCGAGGCCCAACTACAGACATATTTCCAATCAGCACATTAAAGAATTGAGGTAATTCATCCAGACTAGTACTTCTTAAAAAACCTCCAACTAAAGTCACCCGTTGATCTTTTCTAGTAACGGGTTTATATGCTTCTTCGGTATCTTCCACATAAAGAGAACGAAATTTATAACAATAAAACTCCCGGTAGTTTAAACCATTTCGCTTCTGTTTAAAAAAAATAGGTCCTTTGGAATCCATTCGAATGCAAATAGCAATTAGGGGAAACAACCAAGAAAACACAAACAAGATTACAAATAAAGAAAAGAACACGTCAAATAACCTTTTGATCATTGCGTTAGATAAGTTATCTAACGGCGTCTGATTTACTGTCATCAGCGGCAGTATTCCATAGTACTGCAAATCCATTTTCCGCAACAGCAGTTCATGATTGTCTGGAATAAATTTAATGGTTTTAAAATTATTATTGGCAAGCGTGAATAAAGTTGAAATCTGTGTGGAATCTAAACTCTTTAAAGAACAGTATATCTCGTCAATCCCCTTTTGTTGGATATACTCCCGAACGATTTCCAAGTTAATTTTATTGGTTAACGGATCGGGTTCTATGATCTGTTTCAAATAATATCCGTATTCTGGGTTAAAGTTAAAAAAATCTACCAATTCAAAACTGGCTTTAGAATGGCCAACCACAATTACATGTCTTTTGTTTCCACCATAGTGAAGCCTATATTCTTTTAAGAGATGAAAAATCAATACTTTAATAATCAAAAGGGTACTACCCAACACGATCGCATAAGTAAAAACCGTCCATTTTTGAAAGGGTATCTCAAAAAATCCAAAAAGCGCAAAGAAACACAGTAAATAGATCAAATACTGTTTAAAAAAAATCTGAAAAATAGAAATAATACTCGTAAAGCGATAGACTTTATAAAAGGAAGTATATTTGGCGATTATAAACCAGCTAGCCAATAACAACAAGTATAAATACGTATCAAGCTGTAGCTGTAGAAACCAAAAAGAAAACGTAAATATCGTCAAGAAGTCAAGCCCGACTACTATATATTTGATCCAATATGAATATCTTCCTATTTTCCTATTCATTGACTTTTTCAATTAATAAGCCTTGTCCTCTCCCTTAAAAACATTGTATATCGTTAGATAAATAATTTTTAAATCTAAAAAAACCGACCAGTTTTCTATATAAAAGATATCGTATTTGACGCGATTGATAATATCTCTGTCGTTTTCTACTTCTCCCCTATACCCGTGAGTTTGAGCCATACCCGTAATTCCGGGTTTTATCAAATGTCTCACCATAAATTTATTTATTTTCTTAGCATACATTTGAGTATGCATCACCATATGCGGGCGAGGCCCAACTACCGACATATCGCCTAAAAACACATTAAAAAATTGAGGCAATTCATCAATACTAGTTTTTCTAATAAACTTACCCAAACGCGTGATACGCGCATCGCCCTTTGAGGCTTGTTGATCGTTACAAGCTTCATTTCTATACATCGAACGAAATTTATAACAGGTAAATTCTGAATTATTCATACCGTTTCTCAACTGTTTGAAAAATACAGGGCCTCGAGATTCCAATTTGATTAGAATTGAAATCAATGGAATTAACCAAGACAATAAGAAAACAATGACAATGATAGAAAATACTAAGTCAAACGTTCTTTTAATCAATCGGTTATAAGGGCTATCTAATGGTATTTTACGACGTGGAATGATCGGAATCAAGTCATAATACTCTGTATTATAATTATCTCCAATCAGTTCATCGTCTTTGGGAATGTATTTGAGAACCTTTAAATTATTATCGGCAAAATCTACAATTTTACCAAATGATTTGGTACTGACCAAATAAAGGCTAATATAGATTTCATCGATTTTTTCTTGCTCTACAAAATCCAATATATCTTGTATGTCAACGGTTTCATCTTTAAACGTACCAACGAGATGGTAACCGTATTCCGTCTTTTTATTAAAGAAATCTTGTAATTGTTTAACTTCTTTACCCTTGCCAATGATGACCACTCTTCTGTAGTTTCCTCCATATTGACTACGGAAAATCTTTAAAGAGTAGAAGATACTGATTTTAATTACCGAAATAGTAATCATGGTAAACACACCGTACAGTATCAAATCTTTAGGCTCCGCAAAACGAGAAAAAAATCCGTTATATGCCGAGTACAAAACGAATTGCAATACAAATTGTTTAAAAATCTTTTCAAAGATCTTGACAATTCGAGTAAAGCGAAACACATCGTAGTACATGGTCACCCAAGAACTCAAAAGCCAACTCATCGATATAAAAAGGTGAAACCAAATCTTGCCTGAGAATTCAGGCAATAAGTAGTAAGCAAACAGATTTAATATCGTTATATCGATTAAAAGCGTAATTGGCCTGATGAATTTGGAGTATCTTCCTCTTCTTTTCTTCACTTAATTTATATATTTTGAAAAATCTTTATGTTCTTCTTTTAATAACTCTTCCTCGCTAAAGGATTTAAAATATTGATAGGTTCGCATCATTCCCTCTTCGCGACCGATCTTAGGCTCCCAACCCAAAATATTTTTGGCCTTAGTGATATCGGGTTGACGCTGCAAGGGGTCATTTAAGGGAAGTTCTTTAAAAACCACTTTTTGATTGCGTCCGGTCAACTTCAAAATCTCTTTTGCGAAATCTTTTATCGTGATTTCGTCGGGATTACCAATATTAATGGGCAATGAATAATCTGCATGTAAAAGCCGATAAATTCCCTCTACTTGATCGTCTATATAACAAAACGATCTGGTTTGCATTCCGTCGCCAAAGATAGTCAAATCTTCTCCTCTTAGTGCTTGGCCGATAAATGCTGGAATTACGCGTCCATCGTTTAGGCGCATTCTCGGTCCATAGGTATTAAAAATTCGCACAATTCTCGTTTCTAAACCGTGAAAAGTATGATAGGCCATCGTAATCGACTCCTGAAAACGCTTGGCTTCATCATATACTCCTCTCGGTCCAATGGTATTTACATTACCATAGTATTCTTCGGTCTGTGGATGTACTAGGGGATCCCCATATACTTCAGAAGTAGAAGCGATGAGAATTCGTGCCTTTTTAACGCGAGCTAAGCCCAATAAATTGTGTGTTCCCAATGAACCCACTTTTAAAGTCTGAATCGGTATTTTTAAATAATCGATTGGACTAGCAGGTGATGCAAAATGAAGAATATAATCCAAATTTCCCGGGACATTTACAAACTTGGTGACATCGTGATGATAAAACTCAAAATGCTCCAATTTAAAGAGATGTTCTATGTTTTTCAGATCACCTGTAATCAGGTTATCCATACCGATAACATGGTATCCTTCAAGGATAAATCGATCGCATAAATGCGATCCCAAAAAACCTGCTGCTCCAGTGATTAATATTCGTTTCATTGTGTAAAAATAATACTGATTATTAGTAAAAAAAATTATAACTAAGTATTTATTTTAATTTCACCATTCCTAAAGCAAGTTTAATAAAGAATCTCTAATTTTGTAAAAAATTTAAAATGAGAGTAGTTCACATAGTCGAAGCACTTGGTGGAGGTGTTTACACCTATTTCAAAGACCTTACCAATTTTTTTGGAAACGAAGCAGAAAACCTAGACTTACAAACTACGGTCATCTATAGTGCCAAAAGAAAGGAAATAGATCCCAAAAATATTGAACGTGATTTCTCATCAAAAATTGCACTTATTGAAGTTGATATGGAAAAGGAGTTATCGCTAATTAAAGATTTAAAAGCGACTTTAAAACTGCGTAAAGTTTTAAAAGAACTCAATCCCGATGTGATACATCTGCATTCATCCAAAGCTGGAGTTATTGGGAGATGGGCCAACTTTACACTTTTTTCAAACAAAAAAGTGTTTTATACACCCCACGGTTATGCTTTTATTAGACAAGACATCTCCGCTTCGAAACAGAAGTTATACAAGTTTATCGAGAAATACACCCAGTTGTTTTTTGGGGGTACGACTATCGCTTGTGGTGACACGGAATATGAAATTGCAAAAAGCTTGGGCAAAGCAGAATTAGTTAGAAATGGCGTCAATTTCAACATACTAGAACCTTTTTACAAACCGGTAATTAACACCCGATTAAAAATAGGTGTAGTCGGTAGAATCACCGCTCAAAAAAACCCCAAATTATTTAATGACATCGCTCTACTATATCCACAACACGATTTCGTTTGGATTGGTGATGGAGAACTACGCCATTTATTAACGGCAGAAAACATCCATATTTCAGGTTGGTTTGTCGATAACTTAGAATTGCTCCCGCAATTAAACGAGTTAGACATCTACCTGCAAACGTCACTTTGGGAAGGACTTCCGATTGCTGTACTCGAGGCCATGGCTTTGAGAAAACCCATACTCGCGACAAACGTGATCGGCAATAAAGACATCGTTATTCCTGGAGTTTCAGGATTTTTGTTTGATAAAATTGAGGATATAGACCCGTTGATGAAACAACTGGAAGACAAAACCAGTCGCCTAAATATGGGGCAGCAAGCTTATGAACAATGCAAGCGCGACTTTAATAAAGATCTCAATTTCTTTAAATTAATTTCTATTTATAAGCAGTAAACATTTTTTGCTGTAAATAATATGCAACAAATACTGACGTCCAGAGACCACTAAATACGATACCATCAAAACGAATTAAAAAATCATCGACTAAATTAGAAGTAAAAAAGTTGAAGAAAAAAGCAATCATAATACCGCTGTGTGTTTTAATGCCTAAATATCCTGCCAAAAAGATATAGACAAAAACACTTATGATTCCCAATATACCGAACTTCAATAGTGAATCTAAAAATTGATTATGGGTTGGAAAAGCGTACTTCGCTAAAAAATGTTGGTCTGTTTGCTCAAAATAATTCACTAATTCCGTTTTTGATTTAGACGACCCATAACCCGTTACTAAACTCTGTTGTGCCAATTCCCAAGCTGATTTCCAAATGGAAACTCTAGTTACAAAAGCATTAAACACCTTTTTTTCCGGCTCTTCAATGTCATCTAATTTTCCTATCTTATCCATGTAGGCGAAGGTTGTTGAAGAATATTTTTCTTTCATATAGGGGTTCAATCTCACGAAGGCAAAAAGTATTAAGATCATCAGTCCGAAAAAACTTAAACTTCCTATAATGACCTTTTGGGTCTTAAAATATTTAAAGGCCTCTACAAAAATTATAATTCCGAAACCTACAATAACATTTAAAAGGGACATTCTTGTGTTGACCACCAAGATCAATAAAATTGAAATTAAAAATGTGAAAGCCTGTAGTATCGACAACCATCTGGAACATTTTTGTCGTGAATAATCTAATAGAAAATAAAAATTAATAACCGCCACAAAGGTTAAATGCATATTTAAGGCAGGTGCATGATTCTTAAAGCTCTCTGCAAATACATATCCCATTTCCCACAAATGGACTCCATGTAGATATTTTTGGATCGATTCAGGTTCCGTTATTATAAATCGCAACAACAAAATCATTACAACAAATGTTGTGATTTTGGCATAGGCATTTAAAATTTTAAAAAACGAAATCTGCTTATAATTAGACAGGATGAAATACGGAAAGAAAACTAAGGAAAGGGACTTTTCGGCAGATTTCCATCCCAGAAGCAAGTTGTCGTTTTTCCAGAAAAATAGTATTTCCAGCAAAAAGGGGGCTGCGATTATAATACCAAAAATCCAAGCTTGTTTGGGAAACGTATTTTTGCGGAAGAATACGAGATTATATATTACAAAAGCAATTATAAACCAAGTACACAACTTGCTAAAAAGAAAAGTAGAAGCTATTAAAAGCAGTAATAAATTAAAGCCTTTTTGATGATTTTCGTCTGAAATCTTCATAGTATAAAGAAAAATATATTAAAGGGAAAATACCAATCTTATGTCTGACTGCCGAACCCAAATCGGGTTCAAACATACCTTGAGCAATAAAAAAAGCGAAAACAAACAACAATACCCACAGCTCCATTTGATATATTTTAGGTGAATATAAACACTTGGACAAACGCATCAACAACAGAACAGACAGGACCAATTGCCATAAGACAAATGCGATGATTTGAGGTGAGGTAATAAATCGCAATCCATTTACAGGAAGATTCACCGTAAAGAAGCCATAAAACATACTAACTACTTCCCCATACCAGGTATCTGGATAAACAGGTGACAAGATAATACTATTGGCATCCCCATCGCCAGCGAGTATTCTAGCAACATTAATATTCTCTCTGGAGATTAAAGACAAATAGTCCCCTTTCAGTATTCCGTAGGTCAAAGAAATAAAGATAATCACTAAAACACCGTTAAAAACAGCTAGAAACACCTTGTTCGGTATCTTTATTAAGGTGATTGCATACATCCCTATAGCGATAAAAGGGATAAAGATATAATAGGGTCGAAAGATTGCTCCAAAAGCGAAGAAAGCAAAAAAAGTGATTCCCAATAACAATTTAAAACTAATTCCCTTCTGAGCTAAAATATACCATATTACAGTGATAAAAATATAAGTAATGAATTCTTTAGAGGGTTGCGCAATAAAAATCCCTATCATCAAAAAAGCCAGATAAACAATAATATTTCTAACCGTAAAAACATGGAATTTATCAGGAATTCCTATCCACTTTAAAATATAAAATACGATGGGCAACTGAATTAAGCCAACTATACTATAAGGGATATAGGACATTCGCGTTAAATGATAAAACATCATCGTCAACGGATAACTCTCTATCCAACCTTTTTGGTTTAGCGGATCGGATACGATCAAATTAGCATCATAGTAAAACTTATCCGGTAAGATAAATGGTCCTACAAAACCAACCAGAATACAGATTCCGACGAGCAGATAAAAGAATAATTTGTTTTTTCTGATATAATACATTTAAATCGTTTTTAAACCATCGATCAGTTCCTTTTCAATTTTACTTATATTAAAGGAATCGTCGTAATACTCCTTAAAATTTTGCTCACAAATTTGATAAAACTTTTGATAGTCCACTGGAGACAGATTATGGGCATGTATCGTATTGGCCATGTCGTCTAATGAAGCATCACTCTTAAACTTGATGCTATACGGTGAAAGGTTTAAATGTTGCTCAAATGAATCAATGACGTCTGTATATATAGGCATTAAACCGACTGAAAGATAAGAATTCATTTTGGTAGGCGTCGAAACTCGATTGATAATATGCTTTTCTCTAAGGATAAAGCCGTATTTGAACTTACTTAACTCTTCATCTAATTGTTCCAAACTAACGTATTGAATATCAAAATTTTTGATATCGTACTTGTGGAGTATTGCCTTTGCTTCTTCCTTCTCCTTAGTGAAAATAGTCAAAGAAGCTTTCGGATTCTTTGCTTCTATCTTTTGATACAGAGCCACCGTTTTTTCAAAACACTGCCAGCTAAAC
This sequence comes from Flavobacteriaceae bacterium UBA1682, assembly GCA_002320285.1. Lineage (GTDB taxonomy): Bacteria > Bacteroidota > Bacteroidia > Flavobacteriales > Flavobacteriaceae > Flavobacterium. Next base: position 89,835 of record DCKE01000001.1, on the reverse strand, counting down.
AAAGTTCCCGCGTATACATAACTGGATTCTTTTTTAAGATTCTCATTAAAAAACGAGGGTTTTAGATTCTTATTATAACACGGTATGATTAGATGATTCTCTAATTTAATATTGTACTTCGCCCTATAATGCTTCAACATACTATCAGAAACTAAGAAATTACAATAACTATTTTGTAAAACCATTTTTTCTGCGACACTAAAAGCCCAACTAATACACTTGGCACTGAAGGTGTACTTGTTTAACATCGAATATTCCTCAGGTCCAATACCTTGATGCCAATTAACGATGCGCAAATTTCGATTCTTAAAGTAAACCTTTACAAAATCCCTTACTCTAATTGTCACTACTAAATCAAAATCATTCACATGATCAGCTGTCTGATGAGTTGCAACTTCGTAGCTACTATTTACAAAAGCTCTCTTTATAAGATCCGTATAATAAATAGTTGCGTCGTTAACAGCTTTAGCAGGTAAATAGAACAATATTTTCATTAAAAAAGGAATTTATTTCTGGTTATGTATTGAAGTCCGTTTTGCAAATTTAATATTTACTTGTCTATGTTAGCACACGAAACAAATGAATAAGTTGTTTTCCAAACTGTAATGTTATTTAGACGTCGTTTATGCTGATAAAAAAAACAAATTTATTCCATCTTTACGATAAACATAAATAAACACGATCAAATTCCAGAATACAACTGAAAAAGTAAAAGTAATCGCTGCACCTATAGTACCGTAAAGGGGGATTAGAATTATATTCATTATAACATTGATAATTAAAGTTATAATCAGAATAAACTGAAAAACTAGTGATCTACCAGTCATATTTAAGTATACTGGAACGACTCCAAACGCAGAGGTAACCAATTGAGATACTATTAAAATATAAAAAGTATCTTGGATTACTACATATTGTTCTCCAAAAAAAGTTAGAATCGATTTGATAAATACAATTAAAAAAAGTCCAACAACTACATTGGCTTTAAAAGTAAAATTAGCTGTTTTTTTACACAGCAATTGTAGATTTTTCTTGTCTGACATGGAGAAAAGTTCACTTATTCTCGGTGAACAATTGATGTTGATGCTCAATATAACCATAGAGAGTATGGTAATTAATTTGATGGCAACAGCATAATAAGCAATCCAATCATCATCGTAATATTTTTTTAACAAAAAAACATCAACTCCCATAAACAAAAACAGCACTATACTACTAATTCCCATAGGTAAGGAATGTTTTATAATTTCTTTATTGCTAAAGATTAAGTTTGCACGGTCACGATAATCAACTCTTCTAAAACAATACCAGATGCTGCATTGACTAACGAGGAATAAAAATAAGAACCCATAGATATAATATTCCGCTATCGAGTAAGACAAATCGGTAGTTAAAGCAACAATTAAACCGACAGCTAATGGACAGTATTTAAAAATATTCCTAAAAAGCTCTGATAGTACAGGACGTTCCAAAGCTCTCAATGTCTCGGTATTTAATAAGGTGATTATATAAAAAGGCAGAAAAAACACGGCTTTCTTAATGATACTGTAAACATCTTGTTGAAAATAGAGATTTACACTTTCCTCTTTTATAAAAATAAAAAAGAACAAAATAATGGCAACCGCTATACACAGCACCATCTTAATCATCGAATAATAGGTGTTTTTTAAGGTACTAAAAGAATTATTCGCCCGTAGTTTTCCAGCAAAATAAATAATAGAAACATCTGTACCTACCAAAGAAACACTTCCTAAAATAAGTAAAAAAATACGGATAAATTCATATTGACCTACGGCTTCTGGAGCAAAACTTCGCGTCATTAGAATGGTAATCGCAAATAAAAATGCCACCCCCATACCACGTAAGCCGAAAGTCACGATACTTTGTTGCAAAAACTTATTTTGAAGACCTTTCTTAATTAGATTAAGCATGCTTTAGCGATTTTATAAAATCTAATATTCGCTTTGTTGCCAGTCCATCTCCATATGGATTATGCAATTGGCTCATGCGTTCCATTTTTGCAGGATCGTCAATTAAATCTTGAGTTTCTGCAACAATCTTATTTTTATCTGTTCCTACCAAAATAACGGTTCCCGCTTCCACAGCTTCAGGTCTTTCGGTAGTTTCTCTCATAACCAATACAGGTTTACCCAGGCTTGGGGCTTCTTCTTGCACCCCACCACTATCGGTAATAATGATCTTAGAACGATTCATCAACCAAATAAATGCCGGATAAGACAAGGGATGTATTAATTTAATATTGGATATTTCACCCAAGATACTGTTTACCGGTACCTGAACATTTGGATTTAAATGAACGGGATAAATCAAGACCATCTCCGGGTTTTTAAGTGCAATTTCTTTTAACGCTTCACAGATCTGTATAAAACCTTCTCCGTGATTCTCCCTACGATGACCTGTAATCAAAATCACTTGTTGCTCATCTAGAATCAAATTTTTTAGTTGTTCGATCTCCGGATGCTTTAAATCTTTGACAATTTCAACGCTTTCCAATAGGGCATCAATTACCGTATTACCTGTAATTATAATAGATTCTTCATCTATGTTTTCTCTCAACAAATTTTCCTTAGAAGTTGTTGTTGGAGCAAAATGGTAATCGCTAAGTACGCTGGTAATTTGCCTATTGGTTTCTTCAGGAAAGGGCAATCTCTTATTAAACGTCCGTAATCCTGCCTCGATATGTGCTACCTTGGCTCCCGAATAAAAAGCGGCTATACTTGCAGCCATAGTGGTTGTCGTATCTCCATGTACAAAAACGATATCGGGTTGAAAAGCATCCAATACCGGTTTCATCTCCAACAGTATCTTAGCTGTTATGCTATTTAAGGTTTGGTTGGGTTGCATGATATCCAAATCGAAATCGGGGACGATATCAAAAAAATCCAAAACTTGATCCAACATTTCTCGGTGTTGAGCAGTTACACATACTTTGGTATCAAAGACAGGATCTGTTTGAAATGCTTTCACTAAAGGTGCCATTTTAATTGCTTCTGGACGCGTTCCAAAAACAAAAAGTACTTTTTTATTCATAAGGTATTTTTATATTTCAAAACTGTTTAAGTTATTGAAATTTCGGGATTGATCTTTGCCAGTTGTCAGGCACAATTTCAAATATATCTTTTATTTTCTGTTTATCTAATACACTGTACCGGGGTCGTGTGGCTGCGGTTGGAAATTCTGAACTCGAGACGGGATAAACCTTAATATTGATGTTATTAACTTTAAAAATCTCTGAGGCAAATTCATACCAACTGCATTGTCCCTCATTGCTGAAATTATAGATTCCGTAATTTCCACGATTTTTTATAATTATATCAATAATCACGCCAGCCAGCTCTACTGCATATGTAGGGGTTCCGATTTGATCATCAACCACTCTAAGCTCTTGATGATTTTGTGCTAATTTCAACATGGTCTTCATGAAATTATGTCCGAATTCCGAATATATCCATGAGGTCCTAATAATGTAGTACTCCCTTAAAAGTTCAGGTATCGCCTGTTCGCCCTCCAATTTGGTTTGTCCATATATCGTTTTTGGATTTGGCTGATCTACTTCTCGATAAGGTTTTTGACTCATTCCGTCAAAGACAAAATCGGTAGATAAATGAACCAAAACGGTCTGGGTTTCCAAACATACTTCAGCTAAATTTCTAACTCCAGTAACATTCACTAGATAAGCCTTTTCAGTTTCTTTTTCAGCCAGGTCTACAGCGGTGTAGGCTGCTGTATTAATACAATAGTCCGGTTGATAGCGCTTAAAAATGCGCTCGCAATTTTCTTTATCGGTGATATCCAATATTGAAGCGTTACAAAAAACAAAATCAATTTCCATATATTTTACTGAAATTGATCTTATGGCTTGTCCCATTTGTCCCCCTGCACCTGTTACTAAAATCACCATATTTTTCTAGCTTGATGTATTTCTGGTAATTTTAAATCCTTATCAGACACAATCCAATCCCCTTCAGCAAGTTGCCAATCAATATTTAAAAAAGTATCATTATATATGATTCCACCCTCGGATTCCGCATGATAATACTGATCACATTTATAGGAAAATAAGGCTGTTTCACTCAAAACTAAAAATCCATGCGCAAAACCTTTGGGAACAAACAGTTGTTTGTGGTTAATATCGGTAAGTATTTCGGAATGATAGTGCCCATAAGTCTTAGATCCTGGACGAATATCTACCGCAACATCCAATACGCTACCCTGAAGTACTTGAACTAATTTTGCTTGGCTATGTTCTTCAATCTGATAATGCAAACCTCTTAAGACACCCTTGGTCGAAAACGATTGATTATCTTGAACAAATTTAATCTGTAAACCGCTCTTTTCATTAAAGTCCCTCTCGTTAAAAGCCTCCATAAAATAACCTCTTGAATCACAGAAAACCTTTGGTTCCAAAACAAAACATCCTTCTAATGGGGTTGGAGTAATCATCATATTAAAGCTGTCTATTTTCTTTAATCACTTTAAATTTTCTAATGAAATTTCGCAAAATCATAACAAATGAAAACACTAATAAAAACAAAAATGGCATCGTTATCTTCTTCATTTCCCAGAAATTCTCGTCGATATTGTTCATCATTTTCCCAGCGATATACACGACTTGTTGTTGTTCTAATATTTCTTCATCTATCATTACCAAATCATCCATAATGTTGTTCTTGCGATAAAAAAGATTTTCGATTTCTGGAAATTGCTTAATAGAAACACTCTTAGAATCAAAAGATCCAATTTCTGAATTTCCCAGACCGATCAAAATCTGATTCATTTGTTGCAACGACAATTCGGTTTCTCGTTTTCTAATTTGGTTTTGCACCTTTGCGATTGCTAACTTTTTCAAGTAATAATCTTGTGAGTTCAATTGTTCAAAGACCTCCTCCACTATACTATCTGTATTCTGCTTTCCACTAGTGTAAATACTCAACAAATGATATTTATAATTTTTTATAGTTGATTTATTAGCGATAAAGCTGCTAATATCTCCACCCTTTTCACCTAGAGTTTCAAACAATTCCATAGCTTGTTTGTTGTTTTTCAACAAGGTATAAATATCTTCAATAGGCTCTATTTTGATTCTTCTAACCTCCTTTAAATTCATCCATTCTCTCGTATCCAACTTGGTCGTTATAAAAGAATTTTTATCAAAGGCTTCATATAAATAATCCGCACTGCCGAAATTGGGAACTACAATAAAATCATGGCGTAGTATTCTTCCTTGCTTGCTATCCAGATAATAACCTAGACCGATTCCTATGCCCATTAATAGCGCTATAACGAGGATATACTTTTTTACAAACAGTAAAAAATCATAAAAAAACAAACCGATATTGGTCAAAAATCGACCTAGTGCGCGATAGATATATACTAAATCAATCTCTTGATTTTGTTGATTTGGATGATTATCCATATTAAATAATATTGAAGATTTGTTCTAATATTTTTATTGTGATTAAATACGTCGGTTTCACTCCAGTAGAACCTAATCCTCCTGATGCCAAGGTACTCCCGGTTTCCAATGGATTGTCAGACGCATAATACGCATATCTCACCTTTACATTTGGTGGAATACTTTTTCTAATTTTGGACGCCGATTGAATCGCTTTCTGATAATGCGCACCCTCCATTTCCAGACCGATAACACCCCAAGTAGAATCATGGAAAAATTTTAATAGATCCTTGTTCTGCAACGAGGTTCCCAAAACAGTAACCATCGTTCCTGCTACCACAGCAATATCATGGCCTTCAAACATCGCTGCTGTCAATTCGTTTTCCAAAGGATAATTATCCCCTGTCCCTTCGTTTATATGTGCGAAAGGAATCATGATATCCCCTTTTCCTCCGGTAAGTATACCGGCTTTTCCCATTATGGAAACGGATTCAACATTCAAAAAAGTATGTTTGTGAAACGGTTTTAATAATTCGTCTATGGTCTCGTAGGCTTGTTCGCCAAAGGCATAATCCATGACAATAATAACCGGTTTCTGATCCGTTAACTTTTCAGAAGAAAATGCGGTATTCGGAAAATCAATTAAAGCCGTATCAAAAATCTGTACATCAATATTGGTTCCTGAAGTATCTGGTAAAAAGGTCATTCCTTCAATCACAGCCCGTTCGTAAACCAATTTGCGTAACTCACCATTTTCCGATTTGCTTAACTCTTCGTATACCTCCAGTTCTGACTGACCTTCTAAATGTGTTTTTAGCACTGTGGTGGCGAATATAGAATTCATCACACTATGCATATTAGCACTGATAATGTGAATTGGCCTTTCTAAAAGTCCGTGTTTTTTAAGATGGTTTTTGATGTTGTCAGACCACATTTCTCCATAGATATGGTGTCCCAATCGTTCGCGAAGTATCGGACTAAAAGTTATTGTTCGCTTATTATTATCCACTACCTCCTCTATAGCAAGCTTACCTAACCAATAGATAACATCTAAAAAGCGATCTGGATTTTCCGCTGTAGCAAATCCATCATACACGGTCAAGACTTCAGCAAAAGATCGCCCCAAAACATTCGATAAATGAGAAATAGCAATCTCTTTTTCAACTAGAGACAACGGTTCTTCTGTATTTACAGCATGCTCAATTTTTAACCAATCTCGCGTTACCTTTCCATCTTCACCGATCAATACCCGATTCATGATTTTATGGGATTCAACAAAAATAAAAGTTAAATGCGTTAAGACATCATAGATGTCTGATCGTCCACGCGTAATTTCAATATTCATCTGTTCATCGTCTATACGATAACAGTTCCTTCTTCTCTTTGGAGGAACAATCGCTTGAAAATGAGAAATCGAATAACCTTCGTCTGAAGTTAAGTTGATATACCTACATTGTTCGATGCCTATAGGTAAACGTTCTATAACATATAACAAACCGTTTAACTCCACTTTCTCTTCTGCAATAGATCCATATATTTCTGGTCTCAATTCCAACAAAGCCTCTCTTAAGGTATCTCCCGAAATTCCCATCGGCTTATAAAAACCTCTATTAAACAAGTGGCGCATGGTAATATACATACGTTCCACTGCTGCAGAGGAAACCTGTGCTCTTGTTCTAGATATGTTTTTTATCTCTTTCATCTGATTATAATTTTTACATCGCGTTTACAAGTAGTGCTTGATTCTCCTAGTAGTCTCTTTACCAAACCTCTTGTGATATAAATAAGCTCATAGCCGATTATGATATGCAACCCTGATGTCTATAAAACGACTCACTCTAAACGCTATTTTAAACCATTTTTTATTATTTAACTTGCAAAGATAACTATTCCTTTGTGATTAGTTGATCGACAATAGCCCGATCATTACTGAGCCTAGGCAATTTATTTTGTCCACCCAATTTCCCAATCGATTTCATATAAACCTGAAAGCCATCTTTAGTCACTTTACGAATCTTTAGTCGTTGTAATACATGTCCTTTAATGAGGTCATCGTAGTACACATTTTGTTCGCGCATGGCCTGATCTATTTTTTGTGCAAACATTTCTAAATCTTCTGGTTCTTCGCCAAATTCGATATACCACTCGTGAAAAGGTAGCCCTGAAACGGGAGTAATTTGCGGTGCCACTGTAAATTCATTAACTTGAATTTTGGTGCCTTGCATGGCCAGTTGTAAGGCGGTCTCTACTTCCTTCCCTATGACGTGTTCTCCAAAAGCGGAGATGAAGTGTTTAATTCGCCCGGAAACTATCAATCGATACGGTTTTACAGACGTGAATTGAACGGTATCACCCATATTGTATGCCCACAATCCGGCATTGGTCGATATAATCATCACGTAATTGACTCCTATTTCGACTTGCCCAATGGTCAACCTTGTCGGATTTACTTCAAAGAAAGCATCCGCTCGAACAAATTCATAGAAAATCCCGGCATCTAACAGAAGTAATAATCCCTTCTCTGACTGAGCATCTTGATAGGCAAAAAATCCTTCAGAGGCTGGAAACAATTCAATAGAAGGTACCTTACGGCCGATTAATTGTTCGAATTTGGCTCGATACGGCTCATAATTAACACCCCCATAGATAAAGAGCTCGAAATGTTTAAAAATGTCCCCAACTGCTTTACCTTCTCTTTGATATAATTTCTCAAAATACATCTGTACCCAACTCGGAATTCCCGAAATCACACGTAGATCTTGATCAACCGTCTCTTCAACTATAAGGTCCACTTTAGTTTCCCAATCTTCTATACAGTTGGTTTCCCAACTCGGTAATCGATTGCTTTGTAAATACTTAGGCACATAATGCGCTACGATACCTGAAAGTCTTCCAAAATTAATATTATTTTTAAGTTCTAATACAGGGCTTCCCTGTAAAAAAATCATTTTACCGTCCACAAAATCCGCTTTACCCGTTTCATAGATATACTCTAAAATGGCATTTCGTGCCGCTTTAATATGATAAGGTAAGGAATCCTTCGTTAGCGGAATGTATTTAGCTCCCGAAGTCGTTCCCGAAGTCTTAGCGAAGTACAAGGGCTTTCCAGGCCATAATACATCCGTTTCTCCATCTACAACGCGATCGACATACGTTTTGAGCTCTTCATAATCTCTAATGGGAACACGCTGCAAAAAATCGCGATGATTTTGAATTTGATCAAACTGATGATCCCTTCCAAAAGCAGTATTCTTTGCCTTATGAATCAGTTGGTTAAAAACCCTTTCCTGAGTTTCAATAGGATTCATGACCCATTTTTGGGTTTTATGATGGATGATATTTGCAAATATCTTAGCGGCAAAGGATTTTATAGACATATATATTTAATCAAAATCAATAAACATGGTTGGATCAATCGCATAACTGTCTTTCCACAATTCAAAATGTAAATTATTTGAAGTGGTAGCCTTACTACCTCCTCCTCCAGCAAGACCTATGGCTTCACCACTTTTAACCGAATCTCCTTGATTTTTGGTTAACGATGCTGCGTTTTTATACACGGAAACAAGGCCTTCTGCGTGACGTATAATAATGATATAACCGCTCTGGGGTGTCCATTCAGCAAATAACACAGTACCAGCAGAAATAGCTTTAATCGGTGTATTATTAGGGACAGCTATAGAAACGGCATAGTATTTTTGTTTGGGATCGTACTTCTTTACCAAAGTTCCCTTTACTGGGGGAAATAAAACCATAGCTACTTTGGGTTTTGCTTCTTGAAAGACATTGTATTTATCTTCTTGTAATACGAGCTCTCTGAGTTTTAAATCCTGCTCACTAACCTTTAAATCACTGCTTTCCAAAATCGGAGTTTCGTTTTTTGTTAGGGAATCAATATTGATTTTAACGGCATCAACCTCTCCTTTCAAAACTTTTTTGACGGATTGAATATAAGCCTCATTTCGAATAGCCAATTGTTCTAGAGAATCTGTTTTTAAAGTCAACTCGATGGCTTTCCTCTTTAATTCTGACGAAGAATAACCGGGAATTAACTCTTTTAAAGGTGTGAAAACAATCAATAAAGTAGTCGATATGATCAAAAATAAAAACATCGAAAGACTCGCCCCTATTACGTTGATTAGGTTGATCTTCATCGAAAAGATCTCTTCGAAAGTGTTCTCATTAAAAAGCACTATTCGATTTTTATTGAGAAACCTTTTCTTCAAATGTTGGCGTTTCAGTCCTTTCTTAGACATAACTTGTCAGTTTTTCTCTACAAATATAACAATTAAACCAAAGTTTGAAATTCAATTAGGCTTTTATTCACATCCTCAAGATGGTGACTGTTAATGTTTTTATGCTGAAGTTAAATAATTCATTGCTATTGAACTGATATCGTTTATTTTATTATATCTTTGCTTTATCTATTGAAAATAAATTATATTATGTATTCATTATCAGTGTTTCTCGGATTAGTTGGACCATGGCAAATTGTTTTAATTGTTGCCATTGTTTTATTGATGTTTGGTGGTAAGAAAATTCCGGAATTAATGAAAGGTCTCGGTTCTGGTATCAAAGAGTTTAAAGATGCTACCAAAGAAGATGACAAATCAACTTCTAAAAAAGATCCTTCAACAGAAGACAAATCTAAAACAGAATAAACACCTGTTTTTTAATACTTTATATATGCACCAATTTATCTGGTGCATTTTTTTTTACAAAAAAATACCTGTTTGTAACAAACAGGTATTTTTCCTCACATAAAACATAATAAAAAACACTACTCTATTTTAACTTCTGTTTAGAGGCCTCCTTTTTTGGGCCTTTAGAAGGAATTTCTTTTTTAATAACTTCCGATTTCGGAGTTTTATCTTTTTTTTCCGGTTCAATATCCATCTGTTGTGGCGTAATTTTAACCGGTGTTTCACGCTGTTTTGTCGTATCCTGAGGCTGCTTCGGAGCATTTTGAGGCTGTTGAGCAAAACCGACAGTCACCGTAAAAAATAGAATCAATAAAAGGATACTTTTCATACTATTGCTATTTTGGTTACTCCAATTTCAAGAGTCCTTATTCTTCTTAAAAATAGATTGCAAAAACGAGTCCAAAAATCAATCACTAGAGTAGGAGTTTGAAATAAAAAATTTAAAATATTATAAATCAAACTATTAAAAAGATAAAGAGCTACTTGTAGCTCTTTATCTTTTTATACCAATTGGGGAATTCCCGTTCAAATCCCAGTTAGAAGTGTGGAATTATACAACACATCATTCTTTATCCCTCTAAAATCATCGACAGTTGAATGCGTTTCTTTACCACATCAATTTCGACAACGCGCACTTCAACATGTTGATGAAGTTTGACTACCTCATTAACATCAGATACAAACCCTGCCTTAAGTTGTGATATATGCACCAAACCACTTTCTTTAATTCCCAAATCCACAAAACAACCGAAATTGGTAATATTATTGACAATTCCCGGAACAATCTTTCCTACGGTTAAATCGTTAATAGAGAAGACCGTTGGATCAAATTCAAATACCTTGGCGGCCTTGCGAGGATCCAGCCCTGGTTTTTCCAGTTCTTTTAAAATATCTTGCAACGAAAATTTCCCGATTGTATCCGTAATATAATTATCTAAATTTATCTTTTCAATAGCTGCTTTATTGGAAATCAATGCTTCCACTGAAATACCCAAATCCTTTGCCATACGTTCAACTAATTGATAGGATTCTGGATGTACAGCCGAATTGTCCAAAGGATTTTTCGACTGTTGAATACGTACGAAAGCTACGGATTGTTGGTATGCCTTTTCACCAAAACGAGGTACTTTTTTGAGTTGTTTCCTATCGGTAAATGCTCCATTTTCAGCGCGATAACTAACGATATTCTCCGCTAATTTCTCACCGATTCCCGACACATAACTCAAAAGTGATTTACTCGCTGTATTTAAATTAATTCCAACTGAATTTACGCAACGCATCACCACCGTATCTAATTCTGTCTTGAGCAAGGTCTGATCTACATCGTGTTGATACTGTCCTACTCCAATCGATTTGGGATCAATTTTAACCAATTCCGCCAACGGGTCTGACAATCGTCTGCCGATTGATACAGCTCCGCGAACCGTAACATCGTAATTGGAAAACTCCTCCCTAGCAATTTTAGAAGCCGAGTAAACCGATGCACCCGCTTCACTGACAACAAATACTTGTACGGGTTTGTCAAAAGCTATTTTTTTTATAAAAAATTCCGTTTCTCGAGATGCGGTTCCATTACCAATCGAAATGGCATCAATTTTATAGGAATTAACCATCGATCTGATTTTTTTCATACCCATAGCTGCATCCTTTTGTGGGGGATGAGGGAAAATGGTCTCATTATACAATAAATTGCCGTTTTCATCCAAACACACTACTTTACAACCCGATTTATATCCGGGATCAATAGCCAAGATTCTTTTTTCGCCTAAGGGAGGTGCTAAGAGTAACTGAGATAAATTGTCTGCAAAAACACCGATAGAATTGAGATCCGCTTTGAGTTTTGCCTCTTGCAATACTTCATTAGATAAAGCGGGCTCTAGCAATCTTTTATAACTATCTGCAACCGCTTTCTTTAAATGCTCAGCACTATCAGTATGCTGTTTGATCAGATGATGCTCCATCATCGATAACAACTCTTCCTTATCTACCTGTACATTTAACTTGATAAACCCCTCATTTACTGCTCTAAAAATAGCCAACAGTCGGTGAGAAGGTATTTTGTATAAAGGTTCTGACCACTCGAAATACTGTTCAAACTTTTGAGCCTTTTCATCGTCTTTCTGCGCCTTTATCACTTTGGTATCTAAAGTTGATTTGGTTTGAAATTGCCTTCTTAAACTCTTTCGAATATACATATTCTCATTAATCCATTCTGCTATGATATCTCTTGCACCTTGAAAGGCCTCTTCCGAAGTCGTGATTTTTCCGTTGATAAAACGCGTTGCTAAAACCGATAGATCCTTGGTATTCTGAGCCATGATTTGTTTGGCCAAAGGCTCTAAACCCTGCTCACGGGCAACATCTGCTCTTGTTTTTCGCTTCTTTTTATACGGCAAATACAAATCTTCCAAGTCTATCAAGTCAAAACTTTTCTTGATTTTTTGGGATAATTCATCCGTCAAAGCCCCCTGAGCCTCAATACTACTTAAAATCGATTCTTTTCTCTTTACAATTTGGAGATACAATTCATGGTATTTTGCAATTTTCTCAATATAAACTTCGTCCAGATTCCCCGTTTGATCCTTACGGTATCTAGCGATAAACGGAATAGTACAATCTTCTCCTAATAGAGAAAGTGTATTTTGAATGTTTTTAGGGGTCGTATCAACAGCCTGTTGGATAAATTCAAGAGCAGTCATAAGTATTATGCTAAATTAGAAAGGCTAAAATACTACCTTTGAAGCAATATTAAAACCCTTATTACATCGGATTATTGGCTTTTTTAAATCCGATAATTCAAGGACATGTCCTTGAATTATTGAAATTGAAAACAAATTTCCAGTCCTATCTATTTTGTGCTTAATTTTGCATTTGAATATACCTAAGTCCGAAAACAACCCTTGCCGTATATTTTTCACATACTATAGAAAACAAAGTACTATTGAAGTCCCATATTTACCAATGAAATATTTATTTTTTTACCTTTTAGTGGTCAATTATCTCGCCTTTGCCTTATTTGCTTATGACAAAGAAAAAGCCCAAAAAAAGGGTAGGAGAGTCCCCGAAAAAAACTTATTGATGTTATGCTTTATCGGAGGTTCTTTTGGCGGGTGGATTGCGATGAGTAAATTGAGACATAAAACAGCGAAATCATCCTTTAAAATGCAATTTTATGCGATAATTGTCGTGCAATTGCTGCTGTTGATTTTTGTTTTTAGGCGTTAAAAAAGCCGTCGTATAGACAGCTCTTTTTATAAGACAAATTAATTAGGGCCTCATACCCGTATTAAGCTTTATTAACAACTAATCTTATCCACTCTAGTCGCGTGTCTACCTCCCTCAAAAGCGGTTTCTAAAAAAGTTTTTACCATTTCCACGGCCTGCTCTATAGAAGTGAAACGCGCTGGAATACTAATCACATTGGCGTTGTTATGCTGACGCGATAAGGAAGCTATTTCTTTTGTCCAACACAACGCACAACGCACGCCTTGATGTTTATTCGCTGTCATCGCAATACCGTTACCACTGCCGCAAATCAAAATACCGAAATCCACTTTTTTCAATTCAACATCTGCTGCTACTTGATGACCAAAGTCTGGATAATCCACAGAAGCAAAATCATCAGTGCCATAATTGGTTACCTCGTGACCTTGTTCTTCTAAAAATCGAACAATCGCCTTTTTATATGCTGGACCTGCATGGTCGTTACCAATGGATATTTTCATAATGTGCTTTTATCGGTTATTACCTTACAAAGGTATGATAAAGAATGAAAAATAAAAAAACAGCCCCACCTAAGTTTAGGATTTTACAACTATTTACAACAAATCTTTACCGATACGAACGGCATTGAAGACCAATAAATTTTAAATTCCCAAAAAGTAACCCAAATGTGGATTCTTCATTTTATCAATAAGGTTTCTTTTCGCCAAATCCTGTGCAAAAAAGGCTTTATTCAAATTTTTACCAGAAAAGTATTATATTTGTACTATAATTTACTTCATAAATAATTGTAATAGTTTCTAATTACATAGACTTAATATCTTAACCTTCTGATTAAAAAAGTCTTAAATTAATCCTTCACCAACAAAGAAATAATTATAAACGTTATATTTTATTTAATTTTTTAAAATACAAAATCTCTTCTCCTACTATTTTGTACATTTAAACCAGTTAAGTGACATTTCGTTAAAAAATAGTTTAGAACTTAATCTAAAAACAAGATTATAATGCGTAAAAAAATAAATCAAAAAAAAAATAAACTTCAAGATTTTTCAGCAAAAATCCTGAAACTACTATCTAATAATTCTTCCAAGACCTATAACTACAAACAGATAGCCGCATCAATGGATATTACTGATACTCAAGGAAGAAATGATATTATCAAAGAATTAAAATACCTTTTATCCAAAGAAAAAATCAAAGAAATAGAGCCTGGTAAATTTCAAATCATTCCAACGATGGATTATTTTGAGGGAACTATTGACATGACCAGTAGAAAGACGGCTTATTTCGTTTGCAACGAATTGGAAGAAGACGTTTTCATTCCCACCAACAATTTAAATAAAGCCTTAGACAAAGATGTAGTCAAAGTCTATATCTACAACAAACGAAAAGGTAAAAAACCCGAGGGTGAGGTTGTCGAAATTATTAAAAGGCATAAAACGGAATTTGTCGGAGTTATCGAGATTCAAAAGAATTTTGCTTTTGTAACGAGTGCCAATGCAAAAATGTATACCGACATTTTTATTTCCAAGGATAAAATCGGAAATGCTAAGGACGGCGATGTGGTTTTAGTAAGTATCGAGGATTGGCCAGATCGAGCCGACAGCCCATTTGGTCGTATACTTAAAGTTTTAGGTAAACAAGGCGAACACAATACGGAGATGCATGCTATATTGGCCGAATACGGTTTACCGAATGATTTTCCAGTTGAAGTAGAAGCCTTTGCACAAAAAATAGATACGAGTATACAGCAAAGCGAAATCGATAAACGTCGCGATATGCGCGATGTACTGACCTTTACAATAGATCCAAAGGATGCCAAGGATTTTGATGATGCCCTTTCGTTTAGACAACTCGAAAACGGTCGTTACGAAATAGGGGTTCACATCGCTGATGTATCCCATTATGTTCAAGAGGGAACCCTTTTAGATGCAGAAGCTTATCAAAGAGCTACTTCGGTATATTTAGTAGATCGAGTAGTACCGATGCTGCCCGAAGTCTTGTCTAACTTTGCGTGTTCTTTAAGACCAAACGAAGAAAAATATACGTTTTCAGCTGTTTTTCAATTAAATGAAAAAGCAGAGATTGTCGATCAGTGGTTTGGAAGAACCGTAACCTATTCCGATAAGAGAATGGCTTATGAAGAGGCCCAACAAATCATCGAAACCGGTAAAGGCTTTATTCCAGAAAACATTTCAATAAGTGGAGTAGCACAGGAAATCGAGCAGCCTATAGTAGATGGCGTTCTTAAAATGAATGAGTTAGCTAAGATTATGCGTCAAAAGAGAATGAGCGATGGTGCCATTTCATTTGACAAAGTAGAGGTTAAATTTCATTTAAACGAAAACGACGAACCGGTTGGAGTGTATTTTAAAGTTTCCAAAGATGCCAACCACTTGATTGAAGAATTTATGTTGTTGGCCAATAAAAAAGTATCTGAATACGTCGGTAAACAGAAAAAAACCTTTGTATACCGTATACACGATGAGCCGGATCAAGACAAATTATTTAACCTTCAGGGAATCATCTCCAAATTTGGCTATTCGATTAACTTTAAATCCAAAGCATCCATATCGAGTTCATTAAATACGTTACTCTCACAAGTACAAGGAAAAAAAGAGCAAAATTTGGTGGATACCTTAACCATCAGAAGTATGAGTAAAGCCAGTTATTCTACTGAAAACATAGGACATTACGGATTGGCTTTTGAATATTACTCGCATTTTACATCGCCAATACGTCGATATCCAGATATCATGGCCCATCGTTTGCTACAACACTACTTGGATCAAGGTGCATCGGTTAATGAAGAGGAAATGGAAGTTAAATGTTTGCACTGCTCACAGATGGAGAGTTTGGCAGCCAATGCAGAAAGAGACAGTGTCAAATACATGCAGGTCAAGTTTATGCAAGATCAAAAAGGCAAGGAGTTTGTTGGAGTCATTTCCGGTGTTACCGAATGGGGGATCTACGTTGAACTCGTGGATAATAAATGTGAGGGAATGGTTCGAATTCGCGAAATTAAAGACGATTATTACATCTTCGACGACAAACAATATGCCTTGGTAGGACAATCGACAAACAATGTGATTCAGTTAGGAGATGAAGTAATTGTAACCGTTAAGAATGCTGATTTAATTAAAAAACAATTGGATTTCAACTATATAAGAAAAAACCAGCAATAAAGTAATATAGGAGTTATCACTAGATTTCCTACTCACGGCCCTAGTACTAACTCCTTATTATTAAATAATATTAAAACAACAACAAATAGAAACTATGCGAAAAATAATTTTAGTTGCCTTTGTCTTGGTTGCACAATTTGGAATTGCACAAACGGTCAAACAAGTTGGTGAATTTACTTCTCTAAAAGTATTTGATAAAATCAATGCCACTTTGGTTCCTGCTGACGAATACAAGGTAGAACTGAGCGGAACCGATGCTGGTAATGTCGAGATTGTCAATAAAAATGGTAGTCTGCGAATTAAAATGACCTTGAGTAAAACCTTACAAGGCGATGATGTAAAAGCCATCGTATACTATAAAAACTTAGATGCGGTTGAAGTCAATGAAGGTGCTACTGTCAAATCTGATGCGACCTTGGATGATGTATCCTTGACTATAAATGCTAAAACAGGGGGGAAGATCAACCTAAAAGTCAATGTAGAACGTTTGAATGTAAAAGCCAATTCAGGCGGTATAACTACAATCAGGGGGAAAGCTAAAATGCAGGATATAATAGCGAATTCTGGAGCTATTGTCTATCATAAAGACCTGGAATCAGAACAAACAGACGTAACGGTTAATGCAGGAGGAGAAGCAGAAGTACGAGCAACTCAGTTAGTCGATGCAAAAACAAGAGCTGGTGGTAAAATTACCGTATACGGGGAACCAAAAACGCTGAACGAAAAAATAATTGCGGGGGGAACCATCAAAAAAGTAAAAAAATAAAGCTATTATATTGGCTTATTATTTTTTACCTTGCAAAACATTTCAATAAATGCCAATTCTCAATATTGGCATTTTTATTTTACTACAATGATAGACAACTTATTAACAGGAATTTCGCTAGGGTTTTTTCTGAGTTTTATGATTGGGCCTGTTTTTTTTATTTTAATTGAAACAAGTATCACCAAAGGCTTTCGCGCTGCGATGTCGTTTGATTTTGGAGTAATTTTAGCTGATATTGTATTCATTGCTATCGCGTATTTCAGCAGTTTTAGACTGATCAACAGCATTAAAGACGAACCGGCATTATACCTATTTGGAGGTGTAATCATGATTACTTATGGTATCATTTCATTCCTTAAACTCAAGAAAACATCTATAGAAGTCATAAAATTAGAATCCCTTAAAATAAAAAGAGACTATTTTAATCTCTTTGTCAAAGGTTTTCTATTGAATTTTATCAATGTCGGGGTACTGGGATTTTGGTTGGCAATCATCATCACCTTAGGTCCTGAAATGGAAATGGAACCCAATCGGATGTTGTTCTTTTTTAGTTGTGTAATCGTAGCCTATTTCATTACCGACTTATTTAAAATATTACTAGCCAAACAACTGCGAAAAAAACTGATCCCGGAAAACATCTTAAAAATTAAAAAGGTCAGTAGTATATTGTTGATTGTTTTTGGATTGGTCATTATGTCTAGGGGAGTATTCCCTAAGGAAGAAAAGTTACTTGAAAACAGCTTTATATTTTCGAATAAAAAATAAAAAAGGAGATCTAATAGATCTCCTTTTTGTTGAGGCATCGAGCGGATTCGAACCGCTGTTGACGGTTTTGCAGACCGCTGCCTAGCCACTCGGCCACGATGCCCTCTGTGTTATGGATGGCAAACTTACTAATAATTTTTGAAAATCAAAGCGATTCAAATCTTCTTTTTAAAAATAAAAAAGACATTACGCTCTAAATTCCTCCATTTCAACCGTTACCATTTCTACATCACCGCCAATCGGAGGGTTTATTTTTGATACACCAACCGTAACGTGGACGATTACCGGAATTTCATGCAACACTCGATTTAAAATACGCTGACATACATGCTCCAAAAGCTTGGATCGGATATCCATTTCCTCTACTACAATTTTATTTAAATGCACATAATCTACAGCCATAGCCAAATCATCCGATTCTGCTGCTTTTAAAAAATCGGCTTTTGCCGTTAAATCGATACGGTAATCCGAACCGATCTTTCCTTCTTCTTCTAAACATCCGTGAAAAGAAAAAGTTCTAATATTTTTTAATTTTATAAGTCCCATAAAGCGAGTTTAATTAGTAAAAGAAGTTAAAAATACAACATTTTTAGTCTTATTGAGCGTTTCAAAAGCAAATAAAAAATCAAACCATTAAAGGGAATGTCTAACTTTTTGATACCTTTGCTTATATAATAATATATCTATGTCAACAAAAGAAAAATCATTGAATTTTATTGAACAAATCATTGAAGAAGATTTAAAAAATGGTTTGCCAAATGATAAATTACATTTTCGTTTTCCACCAGAGCCCAATGGATATCTTCACATTGGACATGCGAGTTCGATTTGTTTAAATTTTGGTTTAGGTATAGATTACAACGCACCGGTAAACTTGCGTTTTGACGATACCAATCCAGCAAAAGAAGAACAAGAATTTGTAGATGCCATCAAAAATGATGTGGAATGGTTGGGTTATAAATGGAGCGAAGAAGTATATGCCTCAGATTATTTTCAACAATTATATGATTGGGCCGTAGCCTTGATCAAAAATGGCAAAGCCTATGTAGACAATCAGTCTTCTGAGGAAATGGCGAAGCAAAAAGGAACTCCAACCCAACCCGGTGTTGAAGGACCAAATAGAAATAGAAGTGTCGAGGAGAATCTCGATTTGTTTGAGCGTATGAAAAATGGCGAATTCGAAGAGGGTTCCCATATCTTACGAGCAAAAATTGACATGACCTCTTCCAATATGTTGATGCGTGATCCTATTATTTATAGAATCATCAAAAAATCACATCATAGAACAGGGACCGATTGGTGTATCTTTCCAATGTATGACTGGGCACATGGAGAAAGCGATTATATCGAACAAATCTCTCACTCTTTCTGTACTTTAGAATTCTTACCTCACCGTGAATTATACGATTGGTTTTTAGATCAAATTGTAGATCCTACTAAAATTAGACCTAAACAACGCGAATTTGCACGTCGAAATTTGTCACATACTGTTGTTAGTAAGCGAAAACTATTGCAATTGGTTCAAGATGGACACGTAACGGCATGGGATGATCCAAGAATGTCTACGATTTCAGGAATGAGAAGAAGAGGTTATACTCCAACTGCGATTCGCAATTTTGCTAATACCATTGGAATAGCCAAACGCGATAACCTTATTGATGTCTCTTTATTGGAATTCTGCGTAAGGGAAGACCTCAATAAAATCACGCCAAGAGTTATGGCGGTGTTAGATCCGGTTAAACTGATTATCACCAATTATCCAGAAAATGAAGTAGAATGGTTGGAAGCGGAAAACAATCCGGAAGAAGAAGTCATGACTTTTAGAAAAGTGCCATTCTCCAGAGAACTGTATATCGAAAGAGATGACTTTATGGAAAATGCCAACAGCAAATATTTCCGCCTGACCTTAGGCAAAGAAGTGCGTTTAAAGAATGGCTACATCATTCAAGGCGAAAGCGTGGTTAAAGATGAGAATGGCAACATACTTGAAATTCACGCCACTTATGATCCGGAAACTCGAAGTGGAAGTGGAAGTGAAGCTAGTAAACGCAAAGTAAAAGGAACCATACATTGGGTTTCTGTTCCTCATGCCATTGAAGCGGAAATAAGAATTTACGATCGTTTATTTACCCACGAAAACCCCGATGGTAATAAGGAAGTTGATTTTAAAGACTATATCAATCCAGATTCACTAAATGTAATCAAAGGGTATCTGGAACCGAGTTTAGCAGCAGCTCAAGCTGGTGACAAATTCCAATTTCAACGTTTGGGATATTTCTGTGTAGATCAGGATTCGACTGAAAACCATTTGGTAATCAATAAAACGGTAGGGCTTCGAGATACTTGGGCAAAATTAGATAGTAAATAAATTCAATCGTATTTTAAGTATTTTACCGTTGAATTCGTTCTATAACCAATATGTTTTGTTTTTTTAACTAGTAGTTAACACTAAAATTGAAAGATTCTGTTTAGATTTATAATATTATTAATCAAAAAAACAAATTGTTATGTCAAATCAATTAGGAAATACATTTATTGCAGTACTAGCTGGTGCCGCAGTTGGAGCTGGATTAGGAATGTTGTTTGCTCCTGAAGAAGGAACAAAAATGAGAAAAAAACTTAAAAAGGGTTTTAGCCAATCTAAAGATGGTTTGTCTGATAAAATTGACGAACTAAAAAAACAAGTAAAAGGTGTAGTTGAAAGAAAAAAACACGATTTCGAAGAGGGTTTTGAAGAATTGATTTCAACGACAGGAAAAAAATCGGAAGATGTTATCTCGGCTTTAGAGAAAAAACTAGCTGAATTAAAAAAAGAAGCTAGCAAAGCAGCTAACGCTAAATAATAACAATTGATATGGCATTTGACGAAGTAAAAGAAGACATCAGGGATATTAAGAGCAATGCAAAAGCATTTCTTGATAGTAACATTGAATTTTACCAATTGTGGGGATTCAAGGTTATTACTAAGGCTACGAGCTTTATGCTTAAAGTTTTTTTATTGAGCTTATTCTCTATGCTAACCCTGTTGTTTATTTCCATTGCTGCCGCTTTTGCTATTGGTAAAGCGCTTGAAAGTTTTACTCTGGGTTTTTTAATTGTAGGAGGTGTTTATTTAATCTTGAGTTTTGTAATTTACTATTACAAAAATGTTATTATTGAAAAACCCTTAATTAGAAAATTCTCAGATATTTTCTTTAACGACTAAACCATACTGATGAAAAAACAATTTAATTCTATAGAAGAAATCAATCACGAATTAAAAATTCTTGATGTACAAAGAGAATTGGAATTCCACCGAGTGGTTCAATCCATTGATGATTTAAAAGACGCATTCACGCCGATGAAAATCATCAGGAATACCTTTGGCTCCGTCGCTTCTATAGTTTCAAACTCTAATGGAGTGCAAACGTTTCTTCTAACTACCTTGTTAAAATTTATTTTTAAGCGAAAAAGTTAAGATTAAATAGTTACAATCCAACTTAAATACAAAAACGCCTCGAATATCGAGGCGTTTTTTATGTTTTAAGCGCATTTAAGCAACTTTAAATTGATATCTATAATTCGTCTTCAGAAGAATCTTTTTTCTTCTTAGGAGCTCTTTTCATCGCTTCACCAACTTGATTACTCGCTGTAAAAGAAGCCACCATATTATTAAGCATATCACTACCCGCCTGTGGAGAGTTTGGTAACAAGATCAAATTCGAGTTGTTATCCGCTCCGATAGCTTGTAAAGTATCGTAATGTTGAGTTACAACAATTAAAGCTGATGCCTCTTGTGAATTGATCCCTACCTTATTCAACACATCAACACTCTCTACTAAACCTCTGGCGATTTCTCTACGTTGATCGGCAATACCTTGTCCCTGCAAACGCTTCGATTCCGCTTCGGCCTTAGCTTTAGCAACAATTCTAATTCTACTTGCTTCAGCTTCATATTCCGCAGCTGTTTTTTCACGATCAGCAGCATTAATTCTATTCATCGCGTTTTTAACCTGTATATCCGGATCAATATCCGTGATCAAAGTATTGATGATATCATAACCGTAGGTAGTCATCGCCTCATTCAATTCTCTTTTTACAGCGACAGCAACGTCATCTTTACGCTCGAATACATCATCCAATTTTAACTTCGGAACCTCTGCACGAACCACATCAAAAACATAAGATGTAATCTGATCATGCGGATATTCCAATTTATAATAAGCTTCGTAAACCTTATCCTGTATCACTTTAAACTGAACCGATACCTTCAATTTTACAAAAACGTTATCCTTAGTTTTGGTTTCAATAATCACATCCAATTGCTGAATACGAAGATTGACTTTGCCCGCAATTCTATCGAT
This sequence comes from Flavobacteriaceae bacterium UBA1682, assembly GCA_002320285.1. GTDB lineage: Bacteria > Bacteroidota > Bacteroidia > Flavobacteriales > Flavobacteriaceae > Flavobacterium. The sequence continues at coordinate 67,432 of DCKE01000001.1, read as the reverse complement.
AATCGGAATTTTAAAATGCAAACCGGAATGTCTGATGCTATTAAACTTTCCAAAACGTTCTACCAACGCTGACGATTGTTGTTTGACAGTAAAAAAGGAAGTTAAAATAAGTACTAAAAGGAAAAATCCTAAAATGGGTAAAAACATAATATAGAGCAGTTATTAAAGATTAATATGCGCAAAGTATAAAAAAAAATCCCGCTTACGCAGGATTTTTTTTTTATTTAACTAATTTTAAGTTGGCTTTCATGCCTTTTACAATCAAAGGTGAAAGTTCTGGCATCAAGATATCAACCAATGCTTTATATTCATAAACATCGATTTCGATAATCATATTGTTTGCATTAACTTCCTTAACATTGGCCTCTATTTCAATTCCCATAATAGGAATTACAATGTTATTGCCGTTTTCCTTCCAAGCTTGTGTTTGCTTGGTCGTTTGACAAGTTTCACTATGCAAGGTATATGTTCCTTGATATGATGCTAACAATTCCACGGTATCTTTATCACAATTTTCTTGATGCGGATACGCAAAAACTCCACCGGGAACAGGTATACCATTAAAATTTACGCTAATGTCCTGTGGCGTCCATTTACCTAAAAACTTACTATCTTTTCCAGGTTCTGGCCCCGGTTCCGTTACTGAATTCTCAGTAACCGATACGGAAACTGTATTACTGTTGTTCGCATTCGCTTTTTTTGCAACTACTCTATATACTCCAACGGTTCTAAAGGTATGTTCATAACCCGATTTAGCATCATTTACATAAATATCCGCATCGGTTATCTCCTTACCGTCCACAGTCACGGTAAACTTTACGGTTTCTCCTACAACTATCCCCGTATTATCAGCGGTTAAAACCAGGTCTTTAAATGGATTCACTGGATCGCTATCATCGCTACTACATGAGCTCAGCGATACTAAAGCAATCAGACAGGTAAATAATAAAAATCTCTTCATTTTCAATAATATTTTTATGTTAATATATTGCTAATATAAAAATATTATAATTTCAAAAAAATTAATTTTTAGCTATTGCATTATTTATTCTACAAATCGTTTCTGTTTTTCCTAACATTTCAATAATATCAAATAAATGCGGGCCTTTTAATTCTCCTACCAAACTCAATCGCAACGGTTGCATCACTTTACCCATTCCAATCTCCTGAGCCGTTAACCATTCTTTAACCGTGGTTTCGATATGAGCAGAAGTAAAATCGTCAATTGTATCTAAAACAGCTATAGTTTTTTGCATTAAAGCAGCTGTATCTTCTTTCCAATTTTTTAAAGCCTTAGCATCGTAAGTTGTCGGTGCAACAAAAAAGAAATCGCTCAACTCATAAAAATCACTGACGAAAGTCGCTCTATCTTTAATTAATCCCACCACTTTTTCAACATATTGATTCGTAGCTGTGATCTGCTTTTCGACCAATACCTTTTGAAATTCTTGTGTCAAACTACTATCGGATTGCAATTTCAAATAATGCTGGTTAAACCATTTATTTTTTTCTGGATCAAATTTAGCTCCTGCCTTATGTACTCTTGATAAATCAAATTTTTCAATCAATTCATCTAGTGAAAAAATTTCTTGATCTGTACCGTCATTCCATCCCAGTAGTGCCAAAAAATTTAAAACGGTTTCAGGATAAAATCCCTTTTCTCTATAACCCGATGATTGTTCACCAGACACAGGATCGGTCCAATTTAAAGGAAATACAGGAAATCCAAGCTTATCACCATCTCTCTTAGATAATTTACCGTTACCAACCGGTTTTAAAATCAAGGGCAGATGTGCAAACTTTGGAGCTTGCCAACCGAAGGCCGTATACAACAATTCATGTAGGGGTAGGGAAGGCAACCACTCTTCACCGCGAATTACATGTGATGTTTCCATCAAGTGATCATCTACTATATTAGCCAAATGGTAAGTAGGCATACCATCACTTTTAAACAATACTTTATCGTCCAATAAATTGGTTTCAAACTTGATGTCTCCGCGAATCAAATCATTCAAATGCAAAGTCTGATCTGTCGGCGTTTTAAAACGAATAACAAATTCATCACCTGCTTGAATCTTAGCTGCAACTTCCTCAGCGCTTAGACGCAAAGAAGTTTCTAAAATTTCTCTATTGGTATGATTGTAAATAAAAGTATTTCCAGCTTCTTCCGTTTCTTTTCTCAACTGATCTAAGGCTGCAGCTGTATCAAAAGCATAATAAGCCCATCCATTTTGAATCAATTGATCGGCATACTCTTTATATAGAGCCTTTCTTTCACTCTGTCTATAAGGTCCGAATTTTTCATTTTTTCCAATAGTTTCATCTGGTGAAATTCCCAGCCATTCTAGTGCTTCTAAAATATAAGCTTCAGCACCAGGAACAAATCTATTTTGATCGGTGTCTTCGATTCGAAGATAAAAGGTACCCTTATTTTTCTTTGCAAATAAATAATTAAATAAAGCGGTTCTTACACCTCCTATATGTAAAGGTCCTGTAGGACTTGGTGCAAAACGCACTCGTACATTATTTGACATGGTCTTGATAATTTTTTACAAATATACGATTAACAATCTTGGCAGTAAATGGATTTTTTAATTTTCAATTTTCCATCCTCTTAAAAGGTAACTTCAAGGCTATTTGACTTTTTAAAAACATAAAACACTATGAATCAACACGATACATCACTTATAAAAAGCTCAAAAAAACAATGTTAATTCAAATCACTAAGAGCTTAACCCTCAGTTAATTATATGTTAACATTAAATGTTGATAAGTTTGGATAGAATTCAACAAGGTTTTTTTGTTTATTCAGAAAAAAAACCTAATCCAAATCGTCATTTAGAATTCCAAATTTAGTTTCTAAAATTTGTTGTTTTGTTATCAGTTCTAAATTTGAAGTTATCAACAGTTATCAACAACAATACTTATTAAAATTTTACTATTAAAAATAATATAAATAGTTGTTGATAACTACAACACTTCACTTAAAACCAATGAGATACTTTTTTAAATAATGTGTATAAGTAATGACAAGTCAGTAACGACTACTTTCCTCAAAAAGTTATTGTAGCTATTAACACACAATAAGAAGAAGAAATAAATTTAAATTTTAAAAAATATTTTTTTTCTATTATATATAAATGTTGATAACAATTCTAAAACAGAATTTAAAATAAATCCACACAGGGATTAAAACGAATGTTTGAATGAAAAATTAGATCTTCGAGAAGATTTTAATTTTGAGAATCAATATGCATATTCAAAGTTCGCAATAATAAGTTTGCTGTGATACCCTAGGGTGTTAATACTTGTTAGAACGATTTACTCGTAAAAAGTATAGTTCGTTAAAAAGTTTTTTACTTGAATGGATCCTTTATGTCTGCGAATCTTTAAGGCAATGCTTAACTGTAAGCCAGGCTTGGTGGGTAGTAGTACATTAAAACGTTTGGATAGTAGTACTGCATGCAACAGTTGTAATAGGGTGTCTGATTTTAGTTATCAACCTTAACTTTGTTGAAAACCTATATTGGTGTTTGTAAATATTTTGAGGTCTAGGTAATTTTTTGCGTTACAATCTACTTGTGAAAGCAATTGAACCTCTATTTTTTTATATTTTGAGCTGTAAACTGTATTCAGTTGGGTTTTATATATTTAATATATTGATTATTAGATTATTATATATTTTTTTATTTAAGTTTTTTTTTTATTTTAGGTTTCCTTTAATTTTATTTTTCATCGTAACTTTGTCGGCTTTACGTTTACTATTTAACTCCCTGTGTATGATTACTTTTAATTATGAGTGTGAATTCAAATTGGATGATGAGATTGTTTATTCCTCTTGGATAGAGCAACTGGTTCGATCTGAAGGTTTGGTTGTCGGTGATATCAATTATATTTTTTGTGATGATGCGTATTTGCATCAGATCAATGTGACGTATTTGGATCACGATACGTTGACGGACATCATTAGTTTTGATTATTGTTCGGGTGATGTTATATCGGGAGATATGTTTATTTCTATAGAGCGTGTTCGGGATAATGCATCGGATTACGAGGTATTATTTTTAGAAGAGTTGCGTCGGGTGATGGCACATGGTGTTTTACATTATTGCGGTTATAAAGACAAGACGGAAAGTGATGAAATAATGATGCGTCAAAAGGAAAATGAAAAAATGTCGATGTTCCACGTGGAACAATAGACCACTTTTTTTAAAATTATTAATTAAATGTTCCACGTGAAACAATGAGTTTATTTGAAGATATATATGATGTGATCGTTGTAGGTGGAGGACACGCCGGTTCGGAAGCTGCAGCAGCAGCAGCGAACATGGGATCCAAAACTTTATTGGTTACGATGAGTTTACAAAACATTGCACAAATGTCTTGTAATCCTGCAATGGGAGGAATTGCAAAAGGTCAAATCGTTCGGGAAATTGATGCACTAGGTGGTTATTCAGGAATTGTTTCTGATCAAACTGCCATTCAGTTTAAGATGTTGAACAAATCAAAAGGTCCGGCAATGTGGTCGCCACGTGTTCAAAGTGATCGAATGCGATTTGCTGAAACCTGGAGATTGATGTTGGAGGGTACAGAGAATTTAGATTTTTATCAGGAAATGATTTCTGGGATTATCGTTGAAAATCATAAGATCGTAGGAGTGAAAACTTCTTTGGGAATTGTGATTAAAGCAAAATCTGTTGTATTGACCAACGGTACTTTTTTGAATGGTTTGATTCATATTGGTGAAAAACAATTCGGAGGAGGTAGAGCTGGTGAGAGTGCTTCGTTTGGAATAACAGAAGATTTGGTAAAAATGGGATTCACTTCTGGTAGAATGAAAACGGGAACCCCGCCACGTGTTGATGGACGTTCACTAGATTTTTCTAGAATGGAACCGCAACCGGGTGATGTTAATCCTGCTAAATTTTCTTATCTAGATATCACAAAACCTTTGGTTGAACAACGCGATTGTCATATGACTTATACTTCGCCAGAAGTACATGATTTGTTGCGTGAGGGTTTTGATCGTTCACCGATGTTTAATGGTCGTATCAAAAGTTTGGGTCCGAGATACTGTCCTTCTATAGAAGATAAAATCAATAGATTTGCTGATAAAGATCGTCATCAAATCTTTGTAGAACCTGAGGGATGGAAAACCTGTGAGTATTATATCAACGGTTTTTCGACTTCTTTGCCAGAGGATGTACAGTTTAAAGCTTTGCGTTCGGTGGTAGGTTTTGAGAAAGTGAAGTTTTTTAGACCGGGTTATGCTATCGAATATGATTACTTTCCGCCTACACAATTAAAACATACGTTAGAAACCAAGTTGGTTGAAGGTTTATATTTCGCTGGGCAGATCAACGGAACCACCGGGTATGAGGAAGCTGCTTCTCAAGGATTGATGGCCGGTATCAATGCACACTTAAAAGTTAATGATCGTGAGCCGTTTATTTTAAAGAGAAATGAAGCATATATTGGGGTGTTGATCGATGATTTAATTACAAAGGGAACAGAGGAACCGTATAGAATGTTTACATCAAGAGCGGAATATCGTACTTTATTACGTCAAGATAATGCCGATTTTAGATTAACACCGATGTCGCATGCCTTAGGTTTGGCGTCAGATGCTCGATTAAAAAGAATGCAAATCAAACAGAATGCCTCAGAAGCTTTTGTCGAATTCTTTAAAGAAACCAGTGTAAAGATGGAGGAGGCTAATCCAATACTTTTGGAGAAAGGTTCTGCACCGATGGTTCAAGCGGATAAAATGTTTAAGGTATTCTCACGTCCACAATTGGAATTGGAAGATATGTTGAAGTTTGCTAAAGTACGGGCTTATGTTGATGAGCATGAGTTAGACCAGGAAATCATCGAGCAAGCTGAAATTCAAGTAAAGTATTCTGGGTATATCGAGAAGGAAAAGAATAACGCAGATAAATTGACTCGTTTAGAAGATGTACGTATTCCTGAGAATTTTGATTATGATAAAATCAAGTCTTTGTCTTATGAATCCTGTGAAAAATTAAAGAAGATTAGACCGGTTAGTATTTCACAAGCTTCTAGAATAAGTGGAGTAACTCCTACTGATATTTCGATTTTATTAATTCATATGGGTCGTTAGTGTTCCACGTGAAACAATATATAATTTTAAAAGTGTAAAAGGTAATTTTTACACTTTTTGAATTTAAAAAAGTTTAGAAAATGAAACAAAAAGATTCCAATATATACCTATCGGTAAAAGATAATTCGGTGTCGAAAGAATCTTTTGACTTGATGAGAGAAGAAGAATTTGGTATTTTAAAAACGATTCCGCAACCGAATAAAGCAGATCTCGATCGTTATTATGAGAGTGAAGATTATATTTCACATACCGACAGTAAACGAAATTGGTTTGAAAAAATATATCATCTGGTCAAAAAGAAAGCGATTAGCGACAAAATAAAACTGATCAGTACTGATAAAAAAGTTACTGGAAAACTGTTAGACATCGGAGCGGGCACAGGAGATTTTCTTGTAGCAGCTAAAAATAAAGGTTGGGATACATTGGGTTTTGAACCCAATGCAAATGCACAAAAAATTCTACTAGAGAAAAAAATCAGTACGATGGAATCTCTAGACGATATTCCAAATCATTCGATAGATGTGATTACCATGTGGCATGTATTGGAACACGTATACGATCTCGAAATTCAAGTGCAGTCCTTATACCGAATTCTAAAAGAGGATGGTATTTTGATTATTGCCGTACCCAATTATCAATCTTTTGACGCCCAATATTACAAAGAATTTTGGGCTGCTTATGATGTGCCTCGACATCTTTGGCATTTTTCACAAGAGGCGATGTTCAAGTTAATGGGAAAATATGATTTGAAAATTGTAAAGAAACATCCGATGTATTTTGATAGTTTTTATGTTTCCTTGTTATCTGAAAAGTATAAAACTGGAAAAATGAATTTTATTCGTGCATTTTTTATTGGATTAAAATCCAATTGGAAAGCAAAAAAAGACTTTCAATATTCTTCGATTATCTATCAGATCGAGAAAAAATAAGTATCTCTTGTAAATCATGATTAATCACAAAAACTCGAATGAGTATGAATTCGAGTTTTTTTTTACATTTTTTTTTAAAATGACTGCTGACGTAATTTACTAGTCACGAAAATAAAATTGGAATTTTTAAGCTATTATTAGTCCGTTAAATTTTAAAATTTGGCTGTTTGGACTATTGAAAAAAAACTAAATTTTATAACCTTGGGTATAGCTGCAAACTATTTATTAGAATAGTAAGTATGGGTTTTAGTCTTTAAAAGAAGTATTTAATTTTTATATATTGTGTTTTAAGATTGCTGTACGTTTATTTACTATAGAAATTCTACCTCACTTATAACTGTTGTTTCAAAGTAGTATTACTTATATAAAATTATAAAAGGGTAAGTTTATATATTTTTCACTTTGTCGTCTAATTTCGTTTTTTAAAAAAGTCAAAAATGGCATTATAAGGATTCGTTAATCTAAAAGTCTAAAATATAATTAAAATAGCTTTTTTAAGTGATCGAAGTAGGGTAGTGGCTTGCATCGTACAATTTTTAGCTTTTTCAAGTCCATTGTAAAGCTAAAAATCGAAATAAGACTATTTGTTAAATGAATTATGGTTTAAATGTGAATATATATTCAGGAATATAGAAAGTAGCTTAAAACGCTTTAAAATAAGTCGTTTTTAATAGTAAATTTCTATTTTGAATAGGATAATCATTAGTATTAGCTATGATGTTTTAGTTGGTGGAAAAATTAATTTAATTAGATAAAAAGTTTTTATTACATTTACCAAGTAAATAAAATTAAAAAAGAAATGAAAAAAAGTATTTTAGTATTGGGCATGGTTGCGACATTACTTTCATGTACCGATAAAGGAACTACTACTACCGTTAGTGAAAACAAAACGGCTTACATCGATACACAAAAATTGATGAAGGAATATGAAGAGACGAAAGATATTGAAGCCAAATATAAAATTAAGTCTGACGAGATGGGAAAAGAACTAGAAGGGGATATTTCTAGATTTCAATCAGACGCACAAAATTTTCAAAGAGATGCACAAGCAAAAGGAATGGCTTGGGCACAACAAAAGGGTGCAGAGTTACAAAAGAGAGAGCAAGAGTTGACGATGAAACAACAGTCGATGGTTCAAACTTTGCAAATGGAAAGCGGAAAAGAAATGGACTCTGTAGTGAAAAAGATCAAGAGTTTTGTACAGGACTACGGTAAGAAAAATGGATATGCCTATATCTATGGAACTGAAGATGCCTCTACAATTTTATACGCTAAAGAAGAATTTGATTTGACTGAAAAAATCGTCAAAGATTTGAATTCAAAATATAAAGGTACGGCTGCAGCTTCAGAATCTAAAGAAGAAAAAAAGACCGAAACTAAGAAATAATTTTTATATTTAAAACCTCCAAAAATTGGAGGTTTTATTTTTTTAGTACCTTTTTTAGAGGGTAATTTGTAGGCTCAATACCAAGGCAAAATGAAAAGGATATCTGCAGAAGCGAAATATGCATTACAATTTATCAATCAAACCAATCGTTCTATATTTTTAACGGGAAAGGCTGGTACGGGTAAAACTACTTTGCTCAAACAAATCATTGATACTACGCATAAAAATGCTGTTGTCGTGGCACCTACGGGTATTGCGGCTTTAAATGCAGGTGGTGTTACCATACATTCCTTCTTTCATTTACCCTTTGCGGCTTTTATTCCCGATTCCAAATCGGTTCCGATATTCTCCGATACGGTTAAATTTGAAAATCAAGTTTCTCTACGTCGACATCTGTTGATGAATAATACTCGAAAAGCACTTTTTCTAAATTTGGAATTGCTGATCATTGACGAAGTCAGTATGGTTCGGGCTGATGTCCTGGATGCGATGGACTTTATGCTGCGAAGAATAAGGCGTAATGAGCAACCTTATGGCGGAGTACAAGTGTTGTTTATTGGCGATTTATTGCAATTACCGCCCGTAGTTAAACAAGTTGAATGGGAAATATTAAAACAATACTATCGCGGTAATTTCTTTTTTCATTCTCATGTGATTCAGAAAAGTCCACCCTTGTATATTGAACTGGATAAAATCTATCGTCAAAGTGATGATCGCTTTATTGACGTTTTAAACAATTTGAGAAACAATCAAGTCACTTCAAAAGATGTTGATCTACTCAATGAATTTGTACAACCGGAATTCGATTTAAAAAAACATAAAGGATATATTACCCTGACAACGCATAATGCCAAAGCAGATGCTATAAATTCAGAAGCTCTTCAAGAACTGCCTAACAAGATTTATACTTATTACCCGGAATTAGTGGGTGATTTTCCGGAAAAAATATTTCCGTTAGAAGCTAAGATGACGCTTAAGGTGGGGTCGCAAATCATTTTTATAAAAAATGACCTGTCTTTTGAAAAGAATTTTTTTAACGGAAAGATGGGCATTATTCAATCGTTATCACCCAATGAAGTATTTGTACATTTTCCCGAAGAAAACAAAACCATAGAAGTAGAGAAATACGAGTGGCAAAATATTAAATATACCGTTGATAGCAATACCAAAGAAATCAAAGAGCAAATTTTAGGAACCTATACGCAGTATCCCATCAAACTCGCTTGGGCAATCACGGTACACAAGAGTCAAGGCTTGACTTTTGACCGCGCTGTATTGGATGTATCGCGCGTTTTCTTGCCTGGACAAGCCTATGTCGCTTTATCGCGTTTGCGTTCCTTAGAAGGGCTTATTTTGCTTAATCCAATTCAGATGAATGGACTGCAGAATGACGTGGACGTCATGGAATACGCCAATCAAAAAGCCGATTCGGAACGACTCGAAAAAGAACTTCATACTTCTACGCGATTTTTTATATATAAATACTTGATCCAGACGTTTTCGTGGTTTGATTTATCGACCCGATGGCGTCAACATTTACAGACCTATACGGCTGAAACAGATCGCAGTAAGAAAAAACAATTTCAAGGTTGGGCGCAAATGCAATCTCAAAACATGGATACCCTTTTGGTGCACTCCGAGAAGTTTGTCAACCAGCTGCATCAATTGTTCCACGCTGAACCCTATGATTTTGATTTTGTAAAAGAGCGTTTTGACAAGGCTTATGCATATTTTTTTCCAAAAATGGACCGCCTTGTTTTTGAGATATTATTCACCGTTACCCGCGTGAAAAAGATGAAAAAGATGAAGGCTTTTTACGAAGAGCTTTCCGATTTAGAAAACAGTTATATCAAGGCAATTTTGCAGATGATGAAGGCACAATTATTAATCAAAGCCCTGGAGGAAGGAAAAGAGATCAGCAAAGAAAATTTATCGTCTTTGACCATTGGTGAATACCGCATCAATCATTTAGTAGCTATAGCCGAAATTTTACGTACTGGAAATTTAGATTTGGACGATGAAGACGAAGACGAATCGTATTATGAAAAACCGGATAAACAAAAGAAAAGCACTAAAAAACAGACCACTGAAATTACGTTAGAAATGTGGAAGGATGCGCATACTATTTCCGAAATCGCGGAAATGCGTAAGTTGACCGAACAGACCATTTATGGACACATGGCCAAATTGATTGCACAGAAAAGTGTTGAAATCCAAGAGATATTACCCGCATCCCGTATTCAACAATTAAAAGAAATATTGGATAGCAATGCAGAATTGAGCCTCTCTGAAATAAAAGACAAGGTAGGAAATGCCTTTAGCTGGGAAGAGTTGCGATTGTTTAAAGCCTCTATATCCCAATAATACTTAAGTGGCGATAGATGCTCGCATACGGCTTTTAATAAATAAGACCCAGCTAGAAAAGATTAGTTTAAGAAATACACTGCGAGTAGAGCGGGTATCATATAGATAACAATTGTTTTTGCGCCTTCGTAGTCTTTGGCCATGCGCTGTCCAAAGAGCAAGAATAAAAAAGTAATCGTTGCCAAAACCGATGCTAAAAAAGCAAAAATAACCGAAGAGAAAACGATTAAATCAAACAAACCAATCAAGCTGACTAAGCCGGTAAACAACTCTAAAAAAGTGATGATACCCAAAGCGACCGGTACTTGATTTTCAAAAATGGTTTCCTTAAAATGGGGTGTTAACCACGCTAGATTTCCTTTCCAATCCATCAGTTTATCCAAACCGGATTGAATGAAAATAATTACAAAATAAGCCGTTATCAACATACCAAAAACCACCGTACTATCCATAAAAAAATCGCTTCTATATTAATTTTAACCCCTTGGCAGAACGATGTTTTTATACCGTTTTATCACGGATTAAATATATTATTAAAATTGGTACTATTGAGTATTTTTTTGCTATCGACTAAATTTTTACCAGTAGCCGATTAATAAATTATTAAACAGCCGATAATAAGTCTATTAGCCTTACTAAATTCACTTAGATTCAAAGTTTATTGCACAAGTAACTTATAACAAGATACTGCGTAAATTTTAAAAAAACAACAAAATCGAATGATTGAATTAAAAAGAATAACATGAGATACAGATTACTAATGAAAATTCAAAAAGTATCCGTAAAATAAAAAGTGAAGATCCTACTCTTTCTGGTGAATCAAACGAGTCAGTTTAATAGATAGATCTGTAAAAATCATTTTGGGATTTCCATTGCGTTCAATGTGGTAGATAGCATCAGATAATTCGTTAAATATTTCGTTGATATTGGAATTATTGACAAAGGGTGCAAAGTTTTCCAATTTGAATTTTTCGACGGTGGTTTGATAAAAAACCAATTGCGGCGCTTGATAGTTAATTAACAAAGCCTGTCTAAACATTTCGATACAGAATTCTAAAAATTGCTTTTGCGATTCTCTTCCCAAAGCGGCCAATTCTTCACTCCATAGAATGAGATCTTGAATTACTGCGGCATTGCCCTTGGCGCGAAAAGCCGCTCGTACCCATTGTACAAACCAGTTTTCAAAGGGTAAATCGTCCTGTTTATTTCTGAGTAAATGTAAGGCCTTATTGTAATTTCCTTGAGCTTGTCTTGAAATTAATGCGGCGGCAGATGGATCAGATTGTTCTCTTTCAATTAAAGCCGTTTCAATTTCAACAGCGGTTAATGCTGGAAATTTTAATATTTGACAACGCGATAAAATAGTCTGTATAATCGATTTTTCGTTTTCAGCGATTAAGATAAAAACGGTTTTGGCAGGGGGCTCTTCCAGGAGTTTTAAAAGTTTATTCGAGGCCTCGACATTCAGTTTGTCGGCCATCCAAATAATCATGACTTTATAACCACCTTCATAGGATTTCAGTGCCAGTTTTTTTAGAACTTCATGTGCTTCATCTACACCAATTTGACCTTGTTTGTTTTGAATATCGATGTGATTGTACCAATCAAAAAGATTGCCGTAGGGATTATCGGTTACAAATTTTCTCCAAGTTTCCATAAAACTATCGCTAGTTGCATTTTTCTTGACCGCATCGGTTGTTGCCACGGGAAAGGCAAAATGGAGATCGGGATGCCCCAGTGACTTAAACTTTAAGTTACAAGCATCAGAGCCACCAGAATTTTCGGTTCCGGTATTTTTGCACAATAAATACTGGGCATAGGCTATTGCAATAGGCAAAGTGCCTGAACCATCAGGACCAATAAACAATTGTGCATGAGGAATACGACCTGAAGAGGCACTTTGAATCAAATGATTCTTGAGGTGTTGTTGACCGATTATTTCTGAAAACTGCATAGGACAAATATAATTGAAATTACCGATTTAGAAAAGGGATGATACCCGAAGTTTTAGGCTTTAAATATGTCGGTATTTAAGAGTTTTTCCATTTGATTTTTAGCAAAGGATTGTGGCAAATTTCTAAAAAAACGATTTCGAATTCGACATAATATAGGTGATTCAAGTTGCGCGATGATACCTACTTGTTTGGACTTGACCGTTACAGTACGCGTGCGTTTTAGACGTTTGTGTTCGAACTTCTTAAAGGCATTGACAACATCGGTTTCCAATTTTAATTCGTGAATCAGCACAGCGACATCCTCAATGGCCATACAAGCACCTTGACCCATATTTGGTGTGGTGGCGTGAGCCGCATCACCCAATAGCAAAATCCGTTCAAAGGCAAATTGTTTGAGCGGTTTAATATCTAAAATATCACTTTGAATTAAATCTTTGTCGGCTGTATTTGAAATGATATGAGGAACTTCTTGATAAAAATCCTTAAAAATAGATTTTAATTCTTTAATGCCGTAAGCTTTAATCGCAGTATAATTCTCGCTAGTCGTGTTGATACAGGCATACCAATAAATGAGATTGCCCCTTAGGGGAACAAATCCAAATCGACCGGATTGATCCCAAATTTCTGTCCCATCTTGTACGTCTATATGTGGATTTGGTGTTATAGCCCGCCAACAAGTATAACCCGCATATTGCGGTGTGGACTTGGGAAGTAATGTTTGACGCACCACCGAGCCAACACCATCACATCCAATTAAATAATCGGCAAAAGCTTGAGTACCATCGGAAAAAGTAACTACAACTTGATGATCATTTTGATTAACTGCAACTAACTTTTTAGATACCTCGGTATCGCCAATACTGAGTTGATCAAATAAGTACTTTATCAAGACTTTGCGGTGAATACTGAAGTTATCAGCAGTTCCGTTTTTAACCAATTCGGTATCGGCTTGAAAAATCGGAATTCCAAGGGAGTCCTTAATGGTCAGTGAGCTCAACATATTGCCCAACGGAATTAGTTCTTCAGCCAAATCTAAATAGTCAAGCGCTTTCATAGCATTGGCAGCGAGTCCCAATCCAGCACCTAAACCTAAGATGTCGGGTTTGGATTCAAAAACCTTGACGCTATGTCCCAATTTTTTTAAGCTAATGGCTGTAGCGAGTCCGGCAATCCCTCCACCAATGATGATAAAGTGTTTAGACATATCACAAATTTAGAGGATAAATGTAAGTCAAATATTTGAAAATTACGGGGAATTAAAACCGGATCATCATCGGAAAAAGGTTTTTAAAGCGCGAAAATAAAATCTTTCCAATTGGCGATATCGCAGGATTATGAGGTTGATTTCGTCAAAATAAAAGTTATTTAGAAGTAAAAGCGATAAACATTTTTTTAAACCTTAAAAAAACCTTAAAATCTTAAAATTCAGTTATTCTGGTCTCGGATGGGTTTAAATCAGTTTTTTAAAAACTAAAAAAGTTTATATTTGTGAAATTTCTATAACTGAACCCCATTAAATTATATAATGAAAACCATTAACGATTTTAATTTTAAAGATAAAAAAGTACTGATAAGAGTTGATTTTAATGTGCCGTTAGACGCTGATTTCGCGGTGACTGATGCCAATAGAATCGAGGCTGCAAAACCAACCATACTCAAGGTTATTGAAGCGGGAGGTACTGCCATTTTGATGTCGCATTTAGGAAGACCAAAAGGAGTGGAAGATCAATACTCTTTAAGACATATCGTCTCAAAAACGGAACAGGTTTTGGGCATGCCAGTTACTTTTGTAACTGATTGTGTGGGTAGTGAAGTAGAGGATGTGGTAAAAAATAGTAAATCGGGATCCATACTATTATTGGAAAACCTGCGTTTTCATCCAGAAGAAGAAAAGGGAACGGTATCTTTTGCAGAACAATTGGCGAAATTAGGAGATATCTATATCAATGATGCCTTTGGAACAGCGCATAGAGCACATGCTTCCACAACTATTATTGCTCAATTTTTTCCGGAGAATAAAACTTTTGGTTATTTATTAGCCAAAGAAATTGAAAGTATACATAAGGTTTTAAACAGTACAGATAAACCAGTAACGGCAGTATTAGGCGGTTCAAAGGTATCTTCAAAAATAACGATTATCGAAAATATCTTAGATAAAATCGATCATATGATTATTGGCGGAGGTATGACTTTTACGTTTATTAAAGCCTTAGGCGGTAAAATAGGAAGCTCGATCTGTGAGGATGACAAAATGGAATTGGCATTGGAAATTATTAGAAAAGCCAAGGAAAAAAACGTTCAGATTCACTTGCCAGTTGATGTAATTGCAGCAGATGCATTTTCAAATACGGCGAATATTAAAATTGTCGATGTCAATGATATTCCTGACGGATGGCAGGGATTAGATGTGGGCCCAAAAACCTTAGAGCTTTTAAAGCCAGTTATTAAAGAATCGAAAATTATTTTGTGGAATGGACCTCTAGGGGTTTTTGAACTAGAAAAATTTTCGAACGGAACCATTTCCTTAGGAAATTATATTGCGGAAGCAACCCAATCAGGAACATTCTCTTTAGTTGGAGGAGGGGATTCTGTAGCCGCAGTAAAGCAATTTGGTCTTGAATCAAAAATGAGTTATGTCTCTACAGGTGGAGGAGCTATGTTGGAAATGTTGGAAGGAAAAACATTGCCGGGTATAGCAGCCATCGAAAACAATTAAAAAATTCATAATAGAGCAGTGATTAACGACACCCTGCTCTATTTCAAAAAGTTAAGCATGAATACCAAAGTATCAACCCTTCTATTAAGCTTGTTTTCTATCGGAGCTTTCGCTCAGATTTCGTCGGAAAGCAATAACAACAATGCAGAAAACACCATTTCGTATTTAGATTCCATTAAAAATTCATTTGTCAATCATTCGATGAGTAGTTGTATCGAAGAACGCATGACCAAAGAGCTAGTAAATCTCGATTTATTCGAAGAAATGGAGTCAGACATCAGTAATATTTACCGAGATGAAGACGTGAGTTTCGATGAGTTACCCACAGAATTATTGAAAAGCCGACTTAAATTACTCGATCAAAAATCACCCTTTAAGATTGAATATAATGAATCTTTAGAACGGGTTATTAAATCCTTTTTAAAGAATAGAAAGAAATCGTATGCTCGCTTGATGGGCTTGGCCGATTATTATTTTCCGATGTTTGAAGAACACTTGGCAAAATATGATGTTCCATTGGAAGTGAAGTATTTGGCTATAGTGGAATCTGCCTTGAATCCAGCAGCTCGCTCTCGAGTAGGTGCTACAGGTTTATGGCAATTTATGTATCCTACCGGTAAGCAATACGGATTGGAAGTGAATTCCTTTGTCGACGAACGTTCAGATCCTTTAAAGTCATCAGAGGCAGCGGCTAAATACCTATCGGATTTATACGCTATTTTTGGAGATTGGGATTTGGTATTGGCTTCTTATAATGCCGGACCAGGAAATGTTTCCAAAGCGATACGTCGTTCAAGTGGTTATACGAACTACTGGAATATTCGCAAAAACCTACCTAAGGAAACGCAAGGTTATTTACCGGCTTTCTTTGCTACCATGTATATCTTTGAATATGGAAAAGAACACGGAATTGTCGCAAATAATTCACCAGCCGTTTTAGCTCAAACCGATACAATCGCCGTAAAAAAGAGAATGACATTTGATCAAATTTCGTCGCTCTTGGATATCTCATCACATGAAATAGAATTTTTAAACCCAACTTATAAGCTGAAGGAGATTCCTTATGTATCGGGAAAAAATCATTTTGTCAGATTGCCGATTAATAAAGTGGGACTCTTCGCGTCCAATGAAGATAAAATTTATGCCTATATCGATCATGAAAACGATAAAGTTGAAAAGCCTATTTTCACTTTAGAATCTAATTCTGCCTTGGTTACTAATGATACTAAACCGACCTATCACACCGTGAGAAATGGTGAAAGTTTGGGAGTAGTTGCCAACAAATATGGAATAACTGTAGCGCAAATCAAAAAGTGGAATAATATGAATTCCAATGCGATTCACCCCGGAAAAAAATTAAAAGTAGGCGCTATCGTAGCTAATATCGCCAATACCAAGCCGGCAAAATCAGAAAAAACATATACGGTTAGAAGCGGTGACTCTCTATATTCTATTTCTAAAAAACACCCTGGTATTTCGATCGGGCAGTTGAAAAAAATCAATAATTTAAAAGAAGGTCAAAACATTCATCCCGGGATGAAGTTGCGTATTGACGGATAAAACCATTAAAGTCAAGTGAAAAAAATTCTGATTGTCTGTCTTGCTGTACTGGTTTTGGCCTGTAAAGAAGATCGAATTAAACATCCTGGGAGATTACCCGATTCCGTTGGAAAATACAATCACTTGACTTTAATTATGAACGATTCCCTATGGATTGGAAGTTCGGGTGATAGTATCCGAAAATATCTGGCAGCACCTCTTGATGGGTTGCCACAGGAAGAACCACAGTTCAGTATCGTGCAATTCTCTCCGCGGATATTTGTCGATAAAAACAGACTTTCCCGCAATATTATTGTTTTCTCAGACAAGTCAAATTGCCTCTTTACTTTAGAGCGCAGTAAATATGCGACACCTCAAAATATTTTTACCATCAATGCTCCATCAGCTGCAGAGTTAATCGACGAGTTTCGGTTTAATGTAGATTCGATAGTGTCGACCATAAAAAAATTAGAACTCAATGAAATGCAACATGCCATCAGTAGGGGATCTAAAATAAATATGGAACGCATCACCGATTTGTTTGGAGTCAAAATGATGATACCATCGGATTATAAATACGTCTTTGAAGAGGACGATTTTATCTGGCTTAAAAAAGAAGTAGCTTCTGGCAATAGTAATCTGTTGTTTTATGAGGTACCGATATCGCGAATCGAAAACAAAAACGACAAGATAAGCAATATCATTCAGGTCAAAGATTCCATCGGTAAAACCTATATCCACGGCACGGTTCCGAATTCTTTTATGAAAACCGACGAGGGTTACTCGCCTTTTATAAAAAAGATTGTACTAGACCAAATGCAAGTCAAAGAGTTGCGCGGAACTTGGGACATGATGAATAATTTTATGAATGGTCCGTATATCTGTTACGTGTTTAAGGACGAATATTACAACCGCTATCTCTTTGTAGAGGGTTTTACCTATTATCCTTCCAATTCCAAACGCGACCTGCTTTTTGAGCTTGAAGCGATAATCAAAACAATCAAATTTCATGAGTAAAGATTTTAGAATCGAAATAAAGCCCTTTAAAGCATTAACTGCGATGGAGGTTTATCAAATACTGCAATTGCGGTGCGAAGTGTTTATCGTTGAGCAAAACTGCGCCTATAGGGACATTGATAGCAAAGACTTCGACGCGGAACACGTGATGATTTGGAATGGAGACGATTTAGCAGCCTATGCCCGGATTTTTAAAGAAGGAGTCTATTTTGATAATGCCGCTTCGATTGGTAGGGTCATCGTCAGTCCTAAATTTAGAAGTTATGGATTGGGACACCAATTGATTAAACAGTGCTTGGAACATATAGAAACGGAATACCAAACGCTGACTATCGATATTTCTGCACAGCAATACCTCAAGTCCTTTTATGAAAAACACGGTTTTGTAAAAACTTCGGAAATGTATTTGGAAGATGACATTCCGCATATTCATATGCGTTGCGTAATTCGTGAGTCGAAAATCGTGAGTCGAAAATCGAGTCGAAAATCGTGAGTCGAAAATCGAAAATCGAGTCGGATGCCTATTTCGTGATAAGAACTTCAACTCTTCGATCTAAATCAGGAGTCAAATTAAGAGGGTATTCATTGCCACAGCCAAAGTGTTTTAAACGCTCTTTAGGAACTTTGAGTTGTATGAGAAACAAATAGACGTTTTTAGCTCGATTTGACGACAATTCGCGTTTATGAGTGCTCTTGTCAAAGGTTTCCTTATACCGTTTCGGCGTACAGCATATATGTCCGTGAATTTCAAAGTTAAAATCCTTTTGCGCTTTCATCTTTTTGGCAATCTCGCGCAATTCCTTTTTGGCTTTGGGCGTCAGTTTGCTATGTCCCTGCTCAAAGTATACATTTTGTAAGATAATCCGATCCCCTTCGACCAAGCTATCTTTGAATTCGGTATAGATACCCGGTTTTTTTTCAAACGGAATTTGCTTGAAATTCAGCAGCAAGTCTACCCGTCTGTTTTTCTGACGCAGTTTAGTCAGGTCTTTGCTGAAATCTTGGTCAATCATCACCCGGCCTTTGCCTTCTATAGTGACTACAACCTTGTTTCGAATTCCTTGATCCAAGATAACTTTTTGGATGGCATAAGCCCTTTTCTCGGAAAGCTTAAAATTGTAATCATCTTTGCCTCGGTCGTCACAATAGCCAAAGATCTCGATGGTTTCAATAGCGATAGTATCGAGATCTTTAATAAATGCTATAAGCAGTTGCTGTTCTTTATTCTTAATCTGATATTTGTCAAAATCAAAATAAACGGAATGGATGTTTTCCTCTTGTGCTGCAGCGCTAAAGCTCAGCAAATAAGCGATAAATAAACAAACACAACTGTAATATCTCATCCGTTTTTATTTTCTGCGAATCAGCGGAATATCAGGTGTTGGACGTATGATCATCGGATAATATTCTATTTTCACCGAACTACTATCTAAACCAAAAGCTTTCTCTTCTGATAAGCTGATTTTTTTAATTAAATCGTATAAATCTAAGATAATTCTTTCATTTACGGGCAAATCATTATCATAAGATACTAATTTTTCAATTAAAACAAATTTAAAATCACCCAAGATATTATTTCTATTCAGTGAGGCGTATCGGCTCGATAGATCGATTTCACCCGATTCCATCATGTCTTTGACGACTTTTCTAAACATCAAATTGATCTTCGGAGCGATTCGAAATCCCAGATAAAAGTCAATTCGAATCAGGTTGTCGTGTAAGAGTTCTTTAACGCGATATTCCATTTGATAAGGTTCATCGGTTACATTGACGTGTAACAACCAATAATTATCCGCGCGTTTAGGCCTTTTCTGTAAAATTGAATACATGATTTTTTCCTCGACTTCTTCGGAATTTTGAGCATTGGTTAAATAAATTAAATTCGTCGCATATTTCGGAATGGTCGGATCCTTACTGATTTCGGATAATACGGTCTTATATTTGTCAATGCTGGTGAATTCCGTGTAATTTTTTCGGATGCGTTTTCCCAAAAAGCAAACGGTCATCGTCAATGCCAATATACCTGCAATACCTACAGAAACATATCCCCCATGAGAGAATTTTTGTATGTTGGCGATAAAGAATGAAATTTCAATACTCAAATAAACCAATAAAATCAATACGATAAAGACGGGGTTGTAACGTTTTAGAACCATATAATATCCTAAAAGTATGGTGGTCATAATCATACACATGACAATAGCAAGCCCATAGGCAGCCTCCATATTTCCGGATTCTTTGAAGTGTAGTACTACAAAACAACATCCGAAAAACAACAACCAGTTTATAGAAGGGATATACAATTGTCCTTTGATATCGGTCGGAAACTTGACGCGAACTTTAGGCCAAAAATTTAAGCGCATCGCTTCATTGATCAACGTAAACGAACCACTGATTAAGGCTTGCGAAGCAATAACAGCAGCTATAGTAGCAATGGTAATTCCGATAGGCAGGAACCAATCGGGCATAATCAAATAAAATGGATTGCCTGGGTTATCTGGATTAGCCGATAAAAAACTTAAGGTTTTACCAGAGTGCTCGATCAAATAAGCTCCTTGTCCAAAATAATTTAGCACCAACATAATTTTCACAAAAGCCCAACTGATTCGGATGTTTTTAATACCGCAATGTCCCAAGTCACTATATAGGGCTTCTGCTCCTGTAGTACATAAAAACACAAACCCCAAGACGTAATATCCATCGGAATGTATCGACAATAAGTGAAAGGCATAGTAAGGATTTAAAGCTTTTAAAACATAAAAACTACCAATCATTTGACTGACACCTAAGATACCCAACATCACAAACCAGATCAACATCATTGGTCCGAAAAACTTTCCGATGAATTTGGTTCCGAATTGCTGGATAAAAAACAAACCGAATAGGATACCTAAAACCAAGGGTATGGTCTGTAGATCCGGTTGATAGATTTTAATACCTTCCAATGCCGAAGAAATCGAAATTGGAGGGGTAATAATACCATCGGCCAATAAGGCACTACCACCGATTATGGCAGGAACGATAAGCCATCTTTTATGTAATCTCTTAACTAACGTATACAAAGAGAAAATCCCGCCTTCTCCTTTGTTATCTGCTTTTAAGGTTAGGAAGACATACTTAAAGGTGGTTTGTAGGGTTAGCGTCCAGAAAACACAGGAAATAGCCCCTAAAACGATCGCTTCTTGAATTACTTCTTTGCCCATGATGGCTTTCATCACATATAAGGGCGAAGTCCCGATGTCTCCAAAAATAATTCCTAGGGTAACTAAAAGCGTTCCCACGGAAACTTTATTAATGGAATTGGACGAGGTTTTGGATAGTGTGCTCAAGATGCAGTATTTAAAATTATAATTGAGTTATTGTTCTTTATCGATTTGTGATTTTTGCCTTCTTTTCCAGATTCTTTTGCGAATCAATACAAACAGTAGGGCAGTGATAATCAAATAAGGCCATAGGGTTAATAAGCCCAGGATAAATCCGGACAACGAGTTAAAACCAGAAACGACAGCATGACCCATTTTGGATAAATAAGATTCTGTAATTCCCGAACCCGTCGCAGCGGTATGATAAATTTCTATGGTCAGTGTACTAAAGGATACTTGATTTTTTAAATAATTCAATCGGCCCTGCACCGATTCGATTTCCTCGCGTATCGTGGACAAGGATTTTTCTATTTCCAATATTTCAGAAATTTGCTGTGTTTTACCCAACAATTCTAAATACCTGTTTTCTAACTTTTTTTTGTTTAACAAACGCGCCTCCACATCGATAAACTCTTCTGTAACATCTGTAGCGGTGATGGTTTTGTTGTCAAAGTAAGCGACATCCTGACTGATTTGGCCGAGCAATTTATCGAAGTTCTTGCTTGGAACACGTATGGTGAGGTAGCGATAAGTAGCGTTATATTGATTGCCCGAATTGTCGTTTTGAATAAACCCTCCGTTAGATTTGATCTGTTGACTTAAGCGTTCAAAAGTTTTATTGAGATCCTTAACCTCATAACGAATAGTACCGGTTTTGATAATTTTGGATTCGGTTTCAACTTGATCTTCGGCAGTGGCTTTTTCAACAGCGGCTTCATCTAATGTTATTGGGCTCGATGACATACCACCAGCAGCTTCTGCTGCATACTCGTTAGCTGTATTTTCCTGCCCACAGCCCATAGGTAATAGCAGTAACCCAAGTAATAATAAAAAATAGCGCATATACGTCATGGAATTAAGATTCTTTGGAATCATTTGCAATAGCTATTATAAATTTATGAAATAATTGAATCGTTTTTTCATTTATTTCCTCGAATGACAAACGATCCTTGGTTTGATAGAAAAACATAATTGCATACGGTCGGTCTAAATGATTTAACAACAGCTCCTGATTTAAGCGATAGGTTTCCCGTAATACCCTTTTAAAGTAATTGCGGTCTACGGCTTTCTTAAAATTTTTCTTGGATACCGAGACACCCATCTTGATTTTTTCACTTTGTTCCGAAGCATCCATGGGCACATAGACCAAACGCAAGGGATACTTGCTTACAGATTTTCCTTCTGTAAACAGGGATGCAATGGTAATATGGCTTTTTAATCTCTCTTTTTTTGGGTAATTCAATTTCATGGATTGGGTTTCTTCTACGCTACAAAGGTAAAAAAAGCTTGCATACAATATTGAAATAAAAAAAGCCCCCTTTTAGAGGGAGCTTTTAGTGATTTATTTTTTATAAACATTGTTCTTTTGATCGATATCCGCCATAAATTGACTTGGGTCAATGGTGATGGTTTTAATCTTTTTCCGCGGTTGGTCAATCGTGAAACTGTAACTTGGTTTACCCCAGCCCCAACCGGTCAACACCGTGCGTTTGATTTCTGGATACGGATTGGGTTTTATCCAATGCATAGAAGTATTGGGAATATAAAAACTCTCAAAGGATTCGTCTTCGTATTCCACCATAATGTCTAAAGGCATCGGTGTTCTGCCAATACGTTGTAGGGTTACCTTTGTTTTAGAAGTTCCTGCATCTTCAACAAACTGAATACCGTAATCGATCGTATTCGTTGTTTGGGTCCAATCGATCATATACCAATCCAAAATTGCGCCACTTACTCGTTCGGCAGTTCGTTTAAAATCATTGGGCGTTGGATGTGTGAATTTATAGTCCTTGTAATATTGCTTTAGGGTTTTCATCGTATTGTCCATACCGATGATATAGGATAACTGCGTCAAAAACACCGAACCTTTTACATAAGCAGAGATACTGTAAGCACTATTGAGATCAAAACGATCTGCATGCGTAGTTAAGGGCTGTTCAATACCCTTATTAACCATGTAGTAATAATTTTTATAAGAGCTGCCAAATGGATTTGCATCCTCTTGATCGGTACTGTCCATTATGGATAATACAGCCAAATCTGAAATAAAGGAAGTAAAACCTTCATCCATCCATTCGTGTTTGGTTTCGTTGGTAGCTAGGGTATGTTGAAACCAGCTGTGCGCCATTTCATGAGCGGTAACTCCTACCAAACTCGCCATATTACGATCTCCAGTAATCAAAGTACACATCGAATATTCCATACCTCCATCACCGCCCTGAATCACAGAATACTGATCGTATGGATAGGATCCAACGGTGCGGTTGAAAAACTCAAACAAAGCAGCTGTACGCGGTTGAAGTAACTTCCAGTTGTCAATGATTTTCGGATTGTTTTTGTATAAAAAATGAATCGTTAAACCATTGGGACCAGGATACCTATCGTGTATATAGTTGTCATCTGCAGCCCAAGTGAAGTCCAATACATTTTTGGCGTTAAAGTGCCAGGTTAAGGTTTTGGTTTTCTTAGGATGGTTGACTACGATGTCCTCGTCTTGATAACCGTGACCGATTTCATTGTTGTTTTCTAAATTCCCTGTTGCGCCAACCGTATAGTCCTTATCGATTGTCAGTTTGACATCAAAGTCTCCCCAAACACTATGGAATTCACGTCCTAGATATTGTTCCACATGCCAACCTTCAAAATCGTACTCGGCCATTTTGGGATACCATTGGGCCATCGATAACGCGACACCTTCGGCAGAATTTCTTCCAGCTCGGCGAATCATTACCGGAGCTTGTCCGTCAAAATTCATCGTAAACACTGTCGAAGAACCAGGAAGTAACGGTTGACTTAAAGAAACTTCCAACACGGTTCCCACTACGGTGCTTTTTAAATCAACACCATCTTGTTTTAAATTTTTGACTTTTAAATAACCGATTTCATCGGGTTTTAATAAGCTGATTTTACTCTCATAAGTCTTTTTACCGGCTTTCTCAAGGGTATTTACCATACGCTTGTCTGGATCGGCAATCGACTTTAAGCGTTCATCCATATCACTTCCCGGTTGAAAGGCATTGTAAAACAAATGAAAGAATACGCGTTTTAAGGTATCTGGGGAATGGTTGGTATACGTCAGTTTCTGTACGCCTTGATATTGCGATTTTTTGACATCCATGGACACTTCCATTTTGTAATCAACATGTTGTTGCCAATATCCGGGATTGGGATTTTTTTGAGCTTGTGCCCCCAAAAAAGCAAAAGAAACGGTGATCGAAAGTAGAATCTTTTTCATAATCTGATAGTAAAAGAACAAGTCCACTAGTTTTCCAGTATAATTGCTATAATTAGGAGAAACTAGTGAACTTGTAGGTTATAAAATTTGTGCTTTTCTATTTTTTTGCTCTCGATACTTGATCGGCTAATAGAATAGCATTGTATGCGTTAACGATTTTACCTGAGGTAGAAATGGCTTTAAAGTTTCTTACATCAGCAGCATTTCCTCCTAAAATAACTTCTTTGTCAATGGCAATTCCGGAGTCCATCAAGATCTTTTTCACTTGACCAGCACTTAATTTAGGATAATAGGCACGAACCAATGCCGCTACACCAGCTACATTTGGTGAAGCCATAGACGTTCCTTGTAAGAAGTCGTAAGAATTGTTGGGAATGGTCGCATAGATCTTAACTCCAGGAGCAAATACATCGACGTCATAATGACCGTAATTCGAGAATGACGCCACTAATTTTTCGCTAAACTCAGGGTTTAAAGCACCGACAACTAGGAAGTTATTGGAGATTTCAGCACCCATTTTTTGATTGTCGTTTGGAAAACGATCCACACCGCCATCTTTGTTTAAATCTAAGGCATCATTTCCTGCCGCAACCACGATCAATACATCTTTTTCTGCGGCATAGACGATGGCATCACGAACCCATTGAGAATGGGTTTCAAAGTATTTTCCAAAACTACCGTTGATTACTTTAGCTCCGTTGTCTACCGCATATCGGATGGCTAAGGCGATATCCTTATCGTATTCATCTCCGTCTGGCACAGCGCGAACAGCCATAATTTCAACAACATCAGAGGCCACGCCGTCGCCACCTAAATTGTTGTGACGTTGTTGGGCGATAATTCCCGAAACGTGGGTACCGTGCATCGCTTCATCGCGGTCTGGACCTAATACATTATTATCTCCATAATTAACGTCTTGTATATCATCTGGATTGTCTCCAGTTAAGGCTCTTCCGTCAAATTCCAAATTCAATTGGTATTTTAACTTGCTGTCCACTTGTTTTTTATATTTATCTAAGATCGATAGATCATTACCTCTGCTCATAATACCATACATGATATTTTTGGCATTTACGAGCTTAGAATCTGCAGTAGCTGTTATCGTTTCTAAATCTTTAACCGTATAGGTATCGGCTTTAAAATAGTCCAACAAAGTCTCGTTGGCTTTGACAAGTATATCAACGCGAGTTTTGCTCTCAGTCGCTTCTGCTAATTCTTCACGGTGTTTGGCAACGGCTTTTTTATATTGCGCTGTTCCGTTATCACCCATTTTTACAATACGGGTATACTCTAGGTTTTCATGAACGGCTTTACCTAAAAAGTTCCAACCGTGGATATCGTCTATATAACCGTTATTATCGTCATCAATACCGTTTGCAGCCTTTTCCTTTGGATTGGTCCAAATAGCTTTCTTTAAATCGTCGTGTTCGATTTCTACTCCTGAATCAATGACTCCAACAACCACCTTAGTTGCTTTTTTACCTTTTAGTAATTCGTTATACGCACGGTCAACAGACATTCCGGGTACGGTATCACGAACTAAATCTAAATGACTCCATCTCTTTAATTGCTCATCTGTTAATGCCGTCGTTCTTTTAGGTAAGTGATCAACGCCACTGATAGGGGTGTAATTAGCGAATTTTGTTCCTCCACAACTCGCTAGTACTAGGGCTAAAGTTGCAGATAAATAAACCGGTTTTAATAAACGCATCTGGTATTTTTTAATAGGTTATAATTCATTTCCAAGGCCGAATTTAGTGATTTACGATTAAATAACAATTCTTTTAACTCAAACCGCCTTTGATAAAGTGCAAAATGCTTATTGCGTTGTCCTCGTCGTACAAATTACGCAAACTATATTTTCATCTGAAAGAAAAACACTACGAATTTTTGTAAACCTTTGAAATTTAGCGTTTTTAATGATTTTTAGCTTTTGACTTGTTTTGTATTGAAATCTCTCAATTTTATTTATAAGTTCTTGTTATAATATCATAAAGTGTGTTAATTACACATTTTAAATTATTTCAATTTACTTTTTTAACTTTTTATGAATAATAAAGTTAACATAATTAGTATTAATGTTATGTTTTTATTTTATATGTTTATAAAAAGAATTGTCTATTTATAATTATGTTATTAACATTTTAAATTAAAAATTATGATTGAGTTATTTAAAAGAAAGAAGCAATTACGGTCTAGTCGGTCTTATTTTCAGCCATTGAAACTAGTGGGGGTCTTGTCGATCTTACTCGCTTCGATGGGAGGTTGTAATTCTGATGAATCCACAACGAACTTCAATAAAGAGTTCAGTACAGAAAGTGATTTAACAGCATATGAAATCAGTGTTCTGGATCAAGTGTTTAACAAAAAGCATCATATTAGTGTGAAAGAAGCACAAAGTGAAGTGGAAAATTTTGTCAATACCGAAATCAAAAATGGAAGTAAAACGAATCAACGGACTATCAAATCCTTGGAAGTCATGCTTGCAAATGATGAGGTAAAAAAGAATTATTCTAAAACAGTTCTTCCTGATACTCTAGCGTATGTATTTAATTTTTCGGACGACTTGGGATATGTAATTTTTGCAGCAGATAATAGGGTTTCAAATCCCATTATGAATTTTGTAGAGAAAGGTTATTACGGTGGAAAAACCGATAATCCCGGTTTATTATTCTTTCTGGAAACCGCCGAAAATAAAATTGCTACAGATATTGGTTTTGCACAAAAAAACAGAGATTCGTTATCTGAAGTTATTACAAGAAAATTGGAGAAGCAATTCGATAAAAGCGATAAGAGTGGAAGCGGAACTACTGATTACAAAGAGGCAGCATTTGCAAAGTCATACACTATTACTGTACGCAGAACAGAAATTGGTCCATGGTATATGACAGAGAATGTGGAACCAATGATTCCCGTACAATGGGGTCAGGGATATCCCTTTAATTCCTTAGTCAGATATAAAAATGGCTGTTCTAATGCTCCAGCAGGCTGTGTAGCTACAGCTACAGCGCAGATTATGGCATATTGGAAATATCCGTATCATTTAGACGGATATTATTTTAACTGGGATGAATTTATAACTTATGGAGATTTAACCGCTTATACTACTCCAAATATTTATAAAACCCAGGTAGCTGAATTAATGGAACGCATTGGATTTTATGCTCAAATGAATTATGGTTGCAACGCAAGTGGTGCTAAAACTCATCTTGCTACGGCTTTCTTGCGAAACAAATGTTATTATTCTGGAGGGCACAAAGAAGGTTATTCTTTTAATAAGACTCTCCAATCATTAAAGGTTAGGCAGCCTGTATTGATAGAAGGATTTACTGCTAAGACAAATAATGCAGCTAGTGTAGGACATGCCTGGGTTGTGGATGGATATAGATTGTTTACTCGAGAAGTTAGAGAAATCGTTGAATATCGGGATTCAAATACTGGAAATTTGCTTGGTGGAAATTTTTATATTTGGTACGATCATTACAATTATTTGGGTAATAATTGGGGATGGAATGGCTCTGGTGATGGGTGGTATGAGGCAGGTGTTTTCTCTGTTTACGGTTCTAATTTTGAGAAAAGTATAAGTATTTTCCCTTTTATCAAACGGTAATTCCTAAAGGAAAGCAATTATTGGAAGCAGTCAGATTTTTCTGATTGTTTGTAAGTGAGTTGTTTTGAGGTTTTTTTTAATTCTTTTTTAATATTCCAAACAACAATTTTACTGATGTCAATAGCGTGTATTAAACGATTTTATTTTTTGTAGTTTATCTTAAATATCTCGCCTATTATAGGGTATAATTTAATGACGCCATTAAAAACAGGGCGCTCCAAAAATTTTGGAGCGCCCTTATTGTTTGATAGCTAATAAATGAGAAACAACTCCCTAAAAGAAGGGACTTATCGTTTTACTGTTAAAGCCTTTACATAAGATGCAGATATTTAATCGCCTTAAAAATTTAAAAAATATCTTCACAACGGAAAACCTCGTTAAGGCGAACGCCCTTGTCGGTGTTTTGTACCGTGATGATTTGGTTGTGTGCATCGTGACCCAAGAGCAGGTAGTAATTTTCATCTGCCGCGGTTTTTAAGAATTTTTCCTTTTCTTTTAAGGTTAGTAGCGGTCTGGTGTCATAACCCATCACATAAGGCAAGGGGATATGGCCTGCTGTAGG
Source organism: Flavobacteriaceae bacterium UBA1682 (assembly GCA_002320285.1). Taxonomy (GTDB): domain Bacteria; phylum Bacteroidota; class Bacteroidia; order Flavobacteriales; family Flavobacteriaceae; genus Flavobacterium. The sequence goes on along the minus strand of DCKE01000001.1, from coordinate 38,635 downwards.
AAGTAAATCTGCTACATAAGCTATTTTTTTTCCTTGATAGTCGATCAGCGGAATCATTTGCTTTTCGGTGTGTCCGTCGGCAAAAAAGATTCCAAAATCCAATTCCGATTTGTAAAGCAAATCGTTTTCAGGTCTTGTGATAAAAGACAACTGCCCGCTCTCTTGTATCGGTAGTATGTTTTCCTTGAGGAAAGACGCTTTTTCGCGATCATTTGGATGTACCGCCCAGTCCCAATGTTTGTCGTTGGACCAGTATTTGGCATTTTTAAAAGCCGTAACATATCCTGTTCGATCCGCATTCCAGTTGATGGCCCCTCCGGAGTGGTCAAAGTGTAAATGGGTTAAAAATACATCGGTGATATCATCGCGGTGAAAACCGTGTTGCGCCAGTGATTTGTCGATCGAATGATCGCCCCAAAGCGAGTAATACCCGAAAAATTTTTCCGATTGTTTGTTGCCCATACCGGTGTCGATTAAAATCAAACGGTTTCCATCTTCTATTAATAATAATCGAGCGGCAATATCAATTAAATTGTTCGAGTCCGCTGGATTGGTACGGTTCCATATGGTTTTGGGTACCACGCCAAACATCGCACCGCCATCCAATTTAAAATTGCCACTTTCTATAGCGTATAACTTCATGATTGTTCTTTTTTTGTCAGTGGCAAATTAATCATTTTTGGCCAATACCACAATTTTATTCGGAATTTGAAGCTTAGTGCGAAACCAAATTCATAGGCAAAACGCATTCATAGCGGAAAGTCTGAAAAACGCAATAAATTAAAAAAACATGATAACTGTCATGTTTATGGGTTTAGCTTGTTAAATAGCTTGTTTTTTATAGTTTTTTGTATCCAATAGCTGGTTTTTATGCAGTAAGCTGGAAAAGGATTTAAACCGTTAAGTTTCTCATTATTATAAGATTAACTCAATAGATTCTATCTATGACGGCATTCGTTATAAAATTGTTATTCCTTATAGGAAACCGCATTTTTTATAATATCTTTGCAATAGTTTTAGAACTAATCCAAATAAACCTATGATAAAAGTTTCAGATACAGCAAGTAAGCGCGTGGCGCTGCTAATGGAAGATGAGGGATTTGACGTAACTAAAGATTATGTTCGAGTGGGCGTAAAAAGTGGCGGATGTTCCGGACTTTCTTATGATTTAAAGTTTGACCATAATTCGGGAGAAGAAGATAAAATTTTTGTTGATAACGGTGTAACCATCGCTGTGGATAAAAAGAGTTTCTTATATCTCGTTGGAACGACCTTAGAATTTGAGGGCGGATTGAATGGAAAGGGATTTCAATTCAACAATCCAAACGCGAACAGAACCTGTGGTTGCGGCGAGAGTTTTTCTCTGTAGTTCAGAGTTAACGTATTCGTCTTAGACAAAAGAAAACGAAGACAGGTTTTTAAGCCTGTTTTCTCTATTAAAAGAAATTTTATTTATTGAACGAAAACTAGCGGTTAACAATAACCAACGTTTTTAGATTTAAAAAAAAATATGAGCAAATATACCGAAGAAGAACTTAAAAAAGAACTGGAAACCAAGGAGTATGAATATGGTTTTTATACCGATATCGAATCGGAAACTTTTCCTATTGGATTAAACGAATCGATTGTTCGTGCGATTTCTCTTAAAAAGGAAGAACCGGAATGGATGACAGAATGGAGACTGGAAGCTTTTCGTGCTTGGCAAGAAATGATTGAGCCGGAATGGGCGAATGTTCATTACCAAAAACCCGATTTCCAAGCGATTTCTTATTATTCAGCTCCAAAGTCAAAGCCGAAATACGACAGTATTGATGAGGTAGATCCGGAATTGTTAGATACGTTTAACAAGTTGGGAATTTCTTTGGAAGAGCAAAAACGTTTAGCCGGTGTAGCCATTGATATCGTAATCGACTCGGTATCGGTAGCAACGACCTTTAAAAAGACCTTGGCAGAGAAGGGAATTATCTTCTGTTCTATTTCAGAAGCGATTCGCGAGCATTCCGAATTGGTTAAAAAATATTTGGGAAGTGTCGTGCCGCGTAAAGATAATTTTTATGCCGCTTTAAATTCAGCGGTGTTCTCTGATGGATCTTTCTGTTATATTCCTAAAGGAGTTCGTTGTCCGATGGAGTTATCGACTTATTTCCGAATCAATCAAGCGGGTACCGGGCAATTCGAAAGAACCTTGGTTATTGCTGATGAAGGGAGTTATGTGAGTTACTTAGAAGGATGTACAGCACCGTCAAGAGATGAAAACCAATTGCATGCTGCAGTGGTGGAATTGATTGCCTTAGACGATGCTGAAATAAAATATTCTACCGTTCAAAACTGGTTCCCTGGAAACAAAGAAGGTAAGGGTGGGGTATATAACTTTGTTACGAAACGAGGATTGTGTGAAACCAGAGCAAAGATTTCTTGGACTCAGGTTGAAACCGGTTCTGCTGTAACTTGGAAATATCCATCATGTATATTAAAAGGAGATCACTCTATTGGAGAATTCTATTCGATTGCGGTTACTAATAATTTCCAGCAAGCCGATACGGGAACCAAGATGATCCATTTGGGTAAAAATACCCGTTCGACGATTATCTCTAAAGGAATTTCTGCGGGTAAATCACAGAACAGTTACCGCGGATTGGTTCAAATAGGTGCGCGTGCTGACAATGCTCGTAACTTTACTCAATGTGATTCACTTCTAATGGGCGACCAATGTGGTGCGCATACGTTCCCTTATATCGAGGTTAAGAACAGTACTGCACAATTGGAACACGAAGCAACGACGAGTAAAATCGGTGAAGATCAAGTATTCTATTGCAACCAAAGAGGAATTCCTACAGAAAAGGCCATTGCCTTGATTGTAAACGGATTCTCAAAAGAAGTCTTAAACAAACTTCCGATGGAATTTGCTGTGGAAGCACAAAAATTATTGGAAATTTCCCTAGAGGGAAGTGTTGGATAATTGAAAAAGACCTTATAAATAAAACATATAATAAAACAACAGAGTTTTGCAATTGCAGATTCGCATCTAGAATTTCAAATCTCAAATTCAAAATCAAAGCATGTTACAAATTAAGAATTTACACGCTAGCGTAGAAGATAAAGAAATATTAAAAGGAATTAACTTGGTGGTTAATGCCGGAGAAGTACACGCGATTATGGGCCCTAATGGTGCTGGTAAGAGTACCTTATCTTCTGTTATCGCTGGAAATGAAAATTTCGAAGTTACTCAAGGAGAGATTCTTCTTGTAGGAGAGGATATCAAGGAAATGGCTCCGGAAGAACGCGCACATAAAGGGGTTTTCCTTTCGTTTCAATATCCAGTTGAGATTCCTGGAGTATCGGTAACGAACTTTATGAAAACGGCGATTAATGAATCTAGAAAAGCACAGGGATTGGAAGAAATGCCGGCCAATGTGATGTTGAAAAAGATTCGCGAGAAATCGGAAATGTTGGAAATCGATCGTAAATTTCTTTCCCGTTCGTTAAACGAAGGTTTCTCAGGTGGAGAGAAAAAGAGAAACGAGATTTTTCAAATGGCGATGTTAGAACCAAAATTGGCGATATTGGATGAAACCGATTCCGGTTTGGATATTGATGCCTTGCGTATCGTTGCTAACGGAGTTAATAAATTGAAAAGCCAAGACAATGCCGTAATCTTGATTACGCATTACCAAAGATTATTAGAATATATCGTTCCAGACTTTGTTCACGTTTTATACGATGGTAAAATTGTAAAAACAGGAGGAAAGGAATTGGCATTAGAATTAGAAGAGAAAGGATACGATTGGATTAAGAACGAAATCGAGTAATTCGATCGACCGCTTAAAACAATTATCAATCTAATTTAGAACTGCACATTATGGAATTGAAAGATAAATTAATATCCTCTTTTATCGCTTTTGAACAAAGAGTTGATGTCAACAGTGAGTTGCACAACCTGCGCTTAGACGCTTTAAAAACCTTTGAAAATTTAGGCTTTCCTACTAAAAAGGATGAAGCTTGGAAATACACCTCATTAAACGCTTTGCTTAAAAACGACTTTAGTGTTTTACCTAAAAGCGAAACAGCGATTGATTTTAAAGACGTTAAAAAATATTTTCTAAACGATGTTGATACTTATAAACTGGTATTTGTCAACGGCGTTTTTAGTTCCTATTTATCGTCGACTACACACGATGGAATTGATGTTTGTCTGATGTCTTCAGCATTGAACAAACCCAAATATAAAATGATTATCGACACCTATTTCAATACGGCTGCCGATAAAACAGATAGTTTAACGGCATTGAATACGGCCTTTTCATTAGAAGGAGCCTATATCAACATTCCGAAAAGCAAAGTGGTTGATAAACCGATTGAGATCATCAATTTTTCAACGGCCAACAGCGAACAAGCCTTGTTTACACAACCGCGTAATTTGGTGATTGTAGGTGAAAATGCCCATGTTCAGATCATTGAGCGCCACCAGAGTTTAAGTGATAATACGGTATTGACCAATAGTGTAACGGAGGTTTTTGCTCATAAACGCGCTATTGTTGATTATTATAAATTGCAAAATGACAATCAGACAGCTAACCTGATAGACAATACCTTTATCAAACAAAAGCAAGAGAGTGTCGTTTCTGTTCATACTTTTTCATTCGGAGGAAAGTTGACGCGTAACAACCTAAATTTCTCACAAGAAGGGGAGCGTATCGATAGTACCTTAAAGGGAATTACAATTATTGGTGACAAGCAACACGTGGATCATTATACTTTGGTTTCTCACAATCAACCGAATTGTGAAAGTCACCAAAATTATAAAGGAATTTATGACGGTGCTTCGGAAGGAGTTTTCAACGGTAAGATCTATGTGGATCGTTTGGCACAAAAAACCGATGCTTTCCAACAGAACAACAACGTCTTGTTAACGGATAAGGCTACGGTAAACTCCAAACCTCAATTAGAGATTTTTGCCGATGACGTCAAGTGTTCACACGGATGTACTATTGGACAGTTAGACCACGATGCGATGTTTTATATGCAACAACGCGGTATTCCTAAGAAAGAAGCTCGTGCTTTGTTGATGTATGCTTTTACCAATGAAGTATTGTCCAGTGTGAAAATACCGGATTTAAAAGAAAAAGTATCCAAACTGATCGCTACCAAATTGGGTGTCGAAATGGGTTTTGAAATCTAAGATACGATTGTAGAATCGCGAAAAAAAACCAGGACTAAGACAGTTCTGGTTTTTTGCGTTTAAAGCTGTTTTGTCAGGGGATGGCTATTCGGTGTGGCGTGTCTGCTTTCCGGGCTTATTCAGCCCTTGAAAGCCGTCAGGCTGTCCGCTATATCTTTGGCGTCGCTGCGCTTTGCCAAAGGATGCCGCTGCCATCCTTCACGCGGGATTTCAGAGTGCTATAAATCAAATTAGATAATCGTAGTCGTTTAAAGCATTACGGTCGTTTATGGGATATAGACAGCTCTTTTGAAGGATATAGAGTTTGGTGCTGAGCTCCAAAACGCTGGTGTAGTTGTGATCGACTAAAATAATACCGCGATGCTCACTGGCCGCTCTAATTAGTCGTTGCACCTTTTCGACTACTATAGGTGCTAGACCTTGAAAAGGCTCATCGAGCAAACTGAATTTGGATGTGGAACTGAGAATCAATTTAATCTCTAAATAGCGCAAATCACCAAATGCGAGCTCCTTGATCCTTTTGCCCACCAGCGATTGAATGATTTCATCTTCAAAAAAATCGACCGCTTCTACCGGGTTTAGAAACAGAGATATCGCTTTTCGCACGGTTAAGTAGGAGGGGATAAATCGGTGTTGCGGTAAATAATTTAAGGTATTTCGTTGCGCATAGGGGCGATTTACCTTAACGCAATCGATCGCTAAATACTTGTGTTCACAGTCTAAAGTTCCGTAGATGATGTTTAACAGACTTGTCTTGCCCGATCCATTTCTGCCCAGCAAGCCAACTATCTCACCGGTCTTACAACTTAGCGCAATGTCTGTAAGTATGGCCTTATGATCAAAGTGCTTGACGATGCTTTCTGCTACTAATCGATGAACCATAATACAGCTAAATAAATAATTATTGAAACCACCAGGTTGATACAAGTAGTGGCAACAATCAGTTGTACTTTGGTGATGCCACAGTTGTGATAATAGTAATAATCTTGATTTCGAAACATCTTATAATAGGCTAAGATCAACGCGAAACCCAGTGTACAAAAGAAAATGAGTATGGGTACTAGTTTAAATCTAAAGAATAACAGCATCAGTGATAATGGAGCATTGAGCAGGAAAATACCTCTATAATATTCTAAATATAATTTTATTTCTCTGGTTGACATCATGATTGTAATTGCTGCTTTTATTGCTGCGGTAAGCATGCTTAATGGTCGTCGTATTTCAAGTATCAACCACTGTTGGTTGTAACTGTTTTTGTTAAACGTTGACATATAAACGCTTATAGCGTAGATATAGTGTATTTATTTACTATTTTTTATACCCTTGGACAACCCTTTTGCTGAATGAGCGCATTTTATATTGCATAGATGACGATGAAGATAGGCATATATATCACCTAAATATGCCAAAATCAGGTTTTTTTTGCAGATTTTACGGTGGTATCACACGACTTATAAAACTCTAATAATATTCTAATTTTCAATTTCAAAACCCGATTATTCTTTTAGTTACTTTTGCTCCGTGATAAGGAAAAAGTATTTTAATACCTTGGTTTTATAGTGTATAAATATAAAGTATTCAGAAAATATCATTTTCTTAAGTGTAGGAATCGAATTTAAATCTGCGGTTTTTTTATCGCTAAACTTTAGAGTTGTGAATGTTTACTTTTTTAAACCAGAAACTTGGAAATCGCCACCGCGCTATAGGTGGAATCGATCTGCTCATACCTTAGTTGAACATCATTTTCAATATCAGTTCAACGAACCTCCTTCGAGGTAGTAATTCCGCAATCCTTTAAAAACTTTTTGGATTTGATTTTGTGCTCTTCGTCATTTTTGATTCTGAAGCCAGTGTCTGTATGTCTTTTTTTGGCGGAGAGCAGCGGAATTACCAACGAAAAATTTCTTTAAAAATTAAGTAAAATCAAGAGTTATCAAGTCGATGTGGCGGGTCATTTATTTGCTATACAGGTAGCAGTTCAGACACAAATTGGTAACTAAGGAAATAATAAATTGAGAATATGAAAAACAATAAGAATAAATTTTCGGAAACCAAGGAATTTTTAATTACATCGAAAGCGGTTAATGACATTGATGAGTGCTTTCAAATCTTTAATACTTCTGAAAAAGGTTTAAGCAATATAGAGGCAGAGCGCCGCTTGGAAGTTTATGGAAAGAATGAGATTGTACACCAAAGAGCACCTAAGGCAATTTGGCAATTGCTGATGGCTTATAAGAACCCCTTTATTTTTGTTTTGGGAGTATTGGCAATTATCAGTTTTTTCATGGATTTCTGGTTGCCGTATCGTCAGGGTGAGCCTACTGAATTGGCAGGAGTCATCATTATCGTAGTGATGATAACCATTAGTGGTTTATTGCGTTTTTGGCAGGAGTACCGAACCAACAAAGCGGCAGAATCCCTTAATTCCTTAGTTAAAACAACAGCGACTGTTCGACGAAGAACCGATACTAATGCGGGTAGCCTGCTCCTCGAAGTGAATGTTGAAGAATTGGTTCCGGGCGATATTGTACAGCTTTCTGCGGGTGATTTGGTACCGGCAGATATCCGTTTATTTACCTCGAGAGATTTATTTGTCAGTGAAGCGGCCTTGACTGGAGAAGCAATGCCGGTTGAAAAATATGATATTCCCGGCGACTATGAGGGCGATTTGGATGCCGATGAAGCCGCACCACGCCATGATTTATTGCGGTTGAATCACATCTGTTTGATGGGAACCAACGTGACCAGCGGAACGGCTTCCGGTATGGTTTTTTCAACCGGTTCTGATACTTATTTCGGATCATTAGCCCGATCGATAGTCGGAAAAAGACCGGAGACCTCCTTTGACAAAGGGGTCAATAGTGTCAGCTGGTTATTGATTCGTTTTATGATGGTGATGGTTCCGGTGGTTTTTTTGGTCAACGGTCTAATAAAAGGCAATTGGATGGATTCCGTTTTATTTGCTTTGGCTGTTGCAGTCGGACTCACTCCTGAGATGTTACCGATGATAGTAAGCGCCAATTTGGCCAAAGGAGCCGTAAGTATGTCGAAGAGAAAAGTAATTGTCAAACGTTTGAATGCCATCCAAAATTTAGGAGCGATGGATATCTTGTGTACCGATAAAACCGGAACATTAACTCAGGATGAGATCGTCTTAGATCGCTATATAAATCTCAGTGGAGAAGATGACGAACGTATTTTACAATGGGCTTGGTTAAATAGTTTTCATCAAAGTGGAGTCAAGAATCTGATGGATCGGGCAGTGGTTAAATTTACGGAAGATCGGGAGGATTTCGAAGAAATTAAATATCATGCTAAAGTAGATGAGTTACCATTTGATTTTGAGAGACGCAGACTATCTGTGATTGTAAGCGATGCTTCGGACAATCATATCTTGATTTGCAAAGGAGCCGTGGAAGAGGTGCTGGATATTGCCACTCATATACGACTCAAAGATGAATTTATTCCGATGGATGATCAGGTTCGTAAGCACATACTTGATAAGGCAAAAGAGTTTAATAGTGCCGGATACCGGGTATTATTAGTAGGAATTCGGGAGATTCCAGAGGTCTTTACGGAGACGCATTATACTTTAGATGTAGAACAGCAACTGATTATCGAGGGTTTTCTAACTTTTTTGGATCCGCCTAAACCTTCAACTGCACCGGCGATTAAAGCGCTTATGGACAACGGTATTCAGGTAAAAGTTTTAACGGGTGATAATGCTGAAATAACGCGAAAAATCTGCCGTGAAGTAGGTATTGACGATACGCAGTGGTTGGTTGGTAGTGATATCGAACGCATGAATGCCGAGGAATTGAATGTGGCAGTTGAAAAATACGCCATATTCGCTAAGTTATCTCCGATACAAAAAAACACCGTGTTAAAGAGTTTGCAGCATAATGGTCATACCGTAGGTTTTTTAGGCGACGGTATCAACGATGCACCAGCCCTACGTGATGCCGATGTGGGAATTTCTGTAGACTCCGGAACCGATATTGCTAAAGAATCGGCGGATATTATTCTTTTGGAAAAGGATTTGATGGTTTTAGATGAGGGAATCTTAATCGGTAGACAAACTTTTGGTAACATCATTAAATACTTAAACATGACAGCGAGTTCCAATTTTGGAAACGTATTTTCCGTCATTGTAGCCAGTGCATTTATTCCTTTCCTACCGATGCTGGCCATACATCTGTTGTTACAAAACTTAATTTACGACTTTTCTCAATTGGCATTACCGTGGGATCGTATGGATCGCGATTTTTTGAAAAAACCGCGTAAATGGGATTCTAAGAATATCGGAAGATTTATGATATGGATTGGGCCGACATCCTCGCTGTTTGATATTACGACATTTGCCGTACTGTGGTATATTATTGGTGCTAATAGTGTGGAACACCAAGCGCTATTTCAATCGGGTTGGTTTGTTGAGGGTTTATTGTCTCAAACTCTAGTGGTTCATTTGTTGAGAACCCAAAAAATCCCCTTCATTCAGAGTACTGCAACTTTGCCGGTACTTTTATTAACTGGTTTGGTGATGTGCTTAGGACTGTATATTCCTTTTTCTCCTTTAGGAAATTACGTTGGTTTAGTACCGTTGCCTTGGTCTTATTTCCCTTGGCTGGTTGCTATATTGTTGAGTTATTTTGTCGTAGTACAATTGTTTAAGAGAATCTATATACGTCGATTTGGACAATGGTTTTAAAAATCTTAAAAAATGCGATAACCTCAGAAGGTTATCGCATTTTAATATTTACACAATGAATTATATGTCTCGATCTTTATTGAGCTGTTCGATGAAATAAGACGGTTTAAGACCGGTTCTGGCAATAAAGGCATTCGTGAAGCTTCGCGTGTTTGTAAAGCCCAATTCAGTAGCTATGGCGGTAACCTTATACGAACGAATCACAAGGTCATTCTTTAAGAGTTCCAGCCCATAATCAATGCGTAAGTCATTGACGTATTGATTGAAATTCTTATTCTTTTGAGTATTTATAATTTTCGAGAGGTAGGAAGTATTGGTTTTCCATTGCTCCGCCAATTGCGATTGGGTAATATTGGGTTTTAGAAATTCCTTATCAGACTCAAATTCTTTAAGTTTAACTAATATTTGCTGAACGATATCCTCGTGAATATCGACATTTTTAGGAAACGGAATCGTCTGTTCGTCTGTATCATTTTCGGTTGTAAGTTTAGAAGCGCTTAAAGCTTCCATTTTTTGTGCCGGATGAAGCAAAGCCTCGTATTTTTTGCGATACAGGCGTTGTTTGCGGTAATAAATAACAGTTGTAATACCAATTCCGAGTATGATGATACAACCGATCAAATACAAGTAATAGGAACGTAACTTGTTGCTCTCTATCTGTTTTTCTAAATCTAACTTATTTTGGAATAGATTTTTGTTGTCGTATTCGGTGTGTAAATAGTTGTTCAGATAGCGGTAATCCTCACGCAACAGACTATCTATTTGAATTAAAGTATTGGTGTAATACAATTGTTTTTCGAGATCTTTTTTATCTTTATAGTATTCAATAAGAAATACATAGGCTTGTCGAAGGTCGAGGTTGGTGATTTTCTTTTTTTGATATAATGCATCGATACTTTCGAAATACTCTAGTGCTTTTTCTCTTTGGTTTAGATCCCAAAAATTTTTCCCGAGAAAGAGATAAGTTAGGTGTTCGTTCGTCAGATCTTTATTTTTCTTTATTCCATCAAGTGAACCTTCTAAAAGGGATATAGATTGTTCATGGTTTTTCAAAGAATATTGTACGATACCTTCAGATTGACGGAAATACAATTCTTCTTCATTCTGTATGGTCGGTATCTTAATTTTTTGGCACGATTCGAGTCCTAATATATTGTATTGGCTTGCTTGCTGATAATCGCCGAGTTGATAATAACATTTGCTAATTGATCGGATGGAATTGATATACCCCAGCAAATTGTTGATATCGTCTTTATTGTCGTAATAGGTCGCACAATCTTCATAGATTTTTAACGCCTCTTCGAAGGAGCCCAAATAGTATTTTACATCTGCAATACTGTATCTGATTTTATGAAGGGTATAGAGGTCGTTGGTTTTGATAATATACTCCTCGGCTTTTAGACTGTTTTCTACGGATACCTTATAATTTTTTTGGATAAAGTATATAGTACCATAAGTTTGATAGGCAATACTAATTAATTTATTATCTTTAGATTTAATAGCAATGTTATAGATACTATCGGCATAGATTAATTGTTGAGATTCTGGAGCGCGAAATAATTTTTTGCGATAGGCTTCAACTAATTCACTATGGTTCTTTTCTTGTTTCGCTTTATTCAAATAGGCATTCAAATACTCTATCTGTAGGGAACTATTTACCTCTTGTGAATCGATTAATTCTGCTAGTTCAGCAAAAGTTTTTTTTGAAAAGTTTTTGGATTGAGCGTGTAAAAATGAACCAATTAAGAGCATAATCATGCTCAGTATCATAAGTTGGAGGTGATTATTTCTACGGATTGGTCGCATTTATGGTTTGTTTTTAGCAAAGCTACAATAATTTATGCTTGATTTAAAAATCTTAAAATCAAATATATGTATTTTTTATATAGTGTATATTTATAAATATGCACTATAAATGTTTGTATGGTTGATTTTATACTACTAGTTTTGAAAAAGTTATGAGAGTGAATCTAGACGTTGCATTTAATCTTTATAAAACGATGAAAAAATTTTTAGTAATGTCGGTTTCTCTATCCATGCTTTTGACAGCATGTTCCGTAGAGTCCGATTCAGAAAAGATTGCGCAAAACAAAGAACAATACCTGAATGAGAATTCAGTTTCAGATTTGGCAAATGCCGCATTGGATTTGGAGCGAATTTATAATTTAAGCGGTATAAATAATACTTCCATTTCTGAGGTTATTCAAGCATCGCAGGATTTGGCTATGTCGCCAGATTTTATCCATGCACACGCTTTAAAAACGAGTGGATATATTTCAATTGACGCAGTAGATGTTAATAATATTTTAGTATTAGACGGGAGTATTTTAGAACAGTCTTCGTATTCATTGGTTTTTAAAAACCATGTTGTAGATATTATAGATGGTCAAAATATTCAAGATTTTAAAGAAATAATAAAAGTTGATCCTCGCTTGCCTTTCTCTGAAAAGAAAGTATTGCTAGATGCGATTGATTTTAGTCTTATTCCTAATGGGCATGGGGTTGATGATGAATGGAGAAAAAGAAAATTTATGGGTTACGTTGTAGCTCAAAAAATAAGTGGTTTAAATGTGGTTATTACCGCAACTGTTTTGAATATTGCTATGAAACAGTAAATTGTTGTTTCCCTTACTAAGTAGTCCGGACTACTTAGTAACAACAACAACATATATGATCGAATTTAAGATTTTTTATTCAAGTTAATGTTTTTCTCTTTTTTAATGGGTGTATTAAAAAAGAAGGTTTTTCAAAGCGGAAGAAAGCAATCATTGTCGTTATGATTGCTTCTTTTCCGACGATGTTAACATTGAATAAGTTTTTTTACATATTTTGCAAAGAACAAGGCCGTATTAGTGATTAAGTACGGCCTTTTTTGTGTTTTATTTTTGGATAAACGGACATCGTTTGATGTTGATTGGACTGTTTTCATGATGGATGTACGATATAAGTAAAAACGCTTATAGGGAATAAGATTCCTTATAAGCGTTTTTTTGTTGCAGTAACGGATTCTTGAGGTATTGCGATATAGCGAAAGCCCGGGAAATTATTCATCCTATAAATGATAGAAATAATGATAACTCCCTTGACGATTTCACTAGGAATTAAATTTTTAGGATTCGCAGCTGCTACAATTGACTAAGTTAGTAACCATCTCCTTAGAGACACTTTGACTGCGTTGGTAATAAAGTGTTTTTACACCGAGTTTCCATGCTTCAATCATCAAGCGGTTGACCTCTTTAATCGGTAAGCCCGAAGGAATGTTTAGATTTAAACTCTGCGCCTGATCTACGAATTTTTGTCGAATTGACGCCTGTTGGATGATCTCTAATTGGCTGATTTCTTTAAACGTTTTAAAAACAGCTTTCTCCTCTTCTGTCAATTCGGTCAATTGCTGTACACTTCCTCCGCTCAACATAATACTGCGCCAGGTGTCTTCATTGTCTATTCCTTTTTTCTCCAATAATATTTTTAGGTATTTATTCTTACGCATAAAATTACCTTTCGAAAGCCCGGCCTTGTAATAGTTGCTGCTGAACGGTTCAATACCTGGAGATGTTTGCCCCAGTATAGCCGAAGATGAGGTAGTTGGTGCAATAGCCATTGTAGTGGTGTTTCGTCTGCCATAACCCTTTAGAATTTCGGGTTCCCCATAAATTCTGGCCAACTCCTGAGTGGCTTTATCGGCACGCTGCTGAATGCGTTGGAAGATTTCGGTGGTCAACATCTTCGCCTCTAAGCCTTCGAAGGGAATATTGTTTTTTTGTAGGTAGGAATGCCATCCCAATACACCCAATCCCAACGCACGATGTCTTTTTGCAAAGCGGTTTGCAGAAGCTAAATAATAATTGCCTTCAGTTTTTTCAATAAACTCTTGTAAAACCGCATCTAGAAAGAAAATAGCGAGTTTTACCGCTTCCGTATCTTTCCATTCATCGTATAGTTCGAGGTTCATAGACGATAAACAGCAGATAAAAGATTCATCATTAGAAGAGGGCAGCATGATTTCAGAGCACAGATTACTCGAATTGATGCGCATACTAAGATCTTTATATACCTGCGGCTTATTTTTGTTTACATTATCGGAAAAGAACAGATAGGGCATACCTTTTTGCTGGCGGCTTTCTAGAATTTTTGCCCATAGCTGACGTTTTTCTGGATTGCCATCAATCATTTCCTGCATCCAATAATCGGGTATGGAGACGCCATAAAAGAGGTTTTGTATCGGATTTCCGATATTTCTAATTTGAATAAACTCTTCACAATCGGGATGATCGATATCCAAATAGGCTGCAAAGGCTCCACGGCGCACCCCTCCTTGAGAAATGGTATCCATAGCCGTGTCGAAAAGTTTCATAAAACTAACAGCTCCACTGCTTTTACCGTTATCGGTAACGGCACTACCGCGCTCGCGTAGGTTTCCAAAGTAACCCGAAGTTCCGCCCCCAATTTTGGTTTGCATAATCACTTCCCCAAGTTTGTGGGTGATTTCTTCGATACTGTCGGGCACATGTACATTAAAACACGAGATCGGCAAACCTCGTTCCGTGCCCATATTGGCCCAAATCGGCGAACTTAAACTCATCCATCCGCGTTCGATCATTTCGACAAAGGATTCTTTCAATTCGGGTTTGTACAAACGCCTGGCCGCTGCAGTGCAAATCCTATCGATAGCGCCTTCAACAGTCTCGCCTTTAAGCAGGTAGCCGCGATTTAATATTTGTTCACTTTCCGAATTTTTCCACCACAGTTTTTCTCTGAGGTGAACGGATTCATCGGTTTGTAGTGGTAATTCGTTATGGGATGTATTCATTTTTCTCTTTTTCTTACAGTTGGCAATTTTTTAAAATAAGTCGTCGGCAGTGATACTCTTGTCGTGTTTGGTGTAATCAACAGGTCTTTTCGCAAAGAAATCGTCGAGGCTATTGGCGAAAACCTCTTCTTCAAACCAGGCCATCGGTTTATATTCTTCTGCCGTAATGCCGTAGATGTCTTGTAAACCAATCTTTCTCATGCTCTCATCTACGCGGAATTTCATAAAGTTCAACAGATCTTCCTTGGTGACAATTTCTATTTCACCATTCTCGAAAATCCATTCGAGGATGTTTTTCTCTATCTCGATAGAGTGCTTGACAACCTCTTCAATGTGATGAACCAATTCGTCGTCAAAGAAATCGGGAAACTCCTCGCGGATGGCATTGATGATATAAATTCCGGCGTTGGCGTGAACTTGTTCGTCTATAGAGGTCCAGGCAATAATATTACTGACGTTTTTCATCAGTCCTCTAAATCGAGTAAACGATAGAATAATCGCAAATTGACTAAACAGAGACACGTTTTCGATCAATAAGGAGAATAAAATTAAAGACACCACATATTTTTTGCGGTCGTTCGAATTGGCATTCTCTAAAACGGTTGACAAATAATCAACGCGTTCCTTGATTACTGGGATCGTTAAAAGATCTTCAAACTCATCGTTGTACCCCAAAACCTCTAAAAGGCGGGAATAGGCCTCAGAATGGCGAAATTCGCACTCTGCGAAGGTGCTGCCCAAGCCATTAAACTCCGGTTTCGGGAAATGATGGTATAAATTGCCCCAAAAAGATTTTACGGCCACCTCAATTTGAGCAATGGCTAGTAAACTGTGCTTGATAGCAATTTGTTCACCTTTGGTTAAATGCGAATGAAAATCTTGAGTGTCCGCAGTGAAATCTACTTCACTGTGTACCCAATACGATTTGTTGATAGCCTCGGTAAACTGATAAACACCCGGATACTCGAAAGGTTTGTAATTAATTCTTTTATCAAAAATTGACATACTTAAAAATTTTTAGATTAAACCATAGAAACTGATTTCGTTTTTCTTCTAAAAAATTTTTATTTTTATTCTGATTTATTCAGTAAATAGTGAGTTTGTTTAAAGAGATAAACAAATTAAAAATAAAAATTCGAATTGAAATAACAAATCGAGATTGCTCTTTATTTAAATCAAAGCTACAATTTAAAAGCTTCTTTTTCAATATTTTGAAAATTAGTTTCGGTTTTGTTATCAACATTTGTTTGATAAGATTTTACAAAAAAAGCCCTGCTAAAATTGGATATTTCAAATATCTTTTTTTAAAAGGGCTTTATCGTTGGCAATCGCAATAAACAGGCAAAAGGGTCTAATCGCTTACTGTTGCTTTTTCAATCGGGCTGTTGCTTTTTACCACTATAAAATTAGATAGGGCATAGAAAGCCTGTTTGTTTTCAACTGGTGATTGCATATTATTAACCCAGGGTTCAAAATAGTATTCAAATACGAAAGAGGTTCCGGCCTTGAAGTTTTTCAGCACATCGATACGCGTGGGAACCGCCATACCTGGGCACCAGCCAGCACGATCGGGTTTCCAGTTTCCGCGTTGATCTTTTATCGGATTGTCTGCACAGCCAATAGGGCCTAAAACGTGTTGAAACGCGTCTTGATGGTCGATTTTGATTTGATGTGTCCTAAAACACCATTCTGCACAGCCTCTACCACCAGCATCATTAGGAGTAGCATGACCCCAACCAGAAATGATAGAGCGTATATGAGTGCTCTCGGTGTTTGTAGGTAGGGAAATGGTTTTTTCCAGATCAAATTTGTGAGACTCCCCATAAGGTACCCCAGCTAAAGAATTGCTGTTGTATTGTAGAATAGGAGTGATGGCGCTGTATTTGAAGTCCGGTTTTCCATAGATATAGTCGAAATCCACACTGACCAACCAACCGTCGCTACTCCATACTTCGGTAAAGATTCGCAATTCTGTCGTTCCGGTTAATATGGATTTAAAATCGGTTACATCAAATTCCAATCCCCGGGCCAATGGCGAAGAATCTTTTCCATAAGGTGTGATATAGCGTCCGATTTCGTACCATTGATTCGTTTTCGGGTCCTTGACCTGTACATTGGCAAACATATCCCAGATATTGCAGGGGCAACCGAATTGTACATACATCTTGATCGACTGAACTTGATCTATATCCGTTGGAAATTCGACCGTTTTTTCAGCGGTTTGACTATGTCCTGTACCAAAAGCCAGATGTTGTTTTTCAAAGGTCTTATAATTAAAAGTTCCCTCTTTTTGCGGTTCTTCGGGTGGAGGATTAGTAATTATTTGGGGGTCTTTAACTGGACCGTCATCTTTGCTGTTGCATTGATAAGCCGTGATTACGGCTGTAAAAGCAATCAAATAAAGGAGTAATTTTTTTTTCATCTTATCTGTTTTTTATCGGGTGTTTACAAATTGCTTGTTGTATACGTTGCAACTCAATGACAAATGTTTTGTTAATTAAGGGGCTGATATCAAAGCAAGCAATCTGAGTGGTATGTAGGTAAAAATAACTATTTTAATAGAAATTCATATAAAAAAGTATAAAAAAAAGCGGTAATCTTAATTAAGATCACCGCTTTTAAAAAAATAGTAAGATAAAGGTTTAAGATAGCGAAGCAACCAACTCTTTCCAACTGGTCAATTCTGGAATTCCCGGTTTTCTCTTTCCGAAGAATTGTACAATAATTTCGCCCATTTCGTTGAAAACTTCAATAGAAGTTACTTCCCCATCTTCAGTCGGTTTTCTAACGATCCAAGTTTGAGCAACTTTACTCATGTCTAGGTGCATATTAAAATCCGGATCTAAGATGTTGTACCAGTTTTGGTGCCACATGGTTTTTTTAATCTCACCAGTATGGATTTGGATGTTTCCTTTATTGCCGACAAATACCATAATCGGAATTTGTTTGCTTGCCGCAGTCTCCAATAAAGTAACAATAGCGTCTTTGTCAATCGATTTAGCATAGTACTCACTAGGAGCCAAACGCAAGGCTTGTGTTCTGGTGATGCTATACTTTTTCAATAAACCAAAGAAGTTATGCGTGTCTTGTAGATTTTCCCAATCGCTTTGAAAACCTGCTACGTCGATTTCGTCATCCATTCTTTCGTCCAGGTGAACTTCAGTCTTCGTAGTGGGTTGTTCGGACGATTGATCATCCGATCTAAATTTGGTAACCAAAGCGTCAAAAGCCGCTTCATTACTGGCAGGGGTTAAATATATTTTGTGAATCGCCTCTCCGTCTTTTCCGAAGAATTGAAGGCTTTTGCGTTCCATATTTTCACTTTTTTCAATCACGGCAAATCCACTTGCCCACTGACCGATAAAAATTCTTAAGTCGATGTCTTCATTAACGAACAAACCGGCGTGTGGTGAACTAAAGTCCGGGTTTAAATAAATACCTTTTCTCTCGTGTACACATTCGTTATTGCGCGTTAAACCCATAACTTTTCCAAGGGTCTGAACTTCCGATAATATCTCTTTGAAATCCGATTTCAATCGGATGGTGCTTTCGGGAATCTGTGTTGCTAGTAGCTCTACTTCACTAACTTCAAGCTCTTGTGCTGCGTTTCTAATTCGTAAATGTGGCCTTTCACTTTTTAAAAGGTTCCACTTTTCTTTTAAAGAAGATGTTGCTGTATTCATGTTGAGTTTTTGTTTAGGTTCCAAAAATAATTAAAGGGTTGTTGTTGACAGGATTAACGCAAACGGTACAAGGAAAGTTGTATACAGAGCTGATTATTTCTCGTGTTAACACCTTTTCCGGAATGTCATAACAGACTTTCTCCCCCTTCTTTAGTAATAGTATTTTATCTGAAAATTGTGCTGCTAAATTTAAGTCATGCAGTACGACTACAGCCGTATTACCTCTTAGTGTAAACTGCTTAATGAGATTTAATATTTTATGCTGATGCAAAACATCCAGATTATTGAGGGGTTCGTCCAAGAACAATATTTTGTCTTCAATCTCATTTTCGAGTTGCGACAAAACCCGCGCCAGATGTACCCGTTGTTTTTCACCACCCGATAAGCTGTTATAAGCTCGGTCTTGAAGGGGCGCAACATCGGTCTGTTGCATATACTTTTGAATAGCTTCTTCATCGAACTTAGATGGATTGCTGTCAAAATAGGGATAGCGTCCCATCATCACAATTTCCTTGACATCCAAAGGGATATCGGCATTGTTTTGCTGTGAAAACTTCGCTTTGTGTTTGGGCAGTTCCTTAGACGACCATTTTTGATAGCGTGTCGACTTCAGTTCAATATCGTTTTTATTGGTGCAAATCTCATTGGCTAACAAACTGAGTAAGGTCGATTTTCCCGCGCCATTTGGGCCAAGTATGGTGACCAACTGACCTTTTTCAGCTGAAAAATCAATGTTTTTTAAAATGGAAATACCACTTTTTACCTTATAATCAATTTGGGCTACTCTAATCATCTTATAAAGATTTTTTAAATCTAATTAATATGGCTATAAAAACCGGGGCTCCCATAATCGCCGTCAAGATCCCAATCGGAATTTCTGAAGGGGCTACGATAGTCCTACTTATGGTGTCTGCAGTTAATAATAGAATACTTCCAGATACTGCTGATAGCGGTAAAATCAAATAGTAATTTGACTTAAAAATCAATCGCAATATATAAGGAACAATCAATCCAACAAAACCAATCGTTCCGGCAAATGCAACGGCTGTTCCTACGATCAAGGCAGAAAATATAACAATTCTACGTTTGATACGCTCTACCGGTACTCCCAGATGCTCGGCATCCTTTTCTCCTAACATCATAGCATTAAGAGCCTTTCCCTTGTTGATCAAAAACGTAAACGAGATCAGGATCACAACAGCCATAATCAAATTCTTGGTCCAATTGGCTCCGGCTAAACTGCCCAGAGTCCAAAAGGTCAAATCTCGCAGTTCCTCTTCCGTAGATAAATAAATCAATAAACCGGTGGCCGCTCCTGTCAATGCCGTAATGGCTACTCCAGAAAGCAATAAAACCACAATGTTTGTTCGACCATCTACGGTAGACATCTTATACACAAAGCTCATCGTGACCAAAGCTCCGATAAAGCTCATAATACTCAACAACGAATACTGTAGTGCCTCGGGAATATACGGTTTGATATAGCTGCCCAATACTATGGTGACCGCGGCTAACAACACGGCACCGGAAGTAATTCCTATCAAATCTGGTGATGCCAAAGGGTTTTTAAACATTCCCTGTAGACAGGTACCAGAAACGGCAAGACCACTGCCTATTAAAATAGCTAAAACTATTCGAGGTAATCGGATGTTATAAAATACGTAATAATCGCTGGTATTGACGCTTTGATTTTTAAAAATCAAATCGAAAATTACTGCAAAGTCATGGCCTTCAAATTGATATACTCCAATAAATAGAGAACCAATGGACAACAACAACAACAGCATTAATAAGAGTACAAGATAAACCGTTAACCTTTTTTGCATTATTTATTACTCAATAGTTGGTTTAATTCTATAGCTGCTTGTCCTAGACGTGGTCCAAAACCAGATAGAAGTTCACCATCCATAGCAATGATTCTTTTGTTTTTACCGGCTTTAGTGGCGCTGATTCCGTCTACCTTTAATAAACCATCCACACCGTTTAAGCTTTGAAGCCCTGTTGTAAACAATAAGATTACATCTGGATTGCCTTTGATTAACGACTCTGGCGTTAAAGGTTTATAATCGCTAAACGCAGTAATTGCATTTTGACCTCCGGCTAAAGCGATCATCTTTTCAACAGGAGTATCCGTACCTGCAACCATTAATGTGCCAGCACCTCTAGCATAAATAAATAATACCGTTGGTTTGGGCTCTATCGGTTTTAATTGCGCTAAGTCGCTTTTTATTTTTTCTGAAAGGTGTTTGTAATCGGTTTTTCCAAGTTTTTTAGCAACTTGCTCAATCATTTGTTCTGTACCTTTTTCAGAATATTCTTGTTCTACCAATTCCAATTGAATGCCAGAAGCCGTAATTTTTGCTTTAAGATCGTCGTTTAAATCTTTGTTAGAAGCAAAAATAAGTGTCGGTTGTAAGGCAATAATAGATTCCAAAGAAAGGGAGCGAACGTGACCTAAGTCTTTTGCTTTGGTTTTGATATCTTCCGGGTAAGTACTGGTTACATCTACACCAACGATATTAGATGATTCGCCTAGTGCTGCTAAGATTTCGGTAACGGCACCGTTAAGAGAAATGATTTTCTCTGTCTTTACTTCTTGGGTGATTTCAGTTACTTCCTCCTTTTTTGTTTTGTCTTGGCAGGAAATAAATAGCACTGTAGCAAGTGCTAAGGTAAAAATGTTTTTCATGGGGCTCTATTTGAATTAAATCTAAATAAAGGCAAATCTATATTTTTTTATTGAGTTATAAAATATAATTAGATTAATTTTAAATTAAAATTTTAATTTATAGTTTGGGGAATAGTTATCTTTGCTATAAAATTTAGTAGGTGTGAATACAAACACTAACTTTGCATAAAACTTGAACATAAGATGTTAAACATTCAATCCATAAGAGCAGATTTTCCCATACTCACACAACGGGTTAACGGTAAAGATTTGGTCTATTTTGACAATGGGGCAACAGCACAAAAACCCCGAGTGGTACTAGAAGCAATCGAGAAATACTACAGTACAATCAATGCCAATATACATCGTGGAGTACATACTTTAAGTCAGTTAGCGACCGATGCCTACGAGGAATCTCGTCAAAAAATACAGCAGCACATCAATGCCAAAAAAGAATGCGAGGTACTTTTTACTTCGGGTACTACCTTTGGAATTAATCTGGTAGCTCATGGTTTTGGATCGTTGCTTAAGGCGGGAGATGAGGTTTTGATTTCTGCGATGGAACACCATTCGAACATAGTGCCTTGGCAATTTTTATGTGAAAGAACGGGGGCTGTTCTAAAAGTCATTCCGATGAACAGTAACGGAGAATTGATCTTGGAAGAATTTGACCGTTTATTGAATTCGAATACCAAAGTGGTTGCTGTAACGCATGTATCCAATGCCTTGGGAACGGTGAATCCGATCAAATATATGATCGATGCAGCACATCGAGTAGGTGCAGCAGTTTTGATTGATGGTGCGCAGGCTACTCCACACATCAAACCCGATGTTCAGGCTTTGGACTGTGATTTTTATGTCTTTTCGGGCCATAAGATTTTTGGACCTACCGGAACGGGTATCTTATATGGTAAAGAAGAATGGTTAAATAAATTACCGCCCTATCAAGGTGGTGGGGAAATGATTAAGGAAGTGAGTTTTGAAAAAACCACTTATGCCTGTCTGCCTCATAAATTTGAAGCCGGAACTCCAAATATCGCTGGAGGAATTGTTTTAGGAGTTGCAGTAGATTATATGAATAGTATCGGTTTTGATCAAATAGCGGCCTATGAAAAGGAGTTGTTGGTTTATGGTACAGAACAATTGTTACAGATTGAAGGATTGCATATAGTGGGTACAGCAGCCGAAAAAGCATCGGTAATCTCTTTCAATATCGATGGAATTCATCCGTATGATATCGGTGTTATCGTTGATAAATTAGGTGTTGCCGTGCGAACTGGGCATCACTGTACACAGCCGATTATGAACTTTTTTAACATACCGGGTACAGTGCGGGCTTCTTTTAGCTTTTACAATACCAAACAAGAGATCGATGTACTGGTTGAGGCTGTCAAAAAAGCTAAAGCCATGTTGTCATAAATATAAACTAGCACTAAGATGTCTATAGAAGAAATACAAGCAGAAATAGTTGACGAATTCGCGATGTTCGAGGATTGGATGCAACGGTATGAATATATGATCGAGTTGGGTAAGAGCTTACCGATTATAGATGAAAAATACCAGACCGAAGAAAATTTAATTAAGGGCTGTCAATCTAAAGTGTGGTTACATGCCGACTATAGAGAAGGCAAGGTGTATTTCACCGCCAACAGCGATGCGATATTGACCAAGGGAATAATCGCGATATTGATTCGAACCTTCTCTGGACAATCACCTGAAGAAATCTTTGATGCAAAGATGGATTTTATCGATGAAATAGGGTTGAAGGAACACCTTTCACCGACACGAGCCAATGGATTGGTTTCGATGATTAAACAAATAAAAATGTATTCACTAGCATTTCAAGCAAACAAATAAAAATGGAAAACGAAATAAATGTACAAGAGTTAGGAGAGCGTATCGTGCGGGTGTTAAAAACGATTTTTGATCCTGAGATTCCGGTTGATATATACGAATTGGGGCTGATATACGACGTTTTTGTCAATGAAAATTACGACGTAAAAATCTTGATGACCTTGACCTCTCCGAATTGCCCGGTAGCGGAAACCTTACCTCGAGAGGTAGAGGAAAAAGTGCGCTCTATAGAGAATGTAAAAGCCGTTGAAGTCGAATTGACCTTTGATCCGTCTTGGACTAAAGACCTGATGAGTGAAGAAGCCAAATTAGAATTGGGAATGCTGTAATTATGGAAGGAGAAATTGTAAATAAAGTGGCCAATAGTGCTTTGATGGTCTTTGATATGGAAGACCTCTATCCGTCCAATCCGCGTTTGGAATTGGATATAGCACAATGGTTGTATGAAGGCTTTATCTTGCGCGAAAAGGATTTTCGCGCAGAACTAAAGGATTTTGACTGGACTGTTTATACAGATGCTTATGTGGCTTTATACTGCTCTACCGACGCCATACTGCCCGCCTGGGCATTTATGTTGGTGACGAGTTATTTACAACCCGTTTCAAAAAAAGTCTATTTAGGCGATAAAAAAGAATTAGAGCGGGCTATTTTTCAAGATTTACTCGAACAAGTAGACTATTCGATCTACGAGGGAAAGGCTACCATTATCAAAGGTTGTTCTAAACACGATATACCCGAAGAGGCTTATGTATTATCAACACAGAAATTGATGAAACACGCTCGATCTGTGATGTTTGGAGAAGCTTGTTCGGCTGTTCCAGTTTTTAAGAAAAAAGTTTAATTCAAAAGAAAGTTGTTTGTTTTATAAGAAAATATTAGCTTTGAGTATAAAAAACTCAAGAAAATGAAAAAAATTACATTTAGTTTGATGATGCTCTTTGCTGTGGTTGGAGCTAACGCTCAGGAAGTTGTATCAGATTCTCAAGTTGGACCATGGACTTCTAAAGGAACCTTTTCTTTATTGGGGAATCAGTCCAGTTTTACCAATTGGCAAGCTGGTGGAGACAATAACTTCTCGGGAACTTTGGGAATTAATTACGACATTAATTACAAAAGTGAGGAGTGGAATTGGGACAATAAAATACAAGTCAACTACGGTATTTCTAAAATTAAGGGTAGCGATTCTCAAAAGACCGATGACCGTTTTGAATTCAATTCCTTAGTCGGAAAAAAAGCTTCAGGTGATTGGTTTTACTCTGCATTCTTGAACTTTAAAACCCAGATGGATGCCGGTATGGATCCTAAGGATAAAGAGGTTAGAAACTCACATTTCTTTTCACCGGCCTATTTGCAAATCGGACCCGGTATGTTGTGGAAAAAATCAGATAATTTAAAGGTCAATTTTGCTCCAGCAACCTCTAAATTCATTTTCGTTCACGATCATTTTACCGAATTCGGACCTGCCTT
This sequence comes from Flavobacteriaceae bacterium UBA1682, assembly GCA_002320285.1. Taxonomy (GTDB): domain Bacteria; phylum Bacteroidota; class Bacteroidia; order Flavobacteriales; family Flavobacteriaceae; genus Flavobacterium. Next base: position 14,266 of record DCKE01000001.1, on the reverse strand, counting down.
TGGTGTGGAACAAGGAGATAATATGAGATATGAATTGGGAGCTTCGGTATCGGGATATTACAAAGCAACTTTAATGGAAAATGTTACGGTTGAAAACATCCTAAATCTGTATTCAAACTATTTGGAAGATCCACAGAATGTCGATATTGATTATCAATTGAATGTCGTTTTAAAAATCAATAAATACCTGTCTACCAATTTTGCTGTGCAGACCATTTATGATGATAATTCCTATCAAGGGTTTCAAATCAGACAAGCTGTAGGAGTGGGATTAAATTATACATTCTAAGCGAAAATCGCGAAACTATTCATAAAAAAAAGGGGCATTGCCCCTTTTTTTATTCCTCTTCAGTATCCCAATCAATATCTTTGAAATCGGGGTATAATAAGTTGTTGTAAGGAAAACGCGTGATGTGGATCTTTCGAACCGTTTCATACACTTTTTCTTTAAATTCCTCAAAGTTTTCTTTATTGGTCGCGGATATAAAAATAGCGTTGTCTGCACCAACTCGGGACATCCAAGTCTTTTTCCAATCCTCTATACTGTTGTGTTTTGAGGTTCTTTCTGTCATTAGATCATCCGATTCAATAACTTCCGGTTGGTAGGCATCGATTTTGTTGAAAACCATAATGATCGGTTTATTATCGCTTTTGATCTCTTTTAGAATTTGATTGACCGACTCGATGTGGTTTTCAAAATCGTGGTGCGAAATGTCAACCACGTGCAGCAACAAATCAGCTTCTCGTACCTCATCCAACGTACTCTTAAAAGACTCCACCAATTGTGTCGGTAATTTTCTAATAAAACCTACGGTATCGGAGAGTAAAAAAGGTAAGTTGCCAATCACGACCTTTCGAACAGTAGTATCAAGCGTCGCAAATAATTTGTTTTCAACAAAAACCTCACTTTTGCCAATGGCATTCATCAAGGTCGACTTTCCAACATTGGTGTAACCGACCAAAGCAACGCGAACCATAGCACCGCGATTACCGCGCTGTATAGACATCTGCTTGTCGATCACTTTGATTTTATCCTTTAACAACGCAATACGATCTCGGACAATACGTCTATCGGTTTCTATCTCCGTTTCTCCAGGACCGCGCATTCCAATTCCTCCACGTTGTCTTTCTAAGTGGGTCCACATTCCCGATAATCGAGGTAGTATATATTGAAATTGAGCTAGTTCTACCTGTGTTCTGGCGTAAGAGGTTTGTGCTCTTTGCGCGAAAATATCCAAAATTAAATTGGTTCGATCCAAGACCTTACAATCAATGATCTTTGAAATGTTTTTCTGTTGTGCCGGAGTCAACTCATCATCAAATATTAGCGTACTGATATCGTTCTCCAGAATATACGTGTGTATTTCTTCCATTTTTCCCGTACCTACAAAAGTCTTCGGATTGGGTTGCTCCATCTTCTGTGTAAAGCGTTTGATCACTTTTCCACCTGCGGTATAGGTTAAAAACTCTAATTCTTCTAAATATTCATTCAAAGTTTCCTCATCTTGATTTTGGGTGATGATTCCAACAATTACGGATCTTTCAAAATTTATTTCTTCTTTGTCTAACATAGTCTGAGTTTGTATTACAAAAGTAATGAAAATTAGGTTCGAAATGCTTTATTCTTTAATTGATACAGCATCAACAGACCTAAGCGTATTTTTATTCCAATTCGCTGTTTTATAAATATAAAAATAAAAATTTAGGATAAAAAGTTAATTATGTATTATTCTTATGTAAAGGCCTTATAATGTTTGAATTTAACTGTGTTAAAAAAGCCATAATGCCCCCGAATATATTTATCTTGAATCATTCTAATCAAGTAGTTAGCCTCGTTTTTGCCTCTAAGATGTTAAGCTGTAGTTAATATTAAATTTTATATTTGGCGTTACACCCAAAACACGTTATTAGTATTATGAAAAAATGGTTATCATTTTTTCTGCTGTTATTTTTCAGTATCATCATGTATGCTACAACAGCAGAAAACAAGTTCAACTCGTTATGGAACGCGGGTAAAGAACTTTTATCAGAGGCTCAACATTGGAGCAAATCTAACATAGCCGAGAGCTTAAATCCAAAACGACAGGATCAAAAGTATGCTCGCAAAGTGGAACAAGTACAGGCTGCCTGTGCAGCGTACAATTTGCCGTTTAAGGAGGGTTTTAACAGCGCTTCGACCAGCTTTAGCTGTTGGACCATAGTCGACGGTAACAACGATGCGACAACTCCAACGGGCAACAACATTTGGAAGCAATCAAACGCAACTCCTCAAGAGGGCGATAGAACCATGCAGTTCCAAGGGGCTGGTGCCGGTACAAAACACGACGACTGGTTAATTTCTCCAACCTTGAAGATGGCGGGCGGAATTTATGCGATTACCTATTATTATAAAACCAATGCTGCGGCGGCTAATGAATTTGAAATACTGCTGTCCACTCAAGGTGTTGCCGTAGATAAGTTTACTACTCCAGTATTGGCGAAAGCTACGTATAGAAACGGCGATTACATTAAAAAAACCGTTTATGTGCAGAACATCACAGCAGATGTTAATATAGCATGGCATGTGGTTTCTACGGGGCCAACGATGGTTTTTATAGATAATCTGACTATAGAGAAAGTGGGTTGCTTCGCACCTCAAGATGATGTTGTCATCAGTGGGGTTGCAAAAGATCAAGTCAAAGTGGAATGGAAAGATGATATCAACTCAAACTGGGAATACTATGTCCAGGCTGCTGCGGGTGGTGATCCAGTTGGAGCGGGAAATCTTTCAGCGACTAAATCGACTACTATAACTCGTCTAAGTGGTCAAGGAGGAAATTTACAACCCAATACAGAATATGAAGTTTTTATTCGTTCCAATTGCGGACAAGGCGGTGTCAGTGTATGGGTAGGACCGATCAGATTTAAAACCGCTTGTGTAGAGGTAAATGCTCCTTTCTGGGAAGGTTTTAATAAAAACTCCACTTCATTGGGATGTTGGACAATTTCAGATGGAAATAAAGATGCTACAACGGCAGTTGGAAATAATATCTGGTCTGCTAATTTTGATGGTTTCGAAGGCGATCAGGCCATGTCTTTTGCCGGTTCGGGAGCGACGACTAAACACGACGATTGGCTGATTTCTCCAGCCATAGTACTGGATCCGAACAAGATTTATCGACTGAGATATCATTATAAGGCAGCGTTGGCTACCGCCAATGAATTTGAAGTAGTAGCCTCTAATAAAGGAACCGACAAAGCGAACTTTACGAAAGTAATCGTAGCGGCCACATCAAACAGAAATGCGACCTACATCGAAAAAACCGCTTTTATCAGTGACTTTAGCGGCCATGTAAATATCGCTTGGCATGTGGTCAGTAGCGGTACTACTACAATCCGTATCGATAATGTTTTTATTGAAGAAGTTAGTTCTTGTCCTGAGCCCTTAAATTTAGGAATCAGCAACCAACAGCAGACTCAGGTTAATTTGACTTGGACCGACGATTTTAAAGCGACCAATTGGGAATATTACGTTCAAATACCCGGTCAGGGAAAAGGACAGCCGCTTGGAAATGGAACGCCTACAACAACCAAAGACACGCCAGTTCAGCAAGATAATGCCGGCAACAACTTACAACCGAATACAGAATATGAGTTCTATGTACGTACGGTTTGCGGTAATGGACAGTTTAGTCTGTGGTCTGGGCCTTTTAGATTTGTAACGGCCTGTAATATTTTTAAAACACCGGTTTGGGAAGGTTTTAACATCGGTTCAAATACACTGCGTTGCTGGACGGTATTAGATCTTAACAACGATGCCGTAATCGGTTCCAATGACAATATTTGGAAGGAAAACGCGACGAACTACGAGGGTGGTCAATCCTTTAACTTTAAAGGTACAGCTGGAAAAACCCACGATGATTGGGCAGTAACTCCAACCATTACTTTTGAAGCGAATAAGACTTATCGCTTAAAATACCATTATAAAGTAGAAGCGTCCAATTCCAATGATTTCGAAGTGGTTTTGTCTAATTCCGGTGTCGATCCAAAGAAATTTACCAAAACGATCGTCGCCAGCAAACCTTATAAAAATGCGGAGTGGTTAGAGGAATATGTCTTTATTTCTGGAATCAGTGGTGATGTTAATATCGCTTGGCATGTTAAGGCTATAGGAGCAACAAATATTTATATTGACAACGTTTTTGTCGAAGAGGTTTTTGGTTGCCCGGAACCCCTACAATTAAGTGTCAAAGATGTGGAGAGCACTCAAATAACCTTGAGTTGGACCGACGATTTTAACGCCACTTCTTGGGAGTATTACGTACAAGAAAAAGGATTGGGGATGCCTAAAACCAAAGGTACAATCACTTCAACGAAGCAGAATATTGCCACCATAGCAAATAATACGGGTAAGGCTTTAACTCCAAATACCGATTATGAGTTTTATGTGCGTACGGTTTGTGCAGACGGCTCTAGCAGTATCTGGTCTGGACCGATTCGTTTTATAACAGCCTGTTCTATATACGAAGCACCATTCTGGGAAGGTTTCAATCTCGATTCTAAATCAATCCGCTGTTGGACAATCATTGATGGCAATTATAAAGCGGGAGCTCAAAACGATATGTGGCAAGTTTCGACAAATGCGCCCTATGAAGGTAATAGATCGATGTATTTAAATATGTATGACTTCAACGATATTATTGTTAACGACGATTGGTTGATTTCACCGACGATAAAATTAGATGGAGGTAATTATGTCTTAAAATATCGTTATAAAAGCAGTGCTACAGCTAAAACTAATTTTGAGGTTCTTTTGTCAACCGAAGGTGTTGATGTCAGTAAGTTTAAAAAAACGGTGGTTAGTTCAAAGGTCTATCTCAATGCTACCTATTTAGAAGAGGTAGTTGTTATTAGTGGGGTGACTGGAAATGTCAATATCGCTTGGCATGCTCTGTCTAAAGGAACAACGATTGTCAATATAGATGATGTCTTGATCAGAAAAGAAATAGGTTGTCCGGAACCGTATTATGTAAAGGTTACTGGACAAGGAACCAATACCGTGGACATCGAATGGAAACAAGATGGTGGCATAACCAATTGGGAGCTTATCGTTGTCGACTATAAAGCCGAAGCATCAACGGGAAATACGGCTAACATCCTTAAGGTTAGTGGTACACCGAAGACGCAGTTAACCGGGTTAACAGCTGGCAAGGTATATACGGTGTATGTGCGCGCAATTTGTTCGGATGGAAATTCAAAGAGCGAATGGTCAACGGGTGCGGACACAGCTACTCAGATTGGCAGTAATGATCGTTGTGGCGGAGCTATTACTATTCCAGTCAATAGCGGTTTGGAGTGCGATAAGGTGGTTTCAGGATCGTTTTTAGGAGCAAGTACTTCAGTGATTAAAGAACCGAGTTGCCAGGCTAGTACTACAGCGCGTACCGATGTGTGGTTTGAGTTTACAGCCACATCAACCATACATATGTTAAGCTTGAAAAACGTCTTGAGTCAGGTGGATTTACCCTATCTATACGGTTCGATTTTTGAGGTGGATTGTACGGCAATGGTTCCGCTTGGAGGTGCTGCTGCTCAGGTGGTTAAAGAGTGCTTTACTTTGGGTAGTCCGTCGTATTCAAGAATTATGAGCAATTTGGTTCCGGGTAACAAATACCTGATTCGCTTAGCGACGACGACAAAAAATCCGGATTATCTTTTTAATGCTTGTATAACAAGTGGTAATCCGATAGAGGTCAGTCCAAGCGGTGATAAATATACCGTCGAAGAATTGGTTAAAGAGGTACTGATTAGTTCGAACTGCGATTTGGTGTCTAACATCAAATACAGAGCAGGTGAAAACAGTGCGATTAATACCTTAGGATACTTTAATAAGGGAAAATCAGATTTTCCATTTGAGGAGGGAATTGTGTTGACGACTCATAACGTCAAATACGTTCCGGGTCCGTATGCCACACCGACTGCCAATAGAGAGAAAGTGCCGGTATGGACTGGAGACGCGGATTTGAATGAAGTAATCAAACAAGTAGGTGGTGCCGGTTTCGGAGATAAAAAATTCGTTTCTGTACTGGAGTTTGATTTTATACCGATTAAAGATTCTATAAAGTTTGAGTACCTATTTGCCTCAGAGAGTTATGCGAAAAATTGTAAATTCGTATGTACTGCTGGTGGAGCCTTATTTGCGGCATGGTTAACCGAAGTTGCCACTGGTGATGGAAAAAACTTGGCGTTGATTCCAGGAACTAATGAACCTATAGCTTTATCGACGATTCGCGATTCCGATAAATCAGGAGCGGCTTGTAAAAGTGAGAATCCCGAATATTATGGAAAGCATTTTGCTGAAAACAACGATGCACCTCTGGGTGCGGCTACCAGTTATATTGGAATGACGGTTCCGATGAGTTCTGAAATGGTGGCTGTAAAAGCGGGAAAAAAGTACCGAATTAAGTTGGCGATAGCTGATTTTTGCGATACTCCTAGTCATACTTCGGCGGTGTTCTTTAATGCGGGAAGTTTTGATTTGGGTACCCTAGATCTCGGTGCTGATTTATTGGTGGAAACCAATAACGCGCTTTGCGATGGAACAAGTCAATGGATTAAATCAGGGATAAGCATAGCTGATAATCAAGTTATTGAATGGACAAAAGACGGCGTAGTAATTCCCGGTGAAAACACGCCTGATTTGGAAGTCAAGGAGAGTGGAACCTATAAAATTTCAGCCAAATATACCGATGTGAATTGTGAGGCGACCGGCTCGATTAAGGTTGAAATGTATCCTGCTATTTCAGCTGTAGTAGCTAAACCCGATGCATTGGATGTATGTAGATACTCGCTCGATACACAAATAATAGATTTAACTGCAGTAGAAGAGGCGATGTTTAAAAAGGCCGGTAGACCCGGTTATCAGGTAGCCTATCACAAATCGCTGGAATCTGCTGAGGCCGCAGAAGATCCGATTGCAGATCCCGAAAAATTCGCCATGGAATTACCGCTGGCACAAATGAATATCTATATTCGAGTAGAATTTGAAAAAACCGGATGTCACGAAGTATTTGTACTGCCTATAAAATTGTCTAAAGGTCTAATTCCGGAGGCCAGAGAAAATGTGTTTGTCTGCGCCAGTTATGTATTCCCTACTTTAGAGGCCAATCAGTACTATTATACCAAAGCTGGAGCAACTGGTGAAAATTATAGTGCAGGAGATGTATTGACTCATGTCGGTAAAAACGAAATTTTCGTATTCCAAGACAATGGAAAAGGCTGTTTCGAAGAAATTTCCTACCAGGTTAATATAACGGAATCGGTTAGCGCTGCCATTTTTGATGATGAGGTCTTAGAGTGTGAATTGTATGAACTAAAAGAATTACCGGCTCACAATAAGTATTTTACCGAAACGGGCGGTAAAGGGGTTGAGTTGACGGTTGGTAGTATATTGTCGCAATCGCAAACTATTTTTGTTTATGCTGCGTCAGCAGACGGTTTGTGTACCGATGAAAGTAGTTTTAAAATTAGTTTTAACGATTGTCCGATACCAAAGGGAATTTCACCTAATGGAGATGGTTTAAATGATCGATTTGACTTGTCGATGCATGGGGTTACGAGTATGGTTATCTATAATAGATATGGTGCCGAAGTTTATTCTTTTCAAGGGGCCTATACCAATCAGTGGGAAGGACAAGGTAAAGGAGGCAAGCTATTGCCTGATGGGACTTATTATTACGTAATTATCGCTCATGGTAAAACCAAAACAGGATGGGTGCAAATCAATAAATAACAGTAGGATTAGCATTTTTAAAATTTTTTAAAAGCTTGTAGAAGCGGCAGTAAACCTTGGTTTACTGCCGCTTTTTTTGACTCTTTATGGCAAGTCTGTGCTTTAAGTAATTTATAAGTAATTAAAATATTTTTGGGAGTATTTATAGATTAAAATACTGGTTCTTCGTGATTTTTTAGCGTTAAGTGTAGGTTGTTTGGTGTTTTTATGGTTTTTTGTTAACATAATTTTTTATGATTTATATGGTAGTATTAATAGAGTGAAAGCTTAGCGTTTGCATTATTTAACAACAACGATTTAAATAAGTTATAATAAATATTAAATATATTTTTTTAACATTTTTGGGATTAAAAAAGTGGTTTTAAAATATATATTTGAATATATGTAAGTTAAATATTCAAATAATATGCAGTTATGAGTAAAAATACCTTGATGTTTTTTATTTTGTCACTTGTTTTTTTATCTGCGAATGTAAAAATGCAAGGGGCCGATTTAAGAAATAAATATGAATCCTATCATATGGATTGGGAGTTGTTCACTTATGCCCCCGATCTGTATTTACAGCCCTATTTTAATTTTCAGTATAAAACTGTTTTAAATAATAGCAATTGCATCTTTCAGACCTTTCCTTTTTGGGAGGGTTTTAATACGGATTCGCCGACGATACAATGTTGGAGCAGTATAGATGCAACTGATATAAACAATCCGCAATATTTATGGGAGCCCTACGATTATACACCGTATGAAGGCGATCAGACCATGGGATATGCCGGTGGACCCATTAGTGATAATTGGCTGATTTCTCCGACCTTTAAGTTTGACGCGAACAAGGTATATAAATTGAGTTATTATTATTTATCCGTGACTTCTCAAAACGGAATCCTCGAGGTACTGGCGTCCAATTCGGGTACGGCTTTAACTGATTTTGTAAAAGGCGTGGTTCCGGCTAGCCCTTATAGCAATAACAGCTGGCTTAAACAAACGGCCTATATCGCTAACTTTTCTGGAGATGTTAATTTGGCTTGGCGGGTGACTTCGACCGACTATACCTATCTGTTTATCGATCATCTTTATCTAGAGGAGTTAGTTTGTATGGAGCCTCAAGATCTGATGGTAAAAGATATAAAGGTCGATGAGGTAACCCTATTTTGGGAAGATGATAGCAATAGCTCTTGGGAATATTACGTCCAAGCAGTCGATAGCGGAATGCCTAGTGTAGCCGGAACGAGCACCAGCGCCAAAGAAGTGGTTGTTACGGTTGATAACAACAATCAAAATTTACAGAGCAACAGCCAATATGAATATTATGTACGCTCGAAATGTGCTAATGGTGATCTTGGTGAATGGGTAGGTCCCTATGTTTTTTATACCGTTTGTACGCCCGTAAGTTTGCCTTATACCGAGAATTTTAATAGCAGTTCCACGTTTTCGGGTTGCTGGACCTTAATCGATCGGAATCAGGATCGGTTGACATCGGGAAATAACGCTTGGCGCTTGCATAATGTGGGACAAATGGAAGGTGATGGTGCTATGTATTTTCGTGGTGATGCCTCAGCCGGAACACATGATGATTGGTTGATTTCGCCAACGGTAAAGATGACAGGAGGAATTTATGCGATTACCTATCATTTTAGGACACTTACAAACCCGGCTTACGCTAATGAATTTGAAGTGCTGCTGTCTGAAAACGGTACAGACCCTTTGAGTTTTACGACGGTCTTAGAGGCTGCCGTGCCGAGAAATAACAACAGCTATATAAAAAAGGTATTGTATGTTCAAAATGTTACAGCGGATGTCAATATTGCATGGCACATGATTGCTAGTGGTACTGCTCGTGTGTTTATAGATCTGGTTACCATTGAGGAAATTGACTGTATTGCGCCCGAGAACGAAGTGATCGTCAGTAATGTTGAAAAGAATAAAGCCACGTTAACATGGACGGATGCCCATAATCAAAATTGGGAATTTTTCGTTAGACAACACGGTGGTAGCGGTACACCTGTTGGTAGTGGTGTTGTTGCAAGTTCAAAATCGGTCACTGTAGACCGCACCAATGGGGCGGGTTCGTTATTGTTGCAACCCAATACTTGGTATGAATTTTTTGTACGATCCAGCTGTGGCCCTGGTAAAGCTAGTGTTTGGGTGGGGCCTATAGCCTTTAAAACCGCTTGTGAACTGGTGGCACTACCATTCTGGGAAGGTTTCAATTCCGATTCGAACTCCCTGAGTTGCTGGAATATCATCGATCAAAATAATGATCGCGATGCTCAGGGTTATAATATTTGGAAAACCTCTGATTCCCAACCGTTCGAAGGAGATCAATACATGGCTTTTGAAGGAATGGAGGTCGCTGTAAAACATGATGACTGGTTGATTTCACCGACTTTTTCCGTTGATTCAACCAAATTTTATCGATTGAAATACCACTATAGAAGTTACAAACCGTATCAAACGAATTTTGATGTGTTGCTGTCAAAAAGCGGGAGGCTTCCAGCGGATTTCACCATTCCAGTAGTCAGCAAAAAGAAATACAGCAACGACGACTGGGTACAGGAACTCGTGTTTGTAACAGGTATACACGGTGATGTTACTATAGCATGGCATGTTAACACGCCATTAAACATCAGTTTTTTACATATCGATAACGTCTATTTTGAAGAGGTCATCGGCTGTCCTGAGCCCCTTAATAGCAAAATAGATGCAATTAAAGATGACCGAGTGGATCTGGTCTGGGACGATGATTTTGGCAGTAATTGGGAGTACTTTATACAAGCCCCTGCTGCTGGTGTTCCGACGACTAACGGAACACCTACAGCAACTAAAACAACGACTGTTCTTACAGACCATGCTGGTAACAATTTACAACCTAACACGTCCTATGAATATTACGTTCGAACAGTCTGCGCCTCTAGTGATTTTAGTGTTTGGTCCGGTCCTTTTGCTTTTAGAACGGCCTGTAGCATTTTTAACGTGCCATTTCGGGAAGGATTTAATGCGAACTCTGCCCATTTAGAATGTTGGACAATCCGAGATCGTCATGGCAATTTAAGCTTGCCAGCACGAAACAATGCCATTCAGGAATACAATATGTGGCATCCTTATAATGGTGATGCTTATGAAGGCAGTCATGCGATGCACTTTTTTAAATATGAAGAGGATGTCAATAGTAATGATTGGTTAATCTCGCCGGTATTTGAATTGGAGCAGAATAAGATTTACCGATTGAAATACCATCAGAGTATGGCGAACTACGGCGGAAACGTTAGAATGACGGTTTTGGCTTCCAATCAAGGAATTGAACCGGACAATTTTACAAAGCAACTCGTTACCGGACAAATCAGCGGCGGTAATTATCGAGAGCGAGTGGTCTTTATACAGGACTTCTTTGGTGATGTAAACTTTGGCTGGCGTGTCACTGGACGCGGTATCAAAGCAATGTACGTTGATAATGTATTTGTCGAGGAAGTGATCGGATGCCCCGAACCGTTGTCGCTTAAAGTAGAAGAGGTAGCGATAGATAAAGCGACTCTGAAATGGCAAGATGCTATGGGAGCTACTAGTTGGGAGTATTATTTGCAAGAGGAAGGGCAAGGTATACCTGTGGGCAACGGTACAGCCATAACTGACAAAGAGATTGCACTGACTCAAGATCAATCCGGCGCACCTATAAAATCAAATACCCATTATGAATTTTATGTACGTACCGATTGTGGTACTGGTGAATTCAGTATTTGGTCGGGACCGTTTAAGTTTTGGACACCTTGTGACGTTTTACCGATTCCGTTTTACGAAGGATTCAATTCCGATTCTAAGACAGTGAGATGCTGGGCCTTTACGGATAAACGCCGATCAAATATCGCCGTCGAAAATAAGTTAATTAAAGTCGCGGATAATATCAATATTGATTTAGACATCTTTGAAGGGGATCGCGCGGTTTATATTCATTCGTTGTGTGGTAGTGATCGCCTTTGCGATGAATGGTTGATTTCACCTACTTTAGACATGACCGCTGGTAACTATATGTTGAAATATCATTATAAAACCAGTACGAGAGGCGGAGATGCCGTTGATGGCTTTGAAGTGCTTTTGTCGACTACTGGTGATCAAATATCCGATTTTACGACGGTACTGGTGCCTTCTAAAACGTATAATCTAGATAATTATCGCGAACAGGTAGTGTTTATCGACAGTATGCAGGCTCCGGCTAATATAGCTTGGCATATCAATGTTAATCCTTCTTTTTCATCTATAGTATATTTGGATAATGTTCAGATTAAAAAAGTGGAAAACTGTAGGGAACCCTACTATGTCACTACAAGCAATCATACTAACAGCAGTATGGATGTCAGTTGGGAACAAGATGGCGCTGTTACCCATTGGGAGCTTATCGTGGTCAATTATGGAGATGATGTCAACGCTACAGCGGTGCAGACGCATACCGTAACGGGAAATCCTGAAATAACCTTGACGGGGCTGAATCCGGGCAGTTCTTACACCGTTTATGTTCGAGCGCGTTGTGCCGATGGACAAACCAATAGTGATTGGGGAACTCCACATCACAGTGGAACACAAATCGGTGCAAATAATGATTGTACAGGAGCGTTTACTATACCGGTTAACGCCACCCTAGCGTGTGACCAAAGTGTTTCTGCATCGATGATCGGTGCAACCTTATCTGCTTCAGTGCTGCCGAGTTGTAGTGTAATACCGCCATTTGAAAATGATGTTTGGTTTGAATTTACCGCAACATCGATATTGCATTTGTTGACTATTAAGGATGTGTTAAGTGTGTCGGGTCATACGATCCCCGAAATTTTCGGGCTGCTTTATGATGAAGATTGCCATCAAATAACCAACGAATCCTTAAACTGTTTTTCATTTGCCCGGGATGAAAGTGAACTGATCTTAGAAGGGCTGACACCGGGTAAAAAATATTACCTCAGATTTGGTTCTGAAGCAGCTGTGCCCGACTTTTTGTTCAACCTTTGTATCACTACACCACAGAGTTTTCCTTTAGAGGTGATCCCTAGTGGAACGCAATACACCGTGGAAGAATTGGTAAAACAAGTATTGGTACAGGCAGATTGTGATCTGGTATCCAATGTCAATTATCAAAATGGCGATGGTAGTACGCGTACCCAACAGTATAATACCATAGGATATTTCAACAAGCAGCAGTCTATTTTTCCTTTTGAGGAAGGCATTGTATTATCGACCAATGAAATTGAATATGTCGCTAGACCGTATTTGGGATATGAGGAATTCCGAGGACACAATAATGAACGTTGGATCGGAGATGCTGATATCAATGATGCCATCAACAATGCGGGTGGTGGACCTAAACCGATTAAAAGGGTTACACAATTAGAATTTGATTTTATATCGATCAAAGATTCGATACATTTTGAATATCTGTTTGCCTCAAACAGTTATCATCGCGACTGTGGCGATGTCTGTAATGTCGGGGCTTTGTTTGCGGCTTGGCTGGTGGATCTAACAACGGGCGAAGGTCAAAATTTGGCCAAAGTCCCTGATGTAGACATGCCGATATCAATCAATACCATCCGCGATGTTAGCAAATCCGAAGCGCATTGTAATAGTGTGAATCCAGAATGGTATTGGAAGCATTATGCGAATGCTAATGATGCACCGATTGAGGCCCCGGTAGATTTTGTCGGACTTACCAAACCGATGAAATCCGAAACTGTACCGGTGGTTATCGGGCGTAAGTATCATATTAAACTAGCGGTGATCGACTTCTGTCCGACGATTCAACACTCTTCCGCTGTATTTTTCAATTCGGGTAGTTTTAACTTGGGTCAATTGGATTTGGGTGTCGACTTATTGGTAGAAACGAATAATGCGCTGTGTCACGATGAATCCCGATGGATTGAATCGGGCTTAAGTCCTGTTGAATTTGATATTCAATGGTATAAAGACGATGTGGCGATTGCTGGAGCAACAACTCCAAATTATGAAGTTGTCGAAACAGGCGTCTATAAGGTTGTGGGTAAGTTTGACAGTATCGATTGCGAAGTGGAGGGAAGTATTCGGGTAGAGATATTCCCTGCGATATCGGCTGTATTAAAAGCGCCTGAGACCCGAGATATCTGCCGACAATTCTTAGCACCGCTAACTCTGGATCTGACTAGTGTTGAACAAGAAATGTTGGCTCAAGGAGATGCCAGTCATTATGCCTTTAGTTATTTTAATTCTCAGAAAAATGCAGAGGATGGTGAAAATCCAATTGACAACCCGCAGGCTTATGAGATACATCTTCAAGGTGTGGATATTCCGGTCTTTATTCATATAGAAGATCTACGTACCGGTTGTACAGAGATTTTTATTTGGACTTTAAAAGCCGTTGTTGGAGAAAGACCGCAGACGAGAACGGATGAAAACGTATGTGGTAGTTATACGTTGCCGACACTTGAACAGGATCAAGACTATTAGAGCCAATCTCGTGCTCAAGGAATTTCTTATCAGGGCGGCGAG
>DCKE01000015.1:82601-82784 GCA_002320285.1 Flavobacteriaceae bacterium UBA1682 | reverse complement strand
GGCGTAGTTCAGATTATCGATATTACCGATTTAGTTAAGGGAGCAGAAACTGTAACGACTATCGTTCAAGATGCTACCACGCGAGTATATACTTATAGCAACGAGGCTGGAGCAACGGTAGACATCAATGTGGTAGCCGATGTGACGAACAAGTTTAGTGAAATCATCAACAACACTGCGGTT
>DCKE01000015.1:8198-82576 GCA_002320285.1 Flavobacteriaceae bacterium UBA1682 | reverse complement strand
TTTAAACCAATACATCAACAAAATTGAGGGTAATGTAACCTACGATGGCAATAATTTTGTGTATTACGACGAAAATGGCGTACTTCAGATTATCGATATTACGGATATTGTAAAAGCGGCAGAAACCACCACAACCCTGGTTGATAATGCAGATGGTACGTATACCTATACCAATGAAAAAGCTTTGGAAACGGTTATTGATATTCCTGCGAGTTTGGTAAACAATACCAATCAAGAATTTATTGATTACATCACCAATCTTATTGAAGAAAAACAAACCTTGACGACTTTAATCGATGTTGTAACACCGGGATTTGATCAAGATGGTCAGGAGATCGATGTACATACCTTGACTTATACCGATGAAAAAGGAATTGCTAATCCAATCGATATTTCGGTATTGGTTAAAGGAGTAGAGACCTTAACAACGATGAGTTATGATCCTGTGACGCATACCTTAAGTTATACCAACGAATTAAATATTGAAACAAAATTTAATTTGGTTGATATGGTCGGGGATATCGAAACGCTAACGAAGTTAGAATTGGATATTGACGAGAAAAAATTGGTGTATACGGATGAGGACAAGGTTGTTCACGTATTGGATTTAGCACAAATCATTCAGGAACCGTGGTACAGTACTACAACAAATCAAGGGGCTATTTCGAACACCGACAACATCTATACCAAGGGATGGGTTGGAATTGGATATACATCACCTTCTGGTGTTCCCGACGAAAAATTAAGGGTAAATGGTAGTATATCTACAGTCAATAGTAATTACGCGGATTATGTATTTGAAGATTATTTTGATGGTTTTTCACAGATAAAACTGGATTATAAATTCAAAGATTTAGATAGCGTGGAAGATTTTATTAAAACCAACAGACACTTACCAGGTATTACACCTATACATGATTTGGTAAAAACGGATGCTGGATATGCGTTTAATCTATCGGAACTTTCGATCCAACTTTTAGAAAAAACGGAGGAATTGTATTTGCACGTGATTGATCAGAAAAATCAGATCGAGCTAAAAGATGCACAGATTCAGAAATTAGAAGAAGCCAACCAAGCAGTTCAAGATCGTTTAACTAAACTGGAGTTATTACTATTAAACCAATAGTAATAATTGTAATCTAAAAAACAAATCATATGAAAACTCAAATATTTAGAAATATATTTCAGACTTTGTTGGTCTTGGTATTACTGACTTTTTCAGTACAGCGAACGTTTGCGCAAACCAACATGACCAAAATTAAAGATGGTACGGTTTCTGGAACACCAAATACACCAGTCTTAGGTGCCGTTCTTGAACTGGAAAGTAATAATAAGGGTTTTTTGACCCCTCGATTGACTGCAAGTCAGCGCGATGCTATAACTCCTGCAAATCGCGTTGATGGTCTATTGATTTACAATACGTCAACCGGTTGTTTTAACTATTGGAGCACGGCACAAGCATTATGGCTTAGCCTTTGTGGAACACCGCCACCAGCTGTGATTAATATTTCAACAGTACAGTGTAGCGAAGTCGTGGTCAATGGAATATACAAGCAAGGAGAATTCTTAAATTCAAGTAATACCCTTAATATTCCGGTTTCCGTAACTCAAGCAGGTACCTATGAGGTAAGTGCCTCGACTACCAATGGATATTATTTCTCTGTGTCGGGTACTTTCCCAACAACAGGATCCTATATGTTAACCCTTAATGGAGTAGGTACACCAAACAGAGGATATAACTCGGGCGAATCAGGAGATGAGTTAAGCATTGTTTTAAACAATAGAGTGGCAAACTGTAAGCCTTTTGTATTTGTAGAGAAAGCCAGTGTTGACTTTACCATTACTTGTGCTAATATCCAATCTCAAGGTAATTACTACATTGGAATGGCTCTTAATGATACCAATAAATTAATGGTTGCTGTCAATGTAACCAGTACAGGATTCTGGAGTATCAATACCAACGTATTAAACGGATATTCTTTTGCTGGAACTGGAAACTTTACAACTGTGGGAGCGCATACTATTGAATTAACAGGTACAGGTACGCCATTGGCTTCAGGAACCAATCAATTTAATTTATCGTCTAATGCTGCAAACGCATCGAGCTGTTCTAATATTCCTGTAATCGTAGCTCCTGTTAAATACACAGTGGATTGTAGCGAAGCGGTGATCAACGGTTCGTATATGCAAGATGTTGCTTTAAACAGTTCTAATACGATTTCGTTAAAAGTTAATGTATTGGCTACGGGTAAAACGACAATTTCAACCAATACGGTATCTGGAATTACCTTTACCTCTGGTGTAGTGAGTCTTGATGCTCTAGGAGAACAATTAATTACTTTAACCGGAACGGGGACCATTACAGGTGCTAATGATGTGATTTTAGGTATAACGGGAACACCAGGTTTGGAAGCTCCTTGTAATATTACGATTCCAATTGCAGCACAACCGGTCAACTATGCCATGAGCTGTAGCTCAATCACCGTCAACGGAAGCTATGCTCCTGAGACTCCAATGATTGCTGCTAATACGATAACCTTAAATGTTACGGTAACCTATCCGGGGGCTTATAATATCAGCACCAATACGGTTAACGGGATTAGCTTCACCGGTGTAGGTACTTTCAGTACAACAGGTGCGCAGCCCGTTACGCTAAAAGCTTCGGGAATACCGTTAGCGGGAGGAACATTCAACTACACGATTACCAGTAACAGTAGTAGTGGAGGAACCAGTTGTACTAAGGGCATTACGTTTGTTTACAGAACGATGAATATATTAGGAGTGGGACAAGGCATATATGCTCCTGGTACCGCATCCAATTCAGAAGCGGCTAGAGCGATTTTACAAAATAAAAATAACTTTGGACCAAGTGGGACAGTTCAAATTCAAGATATGAAAATCTTTAATAATGGATTGAGTCAAGGAGCTACTTTAAGAAATAATATTAATAACAATAAAATTGATATTATCGTATTGTCTTATAACTTCCTGCCGAATGCAGCAAGTATCGAAGTACTAGATGATTTTGTTAAAAACAAAAAAGGGGTACTGATCCATTCTCAGGAAAATGATGTTAACAGCGTTCAGAATTTGATTAATAAAATTACAGGAGGATCGGTATCGGTTAGTGGTACAGGGACAACTTATCAAAACCCGGTTCTAAATGTTGCAGATCCTATTCTACAAGGACCTTTTGAAGATGTCCGTGGAAAAGCAGGTGGTTCTGATGTGAATAACTCGTACTATGTAACGAACTTCCCATCAAACATGACACTTTTAGCCACTCAAGCAGGAAATGCTTCGAGAGCCTGGATGTTAAAACACAACAGCTTGGGTTACGTATATGTAGGTGATGGGGGATGGATCTCCGGTACACCATCAAACACTTCAACCACAATTTGGCCAGCGTATGTGACCAGCACCGGTTTGCCGTTGTCTAAATCTTATACCGGAGGTACAGTCTACAACAGTTTCCTCTATGCTAATACGATGGCATGGGCAGTGAAATATGTTCAGGAAAATACCATTGTTACTTATAATGTACAATAACATTCACTAAGAAAACGGGAGGGAAATTCCATTCCCGTTTTCCTTTGAACCTATTCAGTAACAAGGAGGTTATTCGGGTTTTCTATTCCATATTGCTACAATACCAAAGACAATGTCTATAGAAAACAGTAGTGGTGTCCATAGAAAACCCTTGAATAATCCCGAACAAACAAAATAAACTATGAACCGAATTATAAAATACAAGCTTTACGCTGGATTGTTTTTTGTCGGTATCTCTGGATATTCACAAGAACAAGCTATAATAGTCAATGTGGGTGATGTATATATTTCTCCTAAAACACTGGTGACCACATTAATGGATTTTGACAATACCGAGACGGCTGTTTTATATAATGATGGCGATCTTTATTTACAAGCCTCTTTAGAAAATAATGGACTGTTTACTTTCAATGAGTTAAGTAAAAGCGGTTATACTATTTTTGAAAGTCCGCAAGTCGGTAGTCAAAAAATATTGGGTAAACGACAGTTAGAATTTTATGACGTTTTATTTAATAGAGCTGCTTCTGATACGGGAATCGAAGTAAAAAATGACATCAGTATATTTGGAACCGCTAATTTTACGAAGGGAATTGTTCATGTTGACTCTTTGCAAGGGGCCTTGCTTTTTGAAAAATCTAGCAAAGCAATCAATACCCACAACGGCAGTCATGTCAATGGCGAAGTGGAAAAAAAGGGTAAAGAATCTTTTGAATATCCCATTGGAGACGGACTGTTTTATCGAAAAGCAGTAATCAGTGCACCTAAAGATATTGCGGATAACTTTGCTGCTAAGTATTACTTGAAGTCAGCCACTTTCGGGCGACCAAGCAGCAGTAAAGCAGGAGTGATTCTAGACATTGATGAAACCGAATACTGGACGATACAGCAAAATCAAACCAAGAACGACATTATACTAACCCTATCATGGGATGCCAATACGACTCCAAATCATTTATATACAAAGGCAGACCAGAATTTGCATATAGTTCGCTGGGATGAGCAAGCTAAAATGTGGGTTGATCAGGGCGGAATTGTTGATGTAGTAAATAAAACTGTAACCACGCCTACCGCGGTAGACGGATACGGAATCTTCACCTTGGCTACTGTAAAACACAACCTGATCTTAGAGGGAGATGTTGTCATCTACAACGCAGTAAGTACCAATGGAGATGGGGCTAATGATTATTTCTTAATTGACAACATTCAAAAGTATCCAAATAATACGGTACAAATCTACAACCGTTGGGGAGTCAAGGTTTTTGAAACAACGGCTTATGATACCACGGGTAATGTTTTTGCCGGATTTTCTGATGGAAAGGGAACTATAAACAAAAATGAAAAACTACCGACTGGTACCTATTATTATATCCTTACTTACGAGCATATAGATGCCAATGGATCTAATATGATTAAGAAAGCGGGTTACTTGCATTTGGAAAATAATTAAGAAATAAGGAGGGAATCTTCAAAATGGACTATAAATATCAAAACCTATTTGTAAGATATACGAGGCCAGCTGATTTACAATATACAAAATACTTGCTTATGAAATTAAATAACTTACTTAAGACACTTGGAATAGCGCTATTTTTTTTGAGTGGTTTCCAACAATTATATGCACAACAAGATCCGCAGTACACCCAATACATGTACAATACCGTTCAGATTAATCCGGCTTATGCGGGATCAAGAGGGGTGATGAGTATTTTTGGTTTATATCGGACACAGTGGGTAGGACTTGACGGTGCTCCCAAAACGGCCAACCTATCGTTGAATACACCGCTAGGAGATTCTAAATTGGGTCTTGGTGTGTCGTTTAACAACGATCAAATCGGTGCGATGGACGAAAACAACATCGCAATTGACTTGTCGTACACCATTGACCTAAGCCAACGGTTTAAACTGTCCTTCGGGGTAAAAGGAACTGCCAACTTACTAAATGTCGATTATACCAAACTCAATATTTACAATCCCAATGATGTGCAATTTCAGGAAAATATCGATAACCAGTTCTCTCCGAATATCGGTGCCGGACTTTATTTACATTCGGATAAAACCTATTTCGGTTTTTCGGTTCCCAATTTCTTGACTACAGATCGATACGAAGACAATACCGTTTCTACGATGAAACAAAAAATGAATTTCTATTTCATAGGAGGACATGTCTTTGATTTGAGTCCGAGTTTAAAATTCAAACCGGCATTTCTAGCTAAAGCTGTCGCGGGTGCACCACTGCAAGTAGATCTAACGGCTAACTTTTTAATCGTTGAAAAATTTACGATAGGAGCAGCTTATAGATGGGATGCATCTATCAGTGGTTTGGTTGGGTTTCAAGTTACGGACGGATTATTTGTGGGGTATACCTACGATACCGATACTACGAAACTGGCTCATTACAACTCCGGATCTCATGAGATTTTTATGCGATTTGAATTGTTCAATCGCTTTAACCGAATCACATCACCGAGATTCTTCTAAAACGAATTTTTATGAAAGTCAATATTATAAATATACTCTGCGGAATAAGCCTTCTTCTTAGTACAGCTGTTGCTGCACAAGAAAGTCGCGCTGACAAAAAATACGATCAATTAGCTTATATCGATGCCATCAAGTTATACGAAAAGGTTGCCGATAGGGGATATCAATCGCAGAAATTGTATCAGAACGTCGGTAATGCGTATTACTTTAATGGCAAATTAACGGATGCTAATTCCTGGTACAAACAATTGTTTGAACTGCCAGCGGCTGAGAGTATTCCTTCGGAATATTATTACCGCTATGCTCAAACCTTAAAAGCAATGAGTCAATATGCTGAAGCAGATAAGTTTTTAGAAAAATTCGCTGCGCTCGAAGCTGAAGACTCAAGAGCGGTACTTTTTAAAGCGCATAAAGATTATTTAGCCGATATAAAAAGCAACTCAGGGCGTTATTCGATGGTACCCTTACAACTCAATACCATTTTTTCAGATTATGGAGCGACGGTATATAACAACCAATTGATTTTTACATCATCGCGCGATAAAAAAGGCCTGTCAAAACGGATACACTCTTGGACTGATGAACCGTTTACTCGATTATATGCCGCGGACTTAGCTTCTGATGGTTCGTTGGGAAAACCACAGATTTTTGCCGCAGAAATGGCTAATATGTTTAACGAATCCACGCCAGTTATAACAGCAGATGGCAACACCATTTACTTTACCCGTAATAATTCGTATCACGGCAAACGTCAAACCGATGATCAAGGAACCACCCTATTGAAAATCTATAAAGCGTCGTGGCAAAACAACCGTTGGGAGAAAGTGGAAGAATTGCCCTTCAATTCCGACCAGTTTAATACGGCACATCCCGCATTAACCGCAGACGGCAAATGGATGATTTTTGCATCGGATCGCGAGGGAACTTTAGGGCAATCGGACTTGTACAAGGTGGCTATTGGAGCACATGGAACATTTGGTTATCCGATTAATTTAGGAGATCAAATCAACACTGCCGGTAGAGAGAGTTTTCCGTTTATCAATTCGGACAATGAATTGTATTTTTCAACAGACGGACGACCGGGTTTGGGTGGATTGGATATTTATGTTACGCAAATGCGAGAAAATCATACCTTTTCAGCGGTTCATAACCTAGGTGAGCCTGCTAATGGTCCTTTTGATGATTTTGCATACTATATAGACGCGCAAACCAGAAAGGGTTTTTTGAGCTCTAATAGGGGAGGCCACGATGATATCTATTCGTTTACAGAATCAAAACGTCTGGAATTAGATTGCAAACAAACCATATTTGGACAGGTTTACGATCAGTCTACCACGGCTAAATTGTCGGGTGCCCAAGTCAGCTTATGGGATGCCGCTTTTAATAAATTGGCAGAAACCAGATCCAACGCCCTAGGTGAATATACCTTTGCCGAACTACAATGCGGTACCAAATATCGTGTTAATGTACAGCTAGCGGATTACAATACTGCAGAAGTAGTGGTTAATCTGCCGTTGGTAACCGACAAGACTCAAGCCAATTTTGGACTAGAGCGAAACAAAGTGGAGATTAAAAAAGGGGACGATCTGTTTCAAGTACTGAAATTAGAACCGATTTATTTCGATTTTGATAAAGCAGAGATTCGATCAGACGCTAAAGTGGAATTGGCTAAAATTGTTGAGGTCTTAAACGAATATCCCAAAATGGTCATTGACGTCAGATCGCACACCGATAGCAGAGGAAATGATGAATACAATCTAAAACTTTCCGACAAAAGAGCTAAAGCCACCGCTAAGTGGATTGTCGAACAAGGAATTGGGCCTAATCGGGTGATGAGCCGCGGTTTTGGAGAAACGCAACTGATCAACGATTGTATTAATGGAAAACCCTGTACCGACGCACAACATCAAGAAAACCGTCGAAGCGAATTTATCATTTTGGAGCTCTAAAAAACCGTTGATCATATACAAATAGTCAACTATTATAGAAACTGTTAGACTATTTATAAAATAGCTTTAGACTTTTTTTCGGAAAAGCTAAAGCTATTCTTGTCTTCGTGACTTTGATTTGCGCGAATATATGCTTATCTTTATCTAGAGCACAGTCCTTAAGCTTACACCGCTGTCATACGACTTCTAAAAGTTGGATGAAGACAGTTGACCCCAAATGCACCAATCTATTTTTCGTTTAATATGTTGCAAAACATCATCGAGCTGTCTCTTATTCGATAAGCTAGCATCTAGTCTCGAAAACAGCACTGTGGTAAAAGCGAGTAGTAGCGCTAGAAATAGAATGCTAAAAGGCAATTTCCATAAAAAAATATTCAAAATTTAAAAAAGTCCCTATTTTATCAATTACAGCTGTATATTGACGATATAACCTAAATTTTATCTCAAAATAATCTTTAATTTATTGTTGTATTCTTTAATAATTCAATAATTTTATATAGTTAATAAAATTTAATGCTGTTTTAGCATGAGAATTATGGTGTTGGATACCTGTAAAAATCATGTTTAGGGCCTATCTATACTACCCATGAAACAATTTTTATTACTGAATTTACAAGGAATTAAAAACTTACAGTTTCGAGAAGTACTAAAGGTGATAATTGTAATCTTTGCCATACAAATTGTTTTGGTCCTACTAAATATATCTTTATACATTTGCTTGATGCCCTGTATGTTAATGTATTTATATAAAAAAAATATAAATGAGAATTTTCTTTTTAAGGAAGAGTATTTCCCTGTTTTTATCAATTTTACCTTATTTTTTTTAATTCTGATAGCTAATTTTTTTCCTCACAATAACGCTGTGATGTTGGCTAACATTTGTTACTTGTCGTATTACACCATACGCATTAATTTGGAGCTCAAAAAGCAACGACAACCCTCACTTTACTCCAATTCTAAAACCATTATAAGTATTTTTAATTATTTTTCTGTCTTTTCGATTGTGATCATGACGGTATATATGGTGGAGATGAATTATAAGCGAATTTTTGGGTTTAACATCTATGTGATTTTTATTGGAATCCTGACCATGTGCATGTTGTTTGGTTTGCTGTTTCTAAAAATGTTTAAAAAAGAAATCAAAGAAGAACAAAATCACACCGTAGATTCGAGCAGACAACTCTTAGAGGATTTTAAGTCAAAAAACAGAATTCATTCACTGGCCAGTAACAACCCGCTTTCTTACGATATACTTGACTTTTTCGAAACCTCAAGACTGTATTTAAATCCTAATTTCACCTTGTTAGACCTAACTAAGGAACTCGGTTGCAGTCGTGCTGAATTGTCTGATGTGTTGAATCGCGATATGAAGATTGGTTTTTATTCCATTACTGCGATGTATCGCATTGAACATGCTAGGGATCTGTTATTAAAGAAAGAGAACTATACGATTGAAACCCTGATGGTGGAATGTGGCTTTCATTCAAAATCAACTTTTAATAAATATTTTAAAGAATATGTGGGGGTCAGGCCCTCGGTGTATCGAAAGCTCAATTCAAATTTTTAAAATTTTAAAAAACAATTAATATGGATAATTTGTATTTTGTAATATTGAGTAATGTCATATTGATTTCTTTAGTAAATATTTTTTTTAATAGAATGATATATCGGGGGCAAGCTTACTATTCGGTGCAATTTATGTTTCTGTGTTTTATAATAATGCACAGTATTTATATTTGTCTGATCAGGTCCTTTTTTTTGGAAGCTGATTTTATTAATATTGGTGCTCCATTCGGACTTTTTTACGCACCGTTCTTTTTTGTGGGTATTTCAGTTCTGATCAATCACAGTTCCACTGCTCTAGAAAATATTTGGAAACATTTCATTATTGGAGCGGTATTTATATTGTTTTTTTTATTGATACTGTTTTTTTTTCGCGACAACGTTTTACTAAAAAAAATCTATTTGCTAACGATGTATGGGTTGACATGCATACAAATGATATTGTATTGTGTTTTTGTGTTTATTAAGTTTAACAGTGATGTAAAAGATAAAAAATCCATTGCGATTATGAGTCAGGCCATTATACTGATGTTGTCAACTGCTCTTATCTTTTTGGCTTTTGTGTTTAGTGATGTAGAGGGAGAATCAAACTTATTTAATAGTTTGGTCGTTTATGGGCTGATGTTAGGTGCGGTGATTATTTTATTCAGATATAATTTGTTGACTTTGGTTCGCAAATTTAAATATTACAAAAAGAGTTACACCGGGCGGCTGTTTTTTGATTACACCAAGGACAACGAAGAGTTGGATGACAACCCAAAAGCGCCTTTGCTAGTATTGGGGATTCGCGATGGAGAAGAAGAAACGGTGAAATACCAAAAATCGAGGATTTCTGAAGCTGAAATCAAGACTTATACGGAAAAGTTAAAGAAGGTTATGGCAGCGAAAATCTATCTCAACTCCGATTTGACCTTGGATGTATTAGCGCGTAAAGTAAGAATACCCAAATACCATCTAACACAGGTTTTTAACTTGGGATTGCGAACGAATTTTAATAAATTTATCAATGCTCATCGGGTACAACATGCTGTATCCCTATTAGATGACCCAAACAATCAAGATAGTATTGAAGATATTATGATGAAAAGTGGCTTCAACTCACGATCGTCTTTTTATCGGGTTTTTCATTTATATTACGATATATCGCCCGTCGACTATCGCAAGCGAAAGTTTCATTCCAACTAGGTTTTGGGGACTTGAATAGGGTCCCCAATTTAGAGTAATTAGTTGGCGATTTCCATTTTTACTTTCTTGTTTTTTATTTTTTGATCGGCTAATGTTTTTAAGAGCTGCGCTACTTTACTTCTTTTGATAGCTACATAAGCTGCAGTGTCTTTGACTTCGATGATTCCGACATCCTCTTTTTGTAGTTGTCCTTTTTTCATCAGATATCCGACAATATCAACTTTGTTGACTTTGTCTTTTTTACCTGCGCTGATGTAGATAGTCTGAAAATCGGTTGCGGCAGGGATCTTGAATCGCCCTTCTAGGTTCTCTTCAGCAATCTCTTGGGGTAGGAATTCAAAACGCTCTTGTGCAGACATGATTAAATATACAACTCCTTTCGCATTCATACGCGCCGTTCTACCGTTGCGATGTGTGAAGGCACTCTCCTTATCGGGTAATTGATAATGGATGATGTTCTCAACTTCTGGAATGTCCAGACCGCGAGCAGCTAGATCTGTAGTGATAAAAATCTGTACGCTACCGTTGCGAAATTTCAACAAAGAACGCTCGCGCTCGTCTTGTTGCATACCACCGTGAAAACTTTCTCTTGCAATACCTTTATCACTTAAGATGGCACTAATACGATCAACGGCATCGCGATGATTGCAGAAAATTAAAGTTCTTTTATTGCCGATCTTACAAATTAATTTGTACAAATTATTCAGTTTGGATTCCGAATCGGTAATCACTTTTCTAAACGTTAAGTCGGGTTTGACTTCTAAGTCATCCAAAAAGTTTAACTTCTTATGATTGACTAATCCTGCGAAGGAAGGTACCTTTTCCAAATTGGTAGCAGACGTCAATATACGCTGTTTTAAACTGCTCAATTGTTCGATGATATAAGACATATCATCCTGAAAACCCAATTCTAGAGCTTTGTCAAACTCATCTAAAACTAGTGTAGTGACTACATTGGCGTCGAAACTATTGTTTTCCACGTGAAAGGCAATTCTACCCGGTGTGCCAACTAAAACAGTGGGCGGTTCAATAAAATTGTTCTCTTCAATCTTGGTCGCGTGTCCGCCGTAACAAGAATTGATCTTAAAACCGCTACCCATAGATTTGAAAACCGACTCTATTTGTAGGGCAAGTTCTCTGGATGGAACGATGATCAAAGCTTGAACTCCTTTTATTGAAGTATTCAAATTGCGTAAAACCGGAAAGAGGAAGGCCAAGGTTTTACCAGACCCCGTAGGAGATAGTAACACAATGTCTTGATCGTTTTGTGTGGTTTTATAAGTGGATTTTTGCATCGGATTCAAGTCTTGAATCTGTAGCTTTTTTAGGATAGTATCAAATTGCATAGCACAAAGGTAAAGTAATAATTTTTAGTACAATACTATTCAACGAGTTCGAGCATTATTTTTATAAAAAAAATACTATAGAAACGGGATAAAACCGAACTAAATTCTACCACCTGTTCAATAATCAAAGAATTCTATAACTATGGTATTAATATATTTTCTGTATTGAATTTTGTCTTTATTTAGACTAATTACTATTTATATTGCATTATCCGCTATAAATTTGGAAAAAATTGTTAAAACAATTTTTTATACCTTAAAAAAATGTATTTTTGGATAAATCAAAGTTTTTAAATAAAATATGGATATTAAACTAGGCGATATCGTAGTTCTAAAATCGGGTGGACCTAAAATGACTATAGAGTCTATTAAAGGAGATCAAGTTAATGTGGTATATTATAATGAAGAAAAAAAAATATTTGAAAAACTGCGCTTGATGACCTCTTCTGTTGTTAAAAAAAAATAGCGATATCAAATACAGCATAGCGCTTCAAGAATAATTGTGTTCACAACAACACAGTCGTCAAGTTAATTTTTCTACGACTACTTTATAAAGTTTTTAGATTGTTAAACCATGCTTTTACGATAGTAAAAGCATGGTTTTTTTATGGTGGATATCAGCTTGAAAAAACGAGGCAAATTTGTTAATATATCTGTAATTTTAACGGCGGTTTTAAGAAAAAAATGGCGATTGTTTTTTTAGCTTTAAGAATTTAATTAATTGTTCAATAAATTTACGTTCTTATTAAGTAATAATTAACAATGTGTTAAATTTAGTCAACAACTCTTCGGTAAATGGCCTTTTTGTTTAAAGGAATTAAAGTTAAATGTCACGAGCTACAGCTGGTCATTATTGTGGTAGATTAAATATCCTTTGATTTACAGCAGTTTGACTATGTGAAAAAAACTTAGTTGAAATAATTTTTTTTCAAAAACCCAGATAAAAGACGAAGTTTTAACTTAAAAAATTATTTAAAATACCCTAACTTTACCTTTCTGAAATCAGAAGCTGTTTCCTATAGAAATTAGTTTTGGATTTAAGTACAACAACATAAGAAGAGTTGATTTTATATGGCGTCAATAAAAGATAGATTGAGGAGAGATACACCGCGTGGCATCGTGTTGTGTATTGATGTTCTAGTGGTAGTGTTCTGTTTTTGTATTTCCAATTTTATACTGAGTAGTTTCTATGGTAATTTTACGGTGAATCATACTTTATGTAAGGTCCCTATAGTGGTTATCGTGTATTTTTTAACCTTTGTTTTATTCAAAACACACCGCGGTGTGGTGCGACAAACCGGTTTAAAAGATGCGCAATCCGTATTGATTTCCTGTTTCTTTGCCGCTTTTGTTTTGGCAATTATTGCTGCACTGCAAAGAAATGGCGTTTTTCCAGATTCCTTATCCGTGTATTTTAGATTTTCGTATTCTGTACTGATCTTACACATGTTGCTGACCGTTGTAATAATGGTGGCAGCTCGTATCTTTTACAGTAGTTTCTATAAGATTTATGTTTTGGGTGGGCGAAATGTGCGAAGAGTTTTAATTTATGGAGCAGGAGATTCGGGAATTATAACGATCAAAGCTTTACAAACCGACACCCGTATTGATACACAGGTATTGGGTTTTATAGACGACAATCCGCGTAAGGTAGGTAAAAAAATAAATGGACTACCCGTATTGAGTCCCTCCGTAATAACAATGGGATTTCTATTGAAAAACCGAATCGATGATATCGTTATTTCAATCCAGAATATATCGAGAGAAAGGTTAAATGAAATTTCCGAAGTGCTGGAGGTTTTACCGGTTGAAATTAAAATCATACCGCCGCCAACGGACTGGTTGAACGGGAAGTACTCCGGTATGCAAATCAAGCAGTTAAAAATTGAGGACTTGCTCGGACGTAAGTCCATCGAACTCGACAATCCAATTGTCAATCAGGAGATTCAGGGGAAAGTAATTTTAATTACCGGTGCCGCCGGATCTATCGGAAGTGAAATAGCGCGACAAATAGCTCGTAAAGATTTTAAAGAACTGATTTTACTCGATCAGGCAGAGTCTGCTTTATATGATGTGCAACAAAGCATGGAATGTACCACTTGTTCGCGTATACAGTATATCGTAGGTAATGTGCGCGAAGAAAAGCGTATGGATGTGCTGTTCGCTACGTATAAACCGGATATAGTATATCATGCGGCAGCCTATAAACACGTTCCACTTATGGAATACAACCCATATGAAGCGGTAAATACTAATATCAGTGGTACTAAAATTATTGCCGACCTCTCTGTAAAACATCAAGCTCAGAAATTTGTTATGATATCTACCGATAAGGCAGTAAATCCTACCAATGTGATGGGGGCAACCAAGCGAATCGCCGAAATTTATGTCAACGGTTTAGATAAAAATACCACCACGAGTTTTATTGTTACGCGTTTTGGAAATGTTTTAGGTTCCAACGGATCGGTGATTCCGCTTTTTAAGAACCAAATTGAGAAAGGCGGCCCGCTAACCGTAACTCATAAAGATATCACCCGTTATTTTATGACGATTCCTGAAGCCTGTCAGCTGGTATTGGAGGCTTCCGTTATGGGAAAAGGTGGCGAAATTTTTGTTTTTGATATGGGAGAGTCGATGAAGATTTTTGAATTGGCGCAACGCATGATCCGCTTAAGCGGTTATAATTATCCCAACGATATCGATATCGAAATAACTGGACTGCGACCGGGAGAAAAGATTTTTGAAGAACTGCTGGCAGATGACGAAAATACCTTGAAAACACATCACGAAAAAATCATGATTGCCCAAGTCCGGACATCTAACGCCGATCATCTGTCTGAATTGATTAATGAACTTTGCGTTTTTGCAACGGAAACTGAAGTAAAACCAAATAATTACGTCATTGTCCAGAAAATAAAAGACATCGTTCCCGAATATAAATCGCAGAACTCTACCTATCAAAGTTTAGATTAAGAGTTCTTTTTAAACGGAGCATACACAAGCCGCATTCCCAAAAATCGGATTGCGGCTATTGCATGTTATAAAATTGATAGCACACTTTAAAAACAAAAAGCAGCTATCGCTCTATATTGCTCTGTGCTGTCGATAAACTAATTGTTGTATCCTGAATTTCGAATTCAATTGATGTTGTGGTCTGCCTGGCAGGGATGTTGGTCGGATACCAATTTCGTTGTGGACTCACCACAATTAAAAGACCCTCATCATCACCCAAGGCCAAGAAATCTTTTGTAGGTGGGCTTTTCTCAAAATAACTTAAACCATATTGTTTAATCCAATCTGCTGCTAATCCCATTGGTTCTG
This sequence comes from Flavobacteriaceae bacterium UBA1682, assembly GCA_002320285.1. Classification (GTDB taxonomy): domain Bacteria; phylum Bacteroidota; class Bacteroidia; order Flavobacteriales; family Flavobacteriaceae; genus Flavobacterium. Next base: position 67,185 of record DCKE01000015.1, on the reverse strand, counting down.
CAGTCACTATACCAATTTCACTGATGCTTTCTATTTTTGATGGATCAAAAGAAGCTGATTTTGAAGATTCATCACGATCATAACGAGCGATAAATTCTACGAGATTACCGTTGTTATCGTAAAAATAAATGGCTTGTGCATTCCAATTTTCAAATGTTGTGATCAGTTGGTCTGTCGGGTTTTTAATGACTTCTAGGCGCTGTCTTGCCCAGTTTAGAGCAGACTCGAGTAGGGAAGAAGGAATGTTAAAAGCATAGTGGTAAATTGCAGTCGCATGGGCTGTCTTTACGAATTTTAATAGCGAATGTCCGATCTTATAATGCACTTCCAATTCGGATTTATAACATAAATCGAATTGCAAAATTTCGGAGTAAAACTGTGTTGTTTTGTCCAGATCGTTTGTTTCTATGGTTATGGCTAGGATTTTCATGTTTTTTGGATTTAGCATTGTTAAATTAGAGAGACCGCGATTTTATTTCAAATCTCATTTTGTCATCCTCTATATAGCTAAGTTAGGCTTTGATCAAGGCGTGTCCTATATTTTTGAATTGTATTTATCAATGATACCATAGAAAAAAAGTCTAACGATAGGTCGTGGTATTTGATAGCGATAAAAGATGATTTTCAAGTATTTTTTTAAGAAATCTATATTTTTATGGCGTATTTTAGCGGTTTAATAAAAAGCTTTTCGAAAGTTTTTTAAATATAATATTTTTGGTATAAAGGGACGATCCACTGTTTTTTACAGCCGGCAGCCTGAAGTAAAACGAATTCGTTTGCGACGGATAGTACTATATTAATAAATGTTCGTTTTGCGTTTATTTTCCAAAAAGTGAATAATATCTAATCAGTAATGAGAAATCTCTACCTTATTTTTTGGAGCCTTGGTCTTTTTTCGACGGGTTTGTACGCTCAAAGTAAAGAATTAAGTTTGTCGAAGTTTGATAGCATTTATTTTGACACGGGGGTCAATTGGGCAAAGAAGGATTATGTAAAAGCCTTAGCTATCTCGGACTCGTTATTTGTACATTCGACACCGCCTTTGCATCAATTAAAAGCGCTAATGCTCACGGCTTCCATTTATGAACAATTGGGACAGCAAGAACAATCTATAAAATACGCCTTAAAGGCAGAACAAATTGCCATTAAGATCAACGATTATGACTGGCAGGCAAAGATTGCGGGTTTTTTATCGGCTCAATATCGAAATCTCGGCTTGTTGCAATCGGGTAAACAAGCTTTAAATAGAGGGATACAAATCATAAAAAAAGTCGAAGTAGAGAAAAAAAGAAATTTTTATTACGGTTTGGTTCATCAGGAATTGGCGTACTATGAGTTGGATAATAGAGATTTTATTAAGGCCAAACAGCTGATTAAGAAGAGTGAATCCTACTTTAATCGCCTAAAAGAGAGTCCCAATAATTTTTATTATAAGGCGACTAATGAAGAGTTATTCGCTAAATGTGAAATCAATCTGGGGGATTTTGACCGGGCAGAACAACATTATGATCGATCCTTGAGCTATTTGGATCAGTCTTCCCTGTCCGAATCGGTATTGAGAGGTATGATATTTAACGGTAAAGCCTCCATTGCCTTACATCGAAAAGAGTATCCAATGGCCTTGGACTACTTTAAACAAGCAGAGCAACTGGCTATATCGTCGGGATTTCTCGGTTTAAAATTGGACGTTTTTAAAGGCTTAAGCGATTATTACGACGAACTAGGAGATACGCTTAAAAAAACGGAATACCTCGAAAAATACGACACGCTTTATCATACCGACTCGAAACGCAGCAAATCTACTCTAGATGGAATATTCCATAAAATTGTTCAGAATAACGAGAAATTAGAAAGCCGACAGTACTTCTATGCCGTTGCGATTGGGGTATTGCTCTTATTAATTCTGGCTTTTTTGGTGTTTTATCGGATTAAAAAGCAAAAAGATCAACTGCGTTTTAAAACCCTCATTAACGAATTAAAACAATCAACTAAAGACGCGGTAAAACCTATTAGTGTGAACGATCAGATCGGTGTAGGTACAGAAGATGTGGTGAAGGAGAAGTTTTCGATTTCGGCTCCAGTCGAAAAGAAAATCCTGCAAAAACTCAGCGAATTTGAAAGTGGATTTGGGTATCTGGAAAAGAATTTTTCAGCTTCAACCTTAGCAGCCACCTTAGATACCAATACCAAATATCTGTCACTGATCTTGAAAAATCATAGAAATCTGGATTTCAATAATTATATAGGGAAATTGCGAATACAATACATCATCGAGAGAATAATGAATCAACCTGAATACAAAAATTATAAAATAAGCTATTTGGCTGAAGAGTGTGGTTTCTCGACCCATAGTAAATTTACCGCGGTGTTTAAAAAGCATACGGGGATTACGCCGTCGGTCTTTTTAGAAAATCTAAGCAATCAGGAGCTGGAAGCTTCGTGATGGTTTAGTACTTTTAAAGGGCTTTCTGATGCCTACTATCGGTCTTGGGATAGGTTAGGAGTGTCTGTTATCGTGAAAACGACTAGTCATGAATTTATGCGGTAAGGTATAAAGGCTATTTTTACTACATATTAACTACAGTGTTTATGTACGAGAATAACCTTTATATATTATAATGTCTGCCGTTTATTGTATTAAAAAAATCCTTTGTTTTTCCGAATTGGAAAATGACCTACATGCTATATCTAATTATTTTAGATTGTTTTTGTGGCTGATGTTAATTCATTTACTTTTATTGTTCCAAGGACATGAAATTGTTTTAGGGTTGCTGTATGGACCTGTATTGCTAAGCTTAGTCTTTAAAATATTTGATAGAGAAGTCAACAAGACGCTTGTAGGAATTCAAATGTTGCCCTTTTTAATCGGTGTGTTGCTGGATTATTTCTCATCAAGTAGTTACCTGTCCTACTTTTTAAGCCGGCTGACGATTTTTTCTTTAGGCAGTTATATACTTTTTTTGTGGATATTTAATAGGAAATTATGTGCTGATCAGTACCACAAAGCAACCAGCTATATGGTCTTTTTTTTGATCTTCCTTTTGATTATACATTTGATGTATGTTATGGAAGATTATTCCTACGTTTTTGTGTTGTTCTCGCCCAAAATAACCTTAGCTATTTTTTTAATTTGTTCAATAGCAATTACTGCAATTCATCTGATAAAGGATCAAATACCAGCATTTGTGCAAACGAGAATGGAGGAAATGGTCCGGCCAACAGTAGATTCACAGTCTCTATTAGTGGAGCGTATTGAATGTTATTTTACAACTTCCCAACAGTTTCTAAATCCTTGTTTTACTTTTGATAAGTTTGCCAAAGAAATAAATATTCCTAAAAACATACTTTCGACCGTACTTAACCGGGAAATGAATAAAAGTTTTTATCAACTACTAGCAGAGTACCGAATCCAACACGCCAAAACCTTATTGATAAGCCAAGATTACTTATTTACCATTGAGTCTGTTGTGTATGACTGTGGATTCAATTCAAAATCTTCTTTTCATAAGTATTTCAAACAATTTGTAGGTGCTACCCCTTCTGATTTTAGAAATCATTATCTGAAAAAAAGAAATCTGCAACCCGAAATTCCGGATGTAATGGAGGTTCAAAAGTTATAGTTCCCGATTAAAAGCTCTTTTAATTAAGATTTTTGGAATTATAAAATTCAACTTGATCGTAAATGCGCGGCTTCTATTGTTAATTTTTTATTTTTTATTTTTTTTCAGCATAATTGCTTGTTGAATTCGGTTTTATTTTAGTAGAAAACTTAAAGAAATAATCGTTTCATGATCTTTATTTGAAATTAGTCTAAATAAGTTGCAAGTTAAATGGTACTTAGATAATTTTGCAAAACGATTAGTAGCGCAGGTTTTATGAAGGTACTCGGTTTTAAAATTAGGGTTAAAAAACAATTTTTAGTATGTATTGTTTTGATATGCTGTACGGCATTTGCTCAAAATAATAAAACTTCTTTCACTTTACAGCTCGTTGGAGAAGATCATCAACAGCTTTCAGATGCAACAGTGGTTTTGCAACATCAAAAGGAACGATTGATCGGAAAAACCAATGAACTAGGTGTTTTTGAAACGCAGTTATCGCACGGTATTTGGACCTTACAAATTACACATTTATCATACCTAACCTTTGCTGATACCTTGACCATTAAAAAGCCGACGGTTCGCAGACAAATGTTGCACATCAATTTCAATAATTTACAAGAAGTAGTTATAACTGCTAAGGAATCTAAAGGATTGACCACTTCTTCAATTATTGATAAAACCGCAATGAAACACTTACAGCCCTCGAGTTTTTCAGATTTATTAGAATTATTACCTGGAGGACATTCTAAGGATCCCATATTAAATGCATCTAACAAGATTACTTTACGAGAAGTCGGTACCACTGGGAGTCAGTATAACACCTCTTCGTTGGGCACTTCGTTTGTAATGGATGGCATACCGATTACTTCCAAAGCCAATTTACAATATACTACTGGATCCAGCCAAATCATAACACCGGGAAACGGTTATACGGATGCGCGCAGATCGCACCTTACTAGTGGGATGGATATGCGAAGTTTGTCGACAGATCAAATTGAAAGTGTAGAGATTGTTCGCGGAATTCCTTCCGTAGAATACGGTAATTTAACCAGTGGTCTAGTCAAAATAATTCGAAAAAGAGGGTATACAGATTGGGAAAGTCGATTTAAGGCCGATGGATTTAGCAAGTTGTATTATTTGGGAAAGGGATTGGATTTTGGTAAGCGAAATATACAGCTAAACGTCGGGGCAGATTATTTGGATGCCAAACCAGATCCGACAAATAACATGGAGAGTTATCAACGAATCACGGCTTCTTTGCGATTTCAAAAAACGTGGTTGTGGAATGCTCATGAATTGGTGTGGAATGCCGATTTGGATTATACCGCTTCCGTAGACAGTGAAAAGACAGACCCCGATGCGGGTTATGCTAAAGTAGATCGATATAAATCGTCTTACCATCAGTTTGGATTATCAAATCGATTTCAATGGAACGTCTTAGAATCTACTTGGCTAAAATCGATAAATTGGCATACATCTATACGAAGAGAATGGGATAAAATTGAGCAGGTAAAATGGGTGCAGTTAACCAGTGCCACAGCCATTCCGATTAATACAGCAGAAGGGGAAATGGACGGGATTTACATCACCCCTCAGTATATTTCTAATCTCACAGTTGATGGGCAACCATTGGATTTGTACTCAAAATGGTCAGCTGATTTAAAGTATAATCTGGGAGTTGTCCAAAACGAATCCAAAATCGGATTGGAATGGACCTACACCAAAAACAAGGGGGAAGGACAGCAATATGATCCGCTGTTGCCTCCAGATCCAGAAATGAATTCAAGACCCAGGAGTTACAACGATATACCTGCAAGCCAAGAAGGAGCTGTCTATATCGAAAACATAGCCAATTTTGAACGCAATAACCACGGATGGACCTTGTCAACAGGAGTGCGTGCTGCGAGTATGTTAAACTTAGACAAGTCTTATGCGATCGGTAATCAGTGGTACTGGGATCCGAGAATTCATCTGCAATGGAGGTTGCCAAAATGGCAAATTAAAAACAAACCCTTGGCTGTGGATTTTACGATAGGTTATGGGCAACACACGATGTTTCCTACCCTAAATACCTTATACCCCGATAATTTGTATACCGATTTTACGCAACTCAATTTTTTTCACAACAATCCCGACTACAGAAGAGTAAATTACCAAACCTATATAACCCCGAGAGTTAATAAAGATATACAGCCGGCCATCAATAAAAAAATGGAATTCCGCGTTGATTTCAGCTATAATTCCAATCGGTTTTCCGTGACGTTTTTTGACGAAAAAATGAATTCCGGATTTCGAAATAGCAGCCGTTATCAATTGCTGGATTACAAGAGATATGATGCCTCGGGAATTGATCATCAGCTATTGAGTTCTCGACCGGATTTAAATCAATTGCCCTATACAACAGCTACCTATTTGGGACTTTATGACGTTCAAAATAACGGAAGTGCGCTCTATAAAAAAGGAATCGAATTTCAATTTTCATCCAAGCGATTAGAAGTGATCAATACTCGATTTACCTTTAATGGAGCTTGGTTTGAATCGACTTATAGAAACAGCCAACCCGTTTATAAGAGGGGACAAAAGAGCGTGATTATTAATGGTGCTGAAGTTCCGTTTATAGGACTGTATAACGACGACGACGGTTCAATAAAACAAAACCTAAATACGAATTTAACCATCGATACCTACATACCTAAATTGGGCTTGCAATTTTCAATGTCAACGCAGGTTGCGTGGTTTTACATCAATGAAGCTATGCGTCGAAATGGGATTCCGCAGGCTTATTTAACTACAGATGGGGTATTGCATCCCTATTTAGAAGAGCACCAACAAGATCCTAATCTGCAGTGGTTGACCATTAAGTATAGCGAGGGGCAATTTACTTCGAAGCGAACACCGCTTTCGATGAATGTTAATGTAAAAATATCCAAACGTTTCTATAACGCCGTAAACCTGTCGATGTTCGTCAATAGAATTTTTACTTATGATGAACCTACGGTAGTAAATGGGGTTAAACTGAGACAAAAGGGAGTCAGTGCTCCCTATTTTGGAATGGAAATGAATTTGAATTTTTAATTAGTATATATCACGATCTGCAACAATGAGCAGATCACCTTAATTTAAACACTTATGATAAAAAAGATCAAACAATTTGTGCTAATAACCCTGATTGCAACAGGAGTATTTCAATCGTGTTCTTCTGATGATTCCTCTGATGCAGCAGCAAACGATACTATGGTCACTTTTCATTTTACAGCTCCTCAAGGTGTTGAGGTCATTGCGTATTCAGAACTGCAAGTACAGTTAAAAGAACTCAATACCGGATTTGAAAAGACGGATCTATTAACGAAAAACAATCAATGGCAAGGCAGTATTCCTCAGGGTACTTATCAGGTGGCTGTTCAAGGAAAAATAACCTACAGTTTAGACGGAAAAGTATTAGAAGCAGCGGTTTCAGCCTTTAGTAGTTCCGAAGTTATTACCGGTTTACAAACGGATAAAAATATCAATCTAGTTTTAAAATCAACGCATACTGACTTGACTGTGGAGGAAATTTTTTTTACCGGTACCATGACACCAGAAGGAAAACAATATATCGGAGACCGTTATTTTAAAATTTATAACAATACCGACCAAGTGTTGTATGCAGATGGATTGTTAATTGCAGAATCGGCTTTTTTAACCATTGAAAAGCAGGTTTATACTCCAGATATTATGTCTCAGGCTGTGGCTGTTGGCGCTATTATCATGTTACCCGGTACTGGAAAACAATATGCCGTTGAGCCCGGAGAGTCGATTATTATTGCGGAAGACGCGATCAATCACAAAGAATACAACATCAATTCTATTGACTTGAGAAAGGCTAATTTTGAAATTTATCAAGAAGATGCAGATGACGTAGACAATCCAGAAGTCACCAATGTCATCGAAGCCTATTCCCGATTTACGATTCACAACCGAGGATTCAAATCTTATGTAATCGCCCGTTTGCCTGAGGGAATGACACTTAGTGCGTATTTGGCGGCAAATAAATACGAATACGCTTACGATTTGGTATTTGGAGGAGAAACTTATCCGATGGATAATGAGGCGATGGCTATTCCCAACGAGTGGATTATTGATGCGGTTAATTTAAGTATACCTTCCGATTTTCAGTGGATTGTAACTTCACCTGCTTTAGACATGGGTTGGAGCTACTGCGGTAAAGTGGACAAAGATAAAACGAGGTACGGTAAAAGTGTTATTAGAAAAACCATTACGACCAGTTTAGCCGGACATAGAATACTAAAGGATACCAACAATTCAACTTTGGATTTTGAAGCCGAAGCAAAAGCTTCACTAATCAAGTAACTACCATGAACTTTCGTTCCATTTTTATATTTATTATAGCACTACAAGGTCAGTTGGCTTGGAGTCAAGACTCTATTTCCTTAGCGGTTAAAAACCGTGAACATTTTAATCCCATTCGCAATTTTTATCACGAATTGGATAGAAATCCCGCGATAGAGGGCTTTTCTAGAACCTATTCACGATCAGAATTGGGCGGCTTGATCAGTCGTCAGAAAAATACTTTTCAGTTACAGCAGTTGGGCGAGGGCATCGATCAATTTGGTGTTAGTGCTCAATCTTTTTATAGGTTGGATACCGTGGCATCGGTATGGGGTACTGCTGATTATAGGAATGGAACTCGAAAGAAGGTACAGTGGAATGAAAGTGCTGATTACGATAAAATCTACCCCTTTGTCACGGCAGATTCTGTTGGAGGTGATTTAAGTATGGAGATTTATGGCTTTACAGGTGGATATGCTTTTAAACGTGGAAAATACCGTTTTGGAGTCACGGCAGCATTTACTGCTTTGATGGAATATCGCGCTGTGGATCCTCGACCTAAAAACATTTCTTCGGACTTAAATTTAAGCTTGGGTGCATCGAGATCGATGACGCAGTCGTATCGTTTAGCAGTGGATTTTTCCGTCGAAAAATACACCCAAACCAATGAAATAGCTTTTTTTAGTGAGTTGGGAAATCCGGCTTTATATCACATGAGCGGTCTCGGGAATTTTAATAATCTGCTCTACGGCACTCGTAAAAAAGCTTTATACGAAGGTTGGGGGTATGGTGCTGGCTTGCAGTGGTATAATGAAAAGGAGCCGAGCTGGTTTTTTCAAATGCGTTGGAAAAATTTTAAGCTCGAAAAAAGTATTGCTGACGGGCAGCCATTTGTCAGTTCAACCATTAAGGAAAATGATTTTAATTTTTCTGCTGGAAAGATCTATCAAATGGACAATCACACCTGGGCAATACAACTCGGATACCAAAACAAGCTGAGAAAGGGAATTGAAAATATACTGAGCAACGGTCCTTTGTCGAGTATGTTGATTATCGGTGCTGTCGAAAATTACAACGACTTGCAGCAAAAATTTTTAATGGAGGGTTTGTTTGCCATAAAGCAACAAAATGGGGATTGGGGTTTTGTTCCGTTTGTCGCGCGAAATACCAACGTCGAGAAACACCTTTTGACAAAATCCGAAATGAGCATCAGTGATTGGACATATGGACTAAAAACAACTTGGTCTAAAACAATGAGGAACAATGCGGTTTGGTATGTTTTTCCTTCAATAAGTTATAGAAAGGTTGATAAGGCAGCCAATCACTTGGTTGCTATTGCGGGACAAAAACAAATCAACCAAATGTTGCAGCAAAATTTTCAGCAACTTGCAACAACGCGTTTTCAGGCCGAGTTAAAAACGCGTTACGATTTTAAGCTCAAACAAAACTTAGATGTCTTTTGTGAGGCCTCGGTAAATTATCAATCTTACAAAAGTGCTCAAAGCAGTTACTTTCAAACCGCATTAGGTATCACCTTTTAAATAGGTCATTATGAAATTTATTACACGGTCAAAAAGCCTTGCTATAGGCTCTTTAGTGCTCTTATTGTTTTATGGATCCTTTAAGTCCCTGTCGGTGGATCCGGAATACACGGCTATCGTAGCTTCATATAAACAACCCATCGATAAATGGCCACAACCGCATATTCAAGAAGGGGCGGTGTGGACTGAATTAGGAGCTATCGCTCGCGATACCATGTACTTTGAAAACCAAGATTTACCTGAGGTACATTTGGGAAAACTTTTGTTTTTCGATCCCAAATTATCCAGCTCCAATCAGATTTCATGCAGTAGCTGTCACGATCCTGAAATGGGGTGGTCCGATCGGCGCGAAGTTTCGTTGGGGAACGATCATCTACAAGGAAAACGCAATACGCCTGCTTTGTATAATATCGCAGAGCGAACGTCGTACTTTTGGGATGGTCGTGCCAATACTCTTGAAGAACAGGCAAGTGGACCACTTGAGGCTCATCACGAAATGAATATGAATACCGCGCAGCTACCAAAGAAATTATCAAAATATCCAGCCTATAAAAAAATGTTCCAAGAGGCCTACGGTAGCGAACGCATTACCTACGAGAAAGTTGTTACTGCTCTAGCGGCTTTTCAGCGTACGATAAAGAGCAGCCCGAGCCGTTTTGATGCTTTTGTCAATGGAAATCACAAAGCCTTAAACGATCAGGAAATTTATGGACTGCACATTTTTCGAACCAAAGCCGGTTGCATGAACTGTCATAGCGGAAAATACTTTACCGATGAGGGCTTTCACAATATTGGACTGACCTATTATAAGCGGGAATATGAAGACCTGGGGCGCTACCGTATAACGGGAAAGGCAGAAGATGTTGGACGATTTAAAACGCCATCTCTGAGAGATTTACTCTATACAAGACCGTGGATGCACAATGGCTTGTTTGAAGATTTGACCGGTATTGTAAACTTATACAACAGCGGTATGCACATGATTGATCCTACGGACGAGGAGAAACTACAAGACCCGCTTTTTCCGCAAACAGATGTTTTGCTAAAACCATTAAAATTGACGAATCAGGAAATCAAAGCCTTAGTTGCCTTTATGGAATCGCTGTCGGCCAGCCACTACAAAATGCCCCGACCAGAATTTCCAAAATAACGATGTGATTATAAGAAAAAAATAAGGGCTGTCTTAAACAAGACAGCCCTTATCGCTTTTTATATTGTTGACTGATGACTGAATTAACGTACTTCTATAAGAAGAAAAACGAATTATCTGATATCATAAGTTCATTCGTTGACAAAAGAAAACATTAAAGTCAACGCAAAACCACTTTTTACACTTCTTCCGAGGTATATCTTAACTTAACCGTTGGGAATTTAGATTGTGTCATCTGTATAGAGAAATCCGAATCGGCTAAGAAAACCAATTGACCGGACTTATCCGTAGCTAAGAATTTTTGTTTGATGCGTTTAAACTCTTTGAACTCTTCGTTTTTAGGATCTTCAGGACGAACCCAACATGCTTTATAGGCAGGGAAGTTTTCGTATGAACACTTCGCACCGTATTCGTGTTCCAAACGGTATTGAATAACCTCATATTGTAAGGCACCTACTGTTCCAATCACTTTACGACCATTCATCTCTAGCGTAAACAACTGTGCAACCCCTTCATCCATCAACTGGTCAATACCTTTTTCCAATTGTTTTGACTTCATCGGATCGGCATTGTTGACATAGCGGAAGTGCTCCGGTGAAAAGTTTGGAATACCTTTAAACTGCATGATCTCTCCTTCTGTCAGAGTATCGCCAATTTTAAAGTTACCCGTGTCGTGAAGACCGACGATATCTCCTGCAAATGAGATATCCACAATTTCCTTTTTCTCTGCAAAGAACGCATTGGGACTAGCAAATTTTAATTTTTTATTATTACGAACGTGTAAATACGGCTTGTTACGTTCAAAAGTACCCGATACAATTTTGATAAAGGCCAAACGGTCGCGGTGTTTGGGATCCATATTGGCGTGTATCTTAAAGACAAATCCACTAAATTCAGGTTCCGTTGGCTGTACCAAGCGAGTATCTGATTCCTTTGCACGTGGAGATGGAGCAATTTCAATAAAACAATCCAACAACTCTCTAACTCCAAAATTGTTTAAGGCAGATCCGAAAAATACCGGTTGCAATAAACCGTCTAAGTATTCTTGACGATCAAAGGCCGGATAGACTTCAGAAACCAATTCAAGTTCCTCACGTAAAGTGTTTGCTGGTTTTTCACCAACAATACGATCTAGTGCATCGTCGTTTAGATTACTGATATTGACGATTTCGTCGATGTTTTTTCGACTGTCTTCGCTAAATAAATTGATGTTCTTTTCCCAAATGTTGTAGATACCCTTAAAGTCATATCCCATACCGATCGGGAAGCTCATTGGAGTTACACGCAATTGTAGTTTTTGTTCCACTTCATCCATCAATTCAAAAGCATCTTTTCCCTCACGGTCCAATTTGTTAATGAAAATGATCATGGGTATGTTACGCATTCTACAAACTTCTACTAATTTCTCCGTTTGTTCTTCGACCCCTTTAGCAACGTCGACCACTACGATAACGCTGTCAACGGCAGTTAAGGTTCTATAAGTATCCTCCGCAAAGTCCTTGTGACCTGGAGTATCTAAGATGTTTATCTTCTTGTTTTTGTAGTTGAAGGCCAAAACTGATGTAGCCACAGAAATCCCACGTTGTCTTTCAATTTCCATGAAATCCGAGGTAGCTCCCTTCTTTATTTTGTTGTTCTTAACAGCTCCAGCTTCTTGAATAGCTCCACCAAAAAGCAAGAGTTTCTCTGTCAATGTGGTTTTCCCGGCATCCGGGTGGGCAATAACTCCAAAAGTTCTTCGGCGTTCTAATTCCTTAATAAAATTCATTTCATCGAAAATTTAAAGGCACAAAAATACTTATTATTTATCGAAATAGTTCTATAAATGTCCTGCGAACGCGATATTCAATTAATTATCAAGATAATATTTTGTTAATAACATAGTGCTTTAGGTAAATATTACGCTGAATTGCTATTTTTGTTCACCGTTATTATATCAAAATACGTAGCTTTGAAGCTTTGATACCGGTTATTGTAGCTGTATATATTATAAAATATGAATTTTAAAGCACTAGTTATAGTTGCGATGTCCACCTGTGGAACGCTTTTCTCACAAGTCCATAAACAAGATAAAGTGTTGTTTACTTTGGATGGGACTCCTTATTATTCAGAAGAATTTAAACGTATTTACAATAAAAATTTAGATTTAATCCAAGATCCAAACCAACGCGATGTCGATCAATACTTAGAGCTCTTTGTGTTGTATAAACTCAAAGTCAGCAAGGCATACGAACTAAAATTAAACGAAGACAAATCCTATATTACAGAACTAAAAACCAATCGGGATCAATTGGCAGAACGGTATCTGACCGACGACAGCTTAACCGACGAATTGGTTTTAGAAGCCTATAATCGATCATTAAAAGAAATCAATGCCGATCATATACTGTTTTTTACAAAGTCTTTTGCAAATCCTGCGGATACTCTAAAAGCGTATAACAAAGCCCTATCCGTGCGAAATGAAATTTTAAATGGTGCCAATTTCAATGAAATGGCAAAGAAATATTCTGACGATCCTTCTGCAAAAGAAAATGGAGGAGCTTTGGGCTATTTTTCCGTGTTTAAGATGGTTTATCCCTTTGAAAGTGGCGCTTATAAAACGGCTGTCGGAGCAGTTTCTAAGCCTATTCGATCTCAATTTGGTTATCATTTGATTAAAGTTAACGCCATACGTGAAAACAGAGGCGAAGTGGCTATTGCGCATTTAATGTTATTGAAATCAGCGGATAATGATGTTCAAAAAAACAAGCAGGTTAGTGAGCGAATCAAAGAGATAGAGGCACAGTTAAAAAACGGAGCCAAATTTGAAGAGCTGGTTGCCCAATATTCCGAAGATACCAATACTGCAAAATTGGGTGGTATATTGCCAAAATTTAGAGTTGGCATGATGAATGAACCTGAATTTGAAGAAGTGGCTTTTAATTTGGAGAAAGCGGGCGATATTTCAGGGCCAGTTGAAACTACTTTTGGATGGCATCTGATTAAATTAATTCAAAAAAATTCTTTACCAACACTACAAGAGTCAAAAGTCGCTCTGGAGAATAAGGTGCAACGAGACAGTCGCTCGCGAATGATCAATGAACAGTTAGTGAAAAAGATCAAACAGCGATTTGCCGTCGTTGAAGATGGTAAATTGAAGAAACAAGTCTTTTCTTTAATCGATCAAAGTTTTTATAAGAACAGTTGGAAGCGACCGGCAGATGATCAGCAATATCAGAAGGCCTTATTGACAATCAATAAAGATCGCGTTGCCACGGCAATGGATTTTCTAAAATATGTTGAAAAAAATCAGCAAGCTTATCGCGGGGTGGAACCTTTGAGTAAAGCAGTAGATTTGGCTTATGAAAAATTTTTGGAAAGCGAATTAAAGAGTTATTATATGGCGAATTTAGAAAGTGAATTTCCCGAGTTCGATCATACCGTTACGGAATACCGCGAGGGATTATTGCTGTTTGAATTGATGGAGACCGAAATTTGGAATAAAGCCAAAGTAGATACGATAGGGTACACGGCATATTACGAAAAACACAAACACAAATACAAACAAAAGCAACGCTTGGATCTGGCTATTTACCATTTTGAGGATAAAAAAGCAGCTAAACGCGCATTCAAACGCTGGCAGAAAAATCCTAGTTTGGCAACTGTTATACCAGCAGTGGTAAATGTGGAAAGCGGCCTATTTGATTTTGAAAGTGCGCTGGTGAGGGAGAACGAAATACCGACAGCAGAAGGGGTATATATAAACCCAAAAGATGACCGAGAAATTATCGTTGTTAAGGAGGTGCTTCCAGAGCAAATCCTTGAAATGGAATCGGTAAAATCTCAGGTTCTAGAGGAATATCAGGACAGCTATGAGGCTGCTTGGATAGAAGCCTTAAAACGAGAAAAGAAAGTAGAAGTCAATCAAGCGGTTTTAGAAGAAGTAAAACGGGAATTAAGTAAAGGATGATTCGAATAGTAGCCATATTGACCTTGTTTATGATGTTTGGAGCTTGCAAGAATAAAAATTCGCAAGATTCCGATGCAGTTGTACGCGTTAACGATTCGTATATCTACCGTAAAGATTTAGATAAATTAGTCGCTCCAGGAACTACTGCTGAAGATAGTTTGGTGATTGTCAATAATTATTTCAACCACTGGGCGACGCAGCGTTTGTTGTTGGATGTTGCGGCATTTAATTTATCGGACGAAAAGAAAAGTGAAATTCAGGATTTGGTTGATCAGTTTAAAACCGACTTGTTAACCGCGGCTTACTTGGAGCGTATGGTACAACAAAGCTTAGACACCGTAGTCAGTGAAACGGATTTGCGTAATTTCTATAACGAAAATAAGGATAAGCTGGTTTCCAATGAAGTTTTGGTGCAATTACGATATGTAAATGTCCTTAATGAAAATCCAAAATTAGCCTCGATTAAGAAATATTTTTTGTCTAATAAAAAACAAGACTTTAAAAAATTAGAAGACTTATCTTTGCAAATGAAATCCTATGCTTTAAATGATTCTGTTTGGGTAAATATGAATCAGATTTATGGAAAACTACCTTTTATAACCTCAGATAATATTAAAAGTTATCTGTCAGACGGTTTGTTTTACGAGATTAAAGATGCCGAGAGTACCTATATGGTAAAAGTGAATAAAGTACTGGATAAGAACAGTATTTCTCCTTTTGAATATATTAAGCCGACCTTGATTCAAACGGTGATGAACAACAGAAAAATGGAATTAATAAAAAAAATACAAAAAGATATATTAGATGATGCAAACAAAAATAACCAATATGAAATTTATAAATAAAAAGCTAAGCTTTGTTTTAGGTCTTTTTCTAGCTTGTGTAGGTTTTGCGCAAGCGCAACAAACTACGACTAAAAAGAAGATTGATGGTGTAGTAGGAGTAGTCGGAGACTACGTGATTTTAGAATCGGAAATTGATAAAACCTTAGAAGAGTTAAAGGCACAAGGTGCTCCGATGGAGAATTTTAATAGATGCCAACTTTTTACGAAATTATTGGAAGATAAATTGTTTGCACACCATGCAGTTCAAGACAGTTTGGAAGTGACTGATGTTGAGGTTAACGGATTTATGGATCAGCAAATTGAAAGCATGGTAGAATATGCTGGATCTATGAAAAATGTATTGACTTTTTACAACAAGAAAAACGTTGAAGAATTTCGCGAGTATTTTTTTGACATTGTAAAGTCTAATAAATTAACACAGAAAATGCAGGCGCATATTGTGGAAAAAGTAGAAATTACTCCAGAAGAGGTGCGTCAGTTTTTTAATGCTATACCCAAAACGGAATTGCCGATGGTTGGTGATGAGGTTGAAATTGCAGAAATTGTAGTGAAGCCGGTTATCTCTAAAGAGCAAAAGCAAAAGGTGATTGATCAGTTAAAAGAGATGAAACGTGATATCATTGAAAACGGTTCTAGCTTCTTTAGTAAAGCGGTATTGTTCTCCGATGATAAGGCTTCTGTTCCCAATGGAGGGTTTTACTCGATGAGTAAAAAAGATCCGTTTGCCAAAGAATTTAAAGATGTCGCTTTCAGCATGGCGGAAGGAGAGATTTCGGAACCGTTTGAAACAGAGTTTGGATACCATATTATTTACTTAGAGAAAATACGTGGACAACAATTGGATTTAAGACATATTTTGTTGATCCCTAAAGCTACTGAAGAAGCAGTGGAAGAGGCTCGTAAAAAAATTGAAGCGATCCGTGAGAAAATTGTGAAAGGAGAAATTACCTTTGCGGCAGCGGCAGCAGCTTCGTCTGATGATAAGGAAACTAGAAATAATGGAGGTGTGATTCGTGATCCGATGACACAAGATCCGCTTTTTGAATTAAACAAGATGGAGGATAGAGAATTGTATGCTTTGGTATCCAATTTAAAAGTAGGTGAAGTTTCTAAGGCGGCATTCAAAACTGATAGAAAAGGGGAGAAAGCCTTTCGTTTGGTTACGGTAAATAATAGAAAAGCCGAACATCAAGTCGATTTTGCTGAAGACTATACCAAAGTGAAAAACATGGCTTTAAATGATAAGCAGGGTAAGGAAATTGCCAAGTGGATTACTTCAAAAATCGAGGATACCTATATCAATATCCAAGGTGAATACAGAAAATGTACCTTTAAAAATAACTGGTTGAAAAAATAAAAAATTTTTTTTTAGTTTTTTTACCACGAAAAAAAGCCATTTCAGATATTTCTGAAATGGCTTTTTAGTATAAAATAAGTGTGTTTTTTTGCAATATGATATTTAAACTTTTAAAAATTGACAATAAGTAGGTAAACGGTCAAAATAGTGTATTCCATTGAGTAAAATTCAGTAAACTAGAATGTTTATAAATAATAACTCTTTGAAATCAACGTTTCCTTAAAAATTTTCAATTCTCATTAAGAATGCTTAAATTTGTGCTGACAAAAATGATAGTACTAACTAAACTTCAATTATAATATGGCTTTTGATATTGAAATGATCAAAAAGGTGTATGAAAAGATGCCAGAACGTGTTGCTAAAGCGCGTGAGTTAGTAGGGCGTCCTTTAACACTTTCTGAGAAAATTTTGTATACTCACTTATGGGATGGTACTCCATCTCAATCGTTTGAAAGAGGAAAAGATTATGTAGACTTCGCACCAGACCGCGTAGCCTGTCAAGATGCGACAGCTCAAATGGCGTTGTTGCAATTTATGCATGCAGGAAAAAGTAAAGTAGCAGTTCCTACAACGGTTCACTGTGATCACTTAATTCAAGCGAAAGTAGAAGCTAATACAGATTTAGCGGTAGCTAAAACTCAGTCTTCTGAGGTTTTTGATTTTCTTTCTTCTGTATCTAATAAATATGGAATTGGATTCTGGAAACCGGGAGCGGGAATTATTCACCAAATCGTTCTAGAAAATTATGCTTTCCCTGGAGGAATGATGATTGGAACGGATTCACATACAGTTAATGCTGGTGGATTGGGGATGTTGGCTATTGGTGTTGGTGGTGCTGATGCAGTAGATGTGATGTCTGGAATGGCTTGGGAGTTAAAATTCCCTAAATTGATTGGGGTTAAGTTGACTGGAAAATTAAACGGTTGGACAGCACCTAAAGATGTGATTTTAAAAGTAGCTGACATTCTTACTGTAAAAGGGGGAACTGGGGCGATAGTAGAATATTTCGGTGAAGGAGCCCTTTCCATGTCTTGTACGGGTAAAGGTACCATTTGTAATATGGGTGCTGAAATCGGAGCGACAACATCTACTTTCGGGTACGATGATTCTATGAGAAGATATTTAGCAGCTACAGAGCGTCAAGACGTTGTAGATGCAGCGGATAAAGTTGCAGAGCACTTAACGGCAGATGCAGAAGTATATGCAAATCCTGAATTGTATTTTGATCAAGTGATCGAAATCAATTTATCGGAATTGGAGCCTTATATCAACGGACCTTTTACGCCGGATAGAGGAACTCCAGTTTCTAAAATGAAAGAAGAGGCTGCTGCAAACGGCTGGCCGCTAAAAGTAGAATGGGGATTGATTGGTTCTTGTACAAACTCTTCTTACGAAGATATGTCTAGAGCTGCTTCCATTGTTGAACAAGCGGTAGCTCATGGTATTACTCCTAAAGCTGAATTTGGTATTAATCCAGGTTCTGAATTGATTCGCTACACAATTGAGAGAGATGGTATCATCGCTACTTTCGAAAAAATGGGAACCAAAGTATTTACCAATGCTTGTGGACCATGTATCGGACAGTGGGATCGTGCAGGAGCGGATAAAGGAGAGAAAAATACTATTGTTCACTCGTTTAACCGTAACTTCTCTAAAAGAGCTGATGGTAACCCAAACACACACGCCTTTGTAACATCGCCAGAAATGGTTGCTGCTTTGGCTATTGCTGGAGACCTTAGCTTTAATCCACTTACCGATACGTTGTTAAATGACAATGGGGAAGAGGTTAGATTAGTAGCTCCTAAAGGAGATGAATTACCAACTAAAGGTTTTGATGTAGAAGATCCAGGTTATCAAGCACCAGCTGCCGACGGTAGTTCTGTAGTGATTTCTGTATCGCCAGAATCGCAACGTTTACAATTGTTAGACCCATTCCAACCTTGGGACGGTAAAAATATTACAGGAGCAAAATTATTGATTAAGGCTTTTGGAAAATGTACTACGGATCACATTTCTATGGCTGGTCCATGGTTGCGTTTTAGAGGGCATTTAGATAATATTTCTAACAATATGTTGATCGGTGCTGAAAATGCTTTCACACACGAAACCAATAGAGTTAAAAATCAATTGACAGGGGAGTACGGAGAAGTACCAGCTGTTCAGAGAGCTTATAAAGCCGCTGGTGTTCCTACTATTGTTGTAGGAGATCAAAACTACGGTGAGGGTTCTTCTAGAGAACATGCTGCTATGGAGCCTCGTCATTTAGGTGTTGAAGCGGTATTGGTGAAATCTTTCGCTCGTATTCACGAAACCAACCTTAAAAAACAAGGTATGTTGGCTTTGACTTTTGCTAATGAAGCAGACTACGATAAAATTCAAGAAGGAGATACGATCAATTTCTTAGATTTGACGGAATTTGCTCCAGCAAAACCATTGACTTTAGAATTTGTTCATACAGATGGTTCAAAAGATATTATCTTGGCTAACCATACTTATAATGCTGGCCAGATCGAATGGTTCAAAGCGGGTTCTGCTTTAAACTTGATCGCTGCTGGTAAAGCATAATAAGCAAATAGGCGTATGCGCTAATGGGTTTATTCGCAAACTGGTAGATATTTATAGAAGAGGCTATCCCTTTATGGGTAGCCTCTTCTTTTTTTAATGTAATTTCCTTACTTTGTAGGGATATCGTTAGGACGGGAGCTTTTGATTGGATTGTCGAATGATTGTCGAAATAATTAGGTATCATTGTCAAACCCCGTAGGGGTGAAACAATTCTAGATTATCGAAATAATTAGGTATTATTGTCAAACCCCGTAGGGGTGAAACAATTCTAGAATGATTAGGTGTTTTCGTCAAACCCCGTAGGGGTGAAACAATTCTAGAATGATTAGGTGTTTTCGTTAAACCCCGAAGGGGTGAAACAATTCTAGATTATCGAAATAATTAGGTATCATTGTCAAACCCCGTAGGGGTGAAATAATTCTAGAATGATGTGCCGTTTTCGTGCAACCCCGTAGGGGTGAAACAATTCTAGATTATCGAAATAATTGGGTATTATTGTCAAACCCCGTAGGGGTGAAACAATTCTAGAATGATTGTCGAAATAATTGGGTATTATTGTCAAACCCCGTAGGGGTGAAACAATTCTAGAAAATGATTTGACGTTTTCGTGCAACCCCATAGGGGTAAAACAATTGTAAAAATTAATTGAGGACAACATGCAAAAAGATATAAAGAATAGGAGAAGAAATTCTTGGATAAACATAGCCATTATAATTGTGATGGGGGTCATATTATTTACACCTTTGGGAACGGAAGTCAAAGTTTTGTTCAACCGGTTGATCGCATTTAGTCCTTCGTTGGAAAAAACCGTTGATGCGGAGAAAGTTGATTTTTCAACTTGGCAGTTGCAAGATGAAAAGGGGAAAACCGTGATGTTTTCTGAATTTCAAGGAAAATTGATTTTGGTTAATTTCTGGGCGACCTGGTGTCCACCGTGTATCGCTGAAAAACCGAGTTTTCAAAAATTGTATAACGACTATCAAGACCGTGTCGTCTTTTTATTCGTTACCTCGGATCCTACGGATAAAGTAGCGGTTTATAAGGAGAAACACCAATACACCTTACCGATGTATTTTCCGATGACTAATACGCCTAAGTTATTGGAGTCGTCTTCTATTCCCGCTTCCTATTTGATCGACCAACAAGGTCGTGTGATTCTAAAGAAATTTAGTGCAGCAGACTGGAATAGCAGTAGTTTTAGAGCGGAGTTGGATCGATTGTTGCAATAATGGATTGGTTTACGGTAAAGGCTTATGCTTAGCTATTTCAAGGTATAAAACGCACGCTTTACCAAGTGAGAAAACTTTGGATGTTAGTTTGGAAACTGTGAAAAGCGCTGCATTCTTCTGATGTAAAAAATGCTCCCTATTCCGGGGAATCCAAGGATTACAACTAACCACAATAGGCGACTAATTCCCTTCTCTTCGCGAATCAGTTTTCGGATGGAAAGGGTGAAGAAAAATATAAACAAGCAAAGAGTTAAGATAAATATTGCAATCAAGGAAATACAAGGTTTTTTAAATGATTTTATCGCTGGTAAATATAAGAATCTATCGGGGTCTTTGCAAGTTAAGAACGCAGTTATGAAGTATGTGTTGTTGTATCTAGCCCTCTATATCACAACGCTGATTAAAAACGGATTATTAACGTAGTTTAGAGCTCATTGGTGGACTAATAATTAGAAATCTCCTTAAGGCTAAAAAAGTTAAAATTAAATTTTAACTTTTTTTTTGTGATTTTTTTTCGCATTTTTATCTAGTAAGAGACTGATTACATATTTGTTATCTTTTTTAGAGGGGGTATCAAACGGAGGTCTGTGATTAAACGATTAATTATAATTTTATGAAGCCCAGATCAAAAATACCAGACGGCAACTCTTCGTGCTTTTAAATAAAAGGGCGAATTAGGGTTTATAGACTAGACGCAAGTCTTAGGAGGCGTTTAACGATGCTTCACAAAGGTTTCTAGCAAATCTTCAACGTGTATGAATTAGAGAATTCTTTTTTATAAAACCAAGCGACGTTGTGATTTTGTTGATCAAATGCCTTAATCTCTCAAGGCTTTATTGTAAAAAACTTCTACCATTTTTCAATGTTTTACAAGATTCTATCCAGGAGCGTGGACAGCGTTTTTGTACACTAGATTTAAAAGCAGTTCAGTTAAATCTAAACGGCGATTTCGAAAAATAATTTGTGAGATCAACCTGATCAACGAAATAAATATACCTAAGCGTTGACCAGTAGCAAGGGATATCGTTGCTTAAAACACAAATAAAAATGTATTCGGCTGCAATTTTGTAACAAATAGACACAATTCAGTTAAGGAGTCAAGTAGTCCTTATCTAAAATACAATATGAAGATATGAAACATTTAATAGGAATTACATGTTTGGCTCTGATGTGGGCAGCATGTGCTAGTGATGATACTAGTGAAAATAAAATAATTGATCAGCGTATAGAAGTACGAAAAGTGGCGGTGATCACTTTATATCAAGGAGATATCTATGGTTTGGGGTTTTCTGAGAATTACAGTCAGTTAATTACCAATCAATTAGAGTGGCTTGATGTTGCGCAGAAGCTGGATAAAGTAAAATTTTTAGGAGCTTTGGATGTAGACTTTCAGTTTTTTGAGGTCTTGATGGTGACGGCTAGTGTTTATTCTTACCAAGGACATAGCATCGACGTGGTAGATATTGAAGAATTTGACGATTACCTAAAAGTACAAATTGATCATATAATGAAGGGGAATGATGCCCCTGCTTTGTGTCAACCGGTACATCTGGTAAAAATCCCAAAACTCGGCAAACGGTTGGTTTTAGAGGAGGTGTAGAATATTAAAATGATGAAATCGTACCTAATAACGGATTGTTGTGAAAAACACCAGTAGTATTAATGCGATAGCATACAACCGTTTGATAACAATACATAAAGCATATATGAGAAAAACACTATTTTTAGTCATGCTTTTATTGTCGGGATGGATGGTGAAAGCACAAGAGCCTTTTTATTATTATAAAGGGGAAAAAATTCCGTTAGCGCTAGAGCGCACAAGAGTAAATCTTAGAGTTACTGCTAATTGGGACGAGATGAATTTGAGAAGGCAAGGTTATGAGGTGGTTGCTTTTTTTAAGGACCATGATACGGGTAAAAGCACCAATTTTATCACACTGCAAGTTCAACCGCAAAAGTATGATTTTGCAATAAAAGAAATTTCCAAATTAAATGGGGTCACGGGAGTTTTTCCTAGTTACAAAACGGTAGAGAGGGAAATTGTAGACATGACGGATTACTTATATGTGAAATTACAGCAGCAAGCAGATGTAGCTCTACTCCGTAATTTGGCTAAAGAGGAAGGCGTTCAGATTGTAGAGCAAAATAAATTTATGCCTCTTTGGTATACGTTAAAAGTAGAAGAGCACAATAAGAGTAATACGTTAGAAATAGCAAACAAACTCTTCGAAACAGCTAAATTTTTATCGGTAGTTCCCGATTTTATTTCCGACGATCTGTTCTGTTCTAGTGACCCGTTTTTTAATACACAATGGGGGTTAATGAATACGGGACAAAATGGCGGAGTGAGTGGAATGGATATCGATATTTGCAATGCTTGGACAATTACTCAGGGTGCAAACATAACCGTTGCAGTATTGGATACGGGTATAGAATTGACTCATCCAGATCTGGCAAATAATATACATCATCTGAGCTATGATACAGAGTCAAATACATCGCCAAGTAAGGTGTTTGGTGATCATGGTACTCATTGTGCAGGGATTGTTGGAGCTGTAAAGGATAATAATATCGGTGTGGCAGGTGTGGCGCCTAAATCAAAATTAATGTCAATTAGTAATTCCTTAGCTGGATCGCCAAACAGTCGAATAAAAAGAGCAGATGGACTCAATTGGGCGTGGCAAAACGGGGCAGATGTAATTACGAATTCTTGGGGATCAGCAGTGAAGTATCAGGTGATTGACGATGCGATCGAGAACGCTATTCACTTTGGAAGAAACGGTAAAGGTTGTATTGTTGTTTTTGCTTCCGGAAATAATAATGGAGCAGTAAGCTATCCGGCGAATTCTAATCCTAAAATATTTTGTGTAGGGTCAATAGATAATAAAGGTAGGAAATCTAGCTTCTCTAACTTTGGAAGTGTTTTAGATATTACTGCACCTGGTACTTATATCAATTCGACGGTTTTACATGCGAATTATGGCTTTAAGAGCGGTACTTCAATGGCGACCCCACATGTTGCTGGAGTTGCGGCCTTAGTCTTGTCAGTGGCTCCTAACTTAACTGAGTTAGAGGTGCGGAATATCATCGAAAGCACAGCTAAGAAAGTGAATGATGATGTGTATGAGTATAACTATATTATCGGAAGACCTAACGGCAAATGGAATAGTTATATGGGGTACGGTTTGGTCAATGCTTATCAAGCCGTATTAAAAGCAAAAGCTTCTAATGGGCTAGATTTACATGTTCGAAACTCTATAGTGGACATTGGTGCAGAGCCGGATACTTTTTCAGCAGAGACAGATATTTATCAAAGTCCAGATATTTGGGTTCGTGTGTTAGATGATGGACAATTAAATCACCAAAATCCGGAATATCATCTATTCAATAAAAACTTCGTATATGTAAGAGTACGTAATATTAGTAATACGGCGTCAACGGCAAAAGATTCCGTGCGCTTACATTGGGCCAAAGCTTCAACGGCTTTAAGTTTCCCTAGACATTGGGATGGAAGTTTTAAAATTAATAACGTTCCCATGGGAGGTGTTATAAGTACGCAGCCTATGCCGATTTTACAGCCCGGGGCCGAAGCCATAGTGAAATTTGCATGGAATGTGCCTAATCCTAAAAATTACCAACAGATAACACCAGGGGGTAATGAACCTTGGCATTTTTGTCTGTTGGCAAGAATTCTCTCCGATAACGATGTGATGACCTTTGTTGAGACGACGGACTTGGCATCCAATGTTCGGAATAATAATAATATAGCTTGGAAGAATCTGAGTGTCGTTGATGTAAGTACCAATAAATTTAGTAAGGTCAATGTTTTGGTTAAAAACCCTGAATTAATTACACAAGTTTATACTCTACAGTTCGTTGAGACAGCAGTAGGTTCTAATAATTTCAACGGTGATTTATTTAAACAGGCCGAAGTTCGAGCATTTCTAGGTCCTAAGTTAATGAAAGCCTGGATGTCAGGAGGTAGTAAGTCAAAAGGTATTGATTTCGATGGAAAAAGCAATGAATTTCAAATTTTGCAATCAGGTGCGCGTCTTGACAATATTATTTTAGCACCTGACGAATACGATATTGTAAAGTTGAGTTTTAATTTTCTGACGGCTAAAAGTAATAAGAATCAAAAAACGATCACCGACGAGGAGTTTCTGTTTCATCTCATTCAAACAAGAATGGATAAAAGTCTCGTTGGAGGAGAGGCCTATTTGATTCGCACAGAACTAAAAGGGAATTTTGCTGCCTATGCAGGATTAGATCAAACTGCAAGTCACGGTGAAAGAGTTTATTTAGAGGCAGGTGACATTGGAGAGCCGGCAACCTATAATTGGTATGATTCTCAAGATACCCTATTGCATACAGGTAAGAACTACGACTTTATTATGGATAAACCACAAAAAGTTCAATTGGAGGTCATTGCTGAAGATGGAACTAAAGACTATGACGAGGTTG
The DNA here is from genome assembly GCA_002320285.1 of Flavobacteriaceae bacterium UBA1682. Taxonomy (GTDB): domain Bacteria; phylum Bacteroidota; class Bacteroidia; order Flavobacteriales; family Flavobacteriaceae; genus Flavobacterium. The sequence continues at coordinate 42,154 of DCKE01000015.1, read as the reverse complement.
AAATTTTTCTAAAACCAAATTCTTTAGATATTATTGTACCTAATCCCGCTTCAAAGACAGCAAAAATCTATTATAATGTCGGAAATGCAACACAAGCATATATCAGTCTGCTACCGGTAAATACAAGCTTTGGTAACGCGGTGCAATATCCTATAATCGGAGGTGATAATTTCACAGAAATAAACGTGACATCGTTTAAGAAAGGTTTGTATAAAGTGAGTTTGTTTGTCGACAACAAATTGATTGAAACGAAGAGTTTGCTGATTGAGTAAAATGCAGCGGCAGTAGTATGCTACATTTTTTTAAATCTTTGCGTGGTTGCTGATCGAGTTTATAGTGATATGAAAATATAAAATAAAAAAAAATCCGGATTTTAAATCCGGATTTTTTGTAATGGTAAAATTCTATCCTACTAATAGTAAGTATAACGTCTTACTTTAGCAATATATTTAGCCAAGCGAATAACTTGGTGGCTGTATCCATATTCGTTGTCATACCAGATGTAAAGTACGATGTTTTTTCCATCCGCTGAAACGATCGTAGCGTTACTGTCGTAGATCGCAGGAGCTGATGTTCCAACGATATCCGAAGATACCAATTCGTTATTCATCGAATATTTAATTTGTTCTACTAACGTACCTTCCAAAGCGGCCGTTTTCATCATGGTATTGATGTCTTTAATGCTGGTTTCTTTGTTTACTTCTAGGTTAAGAACAACTAAAGAACCGTTAGGTACAGGTACGCGGATAGCGTTTGAGGTTAATTTACCAGCAAGTGTTGGCAAAGCTTTAGCAACAGCACTTCCAGCACCGGTTTCAGTAATAACCATGTTTAAAGCGGCTGCTCTTCCACGACGGTATTTCTTGTGCATATTGTCGACCAAGTTTTGATCGTTGGTATAAGCGTGAATCGTTTCTAAATGCCCTTTAACAACACCTAGATTATCTTCAACAACTTTTAAAATTGGTGTGATGGCGTTGGTGGTACAAGAAGCTGCAGAGAAAATATGTATATTGTCTGGGTTGTATTCTTCGTGGTTTACACCGTGAACGATATTTGGAACTCCTTTTCCAGGTGCAGTTAATAACACTTTGTCTGCTCCTTTAGATGATAAATGACGTTTAAGATCTTCTTCTGTGGTGAAGGCACCTGTATTGTCAATAACCAAGGCATTATCAATATCAAATTCAGTATAGTCAATATCTTCCGGTCTTGAAGCAGAAATCATGTGAACCGTAGTTCCGTTGATGATCAAGGCATTGTTTTCTGGATCTGCAATTACAGAACCCTCGAAATCACCGTGGATAGAGTCGTATTTTAAAAGAGAAGCTCTTTTTTCTAATAGGTTAGCATCATTTTTATCACGCGTCACTATAGCTCTTAGGCGCAGTTGTTGTCCCTTTCCGATTTTACTCATCAATTCGCGAGCTAATAAACGTCCGATACGTCCAAATCCGTATAAAACAACATCTTTTGGTACGATGTTTTCAGTTTGTTTGGCATTCTTTAATTTGTTGATGACAAAAGAAAGCGCATTTTCATGTTGGTTGTCTTCTAAATGAAATTCATAAGTAAGTTTACCAATGTCAATTCTAGAAGGAGGTAAATCCGAAGATAATATAGCTCTGGCGATTTCAACCGTATCGAAAATCATAATTGGTTTTTCAACAAATTTTGCAGCGTATTCATGCAAATTGATGATATCGCTTACATTTCGATCGATTAATTGATTTCGGAATAAAACCAATTCGATAGATTTGTCATACCATAAGTCGCTTACAATTTTGATGAATTCGACACATGCTTTTCTTCGATCTGCCTGAAAGGCCAATTCTTTTTCGTAAGAACCTGAATTTTTCATAGTTAGATTGTGTTGTAGTAAATTCTTGCAAAAATATCGATTTTAAATCAAATAATTAAGCACTTTTAAAAATAAAAGCGCAACTAGTGTTGCGCTTTTGATAAAAGCTTTGAAATTATAATAACAGCCGTATTAATTCTCCTTTCCTGTTGACGATTTCCAATCGAAATTGCTTTTTAATTCGCGAGTTATGGAAAATTTCTAACGCCTTTTCGGTGTTTTCAATGCGCGTTCCATTGATTGAAATCAGAACACTTCCTTCGAGTTCTTCCTTATAAGGTGCATAGCTCTCATTATTGACTTCCATAATTCGAATTCCAAAAGGAATATTCAGCTTTTTCTTGTCTTCAGAGCTCAAATCCTGAAAGGTAAATCCATTAAACTCCGGATTGACAACGGCTTTTTTGACCAGTAAGACATCGAGATGGAGTTCTTTTTGATCGCGTTGAACGGTGACAGTTACCTTGTCGTTTGGGCGTTTGGTGTTTAAAACAGCATTTAAATCAACAAAGGTCAAGATGTTTTTTTGGTCGATTTTTGTGATGACATCACCTATTTTTAGTCCTGCTTTTAGGGCTCCGGATTCCTTATTGATCGATTCTACATAAAAACCTTGAGTAGTATTGATTTTTTTCTCTTTAGCTATTGAAGGGGTCAGTTCAAAACCTTGAACGCCTAAAACGCCTTGTTGTACATTGCCGAATTCCAATAAGTCCTGTACTATTTTGCGAGTGAGATTGGACGGCACAGCGAAGGAGTATCCAACATAAGAACCGGTATTGGAGGAAATCATCGTATTGATACCGATTAGTTCTCCACGTGTATTGACTAAAGCCCCCCCGCTGTTACCAGGATTTACTACGGCATCGGTCTGTATAAAAGATTGAAGACCCGATTGAGATAGGTTTCGAGCTTTGGCCGAAATAATACCCGCTGTCACGGTTGAATTAAGGTTGTAGGGATTACCAACCGCTAATACCCATTCTCCCAATTGTATCTGATCGGAGTCTCCAAAAACGACATAGGGCAGTTTTTTAGGAGATTCAATTTTTAATAAGGCAATATCCATGGATCGATCCGTACCGACTAAACGAGCTGGGTAACTTTGGTTGTCGTTGAGGGTTACCTCCAATTGTGCGGCACCGTCAATCACGTGATTGTTGGTGACGATATAACCATCTTCCGATATGATGACTCCCGATCCCATACCGATTTGAGGTTGAGAAGGAGCACTTCGATAACCATAAAAATATTCCAAAATCGGATTGCTCGGTGCTGTTCGGTAACTGACGTTTTTAACGTGCACTACAACGTGCACGGTGTTTTCTGCCGCCGCAGTAAAATCTAAAGTGCTTCCAATGCCGATGTTGGACTTAGATGGGGAAGTCGTTGTCGATGCTATTTTTGGAGCTTCATCGTTTGATCGGTCAATAAAAAATTTATATCCGGCTAAAGTAATAATGCCACTTAACAAAGATACGGTCAACAAAGAGGTTATTTTGTTCATTTTTTATCTATGTTTTAGAGTTTGTAGTAGTAAATATATATAATAAAATTTTATAAAAAAAAGCTTTAACCATCGATTAACAACCGCCAACGTCTGATTAATATTTGTATTTTTGTAGCAATTATAAGTTTGTGAAATCATGAGTAATTTATGGGATTTTTTTAAATATCAAGGCACGGGAAACGATTTTATTATGATCGACAATAGACTCGGAAGTTTTCCTAAATCGGAACGCGAACAAATCGAACGTTGGTGCGATCGACGATTTGGTGTCGGTGCCGATGGATTGATTTTAATTGAGAACGATCCCGATTATGATTTTAGAATGGTTTACTACAACGCTGATGGAAATCAGAGTACCATGTGTGGTAATGGAGGTCGCTGTATTGTCGCCTTTGCCAAGCAATTGGGTATCATTGAAAAAAGCGGTTATTTCCAAGCGGTTGATGGGCTTCATTACGCAACCATAGACGAGCACAATACGGTTTCTTTACAGATGTGTGATGTCAATCAAGTGGTGCAGCATGGGGATGATTTCTTTTTGAATACGGGTTCTCCGCATCATGTGAAATTGGTGGATGATTTAGACCATTATGATGTTTTCCAACGCGGAAAGGAAATTCGAGAGAGTGTTGACTATCAACCCGGAGGAACCAATGTCAACTTTGTTGAGCAAGTAGATCAGCAAACTTTTGCTATACGCACCTTTGAGCGCGGAGTGGAAAATGAAACCTGGTCTTGTGGAACTGGTGCTACGGCTGTTGCAATTGCGATGTATACGAAAGGATTGATTAACACTTCTGAAGTAAATATTTTGGTGAGGGGAGGCCAATTAAAAGTCGCGTTTATCAAAGAAGACCAAGTGTTTACCTCGGTATTCCTCACCGGACCCGCACAAATGGTTTTTGAGGGGACTATAAAGATGGCCTTATGATTACATTAAGAGGGGAGTTGGTTTTCTTAAGAGCTTTAGAACCTCAGGACTTAGAGTTTATATATCAGTTAGAAAATTCGGAGGCTCTATGGGAGGTCAGTCATACTCAAACTCCGTATAGCCGTTTTTTGATTCATCAATATCTAGAAAATGCACATCAAGATATCTATGAAGCCAAACAGTTGAGAATGGTGATTTGCTTAGTGGATTCCAATCAGACCATTGGATTAATCGATTTGTTTGATTTTGATCCTAAAAATGAAAGAGCTGGAATTGGTATCGTGATCAATGCTCCGGAAAACCGATGCAAAGGACTGGGATCAGAGGCATTAGAATTGCTGATTAATTATGCCTTTTATCACTTAAACCTGCATCAATTATATGCAAATATTAGCACAGATAATTTATCTAGTGTACAGCTTTTTACTAAATTTGGCTTCGAATGTGTGGGAGTCAAAAAACAATGGAACCGAGTGGGGAACGTTAGAAAGGATGAAGCCTTATATCAATTATTAAATATAAAAAAATGAATTTAAAAAAAGCCGTAAGTATAATTGCTGTATTGGCTCTATGTGGAGCTATGGTTTATGCTTATATTATGTATGACAAAGCCTTTTCTACCAATATAAAGGGAATCGATAAGGAAACCTATATCTATATCCCTTCTAAGGTTACTTATCAGGAAGTACAACATATTATCGAGCCTTATGTCATCGATATGGATAAATTTGAAACCGTAGCAGAACAATTTAAATATTCATCCAACATCATCTCTGGAAAATTTCTCTGGAAAAAGGGTATGAGTAGTTATGATATGATGCAAGCTTTGCGTAAAAACATTCCTGTTAAAGTAACTTTTAATAACCAAGAAACCATCGAACGACTGGTACAGCGTTTGGCAACTCAAATTGAACCAGATAGTTTGTCGCTTTTGGAAACCTTTACAGAACCGGCTTTTTTAGAAGAAAATGGTTTTACTAAGGAAACGGTATTGGCATCCTTTATGCCGAATACCTATGAGTTTTACTGGAATGTTAGTCCGATAAAAGTACGCAATGCGATGCATAAAGAGTACATTAAGTTTTGGAACGAAGAGCGCATTGAAAAGGCAAAAAAATTAAATATGACACCAGTTCAGGTTGCGATACTAGCGTCAATTGTACAAAAGGAAACGGCAAAGAATGATGAAAAGGCTACTGTAGCAGGAGCTTATCTAAATAGATTGCGATTGGATATGCCGTTACAAGCTGATCCGACAGTAGTATTTGCAAAAAAGAAATACACCAATGACTTTGATCAGGTAATTAAAAGGGTTTATCTAAAGGATTTAGCAATCCCTTCAGCTTTTAATACGTATCAAAACACCGGTTTACCTCCGGGCCTGATTTCCATGCCGGATATCTCTTCTTTGGAGGCGGTATTGAATCCGGAGCAGCACGATTATATCTATTTTTGCGCGAGTGTTGAAAAAATGGGCTACCACGAATTTGCGGCTACTTTAGCGCAACACAATGTCAATAGAAAAAAATATACAGATTGGTTGACCAGAAACGGTATTGAATAGCTATTGTTAAAAATGTAGTTTACCTAAATCGCAGAAATTCATGACACCAGTTCCTGTGATTTCTTTTCAAAATTGGATGTGATGTAAATGGATACGGTATTATCGCTTTTACTCCGACAAAAAAATAGAGAGTACTAGTCGAGATTTATAAAAAAAAGCCTAAAAATGCACGGTCATTTTTAGGCTTTTTTCGTTTGACTTTTGCTATACATTTACTTGCGAAAAAGACCTTATTTTGTCTTTTTTCAACGTCAAACAAGCCCTTGATTTGGTGGATTGGGCTATTAATTTAGTTAAGAAAATTAAAAAAAGCAAATTTATTTTATAAATTTTATTTTTTTTACACAATTGGTTGTCAGTGATTTATGTTGAGAAGAGGGCAAAAAAAGTTAAATAACCCCAATCTGAATAGCTTTTTATAAAAAATGAAGTAACTTTGCCCTCAGAAATTTCAAATGGTGACAGGGTTTGAGAAATTAAAATTAATGATAAAAACATGTTCTTATTTTATTGGATTTGTATTGCTAATTGCAACGGTAATTTCCGGTTTTAAAAGTTATGAAATAGCACTTTTAAAGCAACATAAAACGGAGGTTAAAGAATCGTTGTTCTACCATGTTGCCACGGAAGAAGAGGTAGCGGATGTAGCGAATAAAGAGTTAGCAGCAATTCCATTTACCGGTAAATCATTTACCGGATTTAAACAGGCTCTTGCAGTTCGAGAGTCCCTAGGTTTATACACTTTGGTCAATTCATATGGGTATATGGGAAAATACCAATTTGGAAAAAGTGCTTTACGAGCTGTAGGGATCCGAAATACCGCAGGTTTTTTAAAAAACCCCATTCAACAAGAAAAAGCATTTAATGCCTTGTTGGCAAAAAACAAATGGGAGTTGAGAAAAGAAATTAAAAAATTTGATGGTAAAAAAGTAGGAGGTGTTCATATTACGGAATCGGGAATTTTGGCGGCGGCACACTTAGGTGGAGCAGGATCGGTTAAAAATTTCTTGAAGAGTAATGGGCACATTGGTTTTCGCGATGGATTCGGTACGTCAATAAAGTCGTATATGATGAAGTTTGCGGGTTATGACACTTCTCACATAGTGGCCAACGATAATCCGGTGGTTACGATGTAGTAAAAATTTACGAAGAACCAGCTTTCGAAGCTGGTTTTTTTATTTTAGATTTTCTGTTAATTCCCCGATTGGGAAAAAACTAAAAAGTTAAAAATTATAAAAAGGGCATCATTTTTAAAAATGCTTTCTATATTTGTGCTCACTAAAAGAAATACAACAATGAATATTTTATTAACTAACAGCTGGTGGAGCCTACTTACGTCAAACGTCGTGAGCGGTCCTTGCTATACCTATAGTTGATAAAATAACTGTACCATATATAAAAAAGGCTTGTCTAACGACAGGCCTTTTTTTTTGGTCTAAACTCAAGGTATTTAAAAAACGGAACACGAATTAGGAATCATAAACTCCTAATAAACTCAATAACTTAAAAACAATAACGATGAATTACCAAGTAGATTTAAACGGATTTTACGGAAACTATGGAGGTGCTTTTGTGCCTGAAGTATTGCAAGAGCAAATTACAAGATTGCAAGAGCAATACTTGGCTATTTTACAAGAACCCGATTTTCAAGCGGAGATGGATCGATTGCTATCGGACTATGTCGGACGTCCGACTCCACTGTATTACGCAAAGAATTTATCGGACAAATACCAAACCAAGGTATATTTAAAAAGAGAAGATCTTTGTCATACCGGAGCGCATAAGATCAACAATACCATAGGTCAGATACTGATGGCTAAGCGATTAGGTAAAAATAAAATCGTTGCAGAAACGGGTGCTGGGCAACACGGAGTTGCGACGGCTACGGTTTGTGCTTTAATGGGCATGGAGTGTATTATCTATATGGGGGCTTTAGACATGGAACGACAGGCGCCAAACGTAGCGCGTATGAAAATGTTGGGCGCTGAGGTTCGAGCGGCGCAATCGGGGGCTAAAACGCTTAAGGAGGCGGTAGACGAAGCTTTGTTGCATTGGATTGAAAACCCGGATGATACGTTCTATATTATCGGATCTGTGGTTGGACCGCATCCTTATCCTGATATGGTTGCGCGTTTTCAGTCGGTGATTTCTGCTGAAATTACGAAACAGTTGGTCGATGTTGAAGGGCGTGCGTTGCCCGATTACATTATCGCTTGTGTTGGAGGTGGAAGCAATGCTACAGGCGCTTTTTATCACTTTTTAGAAGAGGAAACCGTAGGGCTGATTGTCGCTGAAGGTGGTGGAAAAGGTTTGGATTCGGGCCAAACGGCTGCGACCTCATTTCTGGGGAAAGATGGAATTTTACATGGAAGCAAGACCCTATTTATGCAAGATAAAAAAGGGCATCCAGTAGAGGCATATTCGATATCGGCAGGTTTGGATTATCCGGGATTTGGGCCTTTATATGCGCATTTAAAAGAGGTAAATCGCGTTGAATTTTTAGCTATTGATGATGATGCCGCGATGCAAGCCGGTTTGGCCTTGTGTAAGTCAGAGGGTATCATTCCCGCCGTCGAGAGTGCTCATGCTTTGGCAGTACTGGATAAAAAGAAATTTAAACCCACGGATGTGGTGGTGATTAATTTGTCAGGACGAGGGGATAAAGATTTACATAATTATACGACTTATTTTAACTTATGAAGATTAGCATCGAGTTTAAATGGTTGTTGCTTTCTTGATACCAAGTCAAACGATTTACAATAAGACATCCCTAACGTTAGTTTCGGATGTCTTTTTCTGTTACAGTAATTAAGGGTTGTCGTAAAAAAATTATCAGCAACAGCGGTTCCTTTGTTGAACGGAAGGACAAGGGACGCTGCCGTAACTACAAAACACACAACAATCGCCTGCTAACGGTTTTAGTAACTCTTGGCAATGTTCACAGCAATAGAAATATTGACAAGAATTCGTTGGCATTTCAATTAATTTTTGGTGCTGACACTGGGGACAGCTTAGTGTTGATACGTCTATTGTTTTTTTATGGATCATCGTTTTACTTTATAATTTTATATCCTGTTTCTCGTTCAATTATGGATTGTATCTCTTGAGTAGAAATTTGCGTCGAATCAAAGTGAACGGTCGCTTCGCCATTTTGATATGACGTAGATACGTTTTTTATGCCGTGTTGAGTTTGTAAAGAACCGTTGACATGTTGCTCACAGGCCGAACAAGTCATTCCTTCAATTTGAAATACCGCTAAGGTGGTTTGAGCATGATCACTTAGGTATACTGTTGTGTTTTTTTTCTGTAGATGAGGCGCATAATAGGGAAGAGCAGTCAATACAATTGTCAATACAGTGATGATCCAAAGAAACGTTTTGCTTTGTAAAAAAGATCGTTTTGCTTTGCAATCGGTATTGCAACTGGAAGTAACGGAGTTGTGTTTATAGGCGCGATAAAAGGCCAGTATTAAAAGCAATGCAGTAGCAGCCAGTAAATAAGGGCGTAGAGGTGCTATCCAGGTGAATAAGGCAATTGTACTGCTGGCTGAACCAAATAAAGCTAGAAGCGGTAAAATACAGCAAAGCGACGAACTTAGCGCGAGGAGTATACTGGTTCCCAGTAATTTGTTGTTTGTTTTATTCATGGTCACTAACAGGAGGTTGGTTGATAAGATTAAAAAAAGGTGATAAGGATGCGAACTGAATTGCGTCAATCGAGTAGTAGATAGTTTGTTGTTCCCGTCTGGAAGTAATTAGTTTGCCCTCCCGTAATTTTTTGAGATGCTGAGAAACCGCAGGTTTAGTCATTTGTAATAGGTCACTCAAATCACACGGGCACAATTCCTTTTCGTTGTATAGGAGGTAAAGTATTTTTAGCCGTGCTTCATTAGCTGCTAAAGCTAATAATTTGGATAACTGGGCGAAGGTTTGTTCCTTTATTATTAAATCGGTTTGGCATTTTTGTAGGACTACGAGGTTAGCTTTTTCTCGGATACAGCTGGAAGAATTGGGCATAATAAACTTAATTTGAGGTAAATGTAAATAAAAAGGCTTAATTAAGCAAATGCTTAAATAACAAATAAGAATTATTTTAATAATGGAATCCGGAAAATATTTCTAGTGTTGGCATTGATTTTTGCTTTTGATCAATAAATTCGGTATTTTTATAAAAGAGAGTACCGTAGCTTTAAAACGAATCAGCGCGGCGATTTTCAATAAATTATTAAACAGTATACTAAAGGCATTTAAAATGAGTGAAATACAAGCGATCACTTCCAAACAAAAATATAAGACTGTTGTGACTAAAGATCAGCATGCGATTATTGTGGACGAACCTATAGAAATGGCAGGGCAAAATTTGGGCATGAGTCCAAAAGACTTGTTAGCGGGAGCTTTGGCTTCGTGTACGAGTATAACGATTCGAATGTATGTCGATCGCAAAGGCTGGGAAGTGGGGGATATACGCGTTCGCGTGACTACGGACAAAGATGAGGCTTCACAAAAGCAAATTTTTAGAAGGACCATTGAATTGGAGAGCGAAGTCGAGGAGGCTCATCGCAGTCGCATCTTAGCCATTGCGGATAAATGTCCCGTGCATAAAATCTTGGAGCAATCGAGTGCGATTGAAACGAGTTTGATTTAAATACAAAAGGCTGTCTTTTTAGACAGCCTTTTGTATTTGCTTATACGCCTATATGCCCATATGTCTATACGCTCATACGCTTATGGGCGTATCTGCGTATCCGCTTTTACCCAATCATATCTTCCGGTCTGACCCAGGCATCAAAATCTTCTGGGCTGACATATCCCAGTCGGACGGCTTCTTCTTTTAGAGTAGTTCCGTTTTGATGGGCTGTATTGGCAATTTCGGCGGCTTTGTAATAGCCTATTTTGGTATTTAAGGCAGTGACCAACATTAAAGAATTGGCTACTAATTCTTGTATTCTCGGTTTGTTGGGTTCTATACCTTGGGCACAGTGTTCGTCAAAGGAAACGCAAGCTTCTCCAATCAAACGGGCTGATTGCAGGAGATTTGCTGCCATCATCGGTTTAAAAACATTCAATTCATAATGACCTTGGGTGCCGCCTATGGTTATGGCGACGTCGTTGCCCATTACTTGCGCCGCAACCATGGTTAGGGCTTCACATTGAGTTGGATTGACTTTTCCGGGCATAATAGACGAACCGGGTTCATTAGCGGGAATAAACAATTCACCGATTCCCGAGCGTGGTCCTGAAGCCATCATTCGGATATCGTTGGCTATTTTGTTTAGCGAAACGGCCAATTGTTTTAGTGCTCCATGTGTTTCAATAAACGCATCATGAGCGGCCAAAGCTTCAAATTTATTTTCGGCAGTGATAAAGGGCAGGCCGGTAAATTCTGCGATGTATTTAGCAACTACTACGTCGTAACCTTTTGGTGTATTGATTCCTGTACCAACTGCTGTTCCGCCTAAGGCGAGTTCCGATAAATGTGCTAAGGTGTTGTTTAGTGCTTTTAACCCGTGATTGAGTTGGGCTACATAACCGGAGAATTCTTGTCCTAATGTCAGGGGAGTAGCATCCATTAAATGGGTTCTACCGATTTTAACCACATCTTTAAATGCGATGGACTTCACTTTAAGGGTGTCGCGTAACTGCTCCACTCCGGGTATGGTCGTTTCGATGATCAAACGGTAGGCAGCGATATGCATACCCGTTGGAAATGTATCGTTTGACGATTGTGATTTATTGACGTCGTCATTGGCTTTAAGTACGGGTTCGCCTTCACCGATTTGAAAACCGGCTAATACTTGAGCGCGATTGGCTACAACCTCATTGACGTTCATATTGCTTTGGGTTCCCGATCCGGTTTGCCAAATCACTAAGGGAAACTGATCGTTTAGTTCTCCTGCTAATATTTCATCGCATACTGCGGCAATGGCGTCTCTCTTTTCTTGAGACAATACACCGAGTTCAAAATTGGCATAAGCGGCAGCTTTCTTTAAATAGGCAAATCCCTCTATGATCTCATGAGGCATCGAAGCAGCGGGACCTATCTTAAAATTATTTCTGGAACGTTCCGTTTGAGCTCCCCAATATTTATCTGCAGGAACCTTGACTTCACCCATGGTGTCTTTTTCTATTCGAAAGGTCATAATTATATCGTTTTTAGAAAATTGTTTTTTAGAATAATTCTATATAAAGATACCAAATTAGAACCAAACTTAAAAGTCAATTAATTTCTTTTTAGATATTTAGGTATTCCCATATTTTCATTATATCTTTGACATTGTATTCAAAATTCCGGAAAACATGTTTGAATTTCAACAGTATTTAGGTTTCATAGTTGCCATGGGCGTCCTTACATTAGGGTTCTGGTTAATGATTTTTTTAGTGGGTTTCGTACAGTATTGGGCTGGCGGAGCAGTTATCGAACTAATTAAAGAGAAGAAAGCTAAAAAAAGAGAAGCGCAAGAACAAATTAAATAATTTGATTGCTTGATTAAAAAAAGGGAACCCAATGGGTTCCCTTTTTATTTTGGTCATAATTCGGAAATCGAACTGATTGCTTACTAACATCACTTCGATTTCCAATTACTATTCACTAGTTACTGATTACTAGTTACTGATTACTAGTTACTGATTACTAGTTACTGATTACTAGTTACTGATCACTAGTTACTGATCACTAATTTACGCTCCAATCATCTCTCCACCATCTGAATCACCGCTTTTCGGAGCAAATTTTTGCTTTTCGCTTTTCTTTTGGTTAAAACGATAGGTAAACGATAGGTTTATTTGACGGCCTCTCCATTGCATTTCGCTAAAGGAGTTGGACTGTGGTAAATGAATTTCTGTTTCTCTTTTTCTCGAGTTGAAAATATCACTGACATTCAGGGAGAGAGTACCGTTGTCTTTGAAGATATCCTTACTCAGAGCCATGTTTGCAGACAAATTGGCTTTGATGAAGCCTTGAGCAGTTTCCTCTCTAGCGCGATACATTCCATTCATTTGCCAATCAATTTTATAAGGTAGAGTCACTCTCGAAGTGATTCTGGTAAACCAAGAATACGAAGTGTTGTCAAAATTTTGAGTTTCTTGTTTTCCGTCAAAATCGGTAAAGGTGTAGTCTCCTTGCGTTTCTTTTCTAAAGAAATTAAAATTACCGTTTAGTCTCCACCATTTAAAAGGGGTAGCATTAACTGTAAATTCAAAACCATAACGGTATTCCGTAGCTAGATTGATCGGAGAACTTACGGTAATCGGTGTTCCATCGGCTGTAGTTCCATTAATTCTCTTAACAAATTGAAAAGCATCGTCTGTTACATTAACATAGGCGGAAGTACTCAATGTGAATCCGGTCCAACGTTGCATATACCCCAAGTCAAAAGCATTGGTCATGGCAGGATCTAAATCTGGATTTCCCTGAAAAAAATTGATGTCACTCGAATAGTTGGAGAATGGATTTAAGAAGAATCCTCTTGGACGATTGACCCTTTTACTGTAACTCAAAGTAAGGTTGCTCGAAGGCGAGAATTCATAACTCAAGAAGGCACTAGGGAAAAAATTATGGTATTTTTTGTTGTTGTAATCTTGAGTAATCAATTGGTTGACATCGACATTGGTGTCTTCAAATCGAAGACCTAACATATAGCTAAATCGATTGACTTTACTGCCAAATTGCGCGTATAATGCATTGACTTTTTCTTTGTATTCCAAAGTATTGGTCAGGTTTATATTATTGATCCATTGGGAGTTATTGTAATTGTCCAATGCAAAGACCGTTTCTAGTTTTGAAAAATTACCTAAGTATCCCGCTTCGAATTTCGAATCTTCTCCTAGTGGTAAAACATAATCTGCTTGAAGGTATGTTCTATCAACCTTTTCGTTGTTTAATGTGCGTTCCAAAGTAAAGACATCTTGCAGTTGAATTTGGTCTTTTATCATCGAATTGTCAAGGTCTTTATCTGCTGATACCGTACCGCTAACAGTAAGTTTATGACCTTCTTTGTTGAAGTTTTTCTCAAAAGTTGTGGTGTATTCAATGCTTTCTCTCGTGCCGTCTTTATCTTCATCACGCGTACGAGCGTAATCAAATAGGCGATCTTTATCGAAATAATTATAATATATAGTGTTTGGGCTGTTGATTTGATTTTTGCTTAAAGTAACAGCATTGGTCCAGGTAAAGGATTTGGTTAAAAACCATTCTAAGCCAAAATTGATATTATAACCTTCGCGTTCTCTGGTGCTGGGTTTGGATTCGTCTATATATTGACGGGGTAGACCGGTCAGTGGGTCTAAATATTCGGAATTATTAATCATGCTACCTTTGCTTTTGGAATGGTTGTATCCCGCATTGGTATACATATTGTAGTTTTCACTTCTGAAATTGACGTTACCATTTAAACCGTAGTTCATGGGGTCACCCAAGCTACCGGTTAAACTGCCGTTGATTCCTTGTGCTTTACCTTTTCTCAATACGATATTAATAATACCTGCACCACCTTCGGCTTCGTATCTTGCAGAAGGATTGGTGATGACTTCTACTTTTTCGATGGATTCGGCAGAAAGTATTTTCATGGCCTCTGCAATATTACTGGCTAATCCGGTTGGTTTTCCGTCAATTAAAACTTTTACGTTTTCATTTCCTCTCAAACTAACTGTTCCGTCAACATCAACACTGACAGAAGGTACATTGTCCAATACATCACTAGCTGTTCCGCCTTTGACGATCATGTCCTGACCTACGTTATAGACCTTTTTATCGAGTTTTATTTCTACTGTTGATCGTTCGGCAATGATATTTACTTCTGCTAAAGTTTGCGAATCCACAACGATTTTCTGTTCTCCAATAGAGGTGTTTTTGGATACGGAAATCGAATTAATCTCTATGGTTTTAAAACCTAAAAAATCGATTTTTAAATAATAATCACCCTGAGGTACTTCAAATTCAAATTTACCTTTTGCATCGGTCATGCCTCCAGAAACTATAGTAGCGTCGGCTTTATTTTGCGCATATACACTTGCGTATTCCAAGGGCTGATTTGTCGCAGCCTCAATAACACTACCCGAAAGAGTGAATTCTTTAGGTTTGGTTTGTGCGATTGCTGTTAGTGAGGTAAACAGAAACAATACAAACCATAAAGTCATGAATTTTTTCATTATAGTCATTAGTTAGTTTACAAGTTAGACTATAAATCGGGCAGTAGGTTTAATGAGGAATTGTTAATATTATATTAAATACTAGAGAATCTCCTCGATTTTTTCTGTTGGACGTGCAATTACGGCGCGATCGCCATTCACAACTATAGGACGTTCTATTAATTTAGGATAGAGTGACAGCGCCTCAATTATTTCTTCTTCCGTTAAATTCGCTGATGCAAATTTTTCCTTCCAAATACTTTCTTTAGTTCGAACCAATTCTATGGCGGGTATATGGAGTTTTGCCAAAAGTGCTCGAATCTCGGTAGCAGAAAGTGGCGTGCTTAAATATTTAATAACATCGTATTCCATACCGCGATTTTCTAGATAAGCCAGCCCTTCTCTCGATTTACTGCATTGTGAATTGTGATAGATTGTAATCATTTTTTTAGTTCAATTTATAGATTATATTTTTAAATAAAGGTAACTTAGTACAAAAATAACGGATAATGAATTATATCGAGCAACTCTTAAAAACACCTGTTTCCAAAAAACTATGGTTATACCTTCCTTTTAGTGTTTTTTTTGTAGGGATTTTTGTTTTTAACTGGGTGTTCCTACAATTTAATGAAATTGATAGCGGTGCCTTGATCGCTCGCAATATTGAATTGTTTGGTAAAAATATCAATTTTCTACAGACTATATTGCCGATTTCCTCTTTCTTTTTTGTGTTGATTTTATGGGTGCGTATGGTACAAAAGCAGCCGGTATTGACCTTGATCACGGCTCGTAAAAAAGTCGATTGGAAGAGAATTGGTTTTGCCTTTACAGTATGGTCTGCGGTTACCTTGGTGATCTTCTTTTACAGTTTATACCGTGAACCAGAAAACTTTGAGTGGAATTTTGACTGGGCGGCATTTTTACCTTTCTTAATAATGGCATTAGTTTTGATTCCTTTACAGACAAGCTTTGAGGAATTGTTTATGCGCGGATATCTGATGCAAGGTATCGGTTTGGCTACCAGAAGCAGGTTTGTAGCCCTTATTACCACGTCTTTTATATTTGGAATGATGCACATATCCAATCCGGAAGTGGGACAAATAGGATATTATATCTTGATTTATTATATAGGGACAGGCTTGTTTTTGGGGATAATTACCCTAATGGACGACGGTTTGGAACTCGCTTTGGGGTTTCATGCCGCAAATAATTTGATCGGAGCATTGTTGGTCACTTCGAATTGGACGGCATTTCAAACCAATTCGCTATTTGTGGAGTTGAGTTCACCGAAAGATTCGTTGTCGTTAGTTACGGTGCTGACTCAGGTGGGTATTATATTGCCGTTGTTGTTGGTGCTTTTTGCCAGAGTTTATCGCTGGAAGGATTGGCGCAATAAATTAATGGGCAAAGTAGTTGAAGTTTAAAAATCAAGTACGGTCAAATTACTGTTTTGTATAGGATCTTGTATCTAGCAAGTATTTATAGAAAACAGTTAATAGCACAAAACTTGAATGTCAAAGAATATTTGTTTGTGAAATCGCCAAATTAAGATCATTTGTCAAAACAAAAATCTTGATCAAACTGGCGGGAGCATAGGTCCTTAACGTAAAATAACAGTTGCTTATGAAAAGTTATGAAATACACCCGAATTTTAGATTAAACGGAAAAAAAATGACTCAAGATCAATTGTGTCACTTGGCTTTTGACCTGATTCAAGATGGTGAACCTTACCAAAAGGACTTGGGACAATTAATTTTACAATGGTTTGATTTTAACAAGAGCATCATATTGATGACTTCGGGTACTACTGGGGAAGCCAAAGGCATTTCGATTAAGAAAAAGGCGATGGTCAATTCGGCTAAAGCCACTGGAGCTTATTTTAATTTGATGCCTGGTGACCGAGCATTACTGTGTTTGTCTACACGGTATATCGGTGGTAAAATGATGGTAATTCGCGCTTTGACTCTAGGATTGGAGTTGGATGTGGTAGCACCGAGTTCTGCACCTTTATTAAACAATAAGGAAATTTATGATTTTGTCGCGATGGTACCGCTTCAGGTCGAAAATTCTTTGGAAGAGCTCTATAAGGTGAAAACGATAATAATAGGAGGAGCACAAGTGAATAGCAAGTTGGCAGAAAAACTAAAAACTTTGGACACAGCTGTTTTCGAAACTTATGGAATGACGGAAACAGTTAGTCATATAGCTGCAAAAAAGATTGGAGAACCCTATTTTACCGTTTTACCTAAAGTGAATATATATGCCGATGAACGCGGTTGTTTAGTGATCAATGCTCCAAAAGTAGCTGAAGAGGTATTGGTAACTAACGACTTGGTTGAGGTAATCAGTGACCACGAATTCAAATGGTTGGGACGTATAGATAATGTAGTGAACAGCGGTGGAATTAAACTTTTTCCGGAACAAATCGAATCAAAACTGGTCGGTTATATTCCATCTCGATTTTTTGTAATTGGAAAAAAAGACGAAAAATTGGGTGAAAAACTTATTTTAGTTATCGAAAGTGAGCCTTATACACTGCAGGAGGATCTTTTTAATTCCCTGTCCAAATATGAAAAACCCAAAGAAGTGTTTTTTGTTGAAAAAATTGAGGAAACCGTAACGGGAAAAATGTTGAGAAAGCAGACGATGTTAAGTTTGGGTTAATAGCTATTGCCTGTACGTATAAGTGATGCAAATGAAAAAACACATCAGAGATTACTTCGAGCAGATTTACTTGATGAGCGATGAGGACTGGGAGCTCTTTTCGTCAAAATTGGTTAAACAAAATTTCCCGAAAAGAGCAACTTTGATCGACAGCGGGCAAGTAGAGGAGTATCTATCATTTGTTCAACGCGGAGTTGTTAGGATCTCGAGTTTAAAAAATGAAAGAGAGCACACGTTGGGTTTTGTTTTTGAACGCGAATTTTGTTGTGCCTATGATTCTTTTATTGCGCGATCGCCCGCTGATTACCGAATAGAAACTTTGACGGAAGTCGAGCTTTGGAGGATTGCTTATCTGGATCTGCAAGCATTGTATAGGACTACGACCGCAGCCAATATCCTGGGACGACATATTGCTGAACAGCTCTTTATTAAAAAAGCACAGCGGGAGCGGAGCTTACTGATGCAGTCAGCAGAGCAACGCTATATAGAGCTTTTTGCCAAAAAGAAACAGTGGATAAAATGCATTCCGTTGAAATTTTTAGCCTCTTATATTGGCGTAACGCCACAGGCTTTAAGTCGAATTAGGAAGCGAATTACTTAACTTGGATTCATTGATCAAGTGGAGAATAGTAGTTATTTTTATCAAAAAAATGGTAGCACTTTTTATTTTGTTAGGAATTTTTTCGATAAGCCTTTTATGCTTAAGAGTTTTTGGGCGGTATTTTAATTATCCTTTAGCTGCTCGAATTGCGTTAACTGTTATGCTGTTGTTTACCGCAATGACACATTTTGTGTATACAGATGGGATGCAATTGATGTTGCCCAATAGGATTCCCTTAAAAAAATCAGTCGTCTTAATCAGCGGGTTTATAGAAATTGCTTTGGCGATAGCTATTGGTATCCCCCGTTTCAGGAAAATAGCCGCTTGGAGTTTAATCGCTTTTTTGATAATGATTTTACCGGCCAATATTTGGGCCTCGATGATGCAGGTTGATTTTCAAAAGGCAACTCATTTAGGGCCAGGTATCGAGTATTTATGGTTTCGAATCCCGTTACAGCTTTTTTTTATTGGATGGACGTATGGATGTTGTTTATCTAGGAAATCGAATGTTTTATAAATTTCATCTTCCCTTTAAGAGATGCTTAAGATTTGGTTCATCGGATTGTTGTTTTTCCCTTCTTGATACCCGAGATCCCACCACGCTTTCATCTGTTCTGGATTAAAAATCAAGGAATTTGTTGTGAGTTGCGTGGGTGGATGATAAAAATTTAAAGAAATACGGCGATTTAATCCCTCTAGCTTACCTAAAGCAACATTATCTATAGCGATTTGATTGAGCATAAACTCAAAAACGCGCGACGTCAATACAAAAGCGTTTTTAATGGGCGCTTTAGTTTGGGTATCGTTCTTTAATACAATCACATCAATTTCTGTGGCCCCTTTTAAAATAGCTTGATATATGGGTACGAGATCACCCATACCACCATCGGCATAATCGAAATTGTTTTTGTTGACCAGACTCATAAACGGTACCATAGATGTGGAGGCCCAAACCCAGTCACAGTAATCTTCGTATTCACAGTCCCGAGCATTTTTATATTCAACACTCATCGTACTGAGATTGGATACCGTAACCAGTACATCTTTGTCGGATTGTTTGATTTGTCTAAAATCGTCGGCAGTCATGGTATCGGCGATTAAGCGACGTAAATTTTTGCTTTCACCAAATGTTTTTTTGCCTTTAAGCATGGTGGTTAATACGCCGAGATGGTTTATCCGTGTTTTAAAAACACCGTTCTTCTCAGTAATGATAAACGGAGAGATATTAAAAATATCATTTTGATTGACATTGGTAAATACCTGTTTTAGTTTTGCGGTTTTTCCGATAGACAATAACGGCACTAAAAGGCTACCAGTAGAACTGCCAATTAAAATTTGATAGTCTCGCTTTTTTTCCTGAATAAGGTATTCAGCCAGTCCGCCTGCAAAAGCACCTTTACTACCACCACCTGAAATTACTAATGCCCGCATTGTGAAAGAAATGGTTTAACTGTTTCGTTTACCTCCAAAAGAATTGGAGTCTTTTTATAGGAATAAAAATACTTATAAAAAGGTTGGTAAAATATTTAAGAGCAAGTTTTTTTTTAGTTTCAGGTAAGTTTCTATCTAACCTGATCAGAAGGCTTACAATTACGATCCGATTCAGCTATAAAAAAAACCCGAAATAAAGTATTTCGGGTTAAAATCTAATGGATTTATTTTATTTTTTTAGTACGACGCGTTCTGGGAAATCAGTGATGATCCCATCTACTTTTAGATCAATTAAACGATTGATATCAGATATCTCGTTGATCGTCCAAGGATAAATTTTAAATCCAGCCTCGTGTATCTCTTTAACGGTATCGGACCACATAAACTTATAATAAGGATTGATCGCTGTGGCTTGAATCTTCTTTCCAAACTCAATGGCTTTGGCTGGAGCTTCTGCAGTCAAAACAGCTATAGCTGCTGGATTGGGTTGTTGTGAGAAAATTTCAAGCTCGTTCCAACGGAAACTCGAGATGATAAAATCAGCATTGTCCCAACCTTTTTTCTTAAAATCAGCAATAACCTTATAGGTTTCTAATGCGGTCTGAGTTCCTTTGAGTTCAATGTTTAAAACGACCTTACGATTAATGCGTTGAATTACTTCTTGCAGTGTGGGGATTTTGTACTTTCCTTCCACTAAAACGCCTTTTAATTCAGCATAAGTAAAATCTTCAATCCTTCCTTTACCATTGGTAACGCGATCTAAGGTTTCATCGTGAAAAACCATCAATTCGCCACTTTTTATTTTGTAAACGTCGATTTCAATCATATCTACTTTAAGCGCTAAGGCTTTATCGATAGACTCTAGAGTGTTTTCTGCTACATGGCCTTTGGCGCCACGATGACCAATTACGAGAATTTTTTGGGCGTAAGTTGTTGATGTAATCATAGTGAACATTAAGAGGCTCGTAAAAATAAGTTTTATTCGCATAACAATATAAGGATTAGTGTTTATAAAAAGCAAAGGAAGCAACTCTATGTTTTTAGGAGCTTAAGCCGTGGTTAGGTTTTTGTTAAATAAAAAAGCCTGGTATAAGCCTTTGTAAAACTTTATTTTCATGTAAGATATTGATTATTAGATGATTGTTTAGCGTCCTAAATAGCTGCTTGTGTGCTATTATTTAAACGTTTCATCATTTTAAAAGTATATTACCGTAACCTTGCCCGAGTAGTTTTGTCAAAACTTTAACAACGATAAAATGAAAACAAAATTACAACTCCTAGTTCTTGGATGGTGTCTACTGGGTTCTTTCGCAACATTTGCACAGACCACTCAGGCATCTATCTATGGAATCGTGTTGGATCAAAATGCCATACAGCAAGGTATTGAGGTGGTGTTGAAAAATGAATCAACGGGATTTACGACCCGTACAAAAACGAATAACAATGGGGAATATCTTTTTAAAGAACTTCCGTTAGGCGGTCCTTATCTGGTTACTGTTTTAGATAAAGAAGGCCGAGCGGTTAAAAAGTCGGGTTATACTTTAAATCAGGGGGATTCTGCCTTTGTGGATGTGAATTTAGATCCCAATGAAACGGAATTGGATGCTATAGTTATCGAAGGCACTAGTTTAAAAAATAAGAGAGAGTTTTTAGGTGCTGCAACGGCAATTTCGGAGCGTTCCATTCAGAGATTACCGGTTAACGGTAGAAATTTCGCAACCTTAACAGATCTTTCCCCCTTGTCTAAGGGCGGTTCCATAGGGGGGCAATTGGGCTCGTCAACGAATTTTACGATTGATGGAATGTCTGCAAAAAATCCAACTTCAGCCGGATCGACTACAAGTAGAAGTGGGGCGCCTTATTCGATATCGATGGAAGCCGTTCGAGAGTTTAAGGTAATTACTAATCAATATGATGTTACTTTAGGACGAAGTGGTGGAGGTACGGTAAGTGCGGTAACCAAATCGGGTACCAATGAATTTTCCGCTTCTGCTTTTACCTATGCTCGTGCCGATTGGTTGTCGAGTTCTTATGACATTCGCGGGAATAAAAGAACTGCGGATTATTCAACATATCAGTATGGACTCTCATTAAGCGGGCCAATCATTAAAGATAAGTTACATTACTTTTTCGCCTGGGACCATCAGTTGGATTCGCGTTCCTTGGTTATTGCAGACATTCAATCGCCAGCAGATGAGGACCGATTTAATATTACCAAAAGCACTTTAGACCAATTTGTATCGATTGCTAGAAACAAATATGGGGTGTCCAATAAACCTCAGTACGGAACCTTTGATAAAAAACGTAATTCTGATGCGGCTTTTTTAAGATTGGATTGGCAGATTAATGACAACAACCTATTAACGGTAAGGAATAACTTTACCTATGATAACAACCCATTGGGTTTAGCAGATAATACGACGATTAATCTTTATGAGTCGTTTGGAAATGACAAGAATAAAGACAACAGTTTCTTAGCGACCTTGAGGACTACTTTAAATCCGAAGATGACCAACGAATTAAAAGTACAACATTTGTATGTTTACCAGGAGAGTAGTCCTGGTGATGATTTGCCATCTCAGAATATCCCTCGTGGGATTGTGGAGAATATCGTGTCCAATATCGATGGATCGAATCGATCGACGAATATTCAATTCGGAGGACATCGTTTTGCACAGGAAGGTTTTAGAAATAACGTATTCCAGATTGTAGACAATTTGTATTATAATACCGATAAGGTAAAATACACCTTTGGTGTGGATTTGATGAATACGGGGTCTAAATCGGTTTATGGAAGTGAGGTTAATGGGCGTTTTCATTTTAGAGAGGATACGACAACGGGTAAAACGGCTATGGAGAACTTTGAATCTTATATTCCATATCGTTATTATAGAGAGGTTCCTTTAAAAGATGATTTAACGGTTAAAGGAAATATTTTAAATGTGGGTCTATACGGACAAATGCAGTTTAAAGTTGGAAAGGGTATGGATATGACTGCGGGATTGAGGATGGATTATGCGCATTACCCTACGGCAGAATACAACCAATTGGTTTATGATGAATTGGGTTTGCGTACGGACAATAAATTCAAATCTTTTATCGTACAACCCCGTCTTCAATTCAATTGGGATGTCAACGAAAATAAAACAGACTTTATCCGTATTGGTGCGGGAATTTTCGGATCAGATATCAATAACTATGCGTTGATCAATAACTTAACTTTTGATGGAAATCACTTGGCTACGGTAGATGTACGGGGAGCTGATGTACCGACACCTGATTTTTTGGGATACCGTTCTGGTTCCGTTTCCGCGCCGACTTTGGAGAAAAATCAATTGGTAACGATAAACATGACGGGAAAAGATGCTAAAGTACCTGTGGTGTATAAAGCGAATATATCGTATACACACTTTTTTAATAGCCAATTCCGCGTTGGTGTAGCTGGATATGCGACGATAACGCGAAATAACTATACCTATTTAGATCGAAATATGGTGACTGACCCATTTTTTACTTTAAAGAATGAGGATAATAGAGGGGTGTTTGTACCCTTAAATACGATGCCGGCAAACGGTGCTGGAGATTGGCAAAAAGGGCGTATTAGTGACAAACTGGGAAGGGTACTAGAATTGACTAGCGATGGGAAAATCAACCAATTTGCGTTAGTGGTCGATGCAAACTACAATTATTTCAAAGATGGAGAGATCTCAGCCAGTTATACGTGGAGTGATACTAAAGACAATACCTCATATAATGGAAACGTAGCCAATACCGCTACCTTGGTACAAACGGTAAAGGATGATCCGAGAGATTTATCTAAAATGACCTACTCAGATAATCATTTTAGGCATAAAGTAGTGGTTTATGGAACTTTACCTACTTTCTACGGTGTTCAAGTTGGTTTCCGTTTTTCTGGAATTGCAGGAACGCGTTATAGCTTGTTGTCTGGAGGTAATACCAATGCAGACTTTGTATCTGGTAGTAACGATTTGGCTTATATATTTGATCGTAATGATCCGTCTGTACCTCAAAATGTACGCGATGGTTTACAGGCTATCATGGACAATCCGGAAGTCAGTCAAAGTATGAAAGATTACATCAATAAATACAGTGGTAAAATGGCAGAACGCAACGGTGGAATCAATAAGTTCTACAGCATTATCGATTTGCGTATTAGCAAAAAAATAAAATTGTATGGAAAGCACAATTTTGAAATATCTGCAGACATCTTTAATTTCGCAAACTTGCTAAATAAAGAATGGGGAACCAACGAAACTATGGGGAATCAGGCTTTATATGCTTTGGGTATTCCTGCGGCTAATGGGCAAGCTGCTAAACCTGCTTTTGATGCTGCTAAACAAGAATTCAACTACCGAGTTAATACCAAGGGAACACCAGTTCCAACGGGTAATCCATACCAAATACAGGTTGGATTGCGTTACAGTTTTTAAGAGTATACTCAGAATATAAAGAGGCTATGCGGAAATGCATAGCCTTTTTTTTGTTAAAATTGTTTTTTTTCTTTTTTTTATCAAATTTTTTTTCAATTTTTAACACGTAAAAAGCTGAAACAGGGTTCTTTATGATTTTTTAGAGTAAGCGTTGGAGAACGAGATTTCAGCTAGGATGTTTAAGTAAAAAACAATTAGATGAAAGCACGATCAAAAATTCCAGACTTTTAAGTGGCTGCTTGGATTATAGCAGTTACGGGTGATAGGCAAATCACCGCAATAAGGAGGCGAATTCAAGTACGCCTTGTCATGATATCGAAACAAATCTTCAACTTTTCGATAACACATTATCTTCACGTACAAGACTATGTACAGTTGAGTTTTTGTTTATATAAATGCCTTTATA
This sequence comes from Flavobacteriaceae bacterium UBA1682, assembly GCA_002320285.1. Taxonomy (GTDB): domain Bacteria; phylum Bacteroidota; class Bacteroidia; order Flavobacteriales; family Flavobacteriaceae; genus Flavobacterium. The sequence goes on along the minus strand of DCKE01000015.1, from coordinate 17,610 downwards.
GATCAAAGCATTATTGCAAAAAACTTCTACCATTTTTATGTTTTGCAAATACAGTTCGCGAGGCAATGGATCACCCTTGTTATGTAGGAAAATATAATCTATTCCTTTTCACAGATATACAATAATAACCAGACAATCTCGACTCAAATAAGTTGTTGTAACAAACCTTATAGGGTATGGTGACTGTCTTGGAGATAAATTGAAATTTATAAAATAAAAAATAATGAAAAAATTAATCGTATTCGCAGGACTATTCCTGGTGGGAGTGGCCTGCAGCAGTGACGACAACAAGATAGAAAAAGTTTTTGAACCACGACAAGTGGAGATGGAAACGATGGCTCAGGGAGACTATTTTGGAATTTCAGGAGAAGGGGAATTTCGCGTAATACGAGAGCAAAGTGAATGGGATGATTTACTGGATAACAGCCATATTCGTTCATATATCTCCAATCCTTTATTCTTTGAAATGGATTTTACGCAATTTGAAATTGTGGTAGTTTCAGATATAGAAAAATTACCTGGAGGAGGCAGTATTGATATTGTATATATAATAGAGAACGAAAAAAATGTAATTGTAAAGGTCGATGGTTTAATAAAAGGAAATGAAGCTTTGCGGACAAACCAACCCTTTCATATAGTTAAAATCCCCAAGCTCTCAAAACCGGTTGTTTTTGAATTGGTGGAATCGAATCTGACAGATTTAAAATTTAGAGAAATTTGGAACCTGCGGGAATTTTCACCGGGCTTGGCTCCTTACCATTATTACGAAGTGGGGGACATCAGATGGATTTTTACTGAAAACAATCAGGTATATACAGAAGTGAACCATGACTCATCGGATTATCATTTTAAAATCCCAATGAATGTGTCTGGAAATTACACTTATACTATTCAAGGTGATAGTATCTTTTTGAATAGTCAACTTTATCAATACAAAATAATGGGTGATACTTTAATCGTCCATTGGGATGTGCCAGCAGATGGTATTGAATTGATTTTTTTGCGTGAAAGAGCTGTAGCGAATTTCTAAAGCTAAAATTTTTTATAGAAAATAAATTACAAACTCATAAATTGAAACAAAATGAAAAAAATAATCGTATTCGCAGGACTATTCCTGGTGGGAGTGGCTTGCAGCAGTGATGATAATAAAATAGAAAAAGTTTTTGAACCACGACAACTCGAAATGGAAACCGTTTTACAAGGAGATAATTGTCGTTACAAACTAAGTACTGAAAGAACATTTATGGTATGGGAAGATAGGGAGTCTTGGGAACTATTTAAAACAGATTTCAACCGCTTTATTCCTGATTTTGAAGCTACTATTTTAAATGAATGGGTCGTAGATTTTAATTCAGAAATGGTTATCGTGGTTCTTGATCAGCAAAGATTATATGGAGGGTATAGTATAGATGTGGTTCATGTAGAAGAAGACGTGCTTAACGTTGTGGTTAATATAGATCAAGTGTTAAAAGGAGGGATAAATGCCGTTTTAACACGTCCGTATCACATGGTTAAAATCCCAAAACTCGGAAAACCCGTTGTTTTTGAGGAGTTGTAAAATATTAAAAGAGCCTAAATTTTGGAAATTATGAAAAAAATAATCGTATTCGCAGGACTATTCCTGGTGGGAGTAGCTTGTAGTAGTGATGATAATACAGCAAAAATTGCGGAATCAATTATTCAAGTTGAAAAGAGATGTGGATGTGTTGATCGGGGTTATACTAGCGATGAGAGTGTTTTAATTAAAGCTGAGTTGAACTCGAATAATCCGAATAAAGCGCCAGAACATAAATATGAACTTTTATTTAGTATAGGCGGTAGAATGGTTGTGACATACTTTGTGTGTAATGATGATTTGATTGAAAAGAAATTTCCGCTTTTGGTGGAGGGGACTGAAATTCCAGTAAGGTTTTCGGGACAAATTTTTGATTTATGCGAAGATCAAGGCTTTTTCTATCCGGCTATTTATGCTTATTATTTTGTCCAACTCGAAAATATAGAAGCGTTATGAAAAAGAAAATTGCAATGATACTGATGTTATTTTGTTCGTTGTTTAATGCGCAGTGGGGGGTGAAGAATACAGGACAGTTTGATATAGGAGTGGGCAATGATATTAATGCTGAACCTGCGGGAATTTTCACCGGGCTTGGCTCCTTACCATTATTACGAAGTGGGGGACATCAGATGGATTTTTACTGAAAATAATCAGGTATATACCGAAGTAAACCATGACTCATCGGATTATCATTTTAAAATCCCAATGAAGGTGTCTGGAAATTACACTTATACTATTCAAGGTGATAGTATCTTTTTAAATAGTCAACTTTATCAATACAAAATAATGGGTGATACTTTAATCGTCCATTGGGATGTGCCAGCAGATGGTATTGAATTGATTTTTTTACGTGAAGATTAAAAAAAAATGGCTAGTCTTGAAAAGAGGATAAAAAAAAGCTGCTTCGAGTAGAAGCAGCCTTTTGTATGTCACCAGTTACTGATTACTAGTTACTGATTACTTACTAGTACAGGTGTTCCGTATAAGTCAAACTCTGTAGCTTCATCGATATGTATATTCACAAACTCTCCCACTTTAACATAGTGTAGGGTAGCGTCGATCAATACTTCGTTATCGACATCTGGACTATCAAATTCAGAACGACCCACGAAGTGGTTTCCTTCTTTACGATCAATGATACATCTAAAGGTTTTGCCGATTTTTTCTTGATTCAATTCCCAAGAAATCTGCGATTGAATTTCCATGATTTCGTTGGCACGATCTTGTTTTACATCTGCCGGAACATCATCTTCTAAGTTGTAAGCATGCGTATTTTCTTCGTGAGAATAGGCAAAACATCCCAAACGTTCAAAGCGCATCTCCTGAACCCAATCCTTAAGAATTTGAAAATCCTCTTCGGTTTCACCAGGATATCCTACAATTAAAGTTGTTCGAATAGTCATTCCGGGTACAGCCTGTCTAAAATCCTTTAGGAGTTTAGTGGTTTTTTCCTGTGTCGTTCCACGGCGCATCGATTTCAATATATTATCTGAAATATGTTGTAAAGGAATATCGAGATAATTACAAATCTTAGGTTCTCTCTTCATCAAGTCCAATACATCCATCGGAAATCCAGTAGGAAATGCATAGTGTAGACGAATCCATTCAATACCTTCCACCTTAATCAGGTTCTCCAGTAATTCCGCTAGATTTCTTTTTTTGTATAAATCCAAACCGTAGTACGTCAAATCCTGTGCGATAAGAATTAATTCTTTTACACCATCTTTGGCTAATCCTTCGGCTTCTTTAACTAATTTTTCTATAGATTGAGACACGTGTTTTCCACGCATAATTGGAATAGCACAAAAACTACATGGACGATCACAACCTTCGGCTATCTTTAAATAGGCGTAATTCTTAGGTGTCGTAGTCATACGCTCACCTAATAACTCATGTTTGTAATCTGCTCCCAGGGCCTTTAATAATAAAGGCAAATCCGTAGTTCCAAAGTACTGATCTACGTTTGGAATCTCCGCTTCCAAGTCCGGTTTATAACGTTCAGAAAGGCATCCCGTAACAAAAATTTTGTCCACAAGACCTTTTTCTTTTTTCTCAACATACTCCAAAATAGTGTTTACCGATTCCGCTTTGGCGTTATTGATAAAACCACAGGTGTTGATAACGATTATGTTTCCCTCGTCTTGAGTTGCTTCGTGAGTCACTTCTTTACCACTCGCTCTCAACTGTCCCATCAACACTTCACTGTCGTAAACGTTTTTAGAACACCCTAAGGTGATGACATTAATCTTGTTTTTCTTTAAAGTTTTGGTTCTCATGGATTTAAAATTGGTGTGCAAAAATACGATTTTTTTAATGATAAACGATCAGCTTTAAGTAAATTATAAATTTCGATTTAAAAGCCGCCCGAGTATCTCGTCGTAAATTTGATGGTTTTTGGATTAGTGCTTAAGATTTTAGTAGTTTGTAAACTGGAATTTGAAGTTGATTTCAAGGGTCTTACAAATAGTGCGTGATTTAAAAGGCTGTGTCTTTAGACATCTTGTAGGTAGAGGCATATACAATAAAAAAAAACCAGCCTTGATCTAATGGGTCGAGGCTGGTTTTTTAACGGTTTTAGAATGGGTTTAAATTCTAAATATTCCACCAAATGCAATGACGCGTTCTAAGAAGAAAAAGTCCTGTGAAGCCTTATCACTTCTGCTGTCGGTTGTTCTAATATTATTCATATTGATATAGCCACCTTTTAATTCAGCCTGCACAAAGAAATACTTTAGGAAAGTGATGTTTAAACCTGCTTTAGCAGACAATCCAAATCCAGCCACGTTGAATTCGTCGTAGCGCTCTTTGTTTAATAATTTTGTATTGGTCTTAGGGAAGATGATTCCACCACCAACACCTTCGGTAATGTTGATTTGAATTTTATCGGTATTATTAATGCGAAACAATTTCGAAATGTCATCGACACGGCTGATTTCGGTATTGATATAATTTAAACCATCGGTATGTTCGAAAGTTAGGAAATCTTCGGTTAGTTGGATTTCGTTATTAGCGATAGTATTCGGTCTTTCGTTATAACTGCCTTCATTGGGATAATGTCCCTTGAAGTCGACTACTTGATTTTGTCTCATCACGTATTTCATATGATCCAATCCAATCGATATGTTGTACTTATCGGTGATGAAATAACCTATTCTCAAATTGGTTTGCGGAATGGTCATTCGCGCTGGGTTGATATAATCAATATGCCAACCTTTGGGCTTGTCGTCAGCAGCAACATTTTCTAAGGTAAAATCATAATCATTTCCTCGGAAATGTATGTCAGATTTGGAAAAACTACCGCGGTTTCCTCCCCAGAAAATATAAAATTTTCCTTTGTTATGTGCGGTATAACGCGCTGGTGAAACTTCAAAATTCTGAAGTTTATCGTAATCGTTGACAGTCATAACTTGTAAAGAGTCACTAACGGGTGGTGTAGTAGTTACTTGTGCAGAGCTGTTTAACGTCCATAATGATAGGCTAATAGCAACTATTTTGAAAAAATTATTCATAGCAATTGTATTTATTTAATAGTAAATGTTTTTCAAGTGCAAAGGTACAATAAAAAAATCCCTTTACTTAATAAGTTAAAGGGATTTTGAAATAGATTTTATGCTAAAGGTCTAAAAATTAAGACTGTAAGTTAAGCTGATGTTGTTGTCTGTAGTTTTTACTCTGGCTGCATCGCTCATTCCGCTACTTAAAAAGGTTACATCATAGGGTCTTGCGCTGTGTACGTAGGCTAAGTCCAGACGAGAGCCACCGAAATCATAACCGATTCCTGCGGAAAAACTATTTAAATCACCGATGATTTTGCTGTCTTTGTAAGGGCTTTCTTCGAAGCGATATCCACCGCGAATACTGACTTGTTTAATGCGGTATTCAGCACCTACACGAAATTCATTGGTAGAAGACAATAGGTTCTTTAATTCCGAATTTTGATAAGCGAAAGCGTCCTCGGGTTTGAATTTAGTTTTGCTATAATCTTTGCGGGTATAATCAAAACTGATTAAACCAGACTGACCGAAGATATATGCGATACTTCCCGTATATATAGAAGGAGTTTGAATTTTGTGTGATTTGTAAATATTGATGGTGTTCGGATTGACGTTTTCAATGATAAACGGATCGCGTTCACCTGCTCCTACAAAATGGTTTGTTCTTAAAACTTGAGTCAATTCATCGTTGAGTTTGTACCAAGTTGGTGACTCATAAGAAAGCCCTAAACGCAAATTCTCAGTTACTTTGGCCAAGGCTCCGATGTTAAAAGAGAATCCGTTTCCATAGGTGTATAGCTCATTTTGAAAAGCGATTTCACGAATGGTTTCGTTGTTATAGTTTAAACGCTCTTCGTAAAGTGAATTGAGTTGGGTATAGTCTGTAAAGTGTAAATTCAGGTTGGTTCCTACATAAAAACGCTCTCCGATTTGTGTAGAGAAGTTGGCGCTTAATTTACCGTTAAAACCAGAACTTGAAATAAAATTGTTTTGAAGAAATTGACCTGCAGGTACGTTGGAAGCATAATCGTTATTGGTTGTCGGCTCAAGTAAAAAAGCGTTATACCCTAAAAATGCTTGCTGATAGTCAAAGCCATTAGGCAGTCCTCCTAAATATTGATATAAATCTCTAACGCTTTCGTTTGGTTTTAGTTGTACATAATCCAAAGGAACGGGTTGTCCGTTGTTTCCGTGATTGGCAAAGTCCAAAAAGTAGTTGGTTATGCTGTTATTGCTAACGCCCTTGGAGTAGATGTCGTTGTTGAAATTGGTGGTGTTTTCGTAATTAATTCCAATTACAAATTTTTTCCACGCGCTTTCTGTATTTGAATTATTAAAAACAAAGGCTGCGCCCATTTGTCCAAAGTCCAAACCGCTGTAGTTGTCTGAAGATTGAGTTCCTAGATAAGACGACTTGTTGTTTTTATTGCTTAAATACAAGGAGAATGCAGCGGTGTTGTAATTAAATAAAGCACTACCGGCTGGGTTTACTTGTAACGAAGACAAGTCGCCCCCTAGAGCGCCAAAGGCACCACTCATCGCTTTAAAGCGAGCGGTACCGTTAAGGTCTCTTTGAGTATATCGAAGCGCATCTGTAGAAGTGCTTTGCTGGGCGTGAAGCACAGAAGCAAAACATAAGGCTGAAACGAGGCTGAGGTATTTTTTCATAAGTTGGGTTTACACTTAAGTTATCAATATAGTTTTTTTATCGTCTTCCACTAGAATTTGTTCTTCCGCTACTTCCTGATGAACTGCTTCTCGATGGAGCAGAGTAATTAGATCGAGACGAAGAATTTGTTGAGTTGTAAGAGCTTCTCGAAGAGCTGTTGTTGATAGAGCTGCGGCTAGAGTTGTTGCTACTTCTTTGAGTATTGACTCTGTTGCTGCTATCATAAGTTCTGGAGGAGTTGTTTCTCAACGAACTGTTGTTGAAATTGCTTCTTGAACTGGATGATTGAACGGCTCTACCAGTAGTGTTGTAATCCCTTCTGCCGCTATTGTTTATTCCGGCTCTGTTGCTGGTGGTTTGTTGTAATGAGCGGCCTCGTTGATAGGTGTCTCTTCCGCTGCTGTTAACATTACGGCTAGAGCGATATCCATTGGTATAGGAAGCGTTTCTATATCGGTAATTGTTATAGTAAGGTCTGTAGTATGATCCGTAATAAGGATATCCCCATCCCGGTCCATACCATGGGTCGTAATATCCACCGCCCCAGCCGAAGCCACCGCCCCAACCGAAACCAAATCCAATACTCCATCTACTACCTCCCCAGTAAGAAGGGTAAAAAGAATTATAGAAACCACCACCATAATACGGATTGTAGTAATTATCGTTGTAAAGATTGACCGTCACTCCTTGAGTTTCGTCGCCCCATCCGCCATAACCAACTGCGTTGGTGGTATAACTTAATGAATCGTTGCCGTTTTGAGAGCTGTATTCATTGATGTCGGTGAAATACGTAAAATTGTCATCTAGGCGTTTAAAATAATCGGAATAATAGTTGCCTTCTGCCGAAGATGTTCGGGCATTTTGATTGGTTTGGGGAGTTTTTTTAGAACTGTAAATACCATCGGTGTCAGCGTATGACGCGTTTTGGTATGATCCGCACGAAACCAATAGGCTACTTATTAATCCAATAATCCCATAAAAGGATAGTTTTCGTGGTATTAAATGGGTAGTTTTCATATCGTGTAGTTTTTTATTGTTGGGCAATCCAAAATTAGTTAGTTTTGTCTGATTAATCTAGTTAATTAAAGTTAAACAATATTTGTGCCAATATATTAAAAATGAGTAAGAACATCACCAAGAGAGCAGAAGATTATTCCAAATGGTATAATGAACTGGTAGTCAAAGCAGACTTAGCAGAGAATTCAGGCGTTAGAGGCTGTATGGTGATCAAGCCATATGGTTATGCGATTTGGGAGAAAATGCAAGCGGAGTTAGATAAGAAGTTTAAAGAAACGGGACACCAAAATGCGTATTTCCCGCTGTTTATTCCGAAATCATATTTTAGTAAGGAGGCCAGTCACGTTGACGGTTTTGCAAAGGAATGTGCCGTTGTGACACATTATCGTTTGCGAACTGCTGCGGATGGAAAAACCATAGAGGTCGATCCGGACGCTAAATTAGAAGAGGAATTAATTGTTCGTCCAACTTCGGAAACCATTATATGGGATACCTATAGAAAGTGGATTGAATCTTATAGAGATTTGCCAATCTTGATTAATCAATGGGCCAATGTGGTTCGTTGGGAAATGAGAACGCGCTTGTTTTTAAGAACATCGGAGTTTTTGTGGCAGGAAGGGCATACGGCTCATGCGACTCAATCTGAGGCAGTACAAGAGGCGGAATTGATGTTAAATATCTATTCTGATTTCGCGGAAAACTTTATGGCTATGCCGGTTGTTCGCGGCGTTAAGTCGGAGAACGAAAGATTTGCCGGTGCTATTGAAACCTATTGTATCGAGGCTTTGATGCAAGATGGGAAAGCGCTACAGGCGGGTACCTCGCATTTTTTGGGTCAAAACTTTGCCAAAGCTTTTGATGTGAAGTTCACGAGTCAAGAGGGGAAACAAGAATATGTATGGGCAACCTCATGGGGGGTTTCGACTCGATTGATGGGGGCTTTGGTGATGACGCATTCCGATGATAACGGATTGGTATTGCCTCCAAATTTGGCGCCGATACAAGTAGTGATCATTCCTATTCACAAAACCGATGAGCAATTAGAAGAGATTAAAGCGGCTGTAAAAATCATAACAGACCAATTTAAGAAATTAAATATTTCGTTTAAATACGACGACCGTACTACTTTTAAACCGGGCTGGAAGTTTAACGAGTACGAATTGAAGGGAGTGCCGGTGCGAATTGCGGTTGGGCCTAAGGATTTGGAAAATGGAACTTTTGAAGTGGCACGTAGAGATACCTTAACCAAAGAAGTGGTTGCAAAAGATCAGTTGGTTGGTCATGTTCAGGATTTGTTAGAAGAAATTCAAAACAGTTTATTCCAAAAAGCATTGGATTACCGGGATGCTCATATTACCGAGGTGAATTCTTTTGAGGAGTTTAAAGAGGTTTTAGAGGGTAAAGCGGGCTTTGTTTCAGCGCATTGGGATGGTACTGTGGAAACCGAAGAAAAGATCAAGGATTTGACTAAGGCGACCATTCGTTGTATTCCTTTAGATCAGGTTTTGGAAGATGGGGTATGTGTGTTGACAGGCCAACCGTCAAAGGGGAGAGTGCTGTTTGCAAAGTCGTACTAAAAAAAAATAAAATAAATTGTTTTTCTCTTGCAGGATTGAAAAAATGTTGTAGTTTTGCATCCGCATTAGAGAAACAAATGGTCCGTTCGTCTAGGGGTTA
>DCKE01000015.1:0-8048 GCA_002320285.1 Flavobacteriaceae bacterium UBA1682 | reverse complement strand
GTTCGATTCCCCTACGGACTACAATAAAAAAGATAATTAGGGTTAATTAATTTAGAAAATAAAATGGCAAATCATAAGTCAGCTTTAAAAAGAATTAGAAGCAACGAAAAAAGAAGAGTTTTAAATAGATATCAGCATAAAACGACTCGTAATGCAATTAAAGCATTGCGTTTGGTAGAAGACAAAAACGAAGCTACTGAGAAGTTGAACGTAGTTGTTTCTATGATTGATAAATTGGCTAAGAAAAACATCATTCATAGCAATAAAGCTTCTAACTTGAAATCAAAATTAACAAAACACGTTGCTGCATTATAATAGGCAATGTTTTTGAAGAAGTAATATAATTTAAGCTCTCCTATCCGAGGGCTTTTGTTGTTAGAAATATAGAAATCCCTTACGGTTGATTTCACACTAAAAATTAAAGTTAAACACATCCATATGACACCTATTAGAAATATAGCTATTATTGCTCACGTTGACCACGGTAAAACTACTATGGTTGATAAGATTATGTACTATTGCCAACTGTTTCGTGAAAACGAAAATACCGGTGATTTAATCTTAGACAATAACGATATTGAAAGAGAAAGAGGAATTACCATTACTTCTAAAAACGTTTCAGTAACTTATAAAGGTACTAAAATCAACATTATTGATACTCCTGGTCACGCCGATTTCGGTGGTGAGGTAGAGCGTGTATTGAATATGGCTGATGGGGTACTTTTGATCGTGGATGCTTTTGAAGGACCAATGCCTCAAACGCGTTTCGTATTGCAAAAAGCTATAGATTTAGGTCTAAAACCTTGTGTTGTAATTAATAAAGTTGATAAGGAAAACTGTACTCCAGAGGAAGTACATGAAAAAGTTTTCGACTTGATGTTTGAATTGGGTGCTGAAGAGTGGCAAATGGACTTCCCTGCTGTTTATGGTTCTGCTAAAAACAACTGGATGTCTACGGATTGGAAACAACCAACTACGACTTTAGAGCCATTATTAGACATGGTATTGGAGCACATTCCTGCAGCTGAGGTTAAAGAGGGAACGCCACAAATGTTGATTACTTCTTTAGATTATTCTAGTTTTACTGGACGTATCGCTATCGGTCGTTTATTGAGAGGTGAATTGAAAGAAGGAATGAATATTTCTTTGATCAAACGCGATGGGAAAATCCAAAAACAAAAAATTAAAGAACTTCACACTTTTGAAGGTCTTGGTAGAAGAAAAGTAGAATCTGTTATTGCAGGTGATATTTGTGCTATCGTTGGTTTAGAAGGTTTTGAAATTGGTGACGTTGTTGCAGATTTCGAAAATCCAGAAGGATTACCTGCTATTACTATCGATGAGCCTACTATGAGTATGATGTTTACCATTAATGACTCTCCTTTCTTTGGTAAAGAAGGTAAATTCGTTACTTCTAGACATATTAAAGATCGTTTGGCTAAAGAATTGGAGAAAAACTTGGCGCTTCGCGTTCATCCTACAGATAGTGCTGATAAATTCATGGTTTTTGGTCGTGGAGTATTGCACTTATCAGTTTTGATTGAAACGATGAGACGTGAAGGATATGAGCTTCAAATTGGACAACCTCAGGTTATCTTAAAAGATATTGACGGTGTGAAATGTGAGCCGGTTGAAGAGTTAACTATTGACATCCCGGAAAATTTATCTGGTCGTGCGGTAGAATTCGTGACTTTGAGAAAAGGAGAAATGTTGAGTATGGAACCAAGAGGAGAACGTATGATCGTTAAATTCTTAATTCCTTCTCGCGGTATCATTGGATTGAGAAACCAAATCTTAACAGCTACAGCTGGTGAGGCAATTATGGCTCATAGATTTTTGGAATACCAACCGTTCAAAGGAAATATCGCTGGACGTATCAACGGATCGTTAATTTCTATGGAAAACGGAAAAGCGATTCCTTATTCTATCGATAAATTACAAGATCGTGGTAAGTTTTTCGTTGATCCTAATGAGGATATTTACGAAGGACAAGTTATCGGTGAAAACTCTAGAGGAGATGACATGACCGTTAACGTAACTAAAACTAAAAAATTATCTAACGTTCGTTCTTCAGGAGCAGATGATAAAGCTAGAATTGTTCCAGCTATCAAATTCTCTTTAGAAGAAGCATTAGAGTATATTCAGAAAGACGAATATGTTGAGGTTACACCAAAATCACTTCGTTTAAGAAAAATCTACTTAAAAGAAACGGATCGTAAAAGATTCAAAAGCTAATACTAATTAGTTTTTATATACAATAAAAGCCTGATTCCTTCATAGGAGTCAGGCTTTTTTATTTGAATTAAGATGTTTTTATTCTGCTAAAAACAAATTATATTTGCCCATGCAGTTATCCGTAATCATTTTAAATTACAACGTCGAGTTTTTTTTAGAACAATGCATCCGAAGTGTGCAAAAGTCACTTGTTCATATGGATGCTGAGATTATAGTTGTGGATAATAATTCAACGGATAATAGCGCAATGATGATGCAGCAGCATTTTCCAACAGTGCAGTATATTGTCAATTCGGAGAATTTGGGTTTTCCAAAGGGAAATAATATTGGTGTGACCTACGCAAAAGGAGAATACCTGTGTATTTTAAACCCGGATACTGTGGTAGCTGAGGATACTTTTAGCAGTTTATATGATTTTGCAAAACAACGCGAAGACAGCGGTGTTATTGGTTGTCGGCTTATAGATGGGGCTGGGAAGTTCCTGCCGGAATCCAAACGGGGTGTACCGACACCTTGGGTGGCCTTTACCAAAATAAGCGGTTTGGGACGCTTGTTGTCTAGAATGTCGTGGTTTAATCGATACTATGCAGGGCATGTCAGAGAAAATCAAACCGATCAGGTCGACATACTCGTTGGGGCTTTTATGTGGCTGAAGCGCGAACTGTATGTGGAAGTAGGCGGATTTGATGAGGCGTGTTTTATGTATTCCGATGATATTGATTTGTCGTATATGATTTTGAAGAGCGGAAAGCAAAATTACTATTTCCCTCAAACTACGGTGATTCATTATAAGGGTGAAAGCACATTAAAAGATGAAACTTTTAGAAACCGTTTTCAAGACGCCATGCAGTTTTTTTATAAAAAACACTTTAAGAAATCGATTTTTTTCGATGGGATCATGGTCTTGGGAAGTTGGTATTTTTCGTTGGTAAAGCAACAGTCGACCGGACGAAAATCACTGCCCCCACAGTATTTTTTCTTGTTGTCAAACAATAGAGAATTAAGGGCTACGATTGAAAGTAAGATCGGTCAAAATATTGACGTTTTTTCTAGCCTTTCAGAATTAAAAAAGAATTTAGAACGGTATAATAAAAAATATATTGAGATCATCTTTGATGGCGATTTTATTTCTAATAAAACGTTAATCAGCTTTATGAGAGAAGAATCCTCTCGATTTATAACATTTAAGATAAAGCCTTCTCAGTCTTCTTTCTTAATTGGAAGTAACGATCGCAACGATCGGGGGCAAATAATTCCATTATAGGGTCTAGATTTTTAAAATAAGGTATAAATAGTCGAAATTATTATTAAATTTGTATTTTAAATAGCAAAACACAACTTGAGTTTAGAGATATGGCAAAGTTCGAATTGAAATTACCCAAAATGGGGGAAAGTGTTGCAGAGGCAACGATAACAAATTGGTTGAAAAATGTAGGAGATACCATTGAGGTAGATGAAACCGTTTTAGAAATTGCAACCGATAAAGTAGATAGTGAAGTTCCATCTGAAGTAGCGGGAACTTTAGTAGAGATTTTATTTCAAGTAGATGATGTAGTTCAAGTAGGGCAAACCATAGCAATTATCGAGACTGCTGGTGGTAGTGTGGCTCCTGTAGCTGCTGCATCAACGGCGTCAACTCCAGTTGCTGCTGTTCAAAATACAGTAGTGGCAGCTCAAGAAATAACGACGGCAGCTTATGCTGATTCTGAGAAGTTCTTCTCTCCTTTGGTTAAGAATATCGCTAAGGAAGAAGGTATTTCACTTTCTGAATTGGAAGCGATTACCGGAACAGGTAAAGATGCACGTGTTACTAAAAGTGATATTTTAGACTACGTAAAAAATAGAGGAACACAAGCTCCAGTAGCCAAAGCTGTTGAAGCTCCAAAAGCAACTCCAGTTGCAGCTGCAGCTAAAGCAGTACCGGTATCGGTTAATGGTGGTGATGAAGTGGTTGAAATGGACAGAATGCGTAAATTGATTGCCGGTTATATGGTGCAGTCCATTCAGACATCTGCACACGTTCAATCCTTTATTGAAGTTGATGTAACCAATATCGTTAATTGGAGAAATAAAGTTAAAAACAGCTTTGAAAAAAGAGAAGGAGAGAAGTTGACTTTTACTCCAATCTTTATGGAAGCAGTTGCTAAAGCATTAAAAGAATTCCCGGGAATGAATATTTCTGTTGAAGGCGACTATATCATCAAAAAGAAAAACATCAACTTGGGGATGGCAGCGGCTTTACCGAATGGAAACTTAATCGTACCGGTTATCAAAAATGCAGATCAATTAAATTTGGTAGGTATGGCTAAAGCGGTTAACGATTTAGGTAATCGTGCAAAAATGGGTAAATTAAAACCGGATGATACTCAAGGAGGTACTTATACCGTAACAAACGTAGGTACTTTTGGAAGTGTTTTTGGTACGCCAATTTTAAATCAACCACAAGTGGGAATTTTAGCTCTTGGTGCTATTAGAAAAGTGCCAGCAGTTATTGAAACACCAGAAGGAGATTTTATCGGAATCCGTCAAAAAATGTTCTTATCGCACAGTTATGATCACCGTGTGGTTGATGGTGCTTTAGGAGGTAGCTTTGTAAAACGAGTAGCTGATATTTTGGAAGCTTGGGATATTAATAGAGAAGTATAATTATACAGCTTATATAAAAAGCGGTTCGAAAGAATCGCTTTTTGCTTTTATAGATAAAAGCAAAGTCTGTGAAGGGAATTAATCAGTTTATATGAAAACAGCCATCCTGCATTGGAGTACGGGAAAAGATGCCGCTTATGCGCTTTATCAAATTTCCCAGAAGAATGAATACGATGTAGTACAGTTATCTACTTCGGTGCAACAGCAGTACGATCGGGTATCTATGCACGGGATTCGACGTGAACTGTTATTGCGTCAAGTAGCGGCTTTAAAAACGGCATTGCCAGTCGATATTATCGAGATGCCTACTCCTTTGACAAACGAGCAGTATGAAGCATTAATGCAAGAGCGTTGTATGACTTATAAAACGCAAGGAATTGTCAATCATATTTTTGGCGATATACTCTTAGAAGATCTAAAGGTTTTTAGAGAAGGGCAATTGAGTAAATTGGGATTAATTGCTGTTTTTCCGCTTTGGAAAAAACCGTCAGCGTCTTTGTTGATGGAAATGATTGAAGCGGGATTTAAGGCCTTGGTTATCTGTGTCAATGAGACCTATTTAGACAAGAGTTTTTTAGGGAGAACTATAAATCAACAATTTTTAAAAGATTTGCCGACAGCAGTCGATCCCTGCGGTGAAAATGGTGAATTTCATACTTTTGTTTACGACGGCCCAATCTTTAAAAAACCCGTAGATTTTAAAGTAGGTGAAAGTGTTTATAAAACCTACGATGCACCAACATCAACGGAAGGAGAAACGGCCAAAAAATATGGTTTTTGGTTTTTAGATTTGTTGTAATCCAAGCTTAATCGATACTGATAATACAAAAAAAACAGAATTATAATTAGATTTTAGTGCGTTCGCTATGTTAGAAATATTATATCAAGATGACTATTTAGTAGCCATAAATAAACCGAGGAACCTCTTGGTTCACAAATCATTTATAGCACGTGATATCAAAGAATACGCAATTCAAGAATTGAGAAATCAAATCGATAAACACGTGTATCCCATACACCGTTTGGATCGAAAAACCACCGGTGTTTTGCTGTTTGCTTTGGATAAGGATACCTTAACAAAGATGAACGACGATTTTGCACAACGCAAAGTTGTAAAAAAATATCTGGCTATTTTAAGGGGGTATGCACCAGCGGAGATGACTATCGATTATGCCTTAACTAATGATAGGGGAAACCAACAAGATGCGTTGACTTCGTTTAAGTGTTTACAGCAATCGGAAATTGATTTGCCTTTCGCCAAACATAATACATCGCGCTATTCTTTAGTGGAAGCCACTCCCGAAACGGGAAGAACCCACCAATTGCGCAAACATTTTAGTCATATTTTTCATCCGATATTGGGTAGCCGACCTCACGGCTGTAACAAACAAAATAAACTTTGGCTCGAAACTTATGGACTGACGGGAATGATGTTGCATGCAGTTGAATTGGAATTTACGCATCCAGTTACTTTAGAGCGCATTCATCTTAAAGCGAAAGTGGATGAGGGGTTTAAGGCGTATAATGCGATTTTGAATTTTGATATTAGCCCTTATTTTTAAAGATAGGGTTGTGTTGTATAGTAAATAAGAAGGAATCTCGTCTAAAAAATCCCGTGGGCGTGACATAATTATAGACATTGTTTGAATAATACGGTAAAACCAAATATCTTATAAGTTGTTTATCAGTAGTTTGAAGTTAAATTTTTAGTTTTCTACTATTTTTTAGTTTTGTTAAAATATATACTTTTTTGTATAAAGTTAAATTTTTATATAAATCTGTTTTTATTTATATAATTCCCATTTTGCGATTTAAATATCTTTTTTTTTGACAATTTAGTCGATTATGGTTTGGTATATTTAATTCGTTAAACTTAAATATACTGAATTATGAAAAAAATTATTATTGGATTAGTATTGATTTTAGGGTCGTGCACAAATAATGAAGGCCATGAGCCGATGTTTTTAATGATATGACTTATAGAAATATAAATAACAAAGAGGAGATATTTAAAGAAACCAACCAATTGGCTTTGTTTCATAGTGCTTCACTAGAATTTATTTATCATAATATAAGTGATAAGGAATCGAACGGTGAGTTTGACTCAAGAAGTAATATCGATGACTCTGTGGATAAATTATTAAGTGCAGATATTTCAGGTTCTTTGACTACTATGGATATTGAACTAATTAAGGAATTTTATGCCAGAGAACTAATTGAGGAACCCTTGAATGTTCCATCTGGACTAAGGGAAAGAATGAGTTTATATCAATTTTTTTTGGAGGATATTTCGTCTATTAATGAATCAGATATTTCATTAGAAACCATAAGAAATAAATTGTTTTCAGAAGTGTATTTGAATTTAGATGATGAAACTTTTTATGAATTATCGATTATAGGTTCCACTTATCTTGACTCATATAATTATTGGACCGTGAACTTGGAGAAATGGAATGAATTGAGGTATTTTGATAATTCAGATGTTCAGGCGAGAGGGTATTGGAGAGGTGTATTGCGATATGTAAATAAAGATGCAAATGCAGCTAGTGCAATATTAATTAGTGCTGCTGTCATTACGGCCGCAACCGGCGGTACGGGCGCAGTGGTGACTGCCCCAGCATTGTTAATCGGGGCGGGAATTAGGTCAGCGCTTCCGTTTTAAATCGTATATCATGAAAAGATCTCATTACGCTTTTTTATTTGTTCTTTTTGCGGTTAATTTTTTATGGACTTTTTTCCTCGATAAGGAGACCTTTTGGAATGCTTTAAAATCGAGTTTAGTAATTTTTTTGTGCTTAGGTCTTTATTTTATGTATGAATATAGAAGAGGGAAAGAAAAATAATTTGTTGTCCATAATTATAGAAGGCAGTGTGCAATCCTGTAGGGATGCCATGATTGTAGATGACGTAATTATATCACGCAATATTTTTCCCAACAATCCCGTATGGATGCCATGATTGTAGATGCCGTAATTATATCGCAGAATGTTTTTCCCAACAATTCCGTAGGGATGATATTATTATAGCATGATAATAATGCATCATGTTTTCAACAAATCCCGTAGGGATGCCATGATTATGTATGCGACGATTATAACGCATCACGTTTTCAACAAATCCCGTAGGGATGATATTATTATAGCATGATAATAACGCATCATGTTTTC
>DCKE01000029.1:167415-170032 GCA_002320285.1 Flavobacteriaceae bacterium UBA1682 | reverse complement strand
TGAACCAACTGAGCTAATCGCCCTTTAAAAGCTGTAATCCGTTACTTGATTACGGGTGCAAATATACAACTGTATTTGGATTCTGAAAGCTTTTATTGATTTTTTTTACAAAATTTCTGCAACGACAAAAGTACTTCCGCCAATGTAGATTAAATCGAGCGGTCGCGCTACTTCCAAGGCTTTTTGATAAGCAACTGATACAGAATCACAAACCGTTCCTTTCAACCCAAATTCGGCAGCTTTTTCCGACAAAACCACGGCATCCAATCCGCGAGGAACATTTGGTCGACAGAAAAAATATTTTGCGTTTTTTGGAAATAACGGTAAAACACTATCGAGATCTTTATCATCTACGACACCCAAAACAAAAAACATTTGCTCTTTTTCCTCTTTCTCCAATTGATCCAAAACAAGCTTTAAAGCATGACTGTTATGAGCCGTATCAGCAATGACCTTAGGTTGCTGCTTTAAAATCTGCCAGCGCCCTTCTAAATGGGTATTTACAGTTGTATTCAACAACCCTTTATATTCCTGTTCTGCAGTAATCTCAAAGTGGTCTCTCAAGATCGCAACACTTTGTCTCACCGTGCGGATGTTGTGTAATTGATAAGGTCCAGCCAAATCCGATGTGTGCGTATTGCTTTTCATCAAGTCCGAAGCGAAGTATATCGGTGCATGCAATTCTAAAGCCCGTTTTAAAAATACGGGTTGAGTCTCCGAATTATATTCTCCTATTACAACGGGAACTCCTGTTTTAATGATCCCCGCTTTTTCAAAGGCAATCTCCGCCAGCGAATGACCTAAAAAGGCCGTATGATCCATCCCTATATTGGTAATCACCGAAACCAAAGGCGTAATGATGTTTGTCGAATCCAAACGACCCCCCATCCCCACTTCTATCACCGCCACATCAACCTCTTGTTGCGCAAAGTACTCCAAAGCCATACCCACCGTCATTTCAAAGAAACTCAAATCATTTTCTTCAAAAAATAGTTTATTAACAGCAATAAAATCACAAACAAAAGATTCGGAAATTTCCTGTCCATCAATTCTTATACGCTCCCTAAAATCTTTTAAATGAGGCGAGGTATACAGTCCTACCTTATATCCGGCCTCTTGCAAAACCGACGCAATCATAGAAGAAGTAGATCCCTTTCCATTAGTTCCGGCCACATGAACCATTTTTAATTGACTTTCGGGGTGATTCAGATGTTCGATCAATTTTATAGTATTGGTCAAATCTTTTTTATAAGCAGAAGCACCTTGTCTCTGATACATAGGCAGTTGAGAAAACATCCAATCTAGGGTTTCACGATAGTTCATTAATCAATTTATTTAGTTATACACTTCGCTACCAGCATTATAAAATATTTTCCTACTTTTCTTAGTATATTAAAATATAGAAAATTATCTTTATTGCAAAATTGAGACATTTTTCACAATAAACACTAGAACGACATTATTTATGATGGTATTTTTTTTACAAGCTCAAAACGACACTATTACCCAGGCAACTGGCGCAATGATCCAAGGGATCTCCGGTGAAAAAGAAATTTCTGTTTTGGACTTTATTTTAAAAGGAGGGGTATTCCTAATCCCCATTATCTTTTTATTAATTTACACAGTCTATCTAATCATTGAACGATATTTATACATCAGAAAGACTGCAAAAACCGATACTCATCTGATACAAGATGTACGTACACATCTAAATTCCGGCAATCTTGATTTAGCCGTTTCTTCCGCTCAACGCGATGGAGCCGCTGCTGGTCGCGTATTAAAAGAAGGCGTTTTGACTATTGGTAGACCAATCTCTGAAATAGAGTCGAACATGGAAAAAGTAGCCAATATCGAAATAGGACAAATGGAAAAGAAATTAGGTCACCTGGGATTAATCGCCGGTATTGCACCTACCTTAGGATTCGTTGGAACCATTTCTGGAGTAATCAAAATTTTCTACAGCATCTCTGTAACTGAAAACATCAGTATTGGAAATATATCTGGAGGATTGTATGAAAAAATGATCAGTAGTGGAGCCGGATTAATAGTAGGTATTATAGCCTACGCAGGTTATCACTTACTAAACGGAATGATCGATAACTTCTCACTAAGTGTTCAAAAAAATGTATTAGAATTTGTTAACATAATTCAAAGACCAAATGGCGATCAAAAGAAATAAACGATTTCAAGCAGAAGTAGCAACCTCATCTTTGAGCGATATCATGTTCTTCTTGTTGTTGTTCTTCTTAATCATTTCTACATTAGCCAATCCTAATGTTATTAAAATGACCTTGCCCAAAGCGGCAGCTAATGAAAAAACCAATAAACAATTAATTAGCTTATCCGTCACAGAAGACAAAAAGTTTTATTTAGACAAACAAGAAGTGGCCTTCGAAGAACTTGAAGCTACTTTATTAACCAAAATAGGAACCGAAACAGACCAAACAGTCGTAGTTCGCATTCCATATAACCTACAAGTTCAAGACCTCGTAGATGTCTTGCAAATAGGCGTTAAAAACAATCTCAAATTCGTTATCGCTACCAGCGGTAAATAAATTAAAAAAAAGAGGCCTGATGGTCTCTTTTTTTTTGCTGATACGCTGATACGCGGATACGC
>DCKE01000029.1:92800-167318 GCA_002320285.1 Flavobacteriaceae bacterium UBA1682 | reverse complement strand
GATACGCGGATACGCGGATACGCGGATACGCGGATACGCTGATGGGCAAATAGGCTTATAAAAAGATAAGCTGTAAGGCTACTCCCTGTTTACGTGTAAGGGCGAATACACGTATATGCGTATAAGCAAATAGGCTTTGTTATGCTGATACGCTGATACGCTGATGGGCGAATACGCGTATGGACAAATAGGCTTATAAAAAGATAAGTTGTAAGGCTGCTCCCCGTTTACGTGCAAGGGCGAATACACGTATATGCGTATAGGCAAATAGGCTTTGTTATGCTGATACGCGGATAGGCATATAGGCTTATAAAAAAATAGGTTTATACTAAAAAAGCGGAAGTCCATCAGGACTTCCGCTTTTTTAATATCAGTTAAAAACTTTGCTTAATTCAAACTAAAATTGTAAATTATATTACCAATCTGCTTGTCAGGTGCATTAGCACTAGCCTCCCATTTGGTATTAAGAGCCGCATTTCTAGCACCGTCGAGTAAGCATTTGGAATTATTGGTAGTTCCTTTAACTCCGGCAACAGCTGATGTAGTTACGCCGTTTTTATCAACAACCACTTCCACTACTACCTTACCTACTTCATTACAAGCATATTTAGGCTGTGGTTTAACCAAGGCTTTTCTACCCCCTAAAGAATAGCCAATTCCTCCGCCTGAACCACTACCAGAACCGCCGCCCGAACCACTACCGGTTCCACTTCCCGTTCCAGTTCCTGAACCCGTGCCATTTCCACCTCCAGTGCCGCCACCAGATCCTCCAGATCCATAGTAATCACCAGAACCTAGACTTCCATTAGCCTTACCCTTATTACCCGCTGTCTTATCATCACCATCACCACCTTTTTTAGATCCATTCAGCAAGTTTGCCAAAGCATCATTGGTAGTTTGTGATACCTTGGGTTTCTCAACCACCGGTTTAACCACAACAGGCTTCTTGACTTCCTCCTTTACCTTCGGTTTCACAACCGCTTCCCTTTTGGGAATAACAGCCGTTTCCTCTAAAGAATTCTCGCGAGTAATGATATTTTCTTCGTCTGGAACAACAACAGCCTCCTGAGGTTTATTGTTATCCGTAACCTGAAGAACTTCACTGGTAAAATCAGCTCCAGACCCCACTTCACTATCCCCAAAATTTACCGTAACACCTCCACCTCCGCCACCACCTGCGAAATTTTCAACAGCTGTAGGAGAAATAAAACGAATGAAAAATAAAATCAAAAACAACAAAGTACAGATCGCAAATGTGATCCCCATTGATTTTTTTTCTTCTGATGTTAGTTTAATGTTCATATAAAGAATAGGTATACAATATAATTACTACAAAAATACTGAAAATAAGTTAAGTATATACCACTAAAATTATACCAATTGTTTTAAAGCGATTTCGAAAGCAGTAGCACTGATGTTTTGCTTAGAACTATTCAATTGATGAGCTGCTTTTAAAGCATTACCAATAATTGCTGATGCATCTTCAAATATAGCTTCATCTGTTAAGTCTACTTTATTACTCATCAAGTAAGCAAATACACGAGCCATACCACAGTTCGAAATAAAATCTGGAATCAAACTGATTTTACTGTCCACCATTTCCATAATAGGTCCAAAGAAAATCTCTTTATCCGCAAACGGTACATTAGCTCCACATGAAATCACTTCCAAGCCCGCAGTTATCATTTGATCTAATTGGTCTTTAGTCACCAATCTTGATGCAGCACATGGCGTAAAAATTTCAGCACCGATACTCCAGATTTTAGCGTTGATTTCCTCAAAAGGAATCATATTATCCGCTACTAAGGTATTTCCCTTTTTATTGATATACAAAGCTTGAACTTCTTCAAATGAGAATCCATTTTCATTGATGATACCTCCATCACGGTCGATAATACCAACAACTTTAGCTCCCATCTTAGACAAATAATAAGCCGCAGCAGAACCTACATTACCAAATCCTTGGATGATAGCACGTTTCCCAACAACAGATCCACCGTAAATGTTGTAATAATGCAAAACCGCTTCTGCAACACCAAATCCAGTAATCAAATCAGCTACTTTGTATCTTTTATTTACTTGCGGAGAGTAAACTTCACTTTCCACATCTTTTACTACTCCCTGACGCAATTGTCCGATTCTCGTAATTTTCTCTGCTTCAGTCGGTTTAAAATGTCCGTTAAAAACACCTTCTTGCGGATGCCAAAGACCACAAGCTTCTGTCATTGGAATTACTTCGTGAATCTCATCCACATTCATATCTCCACCCGTTCCATAATAATTTTTTAACAACGGAAAAACCGCTTTATACCAACGTTCTAAAACGCCTTTTTTACGTGGATCATTGGGATCAAAGTTAATTCCCGATTTTGCACCACCAATTGCCGGTCCAGAAACAGAGAATTTAACCTCCATTGTTTTTGCCAAAGACAACACTTCATTTTTATCTAAACCTTTTCTCATACGAGTACCTCCACCAGCTGCACCACCACGCAAAGAATTGATAACGGCCCAGCCTTCTGCTTCCGTTTCTGAATCTTGCCAATGAAATACAATCTCCGGTTCTTTTTCCTCGAATTTCTTTAATAAATCTTTCATTTAAAAAACTTTATTTTTTGATTAGTCTGCACAAATATAACCCCAAAACCAAATACATTCCAATCCAAATGCGCGAATAATTCCTTTTTACGGATTAAATACATAACCCGACGAATGATTTCTCGATGCTCCTGTAACACTCGCCAAAACATTGATCTGATTTTCTAGTTTCAACACCCCCAATAAAGCAAATACCAAGGCCTCTTTATAATTGATTTGTTGCGCAGATGGAACAACGATATCCACATCAGGACGGTAAAAACGAAGTCGCTCCATCAAATAGTCGTGATAGGCTCCTCCCCCAGTAACCAATAAGTTAGCGCAAACAAGTGGAATAACCTTAGCTATTTGAATCGCAATATGTTCGACAAAAGTGTTTAACACCACCTCCACGGATAAAGAGGCCTTGTTAATAAGAGGTAAAATCACCGCATTGACCATCTCGATACCCAAGGATTTTGGAGCGGAAAGACCGTAAAACTCCAATTGATTTAACTCGTTTAATAAATTGCGGTCAACCACTCCACGACGGGCTAATTGTCCGCGATCGTCAAATGCCATACCCAAAGTATTTGCATAGTGATTTAAAACCGTATTGACCGCAACAATATCAAAAGCCAATCGGGTGCCATCGGGTCCATTATAAGACATATTAGCAAAACCTCCGAGATTTAAACAAGCTTCATAATCTGAAAACAACAACTGATCTCCAATCGGAACCAAAGGAGCTCCTTGACCGCCTAATGCGACGTCTTGTACGCGAAAGTCACAAACCACGCGCTGCTGTGTGCCAATTGCCAATTGTGGCAAATTACCTATTTGCAAGGTATAACCCAAATCGGGACGATGAAAAATGGTATGCCCATGTGAGCATAGCGCATCGATTTCACCAATATGATTGCGGTTCATAAAATCATTAAATACCGCAACCAATAAAGCGGTGTACTCCACATTGAGTTCATCAACAAGTTGCTCCGAACTAAAAACAGCCTTGCGCAATCTTTCTTCCCAAACTACCGAATACGGTATGGTTTCACAATGCAACAATTCAGCTTTCCACTTATTGTGTTGACAATCCAAACGCACATGACACAAATCAATACCATCTAAGGAAGTACCAGACATCATGCCGATTACGGTATAACTGTTTTTAATCATATAATAAGATTATTAGATTGATGACAAAAAGCCCATTTAGACCTTTAATTCTATTGTTAAACACAAACGATTAACCGTTCGTCCAAAACAGCAAATCCCTTTTTTTTTAAACACTGCGAAATCACAAAATCCACAAGCGTGTTTATTTACAACAGCTCTGGTTATAATTGCAATTTGAATGGTTAAAATTAGCAATTCCTTTTGAAGATTTGAGAATTATAAAGTATATTTGAAAGCTTATAACAGACACTCAATAATACTTTCAATAAAAAACAAATTAAATGGATTTTAAATTATCAGAAGAGCATTTGATGATTCAGCAAGCTGCGCGTGATTTTGCTCAAACAGAATTGTTGCCAGGTGTAATCGAAAGAGATGAAAATCAAATCTTTCCGACTGAACAAGTTAAAAAAATGGGGGAACTGGGTTTCCTAGGAATGATGGTTGACCCTAAATACGGGGGTAGCGGATTAGACAGCGTTGCCTATATTTTAGCCATGGAAGAAATTGCTAAAGTAGATGCCTCTGCAGCGGTAGTTATGTCTGTAAACAACTCTTTAGTTTGTGCTGGACTTGAAAAATATTGTAATGAAGAACAAAAACAAAAATATCTAACTCCTTTGGCTTCTGGTCAAGTGATTGGTGCTTTTTGTTTATCTGAACCAGAAGCGGGATCAGATGCTACCTCTCAAAAAACTACAGCAGTAGATATGGGAGATCACTACATCTTAAACGGAACTAAAAACTGGATTACCAACGGAGGAACAGCATCGACATATATTGTTATTGCGCATACTCATCCAGAAAAAAAACACAAGGGAATCAATGCTTTTATCGTTGAAAAAGGATGGGCAGGATTTGAAATTGGAGCAAAAGAACAAAAAATGGGGATTCGCGGGTCGGATACACATTCTTTAATGTTTACCGATGTAAAAGTACCTAAGGAAAACAGAATCGGTGAAGACGGATTCGGATTTGCTTTTGCGATGAACGTTTTAAACGGAGGTCGTATTGGTATTGCTTCACAAGCACTTGGAATTGCTCAAGGCGCTTATGAACTGTCTTTAAAATACGCTAAAGAACGCAAGGCATTTGGTACGGAAATCATTAACCACCAAGCTATTGCTTTTAAATTAGCTGATATGGCTACCAATATCTCAGCGGCAAGAATGCTTTGTTTTAAAGCTGCTTACGAGAAAGACAACGGTCAAGACATTTCTATTTCAGGAGCCATGGCTAAGTTATTCGCATCTCAAACTGCCATGGATACCGCTGTAGAGGCTGTTCAAATCCACGGTGGAAACGGATACGTAAGAGAATATCACGTAGAACGTATGATGCGTGATGCAAAAATTACTCAGATCTATGAAGGAACTTCAGAGATCCAGAGAATCGTAATTTCGAGAGGTATCGCTAAATAATACTTTTCTCACTTATATAAGCGGTATCATTTTGATACCGCTTTTTTTTACTCCTTGCCCTAATTGGCACTATCATCCTACCCTAACTTAGGCACCACAGCAATTACTGAAACTTCGATCGGTTTTCTAAAATCTCTTTCATATTTTGATTGGCCCAATCCGATATGGTAGCCATTAACGGTAAAAGACTTTTTCCCAACGGTGTTAACCGATACTCCACCCTTGGCGGAATAACTGGAAAAATCTGCCTTGACAGCAAACCATCCGCTTCGAGTTTACGAACGGAAACCGTCAGCATTTTCTGTGAAATATCGCCAATAGCCTTATGCATCTCATTAAAGCGCATCACCTCTTGCTGGCCCAACAACAAAATAATCAACATCGACCATTTATCGCCAAATCGATCCAAAACATTACGAACGGGACATTGATCGGTGTTTGAAAATTCTTTACTGTTTTTCTGCATTATAAATACTTGATTATCAATATTAGTCACTTTGAAGTAAGTGCATTACCTAGAGTTAACTTCTTGTTTATTAAAAACTTACTTTTTATCTTTGACTTACCAAAAGTAATCATTAATTTAATAAAACAAAAAAATATGTATTTAATAACAGGAGTAACCGGACATTTTGGTCGAATTGCCGCCCAAACATTTTTAAAAAACAATAGTGATCAATCCTTAGCTATATTGGCACGTGACGCCGCTAAGGTTGCCGATTTAGAAGCCTCTGGAGCAGAAGTTCGCATCGGTGATTATGGAGATTACCATTCCTTGCTTAAGGCATTTGCCGGTGTGGAGCGTTTATTATTCGTTTCTTCAAACGATATGGACAATAGGATGACACACCACAAAAACGTTATTCAAGCTGCTAAAGAGGCAGGAGTTAAGCATTTGGTTTTCACTAGTTTTCAGTTTGTATCCACTGCCGATGATTCACCCAATGCGCCATTGATGAAGGTTTATGTAGCAACGGAGAATCTGTTAAAATCGAGCGGTATGGATTACACCATTCTACGAGATGGATTATATATGGATATGCTACCAGATATTATTGGTCCTACCATAGGACATCAGAAAACCTTATATGCGCCTGCTGGTACTACTGAAGTTGCATTTACACTGAGAGCCGATCTAGCAGAAGCTAGCGCCCTGGTTTTAGCCGGACAGGACTATGTCAACCAAACCTTAGATCTAACCGCTAACGAAAGCATTACTTTTCCAGAGATCGCCCAACAGCTCTCGAAGATCTTTAAGGAAGAAATCCATTATATTTCCCCTTCTATCACAGAATACCAACAAACTCTAAAGCAAGCTGGACTACCTGAAGCAGTTGTTGGTTTGTTTTCGGGAATTATCGCGAGTATCCATGCTGGAGAATTTAAAAAAACCACTACTAACTTAGCTCAGATATTAAAAAGAGAACCGGTAAGGGTAACCGATTATTTAAGCGAAGTTTATTCTAAAAAATAAATCGTGCTAAAACAAAGAAAACTGAGCCGTATCAAATCACAGAATACGGCTCAGTTTAAAAACAAAAAAAACATCTTTTATAACTACTTTATCTTAGTATATTCCATTTTTACATGCGTAACATTTAAGTCATAATGATGCGCTTCATCTTGCGGCAATTCATCCTCTACAATCAAAACATCTCGTTCTAATAAATTTATTCTCAATTTACGATTTGTAAAGTCTTTATTAGACAAATACAAAAACTGATCTTTTATTAACCAACTTCCGATTCCTTCATCATAAAGCGCACAACTGGTTTCCGTAACATCCAATTCGTAGTCGGTTATTTTGGTAGTATTATCAGCCAAAAACGCTATAATATCCATAGGACAAATCCCCCCTTCTACTTTAGTATCAACAAAAACAACACTGTCATTACTATCTAAATAAGTAGCACTCTTTAAGTTCCATTCCCCAACCAAAAAATTTTCTGGCACCGCTTGAATAGTATCGTCACTTGAACATCCTAAAGCAAACACTATTAGAAAAAGAACTACAAATTTTTTAATTTTACTCATTATTTATATTTATCAATTATGTCATGTTGCCAGTAAAAAGTACTTGAAAACGATTAAATAAATCACAAGCCCCTCGTTTTAGTTAAAAGATAACTGAGCCATATCGGCCTAGTAGATATGGCCCAGTTCACTAAACAAAAAACAAACCTAGATATTATATTGGCAAACCTTATAGCTCTGACTGATTTTACAATTCTTCTATCCCGTTGAGTCTTTCTGAAAACAATGGAAATTTCAACAAATTACTCACTACAAAAAAAGCACAATTTCAACGCAAAAACAGCTCTAAAACGGCAAAAAAACAACATATAAGGTTTTAAATATCAAAAAAACGCTCGATTCGACACAAAACCCCAAAATGTCATCATTCGCAATAGGGATGGAAGCGGCATCCTTTTGTTTTTTGATAAAAAACAAAAGATAAAGCAGACAGCCCGGGCCGAAGGCATTGCCCTTATAAATTGATTGATGATTTCTATATTTTAAATCGTTTATAGATTCTCTTACAAAAGAAGTAATATCTTTATAGTATGAAAAATCCGAAGTCCATTAAGTTTAAAATCCTTATTGTTTATATCGTATTATTTGGTGCGGCATTATTTTGTGGGGCTTATATTTTTAAGCAGATGAAATTGATTACGCTACCGGAACAAAGCGTGATCGAGGAAAGCAATAAGATCTTTATGATCAGTAGTGCTATCAACAATTTGTATTCGTCGGAAGCCTCGAGTCGAAGTGCTATTTTGACGGGTAAAACTTCTGAAATAAAAAAATACCACCAGCAATTAGACAGCGTTAATCATCAAATCGAGTTGATCAAGCTCGATGTTGAAACTCCGGAATTGATTTTTAAATTAGACACTATTCAGCAATTGTTGCAGAAAAAGAAGTCTAGTTTTGACGAGATTGTTGTTTTTAGAAAAAAGATGAATAGCTCGGAGAACTACGATTCGGCTATCAATCAAATTCATCAAGCGAAAGAACAAATAGAAAAGGATAGCAAACCCATTGTTCACACTACTGAGAAACAAAAGCGTTCACTTTGGGGACGTATGGTTAAGGCGTGGAAAGCGGAATCGGACACCATCAAAACAACCATCAATCAGCCCGGATTGACAGATTCCCTTGCTCAAGCTGTGGAACGCATTTTTGAAGAAGCGGCTAAAAAAGAAACGAAAGTACAGCAAGAGCTACTTAAAAAAGAACACTCCCTGTTGCAAGAAAACAAAAATCTGACAGACCAACTGCGGTATATACTCGAAAGTGTGGAACACAATATATTGACGGCATCTTATCAAAAAATCAGTGACTCCCGAACTTTGATAGGTAATGCCACCACAAATATTGCATGGATTGGAACCTCCGCTCTAATCACCGTAGTTTTACTCGGATGGATCATTTTAAATGATTTAAATCAAACCCAACGTTACCGTAAAGAACTCGAAAAACTCAATGCGGAGAAGGAGGTTTTACTGCGCAGTAAAACCATGCTTTTAGCTACGGTTACTCATGACATTCAAACACCATTAGGCAGTGTTCTGGGATTTACGGAACTACTGTCAAAAACCACCTTAAACGACAAGCAGCAAACCTATATTAAGAATATTCGATACTCCTCTCAGTATATAGTAAATTTAGTCAATGATTTAATTGATTTTTCAAAATTGGAAAACAACAAAATCAGCATTGAGAAGAAGATATTTAACTTCAAGGAACTGATTGAATCGACCTGCTTACCACTACAGCAAAATGCGATTAATAAGAATATCGAATTAACATGGACTGCAGAAGATTCTTTAAATCAGAATTATATTTCGGATCCCTATCGCATCAAACAAGCATTAACCAATTTGATTACCAATGCCATCAAGTTTACGCAAGAAGGAATGGTTTCCATAACCGTCACACGACAAGACGAATGGATTGAAATTCGGGTTAGCGATTCGGGCATTGGAATTGCTCCAGATCAATTAGACAATATCTTTAAGGAGTTTAAACAGGCTCATGCAGGCATAGAGAAAAAATTTGGCGGAACGGGATTGGGATTAAATATTTCAAAGCGCATTGCAGAACTACTATATGGAAATATTAGCGTGAGCAGTGAACTCGGTAAAGGTTCAACTTTCACCCTGCGTTTACCCATCATGATTTCCAATAAAAAAATAACCGATTTAGAAGACGAAATTTCGACAGACGATTTAAGTATTTTAAAGGATAAGCGCCTATTAATCATCGATGACGATGCACTACAGCTGCAATTGATGAAGGAAGTTTTTGAACCTTTAGTACAAGAAGTCACGCTTTTAAATGATGCTTCTATGATTATTGAAGTCTTGGAGCAAAGTGCCTACGACGTGATATTGACAGACATACAAATGCCTAAGGTCGATGGTTTTGAATTGATCACCTTACTACAGAACCACCCTATATTTGCTTCCATACCGATTATTGCCTTATCCGGTAAACGCGATTTGAGTATTGAAGATTTTATTGAACTGGGTTTTACCAATGCTCATCCTAAACCGATTCAAATAACGGTATTATTGAAAATGATACAGTCTCTTTGGGAACAGCCGGCGAACCCCATTGCAAAGACGCCGATGACCTTATATGCCAACGACATTCAACAGGACTATAATTTATCCGGGTTGCGTCCATTTTTACAAGATGACGATGCAGCCATGCGCAATATTTTACAAATTTTTGTAGATAGCACCGCCCAAAACATCAAAGAAATGTATGAAGCCGCAGCTAAAAAAGACGAGGAAATATTGAGCGATATCGCTCATAAGATGCTGCCGATGTTTCGTCAATTAGATATTATTTCCGTTATTCCCTTATTAGAACCTATGGAAGATTATCAGTTAGACTATATCACTGCCGCTGATTTGGAAACGTATATCAAGCATTTAGAGCAAACGATTGAAAAGGTTTTTGAGGTACTAAAAAAAATCGAGCTCTACTAGAGCTCGATATCGTATAATTTTATTTTATTGTACAGGGTTTTCCTATCTATTCCCAATAACTGGGCAGCCTTGGTTTTATTGAACTTCACCTTTTCAAGTGCTGTACGTATGGCATGTTCCTCATTTTTAGATGAAAAAAGTTTTAGATCTTCATCCTCATCCTCTTCCATTTGAATTGGTCGAGTATTGTCTTTAGAAGCTTCAAACATTTCTGCAGGTAATACGTCCTTAGAAATCCATTGATCTTTGGTCAACAGCACCGATCTCTTGATGATATTTTTCATCTCCCGAAGATTTCCGGGCCAATCATAACTCAAAAACAATTCTTCGACTTCCGGACTGAATCCCAAAACTCTTTTTTCTAAATCCTTGTTGGACTCGTTTAAAAAATGGTCGGCAAACATCATGATGTCTTGTCTTCTCTCGACTAAACGCGGTGCTTGTATACCAAATTCATTTAATCGATGGAATAAATCTTCTCTAAACTCACCGTCTTTTACAGCACGTTGTAAATCTTCGTTCGTCGCTGCAATCACTCGGATATCCACATTGACTTCATTATTGCTTCCAACGGGTTTGACCTTTCTTTCTTGTAGCGCTCTTAACAACTGTACCTGCACCTCGTAGGATAAGTTACCTACCTCATCCAAGAAAATAGTACCGCCGTTGGCCGCTTCGAAATGTCCGATTTTATCGTTTATAGCTCCTGTAAAAGAACCTTTGATATGTCCAAAAAACTCACTTGAAGCCAAATCCTTCGGAATAGCTCCACAGTCTACGGCTATATAAGGTTTCTGTGACCTCTTGCTCTTTAAGTGAATCGAATGTGCGATATTCTCTTTTCCGGTTCCACTTTCTCCCATAATTAATACAGACATATTGGTCGGAGCAACGAGATCAATATATTCGTGCAATTGGTGCGAAGCCTTACTCTGGCCTTTTACAAACTCTAAAGTATTTGCCACATCAGCGTCAGCAACATCAGCTGTAACAGTTGTTGTCGCAGTACTTTTTTTAGCCGTTTTTTTCTCTAAAGCCTGATGTATGGTTAGCAGTATTTCATCTGGATTAATCGGTTTGCCTACATAATCAAAAGCACCTAATTTCATGGCATTTACAGCAGTCTTAATCTCGGTATATCCCGTCATCAATATAACTTGGGTCGTAGCAGATTTTGCTTTAACGGCTTTTAAGACTTCAATACCATCGCTATCCGGTAAACGCACATCGGTCAATACAACGTCAAAATTCTCTTTATTAAAGCACTGCTCTGCCTCTTTGGAGTTAAATGCATTGGTGACTACATAACCCTTTTTTTCGAGAAAAGTTTTAAGCATAACACAAAAGGATATATCGTCATCAATCACAAGAATTTTATGGCTCATATAAAACTGATTTTAGTTTCTTTAGCTACAAATTTAGTGTTTTTATTGGACAAGCCCCACTGCAATTCAAGAAAAACCATAATAACCACAAAAGGAGGCCTATAGCCTCCCTTTGCTTGAAGATTTCTCTTCATCACCTTACTAACGATCTTGTGTTACCTTTTAAGTTGATAACAAACTTTATTCTATTTTCTTTTTCAAAGCAACGTTTTTACATTAATGCGCTGTATCGACAACCACTAATAAAAAACTATTTTTCATAACACTTTTACACTTAACTATAGTATCAAAATCGTGCCATCAAAAAAAATTTAAGCGCAAAAAACACAAAATATTGATTTTTAATAATTTACGTTAAAAACAGTTTTAATACCCCATAAATGCTAAAGTGAAATTTTTCCCAAGTTGTAGAAAAACTACACAGTCCCACTCCCTAAAATGGGTAACCGATAGCTAAATTAAAAATCAGATTGTCTTTTCTCCATCGACTGTCACCGAAATCAACCTTATCCAAGGTCCAACGATCGCCTTCCGGCAAGTATGGAATGCGAATAGGAAAAGCCAAATCGGTTCGCACCACTAAGAAAGAAATATCAAAACGCAAACCGAAACCAGCTCCTACTGCCAACTCTTTATAAAAATCTTTTGAAATTTTACCCCCTGGTTTGTCTACATCATCATGCAATAGCCAAATATTTCCAGCATCGACAAATAAAGCACCATGCACGATACTAAATAATTTTGCACGATACTCCAAGTTGAGCTCCAAAGTGATATCTCCAGCTTGATCAGGTACAAAACCGCCTGAAGTATTAAGGGTTGGATTAAAGCTACCAGGTCCTAATGTACGTGATCTAAAGGCGCGTATACTGTTGGTTCCCCCAACAAAAAATTGTTTGATATAAGGCATTTGATCCGAATTCCCATAAGGAATACCTATACCTGCAACAACTCTAGTAGCCAGTTGAGAATTTTTTGTCAAACGTCTGTAATATCTAAAATCATTTTCTACTTTGACATACTGACTAAAGGGAACACCTAAAATTGATTTTTGCTCCCCCTCCTCTTCATTGGCTTTCATCAACAAACCCGTAAGGTTGGCTGATAGATCTAAAACCCCTTTATAATAAATGGTGTTTTTCTTAAATTTCTGCATGGTATTAGTATACGTATAGGTATACTTAGGTCCAAAGATGAGCTGTTTGTCCAAAACCCTTTGAAGAGAAGCATTACCCTCAATTTCTTGCAGGTAAAGTTCACTGACCTTCTCTGGACTGACATAATTAATATCAATGATATTTAGTTCGTGTTCTTTTTTAATATCCTCTTTCCACAAATACCCGAAAGATCCTTTAAAGGAATGCAAGGCATATAATTTTGTTCTGTTTTGATATTCATACCCCAAAGTCGCTTTGGTTCGCGGAACAAACCCACTGGCAGAATGAAATTTAAAAGGCGATATAATTCTAGGCCATATCAAATTGGCTTCGGTACCAAATTTATAAACGTCATAACCTTTATTGGTTGAGGACATCTGAAAATCCATACCTCCATAGGCTGAAACGGTAAATAACTCTGCGCCCTTAAAGAAATTTCGATTCCTCCAATTGACATTGATTTCAGATCCCGTATAACTAGCTGAATTGGTTTTGCCCAACAATTCCAGTCGAATGGACTTGGGTTCTTCTGGTGTTAAATAGTAAAATGAATTTAAGGTATGTTTGGCCGAATCCGCAACGGTGAATTGATTTTTCACAAACTTAAATGTCCCCAAATTAACCAAGCGATTCAGCGTCAAATTGTGGTTGGTACGGTTATACAAATCGCCTTTCTTAAAATATAAAGTTCGATCGTAAATTTGCGGTCGAAAGCGATGATTGGGATCGACAATAATAAAGTCGTTATAGGGCTTGATCGTGTCCCACGAACTCTTTTCGACATTGCTTTCGTTTAGAGAATAGTCTGTAAATACCACTACTTGATCGATGGTATAGGGCGATTTGGCCAAAGTAGGTGCCGTTTCTTTTACTTTGACAAACAAGTCGACTTGATTTTTTCCTATCGTACTATCGATCTGTACGATCAGATAGTCTGGATTAAAAAAATAATACCCCTTTTCCTTTAAGCGACTATCGATACGCACCCGTTCATTTTTGACTACTTCCAAATTAAAAGCTTGTCCTTTCTTAAGTAAACTGCGCCTTTTCATCTTATAAATTTCGTTCTGAAGGGCTGTAGAATCCGATACAAAAGTAATGTTGCGGATCAAAAAAGCATTTTTAGTTTTAACGGTATAAACCGCTTCTACTTTCTTGTTTTTAACCACCGTATCAGAGGATACTGTCGTATTAAAATAACCTTGATTTTCGGCATAGTTAGACATAATGGATTCGTTATACTCTAAATCCACCTTACCAAATAACACTGGAGCCTCGCCCAATTTGTTGCGCATCCAATGGCGAATTCCCTTCTCTTTTTTGGGCTCTCCTGCTAAATTATAGAAATACAGCTTGGGACGCAAACCCAATATTTTTTTATTGGGCTTAGGTCGCACCAATTCCTCCAAACTAGATTTTAATTCTTTCTTTTGACTCTTCGATAGCGAATCATCTTCAATCTTTATTTCAGCGCCAACATAGAGCAATTCACCCGATTTTAAATAGCGTGTATTACTACATGAATTTAATCCCATAGCCAACAACATCAATCCTCCGATCAGCTTATAAACCTTATTCATTTGTTTCCTTTTTTGATTGACGTCTCAATGTTTTTCTCTCTTTACTGCGTTCAAACAGCTCTCTAAAATGTTCGTAATTCATCGTGATAATAAATCCTACACCCGTTTCGATAACCTGACCTTGTAAAGCAACTTGGTATTGATTTTTTCGATATGCCCTTAACATATATCGACCGTCTTTTGACAACATATACTCGGCAGACAAATCGCCAGCAATATTGGTAGATTGCTCGTTCTGACGTTCCGATCCCTCTAAACCAAAACTACTTCCAATAGTAACCTTTAATCGATCGTCTAACATACGCTTGGACAAACCTACATTTAAGTCGGTACGATTTTCCTTTTCTCCAGAACTATAATCTTCAGTCGACTGTAAATCAAAGTCCATTTCTACACCGGCAATCAAATCTCCGGCCAAGTTATTCAACTGATCGGACAATATTTTACTGACACTTTGTCGAGCCATCGACTCTGCACTCATTCCTCCAGCTTCACTTTCAAAAGGGTTTTCTCCAACAAAACGGCTCAGTAATAACAAGGCAAACACCTGTTTATTCATCTCTGAAGGTTGCAAGCGCAATTGCTCTAATTTCGCTTTGGTATTGGCCAAAACTTCCGATGAAACCGAATTGTTGTTTTCTGGCAAGGTAATGTCAAAACTAATTTCGGGCTTAAGCAACTCCCCCTTCATCATCAAAAGCGTTTGGAAAGGTATTTTTTGTTTGTAAGTGTTTTTAATCATTGGTGTTAAACCCGATAGTTGTGCTTCCAAAAGATCAATTGGAGCTGTCTTAACGGTATAGATTGCGGTCAAATCTAAAGTAGCCATAGTAGGCTCGCCCGTCCAGACGATACTACTGCCCTTTTGAATATCAAATTTTCTTTTGATAAAATTAAATGACATCTCATATGAACCTTCTGAAAACTCATATTTCCCCGTTAAAGTCGTTTTCCCAGACGGATCTATTCCTCCAGTTAAATCCGCTTCCCCTTTAAGCTTTAACATATCGCCATTAACTTTGTCAATAACCAAAATCAATTCGGCTTCTTTGTCGATTTGAATGTCGACAAAAACTTCCATACCCTTTACATTAGACTCGTTGACTTTATTTTCAATTTGTACGGTCTCCAACAATTTTTGATCGCGTTGATCGATAAACTCAACAATACCTTCACGATCGGCAATGGAAGGATCTTGCTGTGGCATCACTACCGTAAACTTGGTGTTTTTATCTATACCAATTTTTCCATTGACCTCTGGTTTATTTAGATCACCTTTGATTTTCAAATCGGCATCTAAATACAAATCTCCGTAGAAAAAATCGTTGTCTTTTTCGGTAGAATTGATCGCTTTAAAATTTTTGGTCACCACACTCAAATCAAACTTAAAGTCGGTATAGTTCTTGGTGTTTACTCGCCCGTCTATCGTTAATTTGTTGTCGTCACCATCCTTAATTTGGAAACGATGTAAAACAATACCCGTCGGTGTAAAATCAATCGTTTCATTGATATCTTTATAATCTGCATTTAAGGGAACAACATGTATACCTACCTGATTAAATAAAAATTTCCCCAGTATAGATGGTTTGTCCGTACTTCCTTTAATATCGAGGTTACCCGATAAAAAACCTTCCGCATTTGAAATGTTACCCATTGAAAAACCTTCTATGGTAGCCATTTGCAACTTCTCGACATTCATTTGCAAATCAAAGGTTTTATCCAGCGATTTATAAAATCCCTTCATAGTCATTTCATTCCCATGACCAGACAATGCTATTTCAGCATCGTACTGATTTTCCAACTCATTACTAACTCCAATCGATAAATTGCCGACTTTGGCCTGCATGACTTCTAAATTAGTCACTTTGATATCTGACACAAAAACTAGATCTTTCATGATGTTGCGCAACTCAGCCTGCCCATTTATAAACCCTTTAGCAAAAGTCACATCTTTCTTAAACATTTCCGTAATGGTCTGAATGTCAAAATCGATAAAATTGATTTGCAAGGGCGAATCAAAACTAGCTGTAGTAGATTGTAAAGCGATCTTACTTCCCTCCTTGGACAATACAAAATCTTGAGCATTAACTCCCTCGTTTGTAAATCGAATCTGATTCTCCGGTTTAACGCTCCAATTTTGATAGTTTAATTTCAGCGCATTGGGATTTAATTTAACCTGCATATAATCGGCCAAGGTTTCCAGACTTCCCTCCAAACCATATTGAACTTCATTTTCAGAGTCTTTAATCTCTAAATCATAGTTCAATATATTATTATGCATATCACCATCTAAAATAACTTGATTGATCACAAAACTTTCACTCTGCACCTTATCAACGGCAAAATTATATTTTAGAGTTTGATTTTTCGGCAGCAATTCAAAACTGATATTAGAAACTTTGTTTTTACCGTACTCTATATCGGGAACATTAGCTGTGAAAGCAATATAGTCTTGAGCAGACAAATATTTTCCGTCCGCTTGTATATTTCCAAAACTCTTTAAATCTGGTAAAAATTTCGCCAATATAGGATCGTTTTTTACAGTTAATTTAAGGTTGACTTCCTGATCTTTTTCCTGTGCGATAACTTCCTTCTTTTTTGTACTACTCTTTGATACTGAAACAGACTTTTTCTTGTTTTTTTCGAGGTCAAAATAGGTGGAGAAGGTTTTTTTCAACGCTTCGGGAAGTTTTGTTAATTGGTATTTCCCAGTTATTGAAGCATCCACTAATTGCGAATTCAACACTATTGAATTAGAAGACTCATCGGAAACTGCCTTAAGGGTTATCTTATTTAATTTATATACATCTTGTCCATTTGCTAAAGCAAAATCATCAACATTTAAGTCTCCATTCAAATAATCGGGATTTAAATCGGAGAAATTAGCCGTTACCAACCCTTTAAAGGCTAGAGGTTGATCGGTCAGTTTTAATTTCCATAAATCGACTTTGACAAAATCTCCGTCCATCATCAAACTCATGTTCTTTTCATCGAGTTGCCCACTGGCTTTTATCGCAAACTGTATATTCGAATCATTCATTTCTGTTTGCAATTGATAAGCACCGCTTTTCACTTGTCCAGAAATCAATAAATCCTTGTAATTATATCCATTGAATTGCGCTTCTAACAAATGTCCTGACAAGGTTGCATTGGCGGTTTTCGGATTAAAACTTTGACCAGATGCTACCGCTGTCAAACTAATTTTACCTAAAGAATCATTTTTAATCAATCGGCCTACATCAAACTTGTTAACCACTGCATCTACACGATACTTTTCCTTGTTTTTTAGACGCTGATCCAATTGAGCAATTAAAGAAACTGCTCCATAACTCGAATTCAATTTTAAATTGGTATTAAAGTTACTGATACCTCCTTTAAAAGTTCCTTTTAGAGACAGCAATGCCGGCAGTTGAATATTTGCGGGCACGGTGCCCTTAGGAACGATGGTTAATATATCTTTTGCTGTGGTCTGAAAATCTTTAATATCCAGATCAAATACCGCTTTATCCACATTCGGCAATCCTTTAATATGTCCAGAAACTTGTGCGAAGGTAGAACCGAGTCCCTTTATAAAAAACTTGGTGATCTCCAAATCTTTAAGCGGTCCTTTAACCTGCGCATCTACAATCAATACGCCATTGGGATCATTTTTAAAAAGGGGCTGTTTCATTAAATCCGGTACAAAAAGTAGTATATCCTTAAAACCTATTTTGCTATCTACTAAAGAGGCGTCGACAACAAGATCTTCCAAGTGACTCGTCAACTCATCTGCATTTTCATACCTCAAAACGACCTCCCGTTGCAGTAGAGTTTGTGGCGTTTTTAAATATAAATCCTTTAAAAATGCCGTTTGTGCTCCATACATAAAATACGTTCTCAATTCTTGAATATCTAAACCACTCTTCTCCTGTATTAATGCACTCTTTATAGCTCCCGAGATATTATTTGGAGCAAAATGGAAATCGTCTAATTCTAAATTTAAAACCGGGAAATCCAAATGTTTGTAGTCCATGCCCAGCTTTTGCTTGGGTGCATTCTCATCGTCAAATTGTACTGCGAGTCCCTGCAATTTCAATTGACCCAAAGTAAGATTCCATGGATTACTCACTTCAGTTGTTTTCGTCGCATTCTCTTTAACAACAGCCGCTGGCGATACCTTCTTGCTTTTTAACAAACGTACAACGGCCTTAGTATCCTCAACACTCAACGCATCAATCACCACATTTTGGTTAGCAAAATCTAATTTATCTATATTGAGCTCTAAATTATTTAAATCGAGCTTGGAATAAATCTCCGAAACGGCATCGTCATATTCCACTTTGATGTTGGTCAAGTTAATATCCCGAAGCTGTAAATCCAAAACTTTACCTTCTGATATGGAGTCTGTTTTTTGAACAACTACACTTTCTAACGGATCTACGACAGTTCGTTTAAAACGAACATCAACACCGTCCAGATTAATCTTCGGTACACTAAAGATGAATTGCTCCAAATCGAAGCGTTTGACTCTAGTTGAAAATCTATTCAATTTTAAATACAAGTCATTACCTCCATATTGATCGTCGAAGGTCACTAATATTTTATTTAATTCAATACGATCTAATGAAATGGCGAAGGGCTTGGATTCTTTATCTGGTTCATCTTCGCTAGCAAAGGCATCGATGATATAATCAAAGTTAAATCGTTGATTTTTATCTCTGGCGACATGTGCAACAAATTGATCCAAGGTAATGGAGTTTATTTCAACTGTATTGTTTAACAGTTTGAATAAACTGATATCTACCGCTAAATTTTCGGCATAGAGCAACGTATCTTGCTGTTGAGATTCCAAGTAAAGTCCTTTGACTACGATTTTTTTGGGAAAGCCGATTTCTATGCGCTGAAGCGCTACTTTGGTTCCGATTTTTCCTTCTAAATACTGTATCGCTTGATCTTTAATTTTATTCTGTACAGAAGGAATTTGTATTAAAATGACGAGCACCACAAACAACAAGAGAATAGAAAGAAGAATTCCCGCTATTATCTTGGCTGATTTTACGAATATTTTCTTCAAAATAGCTGCTTTTTATGAACAAAAATAACAAAAAAGAACTGGTAGCCAACCAAATTATTGATTTAATTAATTTTTAAGTAAGGAATTGTGAGTCGTCATTTTTATAAAATGACAGCCAGTACAGCGAAAATATTTCCAGAAAACAGGTCCTGAACAGCGGTAGTCCAGCTTATCCTAAAAAAGGCTGCTTTAATTGAAGTCGGAACTCATTACCGACTAGGGGAATCAACAAGAAGTTGGTGTTTAAAAAACCAAACTGTTTTAAAGCAAAAAATCTCCCTAAGAGGAAGATTAAAAGATGGCAAGCGACCTACATCGCACCGCTACAACCACATACCTTTGCTGCGTTCCCACCCTGGAGGATTCTATAGGAGCTGGTCGTGTAGGACTTGCCAGTGCAAAGATACAATCTTTTTATATTTTTGCAAGTGATTTGTAAGATTTAAAGTAGATTTGTATCTTGTACAAAATATAAAATTGAAATGAAAAAACATAACCTTCTTATAGCCTTAACCTTAAGTGCTGCATTTTTTTCTTGTGGAGACAAAAAAAATTCCGAAGAAAATTCATTTAGCATAGATACAAGCCATTTAAAACAGGTTTACCACTCGAACGACGCATTAAAATTGACTATTGTCAATCCTAAGGAATCTCCTATTGATTCTGTCGCTTACTTTTTAAACGACAAAAAAATCGGCTCGACCCAGAAGAATGAACTATTAAATTTTCCTCTTGACAATGAAAAATTAGGGTCTATTTTAATTAAGGCTGTTATCTACCAATCCAGCACTCCTATTGAAGCAACCACTCGAATAGAATTAGCATCAGCAGTGGCACCAAAAGTACTACAATACAAGATTGTCAATACTTTTCCGCATGATATCAAAGCCTATACACAAGGTCTAGAATTCCTAGACGGCGTTTTAATCGAGAGCACTGGTAATGGTGCAGGTAACAGTACGGGAATAAAAGGCATTTCAAGTATCCGAAAAGTAGATTATAAAACCGGTAAAGTATTAAAAATTGTAGAGCTGCCCGAAAGTGTATTTGCAGAAGGCGCAACGGTACTCAACAACAAAATTTATCAGTTGACCTATAAAAACAACGAGGCTTACGTTTATAACGCAGAAACCCTCGTCCGAGAAAAAACTATCCCCTATTTTAAAGCGATGGAAGGCTGGGGATTAACCAATGATGGAACTCATTTGTATATGAGCGACGGATCAGAAAGGGTATATATCGTAGATCCAGAGACGTTTAAACAAGTAGATTACATCAATATCTATACAAATAATGTCAAAATTGGAGCTATCAACGAAATGGAATGGGTTGATGGAAAAATCTATGCTAATATATACGGTGAAAATGGTATAGCGATAATAAATCCCAAAAACGGTGCTGTAGAAGGAGCGATTGACCTTTCTACTTTACGAACTATGGTTACTTATCACCCGGATATCGATGTGTTAAACGGTATTGCGTACAATCCAAAAACAAAAACGTTTTTTGTAACAGGAAAAAACTGGGATAAGATGTTTGAGATTGAAATCTTACCTAACTAACTACAAAATAACAACTTCCTATTTGAATCGTAGCCGAAATGCGTCTTACAGTTACGATTCAAATGGGAATTATATCATACTACACTGCTAACCTCTTACTATTTCCTTCCAATTTAAAACACCATACCTTGCTGTATAGCCATCTTGGTTAGTTCCGCAACATTTTTTGCCTTACACTTATTCAGAATATTTTTGCGATGCGTATCTACAGTCAGCGAACTCAAATTTAACTCCCGCGCTATCACATTACTGGTTTTACCCTCACTGACCATCTTTAATATTTGTCTTTCTCTAGTGGTTAATTTCGAAATTTCCGATCCGACACTATCAGCAGGTTCTCTTAAAATACGATCGACTTCTCTACAAAAAGTAAGCTGACCGCCTATTGCCTCTCTTACAGAATGAATCAACAAATCTATTGATATACTCTTCAGTAAATAACCATTTACCCCTTGCTCAATGCTTTGTAAAATAATCCCCTTTTCTGATCGATTAGTCAGCATCAATAATGTCATATTTGGATACAGTGTTCGTATTTCTTTACACAATTCCATTCCGGAATAATCTGAGATATTTCTATCTAATAGCAACAGGTCTACAGAATTCTTAGTCAAGAAAGACAAGGTTTCTTTACCGTTGTTAAAGCAGCCGACAATTTTAAAATCACTTTGACTTTCCAATACTTTTTTCAACCCCTCCACTACGATTGGGTGGTCATCTACAATAACCATTTTT
Source organism: Flavobacteriaceae bacterium UBA1682 (assembly GCA_002320285.1). Classification (GTDB taxonomy): domain Bacteria; phylum Bacteroidota; class Bacteroidia; order Flavobacteriales; family Flavobacteriaceae; genus Flavobacterium. Next base: position 145,669 of record DCKE01000029.1, on the reverse strand, counting down.
ATTTCAGACATGCTATTTATCATTACTTTAAAATTTGTATGCGTAACAGTAAACGATTTACCAATTATTTCAATTTTACTCAGAAATTTCAACTGCCAATTTTGATGATAGCGTAGTTCTGTTTTCAAAAATCTAATTTTAATCCAACACACCACTCCTGTTGTGCGAAAAAATCACAGATCGCACCCCATGTAAAATCAAAAGTTAAAAAAATACATAAAAAAGCACAACCTTATTAATTAAAAAAAATAAATTTTAATAAAATTCAAAATATCGATCCGAAAATACGAAATAAATACCTAAAAATAGGTATTGTAAAACAATAAATGAATAAGGAAATTCGCCCTAGTTAAAAAGCTATTAAAAAAATTTAAAAATCAACCAAAATTATGAGTACAAAAATTGCATTATCATCGTTTTTAAAGAGAGCAACTGTATTAACTAGTTTAGTTCTTGTTACCTTACTTAGTTTTTCTTGTAAAAGTGACGACGGAGATTCTGGAAACAATCCAAACGAAAAGAATATCAAATTAACCATTACTACAAATGGAGTAGTTGATGGAGACTTTGCATTATTCACAGCTACAGGAAGTGTTGCTAAAAATCCAATGGAAGGAACGATCTGGAAATTAAATGGTACTGTTCAGAGCAACGAGCCAATAATCAGTCTTGAAAGTAAAAATTTTGCTGGTGGCGTTAAAACATTTGTTATTGAATCTGCAAGTCCATTAGCATTAGCTCAAGTTGGTATCCAATTCAGCGCTTCTGACAAAAGATCTTACACTGTAAGCTACAAAGCAGAGGTGAATGGTAAAGTTGTTAAAGAAGACAATAATGTTACGGTAAATAAAGATAAGGAGTATTCTCACATCTTTAGTTACTAGTATTTTTTAACCCTATAAAAAAAGGATTAACCCGCGGGTTAATCCTTTTTTGTTTTTATATATCGCTTTCAAAAAGCAACAGTATTAAGGATACAAACTCACTCCGTTTGCATCGGTAGTCAATACATCAGACATATAATCAAACCACGGGCGCATAGCAACAAACGTTTTTATTACTTCAGATTGAAAATCCGCGCTTGCAACTTCCGCATCTGTCATGGAGCGCATGACCAAAAACTGTTTTTTACGCAGTAAATCAATGGATTTATGCTCCTTATCGAAACCTTTAGGCGCTGTTTTCAACTCCTCACCACTTAGCGTACCAAAATATTCAACAAATTGTGGTGCTTGTAGCAGAGTCCTGAATTCACTATCATCTTGTTCGATATCTTTTCGGATACGCAATAAATCATCTTTGTCTGGCTCCCAAAAACCACCACCGATAAAAGAATTCCCCGGCTCGATATTCAAATAATAACCACCTCTCAACAACGGTTTTGTTCTTCCAAGATGCAAGCCAAAATAATCTTTATAGGGTGTTTTATCTTTAGCAAAGCGGACATCTCTATAAATTCGATGTACATGAAACCGCTCTAGGGAATCATGTGCTTGCATTTCATCATATATCGATTTAAAAAAACTTTTAACATCACCAAAAACACGATCAAATTCGACTTTATGTTCTACAAACCAAGGTTTGTTGTTATTCTGACTTAAGTGGTTCAAAAAATCAAAAGCCTCCGGGTTTACCTTATTCATAATTGAGTTATTATTTTCCAATGTTCTATCTTTTCCTGCAGACGCATACTCGCATGCGCCCCACTCGGAGAAGGTAAAGTTACGTATTCTACATCAGGTTTTTCGCACAGGTATTTATAAAAGAATTTTTCTGCATTTTTGCTCGAAAACACTATGGTTTTCAATTTGGGATATGCAAGAATCAATTCGTTTATATCATTGGCTTTGGCCTCTTTGATCTTACTGTCAAGACTACCCTCGCGTTCACAACTGTATAACACATCCCATAAAGCGATATCAAACTCCGTTAACAAGCTTTTGCGCGTTTCATAGTCTTCACTATATTCTCGTTGAAAAACACGGTATAAAATCCTCCAAAATTGATTTTGCTTATTGCCGTAATATTGCTGGCATGCCAAAGATTTTTCACCGGGCATAGTACCCAGTATCAATATCCGAGAATTTGGATTAATCAGTGGAGGAAACGATCGTTTCATAGGGAGCTGTTTGAACAATTAGTAAGCTACTAAAGTTACAAAAATTATTAATTCCAGACTGTTGGGTTTATAATATAAAAAAAAGCCGAACTGTTTCCAGTTCGGCTTTTAAAGATCATTTAAAGCTAGAATTACTTAACTTCTTCGTAGTCTACATCTTGAGTACCATCACCGCCTTGGTTTGGTTGTGCCTCTTGAGCACCTCCAGTTTGACCTTCAGCTTGTGCTTTGTACATTTCTTCAGATGCTGCTTTCCAAGCTTCGTTGATTTTATCTAATGCCGTTTGAACGGTATCAGCATCTTTCAATTCGTAAGCTTTTTTCAATTCCTCTAATGCTGTTTCAACATTAGATTTATTGTCTGCAGATAACTTATCGCCAAATTCTGACAATTGTTTTTCTGTTTGGAAAATCATAGCATCTGCTTCGTTAAGCTTTTCTACTTTTTCTCTTATAATTTTATCAGCATCAGCATTAGCTTCTGCTTCTTTTTTCATTCTTTCGATTTCAGCCTCAGTCAATCCTGAAGAAGCCTCGATACGGATATCATGAGATTTACCTGTTCCTTTATCAGTAGCAGATACTTTGATAATACCGTTAGCATCAATATCGAAGGTTACTTCAATTTGAGGCACACCTCTTTGTGCAGGTGGAATTCCATCTAAATGGAAACGTCCGATAGTTTTATTATCTGTCGCCATTGGTCTTTCTCCTTGCAATACGTGGATTTCCACAGAAGGCTGGTTATCAGAAGCCGTAGAGAAAACCTGAGATTTCTTAGTTGGAATAGTCGTATTGGCCTCGATTAATTTAGTCAATACTCCACCCATAGTTTCGATACCTAAAGAAAGTGGTGTAACATCTAATAATAAAACGTCTTTCACCTCACCTGTAAGTACTCCACCTTGAATAGCTGCACCGATAGCAACTACCTCATCAGGATTAACTCCTTTTGATGGTTTTTTTCCGAAGAATTTCTCAACTTCCTCTTGAATTCTTGGAATACGAGTTGAACCTCCTACCAAGATTACTTCGTCGATATCCGATTTAGACAAACCAGCATCTTTTAAAGCTTTCTCACAAGGAACCATTGATCTACGGATCAATTCGTCTGCCAATTGTTCAAATTTAGCTCTTGTTAATGTTTTCACCAAGTGTTTTGGTCCAGAAGCAGTTGCAGTAACATACGGCAAGTTGATTTCTGTTTGTGTAGAAGATGACAATTCTACTTTCGCTTTTTCAGCCGCTTCTTTCAAACGTTGTAGAGCCATAGGATCTTTACGTAAGTCTAAACCTTCTTCAGATTCAAACTCAGAAGCCAACCAATTGATAATTACTTGGTCAAAATCATCTCCACCTAAGTGAGTATCACCATTAGTAGACAATACTTCGAAAACTCCATCTCCCAATTCAAGGATAGAAATATCAAAAGTACCACCACCTAAATCGTAAACTACGATTTTTTGATCCGTACCTGCCTTGTCTAATCCATAAGCCAAAGCTGCTGCTGTAGGCTCGTTGATAATACGTCTCACTTTCAATCCAGCAATTTCACCAGCTTCTTTAGTAGCTTGACGTTGTGCATCGTTGAAATAAGCAGGAACTGTAATTACCGCTTCAGTTACTTCTTGTCCTAAGTAATCCTCAGCTGTTTTTTTCATTTTTTGAAGCGTCATTGCAGACAATTCTTGAGGCGTATATAAACGACCGTCAATATCTACACGTGGCGTATCATTATCTCCTTTTACAACTTTATAAGGAACATGAGAAATTTCTTGAGAAATTTCACTGAATTTATCCCCCATAAACCTTTTGATAGAAGCTATGGTTTTTGTTGGATTCGTAACTGCTTGTCTTTTTGCAGGATCACCAACTTTGATTTCTCCACCTTCTACAAATGCAATCACAGATGGCGTTGTTCTTTTTCCTTCTGCATTTGGGATTACAACTGCCTCATTACCTTCCATTACAGAAACACATGAATTCGTTGTTCCTAAATCGATTCCAATTATTTTACTCATATTATATTAGTTAAATTATTTTTACTTTTTTAAACTCAATTACTAGTAGTCAATCTTTATGCCATTAGCTTTTTATGATAATCTTGTCATTTATTTTAATTATTTCGCGTTTGAAAATGACAAACTGTCACCACAATTCAGCATTATTTAGAATTTGAATAAATAAGTAGTCCAGAAATGTCAGAAAAAATCACTACATTAAACACAGCATATTCTTGCGACTCTACAGTTTTTGACTATCTTCGTAATAAAAATATCCCTCAATTATCTTATGGAATGTATTTCAGTCTTTGATATGCTTAAAATTGGCGTAGGCCCCTCAAGCTCACACACTTTGGGTCCTTGGCGAGCTGCAGAATCTTTTTTAAAAGAATTGCACAGTCAGCAAATTTTTGCTCAGATCAATCGAATTCAAATTGACCTATATGGTTCGTTATCACTTACTGGAATCGGACATGCTACCGATTTGGCCGTCATGTTAGGTCTAACTGGCGCTGATCCGGAAACCGTTCCTATTCATAGCTTGGACCCTACTATAGCCAGTATCAAAAGCAACAGCATACTGTTATTAGATGGTCAAAGAGAAATAGGATTTGACCTTATAAAAGACATCTTATTTAATAAGGAGTTCCTTCCTTTTCATGCCAATGGTATGACTTTCACGGCATATTATGCCGACCAACAATACAGTACCACCTATTACTCTATTGGAGGGGGGTTTATCATCAAAGAAGAACAAGAAGAAAACACGGAGAAAGAAGCTGTTAAAGGCAACTTCCCCTACCCTATAGATTTAGCTACCGAACTGTTAGCTTATTGTGACCAACATCAAATGAGTACTTCTGAGATCGTTTATGAAAACGAGAAATCCATGCGTTCAGAAGAAGAAATCGATTATCAACTATTGCGCATTTGGGACACCATGCTCGAGTGTATGTATATCGGTTGTCATAGTGAAGGTATCTTACCCGGCGGTTTAAACGTGCGTAGACGTGCCTTTGATATGCATAAGAAATTGATTGGTGACAGTGTTTACCACAATCATCAAGAATGGATTACAGCGATTCGTAAAACCAAGGTTTACTTTAGAGAAATCCTTAAATGGGTAAGTTGTTTTGCCTTAGCAGTTAATGAGGTTAACGCTTCGTTGGGCCGAGTAGTAACGGCGCCTACCAACGGTAGTGCTGGAGTGATACCCGCGGTTTTAATGTATTATCTCGTTATAGAAAACCACAAAGCAGGTCCTAAGGAAATCAAGCAATTTTTATTAGTAGCCGGAGAAATCGGTAGTATCTTTAAAAAAGGCGCTACAATCTCTGCCGCTATGGGTGGATGCCAAGCCGAGATTGGCGTTTCGTCAGCCATGGCAGCTGGAGCCCTTTGTGAATTGATGGGTGGATCTCCAGAGCAGGTGCAAATTGCCGCAGAGATCGCCATGGAACATCATTTGGGAATGACTTGTGATCCTATTGGTGGATTGGTTCAGATCCCGTGTATCGAACGCAATACTATGGGAGCCATAAAAGCGATTAATGCTGCAGAACTAGCTTTAGAAACCGACCCTAAAAACGTAAAAGTTCCGTTGGATAAAGTGGTGAAAACCATGTGGGAAACCGCTAAAGACATGAACAACAAATATAAAGAAACTTCAGAAGGGGGCTTGGCTGTGGCAGTAAATTTAGCCGACTGTTAAATCAGCATAAACGCGACTTTTAAGAATAAAAATAACTACATTTACATTTCATTATAAAAGCAACACAATATGTCAATTGCAAAAAAAGACTATAAAAGAGTGACCACCAAGTCACTTATAGACATGAAGGCGAATGGAGAAAAAATCTCTATGCTTACTTGTTATGACTACTCAATGGCTCGTGCATTAGAAGCAGGAGGTGTTGATGTCATGTTGGTTGGAGATTCTGCAAGTAATGTCATGGCAGGTCATGAAACGACCCTACCCATTACTCTAGATCAAATGATCTATCACGCTTCATCTGTAGTCCGTGGTGTAGAGAGAGCTTTAGTCATAGTTGATTTGCCTTTTGGTTCGTATCAATCCGATCCCAAAGAAGCCTTGCGCTCTGCTATTCGAATTATGAAGGAAAGCGGTGCTCACGGTGTCAAAATGGAAGGTGGGCAAGAAATAAAAGAGGGAATTAAACGCATTTTAGGTGCCGGTATTCCCGTTATGGGGCATTTGGGTTTAACGCCACAGTCCATTTATAAATTCGGAACCTATACCGTTCGCGCCAAAGGTGATGAAGAAGCGGATCAATTGATTGAGGATGCTAAAATGTTAGAAAAAATTGGATGTTTCAGTTTGGTTTTAGAAAAAATACCCGCAAGTTTAGCTAAAAAAGTTGCCGAAAGCATTTCGATTCCCGTTATTGGAATTGGTGCTGGAAACGGCGTAGATGGACAAGTTTTAGTAACTCACGACATGATCGGATTGACTCATGAGTTTAATCCGCGTTTCCTGAGAAGATACCTCAACGTTTACGACCAAATGAAAGAAGCCGTACAGCAGTATGTAGCCGATGTAAAAGCAGTAGATTTTCCAAACGAAAACGAGCAATATTAAAAAGCTGTAACAGCTTTGTACCAATATCCTTAGTTCGCTAAGGATATTTTGGTTTAAATACGAACTAAATTTTTTAAAAAATTCTTTTCTTCGCATTTAAATAGCAAGCTGGAAGATCAAACCCTATCTGCATACGTATCTACACATACGCCCTTAACAAACCCTATTATGAAAGTCCTTTCTACACCTGATAATTTACAAATTCTGTTTGAAGACAATCACCTGATAGTGATTAACAAGAGAGTTGGTGATATCTCTCAAGGAGATCAAACTGGTGATTTACCACTTAGCGAAGTCGTTAAACTTTATATTAAAAAAAAATACAACAAACCAGGCGCTGTCTTCTTAGGAGTAGTACATCGTCTTGACCGCCCTACTTCTGGAATTATCGTTTTCGCTAAAACCTCCAAAGCCCTTAGTCGATTAAACGAATCTTTTAAAAAAAGAGAAACGCAAAAGACCTATTGGGCAATAGTCAAAAATATCCCGCAGAAATCAACCGATACCTTAGAACACTATCTGGTTCGTAATCCAAAAAACAATACGTCAAAAGCACATATTAAAGAAGTACCTGAAAGTAAAAAAGCGAGTTTAACTTATAAGCTAATTCAAAAACTCGATCGATATGGTGTATTGGAAATCGACCTACATACCGGTAGACATCACCAAATTCGCGCCCAACTTGCGTTGATTGGTTCATCAATTAAAGGAGATCTTAAATACGGTTTCGATCGCAGTAATCCAGATGGTGGTATACATCTACACGCCAGAAAACTGCAATTTGAACATCCAGTAACCAAAGAAATCATTAAAATAATTGCCGATCCACCAAAAGAAGTATTGTGGAATTTGGTCAAATAAACACACACCACCTAAAGCCTTGATATGATCAAGGCTTTTTCTTTCTAATAATTGCAGCAATGCAGCGCTTAAAACCTTCTGAACTTGATTTAACACACATCCGCTGCTATACAAATCTGTAGCCCCATATCCTTATCCCACTATTCTCTGTGTTGCTATCCGATCACAATCCGGGTTCCCAAATCCCTGATTTTTTTACCCAAATGGCTTTAAATTGACTTAACTATTTCCAAACACCCACAGTTACACTTTATTGTAATTCTACTTCACTCCCATAAAATTCGATAAAAAGCACACTAATTCCGTTGAAATTTAAATTTTGTGTATTTAACCTTTCTCTTTTTTGAAATTTTATCAGCCGACAAACCCACACATAACTACCTTATTATCTGACATTTATCATATTTGATGCTCTTTTTAAAAACTAACTTTGTTTTATAAAATCAGCATTTATGTCTATTACTACTGAAGGAAAATATTTTATAAGCATACTGATAACTTGTTTGATACTGGGTGTTGGCTGTGTCGAAAAAGAAGAAATAAAACCAGACATCTATCCTACTATAATCGTTGACGAGGAAGAGGAAGATGATGAAGAGAATTTAGAAACGACAACTGTAGTAACCGTAAATGCATCAGAAAGGATCGATCTAAAAAACAAAGGTGTTGGCCCTATAAAAACGCTCACCCTTGAAGAGATCAATCCTGTTTTAGTAAGCAAGGGAATGGAGGTTTTTAAGGTTATGTGCACGGCTTGTCATAAGCCTGAAAAAAAATTTATCGGACCTGCGCCAAAAGGTATTTTAAAACGACGAAGTCCAGAATGGGTGATGAACATGATTTTAAACCCTGAAAATATGATTAAAAACGATTCGTTAGCTAAAGAACTTTTAATAGAGTTTAATGGTGCTCCCATGGCAAATCAAAATTTAACTGAAGAAGAGGCTCGCGCCGTTCTAGAATACTTTCGAAGTTTATAGACTCTTTCAGTTGCATTGCGTTAGCGCTACGTCTTAATTTTTAATATATATATTATGAAAAAAGTTTTAAGAACATTTCTTATGTTCGCTATGCTGGTAGTTATTCTCACTAGTTGTAGCAAACAGAAATCTAGCAGTTCATCACAAGGAGCTTTAAGTTCCAATGCCGCAGAGCGGGTTTATGTCGCTCCGGGTGAATATGATGAATATTACGGTTTTTTCTCTGGGGGATTCAGCGGGCAACTTTCGGTTTACGGCCTGCCTTCAGGAAGGCTCTTTAAGGTAATTCCCGTATTTTCTCAAGACCCTGAGTCTGCCTATGGATATAGTGAGGAAACCAAACCGATGTTAATGACTTCACACGGATTTATCCCTTGGGATGATTCCCACCATCCCGATATTTCTCAAACAGAGGGAGAATTAGATGGTCGGTGGATTTTTATCAATGGAAATAATACGCCGAGAATTGCTCGAATCGACTTACAAGATTTCAGTACGGCCGAAATCATAGAAATTCCCAACAGTGCTGGTAATCACAGTTCTTCTTTTGTAACAGAAAACACGGAGTATGTAGTTGCTGGAACTCGATTTTCTGTACCTATTCCACAACGCGATATGCCTATAAAAGATTATAAAGGAAACTTCAAAGGGTCGTTGAGTTTTATCAGTGTGGATAAAACTTCGGGAAATATGGATCTGGCTTTTCAAATTATGATGCCCGGCTTTAATTATGATTTAGCGCATCCCGGACGCGGAAAGTCACACGGCTGGTTTTTCTTTACCACCTACAATACCGAAGAAGCCCATAGTTTGTTAGAAGTCAATGCTTCTCAAAACGACAAAGATTTTATTGCTGCCATCAATTGGAAAAAAGCCGAAGAGTACATTAAAGCAGGAAAGGGTAAAAAACAAGCGGTTAAATATGCCCATAACAGACACAATACTGAAACGCATACTGCCACTTCTACCATAAAAGAGGAGGTCTTAATTCTAGACGCCAGTGAGTTACCGGGTTTGGTATATTTGCTACCGACACCAAAATCGCCTCACGGTTGTGATGTTGATCCCAGTGGTGAATACATCATTGGAAACGGTAAATTATCGGCCAACTTGACGGTTCATTCGTTCACAAAAATGCTGAAAGCCATAGAGGATAAAAAGTTTGATGGGGAATCATACGGTATTCCTATCCTTAAATTTGATGATGTCTTAGCGGGAGTTGTAGAGCAGCCTGGTCTGGGGCCTTTACACACAGAGTTTGACGGCAAAGGAAATGCCTATACCACCTTCTTTATTTCTTCAGAAGTGGTCAAATGGAAAATCGGAACCTGGGAAATCATCGACAGAAAGCCTACCTACTACTCCGTAGGTCACTTAATGATTCCCGGAGGTAATTCGAGAAACCCCGACGGTAAATATCTGGTTGCTATGAACAAAATTACCAAAGACAGATACTTGCCTGTTGGACCAGACATGAACCATTCTGCTCAATTATATGATATTACAGGAGATAAGATGGAATTGTTATTAGATTTTCCGACCGTAGGCGAACCGCACTATGCCGCAGCTATTAAAGCGGATAAAATTATGTCTAAATCGCGCCAGATTTATAAACTCTCCGAAAACAAACACGCCTATGTCGCCAAATCTCCCAACGACGCCAAGGTCGTTCGAGATGGTAAAAATGTACATGTTTATATGACGATGATACGAAGTCACTTCACACCCGACAATATAGAAGGCATCAAAGTTGGGGATAAAGTTTTCTTCCATGTCACCAATTTAGAACAGGATTTTGACGTCCCACATGGTATCAGTATGTTGGGAGCTAACACAACCGAACTCTTGGTATCACCGGGAAAAACAGAAACCTTTGTATGGGAACCTAAGGAGGTTGGAGTATGGCCATTCTATTGTACGGATTTTTGTTCGGCATTACATCAAGAAATGCAAGGATATGCTAGAGTATCACCCGCCAATTCCAACATAGGGTTGACCTGGTCTTTAGATGACGAATAGTTAAAATCTACACATATGCAGAAAGCAAGTATATTAATGATTCTAGGAGCCACGGCATTGCTGGGACTGTTTGCTTTTCCGTTGTGGAACATCATGTTGGGCGCTCCGCAATATCCGGTGCCCTTAGGTATGAATATCTACATTCAAGGCATCGTTGGAGTTTCTGAATTTGATCTACAAAACATCGATGGGTTAAATCACTATATCGGCATGAAAACCATACCTAAAACAGAAGATATGTGGGAATTTAGAGTATTCCCATTGGTTATCGGATCAATGAGCGCAATAGGAATTGCATTGGGTATAGGAGGACTGTTCAAGAAAGTACAACCGTCGCTTTTCTTAACTTGGTTTGTTGTAATGACGAGTTTAGGTCTGTTGGGAATGTACGACTTTTATTTATGGCTAGTGGATTACGGTACCAATCTGGATCCACAAGCCATAATGAAAATGGTTGATGTCCATGGAAATCCATTGAGTTATCAACCGCCCTTATTGGGACATCGAAAAATATTAAATTTTGATGCTTATTCCTATCCTCGATTGGGGGCCTACCTCATGTTATTGGGGATGGGAATGACATTAGTATCCTTTTTTATAGGACAACGAGCCAAATATCATGAAAAAAAATCTAACACTATTTCTAATTAGCGCTTGTATTTTCAGCGCTTGTAATAAAACCCCACAACCGATCACTTATGGAAGTGACGGTTGTGATTTTTGCCGCATGACCATTGTTGATCAGGCGCATGCGGCCCAAGTAGTCACGGTTAAAGGAAAAAACTATAAGTTTGACGCCATCGAGTGTATGATTTATTTTTTAGACGAGAAAGAGGAATCACAATTCTCACATATTCTCTGTGCTTCACTTACGCAGCCCGGGACGATGATTTCTTCAACAGAGGCTACTTTTATCATTTGTCCTAAAATACCAAGCCCCATGGGCGCATTCCTATCTGCGGTTTCAGACCGGAATGAAGCGGCGGAAATTGTCAAAGACAGTGGTGGTGAACTTTTTAATTGGCGAACGATAAAGACCGAATTAAACAAAAATCTATAACTATTATAAGCCCAAGCAATTCTAAAAAACCCCAAACATTTGAAAGTCAATCCCATTTTTTTATTTGCACTATTTTTTTTCCTCTCACCTCTAAACACCTCAGCTGATACCTTAATTGTGTGTCCAAATTGTCCGTATACTTCGATCAAAGAGGCCATTCGAGAATCTCAGAATTTCGATACTATTATAGTTAAAAAAGGTATTTATAAGGAAATCGAAATTATCGTCGATAAACCGTTGACTTTACTAGCGGAAAAAGGGGCTGTAATCGATGGAGAAGAAAAAGGGGAGCTTATAGTGATTGCTTCAGACTGGGTAACGGTAGATGGCTTTACGATCATCAATGTGGGAACTAGTTACATCAAGGATTTTGCCGCCATAAGGGTGCGATCAAGCCGTCATTTTGCCATTAAAAACAATACCATTAAAAACTTATTCTTTGGAATCTATATAGAAAAGTCAAAAAAAGGTGTTATCAGCGGTAATAAAATATACGGCAAAGCGATCAATGAGTTTAATTCTGGTAATGGAATTCAACTGTGGTACAGCAATGAAATAACCATTGATAATAATTTAGTGCAGCAAGTTCGAGACGGTATTTATTTAGAATTCTCAAATTTTTGTATTATTACCCATAACGAAAGTGCCCATAACGTTCGTTATGGGTTACACTTTATGTTTTCTAACGACGATTTAGTCTCGGATAACACCTATAATAACAACGGAGCTGGGGTAGCAATTATGTTTTCCAAAAACATGCAAATGCATCACAATGTTTTTCAAAACAATTGGGGTTCCGCAGCCTATGGAGTACTGCTTAAAGAAGTTAATGACACCAAGATCTACAACAATACTTTTTTTAGAAATACCACGGGAATCAACATTGAAGGATCCAATCGCATCGAATACCTTCACAATGACTTTATCAGCAACGGCTGGGCTATTAATTCGAGAGGCGCAAACTATTACAATACGATCAATTACAATAACTTTATGCACAACTCTTTCGATCTCGTATATCACGGCGGTGTGAATCACAACAACTTCCAATCCAATTACTGGAGTAATTATACCGGATATGATTTGGACAAAGATGGCATTGGAGATGTACCGTATCGTCCTGTAAAACTATTTTCTTATATCGTAAATAAAACCCCCGAAGCCATTCTATTTTTACGAAGCCTATTTGTAGATATCATTGATTTTTCAGAAAAGGTATCTCCGGTTTTCACCCCGGATCACTTAATGGATAACACACCACTTATGAAGCACATAAAACATGATAAAAATTGAAAAACTATATAAAAAATTCGGAGCTAATCCGGTACTAAGAGGTATTGATCTAAATATCATTGAAGGAAGTGTTCTGGCACTTCTCGGCCCGAATGGCTCTGGAAAAACCACACTTACGAAATGTATTTTAGGAATGGTTTATCCCGATTCAGGCCAAGTTTTCTTTAAACGTAAATCCATCGCAAGACAATGGGAATACCGCAGCGAAATTGACTACTTACCACAGATTGCAAATTTCCCAAATAATCTAACGGTCAAAGAACTGATTAAAATGATCAAGGACCTTAGGAATTGTGAGGCTTTAAAAGAACAAGAACTCATCGAGGTTTTTAAGCTGCATCCCTTTTTAAATAAAAAACTTAGTAACCTCTCTGGAGGTACTAAACAAAAGGTTAACCTACTGCTCACCTTTATGTTTGACAGTCCAGTCCTGATCCTTGACGAACCGACTACGGGATTAGATCCAAGTGCATTAATCGTTTTAAAAAAACTGATCAACGATGCCAAATCGGCCCACAAAACCATCTTGATCACGTCGCATATCATGAGTTTTGTCGAAGAAATCACAGAAGAAATCATCTTTATTCTAGACGGTCGCATATACTTTAAAGGCAGTATAACGGCATTAAAAGAAACGACCAAACAGTCCAATTTTGAACATGCTATCGCTTCAATTCTAACAAATCCTTAAAATCATGCTTAAAATACTCAAATACAGTTTTTACGACTTGATACGTAGCCGTTGGAGTTATATCTATCTGATCTTTTACTTACTATTGGGGTTTGTACTGCTGTTTTTAAATAATGATCTTTCCAAAGCGGTTATCACATTGCTGAATGTAGTAATTGTATTAGTTCCATTAATCGGTACTTTATTTGGGGTAATGTATTATTACGACTCCAAGGAATTTACAGAGCTACTATTAGCACAACCGCTCAAAAGATCGTCTATATTTTTAGGGCAGTATCTCGGAGTTTCCTTATCACTTTCATTGAGTCTGATTATCGGTTTGGGAATCCCCTTTGCGGTATACGGTTTATTAGAATCCAATGCGATATGGAATTTTTCTTTATTAGTAGTTGTGGCGGTATTCTTGACATTTATTTTTACCGCTCTGTCCTACAATATTGCTTTATCCAATGAAAACAAAATTAGAGGATTTGGGATTTCGATTTTAATGTGGCTCTTTCTTGCGATCATTTACGACGGAATTTTTCTAATTTCATTGATGGTTTTCGACGATTATCCCCTCGAGAACCTGTCGTTAGTCGGAACCCTTTTTAATCCTATAGATCTTTCCCGTATATTAATTTTACTCCAACTAGATATCTCTGCCTTGTTTGGATATACAGGAGCTTTATTTAAAAAATTCTTTGGAAGTAATCTCGGTTTTCTCGTATCTCTGGCTTGCCTGTTTTTGTGGGTACTTATCCCGGTACTACGCATCAAATACATTTCCAATAAAAAAGATTTTTAAATCCTACATGGAGGCATCTAAGACATTGCAAATGATCCCATTCCACAATCTAACCACGCTATGAATATTGCAAAAATTTCGCACTAGTTTTACTTAGTACATAAGTTTCATTAAAAAAACACCACAACCAGCTCAACTAATTTATTATTTCATTAAATTTATTAAAAAAAGTAAAGCTATGAAATGGAGAGGTTCAGAAGAAAGTAAAAACGTCACGGATCGTCGTGGTATGTCTGGCGGTGGTAAAGCGGTGTTAGGCGGCGGAATTATCGGGGTTGTAATTTTATTACTCAATCTTTTTGGAGGTGAATCCGTACAGCAATTGACCCCCATTTTAGAGCAATTTAATCAAAATGCATCCTCAACAACGGAAGAAACACGTACGCGAACATTAACACCGGAAGAGGTTGAAATGGGGCAAATGGTTAAGGTTATTTTTCGCTACACAGAAAACACCTGGTCGGAAGTTTTTAAGCAACACCGTCAAACGTATCGAGAACCTAAAATGGAACTTTTTGAGAACAACATCAATACCCAATGTGGAGCTGCTACGGCTGATGTTGGTCCATTCTATTGTCCTGCCGATGAAACGGTCTATATGGATCTGAATTTCTTTAAGGAATTGCACAGTCGATTTGGTGCTAAGGAGGGCGACTTTGCAATTGCCTATGTTATAGCACATGAAGTGGGCCATCATATACAAACTTTGCTCGGCACCTCGAATCAAGTTAGAAAACTACAGAGCCAAACCGATGCTAAAGGTGCCAATAAATTGTCTGTAGCTCTTGAACTACAAGCCGACTTTTATGCCGGTGTATGGGCGAAACACAATCAAAAATACCTCGATGCTGGCGATATAGAAATTGCACTTAGTGCAGCACAAGCTGTTGGTGATGATGCTATTCAAAAACGCACTCAAGGTCATGTCACACCGGATTCTTTTACTCACGGCACATCCGCACAGCGAAAAGAGTGGTTTATGAAGGGGTATAATACCGGCGATATCACTCAGGGTGATACGTTTAAAGATTTGAAATAGCTCGCTAGCATTAAAAAAATCAGCGTACGCAAATGCCTTTGTTTACGCTGATTCTTTACTTTTAAATTAGTATTTTTGTCGCTTGATTTCAAACAAGCCTCAAAACTCTAATTCATGAAAGATATACAGCAACGATTAAAGACTATACAAACGGACGGCATCAACATCTCGGTTTTCAACCTATTAAGTGATGCGAGTAAAATTTATCCAAAAATAGCTATAGTTGCTGGATTAACTACGATACTTTTAGCCATCATCTTTTCTACCATTGCCAGCGTTGGCTTGCTGTTATACACACAAGATCCTAAGGTTATATTTACTTTTATGACCAACTTCGATCCTCTTTTCTTACCGATCGATGGACTCATTACATATACTTTAGTTACTAGTATTGGTACGGGTATCTCCGTTATTTTTAGTGCTGGTTTTGTTAAAATGGCATCTGATGCTTATCAAGACAAACCCATTCTATTGGGAACGGCGTTTACCTACCTTAAAAGCAAAGCCTGTTTACAATTATTTACAGCGCATTTTGTAATTACGCTCGTTTTCACCGTATTATCACTCTATCTCCAGATGGAAAATTTGCAGTACGTGGCTTTAGCGATCAATTGGATTGTTAGCTCACTAACCGTACTGGTTACACCGCTGATTATTTTTGGAAATCTATCCGCTTTTGAAGCGATTAAACACAGTGTAAATATCGTAAACAAACAACCCTTCCAGATTATTGCCTTATTATTATTTGGTAGTCTCTTAGCCGGTGCCGGTTTATTACTTTTTATAGTCGGTGTCATTTTTACTTTGCCGTTTATATATTGTGTTTATTTTATGTTATATCAAAAAACAATTGGTTACATAGAAGAAAAGGAAGAACAAGAACAAGAAGAAGAATAGTTATATCCAACCTTCTCGATCGAGACTACGGTATTGTATTGCCTCTGCGATGTGATGGGTTTCTAAATCATTTTCTCCATCTAAATCCGCGATCGTTCTCGATACTTTTAAAATTCGATCATAGGCCCTAGCAGACAAATTTAGTCGCTCCATAGCTTCTTTTAACAAGGTCAATGAGTGCTCGTTTAGCACACAATAAGCTCGAATCAAAGGGGTAGACATTTGCGCATTATAATGAATACCGGGTATTTCCTTATATCTTTGAGATTGAATTTCGCGGGCTTTAACCACTCTCTTTCGAATGGTGTCACTGTCTTCGGCTAAATCGGTTTCGGCTAACTTTTCAAAGGGTACTGGATTTACTTCGATATGGATATCAATTCGATCTAAAAGGGGACCTGATATTTTGCTCAGGTAACGTTGAATTTCCAGAGGAGTAGATTGTACTGCAGCATCGGGATCTTTAAAAAAACCGCTGGGGCTTGGATTCATACTCGCCACCAACATAAATGATGAAGGATAGGTTATAGTGAATTTTGCCCGAGCAATCGTCACTTCTCGATCTTCCAACGGCTGTCGCATCACCTCTAAAACCTCTCTTTTAAATTCGGGTAATTCATCCAAAAACAATACGCCATTATGTGCTAGAGATATCTCGCCCGGTTGAGGGTAACTCCCCCCTCCTACTAGAGAAACCGATGATGCAGTATGGTGTGGGTTTCGAAACGGACGATGCCGCATCAGACCGATGTCTTTGACTTTGCCCACAACACTGTGTATTTTAGTGGTTTCCAGCGCCTCATCCATCGTCATTGGAGGTAATATACTGGGTAATCTTTTTGCCAACATGGTTTTCCCTGAACCGGGAGGCCCTATCAAAATAATATTATGTCCGCCAGCAGCAGCAATTTCCATACATCGCTTAATGCTCTCTTGTCCTTTTACTTCTTTAAAATCCATACCCGCATAATGTTGATGTACTTGATCAAACGCGGCTTTTAAATCCACAACAATCGGTTTTAAAACCAATTTTTCTTCAAAAAAGTCAATAACCTCCTGCATATTCTCTACACCATATACGTCTAATCCTTCTACAATCGCAGCTTCTTGAGCATTTTGAATGGGTAAAACCAATCCTTTAAAACCTTCTGCTTTCGCCTGAATCGCAATGGGCAAAGCTCCTTTTATCGGCTGTAAACCACCATCCAAAGACAGTTCTCCCATAATGATATACTGTTGTTGAGTCGTCGTTTTAATCTGCTTGGAATCCATCAACACGCCTATCGCCAAGGTCAAATCGTAAGCAGACCCCTCTTTGCGAAGATCTGCCGGAGCCATATTGACAATAATTTTTCGCCCCGGCCATTTATAACCATTATTCTTTAATGCCGCAGCAATTCTATAACTGCTTTCCTTAATCGCATTATCCGGCAAGCCTACCAAGTGATATCCGATGCCCGTATCCATACTCACTTCAATAGTGATCGTAGATGCTTCAATTCCAAATACAGCACTTCCAAATATTTTTGTAATCATAATTTTATCTATTTTAAAGAGAATAAAATATATTATTTCCGCGAAAAGCCTCGTATTTGATCTTAGAAATAGCTAAAAGACATTAAATCTTGTAGAATGACTCCACGAATCGAGAACATTGTTCACATAAAAATGCGAGCGACAAAAAAACAAGAGTCATCGCTTTCCATAATTTCAAAAATAAACATAAAAAGCTAGCATACAAATACTTGTAAACAAAAAACAAAATTCAAACAGTTGAAATCCCGAAGCTATTTTCCACTCCAAGTCGAATGGCACTGTCATTGACTATGCAGTAGTACGAAGCCCATGCGGTATCGACTCACTTTTATACCATAGAATTTCAATTGCATACATATGATTACAAAAAGCAAAAACATCATTGTTGGTCTTTCTTCTCTCTTATTGATCGGAACACTTATTAGTTTAAGTAGGTGTAATATGATTACGCCAAAACCGCTAGACCCCAAAGAGAATGCACTAACCTTACCGGTGATTAAAATCGACACCACTACAGCTATAACGGTAAAGAATTACATAGGAAATATAGAGGGAAAAATCAATGTTGAAATTCGTCCACAGGTCGAGGGATCACTCGATAAAATATTTGTTGACGAGGGCGCCTTTGTCAAGGAAGGCCAAGCTTTATTTCAAATCAATCCCATGCCGTATCAAGAGATTTTAAACAACGCTATCGCCAATGAAAACGTTGAGAAAGCCAAGTTAAAAAATGCTCGATTAGAGATTGACCGATTAAAACCACTTATTGACAACGAGGTCATTGCAGAAGTGCAATTGGAAACGGCAAAATCCAATTATGAAATTGCCAAAGCCTCTCTGGCCAAAGCTACAGCAGCGGTGGGCAGTGCAAAAATCAATCTCGAATATACCTTAATCAAAGCTACGGTTAGCGGATATATCGGTAGAATCCCGAAGCGAATTGGGAATTTAGTAGCCAAAAATGACAGTCAACCTTTGACGGTTTTATCTGATGTAAGTGATGTGTATGTCTATTTTGGCATGAGTGAATCCGACTTTTTATATTTCACAAAAGATGCTCAAAAGGCCGATACAGCACGGATAACCTCATCGGGACAGATCTTACCCGAGGTTTCATTGATCCTCGCGGACGGTCATGAATACGGTGAAAAAGGTGTCGTAGACGCCATAGACGGTCAAGTGAACCGCAGCACTGGTGCCATATCCCTACGTGCCACCTTTCCCAATTCCAAAGACGTTATGAGATCGGGTAATACCGGTACTGTAAAACTACAAGAATCTCGAAATCATGTCATTTTAGTACCTCAGGTTGCAACTACCGCGATACAAGATAAAACTTTCGTCTATCTCTTGGATGCTGAAAGTAAAGTAAAACTACAAGCCATTACCATCGAGGGCAGTTCTGGAGACAACTACATCGTTACTCAAGGACTCGTTAGAGGCGATATCGTCATACAAACGGGCTTTGACAAACTCACTGAGGGCATGTATATTAAACCTCAATTATAGGGGTATAAGCGCTCTAAAAATCCTTTTTTTTCAATCAACAGAGAAATTATGCTAAAAGCCATTATAAATCGTCCCATCCTAGCGACAGTCATTTCGATGATGTTTATCTTATTAGGTTTAGTTGGGCTCAAAATGTTACCGATAACTCGATTTCCGGACATCGCTCCTCCTAGTGTTACCGTTTCGATGTCCTATCCCGGAGCGAATGCGGAAACCATGGCTCAAAGCGTCTTATTGCCCATTGAAGAAGCCATCAACGGCGTAGATAACATGACCTACATTTCCTCAAAAGCCAGTAACAGTGGTTCGGGATCGGTTAACATCTATTTTGAAGCCGGTACGGATCCAGATCAAGCAGCTGTCAATGTACAGAATCGCGTTTCCAAAGCTTCCAGTCAAGTGCCTGCTGAGGTTAATGAAGCAGGGATTTCTGTAACTCCCCGCCAAAATGGAAACATCATGACGATCAATTTCTTCAGCGACCATCCACAGGGAATATACGATGAAACCTTTTTACAAGCCTATTCACAAATCAATCTCAACCGAGAGCTTTTACGCGTTCCCGGCGTGGCATCAGTCAGTCGAATTGGCTCTAGAGATTACTCGATGCGCACCTGGTTAAACCCAGACAAACTCGCCTCTTACAACCTGATTCCACAAGATGTTATCGCTGCTATTAAAGATCAGAACTTTGAAATAGCGCCTGGAAAATTTGGAGAAACCTCTGATGAAGTCTTTGAAACAGCCTTAAAACACAAGGGAAGGTTTAGTCTACCTGAGGAATTTGAGAATTTAGTGATTAAAACCAACGAAGACGGATCTATTCTATTTTTAAAAGACATTGCGAGAGTCGAGTTTGGCGCTTCAAATGCCGGTAGTGATAACCGAGTAAATGGCTTTCCTGGCTTGACCATGAATATTACCCAAACCAGCGGCTCTAATGCCCGAGACATTGATATCGGTGTTCGAGAAGTTTTGGAAAAGGTTTCAAAAACCTTTCCGAAGGGAATCAAATATGAAATCAGTTATTCTGTAAAAGATCAAATTGACGAATCCATCAGCCAAGTGAGAAGTACCCTTTTCGAAGCTTTCTTCTTGGTATTTATCATCGTTTTCTTGTTTTTACAGGACATGAGATCGACGATTATTCCGGTCTTATCCATTCCTGTATCGCTATTGGGTACTTTATTTTTTATCTACCTACTGGGCTTTTCGATTAATGTGTTAACGATGTTTGCACTGGTACTGGCCATTGGTATTGTCGTTGATGATGCCATAGTTGTGGTCGAAGCCATACACGAGAAAATGCACCAAACCGGTATGAAAGCTAAAGCGGCAACGGTGTCGACCATGAGTGAAATTACTCGAGCTATTCTTTCCATTACCATGGTCATGGCAGCTGTTTTCTTACCTGTTGGTTTTATGGAAGGGCCTTCGGGTTTATTTTACAAACAGTTTGCCTATACCCTAGCCATTGCTATTTTGATTTCGGCAGTAAATGCCTTGACCTTAAGTCCGGCTTTGTGTGCTTTGTTTTTAAAACCACCTCTCGAGCTTGAAAAACCCGAGATTATCGATCAGCGCAATAAATTTGAACGCGTTAAAGGTCGTTTTTTCTTTGCCTTTAATGTCGCCTTCGACCGCTTTACCGGAAAATACGTTTTGTTGCTTAATAAAATCATTGAAAGAAAGAAAATTTCCCTAATCGCCCTAGCCCTTGTTATCGGTTTAGGAGTGGTGATTATGCTAAAAACTCCTGCGGCTTTTATTCCGACAGAAGACGATAGTTTTATCACCTATTCCCTAGCCCTACCTCCGGGAGCTTCCCTAGCGAGAACCAAAGTCGTTTTGGCCAAAGCAGACAGTATCTTGCAAAAGAGACCTGAAATTCAAGGGATGACCAATATTTCTGGTTATAATACTATTGACGGTAGTAGTAGCCCTTCATTTGCTGTGGGTTATATCAACCTCAAACCGTACAAGGAACGAGGAAAGGTTAAAAACATCAACGTGATTATCGAAAACATCCACCGCGATTTATCGGTGTTAAACGAGGCTACTTTCAACGTATTTCCACGACCGACCATGCAGGGATTTGGTGACTTCAGCGGTGTCGAATTTGTGTTACAGGATCGTTTAGGCGGTGGGTTTGACAAATTTAGCAGTACAGCCGATTCTTTTATTAAAGAAATCAATCAACGTCCTGAAATCGCTAATTCCTTTACGTCTTTTAAAGCCAATTTCCCGCAATATGTGCTGGATATAGACAACGTTAAAGCCAAGGCACTGGGAGTCAGTGTCAAGGAATTGATGACTACCATAAGATCGTATTACGGTCGTGTACAAGCTGGTGACTTTAGTCGTTTTGGACGTCAATATCGCGTATATATGCAAGCCGATGTCGATTATAGAAACGACCCACAATCCTTTAAATCTATTTATGTGAAAAATAATAAAGGCGAAATGTTACCGGCAAATACCTTAGTCAAACTGAGAAAAGTATTGGGTCCCGAAACCGTTACGCGATATAACCTATACAACGCCATTTCGATCAACGCCAATCCAGCACCGGGTTATAGCACTGGTGATGCGATTAAAGCCATAGAAGAAGTGGCCGCAAACTTACCTGGAAATTATTCGTACGAATTTACCGGTATGAGTGCAGAGGAAAAATCCTCGGGCAATCAAGCCATCATGATTTTTGGATTAAGCCTGCTGTTCATTTATTTTTTACTGGCAGCACAATACGAAAGTTACTTACTGCCGTTGGCGATATTACTATCGGTTCCAACTGGACTATTCGGAGTTTTCCTATTGATTAATTTGGTGGGATTACAAAATAACATTTATGTACAAGTAGGCTTAATTATGCTGATTGGTCTGTTAGCTAAAAATGCGATATTAATCGTTGAATTTGCACTTCAACAACGCAAGCAAGGTGCTTCTATACTCGATGCTGCCATACAAGGCGCCAAGATGAGGTTGCGCCCGATTCTGATGACGTCCTTGGCGTTCGTTGCCGGCCTCACGCCATTGATGTGGACTGTTGGCCCATCAGCTCAGGGAAACCACTCGATTAGTTTTAGTGCCGCTGGTGGTATGTTATTTGGCGTCGGACTGGGTTTACTGTTTATCCCTCTTTTGTTTTATGTCTTTCAGAGTTTAGATGAAACATTAAAAAGCCGATTTACCAACGAATAATCCGTTAGTCGCCAGCCAATCAACAAGCTGTTATAGCCTGGATTTAAGACCAAGCTACACTACAGTAAAAATTTTAAGATCAAAACTTATGAAAAAACAAATCATCTCGTTCCAGTCCCTTATCGTAATCGGCTTTGTCTCCTTAGTCGTGAGCTCCTGTGTGACGAAGTCCAAATACACTCCACCTCAATTTGAGGTCCCGACGGAGTATCGAACATTAGATTCGATAAACAAGGTTCCGGATTCTGTCGGAATTGCCGATATTGATTGGAAATCCTTCTTTGAAGATCCGCAGTTAATCGAATGGATTGATATGGGGTTAGCACACAATTTTGATATGCAGAAAGCCATTCAAAATATAGAAATTGCCAACCAGAAAGTGCGTCAAGCTAAAATGGGTTGGCTCCCTTCGGTTGCCGTCGACGCAGGAAATGTTGCCTATCAATATCGCTCGGAAAATTATTACGGTTCAGCAGCCTCGAATTGGTATGCCGAAAAAGGAGAAACCGCACCTCAAACGATGTATGTCAACGCTGCTCAACATATATCAGCCTTACAAGTTAGTTGGGAAATTGATATTTGGGGAAAGATAAAAAGTCAAAAAGCAGAGGCTCTAGCGCGTTACTTACAAACTTATGAAGCTCAAAAAACCGTTCAAACCGAAATCATTTCGAGCATAGCCGAAGGATATTATAATTTATTACTGCTTGACGCCCAATTAGAAGTCGCTCAAACCAATTTTGAATTGAGTAACAATACGTTAAAGATCGTACAATTGCAGCGTGATGCGGGTCAGATTACTTCTTTAGCGATCCAACAAACGCGTTCACAAATGTTAGTAGCCAAAGCTCTAATTCCGTCTTTAAATCAACAAATTGCCTTACAAGAAAATGCCTTGATGCTTTTGATGGGGCAATTCCCTAAAGGATTACCACGACAAGGCAAATTAAGCGACCTGACTTATGAAGAAACTCTAAGTGCCGGTATCCCTTTGTATATGGTTAGTAGAAGACCCGACGTTCGTGCCGCTGAATTGGAGTTAAAAGCTAAAAATGCCGTAGTAGGTGTCTCACAAGCCAATCGATACCCCTCTTTAAAAATAGATGTAAGTGGTGGTCTAAACAGTATGCTTGCCGAAAACTGGTTTAATATTCCGGGATCCCTATTTGGTAGTTTAATTGGAACACTAACACAACCGATCTTTCAGAAACGAAAACTAAAAACCGATTTTGAAGTAGCTAAACTAGAGCGAAAAAAATCGGAAATTGATTTTCAGATGACGGTTTACACCGCGATTAATGACGTCACAGATGCCTTGATCACTTTGGATCAATTAGACAAGCAACTCGAAATTGCCGAAGAACAAGTAACGACTTCTCAATTGGGAATCAAACAATCCAATCTATTATTCAACAGTGGTTTTGCCACTTATTTAGAAATTATCAATGCGCAAAGAGTCGCATTAGATAACGAATTAAACCTCAACAAACTCAAACAAAATAAATTACTAGCCCGTGTAAAACTTTACAAATCACTCGGAGGAGGTTGGAAGTAACAAAGCAATTCTTATAGTATAAAGCCTAACTTAGAGGAATCAACTTCTCTATATTAATATACAAAAAATCCGCAAACAAACCAAAGGTTTAGATGCGGATTTTATTATTTCAAAAGGATTTAATCGGTCTAAAATAAACTATGATTCGTTTTTAGCTGAAAGCTCAAACCAACGTTCTTCCTTATCCTCCATTTTCTTTAAAATGCTTTTTAATTCACTAGCTTTCTTGGCAATTGAAGGCTCATCCGCAACTTTACCTTCAGCAAAAAGCGTCTCAATTTCGATTTTTTTCAATTCCAAATCCTTGATTTCGCGTTCAATTTTTTGAAATTCTTTTTGCTCTTGAAATGTCAATCCCACTTTTTTCTGAGCTTCTTTCCAATTGACTTTCTCTTTCGGCTCTTCTTTTACCGGTTCCGCACTGTCTTCATAACTTCTAAAGTCAGAGTAGTTACCCGGAAAATCTTCTACTTCACCTTTTCCTCTAAAGACAAACAAGTGATCGACGATTTTATCCATAAAATAACGGTCGTGAGAAACCACTAATAAACATCCCGGATAATCCAATAAGAAACTTTCCAATACGTTTAAAGTAACAATATCTAAATCGTTGGTAGGCTCATCGAGAATCAAGAAATTAGGATTCTGAATCAATACGGTACACAGGTACAAACGTTTTAATTCACCTCCACTTAATTTCTCCACGAAATCATATTGTCTTTTTCTATCGAATAAAAAGCGTTCCAACAACTGTGCTGCCGATATCATACGTCCTTTGGACAACGGAATATATTCTCCAAATTCCTTAATGATATCAATTACCTTCTGCCCTTCTTTCGGTTGAATACCACTTTGGGTATAGTAGCCTATTTTGATCGTCTCCCCAACGGTAATCTTGCCTTTGTCGGGCAAAATAGTTTGGGTAATCATATTTAAAAAGGTTGATTTTCCAGTTCCATTCTTACCGATAATACCAATGCGTTCTCCTTTGTTGAAGTTGTACGAGAAATTATCCAGTATGACCTTATCTCCAAAACTCTTAGATACCTTGATCAACTCAATGACGTTACTACCGATACGTCCCATATCAATTTCCAACTCCACCTTATGTTCTTTTCTTCGGCTACTGGCCTTCTCTTTTATCACATAAAAATCGTCTTGACGCGATTTGGATTTGGTTGTTCTCGCTTTGGGCTGACGGCGCATCCAATCCAATTCTTTTACAAATAGATTTTGTGCTTTGTCTATACTGGCATTTTCGGCCGCAATTCGCTCTTCTTTCTTCTCTAAATAATACGAGTAGTTTCCTTTATATTGGTATAACTTTCCGTTTTCTAATTCAATGATTTCATTACACACTCTTTCCAAGAAAAAACGGTCGTGAGTAACCATAAATAAAGTAATGTTCTCTTTGGCAAAATAGTTCTCCAACCATTCGATCATTTCTAGATCCAAGTGGTTGGTAGGTTCATCCAATATCAATAAATCAGGTCTATTGATCAATATGATAGCCAAGGCCAAACGTTTTTTCTGACCTCCAGAAAGCGTTTTAACCTTGAGTTTAAAGTCCTCTAGTTTTAGTTTAAACAGGATTTGTTTGTATTGGGTTTCAAAATCCCATGCATTATGCATATCCATTTGCTCAAAGGCTTTTTGATAAGCATCTGCATCTTCTGGATTTTCCAAAGCTTTTTCATAAGCCGAAATTACCGTAAGGATTTCGTTGTCCGAGGCAAAGATGCTTTCCTCAATGGTTAAATCATCTTGCAATGAGGGCTCCTGAGACAAAAATGCCATACGGATACCCTTTCTGATCACTACTTGCCCTGTATCGGGAGTATCTTCACCAGTAATAATTTTTAAAATGGAGGTTTTTCCAGAACCATTTTTAGCTACAAAAGCAATTTTTTGATCTTTGTTTATTCCAAAAGACAAATCTTCGAACAAGGTTCTTGCTCCGTAAGATTTGGATAAGTTTTCTACTGATAAATAATTCACGGGTAATTTCTTTTTTTACAAAAATAGGCTTTTATTTCTCATAAAGAGAATCGCAGCTTTTATTTAGCCTTTTAAACTGTAATTGAGTTAGTTAAAATATCGGTAATTCACCATTCCCAAGCTAATTGTGCCCTACCTCTTAAAAAGTAACCGTATAGACTTAGTCTTTTTTCACCCTTTTTAATTGTAGGGCGTTCATCGGATTGATTCCGAGTCCGTGCACATTCTTTTGAGAAAAACGAGCAACCCGATCATAAAACAAGACAATCACAGGTACATCTGTATAAATCCAATGATCGAGCTGTTGGTATAATTTCACTCGCTTATTTAAATCGATTTCCGAAAAGGAGGCATTGTAAACTCGATCAAAATCAGCCTTGCTGTATCGGGTATAATTAGGTCCATTAGGTGCTTTATTGTTGGAATAAAACAACGAAAGATAATTTTCAGCATCGGGATAGTCCGCAATCCAACTACCGCGAAAAAAGTCGACTTTACCCGTTGCAATTCCCTGTCGCAATGTAGCTGGAGGAGAAACATCTACTTGTACATCAATGCCAATTTTTTGCCATTCCCGTTGTAAGTATTCGGCAATATCGATATAAGAAGCATTGGTCGACAAGGTCAACTGCGGTTTTTTTGCCGTATCTCGTATAAATTCACTTACTAATATCTTAGCTTCCAGCGGGTCGAAATCCACTGTATTGTCAGCCGTAAATCCCGCTAGTCCTTGTGGAATAATACCGTTCACCTTTGATGTGCCCATACCGTTTCTCAGGTACAACAGCATCTTTTGTCGATCAAATCCGATGTTTAGAGCGCGGCGAATTCGAATATCATTAATCGCTGTATTTTTAGATTCGAGGTTAAACCCCAAATACTCTGTATTGAGATAAGGTCCAGTCACCAATTGAATGCGATCGGCATACTTGGCCCTTAATTGACCTTCTTCAGTAATAATTTCATCGGTATAAGAGGGATCCAAACCCGAAATAAAATCTAATTTACCCTGTATAAACTGCAGAAAAGCACTTTGTTTGTCCGGTAAAAATGTGATGGCTACCGATTCTAAATAAGGAAGCTGATGACCTTGTTGATCTCTCTCAAAATAATGAGGGTTTTTTCGCAAAACCAATTTGATGTTTTCCTCCCAATATTTAAAATAAAACGGTCCTGTACCAATGGGATGCGATCTAAAATCTTGTGACAAGTCTTGGACCACCTCTTTGGGTAATACTGAAGCATACTTCATGGTTAACAGTCCCAGAAAAGCGGGGAAAGCTTCTTTTAATTCCATCTCGAACACCGTATCATTAATCGCTTTGTAGTTGGCGACTTTTTGTAAGATCCACGCTCCTGGTGAAGCGGTTTTGGCATCGATCAAACGATCAAAACTATAAGTGAAATCACTTGCAACAACTGTTCGAGTACTGTCTTTCCCAAAATTGATGTGGCGGTGAAAGAAAACGTCTTTACGCAGGTAAAAAGTATACTTTTTCCCGGTATTGTCTACAGTCCACGATTGCGCAATGTCGGGTTGAATCCGTAGGGAATCGTCCAATTGAACCAAACCATTAAAAAGTTGATTACAGGGCCATAAGATCGCTTGGTTTCTAGCAAAAGCAGGGTCTAAAGTCTGTATATTAGCACTTTCATTATATCTAAAAACCAGCTGATCGCTATTTGAATTGGCGTTTTTCCGGCAGGAATACAGCGTCAAAAGTATACAAATTATTGATATATAATGCGTTAATGATTTCATCAAATGGAATTTTGTATGTAAATTTGCAGACCTTTTTATTTTTAAAAAAGTAAATATAATTCAAAGTTACCATTTAACGAGTAGCTTACAACTATGGAAAACAGAAAAAAAGTAGCTTTTTATACTTTGGGTTGCAAACTCAACTTCTCCGAAACCTCAACGATTGCTAGAAACTTCACTACAGAGGGTTTCGATCGTGTTGATTTTGAAGAGGAAGCAGATATTTATGTCATCAATACCTGTTCCGTAACAGAAAACGCCGACAAGCAGTTTAAGCAAATCGTCAAAAAGGCTTTAAAGAAAAACGACAAAGCCTTTATTGCCGCAGTGGGCTGTTATGCCCAATTAAAACCCGAAGAACTCGTTGCCGTAGATGGTGTTGATTTGGTTTTGGGGGCTACAGAAAAATTTAAGATTACCGATTACCTACACGATTTAACCAAAAATGATTTAGGCGAGATCCATTCGTGTGAAATCGAAGAGGCCGATTTTTATGTAGGTAGTTATTCTATAGGCGACCGTACGCGAGCTTTTTTAAAGGTACAAGACGGCTGCGACTATAAGTGCACGTATTGTACGATTCCTTTGGCACGTGGTATTTCTAGAAGCGATACTATGGAAAGTGTCTTGAAAAACGCCAAAGAAATCTCGGAACAAAACATCAAGGAAATCGTCTTGACCGGTGTCAATATTGGCGATTATGGCAAAGGGGAATTTGGCAATAAGAAGCACGAACACACCTTTTTAGAATTGGTAAAAGCCTTGGATGAAGTTGAGGGTATTGAACGTTTGAGAATTTCTTCGATAGAGCCCAATTTATTAAAAAATGAGACTATCGACTTTGTTTCAAAGAGCCGCACTTTTGTACCTCATTTCCACATACCATTGCAATCGGGAAGTAACGAAATTCTGAAAAAGATGAAGCGCCGTTATATGCGTGAACTCTATACAGAACGCGTTAATAAAATAAGAGAGGTTATGCCTGAAGCCTGTATAGGTGTGGATGTTATTGTTGGTTTTCCAGGAGAATCGGAAGAATTGTTTTTAGAAACTTTTAATTTTTTAAACGAATTAAACATTTCCTATTTACACGTATTCACCTATTCGGAACGCGACAATACCGAAGCTGTATTGATGGAAAATCCCGTTCCCATGAACATCAGACATAAGAGAAGCAAAATGCTCCGTGGTTTATCGGTTAAAAAACGCCGTGCTTTTTACGAAAGCCAACTGGGACAAATCAAAACGGTACTTTTTGAAAGCGAAAATAGAGAGGGATACATTCAAGGGTTTACGGAAAACTATGTCAAAGTAAAAACACCTTGGAATCCAGAGTTAGTCAATACCGTACATCAAATTGAATTGACTAAAATTGACGACGACGGTTTGGTGCGCATGAATTTTGTCGAGCAACCCGTTTATTTACAATAAAAGCGGTTCGAGATCCAGATATATTCTAAATCGATAGATAGTGTGCAGCTTATTGCTGCCTTTATGATTACAAAAAAAACGGGTTTTCATTTTTATGAAACCCGTTTTTTTTAATGTTATTGTTGTGTTTGTGACTAAAAATTAAATTCTTATTCCCGGAGGTAATAATTCCTTGTAAGCAGGATTTTTTCTAAAAAAAGACACAATCTTCGGATGCGTAGGCACTACACGCCATTTGTTTTTCTCGGCCAGCGATAAAACACCTTTAATTAAATCAACAGATTGTTCTTGTACATCATCTTCCCAGCCTTTGAGTTTGGTTAGAAAAATTTTTCTTTCCTGAAGCGAATACTCTACACTCAGCATCCCGTTTTCAGTTTGCAGCTCAAATTGGCGTAAGAGCTCATTGTTCTTAATTTCCATTATAAATAGTTTTTGTGTTTTCAACAACTTGATCACGGGCCTGCTACTGGTTTAACAATAAAAAGAGGATTATCTTCCACCATAAACCTTAACGTATTCAAAACAAACCCACCGATATTTAAGATAAATTTAATCTTTGAGAAGTGTAAATAGCTGTATTAATAGCTTATATTTAAAGCAAATTTCGGAATTTTTTTTGACAATCCCTCCCTTTTTAAAGTTAATTTATTTAGAATGAACAAAATACCCATATATTTCATGCCGGGCATGGCAGCTAGTTCCCGAATTTTCGAGAAGATTCACCTGTCGGAAGAGCATTTTGAATTCTTTTATTTGGAATGGCTAACCCCGATAGATCATGAGAATTTAACAGATTACACCGCACGAATCGCAAAAAACATTCATCATGAAAATCCCGTATTAATTGGTGTATCTTTCGGTGGAATTATTGTTCAAGAATTAATGAAAATCATGGCTACTCGAAAAACGATTATCATTTCCAGTGTTCGTTCAAATCAAGAGTATCCGTTAAAAATGAAATGGGCTAAAACCACTAAGATTTACAAATTGTTTCCAACGAATTGGCTTTCCCAAATCGAGGGGACCTTGGTTAAATTCGGCAGTGAAAAGCAAAAAAAGAAAATTAATTTATACCAACAATACCTATCCATTCGCGATCCAAAGTATCTAGATTGGGCTTTTGAGAATGTGATCACGTGGAATCGAAGTCAGGCAGATCCCTCGATCATTCATATACACGGAGATCAAGATGAGGTTTTCCCCATACAAAACATCCATCAAGCCATTATAGTTAAAGGAGGCACACATGCCATGATTATTTATAAACACCATTGGTTTAATAAAAACCTAAGTAATATAATATTATATGATACATACGAACAACTGGATTAAAAATTCCGTGCTAATTGGAGCAGTAGCTGTGGTCGGCAGTACATTTATTTACGCCACTACCACCGGAACCAACACCAACAGTGTTGACGTTTCAAATCACGTTTATTTGCCCAATACCATTAATTTTGCAGGAGAAAAAGCTCCGCTAAATATTGTTGATGTCAAAGAACGTCTCGATCGCGAAATGATTGTTAATGTAAACTTACATTCTTCTACAACTTTGGCAATCAAGAGAGCCAATCGCTATTTCCCAATCATCGAGCCCATTTTAAAGAAAAATGGTATTCCAGATGATTTCAAGTATTTAGCGGTCATTGAGAGCGGTCTTGCAAATGTTGTATCATCAGCAGGTGCCAGAGGTTTTTGGCAATTTATGCCTGCAACGGCTAAAGAATTCAATATGGAAGTAACCGATACCGTAGACGAGCGTTATGATGTTGTTAAAGCGACTGAGGCAGCCTGTGAGTATTTTAAAAGAGCCAAAAACCGATTCGGTACTTGGACCTTAGCGGCCGCATCATACAACCGCGGTATGGCTGGTGTAAGCAATCAATTGACGGCTCAACAAGTTTCGGATTATTACGATCTCCTTTTGACCGAAGAAACATCGCGTTATGTATTTAGAATATTGGCTTTAAAGGAAATTATGGGAAATCCAGACAAATACGGTTATGCCTTACCGCAGTCGACCCTTTATCAACCGATTAAAACCAAAACCCTGGTTGTCAATGCCGATATCGAAGACTTAGCCGTATTCGCCAAAGAACAAGGTATTAATTACAAAATCTTAAAACTTCACAATCCTTGGATGCGCGATACCAAACTAATCGTCACCCCATTGAAAAATTATATGGTAGAAATACCCACAGAAGGCTATTAATAAAAAAGGGATTCATAAATGAATCCCTTTTTTATTAAACACTATTTATTTATTTGTATCCACCCCGTTCTGGACTTCCCATTGGCTATTATCACATAATAATAAGTTCCATCAGGTAAAGCTTTTCCAGCTTTGTCTTGTCCAAGCCATTGGTCTTTATAACCGTCCCCGGCCGTATATACTTCAACACCATAACGATTGTATATCTTTAAACTCGATACGTTATGCTTACTTAAATCCAGCTTATCGTTTATACCATCGCCATTTGGAGAAATCCCCTTAGGTATCGGACAATCTTTATAAGTAACCTTAAAGGAACTTTCACTAGGACATACTCCGTGTTGCGTGGCGGCATAGATGTAAATCGTTTGATCTCGCGAAATTTGCATACCTGCAAACAACTCACTTCCCTGACCTCCAGCTTCGGTATAGTAACGGTTATGATTAGACAACGGTTTTAAAACATAAACCTCACATTCCAATTCCTGATCCTCAAAGACATCCGCAACTACCGCCTCCAATACGGTAACCTTATAAGACACCTCCTCATAACAGCCTCCACCATTATTTTGCAATACATAAACAGTATAGGTTCCCGGCTGCTCTAAAGTTGAGCCAAACTGATAATTAACACCTTGTCCTGCCGCTTTTTCATAGTAGTACTGATTGAGTTCCAATTCTGGGAACTGGTACACACCACAAACCTCAATATTTTCAAATTTCTGAGCTGGTTCCGCCCCTTTTACAACTTTAAAAGTCCATTCAAAAATCTCAGAACAACCGCTCAGCTGATCTTTCACTAAAATATACATTTTTAGATCTACTCCCTTAGGCTCTATCTCATACTCCTTGGGTTTATCAATAACTCCTATTCCCTGCTGTGCATCTTCTTTCGTCTTAAAGTAGGTAAAATCATAATTCTTTTGCTCTACTTCAGACAACATCTGCTCTTTTACTAAGGTTAAATCTACCTTAATAGCATTCAGCGATTTTCTACAAATATCTAAAGGTAATGGCGCATCAATAACTTCTGAAATCGGCTTGTAATATTCTATTTTGGTTGTACCACTAGATTCACAGCTCAAATCTTGATATTTCAAAATCACTTTATATTCACCTGCAGCATTGACCTCTAAATCAGCTGCTGTTGCCCCCGAAATTAAAACACCATTTTTATACCATTGGATCTGTGCTTTCAATTCTCCTAAAGCAACCATTTTATCTAAGCCCGATTTAATGATATACTTTTCACCAGCACAAAGCGCGTTATTATCCTCAATCAGTCGATCACCACCTTCAATTTCAATCAACGGCAAATCAAATACAGAACGATCAATGAATACGGCCGTACCGTGAGCATGATCGGCACACAAATCTAAAACACCAATTTTAATATGGTATTTTCTACCCGGTACCGCTTCAAAAGGAACGGTTTTTAAAGGCACACTTAACCCTATATAATTAATCGCCGCTTCCATTGGGTTGTCGATATCGTAATAGTAATTCTTCCAAAAGTAATCTGGATTCTCACTTTGACATGAGATGGCAAAATTCCCTGCCTTTCTGATTGTTGAAGTCGATACCGGGCTTTTAGTTCCAGGAACCATAGCGACATTAGTCGTTTGACCCGTTGTTAAATCAGTTATTAAAATAGCCGCTAATCCTCCACCCTCACTACATTGATAAGCACAATACGAATGGTATATATCAGAAGCAAATAGGTAATTAAATTGTAGTGTATCCGATATTGGAATATAATCAAACTCCAAGATTGAAGTCTGTTTCAAACTCGTAGAGCGATTACTTCCCATTTCTTTTAATATCTGATTCATCTGAACGTCTCCAACAGCACTTTTAACTTTTGTTCGATCCTGTCCACTTAAATCTCTCGGTCCATGACTATTCTTAACATCATGAGTTGCCAATAAGATACCCTGATCAAAAGGCATTAGTGAATTGTTCTTTCTAAATCCGCCCATAGCATTAACCAGATTGTCATCACCAAATTGATGAGTGATATTCGATATCAAATCGCAATTCGATTGGATTAGAAAATCTCGCGTTAATTGCTCAACGCTCTGCCCGGCTCCACTTGAAATAACTTCAATACCTGGAGCAGGCGTGGTAATACAAATACTAAAAGCTAAATCAGAATTTCTCTTAGGAATCCCCAAGCGCATATAATATTTTTGACCGACAATCAAATCATTGACTACAGCATATGGATTAAATCCGTTTTGAAATGATGCACATAACGGTACTGTAGTTGCGTTAATTTGATCACAAGCCACTTCATACAAGGCCAGTTCTATAGGCCAAGTGATATGCGTATTATCGCTATAAATATCACTGATACTAATCATATGTGTTTTTGATTTTGCCGTAAATTCAAACCAAGCATCCGAACCTTCCAACGTTACAAATGTCCAACACGGAGGTATAGGCGCAGCAGATAGGGCCGCACCCAAAAAGGATGAGGACACGATTTGTGTACAATCCAACCCATCATTGACCGGTACGGTTATAGCTCCACTACACTCCTTATTAGCTTCCATACGCGTAGAAGTCCGAACCGGACCTACCCAAGTGCTTTCATTTTGCTTTGCACAAATCGCACGTACGTAAACCTCATAATATACTGCCGGTTTTAATCCTGTGATTGTCGTATTGGGATTACCGCTTACCATTTTTACAACAGCAGATGCACTGGTTACCGGTTGTCCCTTTTCAACAACAACCACTTCCCAATCTGTAACAGCACCCGTTTGTGTCCACTGCACATCAAAACCGTCGGTGGTTTGCTTGGATATCTTTATCGCTGACGGCTCTAAACAATCCGATGCCTTTACGACAAAAACATTGTCGAGTTGCAAACTAACCGACCCGGTTGCCACAACATGCCAAGCAATGTTTACATGGCCTTTTATCCCTTTGATATAAGCAACTTCTTCAATGTATTTATCATTGGTATAAGACTTTTTAGGCACTACAACTGTTGTGAATTTATTGGTTTCCACTCCGGTAGAAGACAATAAAACTTCAAAGTCATTGCTGTAAAACGAATCTCCTTTATAGTGGTATTTCAAGATATAAGTTCCCCCGTCCATTTCTATGGTTGGCGAAATCAACCAATCGTCATGAGTAACTTTATTATCGCGATCATTAGCTACAAAACGCACCTCCTGATCTCCTTCATAAGGCCCGTACTTATTGATTTGCCATGTAACATTATCTTTATTTTGATCCGTAAACATCCAACAAGGAAGTGACTCTGACTTATATTTCCAATAATCACTGTTAAAGCCCTCCCAGAAAGGTACTTGAAATATATTACACAAAGTTCTGAATCGGTAAGGCCCGAGCCAAAGGCTCTTTTTACCCACATCACAGCTCGATCTAACATAAATTTCATATTCCGTATTGGGTTGCAATTTCCCTCCTGTGTTTAGACTGCTAATCGTTACGTCTTTCGCATTGACAACAGTTCCCGCACCAGTTGGTATACTTCCCCAAGAGGGTTGTATCACATATTCCCAACCATTTGGCACAGTAGCCCAAGTCGCCTTCACCTCATTGGTCTTAATATTCGAAAGAACCAATTCTTCTGTTGGAGGAACACAATCAACCTCTTCGACAGTGATATTATCTATAAATAAGATTGTCTCTCCTTTTGTTGTCGCATGCCAAGCAATATTTACACTACCCGTAACATTTTCAATATAAATGGTTTTCCTAACATATTCTTGCTCTCTATGAACTTTCTTCGCCTGAAGCACCGTAGTAAAACTCTTGATATCGATACCTTTAGTCGACAGTAAAATTTCGAATTCACTGTCTTTGATCTCCTTAGGAAACCCAACCAGAGCACTGGTGGTACCGGTTTTATAATAATATGTCAACGCATACTTTTTACCCTCAAATTTCAAGGCTGGACTAATATACCAATCGTCGTGCTGGGCATCTGTTCCGTAAAATGTAGCCACCTTATCTCCCTCATAGCGATCATAAATATAGGTCCCCCAAAAATTCATATTTCGCGGAGGTAATAACCAAGTATGACCATCTTGGGCTACATCAATTTTTCTCCAGCAATCCACTGATGGAGAATTCGAATTAAATCCCTCCCAAAAAGGCAAGGTATATTCTTTACATTGAGTCGTTATTGACAAAGGTCCAATCCATTGACTATACTTACCCACGGCACAATTCGAACGAATATAGAGGTGGTATTCCGTATTGGGTAATAAATTATTCCCCAATGCATCTCTGGTAATGGTCGCTTTTGTAGTGGTAGCCAACTGTCCACTTCCCACTGGAGCGCCACCGTTAGAAACATAATACTCCCAACGGCTATTAAAATCGTCTTTCCACGATATATCAATGGAATTATCCTTGACATTGGACACCACTAAATCATCCGGAGGAATGCAATCCACCGCTTCGATGGAAATGTTATCGATATTTAAAGTCGAATTTAATTTGCTGTTTGAAGTCAAGCGCCACGCAATATTCACCTCACCGGTAACACCTTGTATATATACCGTTTTTTTAACGTATTTACCATAGGTAAAAAACGTCTGACTCGGTTGTAGAATCTTAGTGAAATCATTGATATCGACACCATCCTTGGACAGTAAAATCTCAAAAGTGGATTCTCCTGTAAAATCTCCACCCGTTGCATAGTAATACGAAAGGGCATAAATACCCCCAGTAAAACGCAGCGCTGGCGACACCAACCAATCGTCGTGCTTGACGCTAAAGTTGCCCAAAAACGTAGCATTTCCATCACCTTCTTGGGGACTTTTTCCATAAAGGTCCCAGATATTACTACCGTACATCGCATCTTTATCGTTATTGACATCGATGATACGCCAACACTTTATAAATTCTGAATCACTATTAAACCCCTCCTTAAACGGAAGATTAACTGGTTTACAAGCTGTTGTAAAATCAAAAGGGCCGTTCCATTCACTAAAAATCGCTCCATCTTTACAACGAGCCCTTACGTAAAACTCATAATCGCTATCGGCATCGATGGCCGCACCGCCATTATCCGTCTTTAACACTAGTGTTTTAGAAGTGGTTATCGTTCCTGCAACTGGTGTAGGAGTTCCCGATTTCTGCAAGACGTATTCCCACTCGGAATTAAAATTATCCGACCAAGATAAAGTAACCTCGTCCGATTTAATTCGCGTTGCTTGAATATTAGTCGGTTCTACACAATCCATTTTCACCAAAGAAATCAAGTCAATATTTAAACTGGTAGATCCTATAGTGGTTGCATGCCAGGCAATATTAACCGTACCGGTGATACCGTTGATATACAAGATCTCCTCCTTATAATTGCTGTTTTGATATAGTGCCGGAGCCAATAGAGTTGTCGTGAATTTACTGACATCAGTACCCGCTGTAGAGAGCAGTACCTCAAACTTGTTATTATTTGAGTTATCTGCTTTGTATTGATAACGCAACGCATATACTCCTCCGTCCAAATCAAATGTTGGAGAAATCAAATAATCATCATGTTGCAAAACTCCCGTATCATCATAGGCATAAAAAAACATCGATTGATCTCCCTCATAACTATCATTAGGACTGATATTCCAAAAATTAATACCCAAATCTTGAAAAGGTGCTATAAATCCGTCGTTATTATTATCGACCACAGCCCAACAATTCAATGTAGGTGATCCAGTATTAAACCCTTCCGAAAAAGGCACAGCAAGTGCATCGCAAATCGTTGAAAAAGCAAAGGGTCCCGACCATATACTGGTCGTTTTATCCGCACAGACCGTGCGTACATAAAATTCATATTCTGTATTTGAAACAAGAGTATTACCAGCAATATCCGTGGTCACCACATTTTCTTTTAGCACAGTTGCAACACCTTTCACTTGCGGAATTCCCTTGTTTTTCTGTTGCAAAACATATTCCCAACCCGCAGCACCAAGATCATCTTTCCAACTGATTTTGGCTGTATTTACGCCAATTTCTTTAACACTTAATGCAAGTGGCTCCGGACAGTTTACAACTTCATCTATAACAACAAGATCTAGATTCAGGATTGTCAAACCCGCAGCATTTATTTGCCAGGCAATGTTAACATCCCCACCAACCCCAGAGATAAAAAGGGTTTCCGCAGTCCAAATTCCATTATTTGCATTTCTCTTAGTTTGAAGTACTTTAGTAAAATCGCTTACCTTAGCGCCTTTAGTAGATAATAAGACATCATAATCAGCAGGATACATCGCATTGGTTTGCACATAATACTTTAATCTATAAACCTTAGTTGCATCAAACTTTATAGTCGGTGAGATTAGCCAGTCATCATTATCCGGTCCACCCATAAAAGAATAAGTCTGATCTCCCTCATACATGCCGTAACCTGCAGTTTGCCAAACATTCATAAATCCCATATCATCTCCATTGTTGTCTATAGTTGTCCAACAATTTAAAGAAGTAGAATTGAGATTAAATCCTTCTGTAAAAGGAACGGAATATATTCCACAAGCCGCTGAAGCCTTAAACTTAAAATAGGGTTGTAAATACAATTCGGGTGAGTAAACTTTCGCTTTCCATCCATAATTATATTTTACACTTTCTTTTTGTGTAGATGCAAATGCAGCCTGATTAAAAACAAACAACATTACAAACAAAATCAAAGCTACTTTCTTCATACTGTACGAATTATTTTAGTTACCGCCCAAATTTACATTTTTCAGCATAAAATAAACCATATAAATATAAATATTTTTCAAAAAAATTAAGTAAAAAAAACATTTTATTCAACAAAAAACCATTAATAAAGAAAATAAAGTAATATTATAGCAATTAATTTTTAAAAAAAATACACAATCAAAAGTTAAAAACCCCAAAAATAACCGCTGATAAATCAAATAATATCACTTTTTAATAAATTCTCCACAACATTTTCCCTCTAGAAGGTTTCTTCTTGTAAAATTACAATCAGAAACAAGTGAAACCCAAAAGATCTAAATTGTAAAAACGTTTAATCACGAAATAATCAAGCAAAAAAAAACAGCAGTAAGCTATTGCTTACTGCTGTTTTTTTTTGCTATTTTAGTACTGACTTCTATGTTGGCTCGTTTAAAGAACTAAATTTTCTTCAACTGATCTTTCATCATTTTAATTTGATCTTTCAACATATTTTGTTTGTCTAATTTCTTTGCTTCGTTCAACAATTTTGTCGCTTCAACCTTTCTTCTTCTCGTCATGGCAATACCCGCTAATTGAAGTTTGGTCATTGCGATGTCCTGATCCATATTTAATCCCAATTCTAAAGCGCGTTTCAAGAATTTTTCAGCCGCGTTTAAATTGGTTTGAGAAATCATAATTCCCTGCAAATAATTATAATAACCGTTCTGTTTTCTAATCAAGGCAGTATCTGGATTTTTGATATAACTCAACCATTTCTGAGCTCCTTCAAAATCTTGTTTTCGCAACTTTAAAAAAGCCAATAAAATGAACTCATTTTTAAAGTACAACAAGATAAAAATTAAACTGATAAGAATTAAGAAAATACCGTTTCCAATATTGCTCTCTGTAAATTGCCAAATAGCTACTGCAAAAATCAAACCTGCAATAATTAACTTGATATTTCTATGAAACATAATTATAAAATTATTTTGAGAATACAAAGGTAATAAAAATCTATGGACGATGAAAATACAAAAAAATAGATTCTCAAAATATCTCTAAATTTTCAAGTTTTTAATCCACCATTATTAACAATCAAAAAATCAATACTTTATTATATTACTTTTGACCGTGACGCTCAATATCCTTATAAATTTTTGCCGTTTGCAGCATTTTATAGGATTTGAATTTCTTATTCATAAATAAAGCGTGTTCACTAGCTGCATCAGCTACTTTTAACTTTTGTCGCTTTTTATCTGTCCATTGGTAATAATACATTTTATTATTATCATACGAAATAGCCCCTATCGAATCAGCCATATAATTGTATTCATTAACCGCAAAGCGATAACCTTTCTTAGCAGAGAACAAATTGTCTCCAGAATACACATATTTTTGATCAGACAAACTCAAATTAAACAGGGTTGGAAAGATGTCTTTATGAGCGGCCAAGATATTTTTATCATAAAAAGTCGGTTTATAAGCTTCGGGGATATACATCAATATAGGCACACTGCGCTTCAAAAACGAAGTCTCCTCATTGTATTCAAAAACTTGACGTATATTATGATCTCCGGTAGCCACTATAATCGTGTTTTTCCCAAGAGGAGAATTGCGTATATCTCGGATCAACTTAGCCAATTGACTAGCCGCATATTGATGTGCTGCAAAATTATCATAAGCCAACTGTTCGTCAATACGAATAGCACTTTTTAAGGAATCACTAAGGTGAATCGGGTAGCTTTTGTGATGTTTTGGAATCTCATAAGGCGTGTGATTACTAATGGTTAATGCGAAAATAAATTTGGGCTTTTTAGAATCCTCTTTTAATTTATCTTCGATATAATCAAATAAATATTCGTCATGCGCGCCCCAGGCAAACTCTTCCGCATCGGGATATTGTTTTAAGATATGCGCTTTCCCCTGTAACGTATCAAAATATTGATTGAGCAGAAAATTGTCGACATTTCGCCAAGACGTATTGGCACCAGATAAGAAATAGGTTTGGTATCCCTTTTCCTTATATGGTTTTGCAACAGCCCCTGAATAATTGACATCAAAATATTCAGATTGCGATATGATGTTTTTCGGGGTATTGATCGTTAAATTCTCCAACGAATAGATCGTACCATTAAACGACGATAAGGCATGATTAAATTGATACAGATAAGGTAATTCAGCCTCTAAATCTCCCAACAAGTTCAATTCCTTGGAATGCAATTGGAAGTAGTGATAACTCATGCTTTCCATCATTATAAACACCACATTAGGGGGATTTTTTTCTAGAAATTCATTCTGAGCTGTTTTAGAAATAAAATCATTATCGAAGCTGTCAATGGCTTGAGGGCGGTAGTCCCGATAAGCTTCAGCTAAATTATCAAACTGATTAGCCACTAGTTCCGCATTTAAATCCGCAGCAAAACTATTGGTATTTAATTCTGATTTAGCGAATTTCAGCGCAAAAATACCGTTATAACTCAAAGCATTAATAAAGGCAACCGTAGAAACATTCGTGTGATCACGTCTTAAAGTAAAAAGACCAACACTTCCTCGCAAGCCAATAAAAAACAAAGGCAACACGAACAAATACAACCAAGAAGCCTTAGAGGGCTTGCGAATTGAAAAGCGCTGCATGCCTTTTTTGATTATTCGATTAGACAGTGCGAAATACAATCCTATCGTCACGGTATAAATCAGCAGTATGCTGAAAATAGGATAATCCTTCCAAACCGAATCCAACACCGCTGTGGTATCGTCTTTAAAAATACCAAAAAAGAGTACATTTATATGTGATTGAAAAAATTGGTAAAAGAAATAATCAATTAACAACAAAGACAAAAACACGAGCAAAGGCAGCAATAGATAATATTTGGCAAAATATCCGAAAAAACGAAAATAACCTAAGCTTCTCTTTTGCGGTATAAATAATCCGATAAAGGCCACCAATAAGACCGGCAAGAACCCATAACAAATAACCGAAACATCAAATCTCATTCCCATT
Source organism: Flavobacteriaceae bacterium UBA1682 (assembly GCA_002320285.1). Taxonomy (GTDB): domain Bacteria; phylum Bacteroidota; class Bacteroidia; order Flavobacteriales; family Flavobacteriaceae; genus Flavobacterium. Next base: position 104,456 of record DCKE01000029.1, on the reverse strand, counting down.
ACAAATGCGGCGATTACGTCCGCAAAGTTGGGCAATAACTCTTCCGAATTACCATAAGACCAAACAAATACTAATCGACTAACAAAAAACAGAATTAGAAAAAAAATAAAGTTTTTTGCTAAAATTGGTATTAAATTTTTAAACAAATTGATGTTCATATTTTCAATAATTTTATCGCCCTAAAGAAATCTCACCTCGAGATTATATTTATAATAACATTTTTAACAATTCGCAAAATTAATAATTACATACATATAGTCTTACATTCTACACACTTATTTTCATATACATTATAATCCTCATCAAAAAACACACCTGAAACATATAACACAGAAAACGTGGGGACAGCTCCTTTGTTCGCAACTAAAGACTGTAGTTGTATTAAATTGCTTGTCTGTTTAAAAAAGGGTACATTTAAAAAATCTTTTTGAAAATGTTAAAAAAACAGGACTTAGGGGCTATATCATTAGAGATTAAGTGCTTTAAAAGTTATTTCCCCAGTAGCATATCTTGTTAAGAGAGGCGTGATCAAAATAAAATTAAATATTTATGCAAAAGGATTTGTAAGAGACAAAAGACTTTGTATATTTGCACTCGGTTTTGAGGTGACTGACTTTCAAAGCTGAAATTTTGTAAAATTCTAAGATTTAAAAATAAAAGCAATGAGTAAGAGAACGTTTCAACCATCGAAAAGAAAAAGAAGAAACAAACATGGTTTCATGGACAGAATGGCTAGTGCTAACGGAAGAAAAGTGTTAGCTCGTAGAAGAGCCAAAGGAAGACACAAATTGACTGTTTCTTGCGAACCAAGACATAAAAAATAATGTTTTTCTAAAACATACCTAAAGGTGTTACTATTTATTCGTAACGCCTTTTTTTATACATTTTTTTGCCCTACATTGATCTTATACTGGTTTAAAGGGTACTTTTACAACAACCAACGCAACACACATCATTGAAATGCCTAAAGATACAACTATCAAAACCGTTTTAATAATTGGTTCCGGACCAATTGTTATTGGTCAAGCTTGTGAGTTTGACTATTCTGGATCTCAATCAGCTCGCTCTTTAAGAGAAGAGGGAATCAAAGTTATTTTGATCAACTCGAATCCAGCTACGATTATGACCGACCCCTCCATGGCGGACCATATTTACCTAAAACCTTTAACTACAAAATCATTAATCGAGATCTTGAAAGAGCATCCGGAAATTGACGCTGTACTTCCAACAATGGGAGGTCAGACCGCGTTAAACCTATGCTTAGAGGCCGACGAAAAAGGAATTTGGAAAGATTTTGACGTGCGTTTAATCGGTGTTGATATCAATGCGATAAACATCACGGAAGATCGCGAGCAATTTAAACAATTACTACAGAGAATCGACGTTCCTACAGCTCCTGCCAAAACCGCTACCTCCTTTTTAGAAGGAAAAGAAATCGCTCAGGAATTCGGATTCCCACTAGTTATACGCCCGTCGTTTACCTTAGGAGGAACTGGAGCTGCTTTTGTTCATAAAGCCGAAGATTTTGACGACTTACTTACACGTGGATTGGAAGCATCTCCTATACATGAAGTACTGATCGACAAAGCCTTATTAGGATGGAAAGAATACGAATTGGAATTGTTACGCGATAAAAACGACAACGTCGTAATTATCTGTACTATTGAAAATATGGATCCGATGGGAATCCACACTGGAGATAGTATAACGGTAGCACCTGCCATGACTTTATCCGATAGAACTTTTCAAAGAATGCGTGATTTATCGATCAAGATGATGCGCAGTATCGGAAATTTTGCCGGCGGATGTAACGTGCAATTTGCCGTATCACCAGACGAAAAAGAAGATATCGTTGCCATCGAGATCAACCCTCGCGTTTCTCGTTCATCAGCCTTAGCTTCTAAAGCCACTGGATATCCAATTGCAAAAGTAGCCACTAAATTAGCACTGGGATATTCCCTTGACGAATTACAAAACCAAATCACCAAATCCACTTCCGCTTTATTTGAGCCGACCTTGGATTATGTGATTGTAAAAATACCTCGTTGGAATTTTGATAAGTTCGAAGGCGCAGACCGTACCTTAGGACTTCAAATGAAATCCGTAGGAGAAGTGATGGGAATTGGACGTTCATTCCAAGAAGCCCTTCACAAAGCGACACAATCCTTAGAAATCAAAAGAAACGGATTGGGCGCAGACGGAAAAGGTTATACCAACTACGATCAAATCATCGACAAATTAACTCACGCTAGCTGGGATCGCGTATTCGTTATCTACGATGCCATCCAACACGGTATACCGTTGAGCAGAATCCACGAAATCACGAAAATTGATATGTGGTTCTTAAAACAATACGAAGAGTTATACCTCTTGGAAAAAGAAGTTTCTAAATACACTATAGAAACACTTCCAAAAGAATTGCTCTTAGAAGCCAAACAAAAAGGTTTTGCCGATCGTCAGATTGCACACATGCTCAACACCTTAGAGAGTAAAGTACACACTTTGAGAGATGAGATGAAAGTAAACCGTATCTTCAAATTAGTAGATACTTGTGCTGCTGAATTCCCTGCAAAAACACCATACTACTACTCTACTTTTGAAGCAGAAATCGAAAAACCAGACGGTACCAGATATGTTTCTAATGAAAGTATTGTATCAGACAAAAAGAAAATCATCGTTTTAGGTTCTGGTCCAAATAGAATTGGCCAAGGAATCGAATTCGATTACTCTTGTGTACACGGTGTTTTAGCCGCAGAAGAATGCGGTTATGAAACCATCATGATCAACTGTAATCCAGAAACGGTTTCTACCGATTTTGACACCTCCAATAAATTGTACTTCGAACCGGTTTTCTGGGAACATATCTACGATATCATTCGTCATGAAAAACCAGAAGGAGTTATCGTTCAACTCGGAGGTCAAACCGCTTTAAAACTAGCAGAAAAGTTAGAACGCAACGGTATCAAAATTATCGGAACCAGCTTTGACGCATTAGATTTAGCCGAAGATCGCGGGAGATTCTCTGCCCTACTTGAAGAATTGAAAATTCCATTTCCTCAATTCGGCATCGCTCAGACTGCCGATCAAGCTTTAGAACTGGCTGATAGCTTAGACTTTCCACTATTAGTTCGTCCATCTTATGTGCTTGGTGGTCAAGGAATGAAAATTGTCATCAACAAAAAAGAATTAGAAGAACACGTAATTGACTTACTAAACTCTATCCCTGGAAACAAGTTGTTGTTGGATCATTATTTGGATGGGGCAATAGAAGCGGAAGCAGATGCCATCTGTGACGGTGAAAATGTATACATCATCGGTATCATGGAACACATCGAGCCATGTGGTGTTCACTCTGGTGACAGCCATGCTATGTTACCCCCTTTTAACCTTGGAGAATTTGTTTTACAACAAATCAAAGATCATACACATAAAATTGCTATCGCATTAAAAACAGTAGGTCTAATCAACATACAGTTCGCTATTAAAGACGATATCGTTTACATTATCGAAGCCAATCCAAGAGCCTCTAGAACAGTGCCGTTTATCGCAAAAGCTTATGGCGAACCGTACGTGAATTACGCGACCAAAGTCATGCTTGGCGATAAAAAAGTAACGGACTTCGACTTTAATCCACAATTAAAAGGATACGCTATCAAAAGCCCGGTATTCTCTTTTGACAAATTCAGAAATGTCAATAAAGCCCTAGGCCCTGAGATGAAATCGACTGGTGAAAGCATCTTGTTTATAGACGACTTAAAAGACGATCAATTTTACGAAATCTACTCGAGACGCAAAATGTATTTAAGCAGATAATACAATCCAATTAAAAAAAGGTTGCATCGAGAGATGCAACCTTTTTTGCTTTACACCAAGCCCATAGCCAACTCACCAATCCAACCAAGGTTTTTATGTCAAATTAAAACACCTAAACCCTGCGAATTAAATCCCGCAAAACCAGATGCAAACCAGGTGCAAACCAGGTGCGAACTAGATACAAAGGTTATATCAATACAAAATCGTTGTTTCCAAAGCATAAAAAAAGGGTCATTCTCTCGAATGACCCTTTTTTTATATATTTTATGACTATTACTAATTTCCCATCGGATTATATGCCTCTATTTTCCATTGATTTTTACTCAAATCGACATAGAAGTAATCGATGGCATCGTTCTTGTCAAAAGCGCCATTTTTATTGATATCTTCAATAGTTCTAAAATACAATCTATTTTGAGATTCAATCACACTCCAATCTAAAAGCTCATGCAAATCCTCTGATAATTTTGTGAATTTAGTCCCGTCGTTCATACTGATGTATAAAGACTTGATATCATTAGAATCAATTTTCCCATCCTGATTGGTATCTAAATCCGCTATGCTGTATACCAAAATTTTCTTTTTAGTTTTATCAGCTATCGTATTTAAGTAAGTTACCGTTTGAATTTGCATAACCTGATCGGTCAAGGGACGCAAGGCAGTAGAGTCCATATGCTGAAACATCAGATTCTGAAAATACCCCGTCAATTCATAACGGTTATAATTTGAAATCGTATAAGAAACTTGATTGACCTTAGTCGAACCGTATTTTGAAGACACATCATAAACCCGTACGTCTCCTATGGGATGAATCAAATAATTGGTTCCCTCCATCAAAATCGGTAAATCAGCAATTTTAATTTGCGTACTATCTATTTTTTGAGGTTCGCGCACTGAAATCTTTTTCGCTTCATAAATCACTTTGGGTTGTTCTTCTTCTTTTTTACAAGAATACAAACTCATCAAAACCAAGATCACCACAGCCCCTTTTAAATTTTTCATCATTTACTTTTTATCCTATCAAATATAAAAATAATTACGCTAGCTTTCAAAAAAATTATAACCGCATGTTTACTTTTAAGTTAAAAGTTCTAGTTGTCATATAATTCGGTATACCGTATTGCACTTTGGTATACACATCGCGTACCCAAGTATTGGTAATGGCATTCTGATTATCAAACAGATTGTATATTTCAACACCTAAAGCCAACTCATCAAAAGGCTTTAACCACTTTTTACTGCCTCCGATTTTTGCATCCTTAAACACATAAGAAAAACCAGCATCTGCCCTGCGATAATCCTTTAAACGCAGCTGATATTGATACGGATCAGCATACGATGGAGAACCTCCGGGCAAGCCTGTATTGTAAACCAAATTCAAATACATCTTTAGATTGGGAATCTGAGGCATATAGTCCTGAAACAATAATCCAAATTTTAATCTTTGGTCAGTGGGTCTTGCTATATAACCTTGGTCTTTATAGTTTTCTTGTGTTCTTAGGTAGCCCACACTTAACCACGATTCCGTCCCCGGTAATATTTCACCGTTTAAACGCACATCCGCTCCATAAACATAGGCCTTAGCATCATTATCGGCATGATAACGAATTCGCACATTCTCCAAAGTATACGTATTAACGGCTGTTAGATTCTTATAATAAACCTCTGTTGTCAATTTAAACGGACGCTGTCCCAACTTAAAGCTATAGTCATTACCCACAACCAAATGTATGGATTGTTGCGCTTTTAAGTTTACATTTACCGTCCCATCCATAGCTCTCATCTCCCTGTACGATGGCGGTTGTGCATACCAACCACCCGATACACGAAACACCATATCCGCTGTCCAATTTGGCTTGATTGCAATTTGCGCACGTGGACTAACAATCAGCTTTGAATCCGATTTTTGATCGTCAGAATCAGCCTGCCACCAATGTCCCCGCACACCGGCATTCATCCAAACCTCATTTTGTCCAAATTCCGTTCTGTAATTCCATTGTACATATCCCGATAAACGATCTATAATGACATCATTTCTAGAGCGCACATTTTGAAAGGGCAATAATGGCCCATAATACGGTTGATACGGCTGATCATTTCGCAAATCAACCAGTGGTGACGGCAATGAAAAACCGGCAGAATCAACAACTTCCCATTCAGACAGCCTATCTTTAACATCTTCACGACTAAACTTTAACCCCCATTCAAACTGCTGCTGATCTTTATCGTGAAAACCTTTTACTTCCCCATTAAAAATAACGGCATCATAATCATTTCTAGCGTGATTGAGCTGTGAACCCACACCTCTGCTATAACTGACCCCGCCAAAATTTTCAGAGCCCAAATTGGTATCAATCTCCCCCAAACGGTAAGACGCCAAAATATCAAAATGTTCTTTTTCACGTGTTTGATAACCCGAAGCAATAAATTTTATTTTGGTATAGTCATTCCATTGATAAACGCCTTTTAAAGCTCCAAACAGCGTGAGATACTCATCTTTTTCCTGCCCTTGATAATACACTAGCAAAGCCGTCGGATTATCGATAGTACCAAAATTTGTTTGTCGAGTTAACGGTTCATAGTGATACTTATTCTGGGAAATATTTCCCAAAAAACTCCATTGCCATCTGGTTGATGCATTAAAATTGATCAAGGTTTGAAAGTCTACAAAAGTGGGACTGAAATTCGTCTGCGTTTCCTGACTGTTGACCAACAATTTATTATCGCGATATCGAACACCTGAAACGGTACTCCATTTTTGATTTTTCGAAACCCAATCAACTGTTGCTGCACCTCCTAAGAAGCTAGCCTCGATGGCCGCCTTAAACGCCGTAGGATTACGATAAGTTATATCCAAGACAGATGCTAACTTGTCCCCGTATTTCGCTTGAAATCCCCCAGCGGAAAAATTAACTTTCTCAACCATATCCGTATTGGTAAAACTCAACCCCTCCTGCTGCCCCGAACGAATCAAAAACGGCTTGTATACCTCAATTTCATTAACATAGACCAAATTCTCATCATAATTCCCTCCTCGAACAGCATATTGCGTACTCAATTCATTATTGGAGTATACCCCAGGTAAGGTTTTTAAAATATTTTCAATACCGGCATTGGCACCGGGAATCCTGCGCAACAATACTGGTGAAATCACCGTAGCACCTACAACGCGATCATTAGCATTAGCATTGTCAATTACAATCTCCTCCAACGTTTGAGAATCCCTATTTAACACCAAATTCAATTCAAAATCTTCATTGTTTTTCAAACGAACCATCACCGTAGCAGTTTTGAATCCGATATGGGTGTAATTTACTTGATATTCCTGTTCCGACTCGATATGCAGCACATAAAAACCATTGACGTTGGTCGTTGCCTGAAGAGCACCAGCACCAACTGTTACGCCGACAACCGGTAGTTGTTTCTCATTCAAAACAACCCCCTTAATTCTCGCTTGTTGAGCGTAAAAATTTATACTAAATAACAAGCCTATAACGATAGAAAATGCTTTGAATTTTTTCAAGTTGATCTGGTTTATTTTATAAAAAAGTGGCTTTCAAAAACAGTACTATTACCGATTCGATCCGTTGCTATTATTTTAATGTCGTTTCGTCCATCTACAGCGATAGCATCACTAATCGCATGTACAATCAAATTGGTTTTATAGTCATAATCCAATAAAATCCATCGGCCATTGATATACCCCTCTATCGTACTGAGCCCCGACAAATCATCGGTTACCACAAAGGACAACCGTTTCGTTTTATCCAATTCCGCTCCGGCGACAAAACTCGGTTTAGCAATCACCGGCGGGGTATTATCTTCAAAAATATGATATTCGCCGAAGTCCCGTGTTTTAATCGAAAACAAATTGTTCTTTTTCTGCGTGCTAAAGTATTCTTTTTTCCCATTACTGACCCTCCCAATAAAAGCTTTTTCGAGATTAACCCCCTCTAGTTGACTAACGTCAAATTTAATCGTAATATTTTTATGCAAGGGCACGGTTTCATCGTGCAGATATAAAACGCGATCTTTAACTTCCAACTTTAAATAAAAATCGTCATAAAACACCCGAGAAGGAAATTCAACAACGAACTGATCTCTTTCAAATATATAATCGCGTTCCGTTTGAATAAACAAAGGTGTTACTTCTTTTTCCGCACGGATTAACACCGCTTCATCCGCATAATCAATCGGAACGTGAACAATAGTTTTATTGCCGTTGAAGTCGCATATTTCAATCATATAATTAAAATTCGACATCGAGTCTACTTCGATTTGACCGTTATTCCTATAGGAGTTAATCAAAGATAATCCGTACGGTTTTTTATAAAACAATTTTTGAAAACGCTGTTTTGTCTTTACAAAATACTCATAATCAATCAACGCATTAACATATCTGGACTCATCAAAAGCAAAAGTATCGAATTGAAAACTATAGAATGGCGAACCGTTTAAATATGTTTTTATGTAATAGATTCCGTTTTTAGCATAGTTATTATCAGAAACATCATGGGTATTGACCGAAAAGCCAATTTTACCCTTAGCGCGAACACGATTAGCGATATAGGTTCCGTCTTTTTGTTTGGTCAGCGAAATCTCTACTGGTTTTTCAGATTGATTGACCAAGGCAGTTTCGCTGAGTGGATATGCCATCAAACCGTTTAGAACAGGAGCTTTTGCATCTTTTACTTTGATCTGCGTTCCAAAGTGTAATGGATTAATAATCTTTTCTGTTTTGGTGTCCCGGAATTCAAAATGCAAATGGGGTCCACCGGATCCACCTGTATTCCCCGTAAACGCAATCAGATCACCTTTTTTCACAACCAATTCTCCTGCTTTTGGAAAAAGTTCGATTTCAAATTTATTGGTTTTGTACTGCTGATTTCTTACAACTGCCCCAATGGCATTGTTATAAGCGTTCAAATGCCCGTAAACCGTTGTATAACCTCCAGCGTGGTTGATGTACAACGCTTTACCATAACCAAATGTAGAAACCTTGATACGCGAAACAGTTCCATCAGCAGGGGCATAAACAGGCAATCCAATTCGCTGTTCTGTACGGATATCTAAACCCGCGTGAAAGTGATTGCCCCGCAATTCTCCAAAAGTACCTGAGGGAATTAAATCGATTTTCAAAGGACTTAAAAACTGATCTTTAGGAAAACGCTGTGCAAAAATACAACTGGTTGAAAGTAAAAAGAAAAATATGAATTTCATCATGGCAATTTGTGCTAATTTATAAAAATAACTAATGAGTTATAAACGGATTATTTAAAAATAAATTAAACTTAAAGATCTACAATTTATTTAACAATAAAGAATTTTCGATTTTTTATCATATTTTTTTTTTATTTAGAGATAGTAATATTAACTTTGTAAAATCATGTAATGAACAATAGTATAATGAGTGAACTTAACGAAATCATAGATTCTCTGGAAAGTAAGTTTACAAAACTGGTACAAAAGCTTGATGCTTTGGAAGTTGAGAATGCAACATTATTGCAAGAACTGAATAAGTCTAGAGCGGAAATCAATAATTTAAGAGATACGCATAGTGGTTTGGAAACCCGATACGATTCACTAAAATTAGCCAATTCATTACTGGGCAACGAAGAAAACAAAAGAGATACGAAACTCAAGATAAATTCATTAATACGAGAAATAGACAATTGTATAGCACAACTCTCTGAATAATAAAGAGTTAATATGGATCAGAAATTAAAGATAAAAGTATCAATTGCCGATCGGATTTACCCGCTTACTGTGGATTATTCACAAGAGGAAGGTTTGAGAACGGCTTCTAAAAAAATTGAGACGATGATCCACCAGTTTGAAGAGAACTATGCTGTTCGAGACAAACAAGATGTTCTAGCGATGTGTGCTTTGCAATTTGCAGCACAGACCGAGCAGAAGAAAATCGATATTTCGGACAACTATACGCAAGCTATTGATCGATTACAAGAAATGAATGCAAAATTGGATAAGATTCTTTCTAAATAAACACGTTCTTTAACATAAAACTAAGATACTGCCCACATTAGTACCTGTTTGATAAACTCAACGCTAACAAATTCAAATGAGTGAATCATTGCTTCTAAAGCATGCTGCCTTGCGCAGATCCTTGAACAGCAAGATAGCTCAAAACTTGTCATATTACGAGTTTATACAACCACCCCTAATGTGGGCTTTTTTTATATAATTACACAAACAAATATGGATACAATAATATTAATTATCGGGGGATTAATACTTGGAACTGGAATAGGCTTTGCCGTTGCAAAGTACTTGGAAAAAAACAATGCATCTTCCATTTTAAAGAATGCTAAAAACGAAGCTAAAACGCTTTTAAAAGATGCCAGAGCCGATGGAGAGACGTTGAAGAAAGAGAAGATGCTTCAAGCAAAAGAGAAATTCATAGAGCTTAAAGCAGAGCACGAGCAAGTAATTTTATCGCGAGATAAAAAAATAGCAGAAGCAGAAAAAAGAACAAGAGACAAAGAATCTCAAATTTCAAGCGAATTGGCTAAAGCCAAAAAATCGAATGAAGAAGGAGAGAAAAAGATAAAAGATTACGAGACCAAACTAGAGCTTGTTGAAAAGAAACAAGAAGAAGTTGAAAAGCTACACAAAAGTCAAGTAGAACAACTGGAAATCATTTCGGGACTTTCTGCTGACGAAGCAAAAAACCAAATTATTGACAGTTTAAAAACAGAGGCTAAAGCCAATGCAATGTCTTTTATTCAAGACACCATTGAAGAAGCTAAGATGACTGCTCAACAGGAAGCCAAAAAAATCATTATCAACACCATTCAACGTGTAGGTACTGAAGAGGCTGTAGAAAATTGTGTTTCTGTATTCAACATCGAATCCGATGACGTTAAAGGTCGTATTATCGGTAGAGAGGGAAGAAATATTCGTGCTATTGAAGCAGCAACTGGAGTGGAAATCATTGTAGACGACACACCTGAGGCAATTATCCTTTCTTGTTTCGATCCGGTTCGAAGAGAAATTGCTCGTTTGTCCTTACACCGTTTGGTAACTGATGGTCGTATTCACCCAGCGCGTATTGAAGAAGTGGTTGCAAAAACAGCCAAGCAAATCGACGAAGAAATCATCGAGATTGGAAAACGTACGGTAATCGATTTGGGAATTCACGGATTACATCCAGAATTGATCAAAATCATCGGACGTATGAAATACAGATCATCTTACGGACAAAACCTATTACAACACTCGAGAGAAGTAGCCAAACTTTGTGGATTAATGGCCGCAGAACTAGGTTTAAACGTAAAACTAGCCAAAAGAGCTGGTCTATTACACGATATTGGTAAGGTTCCAGAAACGGAAAGTGAACTTCCTCACGCTATCTTGGGAATGCAGTGGGCCGAGAAATTTGGAGAAAAAGAAGAAGTATGTAACGCGATTGGGGCTCACCATGATGAAATTGAAATGACCTCTTTAATCTCTCCAATCATCCAAGTTTGTGATGCTATTTCAGGAGCAAGACCAGGAGCAAGACGCCAAGTATTGGATTCGTATATTCAGAGATTAAAAGATCTTGAAGGAATTGCTCAAGAATTCAATGGTGTTAAAAATGCGTATGCCATCCAAGCTGGACGTGAACTAAGAGTTATTGTTGAAAGCGAAAAAGTTTCCGATGAAATGGCTTCAACACTTTCATTCGACATCTCACAAAAAATACAGACAGAAATGACCTATCCGGGTCAAGTTAAAATAACCGTAATTCGAGAAACTCGAGCTGTAAATATCGCTAAATAAAAAAAGGCCTCATGAAAATGAGGCTTTTTTTATTTAATCGATGTTCGAGAGTCGATGTTCG
>DCKE01000029.1:92592-92749 GCA_002320285.1 Flavobacteriaceae bacterium UBA1682 | reverse complement strand
GAGTCGATGTTCGAGAGTCGATGTCCGAGAGTCGATGTTCGAGAATCGACTTTCGACTAATGACTTTCGACTAATGACTTTCGACTAATGACTCACAACTAACGAATCCCGAGCTAGTCACTGATCACTGATTACTGATCACTACAATAACTGACTT
>DCKE01000029.1:1697-92513 GCA_002320285.1 Flavobacteriaceae bacterium UBA1682 | reverse complement strand
TTCGAATACCGAATCCCGAATCACGAATCCCGAATCTCGAGCTAGTCACTGATTACTGATCACTTGTATAATAGCGTTTTCACCTACGATAATCCTCGACTCCCGAATCCCGAATCCCGAATCACGACTCACGAATCCCGAATCCCGAATCCCGAATCCCGAATCCCAAATTAAAACTCCTTAGAATTCCTTGGATGGCAGTCGACCAACACCTTACGCAGGTGCTCTCTATTGACGTGGGTGTAGATTTCTGTAGTTGTAATAGATTCATGACCCAACATCAGTTGTATCGCCCTAATATCCGCTCCGTGCTCCAAAAGATGTGTTGCGAAGGAGTGGCGAAAAGTATGCGGGCTAATATTCTTATCCATTGAAGCCTTTACAGCCAACCTCTTAATAATGGTAAAGATCATCGCACGGCTCAACTGTCCCCCGCGTCTATTTAAGAAAACGATATCAGATGCCTCTTTCTTTACCGATTGATGCCCCCGAATTTCATCTATATAGCGATTTAAATAGTCAATGGTATCCGGAGCTATAGGAACCAAGCGATGTTTACTCCCCTTACCGATTATGCGGATAAATCCTTCTTCAAAAAACAAATCAGACAACCTCAAAGTCACCAATTCTGTAACCCGAAGACCACAACCATAAAGCGTTTCAATAATCACGCGATTTCGATAACCCTCATCAGTTGCATGATCGATCTGCCCTATCAATACATCAATTTCATCCAAAGAGAGCACTTCTGGCAGCGATCTTCCCAACTTGGGAATCTCTATCAAATCCATAGGAGATCGATCTATATACCGCTCTAAAACCAAAAAATTAAAAAATCCTTTTAATCCTGAAATAATTCGAGATTGAGTAGTCGCAGCAATCACCGTTGAAATGGCGTATAAAAAATGTTGTACCTCCTCTTCACTGAGATTTTCTACATCTACCATCAATCCGTTAGTATGTAAATAATGATAAAATTTCAAAACATCCAATTCGTAACTGATGATAGAATTTTCAGACAATCCCCGCTCGAGTTTTAAATAATTTTTATATAATCTTATATACTTTCCCCAATGTTGCTTTTCATCTTGCTGATCGAATTCCATAAACGCTATTAAATAAGATTGAGTGTAAATGTCAACTAAAAAAAACAGTTATACAAAAAAAGGCTTCCCATATGAGAAGCCTTTTTACAACAAAGTAGTTTTATTAGAATTTATAAACTAAACCTAATTTGATATTTGTTAAGTCAACAGCAGCGTTAAAGCTTGAAGCTGTTTCAGCACCATCGAAATCAGGTTTTGAGTTCGTATAGTTGATCAATCCCCAAGTTGCTTCTAAAGCGAAGTTACTATTTAGGAAATAACTAACACCTGGAGCTAATTCAACTGAAAATGCGTTAACTTTATAATCTGCTTTTTTGTAATCAACTGAAGCATAATCTGCAGCCAATTGACCGAATAAAGAGAATTTGCTACTTGGAGTAAAGTAATATCTACCGAATGCTCCGATTGCCAATTCATTTACTTTGAATGCATCATCACCTTCTTTTACAGTTACTTTTGAATTGGCAATCCCCAATCTCAAACCTACTGCGATGTTGTCATTTACAAAATAACCCGCTTGAGGAGCAAATGAGAAACTATTTTGTTTATAATTGTCTCCTACAAATTTATTAGAACCAAATCCAATTGAACCTGAAAGGAAAACATCTCCTTTAGAATATCCAAATCCTTCTCCTACTTCTTGTGCTTGAGCAGCAAATCCGAATGCGAATACAGCTGCAACTGATAATACAATTTTTTTCATTGTTAGTGATTTTTGAATTATTAACAAGACAAATTTACCTATCTTGCACGTGTAAAGGTTTTTTTTTTACTTAAAAATAACATTTGGATAACACAAAACGGCTTATTTTTACATTAACATATTATCAAACAATATCTTATAACTTTAATTAATACTCTTAAAAAACAGTTAAAATGGCTAAAAAAACAGTTTTATTTATACTTATCTTCCTTAGTGGATGGCAAATTCAGGCTCAAATTCTAAAATTCGGAATCAAAGGCGGCGTTAACTACGCTAATTTTACAGGAAAAGATATTTCCTCCGATGCGATAAGCAGTTTTCATTTTGGAGCTACCGCAGAATTACGCCTTAGCGAAAAGCTAGCTATTCAACCGGAATTATTATATTCTACTGTCGGAGCCAACTACGATAATACCATAGGAGATATTACTAAGGAAATAAAAAGCAAATTGGGATATATAGCGATACCTGTATTGGCTAAAATAAATCTCAACCGCAGTATCACTCTTGAGGCTGGGCCACAATTCTCTTTTTTAATGAGTAAAAAAAATGAATTCAAGCCCGGAGACACCAATTCGTACGAAACCGCGATCGTAGCAGGATTGGGCTTACAATTAACCAATAGTATATTTATTCAAGCCCGATATGGTTTTGGACTAACCAAAGTAGCTGAAAACAGTAATGTTAAAAATGCCGTTGGACAGTTATCTCTTGGCTTTTTATTGTAGTTTCACATCTTCGCTTCCTATCGAATTACAGACGATCAGTAATTAGGTACATTTTTTAATTAATTTTACTTTAAAAAATATGAGAATACTTATCCTGAATGGGCCTAATTTAAATTTGCTAGGTAGTAGAGAACCTGCTATATATGGACAAATTAGCTTTGACAATTATTTTGAGCATTTACAAGCCACTTTTCCTCAGATCGAATTAAGCTATTTTCAAAGCAATATTGAAGGGGAGTTAATCGATAAACTGCAGCAGTTTGGGTTTGAATACGATGGTATCATTTTAAATGCCGGAGCGTATACACATACATCCATCGCTTTAGCGGATACGATTCGTGCGATAAGCTCTCCGGTCATTGAAGTACACATATCCAATACCTTTGCCAGAGAAGCATTTAGACAGCATTCATTTATTTCACCGGTCTGCAAAGGCATAGTGGTTGGCTTTGGCATCAAAGGCTACGAATTAGCTGTCTCTTCATTTTTAACATCTTAATGAATTTATGAGAAAAACACTCCCCTTATTTCTCTTATTTTTCACGGTTTTAACCAACGCTCAGATTAAGGGCAAAGTCACTTCTCAGGACGGTACACCTTTAGCAGAAGTATCCGTTTATATAGAAGATTCAACCATAGGTACCTCTACCAATGAAGAGGGGAAATACGAACTCAATACGCAAAAAAACGGTAATTACACCATTGTTTTTCAAGCATTGGGTTATCAATCTAAATCGTCCAAGATCAAAATCAGTAAAGAGGTCTTAAAACTAAACATTCAACTTCTTCCTGAGAAAACCGAGATTCCCGATCTCTTGATTCGCAGCAAAAAACCGATAGATCCCGCTGTAGCCATCATTAAAATGGCTAGCAAGAACAGGGAACTCAATGCGAATATAATGCAACAGCACACTTTGGATTTTTATTCTAAAGGTTATATTCGATTAGACACTAATAAAGACACTTTTTTGGGTCAGAAATTAAAGGATATCGACCCGCAATTATTTTCAGACTCTTTAAAACGCAACCTGATTTACCTTTCTGAAACCGTTTCTAAAATTTCTGTGCAAAAGCCCAGTAAAATGAAAGAAGAAATTATCGCATCTAAAGTCAGCGGCAACAACAAGGGTTTTTCTTTTAATTCCGGTATTGCTGTTAATTTTGATTTTTATAAAAGTGAAGCCAATTCATTAATCCGTTTAATATCACCACTGGCCCCCATAGCACCGAGTTATTACAACTTTGTTTTGGAAGGCAGTTTTACAGATGCCAATGATCACATCATTTATAAAATTAGCGCTAGACCTAAACGAACTAGTGAGCCCGTTATTGATGGTTATATCTATATCGTCGACAACAGTTGGGCCATTTATGCCGTAGATGCAAAAATTAGCGGTAGTAGTATCAACTATCCGATGGTAGACAGTTTTGAATTGCAACAAAATTTTATATACAATGAAACGTCAAACAGCTGGAGCAAAAACAATCAATCTCTCTTTTTTAAAGGTAAGATTTTAGTTTTCGACTTTTCAAGTAAATTCAACTACGTATACTCCAATTATAACGAAGTAGATACCTTTCCGAAAAACACCTTCAATCAAGAGTTAATACTATTTGATAAGGATTCGAACAAAAGAGACAATACTTATTGGGAATCCATTCGTCCTATCCCACTGACGATGGATGAGAAATACAATTATGAATATAAAGAGAGCCTGCTAGAAACCAAAAGCACTAAGGCCTATTTAGACTCCACCGATCAGCAGAGCAATCGCTTCACGCTTTTAAAACTGATTAAAGGTTACGAGCACAAGAATTCTTTTAAAGGCACCAAATGGTCGTACCGAGGACTATTGTCCACCTTTGCTTTTAACGCCGTACAAGGCTTTAATGTCACTACAGGGGTCGCTTATATCACAGAAGCTAGCGATACCGAAAAAACTGAAGCTGGTATTTTACTGAATTATGGAATAGCTGAAAATAAACCGCGTTTCTCAGCCTATGTATCGCATTTATTTAACAAAGTAAATTTTAATAAATTCAACCTCTCTGGCGGTATGACCGTGGAGCAATTTGGGCAAGACAAGGCTCCGATTAAAAATCTGATCAACTCGATTGGATCTTCGTGGTTTGGTGAGAATTTTGCGCGATTTTACCAAAAGGATTTTATCAAATTTGAATATGAACAATATGCCTTCACAGGACTTAAGGTAACGACTTCCATCGAGTATGCCAATCGTATACCGTTGTTTAATGCGATGTTGCATTCGCCTTTTATCAAAGACAAATATTTCGAATCCAATAATCCGATGAATGGCAGCGATTTTATCGATCCTGGATTTGAACAAAACAACATTCTCAAGGTAAAACTCGGTATGGATATCGTCTTTGACAAAAAAATTGTCAGCTATCCCAACAAGCGCATCTACATTCCGAGTTCCGATTACCCGGTACTGTCTTTAAACTATGAAAAGGGATTTTCTTCGAGTTTATCCAAATACGATTTCGACTTCTTATCGGCTTCAACCAAATACAGCAGATCCTTATCTAATTTCGGTCGATTGAATATTGGTTTGGATGCCGGAAAGTTTTTTGATGGTAATGAAGTCGCTTTTATGGACTACAAACACTTCAATGCCAATCAGAGTTTTGTCGGTTCCAATACGATTTACGACAACCAATTCAACTTACTACCGTATTATAACAACAGCACCAATACCTCTTATTTTCAAGCGCATATTGAACACGATTTTAAAGGTTATATACTGAATAAAATCCCGTTGCTCAATCAATTAAAATATTCGATAGTGGTCGGTTCGCATCAGCTGTATATACCCGATCAAAAACCCTATCACGAAATCAGCATCGGATTAAACAATTTCGGTTTTGGAAAATTCAGACTCTTTAGAATCGATTATTTCCGTTCGTATCAAGGTGGTTTCCAAGATCAGGGCGTAGTTATCGGTATAAAATTCCTTGATCTTATTCAAAAATAAGCTCGTTATCAGCTCTTAGCAACGCATAACCGAAAGTCTGTCCGGTTGTGCATGGTTTTTTTAAAGTCGCGCTCACTCAGCCTTCTTTTCCGCGAATTGAGCCAACACAACTACGATGGCAGCCAAATATATTGTATAACACAAAAACCGTCCGCATACTTAAAAATACTCATATACCGCCACCTATTCACAAAATGAGATTGCAATACTGGTCTTGCGGTAATTGAAAACGGTTATTTTTGCATTATTGTGCAATTATTTCAGTTATTTGGTAAAATAAAAACAAATAAAAAGCCGAAAAAACATCAATATGATTAAATTTTGTTTTTTTTTGAATTATAATTTAGTTAGATTTGAAACTAATTCAAAAAACAAAATATGAAAAAAACTATTTTCACTTTGATGGCATTCAGCGCTTTTAGCAGTGCTATATATGCTCAGACTCCCGATGTTAAAATCGGTGTAAAAGCAGGGGTTAACTTTGCCAATTTAACAGATGGTGATATGAAAACAGGATTCCACGTTGGTGGTTTGGCTGAAATTTTTATCAGTGAAAAATTTTCTGTTCAACCGGAGGTTCTTTATTCAACACAGGGATCAAAACAATCCTCTACTACTAGTATTCCCGGATTGATGACTGCGACTTATAAATCGAAACTCAATTTAGACTATATCAATATACCTATTATGGCAAAGTATTATGTAGCTGAAGGGTTTAACGTTCAAGCTGGTCCACAAGTTGGTTTCTTAATGAAAGCAGAAATGGATGTTGACGCGGGCGCCACAGGTTTAGGTGGAATTAGTGCTAGCGGTGACATCAAGGATCAAATGAATTCTATTGACTTTGGATTAAACTTTGGACTTGGATACGAACTTCCAATGGGCGTATTCGCTGAAGCAAGATATAATCTTGGCTTAACCAAAGTTCCAAAAGAAAAAGAATTGGGGGATTATAAAAACGCTGTTATTCAAGTATCTGTTGGATATAAATTCTAATTATAAAAATCTATTAAGGGGCTAGTAAAAAACTAGCCTCTTTTATTATCACAAAACACATGAAGAAAATTACTTTTACATTAATGGCATGCACGCTATTTAGTGCAGCGATTTATGCACAAACTCCAGATATTAAAATCGGTGCGAAAGCCGGAGTTAACTTTTCCAACTTTTCGGGAGGAGAAGCCGATACTAAAATGAAAACCGGATTTCATGTTGGAGGATTAGTAGAGATCTTTATTAATGAAAAATTCTCCATTCAACCAGAACTTCTGTATTCCTCACAAGGAGCGAAACTAAAAACCCAAACAATGGAGATTATCGAGGCAGCCAATAAACTCAATGCTAAGGTCGATCTAAAGATGACACTAGACTACATTAATGTACCTATTATGGCCAAATATTATGTAGCTGAAGGTTTCTCTGTTCAAGCAGGACCACAAATTGGCATTCTAGTCAAAGCGGAAACGGTACTAAAAACGACTGCGTCTATCAATGGTATTAACGTACCCCTACCCGCAGAATACAATGAAACAGAAGACAGTAAAGACGACGTAAAACCCATTGATTTTGGATTAAACTTTGGCGTAGGTTATGAACTACCAATGGGAATATTCGTTGACGCTAGATACAATTTAGGGCTGAGCAAGCTCCCTGAAGACAAAAATGATGATAAATCTAAAAACGCTGTCTTTCAGTTCTCTGTAGGTTACAAATTCTAACAAAAACACAAGGAGGCTGACCATGTAGCCACCTTGAGTTATCAGTAAAAACATGAAGAAAATTACTTTTACACTATTGGCCTGTACGCTATTTAGTGGTGCTATCTACGCACAAACTCCAGATGTTAAAATAGGCTTTAAAGCTGGAGCGAACTTTGCTAAACTTACCGAAGGTAATCTGCATACCGGTTTTCACCTTGGTGGATTAGC
Organism: Flavobacteriaceae bacterium UBA1682; assembly: GCA_002320285.1. Taxonomy (GTDB): domain Bacteria; phylum Bacteroidota; class Bacteroidia; order Flavobacteriales; family Flavobacteriaceae; genus Flavobacterium. Next base: position 85,052 of record DCKE01000029.1, on the reverse strand, counting down.
TGAAATTTATATCAATGAAAAATTCTCCATACAGCCGGAGTTGCTTTATTCAGTCCAAGGTTCCGAATCATCCTCCAGCGCGAGCACAACTGCTTTTGGGATCACGTTGTCTGGAACAGGCGATTCAAAACTCAAATTAAGCTATATCAACATACCTATTATGGCCAAATACTACGTGTTAGAAGGTCTTAGTATTCAAGCTGGTCCGCAAGTTGGTTTTTTAGTCAAAGCTGAAATGGACTATGTCGGTACAACTACCAATCCCCATTTTAGCGATCAGCTGGAAATTTATACGGCAAGTACTACAGATGTAAAAAGTCAGCTAAACCCTATCGATTTTGGGCTTAATTTCGGTCTAGGATATGAATTTATAGTTGGCATGTTTATAGATGCCCGTTACAATTTAGGCATCACAAAAGTTCCCAAAGAAAGTAATGCAAGAGCAAATGACTACAAAAACCAAGTTATCCAAATTTCCTTAGGTTATAAGTTTTAATGAAAGCCTTACCTGAAGCTAAAAAGAACACATGACTAAAAAAATAACTTTTACAATTCTTAAATGAAAAAAATTACTCTTACTATAATTTTACTTACAACGGGATTAATTCAGCAAAGTGCCTTTGCGCAAGATATGAAGTCCGGTTTCAAATTGGGATTAAATGTCGCTAACATAAAAGAAGACGGAACCGATACCAAAAGCAAAGTCGGTTTTCACGGCGGTGTATTTATCGAAGCTTTTTTAAATGATAAAATTTCAATACAACCAGAATTACTTTATTCCAGTCAGGGAACCAAAGAAGATGTGCCAAAAAACATGGGGTTCCATTTTTCAGGAACTGGCGTACTCAAATTAGACTATATCCAGATACCTGTAATGTTTAAGTACTATCCTATAAAAAACTTAAGTATAACAGCCGGTCCACAAATTGGATTTTTGGTACAATCCAAGCTTAAATTAGATACTTCTACTTACTTTCAGTCTCAAGTTATCATTGATAATGACAAACTCAACGACCTATTAAACAAACTGGATTACGGACTAAACTTTGGATTAGAAGTCAATACACACGGTTTATTTTTCGGAGCTCGCTACAATTTGGGTTTAACCGATATCTATAAAGATGGTGCACTAAAGACCTCTGACGCTAAAGCGTATAATAGCGTTTTCCAGCTCTCGACAGGCTATAAATTCTAAGTCAAATAAAATTTTGAGTTGTGGATTAATGTACACTACAAACAAAAAAGGCTATCTTATAGATAGCCTTTTTTTATTTATATTTTTTCTCGAAAACTACACCCGTTCAATTCGAGCTCCTAAAGCTCTTAATCTCTCGTCGATACGTTCGTATCCGCGATCAATTTGGTCTATATTCTGAATTATACTGGTTCCCTTTGCAGATAGCGCTGCAATCAACAGAGAAATACCTGCACGGATATCTGGTGATGACATTTTTGTCGCTTTTAATTGCGATTTAAAATCGTGCCCTATAATAACAGCTCTATGCGGATCACACAAAATGATCTTAGCTCCCATATCAATTAACTTATCAACAAAGAACAACCTGCTCTCAAACATTTTTTGATGCAATAAAATCTCTCCTCTTGCTTGAGTAGCCACTACTAAAATAACACTCAACAAATCTGGCGTCAATCCTGGCCAAGGCGCATCAGAAACCGTCAATATCGATCCATCTATAAAATTCTGAATTTCATAACCGTCTTTGTGCGCAGGAATATAGATATCATCTCCTCTTCGTTCCAAAGTTATACCCAGTTTTCGAAATGCAGACGGAATCACACCTAAATAATCCCAACCGACATTTTTTATTGTGATTTCACTTTTGGTCATCGCCGCTAAACCAATCCAAGAACCGATTTCAATCATATCTGGCAATATAGCATGTTCACACCCGTTAAGCGATCGAACACCTTCAATCTCCAAAAGATTAGAACCTACACCTGATATTTTAGCTCCCATACTAATCAACATTTTACATAATTGTTGAATATAGGGTTCACAAGCCGCATTGTAAATTGTTGTTTTTCCTGTAGCCATCACTGCAGCCATCAATATATTTGCGGTTCCCGTTACAGAAGCTTCATCCAATAACATATAGGTCCCGATAAGTTCATCTGCCTCTACACCGTAAAAATGTTCTTCTTTATTATATCTAAAACGCGCTCCTAAACTTATAAAACCTTCAAAATGCGTATCCAATCTGCGTCGACCGATTTTATCACCTCCCGGTTTTGGAATAAATCCCTTACCAAAACGCGCCAATAACGGACCTACCAACATAATGGAACCTCGCAATGATTTACCTTCTTCTTTAAAATCTTCCGATTCTAAATATTCGAGTTTTAAATCATCCGCTTGAAACGACATTTTATTAGGAGACAGTTTCTCGATTTTTACACCTAATTTCTTCAGTAAACTGATCAGTTTATTGATATCAATAATATCCGGTATATTGGATATGATTACTTTTTCAGGTGTTAATAATACGGCACATAAAATTTGTAATGCTTCATTTTTAGCTCCTTGAGGTATTACCTCTCCATGAAGAGAAATTCCTCCTTCAATTTCAAATGTACTCATGCAATGGGTTTTAAGCTTTTTTCGCTTTATTTACTGGATTGTTGTTGTTTGTTTTAACAAATTTTGCTTTAGGCTTAGCCGGATTTGTATGAACCGTTTTGTTGGATTGTTTTTTATTGACACGAATTAAATCAGAAGTTGTCGATAACTCTTCTTCCGATTTCAACAAGTTGATTTTCCCCTTGGATAACTCATACAAATGTTCAAATATCACTTCATCCTTCACCGTATCCTTGTTCCAGCTCAAATAACTTTTTTTCATGTGATTGGCAATCACCATAATCAAAGCATCCTTCATCTCACCATCGTCCCATTTATTAGCCTCATCAATCATGTATTTGATGTTATTGCCATAAAAACGATATTTTGGGAAATTTTGGGGATATTCTAAATGATCTGGTTTAATCGTAACCGTTTCTCTACTCGCTATTGGATAGGGTGAGTCAACGTCTAAACGAAAATCAGACATCATAAAAAGCTGATCCCAAAGCTTGTGTTGAAAATCAGGTACATCACGTAAATGAGGATTCAGGTTTCCCATAATACCAATCACATAATTCGCTGCTTTATTGCGTTCTTCTTTGCTTTCAATTTTGACCACATGGTCAATTAATTTTTGCAAATGACGTCCATATTCAGGGATCAACAGGTGATTTCTTTCTGCATTGTATTCCAATTCGGCAACTGCAGCTTGAGAGTTAAATTTCATTCTAAAATTATTTATAAGAAAATATTAATAGATTTTATGTAAAGAAAAGTTGTGTCGAAAGTAGCTATACTCCCTTCGATGTAACCGCTCAAGAAATCTATATAATGTTAAGATTTTACAAGGAAAGAATTCCTTCAATAGAAGAGAATTCAACATATTTATCCACCACATGTTGCGGGCTAGTCATCACCACACGTATGGATACACTGGTAAATTTACCAGTACTAGATTCTTTGGTAAGTATTACGGCATCTTGACCATCAAAAGATGCTTCAATAATCGCAACACTCTCTAAACTTGATGGTACAATAAATTTAAACAAGTACTCTGAAGGCCAACTGGTATCTTTATCCAATTCATCTTGTAGTCTTTTGTAGAACTCTTCTGTATTATTATCCATAGTAAACATATTAGGCAAATATACGTATATATAATCAAAGATATAAAAAGAAATAAAAAATCACTAATTGAAAAACAATTTTAACGGCTAAAGTATTTGTTGTAAATTTGCACCTTATTTTCAAAAACGTGAGCAAAGAAATCGTATTAATTATAGGAGGTCCAGGATCAGGTAAAACAACATTAATAAATGGTTTAGCTGAGAAAGGATACATCTGTTATCCGGAAATTTCGAGAGAAGTAACCCTTGAAGCACAACAGCAAGGAATCGAACAATTGTTTTTAACTGACCCACTTTTATTTAGCCAAATGTTACTTAACGGGAGAGTCAAACAATTTGAAAATGCTTCCAAAGAACCCGAAGAAATTGTTTTCATCGACCGCGGTATACCTGATGTATTAGCCTATATGCATTATATTGGCGACAGTTATCCAACGGACTTTGACCTCGCTTGCAAGAAACACACCTATAATCGAATTTTCTTACTTCCCCCATGGGAAAGCATCTACGAAAGCGACGAGGCTCGTTATGAAAATTTCGAACAAGCTCAATTAATTCACCATCATTTGGTTTCGACTTATGAAAGTTATGGTTACCAATTGATCGAGGTGCCCCGAGTTACGGTCAACGATCGAATCGATTTTATTATCAATAAAATATAACACTGATAAGGGTTGCAACTTAAAATTTTGCAACCCTTATTATTTTTAGTATTTTTATAACAACAATCCCCATACGTCCACTAACCTATGCAACAAGCTCTTGAGATTCTAAAAAAATACTGGAACCACGATACTTTTCGTAGTCCACAAGACTTGGCGATTCAATCGATCTTAGAGAATAAAGACACTTTTGTACTTTTACCAACAGGCGGCGGAAAAAGCATTTGTTTTCAAATTCCTGCCTTAGTTAAACCAGGGCTTTGTTTGGTTATCTCGCCTTTAGTCGCCTTGATGGATGATCAAGTTAAAGGTTTACGCAACAAAGGCATTAAGGCAGCAGCTATTATTGGTGGTATGCACACCGATGAAATCATCGCCACCTTAGACAATTGCGAATTTGGCGGCACCAAACTGCTGTACCTCTCACCAGAGCGACTGCAACAAGATTGGGTAATTGATCGCATTAAAAAACTACCACTAAACAGCATTGCCATTGATGAAGCCCATTGCGTATCGCAATGGGGACACGATTTTCGTCCTGCTTATTTGAAATTAGCCGGCCTTAAAGAATTTTTCCCAAACATCCCCTTTATCGCCTTAACAGCTACCGCTAACCAAAGCGTTCAGGAAGATATTTGTACGCATCTGGGATTGAAAAATCCCCAAATTTTTAAAAAAAGCTTTTTACGAGAAAACCTGATTTATGGGGTATATGAAGTTGAAAACAAAGAATTAACGCTAGAGAAGATACTCACCAAAAACCCATATTCTTCAATAGTCTATGTACGCAACAGAAAAGACTGTTTTGAACTGTCTAAAAAACTGAACCAGAAAAACTTCTCAGCTAGCTTTTTTCACGGTGGAATTGCTACATCCGACAAGAAAAAAAGACTAAAGCAATGGCTAGACGAAAAGGTCAAAGTCATGGTGGCCACCAATGCCTTTGGAATGGGTATTGACAAAAGCAATGTAAAAACAGTTGTCCATTACCATTTTCCTGAAAACCTCGAAAGCTATTATCAAGAAGCCGGTCGTGCTGGTAGAAATGGACAAAAATCATTCGCCAGTATTCTCTTGGCTCCTAATGACATCAACAACGCCAAAAACAGCTTTAAAGAAACCCTATTTGATAAAGATTTTTTAAAACTAGTCTATAAGAAACTCAATAACTATTTTCAAATCGCTTATGGCGATGGGTTCAACACCCAACATGCTTTTAATTTAAATCAGTTTTGTCACGCTTATCAATTAAAAACAAAACAAACCTACAATGCCCTACAATTTTTAGATCGTCAAGGCATCATCAATTTATCACAGGACTTTGGGCAGCAATCCAAACTTCAACTACTCGGCTCAACGAGCGAATTATTGGATTTTTTATCAATCAACGAGGAAGAAGAGGCTTTATTGTTAGCTATTTTGAGAAACTATCCCGGGATTCACCAACAACTAATGTCCATCAATTTGGAGCAATTGTCCCAAAAAACCGGTTTAAGCGCTGAAAAAATCAATCAACACCTGACGGACTGGACCAAAAAAGAACTTTGTGTTTTTGAAAACGCAACCAACGATATCAGTTTAACTTTTAATGAAGCTCGAGAAGACGACAAAACCTTAAACAGAACCTTTTATTATTTAAAACAGCAAAACGACACTAAAGTAAAGCAATTTAAATCGATGATTTTCTATTTGGAAAACAAAGAACTGTGTAAAAACAAAATTCTACTGCATTACTTTGATGAGATTTTAGCAAGGGATTGCAACTCTTGTTCTACTTGTTTGTCAAAAACTGCAGTGGAAAGATCGATAGCGACACAACGTATTACTGAAGAAAGCATATTAACTTTACTGTCTAAACAAGACTACTCTTCCTTGGAACTGGAAGAGCTACTTCAAATAGAAACCACCGCTTTAGTAGAGTCACTGAATCACTTGCTCGAGCAAAACAAGATAAAACCAACCCCTAACACTAAATACACATATATAAAATGAAAAAATTACGGATCGTCTTTATGGGAACACCTGAATTTGCAGTAGGAATTCTTGATACCATCTATAGCGAAAACTTTAATATTGTAGGTGTAGTTACTGCCCCTGACCGACCAGCGGGACGTGGTCAAAAATTAAAACTTTCCGCAGTTAAAGAGTATGCTGTTTCTAAGGGAATTCCCGTCCTACAGCCGACCAACTTAAAATCAGAGGCTTTTTTAAACGAATTAAGAGCCTTAGAGGCTAATTTACAAATCGTCGTAGCTTTCCGAATGTTGCCGGAAGTTGTGTGGAAAATGCCCGAATTGGGAACCTTTAATTTACACGCCTCTCTGTTACCTGACTATCGCGGTGCCGCTCCTATTAACTGGGCGATTATCAACGGCGAAACCAAAACAGGGGTCACCACCTTCTTTATCGATGACAAAATCGATACAGGAGCGATTATCTTAAAAAAAGAACTTGACATTGCGACAGAGGAATCCGCTGGGCAATTGCACGATCGCCTGATGAATTTAGGTAGTGAAGCCGTAATAGAAACCCTGCATTTAATCAGTTCCGATAAAGTAAAATTGACCGAACAAACCTTAGAAGAAACCAAAACTGCCTATAAGCTCAACAAAGAAAACTGCAAAATTGACTGGAACCAGTCTGCAGTAACTATTCATAACCTGGTCCGTGGATTAAGCCCCTATCCAGCTGCCTGGTGTTTTTTAACAGATGGAAACGACGAGTGGAACATCAAAATTTTTGACACTACTATTGAGCTGGAAGAGCACCAAGAAAAAATAGGTCGTGTGATCTGCACCAAAAAGGAAATGCGTATTGCCGTTGACAATGGGTTCATTAAGATAAATAAACTGCAATTTCCCGGTAAAAAGCCCATGCTCACAGCCGACTTATTAAATGGAATTCAATTGAGTTTGAATGCAGAAGTTAAATAAAACTTTACTATATTTACACTAAATCCCAAACTCGCAAGTGTTTTTATGAACATTGGGAAAAAGTTATCAACAATTTGCAATAAATTATTTGAAAATACTTGCGTAGTAACTGAATACGTATAAATTTGTGTAGGATAAGTTAAAATTAACCTTTTAAAAAAAATTATTATGAACAAAACAGAATTAATTGATGCAATAGCAGAAGATGCAGGAATCACTAAAGCTGCTGCGAAAAAAGCTTTAGAGTCTTTTTTATCTAATGTTGAGAACACATTAAAAAAAGGAGATAAAGTTTCTTTAGTAGGATTTGGATCTTGGTCTATATCTGACAGAGCAGCAAGAGATGGAAGAAATCCTCAAACGGGAAATACAATTAAAATTGCTGCTAAAAAAGTAGTTAAATTTAAAGCAGGTTCAGAACTTGAAAATTCTGTAAACGGAAAAAAATAATTTTTACTTAAAAAAATATATTTTGAAGCCCTGCTCCTGAGTAGGGCTTTTTTTATAACAAAGATTTAAGGCATTTTGAATAAAAATTTCTTAAATTTATAGGACAATCCCCTATCGCATGAAAACAAGTGAACCCAGAAAAGGCAGCATACTGATCTCGTACCCTTCAACAAACAGCGGTGATACCATTTTTTCAAGATCTGTGATTTTAATCACAGAGTTCAATAGCGATGGAGCTGTTGGTTTTATCTTAAACAAGCCTTTAAATATCAGGATAAGCGACTTAATCCCGTATATCAATATGGACTTCTCTATTTACAAAGGAGGACCTGTTGAGACCGATAAGGTGTTTTTTATACACAATGTACCTCATTTGATTCAAGATAGCACTCCGATTACTGAAGATTTGTTTTGGGGTGGTGATTTTGAAGACCTTGTTCACGTACTCAATGACGGTTTGATCGATGAAAACAACGTGACTTTCTTTTTAGGATACAGCGGCTGGGACTGCGACCAATTAAACAACGAAATCGAAGATGAATTTTGGATTGTAGACAATCGAAAATTCCAAACCAAGATTTTCAATCAGCTCCAAACAGAGTTATGGAGAAACCACTTGTTGGAGCTGGGTGAAAAATATGCTATTTGGGCAAATGCCGCAGAAAGCCCGGAGCTCAATTAAGAAAATCTAATTTTAGCATTGAGTTTTTTGAGCAACTCTTGACTAAATTCAGTGGTAAACTCTTTTTTTCTATATTTAGTAACGGCTTGAATTCCGATTATGCAATTCGACAAGAAAATCTCATCGGCTTTTTGAAGTTCAAAAGGAGATACAGACTCTTCAACAAATTGGTAACCCTCCGTTTTTGTGATTAGTTCAATGAGTTGTTTTCGCATAACGCCTTTGATACAACCATCTGCAATTGGAGGTGTCTTAACCACCTTGTCTTTAACGACAAAGACATTTGCATTGAGTGCTTCTACAATATTCTTTTCATCATTGAGCAACAAGCAATTATCATACTGATTTTCAGCAGCAAAAATACTACCGGTAATCTGAATCATTCGGTTGTTGGTTTTTAAAGTAGACAACAAGTGTTTCGTCACATAAAAATCTTTGTACAACTCGACTTCATAGGACGCAGTATTTAAAGCATAAACAGCCTGATCTAAAGGCGTTGCTTGCGCTATATAACTCGTTTTATTAGCCAGGGGCAAGTAACGCCCGTCAGCATCTCTAAACACCGTAAAACGCACTCTATACGACGCAGCCTTTACCGCTAACGAATTCACGGTAGCCAAAACCTGTTCTTCGAAATACTCCATGGTGAAGTTCATTGGAATCTCCATACGTACGATGCGCATGGAAGACATCAATCTGAAATAATGATCTTCTAAGAAAAGCACTTTCTGATCGAGCACTTTAATAGTTTCAAAAATGGCATCCCCGTAAAGAAATGCCCTATTATTTTCTATGGTAATATTAGATTCTGTAAGAATCTGTCCGTTACTATTAATCATATTTATTGTCTCCTATAATATTCGACAAAGATAAGTTTAATATTATTTATACAGAACCCAAAACCTGCTTTAAATCTGAAATTTGATTCTCCCACAACAACTTGGATTGATCTACATCGTCTTCATCAGAAAAATCGGTAATAGCCAAAGAAACATCTTTGGTAATCTCATCGCGGATAATCTTGATTTCGAAATAATAATCGGTATCATTTCCATCCTCATCCAACCATCTAAACTTTACTCTTTCATCTGTTTTTTTAGTTACTAATTTGGCTTTTTCTTCCGAATCATTCCAAATAAACGTGAAATACTCCCCTCTAGAGTTCACATTATCAGCGAACCACTCAGAAAGACCTGATGGATCTGAGATGTATTGATATAGTAATTGAGGAGAAGATGTTATAGAAAACTCTAATTCGTATTTAATTTTCATATTCGTACAATTTTTTTTGGAAATATAAACAATTTTAAGAGAAATAAAAAACTTTAATATTTTATTTAATTTTCAACATTTTTTTTGGAAGTAATAAAATAAGTTCTATATTTGCACCCGCATTAAGGAAGTAATTTACTTCACAAATGGCGAGGTAGCTCAGTCGGTTAGAGCGCAGGATTCATAACCCTGAGGTCACGGGTTCAACTCCCGTCCTCGCTACAAACTCCAAGTGTGGACTTCGAGCGGTTTAAGGAAACTTAAACCGCTTTTTTTATGGCATAAATTCTCAATTTGTGTTTTTATTTTTAGAGATACCTACCCCCATTTGCCTTTTTTAGCTTACAACAATAAAACTAGGTTCTGTAACAGTACGTCAGAAAGCTGCCTTAGTCAATTCGTTTGCTGTAAATTATTCTTATACCGTATTTTTTCATCATATCCATAAATAGCCCATACTGTCACCCTGCCCTTATATTTTAAAACTATTTTAGCTCCTTTACAATATAAATAGTTTTACGGTAATTATTGTTAATTTCTATCACAAATTACCTAAGCGGTAAAAAATCACAACGACAAATAATTTATTTTTAATACTTTTATGATTAACCAATTTTATAATTATGAAAAAATTAATGTTAATCGGGGCTTTTATGCTTTCCCTAGGAGCTTTTGCTCAGGTCGAATCCAATCAAACTAAGACAACTGAACAGACAAATCCAGTTATTCAATGTTACATCTTTCCATTATCAACTTGTGATGAGAATGGAAACTCTACTGGAGATATGCTTGGGCCACTTGTTACTGTTTATAATGCCAATTATAATGCCGCAGGTAAAGCTGAAAAACAGAGAATATATTGTGAAACTGGTGTAGTCGCTAATGACTGCCCCCGTTAATAATTTAAAGCGACCTTAACGGGTCGCTTTTAGTTTTTAACGCATTCATTATACTCTTGTCCCCCTCCCCACTTGCTCCTAACCCAAAAATAAACCACTTACCATCTAACATCACTTCCTGTATATATAGATACATGTAGAACTATTTACGGTAATTTGTGTTAATTTTACTCACAAATATCAAATATAAATCAATTAAATATTTGATATTTTATTTAATTTATATATATTTAAAACTAACCAAATATTCAAATTATGAAAAAATTAATGTTAATGGGAGCTATAATGTTCTCAATTGGAGCTTTTGCTCAGTATCATCCAGCGAACCCAGAACCAATCTGTTATGTTTTTCAAGTATTCAATTGTGATGAGAATGGAGAATTAATATTCGATCCCGCTCATCCTAATTACCAAGCTCATACTACATCGATTAGAATCGGGTGGAGTGAACTTCCTAGTGTTTTTATGAAAAGAGTAGAAAGAGCACAAGAAGAGTATTGTCGCACAGGCTTTGTGCCTCTGAGGTGTAGTTAATAACTACATTTTAAAACAACTTATACTACACCAGAAATTGTAAAGCCGCTGAATTGGTAATTACGGTTTCAGATGTAGTTGTTTTTTTTAGTATACGCCCAAAAAGAACTCACACAAACGACCTAACTATTCTCTACCATCAACTTCCACCGGTCCGCTTTAAATTTGATATCTTCCCCGACTTTTTTTAGAACATCATTGAACGCTACCGCACCACTACATTTATGCAGCTTGTACAGCAATAAATCTCCACAACTCCTTTTTTAAAGCAATTCACTTTAGCCTTTGGGGTCTGCTATATAGTACTGCGAAAATCTTCCTACTATCGCCCTTCGATCCCGAATTTCTTTGGTTTTGAAATATTCCGAATAAATTTCCTGAATGTTATTCTACCATTATTGCCTAAAGACTGGAATCTAAATGAGTTCAAAACTTTACACCCCGACTTAAAATCTGTTCGTTGATTGCTGTGCCACATCTAACACATGGCTTATCAAATCTGCTCAAAGAGTAATACCGAGATCGTATGACGTCATTTCACATTTAGAGGCATCAACCTATCCTTTAAAAAATTTCCGCAGCAGAGAAAACCTTATTTACTAAAGACATTTTTATAATTAAGATCCCCCAAAACAGTTTTTTCCGATGTTTATCAATCCAAACACCGCTCAATAACTGTGGATTTCCGTAATTAAACTATAAATATTTAACTATATTTAAAACAATTATCTTAAAACAAAACATTATGGAAAATAATTTTAAAGCCGGAGAAGTGGTCCAGTTAAAAACTGGGGGACCAAAAATGATTATCAAAGAAATTGATGTAGAAGCGAAAATGGCCTATGTCTCGTGGTTAGATTCCAAAGAGCAAGTTCAAAATAAAGATATAGACCTATCACTTTTAAAGTATGCACCCAATTCGAGGTTTAATACCATTCGAAATTAACGAACATAGTCGCAATAAGTCACTTAAGAATTACAGCGGCAGACTTACAACTTCAGAAGAAAGGAATATTTCATCAATACTATTTTAAAAACAAAAATTTATTTCCCATTTAAAAGCGGCCTCACACGGTCGCTTTTTTTATACGTGTTTTACAATTCCCGGTACTACATTACTACTTAACGGAGATCAGCTGTTTTCTTCGTTTCAACAACTTCTATATGTAAGACCATCCATACGCGTTGCTCCAATTGAATTATCATTTCAGAACTATGCTGATGTCACACAAGCCGTATAAAAATTCAACACCATCCAAATAGATTCTAGTTCATCAGACTTAATTTTCATTACAACTTCATCCTTATCACATCCGCAGACTTAGGATAACACCCCAAGATAACTGCAAAGAAAAAAAATCGGATATTTCATTTATTTACAACATAAAAAGAATATAATTTCAACAAAACCGTATAAAATATTATTTTTCACAGCAAGTGTTTTACTAGATTTGACTCAATTCCCAAAAATTCCTTAAAAAAAAAATTATTTTTTACATTATTTTTATATATGTTTGCATACCATTCAAAAATAAATTATGAAAAAAATTCTTACACTCACTCTTTTAGTCTCGCTACTTTTTATATCGTGTAGCAGTGACGATGATTCCGATACCATTGTACCCACTGTAGCGGCTACAATGACTCCTCCTGCATGGACACACGGTACTTGGACCATTACCGTTCCAAGCAGTATCAAAGGATTTACGTTATCTAGTTTTAATCTTTGCCAGGTTTTAAAAGACGATACCACTTCTTGCTATCAAGAAAAAATTATAAACCATAATTTCGCTCATTTAACCAACATCGTTGAGGAAAACAAAAGTGCAGAGTTTTATCAAGTAACAATCAAACTACATAAAACCGTAGTTACCTATAAGTTTAGAAAGGGAGAAGAAGATCTCAATGGGAATTATTTGATGTATTGGGTTATCCCTAATGCAGACCCGGAAGTACTGGAAACAGAAATTCCTATGGAAAATACCAAACCAAAACTTCCACCAGTAACCCCGCCAACTGGTCCAGTACCTGGCCCACCGGTTACTTTATAATATTAACCAAAAAAAACCGGTCTTTCAATGAAGACCGGTTTTTTTGTGGGTTCTGGTTTTTGCTACTCGTAATGAAGCCACACAGCATCTTCTGTCAAGGTTTTATCGACAAAAGACTCTACGCGTTCATCCGCGACAGTAGAAAAATAAATTCTTTGCGTCTTACCAATGCTTTCAGATACCCTCAAGAATTTGGGCTCTAAACGCAGTTTTAACTGTTCATCCACATCATCAACCACAAACATTTTTAACTGATTGACGTCAAATCCAGCCGAACTAAACATACTGTTTAATCGCTCCATCGTTCCAATCAAAATATCATTGCCTTCGGACAGCATATTTTTGTCGTTATCTAAATCAGTGTTGTTGTGAACCCCATATACCCTTAAATCCATGCGCTTGGTCAACTTTTCAAAAAGTTCCGTCATCTCCAAGACCTGTTCTTTATTTTTAACCACCACCAATGCACGAGTCGCGATTAAATGTGCTTTCTCCAATTTCTGAATAACACTGATCGCCAACGCTAATGATTTACCCTCTCTGGTAGGTGCCACAACAATCACATCTACACCACTTTTAATCACGCTAAAGCTTTCCTTTTGCAATGCCGTAGGTTCTACTAAAGAAAGACCGATCAACGCCTCCTCTAACTCTATATTAATCTTTTTTAATTTCATTTTATCTATTTACTTGCAAATAACTGTACATCTTCTTTGGAAATTTCTTTCCCACCTAAAATAATCAATCGCTCTACGACATTGCGCAGCTCTCGAATGTTTCCGGTCCAATCATATTCCTGTAATAAAGCGATGGCCTCTGGCTGAAAATACTTTGCCGAAGTACCGTATTCGACTGCAATTTTCTCGGAGAAATGTTCAATCAACAACGGAATATCTTCTCTCCTGTCATTTAATGCCGGTACCTTAATCAAGATTACAGCTAATCGATGGTATAAATCTTCTCGAAATCTTCCCTCCTCAATTTCTTTCTTTAAATCTTTATTGGTTGCAGCAATAACCCTAACATCTATTTTCACATCTTTATCTGCGCCTACTCTACTAATCACATTTTCCTGTAACGCTCTCAAAACCTTTGCCTGAGCAGAAAGACTCATATCGCCAATCTCATCCAAAAAAATCGTACCCTTGTTTGCTGCCTCAAATTTACCTGCCCTATCCTTTACAGCAGATGTAAAAGCTCCCTTGACGTGTCCAAACAATTCACTTTCGATCAATTCCGATGGAATCGCCGCACAGTTTACTTCGATTAAAGGAAACGCTGCACGCTCACTTTTTTCATGCAACTGATGTGCTACTAATTCTTTTCCTGTACCATTAGCACCTGTAATTAAAACTCTCGCATCGGTGGGAGCTACCTTCTCAATCATCTCTTTAATCTGACCCAAAGCTTTGCTTTCACCGATAATCTCGTAGTTTTTACTGACCTTCTTTTTTAGAATCTTATTCTCTACAACCAGATGTTTATTATCTAAAGCATTGCGCACTGTATTGAGTAGGCGATTTAAATCTGGTGGTTTTGAAATATAATCAAAGGCACCAAGACGCATCGTATTAACTGCAGTCTCCAGATCACCATGTCCAGAAATCATAATCATCGAAATCTCCGGTTTGATTTTTTTGACTTCAATCAAAACTTCTTCTCCGTCCATTTTCGGCATCTTGATATCACAAATGACCAAATCATAATCTTCTGCTTGAATTTTCTCCAATCCGATCAGTCCATCTTCTGCTTCGTCCACTTTATAGTTTTCATTCTCCTCCGTAAGTATTCGTGTCAAAACACGTCTGATAGAGGCTTCATCTTCTATAATTAATATTTTAGATATTTTTGACATCATTCTTTGTTGTATTAGAAAATATTTTTTTTAAGTGGTCCACTTAATATTTTAACCATTTATACAATTCTCTCCACGATGGACGTTTTCCGTACATCAAAATACCAATTCTATAAACCTTAGCTGCAAACCAAACCACTAAAAAGAAGGTTCCAAACAAAATGAGCAAGGAAATAGCAATCTGCCACCAAGGCACTCCAAATGGAATACGCATCAACATAACAATCGGTGAGGTAAATGGTATCATCGAAAAAACTGTAGCTACCGTTCCATGAGGATTGTTGATCACTGTAAAAAAACCAACATAAACTCCCAACATCAAAGGTAACATAATTGGCAACAAAAACTGTTGTGTATCGGTCTCACTGTCTACCGCTGCACCTATAGCAGCATAAAGAGAACTATATAAGAAATACCCTCCTATAAAAAACAAGAAGAAATAACAAACCATCGAAAAAATCGGTAAATTCAAAAATTCTGTCAGATAGTTTTGCGCATTTAAGATGGCATTTTCAGATACCATCCCATCCAACGGTACATTTGCGACATTGGTCGTTGCATTTATGCCAAATACGGCTGATATAACAAACAACAAGAACCCTCCAATGATAGCCCAAATCGAAAATTGTAAAATACCGGCCATCGAAGTCCCTATAATTTTCCCCATCATCAACTGAAACGGCTTAACAGAGGAAATGATAATCTCAATAATTCTATTGGTTTTTTCTTCGATAACGCTTCGCATTACCAAATTTCCGTAGATAATAATAAACATCATAATAAGGTAACCAAATAGCCCTCCTATAATGATTTTCATCTCATTCAAGCCTTTTACAGTGGCCTCACCCGAAGCTTTTTCCAAAGTCAAATCAACCTTTGCTTTAGTGGACTCGATTAACTTCAAATCCATACCCGACTTCATTACATTATAAGTAGTGATTTCATTGGCAATAACTCCTTCGATTTTTGTAATAAAACCAATACTAGGGCTTTCATTCGAAATATATTGGATTCCCTTCTCTAAATCAGAAATATTAGTTGTTTTAGGAATATACAACAAGCCTTCATAAGCTTCTGTATTGATACTGTCTTTGATAATTTTAATATCAATAGCAGACAAGTTATGAAATTCATACAATTCCGTGTTCTCAAAATGATCGACAAAATATCCCGTCTCATCGTGTATCGCAATCTTTTTAACATCGGCTTTCATCGTACTGAGGTAAGCGATTAAAAAAGACAATAACACAAATATAACCGGACTTAAAAAAGTCATCACGATAAAAGATTTATTGCGCACTTTGGCAATAAATTCTCTCTTTATTATTAAAGTTAGAATACTCATTATATTAACTTACAGTTTGGATAAAAATGTCATTTACAGTAGGTATTTTTTCTACAAAATGGGTTACTTGACCATTGAGTACTAAAAGCTGAAGCAAGTCATTTGGCGCTGATTTGCCCAATTCAATCTCCAGTTGCAATTCGTTGTTTAGCGATTTAAAACTGGTCTGTGAGACTGAGAAATGTTGGGTTAAATCAAACATTAATTTTTCGACTTGGCTAGAAATTATCCCAACTTGATAGGTATTGGTTCTAAATTGTTTTTTTACATCGACTAATTTCCCTTCGATCAATTTATTCGATTGATGGATTAAAGCGATATGGTCACACATTTCCTCAACGCTTTCCATACGGTGTGTTGAAAAAATAATCGTAGACCCCTTCCTTTGCAATTCTAGAATTTCATCTTTTATAATATTGGCATTTACCGGATCAAAACCTGAAAAAGGTTCGTCAAAGATCAATAATTTGGGTTGATGTAATACGGTCACCACGAATTGGATCTTTTGTGCCATTCCTTTCGACAGTTCTTGTATCTTTTTGTTCCACCATCCTTGAATTTCGAGTTTTTCAAACCAATACTCCAGTTGTCTTTTGGCCTCCTCTTTAGTAAGTCCTTTTAATTGAGCCAAATACAAAGCTTGCTCTCCAACTTTCATGGTTTTGTACAAACCACGCTCTTCGGGCATATAGCCAATGTGTTTAATGTGTTTCGGCCCAAGTAATTCACCGTCTAATAGTATCTGTCCTTCGTCTGGTAAGGTGATTTGATTTATGATTCGAATCAACGAAGTCTTACCGGCTCCATTGGGTCCAAGTAGCCCATAAATACTTCCTTTGGGTATACTTAATGATACCTGATTTAAAGCCGTTTTATCGGCATATCGTTTAACAACATTTTGAACTTCTAATATGGGATTCATTATGCGCGTAAGTTTATTTTGTAAAAGTAGTTTTTTTTATCTATATTTAGAATAAGTAGTGTAAACCAAATCGAAAAGTCCAAAAAAAACCCATCCTTATTTAAAAATAAATAAGGATGGGAAAAATTGCTATGAAAAAGAAAATCCACCGTTTTATAAGTGTTGTCCAAATATAAAACTTTTTTTCCATATTACGAAAACATTTCTTTTACTTTTTCAAAAAAAGATTTGTCAGACTTTCCGGGATGTGGCACGAAATTTTCGTGATCTTTCATCTTTTCGAAAAATTCTTTTTGTTCTTTATTTAGTGTTTTAGGCGTCCATACGTTAACATGGACCAATAAATCACCCGTTCCATATCGATTTACGCTAGGCAAACCTTTTCCTTTTAAACGAAGGATTTTTCCGGATTGAATCCCCTCTTCGAGTTTGATTCGCACTCGTCCATTAACTGCTTCAATTTCTTTAGAACCGCCTAAGGCAGCTTCTGCAAAACTGATATACAGATCATAATGTATATTCTCTCCTTCGCGTTTTAATTTCTCATGCTCGATTTCCTCAATGACAACGATTAAATCACCAGGTACGCTATTGCTACCCGGAGCTTCGTTTCCTTTACCAGAAACCTTTAATTGCATACCATCAACTACACCTGCAGGAATTTTGATAGAAACGGTTTCTTCATCCATCACCATACCTTGTGCATCAGCACCTGCTGGTTTACTATCCAATATTTGACCGGCACCACCACAAACATGACAAGGTGCTGACGTTTGCATTCTACCCAAAATAGTATTGGCAATCTTAGTGACTTGTCCAGTACCGTTACAAGTTGGACAACTCTTAAAGGTCACTCCTTTTGCTTGTACTTTTCTTTTCACTTTGACCTTTTTCTCAACACCATTAGCAATATCCTCCAAAGTCAATTTGACTTTGATGCGCAGACTGGTACCTTTAACTCTTCGTTGTTGAGCGCCTCCGCCAAAACCGCCGAAACCGCCGCCACCGAAAATATCTCCAAACTGACTAAAGATATCATCCATATTCATATGATTGCCGCCGCCGCCGTATCCACCGCCACCTTCAAAGGCCGCATGTCCGTATTGGTCATAACGCGCTTTCTTATCCGGATCACTTAAAACTTCGTAAGCTTCTGCTGCTAGCTTAAATTTCTCCTCAGCTGTGGCATCGCCCTGATTTTTATCAGGATGATGATCAATCGCTTTTTTTCGATAAGCTTTTTTTATCGCAGCGGCATCTGCGCTTCTATCAATACCTAATATTTCGTAATAATCTTGTTTCATTTGAAATCTACTATTTTATTGTGTAATCTAAATTTTATTGTCCGATAACAACTTTTGGGAATCGGATGATTTTATCACCCAATTGATAACCCTTTTCAATTACATCTACTATTTTACCTTTCATTTTATCTCCAGCTGGAATCTGAGTAATCGCTTCCGCTTGATCAGCGCTAAAAGCATCTCCAATTACCAAAGGAACTTCTGTTAAACCTTTTGAAGATAATATATCACGGAATTTATTTGAGATCAAAGAAACTCCTACCAGATTCTCTTGACTTTCTATTTTTGCCATTTCAATCAAAGCTCTGTCAAAATCATCCAAAATTGGCAATAATGCAACCAAAACTTCTTCATTGGCAGTTTTAAAAAGCTCCATACGTTCTCTGGAAGTACGTTTTTTATAGTTTTCAAACTCTGCAAATAGTCTTAAAAACTTATCTTTCTCCTTCGCTAATTCTTCTTCAACAACTAACTCAGGTTTTTCAACATCTTGATTATCATCAAGGTTCTCAACAGTATTAACTTCTTGAATCACCTCTTCTTGATCTTTATTAATGTCTTTGTTTTCAGTGCTCATATTATCAACTTTTATTTTTTTCTATTATACTTACAAACCTAGTATGCAAAAGTACTGCCAATTTGATTGGTCGTGCCATTTTGACACTATACACACCTCTAACGATATATTATAAAATCATTAACCGATCGATTTTTGCACTTTTTTAAATGAAAATTGATATTTAATTGATATGTTTGCTATAAATAAAATCAAATTTAACTATGAAAAAAAATGTAATTACTTTATTTGCCTTTGCTGCTTTAAGTTTGACAGCATGTAAAAACGATCCTAAAAACACTGTAGATACTACTGATACTATTGAAAGTACAGAGGCTTCGAAAGACGCAACACCTTTTACTATCGCAACTGCTGATTCAAAAGTAGAATGGACTGGATCCAAATTAACTGGAGGTAAACACCACGGAACCATTAGTATTGCCAACGGTGAAATCAATGTAAAAGACGGTAAAATCGAAAATGGTAAAATCGTTTTTGATATGAAATCTATAGCTGTTGAAGATCTTAAAGCTGGAGACGGAAAAGAAGACTTAGAAGCTCACTTAAAAGGAACGGGTAAAGAAGAAGCAACCGATCATTTCTTTAATGTAAATAAATATCCACAAGGAACTTTTGAAATCACTTCTATCACAGAAGAAAATGGAAAAAGTATTGTTTCTGGTAACTTAACCTTAAAAGATGTTACTAAAGCGATTAAATTCCCAGCAATGATTACCGTTACTGACAATGAAGTAATGATTCATGCTGATGAGTTCGCTATCAACAGAACACAATGGAACATCTCTTTCAATTCTAATTCTGTTTTTGACAACTTAGGAGACAAAGCTATCAATGATGATATCCTTATAAAACTTCATGTAAAAGCTACTAAATAATTCATCTTACAAACTAGCTTAATTACATATGACGAAAAAAGAGTTCTATAAATAGAACTCTTTTTTTATTTTAATAGATTTGTCAAAGCCATTTTGATTTCTGGAAATTTAAACTCAAAACCGGCATTTAAAGCCTTCTGCGAACTGACGTTTTGACTTCCTGTAACTAAAATATGTCGTTCGCCTAAAATCAATTTTAGAATCACAGTAGGGATTCGTGGAAAAAAGACCGGCTTCTTTAAAATGGTTTTTAAGTCCATGACCAATTCACGTTGCGTAATCGGATGTGGAGATACGGCATTATATACGCCTTCAAGTTGATGACTAATGGCATATTCAAACAAGTAAATCAGATCTTCTCTATGTATCCATGAATGGATTTGTTCACCTGATCCCAATACCGCTCCGTAATATCGCTCAATAGGTTTTACCAACTCTGGCAATGCTCCATCATTTTTAGACAACACCATTCCGATTCGAAGCAGGCAAACCCATATCCCCAATTCTTCGAATTTCTTGTTTTCAGCTTCCCATTGGGTCACCAAATCACCTAAAAAATCAGCGTCAACGCGTAGCGAGTCCTCTTGATGAATATAATCTAAACTATCTTGATAGATACCAATAGCAGAGGCCCCAATTAACTGTTTAACCTGATGCTTTTGCTCTTTTAAGGTCTGATAAAGGAATCTGGTAGAATTGATTCTACTGTCAATCATTTGTTGCTTATTTCTCGACGTCCATCTTTTTGAAATACTAGCTCCTGCCAGATGCACAACAACATCAACACCATCTAAAGCCTTCAAGTCAAAAGAAGATTTTGCTGGATTCCAATAAAACCCATGATAACGTACTGCATCTTTTATCTTGTCTCTATCTGTTGTCAGATAGTTAACCGTATAACCCTTACTCAATAAATACGATGTTAAAGAACTACCTATAAACCCCGTGGCACCAGTTATCAAAATTTTCATAAGTTTTATTTTTTTGGAGGTTTAACTTTTATAGTCCATTCAAAGTTCATCTCCGAAACGGGTTCGCCTTTTTCATTTTTGCCTATGGATTTCATCCAGAATGTCTGGCCTTCTCCTGTTGCTATAGCTGCTTCAATGGCCGCACTCACCTCTGCTCCTTCCGTGCATTCAAAGCGAATCCGCCCTACAGCTTTCTTGGTAAATATACTGTTATTCCGCGCTACTAACATAGAAATTATTGCACCGCTTTTTTGAATGTGATACATCACCAAAGCACCCGTCGACAATTCTGCCGCCATAGCTTGTACAGCGAAATACATGGAACGAAAGGGATTTTGATTGACCCAACGATGCTTGACAGTAGTTATACAACGGTCTTCAGTAATCTCTTGTACACGTACCCCTGTCCAATATGCAGAAGGTAATTTTAAAAACAAATAGCTATTGAGCTTTGATGGCGACCATTTCATATGCAAATCAGATTTTTATTATAAAAAACATCTTAACCCCTTACTCTCGAATCTACTTTGATATATCGTCATGTAAATAGCGCGATCAGAGCTTTTTTATAAAAATACAAAAAATTTATGGAGCAGGGAAATTATTTAAAAAGTTAAAATAAAGTTAAATAGTAGTACCTTGCAATACAAAGTACAGTCCTTTATACATATCTTTGCATAAGAAACATCGAAACATTCCATAACCATGAATATAGAAAACACTAAAGCGCAAATGCGCAAGGGTATTTTAGAGTTCTGCATCCTTTCCATCATGCAAGGAAGGGACTGTTATACTTCTGAAATATTAGACGAGCTTAAACAAGCGAAACTATTAGTTGTTGAGGGAACCATATACCCCTTGCTCACACGACTAAAAAATGATGATTTACTCAGTTATCGCTGGGAAGAATCCAACGCAGGTCCACCGAGAAAATATTATCGTTTAACCGACCTAGGGCAAGAATTTTTAGTAGAATTAGGTAAAACATGGACCGAATTATCCGTAGCAGTAGAAAAAATAACCACTAACACTCAACCTCATGAATAAGACCGTAACTGTAAATATAGCTGGAATCATTTTTCACATCGATGAAAATGCTTACACCAAATTAAATCATTACTTACAAGCGATTAGAAATTCGATTAATATAGAAGGTCGTGAAGAGATCATCCATGATATTGAAAGTCGCATTGCCGAATTATTTAGTGAGCGTATTGATGCCACCAACCAAGTGATCGTTTTAACAGATGTCGACTCTATAATTCAAATTATGGGAGAGCCCGAAGCTTATAGAATAGATGATGAGGAACCTCAAACGTACAGTCAGCCTCATACCACAAATACTTTTTCACGAAAACTATATCGTGACACAGACAAAAGAGTACTCGGTGGTGTATTAGCGGGATTGGGACATTATTTTAGAGTAGACCCCGTTTGGTTGCGCATCCTACTGTTGATCTTAGTATTCTTCTATGGAACAGGTGTATTGGTGTATATTATCCTATGGATTGTAATACCTAAAGCGAGTTCAACTAGCGAAAAGTTAGAGATGAAAGGCGAACCGATCAATATCTCTTCCATCGAAAAAAAAGTTAGAGAGAACATTGACTATGTATCGGATAAAGTAAACAATATCGATTACGAAAAAGTAGGACATAACATCGGTCAAAACACACGTGCTTTCGGAGATACCGCAGCACAAGTTCTCAGAAGAATATTTGGAATTGGCTTTTTGATTTTTGCTTTTTTTGGCTTTTTAGGCAGTGCTATAGCGGGTATCGTCATATCAAACAATAAATGGCATTTTCCTCAAGGCGGACCATTTGAATTTACACCAGGGGATTTCTCGTTAAGCACTCCACTTTGGGTAATGGGTTTAATCATTTTCCTGATCAGCGCTATTCCGTTTATCATTTTGTTTTTGCTTGGATTAAAACTGCTCTATAAAAATCTTAAATACGTGGGTTTAACCTCAATTATCCTAGCTGGTTTATGGTTTTTCGCAATTATTGGATTAATATTTGTCACTATGCAAGAAGCGGGAAACAATTCTAAATTTTTCTCTACAGCTATCAACAAAGAGTTACATATTGGCGACGAATTCTTTTCGTCGTCAACGGATTTAATCATCAATAATCAACCGTTAGAGGTTTTATTTGTCGATGATAAATACTTTCAATCGGAAACTAAAAATGTCGACGAATTTAAAACGGCCTTAAGCAGTGGCCAAAAGATCATCGAATTAGAAGTTCTGGAAACCTATCAAGAAAAATCCTACTTGACCGTTCAATTAGAAGCGCGAAAAAATGACATTTTACACAGCGATAGTGCAGAACAACCAACACCTGCCTACAACTTTCAGATCAAGGAAAACACGTTAATACTTTCAGATAATTTTATTAAAAAAGAAAATGATCCATATAGTGTTAAGAAGATAAAATTATATCTATATTTATCAGAAAATTCAGCGGCGCGATTAAATAGCGATTTTCAGGCTTTTATGGATGATGATTTTGTTTTGCAACCTGGTGTTCATGTATATAAAATCGTTGCTCAAGATTTTACTTGTATAGATTGTAAATAATTACCTATTATATAATACTACCAAAAAACCAATAAATTATGATAGCCCTAGCCTTAAAATTAATTGATTTAGTGCTTACTTGGATAATCGGGTTGATCTTTTAAAGCAACGTCCTTTTAAAAAAGCGGGTTTACTTTACAAAACCAGAATCGACTGCAACACAGTTGGTTCTGGTTTTTTTGGTTCAAAAAAAAAGGGTAGCGACCAAGTGGTCTCTACCCTTTTTTAAATTGGTAACAATAAACTATCTTCCAGCCTCTTGTTGTGCGTCTTGAACCATTTTTTCGTTAGCCGTAATACCAAATTCCACTCTACGGTTTTTGATTCTACCTGCATCTGTATCGTTAGAAGCAATTGGATCTGCAATACCCATTCCTTTTGTTTTCATTCTATTAGCAGCAATTCCCTGTTTAGTCAAATATTGCTTAACAGAGTTTGCTCTTTGTCCTGACAATTTTAAGTTATATTCTTCTTTACCTGTAATATCTGTATAACCGTAAATTTCAATATTAGTATCTGGATTGTCTTTGAATACTTTTACTAGTTTGTCTAAGTTCGCTTGTGCTGTAGGAGTTAAGGTAGCTTGATTTAAATTGAAGTTTACCGAGTTCTCACCCAAGATTAATTTAATTCCTTCTCCAATTCTTTCTACTTCAGCTCCAGGAACTGTTTCTTCAATTTGACGAGCTTGTTTGTCCATCTTATTTCCAATAACACCTCCGGCTGCACCACCGATAACACCTCCTAATACTGCTCCAAGAGCACTGTTCTTTTTGTTACCCACGTTGTTACCTAGTATCCCTCCAATAAGAGCACCTCCAGCAGCACCAATTGCAGCACCTCTTTGTGTCTTATTAGAATTCTGTACAGCATTACAACTTGTTAGTCCTACTGAAGTGGCCAACATCGTTCCTGCTAATAAGTAAATATTTAAATTTTTCATTTTTAAGTTGAGTTTAGTTTATATAAAGTTTTAGTTGCGTTGAAATTGATAAATAACATCTGAAGATTGTCCACCTGCATTGATTTTATCCACCAATTGGAACGACGATTCAGTTTGATTAGCGACTCTAAGCGCATAGCCCGTGGTCACGTGTTTCGCTTTCTCACCTTGATCTACAAATTTAAAGCTAAATTCTCCAGAAGGCGCAATAGTCCATTTGAACTTACTGTCAAATTGTGGACAATCACCACCTGCATTCAAGCTTAATGATCCGGAATTGTTATTGGATACAAAATTCCATTGACTTCCGATGAAACATTTAGAATCTGCAATATTAAAAGAATTTATTTTCACAAATTCTCCTCCAATGTGCTTAACATTGGTAAGGGTCCAATTCCCCTTAATTCCCACTTGAGACTTGGAGTCCATCGTCGGTTTACAAGAAACCACAAACAGAGCCATAGCGCCCAAAACAATTAGTTTTTTCATATCAAGATTTTAAATTTTACATTAAGATCATCTGCTACCGCTTTAATCTGAACAGTGTTTGTTTTGAACAAACCCTTAAGCAATGGCGATTTCATAGATCAATTTATTTTTACAAAATTACGTTAACAATAAACATGCCCAATTTTTTTAGGACTCTTTTTTTTGTTTTTTTTCTTTACTGCCAATATGGCGCTAATTACAATTTGGTACTCAATTTGTAATATTTCGGTTATAAAAGTAAATTTAATTATAAAAATACAAATAATTATGACATCAGGAAAAATTAATGTGACCGTTGAAAACATTTTCCCACTAATTAAAAAGTTTTTATATAGCGATCATGAGATATTCTTAAGAGAACTTATTTCCAATGCTACTGATGCTACTTTAAAGCTCAAGCACCTGACTACTATTGGAGAAACTGCTGTAGAATACGGATCGCCTGTTATTGAAGTAAAAATTGACAAGGAGGGAAAAAAACTTCATATTATTGACCAAGGTCTGGGAATGACCCGTGAAGAGGTTGAAAAATACATCAATCAGGTTGCTTTTTCAG
Source organism: Flavobacteriaceae bacterium UBA1682 (assembly GCA_002320285.1). Lineage (GTDB taxonomy): Bacteria > Bacteroidota > Bacteroidia > Flavobacteriales > Flavobacteriaceae > Flavobacterium. The sequence continues at coordinate 59,440 of DCKE01000029.1, read as the reverse complement.
GAGCAGAAGAATTTTTAGAGAAATATAAGGATTCGGCAAAAGATTCTGGAATTATCGGTCATTTTGGACTGGGCTTCTACTCTGCCTTTATGGTAGCTAGCAAAGTTGAAATTATCACTAAATCGTACAAAGATGAACCTGCAGCACATTGGACTTGTGATGGTAGCCCTGAATACACTTTAGAAGCGTCAGACAAACAAGACAGAGGTACTGAAATCATCTTGCATATTGCTGAGGATTCTCTAGAATTCTTGGAAGAAAGTAAAATCAATGAATTATTGGTGAAGTACAATAAATTCATGCCAGTCGCCATCAAATTTGGTACGCATACTGAAGGAGAAGGAGATGATCAAGTTGAAGTAGACAACATCATCAATAATCCAAAGCCAGCATGGACCAAACAACCTTCGGAACTAACAGACGAAGATTATAAAAACTTCTATCACGAATTGTATCCAATGCAATTTGAAGAACCTTTATTTAATATTCACTTGAATGTTGACTATCCATTTAATTTAACGGGTATTTTATATTTCCCTAAGTTAAGCGCTGATCTTCAGATGCAGAAAGACAAGATTCAATTGTATCAAAATCAAGTTTTTGTAACGGATAACGTCGAAGGGATCGTACCTGAATTTTTAACGATGTTAAAAGGAGTTATTGATTCACCAGATATTCCATTGAACGTATCGAGATCGTATTTACAATCCGATGGTAACGTGAAGAAAATCGCGAACTATATTACCCGAAAAGTAGCCGACAAACTCAAGTCTTTGTTCACGGAAAACAGAGCTGATTTCGAAGCGAAATGGAACGATATAAAAATCGTTTTGGAATACGGTATGTTGTCAGAACCAAAATTCTTTGAAAAAGCAGGTGCATTTGTGTTGTATCCTACTGTTGACGGTAAATACTTTACTTTAGAAGAGTTGAAAGAAGCTACTAAAGATCAGCAAACCGATAAAAACGGTAACCTAGTCGTTCTTTACGCGTCTAATAAAGATGCACAACACAGTTATATCGCTGCGGCGAAAGACAAGGGATATGAAGTGATTTTAATGGATTCTCCGATCGTTTCTCACTTAATCCAAAAGTTGGAATCAGAAAATGAAAAACTGACTTTTGCCCGTGTTGATGCCGATCACGTTAATAACCTAATCAAGAAAGACGACAATCCGATTTCTAAATTAAGTGAAGAGCAGACTACAAGCTTAAAAGAAGTTTTGGAGACTGTGGTTCCAAAAGAAAAGTATACCGTACAAATGGAAGCTTTAGACAGTACCGATGAACCCTTTGTGATAACACAACCAGAATTTATGCGCCGTATGAAAGAAATGAGTGCTTCTGGAGGCGGAGGAATGTTTGGAATGGGTAATTTCCCAGAAATGTATAACTTAATCGTTAATACCAATTCTGAATTTGCTAGCTCTTTATTAAACAATACGGATACTGCAAAACGCGATAGCCATATCAAGCAAGCCTTGGATTTAGCAAAATTATCTCAAGGACTTCTCAAAGGAGAAGAACTGACTGCATTTGTAAAAAGAAACTTCAGTCAAATGTAATACCTTTTAAATATTTATTAAAAGTCCGATAAACTCAAAGGTTTATCGGATTTTTTTTTTAAGTCGGGATTCCAAAATCGGGATTCGTTCGGTGCACCGAGCGAAATATAAATGGTTAAATATTGGCTTTTCTATAAGAACTAGCGAAACATAAAAACGGTACCTTTACAGGCTGTAAAAAAAGCAAAAAAAATCTCGCTTATACCAATTTTCTGACAAACGGATATCCATCAAGAAAAGATGGCAATAAGGGAGCTTACATCTAAACATTATTTGGGTATGAAAGAAAAGAACATTACAAAAGGAGTATTATTAATAGCATGTGGTGCATCGAGTTTTGGTATGTTGGCATCCTTTGTCAAATTGGCCTACAGAGCTGGTTTTACCACAGCAGAAGTAACTTTTTCGCAAGTGATATTGGGGTTGGTCGGTATGTTTTTCATCAACCTATTTCGCAAAAAACAACTTGGAGAAAGTGTTGCCAGTGCCAAAGATATTCGTCAACTTATTTTAGCGGGAACTTCAATGGGGTTCACTTCCGTTTTATATTATATGGCTGTAAGTTATATTGACGCGTCTATTGCTGTTGTACTATTAATGCAATCGGTATGGATTGGAGTGGTTATTGAAAGTATAATGACCAAAACTTTTCCGTCGAAAATCAAACTAATTGCCGTAGCTATAATACTATTTGGAACGGTATTAGCAACAAATATACTGGGTGATAAAATTGAATTGGACTATCGCGGGGTATTCCTTGGATTCCTAGCGGCCTGTTCTTTTTCAATGACGATGTTTACAACAAATTTTGTTGCCAATCACTTAGCCGCACCAAAAAGAAGTTTTTTTATGCTGATTGGAGCAACAATAATTGTCAGCATTTTTACCTTTATTACTCAGGTCGGACCTAATAATTTTGAGTTTATGCGCAGCTTCTTAGCTTCTATGACTGACAATACTTCGGGTATTCGCGATTTCGATTTTACGATATTACTAAATTGGGGTTTGCTATTAGCTTTATTTGGTACCATCATCCCTCCAATCTTTTTAAACATGGGATTTCCACATGCTGGCGTTGGGCTCGGAAGTATCATTTCATCCATAGAGCTACCGGTTTCAGTTACAGTAGCCTATTTACTTCTCAATGAACCGGTTATCGCCATCCAATGGATTGGGATTTTACTGATATTATCGGCTATCGTACTTATGAATAGTCAGTTAATATTTAAAAAAACAAAGGATTAAAGCAATAAAACCACTTAAAAGCACGCATTAATATTTGTTTTTATTAAAAATAAATTTATTTATTAAATTCTAAATTTATTTTTTGCTTATCTATTTTTTTTTATTAATATTGACATGAGAATATTAACATTAAAACTGGATTAACTTTTCATCTAATGAAAAAAGATAAGAACTTGGAGTTTGATCGCGAATCAATGGAACGGATAATTGCTATGGCAAAGGAAGAAAGAAAACCCTTCGAAGCAATTAAAAATGAGTTTGGAATCGGTGAACGAGAAGTCACCGAAATCATGAAAAAAAAATTTCCACCCCATGAATATGAATTGTGGAAAAAAAAGGTTGCGGCCAAAAAGCCAAAACCCAAAGTGCAAGATGATGATCTTGACGACCTAGACAGTAAATACTACATCAAAAATAAATTTGATTAATTCTAAAAATCTTCAGCTGATAACTGAAGATTTTTTTTAATTTTTTTCCAATGAAAAAAAATCTTTATATTTCTCTATTACTCCTTACTGGAGCTACAGTACATGCACAAAACGATACTATCTGGACCAATTACAGCGATCAAGTTGTAGGAAAAAACGATGCGATTTACTACAAGACCATTCGCCCTCTAAAAGATAAAACTTTTGAAGTCAGTAAATACACCAAATCTCACGTTCTTTATTCCAAAGGAATAACTGCAACGGATGAAAGTCCGTCGATTTATCAAGGTAATCTCCGTGTTTTTGATCAACAAGGTCGTTTACTTAACACCTTTGAATACAAAGATGGTGTTATCAACGGCGCTGTTGTCAGCACTTTAAATGACGGCACAACTTATCAAGCGATCTTTAATGAAAATGAACTCTATAGCGGTACAGTTGTATACGAATTTCAAGATGTATATACTGCTATGGAAGCCCAAGACGGTATGCTGCTCAAAGCGGAACTTTTTGCCAAAACACCAAACAATTACAGACAAGTTGTCTATTTCGAAAATAACTTGCCTATCAAGGAAGAAACATTTGATGGCAAAGGGCAATTGATAGCTACTTGTACTTATTCCGGTTACGAAATATACAATGGAAACCACATAGATTTCTATTACAGTCCCCTACAATTAAAATCGAGTTCCGAACACAAAGACGGTTCTTTAGTTAAAAAGACCCAATATTATAGAACTGGCGAAATTAAAGAAGTACAAGTTTTAAAAGACCAAGTCAATTCTTTTACTCAATACAGCCGAAATGGAGAAGTAATTGCCGTATATCAAGAACAAACGGAAGCAGACAGTTATACCACTATCAACGACGGTACTCAAATCTTATATAACAGCGAGATTGGTAAAGAGGATTTGGTGGAATTCAAATACGTTTACAAAGACAGCAGTTTATCCGAGTTATACGAGTATTCCAGCGACGGTACTTTAAAACAATTGACGGAATACAACGATTACTATCCTACTAAAGTTACGTACTTTGATAAAAACGGTCAAAAAGAATCCGAACTGATTTATAACGAATCGGGTTCTCCTCAAGACGGGGTTGAAAAACTGGAAAACACCCATCGCGTTTACAGCAATGGCAATTTGGTTTCAGAAACCCTTTTTTACAGCAACGGTGCACCCTTTAAAAAATATGCTTCATTCAAAGCGACTTATTTCGACAAAAAAGGCAAGCAGATAGGTCAGGCAACTTTTGATAGTAAGGAAAACTACAACTACTATTCCACTCCAACTGACGGCGTTTTAATTAGCATCGATGACAAGGATTTAATAAACGAATCGAACACCTATAAAAACGCAAAACTAATCAGCTCCATAACCTATGAAAACTACAAAGGCAAAGCAGCGAAGGTTCAAGAGGTAAATTACGATGAAAACGAATACAAAATTTCGGATATCAAGTATCATTCAAACGGTCAGATTTTAAGTGAAAGTCGATATGCGAATTACGAAGTAATACACAGTACTTTTTACGATGATAAAGGAAAACTGCTCGGTAAATTTGATCATGTCAAATTGGACGGAACGCTTTATACCTTTTTTGATTCCACCAACGAAATACAAAGTATATCGAAATACAAAAATGCTAACTTACTGTATAAGAAAACATTTTATAAAGCTGATACTATCTTTGCTGAGCATTCAAAAACCTATCTGGAATCAGAAATTGACTATTACAAAGAGGGTCTTTTTTATGAAAAAGGTGTTTTAGTTTCTAAAACCGTATACAAAGACGGCAAGCCATTTCAAGGAAAAACGATTATTCGAGATGATTATTCCTCAAAAGTCATCACTAATTATGAAAATGGACTAAAAGAGGGTGAAGAAGTGACCTATTCGGTATATCTTGATGATATTACTACTAGAGACTTCTATCATTTAGGCGAGCAAATATTTACGGAGCTATACGAAAACAATGTCGTTGTAGCGAGAATTCCGATGGAAAATGGCTACTATCATGGAGAGGCCATTTATTTCGACAGTGAGGGACAAGAGGTATCCCGTCTAACTTATAAAGAAGGAGTCTATTATGACGGTGTCTTAATTGCTAATTTAGGGTCCGATTCCAGTGAAACCTCAACATATAGAGAAGGCGTTTTAGTGGAAAGCAAAACCATTTCGGAAGGTCAAGTTAGGATGACCAGAACTTTATTAAACGAAGAAGAACTGCTGTACCACGTCCAAAACTTCACAGCTAACGGCGTATTGCGATACGATTTTAAAATGAGAGATGATAACATCGATGGGGAAATCGTTTATTATAATGAAAAAGGAAAAGTTCAGAATAAAGCGCAACTTAGCGATGGGAAATTGATTTCTGGAACTATTGCACTAAAAGTTCAAGATTACAATTACGAAACATCCAATCATATTTTAGTCACTAAAAAAGGAACTAAATACACTACGAAAGTGTACAGTGACGAAAATGAGACCTTATTATATGAGTCTACGATCAAGATGATTGATAAAGCAGAGCAACACAACCCGCTACCGATCAGCATCCCAATCACCATAGAGAGCTTATATCCAACTCTGGTTGATTTTGGTCAATATTACTTCTAAAAAAACAATAACAATTTTAAAAAAGCTCCTTTTGAGGAGCTTTTTTTATACCTTGTGTTTTTATTTAAGCAAGGTTAAAATCAATTTTATTAAAAAAATATTAAATATTATTAAAAAATACTTTAACTTTGATTATACATCATCAGTATATGAAAAACAAACTACCCATAAGTTGCCCCAGTTGTCAAGAAGCACTAAAGGTGTCTGAATTGACCTGTGATCACTGTGAAACCAAGGTCAGTGGAAAATTTGAGCTTCCCCTTTTACTTCAACTTTCCCAAGAGGAACAAGATTTTATTTTACAGTTCTTTCTGTACAGTGGAAGCCTAAAAGAGATGGCTGCCAATATGAATATCAGTTATCCAACCGTGCGCAATAAACTCGACGATATCATCACGCATATAAACCACTTAAAAACTCTCAACATATGATTTGGCTCACCCAGATTTTTGAAAAAGTAGCAGATAAAAAGCTGCTTAGCATCGGATTGGTATCCTTATTAATCGGATCCCTTATCGCTATTAATACCAATGCACGCTTCGACGGTGTTTTGGATATGCATTTGGTAACGAAAGTACTTCCCATACAGCCGTTTTTGGACAATATTATCAATACCGTACTGTTAGCTGTTGTACTGTTTGCACTCGGCAAATTCATCAATTCAAAAACGCGATTTATCGATATTTTAAATACCGCTTTTATATGTAGAATTCCCTTTTATCTGCTTCCCCTATTCAATATCAACCATGCAATAACTGCTATTACGGATGATTTACTTTCCAATATTGAGGAGCCCGATTTATTACTTCAAAGTTTAGCTGCGCCAACTACTTTACTACTAATCGGAAGCTTTGCCCTCGTCAGTATACTTGCGCTTATACTCTTTGCATACCTGCTTTTTAAAGGTTTTAAAACGGCTACTAATCTAAAAAAAACCGTTCATATTATCCTTTTGGTAGTTACTGTCTTAATCGCTGAAATACTCAGTAAATTCTTGGTTTATCTCTATTAAAAATGAAAACAATACTACTCTCTTTTCTAATTCTATTTTCAACGTCGTTATTAGCACAATCATTTGAAAAAAAAGTGCTTCAAATAGACCCGGAGATTCAAGGTGATTTATATATCGGAGCTCCCAACAGCAAAACCGTTATAGTAATCATTGCAGGATCAGGCCCTACCGACAGAAATGGCAATCAACCGCCGATGTCGATGAATAATTCCCTAAAATTTCTAGCAGAAGGATTGGCCTCTAACGGATACAACGTTTTCACTTTCGACAAACGCGTGATCGCTCAGATCAAAAACAAACACCTGCCCGAAGGCATTACCTTCGAAAATTCCGTAGATGATGTTGTCCTAATTACAAACAATTTACGCGAGCAGTTTGTGAACATTATTATAGCAGGACATAGCGAAGGCGCTCTAGTAGGCACACTGGCAGCTCAAAAAACTTCTGCAAAAGCCTTCATCTCTCTAGCAGGCCCAGGACAGAGTATTGACAAGATTCTTACCAAACAAGTAACGGAGAAGGCGCCTTTTTTAAGTGTAAAGATGGATGAGATTTTTGCCCAATTGAGAAAGGGGCAAATAGTAACTGACGTGATTCCGATGCTACAAAATTTATTTTTACCGATAAACCAACCTTACATCATGTCGTGGATGAAATACGACCCTACCTTGGAAATCGCTAAATTAAACCTGCCAATATTAATCATCAACGGCACCAAAGACATACAAATAGAAGCAAATGAGGCAAAATTATTACATCGGGCACATCCCAAAAGCAAACTCGTGCTGCTAGAAGGAATGAACCATATTTTTAAAAATATTGAAAAAGACGAAGACAACCTCAGGTCCTACAATAATCCTAAGTTGCCTTTACATCCCGAATTAATTCCGACAATAACAGACTTTTTGAATACCATTCTATAAATGGGTAATTCATTACAAAATCAACAAGCCGTTGGAGCGTAAATCTCGAGCGGTTTTTGAATACCAAAAAGGTTCAAAATCCTCGTGACAATAAGCTTCAAAATCCACTTTCATCTCTTGATAAGTTAGGGTTTTTGAGGCTTTTTCGTTTAGTTTTAAAACCAATTCAACAAACCACTCTCCTATCAATTTGTCGGTATCTATAGCTAAAGTGTGTTTTTTAGTATAAAAAAGCATGCTTGCTTTTTCAAAGGTTCTTCCCTTTTTGGTCTTGGTATAAAACTCCAATTGAGGTGAAGTTCCCAACCAGAAAACCTTATTGTTCGGTTTGTAAATAGGCAACACATCTTGTTCTAAAACCCCAGCGATATAATCGGGTGTTATCGATGTTCTAGGCACTTTAAAATCAAACCACTCTTGCAAAGTCCAATCAAAACAAACTCCGTGCATAAAGTTAAACAAGGATTTCTTTAAGCCATAGGAAAACTTATCGTGTTGTGCACCTGACTTTTCTTTATGAACCAGATCGTTATTGGCAAAACTGCCCAATTCTGTATTGATTTTGATCACATCAAACAATTCGGGATTCATTCCGACAGGACTGTGAGCCGTCATCGCAAACTGATGCCAGAACCCAGATTGCATCACTCCTAATTCAAACATCTGTCGAACCATTTCCAAGCTATCGATGGTTTCTTGTGCCGTCTGTGTTGGAAATCCATACATCAAATATGCGTGTACCAAGATACCCGCTTCGGTAAAATTCTTATTGACCCTTGCAACCTGCTCTACGGTCACACCTTTATCAATTAATTTTAATAAACGATCTGACGCAACTTCTAATCCGCCTGAAACCGCAATACAGCCTGAAGCTTTAAAAAGCAAACACAAATCTTGGGTAAAACTCTTTTCAAATCGAATGTTTGTCCACCAGGAAACGGTTATTTTTCTTCGAATAATTTCCAAAGCAACTTCGCGCATTAAAGCAGGCGGTGCGGCTTCATCAACAAAATGAAAACCGGTCTCCCCCGTTTGCTCAATCAGGGTCTCCATGCGATCTACGATCTGCTTTGCCGCTACGGGTTCATATACTTTTATATAGTCTAAGGATATATCGCAAAAGGTACATTTACCCCAGTAACAACCGTGTGCCATCGTCAATTTATTCCAACGACCATCACTCCACATTCGATGCATCGGATTGACGATTTCTATCACGGATATATATTCCGAAAGCAGCAAACCCGAGTAATCAGGGGTACCAACTTCAGCCTGCTTATAATCTCTCTTTAAAGGATTATTAATATATACAACCTTGTCCTCTTTTAGCAATAAAGTGCGTTTTAATTCTTCTTGCAAAATCTTCCCCTCCACATATAAAACGAGATTCTCCAACGGCGCTTCTCCATCATCCAGAGTTATAAAATCGAAAAATTCAAAAACGCGAACATCGGTCAACGATCGCAATTCCGTATTAGGAAAACCGCCTCCCATCGTAATTTTAATCTGTGGATGGTTTTTCTTAATCCATTGTGCGCATCGAAAAGAACTGTAAAGATTACCCGGAAAAGGAACTGAAAACCCCACTATGGAAGGCTGAGAAGTAAGAATGGTCTTCTCTAACAATTTTAAACTGATCTCATCAATATAAGTAGGTGGAGCATTTAATGCCTCATACAACTCGTCAAAACTATTAGCTGACCGCCCTAGTCGCTCTGCATAGCGGCTGAAACCAAAATTAGCATCGACCGTTTCGACAATTAAATCCGATAGATCTTCTAAATATAAGGTAGCTAAATGTTTGGCCTTGTCTTGGATACCCATAGCTCCAAAAGCCCACTCCAATTCTTCCAACTGACTAAATCTAGAAGCCTGCGGCAAAAAAACATCCTGTGTAATTGCATGAGCTAAAGTCGGGTTTTTACCTTGTAAAAAAGCAATAACCGGGTCAATTGTCGCCTTATACTCGTGTTGCAAAGCTACTATGCGTAGGGTATTTTCAGAAAAATTCCGCTTATTCAATGCAATGTAATCAAATAAGGCCACCAGACCGCGTTTAGAAAACAGCTCTAAAATGACTTCAATCCCCAAATCGGATTGAAAACAAGCAATGGATTTCGTATTAAAGAAACCTTTGATATAAGCCGTAGCGGGATAAGGAGTATTTAACTGAGTAAAAGGCGGTGTAATTAAAGTAACTGTTGTTTCCAAGACGTTGAAATAAAGTACAAAAGTAAGCAATTAATCTTTAGTTTAACCATGCTCTTAATTACAGAAACCGCACTAAAATAGCGCTGAATCAACAAAATTCATTAAAATTAAGGCGATACTTAATATATTGTTAATTTTATATATATATTTGAATAGCTTACAATTATAAAAAAATGAAAGTCATTCAAAATGATTTAAAACATGTGGACATTACACAGAAATTAAAAAAGTAATTATGAAATCGCCACGATAACAACGCGTTTATGCGATAAACGCCAATGATGATAAAGCGATGTCATATAACTTTATATAAAGATATTATAGATATATGAAAAATATACTGCTTTTTACAATTATACTACTATACGCCATTACCTCCTATAGTCAGGCTGTTAGCCCTAGTGATATTATTGGCGTTTGTTCCAATCAGAATATTGTCAATCCCACTCCAACTGGCACCAAATACAACAACCTCATCACCCACTGCAGTACCATTCCTTTGACGAATACTTTAGTACTCTATTATGTAGAGATTATGTCAGGAACAACCTTTGCCTTTACGATTACACCCACCAACGACGTGGATTATGATTTTGCTACTTGGTTAAACCCCAACATCAATAATTTAGGTCCTGCCGATCGAGGCTCACAAAACAGTCCGCTACAAACCGGTGTATATACCGTCGGTCTATCACTACACGAACCGATAGAAACCTGCGAATTACCCAGTGCAAATATCAGTGGACTGATACCGGGTATGGTTCGATACTATGATGTGCAACCCGGTGATGCTATCTTAATTGCCGTTAACAGATGGTCAACCAAAGATTCCGGATTTACCCTATCCTTTGAAGGAGATGCGATTCTTAACTGTATTCTATTGGACAAAGCCTACCGTAAATGTGACTTTGATAACGATGGTAAGGAAAACTTTGATCTGACTGAAATCGCTGATGAAATCAAAACTAGTGATCCCACCTATGTTGTTGACTTTTTCGCTTCGGAAAACGATGCTAACAATGCAACGGCGACCAATACCTTAACTTCAAATCACACCGCATATACAGCTAGCAACCCCAATTCTATTTACGCCCGGGTCAAACGTCCCAACGGTATTTTAAAAAAGGTTATGAAAATTGATCTTATTGTTGACAAATCCCCTGTTATCCAGCAGAAAAAAATCAACTACGAAATGTGTGATTACGATAGATCGGGTAGCGCATCCTTTGACTTAACCCGCTTACAATCAACTATAGCAAACGGGCAAACCGATTTGCAATTCAAATATTATGAAAACTTAGCCGACGCTGAAGACAACAATAGCAAAACAATCGCTCAACCTCAAAAATATATTTCTGGATTAAAAACCGTGTATATACGTGTGGCGATCAATGATAAATGTGCGAAAATCGTCGAAGCCGATCTCAAACTGATTTATCCGCCAACTCTACTAGAAACCGAAATTGATTACGAACTCTGCGAGAGAGAATACACCGAAAAGGCTGTCTTCGACTTGACCAGTCAAGAAAAATTTATCGCAAATAATCAAAAGAATCTCGTTTTTAAATATTATGAAGATTTAGTTGATGCAGAACAAGACAATGCCAACTTTATCCCTACTCCTACGTCGTATACAGCAGCAAGCAGAACCGTTTATACTCGAGTAAGTATACAGGGAAAATGTGCGCTAACTGCAACTTTAAACTTAATGGTTGACAGCAATCCACGGGTAACCGATACACAATTTGACTATGAAATTTGTGACGATGATTTAGATGGAATGGAAACTTTCGATTTAAACAGTTACGAATCTATCCTTGTATCCGATCCAAGCGGTATCGAATTTAAATATTACAAAAACCTGACAGATGCTCAAAACAACACCGCTGCTGTTATTAGCAATACCAAAGAATTCCCTTCTAAGAAAACTACGGTTTACGTCAGAATCACCTTAAATCAAAAATGTCCAATTGTGGTGGCCTTAAATTTAATTCCAAGTCGTACAACACTAAGCTCTAGCGAGACCCGTATATCCGAGATTTGCGGTGAAGAGCATACTGACGGATTGCGTTTTAATTTAACTAGAGCGTTAACTTCTTTACTAAAAGGGGAACAATCGGGTAAATACAAAATCACTTATTACCGAGAAGTGGAAGATGCCAAAAACGCGAACAATGCACTGGAAAACTATAAATCTTATCTGGTAGCCTATGGTACCGAAGAAACCGTCTATGTTCGCTTAGAAAATGGAAAGGGCTGTTATGTCATTTCCCATATAGCGCTAGAATCCAATAGACGAATAACGAGTCCAGATCAGTATAATAAAGAATGTGATCCCTATCAACTACCGTTGTTACCCGAAGCCTATGCTTATTATACACAACCGCATGGACCGCGAGGAGACGGAACACAAATCGATCCGAAGTCTCCTGAAAGTAGTTTGATTTTTGGCAAACGCCTGATCTATATTTACGCCAGCTCAAAATCCGAAAAAGACCTCGTTGACAAAGAAAAACCGGACGTAGATGAATGCATATTTGAAACCAGCTTTACCGTCTATAACAACGATTGTAAAATACCTAAGGGGATATCACCAAATGGAGATGGCAAAAACGACTCTTGGGATTTGACGCCATTCGGTGTCACCGATGTAGTGATTTTCAATAGATGGGGACAAGAAGTATATCAGTTCTCAGGAAACTATATCAATCAATGGTATGGACAATCAAGCAGTGGAAAAGAATTACCAGACGGAACGTATTGGTATAGCCTCGAAACATTAAATGGAAAATTGCAAGGTTGGGTACAAATAATGCGATGATTTTTAAATCCTAAGGCAGGATGATCTGCGGAACTGAGGAAGTAAGAGCTTATTAAAAAACACAAAGTTGCCATCTACCTTAGAAATACTTAAAAGTCTCCAATTAAACAGACTGGGGAGAATCGTACTATGCATTGAAAATGTTAAATCGATATGGTTCAAACCCAACATCGATTTATTTTCTTTAAGGTTCTTTTTTTCTTTAAATTAGCAAAAAAACAAACTATGCCTTTGGACTGTATTACTTATCAAAATTCCGGTTATTTCTCCGAGTTAATTATAGACTATCTCAACCAAGAGCCCAAAATAAAAGAACTCTATCATCGATTTCCTACCTTAGAGAATTTCGGAGATCAATTTCACGAAAAACAGCAACAATTTCCAAAAGCCCATCGTGAGGTTTTGCATCAAGCATTACAGTTACAATATCAAAAGTTTCAAACGACTCAAGAAACCCAACAAAACATAGACAGTCTACTTTCTGAGCAGACTTTTACGATAACCACTGGCCATCAATTAAATTTGTTTACGGGACCTTTATACTTTCTTTATAAAATCATCTCGACGATCAATTTGACCCAACAATTAAAGAAACAATATCCCAAACAAAATTTTGTACCGGTGTATTGGATGGCCACCGAGGATCACGATTTTGACGAGATCAATCACTTTCAATTTGAAGATAAAAAAATCCAATGGAACAGAGCGGCTTCTGGCCCCGTAGGCAGATTATCCACTGAGGATCTGGACAAAGTTTTCACCGTGTTCTCCTCTCATTTAGGTGCTGGTATTCATGCCAACCAAATCAGAGAATGGTTTAAAAAGGCTTACCTAGAGCACGACAATCTAGCCGATGCCACGCGTTATTTGGCCAATGCCCTTTTTGGTCAACACGGACTTATTATTTTGGACGGCGATGACAAAGAACTGAAAACGATATTTGCACCCTATGTTCGAAAAGAGCTGTGTGAACAAAGTTCTTTCGCAAAAACTCAACAGAGTTTTGACTTATTAAACGATTATTTTATACAAGTAAATCCCCGAGAAATAAATCTCTTCTACATCAAAGATGGATTGAGAGAACGCATCTTATTTGAACAAGACCAGTATAAAATTAACCATACTAACCTCGTCTTTTCACGCGAAGCTATTTTGGAAGAACTTCGAGCGTTTCCAGAACGATTTAGTCCCAACGTCATTCTTCGTCCCCTATATCAAGAAATCATTTTACCCAACCTCTGTTATATTGGCGGTGGTAGCGAATTAGCGTATTGGTTGGAATTGAAGAAAGTGTTTGAACACCATCAAATCGCATTTCCGATGTTGTTGTTGCGCAATGCTGTATTATTGGTTAGTGAGAAACAAAACAAAAAGATCGAACGCCTCAAACTGAGCTGGCAAGAACTGTTTTTAAAACACGACGATTTAATTCGCATAAAGAGTAAAGCCTTGTCAAATAACACCTTTGACTTTGAACAGCAGCGGCAATTTCTGATAGCCCAATTTGAAGACCTAGAAAAGATAGCCCTGAAAACCGACGCCTCCTTTATCGGAGCCGTTAAAGCACAGGCAAAAAAACAATTGAACGGTTTAGACCATTTAGAACAACGCCTATACAAAGCAGAGAAAAAGCTCAACCGTGAAGCGCTTGAACGGATTAGTCATATTCATTTGAGTTTGTTCCCAAACAACAGCTTACAAGAACGGGTAGTCAATTTTTCTGAATTCTATAAGGAATACGGCGAACAATTGATCGACCGTTTATTTGAAGAACTAAAACCTCTTGAACATCAATTCAATATCATCCGACTATAAATTCGAATCCGATACAAATTTCAAAAGATATATGCATGCATATATCTTTTTTGCTATATTTACGTAACGTATAAATTTTAAGTTATGGATTTTACTGCTAAAATGCTTCGTGATGGAGCCCTTGACGACAAGGTAATTGTTGTAACTGGTGGAGGAAGTGGCTTGGGAAAAGCCATGTCTACTTATTTTTTAGAATTGGGAGCAAAAGTAGCTATTACCTCTAGAGATATTGAGAAATTAAAAACAACCGCTGCTGAATTGGAAGCCTTAACGGGAGGAACATGTTTACCTATTGCCTGTGACGTACGTCATTACGATCAAGTGGAGAACATGTTAAAAGAGGTACTTGAAAAATTCGAAAAAGTAGATGTGCTGTTAAACAATGCTGCGGGGAATTTTATTTCACCCACGGAGCGTTTGTCTTCCAATGCTTTTGACACCATTATCGACATTGTACTCAAGGGTTCTAAGAACTGTACTTTGGCCTTTGGAAAACACTGGATCGATCAGAAGGAACGCAACAAAGTTATTTTGAATATCACCACCACTTATGCCTGGACGGGATCGGGTTATGTAGTTCCCTCTGCCACAGCTAAAGCTGGAGTATTGGCGATGACCCGTAGTTTGGCCGTTGAATGGGCAAAATACGGTATCCGATCTAATGCCATTGCTCCCGGTCCATTCCCTACAAAAGGTGCTTGGGATCGTTTACTGCCTGGAGATTTACAAGAAAAATTTGATTTAACGAAGAAAATACCACTACGCCGTGTCGGTGTTCATCAGGAATTAGCAAATCTAGCAGCCTATTTGGTTTCTGATTTTTCATCCTTTGTCAACGGTGAAGTAGTTACCATAGATGGAGGAGAATGGCTACAAGGCGCTGGCGAATTCAATATGCTCGAACAAATACCTTCGGAAATGTGGGACATGCTCGAAGCCCATGTGCGAAACAAGAAATAAGTCTCATTTATAAATTTATAAAGAAGTCAATCTTAATTTTTTTAGTTTGACTTCTTTTTTTATATAAAACACTGAGCAATAGATACTTTTGCAAATTGTTGATAAATTAGATTTTCTAAACCCATAAAAAATTGTATTTTTACGACTCAAAATATTTTAGATACAAAATGGGTAAAATTATTGCAATTGCCAACCAAAAAGGAGGCGTTGGAAAAACCACAACTTCTGTTAATCTCGCAGCGTCTTTAGGTGCTTTGGAGAAAAGAGTGCTTTTAATTGATGCCGATCCACAAGCCAACGCTACTTCTGGACTAGGAGTAGATGTCGAAACCATTGAAATCGGGACTTATCAATTATTAGAACACAGCAATACCCCAGAGGAAGCCATCATTTCTTGTTCTGCTCCTAACGTATCTCTAATTCCAGCTCATATCGATTTGGTTGCTATTGAGATTGAATTGGTTGACAAAGAAAAAAGAGAATATATGCTTAAGCAGTCTTTGGCAAGTATCAAAGACCAATACGACTATATAATTATTGATTGCGCCCCTTCTTTGGGACTGTTAACCTTAAATGCTTTAACAGCTGCAGACTCTGTTGTGATTCCGATTCAATGTGAATACTTCGCTTTAGAGGGACTAGGAAAATTATTAAACACCATCAAAAGTGTTCAAAAAATACACAATCCCGATTTAGATATTGAGGGCCTTTTACTGACGATGTACGATTCTCGCTTGCGACTGTCCAATCAAGTTGTCGAAGAAGTTCAAAAACACTTCAACAATATGGTTTTTAAAACCATCATACAGCGTAATGTGAAGCTCAGCGAAGCACCTAGTTTTGGCGAGAGTATCATCAATTATGATGCGACCAGCAAAGGAGCTACCAATTATTTAAGCTTGGCAGAAGAAATTATTCAAAAGAACAAATAAGTTGCGTATACGATAATTATGGCAAAGGCAATAAAAAAACAGGCTTTAGGAAGAGGATTATCCGCCTTGCTAAAAGATCCTGAAAACGATATAAAATCTGCAGCAGACACCAATGCTGACAAAGTAGTTGGTAATATTATTGAATTGGACATTGATGCTATTGAGATCAATCCATTTCAACCGCGAACCAACTTCAATGAAGATTCTTTAAAAGAATTGGCTACGAGTATTAAAGAACTCGGAGTGATTCAACCGATAACGGTTCGAAAGGTAGAATTTAACAAATACCAACTAATCTCAGGTGAACGCCGTTTGCGCGCGTCTAAGTTGGTCGGATTAACTACTGTCCCAGCCTATATTCGCTTGGCAAACGATAACGATTCTCTAGTGATGGCCTTGGTTGAAAACATCCAACGTCACGACTTAGATCCGATTGAAATTGCCCTTTCTTACCAACGTTTGATTGATGAAATACAATTGACTCAAGAGCAAATGAGTGATCGAGTAGGTAAAAAGCGATCTACTATCGCTAATTACTTGAGATTATTGAGATTAGACCCGATTATTCAAACGGGAATTCGCGACGGCTTTATCACTATGGGGCACGGGAGAGCGATTATAAACATCGATGATCTTGACGCTCAAACCGATATTTATCACAAAATCATCAGTGAAAATTTGTCCGTACGCGAAACGGAGGCTTTGGTAAAGAGTTACCAGCAAAAAATATTGGGCTTAGATGATAAACCGGCAAAACCGAATACTTATAAATTACCCGAAAATTATCAAAATACTTTTGCTTCTTTTTTTGGAGCTAAAGTGGACATCAAAGCGACAGCCAATGGAAAGGGAAAAATTTCGATACCCTTCCATTCTGAAGAAGATCTTCATAGAATAATAAAACTCCTAGAAGAGTAGTGAAACAAATAACTTACCTTATTTTAATTGGATTTTGTTTAGTAAGTGGCGCAAAATCCTATAGTCAATCCAGTACAGATACGCTACAATTTAGCACTCCTGACGTGATTGTTGAAAAGCCAATGGATCCATTATCTCCTGCTAGAGCTGCTTTTTATTCAGCGGTAGTTCCGGGATTGGGTCAATTCTACAATAAAAAATACTGGAAAGTTCCTATCCCTTATATCGGGATGGGAATTTCGCTTTATTTCTATTCCGACAACCATAAAAAGTATAAGGAGTACAGAAATGAATATAAAAAGCGACTTAACCACACCAACAATCCTGACGATGTTAAATTTGGCAGACTGGACAACGACAGAGTCATAGCAGGACAGCGTTTCTATCAGCGAAATCGCGATTTATCTGCTGTAATTACAGCAGGTATCTATATACTTACCATCATTGATGCCAATATCGATGCACATTTATTGCAATTTAACGTCAGCGATGAACTTACGTTTCAACCTACGTTTCAACTCAATGAAGTAGACTATCAATACCAATATGGTTTGAGTTTACAGTATAAATTTTAACAAGATAACTTTATGAAAATAGCACTTTTGGGATATGGTAAAATGGGCCAAATCATCGAAAAAATCGCTCGTGACCGCGGTCACGAAATCGTTCTTAAAAAAACGAGCACTACCTCTTTTGATCAATTAGACCAAGCCGATGTTGCTATTGACTTCAGTATACCCGATGTGGCGGTTACCAATATTAAAGCGGCTTTAGACCTCAATATCCCCGTTATTTCTGGTACTACCGGTTGGTTAGAACAATACGACGAAATCTGCAAATATTGCGAACTTAAAAATGGTGCCTTTTTATACGGGTCCAACTTTAGCATTGGCGTGAATATCTTCTTTCAACTTAATGAATACCTGGCCCAGATTATGAGCCAGTTAGGTTCATACCAAGTATCTATGGAGGAAATTCATCATACTCAAAAACTAGATGCACCCAGTGGAACAGCGATTACCTTGGCTCAAGATATCATCAAAAACTCTAACTACAGCCAATGGTCTCTCGATGAAAAAACCGCGACAGACTCGATTCCAATTTATGCGAAACGCATAGATCAGGTTCCCGGCACACATGCTGTAGACTATAGTTCTGATATCGATACCATCGAAATCAAACATACCGCTCATAATCGCAATGGATTTGCCTTAGGAGCCGTATTAGCTGCAGAATGGATTTTTCATAAAAAAGGCATCTTTTCTATGAAAGATGTTTTAAATTTGAAAAAATAACAGCCTTTTTAAAAACTTAATTCTTAAGCTATGACACTTATACAATGGTTTATATTTTTCTTAATCATCCAAGTTGTGCATTTTGCCGGAACCTGGAAACTATATCAAAAAGCAGGTAGAAAACCTTGGGAAGCGATAGTCCCTGTTTATAATGCCATCGTTTTAATGAAAATCATCAACCGACCAACATGGTGGGTGATCTTACTTTTTATACCTATCGTAAACTTAATTATGTTTCCTGTGGTATGGGTTGAAATCCTCAGAAGCTTTGGAAAAAACAAAACCGCAGATACCATACTTGGCGTAGTAACACTAGGTCTATACATATACTATATCAATTATGCTGTAGATGTGACCTATATTCCAAACCGCAGTTTAAAACCGACCACTTCTTCGGGAGAAACGGTAAGCTCCATTTTATTTGCTGTGGTTGTCGCAACATTAATACATACGTATATCATACAACCCTTTACCATTCCGACATCTTCCTTAGAGAAAACCTTATTGGTTGGTGATTTCTTGTTTGTCAGTAAAATCAATTATGGTCCGCGAACCCCGATGACTACCGTAGCCTTGCCGATGGTGCACGATTCTATACCTTTTATAAAATCAAAATCGTATTTAATTGAACCGCATCTACCGTATTTTAGACTACCGGGATTCCAAAAAGTACAACACAACGATATCGTAGTTTTTAACTGGCCTACAGATACCGTTTATGACTTTTCAGGCAAGCATACCCAAGGTGTCTACAAACCCCTTGACAAAAAGACCAATTACGTTAAAAGAACAGTAGGTTTACCAGGTGAAAGCCTAGAAATCAAAGATGGTGTTGTATATACCGACGGAAAGGAATTGATTTTGAACGATCGTGCCAAATTACAGTATTCTTACACGGTTGTTACTGATGGAACACCTATTGATCAGAATTTTATTTTACGCGATTTAAAAACGACTGAACCATTTGGCTATACTGCAGTAGATACCATGTTATTTTACGCGCTGACCTTCGAAAATGTTGAACGTTTAAAAACCTTATCCAATGTAAAAAGCATCACGCGTATCATTGATAAAACAGCAACCACCTCTATTTTTCCACATACTAAGAATTGGACACAAGACAACTTAGGTCCTATACCAATTCCGAAGAAAGGTCAAGTTGTAAAATTAAACGCGGAAACACTGCCGTTTTACAAACGCGTTATAACTGCCTATGAACACAATACGCTAGAGACAAACGGAGAAGAAATTAAAATAAACGGTCAGCCTGTTACGGAATACACCTTCAAACAAGACTATTATTATATGATGGGAGACAACCGTCACAACTCCCTAGACAGTAGATATTGGGGATTTGTACCGGAAGACCATATTGTTGGAAAACCCGTATTCGTGTGGATGAGTTTGGATCAAAATGTACCGTGGAGCAAAGCCATAGACAAAATCCGTTGGGAACGCATGTTTACTACCGTTGGTGGTAATGGCGAACCGGTATCCTATTTCAAATACTTTGTAATCCTTGTAATTGGATGGATTGGATATGATTTTTATAAAAAGAGAAAAGCGAAAAGAAATTCGTAAATGAAGTTTTAGTAAATGGATATTTTATTACACCCTACCTACTTTCCGTCCATCAGTCAGTTCGTAGCAATAGCACAAGCCGATACGGTTACTTTTGAAGTAGATGATAACTTTCAAAAACAGACCAATAGAAACAGAATGTACATCTACAGCGCCAACGGATTGCAAATGTTAAACATCCCTGTTAAACACGCGATAGACTTACATCAAAAATTTAAGGATGTTCGAATCGAAAATTCGTTTAATTGGCAGAAGCAACATTTGAAATCACTAGAAGCCTCTTATAGAACCTCACCGTATTTTGAATACTTTGAAGATGACATTCGACCGATATTTGAAAAGAAACATCAATTTATGATGGATCTCAATTTTCAAATATTAGAAATCCTAACCGATTGTTTGGCTTTACCAATAACCTATAGCAAAACAGAAGAGTATTTAAAAGATCCTGTTCAAAGTATAGATCTACGACATTTAGTCAATGGCAAAAAAGACGATTCAAAATTCGAGCCCTATGTACAGGTATTCGATGACAAATATGGTTTTATTAGCAATCTCAGTATATTAGATCTCCTTTTCAACGAAGGAAGACATGCTGTCGACTATTTAAGAAAACAAACCTTACCACTGGTATAAAAAAAGGCTCTAATACTTAGAGCCTTTTTTTATACTTTTAATTGATGAATAACCATTTTAAAACAAATTAAAACCGACACTACACCGCTATCAATTTATATTTTCTTTTATGTCGTTGATCTTTAAGCGAGATACAATCGGATAATGATCTGAATTGATAAAGTCATCATGGGTTGTAAAAGACTTTACCTCGATTTGTTGATCTACAAAAATATAGTCTATTCGCGCTGGATAATACATAAAATGATAACTTTTCCCGAATCCATCTCCAGCCTCAACAAAAGCATCCTTTAAATCCCCTCTAATATTGCGATACACATAAGAAAAGGCACTGTTGTTCATATCCCCACAAACAATCTTAGGATGTCTAGAATCGTCCATATGAGACTGTATGAGCTCCGACTGCAATTGCTGCTCTCTAAACGCAAGACTTAATCGATTAAAAATTAATTTTGATTTTTTCTCGTCGATTTTTTCGTGTATATCCGGACTGATATTGACCGATTGCAAGTGCATACTATACACCCTCACCGTATCTTTATCCTTGACAATATCGACGTAAATCACATTGTTGTTAGAATTTGGGAAACGGATCTCGCCTTTATCAATAATTCTGTACTTGGAAAAGATAGCTTGACCGGTCTGAATGTTTTGACCGTGTGAAGTGGTGTATTTAAATTTGTATTGTGGAAATTTTAATTTAGCGTTTTTAGAATACTCCTGTACACATAAGATATCCGGATCTTCATGATCGATAAACTCCTTGATCTTAAACGGCACATCACTGTCTTTGATCCAATTGAATAAGTTAAACAAACGTACGTTATAGGTCATTACCACAAAATCCTGATCTTCAGCCAGCTCATCTCTACCGCTAAATTTATAAAATTTGGTTATAAAGGTGGTTCCCAACAATAAGATAACCACGGATAAAAAAACCTGCCGCTTTAATTGAACTCCCCAATACAACAGGAAAAAGATATTAGCAATCAGCAGCAACGGCAAAATCAGCGTTAATACCGATAAAAAAGGAAACAACTTTGGCGCTAAAAAAGGCAGGAAATATCCGAGCAGCGTCATGACTGCCAACACGATATTTAAAAAAAATACTGCTTTATTAAACCACGAAAGTTTTTTCATATACAACTAATACTTTTACATTAAGATTCTTATAGTCTTCCTATTTTTCTACGCCAACGGAATCCAAAACTAATTCGATGACCCGCCTAATTGGAAACTATTTGCCTATTTTAAATAAAAAATCCTTTTCTTCTTTGCTCAGACTGTCGTAACCCGATTTACTAATTTTATCGAGTATATGATCAATGCGCTGTTGCTCTGGGTCTTTAGCAGCCCCAGCTGTTCCTACACCAATCAAACCGCCTTGTGAAGGCTGTGTAGTCTGTTGTGTTTTATTGGGATTCACATGTACCTTTTTAAAAGGGTGTTTGGCCGGCTTGGGATTAAATAAATTAGTTGTTTTATCGACTACAAAAGTAAAGGGTTTACTGATATCCGTACCACTTTGCAACGCTTTGATAAATAAAAATCCAAAAAATGCACCGCCTAAATGCGCAAGATGCCCTCCGGTATTACTAACGGGTATTTGAATTAAATCCATGATCAATAAAGCCAAAGCAATATGCCACATCTTCACCTCGCCGATCAGCAACAAACGTACCGGCATATACGGAGCATAGGTAGCCAAGGCCACTAATGCGGCCATAATTGCAGCAGAAGCCCCCACCAATATAATACCTGTACTAAACACAAAACTCGATAATACGTAAAATATACCTCCAAAAACCGCACCAAGACAGTAAACAGCCAAAAATTGTTTTTGGGTAAAATACGTCATAAACAAACGTCCTACGAAGTTCAACACGATCATATTAAAAATCAAGTGAAAAACATTGGCATGTAGAAACGCATAGGTAAAAAAGCTCCACGGCCTAGCTAACGCAATACTGGACTTAGACGACAAGCCGATCCATCCCAACAACAAGTGGTGGAACGAAGGAACAAAAGCATTTAAAATAAAAAAAACTACAGAAACGCCTATGTTCCAAAACAATAACTTTTGAACGACACCGCCAATTCTGTATTGCATTTTAAAATCGTCTAAAAGAGCCATGATATAATAGTATTACTTACAAATTTAAAATTAATGATCCCAACGATTTTGTTCAAACTGATTTTTCTTCCAGTACCACATCATCAAGAAACCGACCACAGCACCACCGATATGAGCAAAATGCGCAATTCCGGTAGATCCACCAAAAATAGACCCTCCATTTAAGCCCATATACAAATCCATAACCAAAATACCCGGTACAAAATACTTGGCTTTAATCGGTACGGGAATAAACATCAAAGCCAATTCGGCATTGGGAAACATAAAGGCAAAAGCCACCAATAATCCGTAGATAGCCCCCGAGGCACCTACGGCTGGAACACTATAGGACATGATCATATTCTCTAAAGCACTTGGCGACAGAAACTGTGCCCATGCTGGACTATACATCCCCCTACCTTGGTTTAAAACCGCAAATATTTCTTCTTTCTGAAAACCGTTGGCCACTAAAGTATTCACCCCATCGTGTACTAAATAGTAATTGACACCACTATGTAATACAGCAGCTCCTAAACCACATGAAATATAAAAAAACAAAAACTTCTTACTGCCCCAAAACTGTTCTAGGGTTGACCCAAAAGAATACAGCGCAAACATATTAAAAAACAAATGCATCCACCCGCCGTGCATAAACATATGTGTCAGAGGTTGCCAATATTGAAAACTGGGGTTTTCGAAATAATACAAGGCTAAATAACCATCCATAGCAGGCACGAATTGTGCTCCTAAGAAAAATATAACGTTTATTATCAACAGTTGTTTTACTGTTTCTGTAATTTGCATCATAAAGTGAATTTTTTGTCGATGTCTTCAACGCGCATCGTGATAAATGTTGGTTTTAAAAATGGGGAAACACTGGGCTCTTTGCAAGCGAAAAGTGAATTAACCATGTTTTCTTGTTCTTCGTCATTCAAATAAGAACCGGATTTTACGGCCAAACTCAAGGCTAGCGATTTAGCGATACGATCGGTTTGACTGAAACTTACTTCGGGTAATTCTCCCTGTAAATCGTTTAACAAATCTTCTAATACTATAGAGGCCTCGCTCTCGGCAACGTGCACTGGAAGTCCTGAAATTACCACTTTATCAGAATCTATAGACTCAAAAATAAATCCGGTTTGCTTTAAAGCACTTTCCAACTCGCGCAACAACTCAATTTCAAAAGGCGCGTAGTACAGTGGCAAAGGAAACAGCAATTGCTGGCTCGTAGCTTGCTGTACGGTAATATTACTCAAAAACTTCTCGTATAAAATGCGTTGATGAGCTCTGCGTTGATCGATCACTACCAGACCCGACTTAATGGGGCTGATTATATATTTTTTATTGAGTTGGAATGAACGGCTGTATGATTTATCATCGACTAACCCCTCAAACAACGAACTCGTTTTAACATCTTCTTCCAAATTCAATCCCGACAAATCGAGATCATCTGCAGAGGATTTTAAACCCTCGTATAGCGTCTCCCAAGAACCACTGGTATCGGGCTTTTCAAAACTAGGTGAAAAAACAGGTTTCGAAAAAGCAGCTCCACCGCTACTGCTCGCAAAAGATTTTGAAGGAGCGCTACGAGGTTCAAACGAGGTTCTACTCTTTTTAGTATCGCTTTCCTCCTCGCGAAAAGGATTAAAATTGGTATCTACCTGAATGGTTGGTGTAGGAGCCTTTTTTTCCTTAAAATCATAAGGTGTATCCATCGTAGCATCGCGCTGAAAATCCAACACTGGCGCTACGTTAAATTGCCCTAAACTGTGTTTGATCGCCGATCGTAAAATGGCGTACAAAGCTTGTTCATCATCAAACTTCACCTCGGTTTTAGTCGGATGAATATTGATATCGATAGAGTTTGGAGGCAGGGTTAAATACAAAAAATAACTCGGATGTGTCCCTTCCTTTAACAAGCCCTCAAAAGCCGCTAGTACCGCATGATGCAGGTAACCGCTTTTGATAAACCGTTCGTTGACAAAAAAGAATTGTTCACCACGGCTCCGTTTTGCGAACTCGGGTTTTCCAACAAAACCACTGATCCCAATAATCTCTGTCATTTCCTGTACGGGAACCAACTTCTCATTGGTTTTTGAACCAAAAACATTGACAATCCGCTGGCGGAAATTTGACACCGGTAGATTAAACATTTCACTACCGTTGTGAATCAATATAAAATGAATGCCACTATGCGCCAAAGCTATGCGCTCAAATTCATCGATAATATGACGAAATTCAACCGTATTAGACTTTAAAAAATTGCGTCTGGCTGGTATATTAAAAAAAAGATTTTTAACGGCAAAAGAAGTTCCTTGCGGAACTACTGCCACTTCCTGCGAAGTAATCTTACTACCTTCTATCACTAAATGCGTTCCCAACTCATCATTGATTTGACGGGTTTTTAACTCCACATGAGCAATAGCCGCAATCGAAGCCAGAGCTTCCCCACGAAATCCCTTAGTGCTTAAAGCAAATAAATCCTCTGCCACCGAAATCTTTGATGTAGCATGACGTTCAAAAGCCATACGCGCATCGGTCTCGCCCATGCCTTTACCGTTATCTATAACTTGAATAAGCGTTTTACCCGCTTCCTTGACAACCAATTTAATTTCAGTTGCCCCAGCATCTACAGCATTCTCTACCAACTCCTTCACTACTGAAGCCGGGCGTTGAACCACTTCTCCAGCAGCAATTTGATTAGCGACATGATCGGGCAGTAATCGGATTACATTTGACATTTAAAACGTTTTTGGATTTTACACCTAATAAGATTAGAAAATATACTAAAAACACAAAGTTAAAGAATAAAAACGGGCTTTCTAAAGTTGGTTTTTCTAAATATTCTATAAAAAAGAAAACCTGTAAAATAAATTCTTACAGGTTTTTAAAAGTTTAAGATCACATTGATTTCATTTAGAATTGCTGATTCAGAGCAATCATTTTCAAAGCCGCTACAGCAGCCTCTGTACCTTTATTTCCGTGGATTCCGCCACTTCGATCTAGAGATTGTTGCTCATTATTATCTGTTAATACACAGAAAATAACCGGAACCTCAGAAATTAAATTCAAATCTTTAATTCCCTGAGTAACCCCCTCACATACAAATTCAAAATGCATCGTCTCCCCTTTAATCACGCAACCAATTACGATCACGGCATCGACTTCATGGGTTTCAATCATTTTTTTAGCTCCGAATATCAATTCAAAACTTCCCGGTACATCCCAGCGAATTAGATTCTCCGCTAATAAACCACAATCTAATAAGGCTGCTTCAGCTCCTGCAAACAAACCGTTGGTCACTTGATCATTCCATTCTGAAACAACAATACCAACTGTAAATTCTTTTGCATTAGGCAAAGTTGCTTTATTGTATTCCGAAAGATTTTTATTTGCCGTTGCCATAAAAATATTATTGTGCCATTCCAATCATCATATCCACCGTAGTAGCTTCACTTGATGACTGATAATTGTTTTTAATATCGTTAAATAATTTCAGTGCTTCGTCTTTTTTACCCAATTCCAAAGCTACCATACCTGCTTTATTTAAAAAACGCGGTGTAGTAAAATCATTTTTATTTATTTCAGCTGCTTTTTTGTAAAAATCAAAAGCATCTTGTTTTTGGTTTAATTCTGAAAAAGCGTCTCCAATTCCTCCTAAAGCTAAAGAACCTAATAACATATCTTTAGAGCTAAATTTCTCTAAATGAGCAATCGCTTCTTTATTTTTTCCTAAGTTCAAATAAGCCATACCTGCATAATAGTTGGCAAGATTTGCTGATTCTGTTCCTGAATAAGTTTCCGTAATTCCGATAAATCCTAATTTACCTTCTCCGCCTTTTAAAGCCAAGTTATATAATGAATCACTAGCTACAGGACTTGTTGTTGCTTCTTGAAAATAAGTTTGTGCTTGAAACATTTCGTTTGCAGCTTCGTCATTCTTAGGTTCAACTACGAATTTATCGTACAAAACATATCCTACAGTAAGTAAAGCTATCGCACCAACAGCACCAAAAATATATTTTTGGTTTCTCGCTACCCAGCCTTCCATTTTAGAAGCTCCTTTATCTAATGAATTAAAAACTTCAGCAGTAGTACTATGTTGAGCATTTACTTGACTGAATTGATCGAATTCACCCGCTTCTTTTTCTTCTTCTGGTTTCGGAGCTTTATAACCTCTTTTATTATAAGTTGCCATGTACTAAAAATTTTATGAGTGGCAAAAATAGGATTTTTATTGTAATATAAAAGTGCTTTCTATTGATATTTTATATAATTTGCACCAAAATTCAAAAAATAAGCACTTCCAATCCTAAAAGAACACTTCTCGCGTGTATTTAAAAAAGTTAACCCTACTCAATTACAAAAACATAACCGACCAAAATTTTGATTTTAACAAAAAAATCAATTGTTTTATCGGCAAGAACGGCGTGGGTAAAACGAACGTCCTCGATGCTATTTATTATCTTGCTTATGGAAAGAGTTATTTCAATCCAGTAGCCTTACAAAATATTCAACACGGAACGGATTTTTTTGTGATCGACGGCACTTTTGAAAAGCAAGATCGCGAAGAGCATTTGGTATGCAGCTTGCGCAAGGGGCAAAAAAAAACCATTAAAAGAAACGGCAAAGCCTATGATCGCTTTTCCGATCATTTCGGTTTTATTCCGTTGGTAATTATTTCACCCTCCGACAGTGACCTCATCACTGAAGGTAGTGAAATGCGCAGAAAATTCATGGATAGTGTGATCTCTCAATTGGATGCCAACTACCTACAACAACTGATTCAATACCAAAAACTAATTGTTCAGCGCAATGCACTGCTGAAGTATTTCGCATTAAATCACACCTTTGAATCGGCAACTTTAGAAGTTTATAACGAACGTCTTTCCCTATTAGCACAACCCATATTTGAAAAAAGGAAGGATTTTATCAGCACCTTCACTCCTATTTTCCATAGTTATCACAGTCAAATCACCCAACAACAAGAATCGGTTCAACTGCGTTACGAAAGTCAACTCTTTGACAAATCCTTGTTGGAATTATTTACAGAAAATCAATCCAAAGACCGTATCTTACAATATACGAGTACCGGAATACACAAAGACGACCTCGCTTTTGAGCTAGACGGACATCCGATCAAAAAATTTGGATCTCAGGGTCAACAAAAATCCTTTTTAATCGCGTTAAAACTCGCTCAATTCGATTTTTTGAAAAAACAAAGCGGTGTGGCTCCTATATTGTTGTTTGACGATATTTTTGACAAACTAGACGA
Organism: Flavobacteriaceae bacterium UBA1682; assembly: GCA_002320285.1. GTDB lineage: Bacteria > Bacteroidota > Bacteroidia > Flavobacteriales > Flavobacteriaceae > Flavobacterium. Next base: position 31,086 of record DCKE01000029.1, on the reverse strand, counting down.
AGATCGCGTACGACAAATCATTGAATTGGTTCATCAAGACACCTTTGGGCAATTGTTTATTTCCGACACCCACGAAGACCGTACAGAACGCTTATTAAACAGTATCCACCAAGAGTTTGAAATTTTTAAAATTGAAAAACAAATTTAAGGCTTCAGAAAAAGGAAACCGTATCTTTGTAGCTGTTAAATTGACCTGTATAACATGATTCCAGCCACCGACGTTTCGTTAAAAGAATTGAATACTTTTGGTATTGATGTTAAAGCTAAACGCTTTATCGTTGCCACTCAGACAGAACAACTCCTTACCCTATTAAAACAATATCGTGACGACACCTTATTTTTCTTAGGCGGTGGAAGCAATATGTTACTGACCAAGGATATCGAGGCTTTAGTAATACAATTGGCCATTAAGGGAAAGAAAATACTGCGAGAAGACGATGACTTTGCTTGGGTTGAAGCTCAGGTAGGTGAAAATTGGCACGAATTTGTCTTATGGACTTTGGAGCACAATCTGGGCGGCTTGGAAAATCTTTCCTTAATACCGGGTCAGGTAGGTACTACGCCCATTCAAAATATCGGCGCTTATGGCGTAGAAATTAAAGACCAAATGGTCGAATGTGTAGCGCTGCGAATTAAAGATCTGGAACTGGTGACTTTCTCCAACAAACAATGTGCGTTTGACTATCGAGAAAGCGTCTTCAAAAATGAATTAAAAGACCAGTATATTGTACTTTCTGTAGTTTTTAAACTGACTAAAAGAAATCACAAGTTGCATATTGGATATGGTGCTATACAATCGGAATTGCAACAAAACAACATCATCGAACCTACTATTCACGACGTTAGCAAGGCCGTAATTGCCATACGAGAAAGCAAACTTCCCAACCCTAAAGAAATCGGAAATAGCGGTAGTTTCTTTAAAAATCCGGTTATCTCCACGCAACAATTTCACGAGCTTCAACGAGAATACCCAGAAATACCCCATTACACCATCAATGAGGAATTGACAAAAATACCTGCAGGATGGCTTATTGAACAAACCGGCTTTAAGGGAAAACGCTTTGGCGATGCAGGAGTACACAGCAAACAAGCCTTAGTACTAGTCAATTATGGAAACGCAACTGGTGCAGAAATCGCGCAATTAGCCGCAACGATCCAAGAGGCCGTACTGCAAAAATTTCACATTGAAATATGCGCCGAAGTAAACATTTTTTAATTGTATAAATTCCTAGTAAAATCGTACATTTGCTTTCCTTATTTCGAAACGTAAATCACCATTATGCTAACGATTCTATTTTATTTTTTCATTGGAATTGTTTTAATACAAATCATCTATTACATCTCTGTTTTTGGACCAATCACCTTTCGTCAAGCACAGAAATGTACTCCGAAAAGAATTCCAATTTCGGTACTGATTTGTGTGAAAAACCAATTTGAGCCCTTAAAAAAGCTCCTTCCACTACTGATCAATCAGTCGTATCCCGACTTTGAGATCGTATTGATCAACAATGCTTCTACCGACGACTCCTTAGAACTGATGAAAGACTGCGCATCACAGTTTCCATTTGTAAAAATTGTAGATGTTGTCAATAACGAAGCGTTTTGGGGTAACAAAAAATACGCCTTGACCTTAGGTATTAAAGCGGCAAAAAACGAATACTTGCTATTTATCGAGCCCGATTCTTATCCGGATTCTCCACAATGGATCATGAACCTCAGCGCCCAATTTACTTTGCATAAAACCATTGTAATTGGTCATGCTCGTATTGAGCCAAAGGCAAAATCTTGGACCAATAAATTGTTTCGATTTCAAAACACCTTACAAAGCTTACACGTTTTTTCCTGGACCTTAATGGGCAAGCCCTTTTTGGGAAATGGTCGTAATCTCGCTTATAAAAAAGATGAGTTCTTTAGCGTAAACGGATATATAGAACACATGAGCCTTCCCTATGGTGAAGACTCCCTGTTTATCAATCAAGTTGCGCATGGTAAAAACACCACTATATGCGATGCTCCTATGGGCTTTACAACAACAACCGTTAAAAACAACTTTAAATCCTGGAGCTCTGCGATCTCCTTTCAAAATAAAACCCTGGCTTTATTAGGATTTGGCGATCAATTAAAAATTCGCTTTTTTAATTTCACTCAAATCACCTTATTGATCAGCGCGGCCTTATTATTCTCCTTTCAATATGAATGGATGATCGTATTAGCCATTCTACTCTTTAGATATTTGATTGTCTGGATCTATATGAGTAAAGCTTTCAAAAAATTTAACGAAAAAGATATCAGCTATTGGTTTCCCGCTTTAGAGTTTATTCATACATTTACTCAATGCGTTATATATATTAGTCATTTGTTTTCACCGAAAAAAATTTGAAAATAACTTCCGAATCACTAAAAAACAATATCTCTTTAGCTATTGAAGGAGATCAGACTGCGTTTACCTTTCTTCTAAATCACTTTTGGAACGAGGTATTCAATTTTATATTGAAAAGAACCAGCAACGAAGCCGATGCCGAAGACATCACTATCGAAACCTTTGCAAAAGCCTTTGATAAACTGATTTCCTACAACGAGAAATACGCTTTCAACACTTGGTTGATCGCTATCGCAAAAAACGTACATATTGATTTAATTCGAAAGAGAAAAAATGCTCATTTTCTAGAACTCAACAATGACGATGAGGAACAATACTACAAAAACATAGCCGACGAAACTCCGTCTATTGAAGACGAACTGATTCGCAAACAAAACCTAAACACCCTCTTAAACTTAATCAAACAATTGAAACCGCACTATCAAGAGGTCATCCAATTGCGGTATTTTCAAGAGTTAAGTTATAATGAGATTGCAGAAATACTCGAAGAACCGCTGAATAATGTCAAAATCAAACTGCTAAGAGCACGAAAACTGCTGTTGGAAATCATCATACATTATCGGCAAAACACCGTAGAGTAAACAGACGTACACGAAAATTCATAAAACAAAAAGCAGCAGTAAATTACCTTTTACTACTGCTTTTTGTTTTTCAAAAAAACCCATAAAAAAACAGTTATAAAACGAATCTTATAACTGTTTGTATAAAAAATATGGATTGCTATTAGGCTTCCAATATCTGTATCATTTCATCTAAACTGACCATTTGCTGATCTCCCGACCCCAAGTGTTTTAAAGTATATTTTTGCTGACTAATTTCATCCGAACCAACGATAACCGCATAGGGAATCCCTTTTTTGTCGGCATACTGAAATTGTTTACCCATTTTAGCAGCATCGGGATACAGCTCGGTTCTAATTCCAAGTTCACGTAATTTCAAAACGGCATTAAAGGCATAATCCATTTCCGATTCTCCCAAGTTTAAAAACATTACTTTAGAAGCGGCATTAACGGCATTGGGAAACAACCCCAATTCTTCCATGACCAAATAAATTCGATCTAGTCCAAAGGAAATTCCTACTCCACTAACATTTTTAAGTCCAAAAATACCGGTTAAATCATCATAGCGTCCTCCGCCTCCTATAGAACCCAGTTGCACGGACTCTGGAGCAGCCACTTCAAAAATAGCCCCGGTATAGTAATTCAATCCTCTAGCTAAGGTAACATCTAAGTTTAAATTTGCCGACTGCAATCCCGCTTTTAAAGCTTTTTCACAAACGAATCTCAATTCATCAATTCCCTTCATTCCCTCGGTAGAAGTAGCCAACATCTGAGCCAATTGATCTAACTTTTCAGTAAAAGTACCGTCCAATTGAAATAACGGAGCAACGGCTTGAATAGCCACTTCCGAAATTCCCTTTTCAATCATTTCTTTCTTAACGCCATCTTCACCGATCTTATCCAGCTTATCCAATGCCACGGTAAAGTCAATCAGTTTATCTTTTGCTCCAATAACCTCAGCGATACCCGATAAAATCTTTCTATTATTAATTTTGATGGTCGTTCCATGAATTCCCAAAGCATTAAAAACACTGTCGTATAAAAGGATAAACTCCACTTCTTGCCACAGTGAATTGGACCCAACCACATCGGCATCACATTGAAAAAACTCTCTATAACGCCCTTTCTGTGGACGATCCGCTCTCCACACCGGTTGAATTTGATAACGCTTAAATGGAAAGTCAATTTCATTTTGGTGCATCACTACATATCTCGCAAAAGGCACCGTCAAATCGTATCGCAAAGCCTTTTCTGAAATATGTGGAGTCAATTTCTGGCTGTCTTTATTAACCAACACCGCATCGTCTGCCTTAGCTAAATAATCACCTGAATTGAGTATCTTAAAGATCAGACGGTCTCCCTCATCTCCATACTTACCCATCAACGTTTCATAATTCTCGAAAGAAGGCGTCTCTATCGGATGGAATCCAAATTTTTCAAACCCTTGTCTGATCGTCTGAATAATATACTGTCTTCTCGCTACTTCACTCGGTGAAAAATCTCGGGTTCCCTTTGGAATACTGGGTTTCTGTGCCATCGTCTCTTATTAATTGATATCTTTTACTACTTACACAAAAATAGCGCTTTTTTTAGGATTATCGAGAATCGACAAATAGATAATTTTATAGATTGAAACGAGAGCCTCTTTAATATTTTTTTTAATCCTCAACTTTTAAAACCAAATAGACACTATCTTTACTAATTAAGATACGACTTTATGGCGCATATACAATAACTTATCTTTAAATTTACCCACTAGCCAAGGATAATTTTGTCGCTAACTGTAACAAAACACTTCCGAAAGCTACCTATAGATATATGCTTAGACTCGTTAAAGAAAATACCAAGATTGCCTTAGGCGCTATTCGCTCCCAATTGTTGAGAACGCTGATAACCGTTTTCATCATTGCCATTGGTATTTGGGCTTTAGTTGGAATTTTATCGGTGGTATCCGCTTTAAAAAACACGATTTTAGAAGATTTCGCCACCATGGGTGCCAATACCTTTTCAATCGAGCAATACGATTACGCTTCAAAAATGACCAAAACTAAAAGCGACAGCAAACCCAATCCGATATTTACTTATGCCGAAGCCAAGACTTTCAAAGAAACCTTTGATTTTCCATCGGCAGTCACCTCCATTTCTTTTAATGCAGCCTCGAATATCGAAGTCAAACACGAATCAGAAAAAACGGATCCAGAAATTCAGGTTTTCGGATGCGACGAAAACCATTTTCTCAACAGCGGTCTCAAATTGAGTTCAGGAAGAAGTTTTACTGATTTTGACATCAGCAATAACATTTACGTTTGTGTGGTGGGCTCTGATTTTGCAAAAGGATTATTTAAAAACGTTTCACCAATCGGTAAAACACTTTCGATACGAGGCACTAAATTTAAAGTGATTGGCATCTTAAAAGAAAAGGGAAGTACTTTTGGTAAAAATGAAGATTTAAGAGTTTTCATCCCCCTACCGTTAGCGCGATCCATCTTTTCACAACCTGCCATCAATTACGAAATCAAGGTTTCTGTACGTCAAGAAATGCTCTTAAACCAGGGGATCGATCAGGCTACAGTAGTCATGAGAAACATTCGAAACCTACCGCCGAGTCAACCAAATAATTTCGGTATAGAGCGCAGTGATGATTTAGTAAAAACACTGATGTCTCAGGTCAACATGCTTAATGCCAGCGCCTGGTTGATAGGAATCATCACCATTTTAGGATCTTCTATTGCACTGATGAATATTATGTTGGTCTCCGTTACCGAACGCACCCGCGAGATTGGTATTCGAAAATCATTAGGAGCCAAACGCAGTACTATTGCTTGGCAATTTTTCACAGAAACTCTTGTGATTGGTCAATTGGGAGGACTATTAGGTACTATACTTGGAATCGCCACCGGTTACGGAATATCCACCGTTATTCACTTTGCTTTTACCATACCATGGGTAGCGATTATCGCCGCTTTTATCACCACTTTTGTAGTTGCCATCGTATCGGGATCCTATCCCGCTATCAAAGCATCACGCCTAGATCCGGTTGAAGCCCTGCGTTACGAATAATGCAAATACCGCTATAACAATTGATTTAAGCGGATTCATTTACCACAATTGAAGATACTATCTTTATTTGATTCAATAAGCACTTACCAATACCGCTACTATCGAGTAACCGCCCATGATATCTAGAAAACAAACTGCCAACAACTATCTCTTTCGCGCGCGAATCATGCGATCATTGTCGCGGTAATCCTTTTTTAATTCTGGAGTATCAAATTGCACGGCATCTATTACTGCAAGGGTTTCAGCGCCCAAATACTGATTGATCTCAAAAAACAGATAACCTCCAGACACCAAAGATTGAGTTGCCAATTGCGCGATTTTTTTATAAAAAATCAGCGGATCTTCATCCGACACAAACAAGGCCAGTTCGGGCTCAAATTGTTTGACGTTATTGTGTATTTCTACCTTTTCTAATTCGCGAACATAGGGTGGATTGGACACTATAATATCAAAAGACGCTGACAAGTCATCAAGCTCTAAAACGCTTTGAGACATCCATTGTATATCCACTTCATTCAAGACTGCATTTTTCTGGGCAATGCTCAGCGCTTTTTCGGAAACATCCATAGCGGTTACTCGTGCTAAGGGAAGTTTTTTAGCCAGAGTAATAGCAATGCAACCGCTACCCGTTCCAATATCGAGTATGCGAATCGCCTTATCTTTGGGAGCCGTATTTAAAATCCACTCCACCAACTCCTCTGTTTCCGGTCTTGGTATCAACACCCCCTCTTCCACATAAAAGGTCAAATCATAGAAATAAGCCTCATTGAGAACATATTGCAAGGGCCGTTCCCGTTGCAAATCACTTAAATAACGCTGCCATAAAATCAAATTTTCATCAGAGGTCTCGAGTTCTGGGCTTAAAATCAAATCAATTCGTGTTTTATTTTCCAAACGCTCTAGTGAACGGTAAAAAAAAACCGCTATTTCTTCTGGTTCAAAAAGATCTTTAAGGGTTTGTGTAAATTGATTTTTAAGATTTTTAAGCTTCATAGCGCATTGCGTTTTTAGACAAACTAGCTTCTTTAATTGAAAAAGCTTAATTTTGTTCAAAGATACAGTTTTATAATTTTGGAGACACACAAACCTTTTATTTTAAGATGCCTTGAATTGGCCAAACAAGGCACATTTGACGCTTTACCCAACCCCAGTGTTGGTGCTGTAATCGTATATCAAGGACGCATCATTGGCGAAGGTTTTACTTCTAAATACGGCGGACCGCATGCCGAAGTCAACGCCATAAATTCCGTCGACAATCCCGAGTGGCTTAAAGAATCCACCCTATATGTCAGTTTAGAACCTTGTAGTCATTTTGGTAAAACCCCTCCTTGTTCGGATCTAATTATAGCCAAAAAAATTCCGAGAGTAGTGGTCGGTACTATCGACCCCTTTGCAGAGGTTTGTGGCCAAGGTATAAGCAAAATGAAAAATGCAGGTATTGACGTGATCGTCGGTGTATTAGAGGAAGAATGTCAAGATAGCAACAAACGATTCTTTACCTTTCATCAACAAAAACGCCCGTATATTATATTGAAATGGGCCGAATCTGCCGATGGTTTTATCGCTCCGAAAAAGCGAGACGAAGCTAAACCAGTTTGGCTGACCAATACCTATTCCAGACAATTGGTGCATAAATGGCGCAGTGAAGAAATGGCTTTTTTAGTAGGCGCACAAACCGTCATCGACGACAATCCATCACTAACGACCCGAGATTGGCATGGCAAAAACCCCGTTCGTGTTTTTATCGACCGCGAAGGGACCATTGACTTAAACTACAAGGTATACGATGGCAATGTCAAGACTATCTGTCTAACGCAGAACTCGAATTTAATTTCTCGTGAAAACCTAATTTACGAAGTGGTTGATTTCTCTTTATCGTTACCGATACAGTTATGCGCGATACTCTTTCGCCATAAAATCTGCTCTGTAGTTATAGAGGGCGGAGCAAAAACCCTACAACAATTTATCGATGCGAACTTGTGGGATGAAGCCCGCATTTTTAAAAGCAGCATACTACTTCATCAAGGCACTAAAAAACCTGCGATAAACTTCAGTAGACAACAGCTAACAGCTGTATTAGACGATCAGCTCCTATTGATTCAACCGTAAAAAAACTACCTTGGAAAAAGACACCTACCGAACCTTAGAGCACCCTTCAGAAGAAATTCTATTTAAAGAAAAAAACAGTAAGTTTTTTGGATATGCCTTTCCGATTCAAAGTGAAGAGGACGTAAAGCAACACTTGGAAGATTTAAAAAAATCTCATCATGCTGCCAGACATTGGTGTTATGCCTTCCAATTGGGCACAGACAAACTGTATTTTCGCGCCAATGACGACGGAGAACCCAACAACAGTGCCGGAATGCCTATTTACGGGCAGATACTGTCCTTCGACCTGACCAATGTACTGATTGTAGTAGTTCGTTATTTTGGAGGCGTTAAACTCGGCGTAGGCGGTTTAATCACTGCCTATAAAACTGCCGCTCAAATGGCTTTGGAAAATGCCCCAATTATTGAAAAGACCATAGATAAACATTTCCGAATTGAATTTGAGTACAAAGACATGAATAAAGTCATGCGTGTAATCAAAGAAAAGAATTTAAATCTCGTTGATCAAAAAATGGAAATGAGTTGCGAAATCACCTTATCGGTCCGTAAAAATGATTATCAAAATGCCCTAGAAGCTTTTGAACCCTTGTATGAAGTCCGCGTCATCACCCACGAGGACCTCACCTAATCATCGGTCAGCCCAAAAACCATACTTGCTTTTATTTTATTTTATTTTATTTTATTCTGTGCCTTAAACCGAACCGCTAGTTGTGCTAATTCCAAATCTTTTTCCTCTTTATTACTCCATTCCATTAAATCGTAACCCGGTTGTTCAATAACAAAATACGAAAAAGCGTCGGTATATTCTTCTGGGATATGAAATCGTTTTACCAAATACTCTTTAGGATAGAATTTTTTAAAATACTGGAAATTAATATCATCTTTCTCGTAATCGAGCATTTTGCGTTGCATCTTTCTTTTACCGTTAAACAAATTGATTAATGGCGACAAACCCAATGAGGTAAAACTCAAAGGAAAATAACTCTCTGCTCGATACTGACGTTCGGCTTGAGAATACTTTTTCATTTTTAGACCTAAAGGATCCACCTCTTTACCTTTGGAGTCAATGACGATTTCCTCCAAGCGTTGATCATTTTTCAACAATAACAATTCCAGCTGTTTGCTCTTGATGATTTCATCCGTAACAGTGACGTTTTCCATTTTTATATTGCTAGACCAAAAGGACAATACATCTCCCTTTTGAACAAAAATCGAGAAATAGCCCGTAAGATCACTTTGGGTTTGCTTGCCGCTGTTTATATTCTTCAAATAAATCACTTGAGGTTCACTTTTATAAACCTTGGCACGACCATCGATCAGAATTCTTTCTTGAGCAAATACGACACTACATAACAGTGTAAATAAAACCAAAAACTTATAGCTATTTTTCATCATTCTATTTTTAAAGGCAAGGGTGTTTTTAGGAGCCGTAACACCTTTTATTTTTTTATAAAAATAAGCCTTTTTTTTCGTTTTTCAAGCCTCTTTACAAAGTACTTAATCGTTCGATTACAAAAGCTGGAGGAACAACGGGTTTCTTCGTTTTCATATCGACAAAGACCAAAACGGAATTGCCCAATGTTAATAACTGTCCTTTCTCGTTTGTGATTTCGTAATCAAATTCGATCTTGACAGTTGTCTGACTTTTAAAGATGGTACGCACCGTTAAGAGGTCATCATATAATGCCGGTTTTTTGTAATCCATCTTAAGGGAAACCACGGGAAGCATCACCCCGGTCTCTTCAAGTCTTTTATAGGAAAGTCCAAGGTTTCTAAGCCATTCCACGCGTCCCATCTCAAAATACTGTGCGTAATTACCGTGATAAACCACGCCCATTTGATCGGTTTCTGCATAGCGAACTCGAACCTGAATTTCAAAGTTTTTCATATTATATTTATTATATTTGTTTTAGATGGAAATACTTTTATACTTACGTTTTTATTTCGAAAAATGCAATATGCAAACCATTTTTTTTTACAGAAAATTGTTCACATATTTGTCATCCCCTAAAGACGAAGTGTTTATTCCAAATACTATTATAAGTAACTTATTAATTATTCTAAACAATGCTCGATTATACAAACAAGACTGCACAATCTGTATGGACCAATTGTCTTCTTTTTATAAAAGACAACATTCAAGAGCAAGCTTTTAAAACCTGGTTTGAACCGATAAAAGCTATAGAACTTACGGAGAGCGCATTGTATATTCAAGTGCCTAGTAAATTCTTTTACGAATGGCTCGAGGAGCACTATGTCAAAATATTAAAAGTTGCCCTAATAAAAGAACTTGGATCTGGTGCAAAGTTATTGTATAAAATCCAAATGGAAAACACTATTGGGAATAAACAGCCGTACACGGAACAATTACCCAGTGCACAAAGAGCTCCTGTTAGAACACAAGAACTCGATGTTCCAATTCAAAATAAAAATCCAGAATTAAAGAATCCATTTATCATTCCGGGTATTCGCAATGTAAAAATCGAATCTCAGTTAAATGCCAACTATAGTTTTGATAATTTCTTAGAAGGTGATTCTAATCGTCTAGCTCGATCGGCAGGTTTAGCCGTAGCTAACAAACCCGGAGGAACTTCTTTCAATCCGTTAATGTTATTTGGTGGTGTCGGTTTGGGTAAAACCCACTTAGCACATGCCATTGGTGTAGAGATTAAAGAAATTCATCCCGAGAAAACAGTCTTATACATTTCCGCAGAGGTTTTTACACAACAATATGTCGACTCCGTTCGCAAGCAAACCAGAAATGACTTCATCTATTTCTATCAGCTTATTGACGTACTGATTGTCGATGACATTCAATTCTTATCTGGAAAAGCAGGAACGCAAGATGTGTTTTTTCATATTTTCAATTATCTACACCAAAACGGAAAACAAGTTATTTTGACTTCCGACAAGGCACCTGTAGATATGCAAGACATCGAACAACGCTTGTTGTCTCGTTTTAAATGGGGACTATCCGCAGAAATACAACATCCTGACTTCGAAACACGTACCTCTATCTTAAAAGGCATCTTGTATCGAGATGGTGTTGAAATGCCAAATGATATCGTTGAATATGTTGCCAAAAATGTAAAAACCAACGTCAGAGAACTCGAAGGTGCTATTATCTCTTTAATCGCACAATCTTCGTTTAATAAACGTGAAGTAACCATTGAATTGGCGAAACAAGTTGTAGAAAAATTTGTAAAAAACGTCAAAAAGGAAGTTTCTATCGACTACATTCAAAAAGTCGTTTCCGATTACTTCTCTTTAGACATCGAAACCTTACGTTCCAAAACGCGTAAAAGGCATATCGTACAAGCGCGTCAATTAGCGATGTTTTTCGCTAAAAAATACACTAAAGCTTCTTTGGCCAATATTGGATCACAAATTGGCGATCGCGATCATGCTACCGTATTACACGCTTGTAAAACCATCGATAACCTATTGGAAACCGATAAACAGTTCAAAAAATATCACGACGATATCAACAAAAAATTTAATATGTAATGAGTACGAAGATTCTTATGGTTTGTTTGGGTAATATTTGTCGATCTCCTCTTGCAGAGGGAATCCTTCAAGCTAAACTGCCTCAAGATTTATTTCAAGTAGACTCAGCGGGCACAGGAGATTGGCATGTGGGACAAAAACCAGATCATCGCTCTATCGCCATTGGCAAAAAACACCATATTGATTTAAGCAAACAGAAAGCGCGTCAATTTCATTTGAACGACTTTGAAAATTTTGATCACATCTACGTCATGGATCAATCCAATTACGCAAACGTCATCGCGTTGGCCCCCGATCAAGCAGCGATCGATAAAGTTCAACTCCTCCTAAACGAACACCCCAAAAGTAAACTATCGGAAGTACCGGACCCTTACTTTGGCGGTGACGAAGGCTTTGAACACGTTTACCAATTACTAGACGAAACTTGTGAGCTCCTAGCTAAAAAATTACTTGCTCTATAGTACACTTCATTCGATACTCTCCTAGAAAGCTGTAAACAGCAGCACTATAGAAACCAAAGAGACTCCCAACAGCAACCACAAGCGACTAAATCTAAACCGGTCTTTATACATAAAGTACAAGCAGACGATTGGACTACAAAATAATACTGCCAAAACAGGAATCCATACCAATTCAAACAGAACTCCTAAAACAGCATACTGATATAGACCAGACTCTTTAGAACTCCCCATCAACAGAAAAAATAGAAACACTACATTATTTACCGCAACAAGCAGGCTTAAACTATTTTTTAAAGTAAATCTTTTTATTGGATTTACACGATCTAATTCTAGTTCCATATCTTATTATTATTTTATCGAAAAAAACCATTAATTTTAATACAGTAGGCCTTCCTTCTCGTTTTGACACTAGGTGTTTTTTCAACAAACTGCAACTGCAATGACTAACGAATATAGCAATAATACCTTAAATTTACATCTAATTGAATACTTAAAAAAAATGCATGGTTATTTAGAGAATTCAGACGATGCTTTTATACTAATTTTTCAATTCAAGCAACAAAAACACAATAAAGCGTATGAATTACGATAGAATCAATCCCGAATTAGCGCAAAGTTTAAAAAACAATCCTTGGCTTGAAATCCCTTACGCTGCTTTATTAGAAAATAACCCACAGCAAATTAGAGTTATAGAAGCAAACTTAGCAGAACAGGAAACCACACCAAAATTACCTGAAGGACTTAGCGTAGACAATATATTTGTCCCAGGACTGACAACGGCAGATCCTTTGGTTCGATTGCGCATTTACAAAGAAACGGGTTCAACAAACAAACCGGTTTTACTGTACTTTCACGGAGGAGGCTTTATCTTTGGAAACCCCGAACAATCCGACGAACTTTTTTATCATTTAGTACCGGACAGTGGTTATACGGTTGTTTCCGTAGCCTATCGATTAGCACCCGAATCTCCATTTCCCGCCGCTATAGAAGACGGTTATGCGGCACTGTTATGGTTGGCCAATCACGGCACCGAAATTGGAATTGATCCGCAAAAAATTATTGTTGGAGGCAGAAGCGCTGGTGGTGCATTAGCCACTGCATTAACACATATGGCACGAGACAAAAAAGGACCTCAAATCCATTTTCAAATATTGAGTTACCCCGTAACGGACTACAGTTGCTCCAGTCCATCTATGTTAGAATTTACCGACAGCCCAATTTGGGACTATTCCAGCGCAAAAAGCTCTTGGAAACTGTATCTCGAGGATCACAATCTACCGGTATCACCTTATGCCAGTCCGCTTTCAGCAAAGGATTTTTCCAAACTCCCACCCGCCTTTATCATGGCCTGCGAACTCGATCCGCTACGCGACGAAGCCATCGATTATGCGAAGAAACTGCTACAAGCAGGAGTAGCCGTGGAATTGCAAGTGCTTCCAGGTGCCATCCACGTTTTCGACGTATTCCCTTCGCGCTTAAGCGATCAATACTACCAAACACAACTTAGAGTACTCGCTTCTATTTTTCAGGAAATCTAAGGAATTGTGAAGCAATTACCAATATACAAAGCTCATACAAAATTCACTTCAACCATCTATAAGCTAATTAATTAAATATAAAGCAACTATAACGAAGGCATACAAAGCCAGTACAAAAGACATTCAGCAGGCGGATGCTCGCCTTTTAAAATGTAATGCCGCAACCTAGACTTTATAACTTTATGCAGCCTGGGTTTCTATGGTTTTGATAAATAATTAGTAAATTTGAAAAAAAATAATTTATGGACATTTCATCGTCATTAGGTAAACTATACTTAATTCCAATCACCTTAGGAGACGATACTCCACCAGACGAGGTATTGCCTCAAACCGTTAAACGCGCCATAGAGTTGATCGATATTTTTGTTGTTGAAAACGAAAAAGTAGCGCGTAGATTTATTAAAGCGATTTGTCCGACAAAAGTTCAAGCGGACTTAATCTTATTTCCATTAAACAAACACACTGAGGTAAGTAGTCATTATCAATATATACAACCGCTTTTAGAGGGGAAAAACGTAGGCCTCATGAGTGATGCTGGATGTCCAGGAGTTGCTGATCCAGGTGCCGTTATAGTCAAAATTGCACACGAAAAAAACATTCCGGTAATTCCGCTGGTTGGACCTTCTTCAATACTACTATCACTGATGGCTTCGGGTATGAACGGTCAAAGTTTTGCCTTTAACGGATACCTACCTATTGACAAATCGGAGAAAAAAGCCACATTAAAAACGTTAGAGCGCATCTCTTCTGAAAGAGATCAATCACAACTGTTTATTGAAACACCTTATAGAAACAATCAGATCGTAGAAGAAATGGTCGCAGCCTTACATCCGCAGACACAACTGTGTATTGCTTGTGACATCACTTTACCGACCGAGTATATCAAAACCAAGTCGATCGCAGAGTGGAAAAAACACCAGGTCGATTTACACAAACGACCGTGTATTTTTATTATACACAAAAAATAGCTTAGCGGTATAAAAAACTAAAACCCATTCTTTGGAGCATTTTTTTTACGAAATTCCAAAAGAACAAACGTTGTCCAAAAACGGTTCCAAAGAATAACAATAGAAGTTTATAAACCGGTAGGATTAAAACGATACGCAAAAACCAATATAAAAATGGATTCATCGCCTCTCTAGAGATACCGAGAAAATCCAGAATGGGCTTAGTAACCCAAGAAGCTGTAGAGCCGGTTATAGCAAAAACTATAAAAATAACTACAATTTGAAAATTAGAATCGATTCCCCAGCGTTGTTTTAACTTTTCCATATTTATATTAATTCTAAACAAAACTACAAATATTTCCGATTCCAAAAAAATCAGAATTGTTAATTCTGTGTTTTTATACAATCTAAATAAAAATGCCACTCTTCGGAGTGGCATTTTTGATTCTAAATATCTAAGTTGGTGAGGGTTTCCATCACATATTCATGCATGACTTCTCGATAATCCATATGCGTAACCATTCGCAACAAGCCGTTGCCCATAGTACTGATCAAAATATTTTTATTTTTTAACCGCTCCATCAAAACCGTTGGGCTATACCCCTCTTTTAAATTAAAGATTACGATATTGGTTTGAACGGGTTCAACGTGTTTAACCCAGCCCTTCTTAAGCAAGAGTAACTCCAATTGTTTTGCTCTATAATGATCGCGTTGCAAACGGCTCACATTGTTTTTTAAAGCAAATAATCCTGCCGCAGCCATAAAACCGGTTTGACGCATACCACCACCGAAAAGCTTACGCAAACGAGTTGCTTTTTGGATATCTTCTTTAGACCCCAATAGGACAGACCCCATTGGTGCACCTAATCCCTTTGATAAACAAACGGAAATCGTATCAAACAATTCACCGAATTGTCTGGGATGCAATTGTTTTGCAACTAATGCATTCCATAAACGAGCACCGTCTAAATGAAATTTCATACCGGTTTCATCGCAAACTTGTTTGATTTTAACCAATTCGTTGATATCATAACAAGCACCACCTCCTTTATTGGTTGTGTTTTCCACACAAACCAGAGTAGTTGCAGCGTAATGAACGTTAGAATCGTCTGTATAGGCTTCTCTAACTTGTTCTGCTGTAATTCTACCTCTATTACCCGGTAGTAAAGTACAAGCAACTCCACTGTGAAAAGCTGGTCCACCGGATTCAAAAGCGTAAACATGCGAATCTTTGTCGCAAATTAATCTCTCGCCGGAATTGGTATGCAACTTGATGGCAACCTGATTGGCCATAGTACCTGAAGGAAAGAACAAAGCCGCCTCCATACCGAACAGATCTGCAACCGTTTTTTCTAATTCATTGGTACTTTCGTCCAATTTATAAACATCATCACCCACTCTTGCCTTCATCATGTATTCTACCATTTCAGGGCTTGGTTTGGTAATGGTATCGCTAACTAAATTAATTTCCATATTTCAAAAAGGAATAACTATTTTTGTGGCTATAAAAGTACTGAAATTATGATAAACACCGAACATGTAAAGAATATTATTGACCGGCTTGGTGCCTTAAGACGATATCTTTGACGTCGATCAGAAATTAATTGAAATTGCCAACGAAGAAGAGAAGACATTTGCACCTGATTTTTGGAATCACCCTAAGGAAGCGGAGATACTCGTGAAAAATTTGCGCTCCAAAAAGAAATGGGTGGAAGGTTATCAGGCAGCTCAAAATAGCTTAGAGGAATTGCAGGTACTTTTGGATTTTTATGCCTCAGGCGATGTTGATGAATCCGAGGTTACGGAACATTATCAGCAAACCATAGCAATCATCGAAGACCTCGAATTTAAAAACATGCTTTCAGACGAAGGTGACAGCCTTAGTGCAGTAATCCAAATCACCGCTGGTGCCGGTGGTACTGAAAGTTGTGACTGGGCAGCGATGTTGATGCGAATGTATATGATGTGGGCAGAAAAAAGCGGTTATAAAATCAAAGAGCTCAACTTTCAAGAAGGTGAGGTTACGGGTGTTAAAACAGTAACTTTAGAGTTTGAAGGAGAATATGCCTTCGGTTACTTAAAAGGAGAGAATGGCGTACATCGATTGGTGCGTATCTCCCCTTTTGATAGCAATGCCAAAAGACATACTTCCTTTGCATCGGTCTATGTATATCCACTAGCAGACGATACGATTGAGATCGATATTAGTGCCTCGGATATATCCTGGGAAACCATGCGTTCTAGTGGAGCTGGAGGACAAAATGTGAACAAGGTCGAGACCGCTGTTCGATTGCGTCACCACCCTACCGGTATTATCATTGAAAATTCGGAAACCCGTTCTCAATTAGATAATAAAAACAAAGCCATGCAATTGCTGAAATCGCAATTGTATGAAATCGAATTAAAGAAACGTCAAGCCAAACGAGACGAAATTGAAGCCAATAAGAAAAAAATCGAATGGGGTTCGCAAATTAGAAATTATGTCATGCATCCTTACAAATTAGTAAAAGATGTTCGCACACAACACGAATCAACCGATGTTGATGCTGTGATGAACGGCGAAATTGACAATTTCTTAAAAGCCTACCTGATGATGATGGGGCAAAGAGATTAAATTCAAAAGCTACTTGTCTTCCGACAAGTAGCTTTTTGTCTTTAGTATACTGGTTTTAACATAATTATAAAACTATTTCAAAAAACATTTAGTAAATTCATCTTCCAAAGATTTTAAGATGAATTTAAATAGCTTCCCTTTATTCTCGAATATTTTTCAACATTCAAAAATAAATCATGAATTTGTTGAAAGTCACTCCATTTGGAAAACAGATACTTGCGAGATTTTTTTTACAGAAATCCACGAGCCAATGTATCAGATACCCGTTGCCTTTTCCAATCCGGTCTTTTCCAATATCATCAACGGACAAAAACTCATTGAAATCGATCCACAAAACTCTTTTCTCTTCAATAAAAATCAAACTTTATTACTACCGAAGAACAGCCATCTTAAAATCGATTTCCCCGAAGCCACTACAAAACAGCCCACACAGTGTACAAGCGTGTCGATTAACCCTGATTTTCTGATGAAAAAGGCAGAAATTTTAAATGAAAAAAAACCCAAATTAAATGGCGAATGGAATCTCAATATTCAAGAATTATCTTTGCTTAAAAGCACCAAAATCAATCAGATTTTTCATCGCATCACACGCGACTTACTCCATCCAAAAAAAATAATTACAGAAAATTGGGAGGAATCACAGCTCGACACGCTTTTGATCGCGATCATGCAACAACAAAACAGCGAAATTCCAAACCTTAAATCGCAAAAAACGCCAACGATCATACAGTCTCTAGTATCTTTTATCAGGGAAAATCCGGAAAAAACAGGTAGTCTAGATCAATTATGTAATCAGGCATGCATGAGTCCTTCGACTTTATATCGTTATTTCAAAAGAGAATTGGGAATCAGTCCGATTGAATTTATCATCGAACAAAAAATATCTAAAGCAAAAAACATATTGTCTTCATCCTTGATCCCCATCAAAGAGGTTAGTTACCTCAGTGGGTTCGAAGACAGCAATTACTTTATTCGGCTATTTAAAAAACACGAAGGCATCACGCCAAAACAATACCAACAATCACTTGCAAAAGACTGCTAGCTTTCTATTGCAATGAGCGGCTCCAACTGAGTTTCTTCTTCAGGGGTATAGATGCGGTATACTATCTTAAACGTCTTTCCCAACGGTACTTCTAAAGAAAAACCACCTGTCCCATAGCCTTCCACGACATCGAGCGTATAATGAGCATGCTTCCAATATTCAAACAGATCCTTATCCATCCAAAATTCAACACCGCCAACATGTCCGACACAGACATCGCCAAGTCGTTTGAGAATTCCATCTTTATGTAAACACAAAGGTTGGGTTCCTTCACAGCATCCACCAGCTTGATAAAACATCAAATCACCGTGCAAACCCTGTAATTCTCTAATCAATTCCATAGCGGTATCAGTCGCTTCAATTCGTTTTATCATCGTTTCATCGGATTAAAAAAAGAGCTGCTTAAAAATTAAGCAGCTCCACAATCAACATTAAAAAAGTCCTTGTTTGTTTTTATCGTAGGATATCAACATATTTTTTACTTGGCGGTAGTGATTCAACATCATTTTGTGGTTCTCACGACCGAATCCAGATTGTTTATATCCTCCAAAAGGAGCACCTGCTGGATAAGAGTGATATTGGTTAATCCACACTCTACCGGCTTGTATCGCTCTAGGAACTTGGTAGATCTCATGCGCGTCACGAGTCCACACACCAGCTCCAAGGCCATATATGGTATCGTTGGCAATCTCAATAGCCTCTTCTGTGGTTTTAAAAGTCGTTACAGCCAAAACAGGACCGAAAATTTCCTCTTGGAAAATTCTCATCTTATTATGTCCTTTAAAGATGGTTGGCTTGATATAATATCCTCCATCCAATCCTGGAATGGAATTGGCTTCTCCTCCGGTTAAGAGTTCCGCACCTTCTTCTTTCCCCAATTTGATATAGGACAATATTTTTTCATACTGTACCTTAGAAGCTTGGGCCCCCATCATGGTGGTACTGTCTAAAGGGTTACCGAATTTAATAGCTTCGGTACGCTCAATAACCTTGGCTATAAACTTATCATAAATCGATTCGTGCACCAATAATCGCGAAGGACAAGTACAAACCTCTCCTTGATTAAAAGCAAATAACACTGCCCCTTCAACGGCTTTGTCAAAAAACGCATCATCGTGATCGGCTACAGATGGGAAAAAGATATTAGGAGATTTTCCTCCCAATTCCAAAGTCACGGGAATCACATTTTCAGAAGCATATTGCATAATCATTCGTCCCGTAGCGGTAGAACCGGTGAAGGCAGCTTTGGAAACCTTAGGATGCGCCACTAAATGACGTCCCATTTCTGCTCCAAAACCATTGATTACGTTTAATACTCCAGGAGGCAATAACGATCCTATTAACTCCATAACAATTAGAATAGAGATTGGCGTACTCTCGGCAGGTTTTAATACTATCGTATTTCCAGCAGCTAGAGCTGGAGCCAATTTCCAAAACGCCATCAACAAAGGGAAGTTCCAAGGAATAATTTGCGCAATCACACCTAAAGGTTCTTCCAGTGCAATGGAAACCGTATTCTCATCCAACTCTGTAATTGAACTTTCTTCCGAACGGATCACAGAGGCAAAATACCTTAAGTGATCAATGGCCAAAGGCACATCGGCACCCATAGTTTCTCGTATAGCTTTTCCATTATCTATAGTCTCTACTGCGGCTAAATACTCCAGGTTATCTTCCATAACCTTGGCTATTTGATGCAACAGCGCACTACGATCTTTTGAAGATACTTTACTCCAAGTTTTAAATGCTTTATCAGCTGCTTCTACTGCTTTATCTATATCTTCCTTACCGGAATGAGCCGCTTGAGAAAATACCTTCCCATCAACAGGCGAAATGACGTCGAAATATTTACCACTAACAGGAGCAACGAAAGCTCCATTGATATAATTGTCGTATTTCGCTTTAAAATGGGGTTTTTGAATAGTACTCATAGGGGATAAATTTTTTAGTTCTATCCCAAATCTAATCATTCAAAAATCAAACAAATAGCATTATTCGTTCAAAAAAAAAACAACTTCTTTCGAAGTTGTTTTTTTTGATGCTATTTTTAAAGGAACATTGTCAAGACATAGTAAACTCCCATAGCTATAAGAGCCGAAACGGGTATGGTTAAAATCCAAGCCCAAAGTAAACTGATGGTGATTCCCCAGCGCACTGCGGAGATCCGTTTGGTGATCCCCACACCGATAATCGAACCGGTAATCGTATGTGTTGTAGAAACTGGAATCCCTAAGTGTTCCGTGACATATAAAGTAAGCGCTCCTGCTGTTTCTGCAGCGACTCCTTCCAAAGGCGTGACTTTAGTGATCTTAGTTCCCATGGTTTTTACGATTTTCCATCCCCCAGAAAGTGTTCCAAGTGCGATAAATACAAAGGAAGCCAAAGGCACCCAATACCAATCTTCCACAAAATGTGAAAATCGATCTGCACTAGCCAGTCCTGTATAAGCGACATCTTGAATATTGATGTGGTAACAAATCACAGCTGCTCCGATAATTCCCATGACTTTTTGTGCATCATTCCCTCCATGTCCCAAACTGAACAAAGCAGAAGAAACCAATTGCAACTTTTTAAACCACTTTTCAGCTCTATGCGGATTGGCTCGTTTACAGATATGCATGATCAGTACCGTAATCAGATAGGCGACGATCATACCTATTAAAGGAGCTCCGAAAATAAACAAAAAGGTAGGTATTACTTTTACATAGTTGATTACATCGATTTGTTGCCCGTCAAAAATAGCGGAAAACGCACCGGCATGGGCTAAAGCAGCTCCAATAAATCCACCGAGTAAAGTATGTGATGACGAAGATGGAATTCCCATTTTCCAAGTCAAGAGATTCCAAATAATTGCCGCAACTAGCCCTGCTAATATCACTTCTAAAGTAATAAAGTGCTCATTGACCGATTTGGCAATGGTGTTTCCAATCTTAAATTCCCCTATAAGATATTTAGAAATAAAATAAGCAATAAAGTTAAAAGCTGCTGCCCACAGTACTGCTTGAAAAGGAGTTAAAACTTTTGTTGCTACAATGGTTGCAATCGAATTGGCCGCATCGTGGAAACCGTTTATATAGTCAAACCCTAAAGCCAGTACTATAATGATAATTAATAAAGTAAAATCCATGAAGCCTTCGGTTGATTAAGAATATTTTACAGTGATGGTTTCCAAAACCTTGGCTACCTGTTTACATTTATCCGAAGCCGCTTCTAAGGCAGATAATACCTCTTTGTATTTAATGATGTTTTTAGCATCCGTTTCATTTTCGAACAGATCTGCCACCGCCTTATCAAATATTTTGTCTGCTTTCGCTTCTAATTTATTAATCACACGACAACATTCTGAAATGGTATCCAAATTTTTCATGCCTTTTAATTCGTAAATGGCAATTCCAATTTGTTTGCAGGTTTCTACATTGACTTCAGTCAATTTACGAATGGATTTGGTGATTTTATCCACTTGATACAAACGCATTCGACTCGCAGCATCATTCATAAAATCTGCAACATCATCAATCGCCGTAATCAGGGAATGAATATCCTCACGATCAAAAGGAGTGATGAAATTTCTACTTAATTCAATTCGGATGTTTTGAACGATATTTTCAATATCGTTTTCTATGGTCTCTACTGTCTTAAAGTATTCCTCCCTTTCTTTACTTGGCAAATTGATCGCCTCATGGAGGGTTTCTGATAATAGGATTAACTTATTCGTGGCTTGTTCAAACAAGGGATAAAACTTTTTATCCTTCGGAACTAAAAATTGAAAAATTGAATTGAGTGTCATATTCATCTATTAGGCGCGCAAAAGTAAGGATAAAAAACAGATCCAATGTTTCCTAAAGATTAACTTTTTAAAATATTTTCGTTATCACTGCAATTATAAGCTGAATGGATACTCTTTTAATTATAAAGGTTTTTGTATTTTAGCACTCAAGAATTAGAAACTAACAATCAAAAAAAAGGCCTATATAATATGGATATTAACTTCAATAAAAATGAAGACCACAACAAGTTACTTTTATCTGACTTAAAACGTCAGTATGCCAAAGTAAAACTAGGTGGTGGTGAAAAGAGAATTGAAAAATTGCATCAACAGGGAAAACTAACAGCAAGAGAACGAATAGATTACCTTCTAGATGTCGATGCTAAAACTATTGAAATCGGAGCATTCGTAGGAGATGGAATGTATGAAGAGCACGGTGGATGTCCTTCAGGTGGTGTAGTAGTTAAAATCGGTTATATACAAGGGAAACAATGTATCGTTGTTGCCAACGATGCCACGGTAAAAGCAGGAGCTTGGTTTCCAATTACAGCAAAAAAGAATTTGCGAGCGCAAGAAATTGCTATGGAAAATCGCTTACCTATCATCTATTTAGTAGATAGCGCTGGAGTTTATCTGCCATTACAAGATGAAATTTTCCCAGATAAAGAACATTTCGGTAGAATTTTCAGAAATAATGCCTTAATGAGCAGTATGGGAATCACTCAAATTGCAGCAGTGATGGGAAGTTGTGTTGCAGGAGGAGCTTATTTACCGATTATGAGTGATGAAGCCTTAATCGTAGACAAAACGGGAAGTATTTTCCTTGCTGGAAGCTACTTGGTTAAAGCGGCCATCGGTGAAAACATCGACAACGAAACCTTAGGTGGAGCAACTACACATTGCGAAATTTCTGGTGTTACCGATTATAAATCCAAAGATGATAAAGATGCTTTGGATACCATTAAAAACATTATCGGAAAAATTGGCGACTATACTAAAGCGGGATATAATCGCGTAAAATCAGTAAAACCAGCTTTAGATCCGAACGATATCTACGGGATATTGCCAAAAGCAAGAACGGAACAATACGATATGATGGAAATCATCAAACGTTTGGTTGACGAATCTGATTTTGAAGAGTATAAAGCCGGTTATGGGCAAAGCATCATCACGGGTTATGCCCGAATCGACGGTTGGGCCGTAGGTATTGTAGCGAATCAAAGAAAAGTGGTTAAAACCAAAAAAGGTGAAATGCAATTTGGTGGAGTAATTTATTCCGACAGCGCAGATAAAGCAACGCGTTTTATCGCCAATTGCAATCAAAAGAAAATACCACTAGTATTCGTGCAAGACGTTACTGGATTTATGGTAGGCTCTAAATCGGAGCATGGTGGAATCATAAAAGATGGCGCCAAAATGGTGAATGCTGTTAGCAATTCCGTTGTTCCGAAATTCACTGTTATCGTGGGTAACTCGTATGGAGCAGGTAACTATGCGATGTGTGGAAAAGCTTATGATCCAAGGTTAATCTTTGCCTGGCCAAGTGCTGAATTAGCGGTGATGGGAGGTTCACAAGCAGCCAAAGTGCTCTTGCAAATCGAAGCCTCTTCTCTAAAAGCTAAAGGTGAAGAAATTACTGCAGAAAAAGAAACGGAAATGTTTAATAAGATTAAAGCGCGATACGACAAACAAGTATCTCCATACTACGCAGCTTCAAGATTATGGACCGATGCGATTATCGATCCTCTTGATACGCGTACTTGGATTTCAATGGGTATCGAAGCGGCAGATCACGCTCCTATTGAAAGACAATTCAATTTAGGCGTTATACAAGTCTGATTTAAAAAATCTCGTAATGAAATTAGTGTATAGAGATTGACAGCAACAATTTCAAATCCTTAAAGCAGTAATAAATTTCGATTTATTACTGCTTTTTTCTTATATATACTTGCCGAAGATCTTCTAAAAGCCAATAAAATAACGGTTAGCGGGTTAGTTCTTTGACAATACTAAACTTTTAATTTATGTTACTAAAAAAACAGTCAATATCTTTTTTATCTCATCTAAAGTAGAATATTTTTTACCCAGATAAACCCACTGTGCATCTACAAACAAGTCAGCAAACTCCTAGCTAAAACAAAAATCAAACACTAATTAAGTACAAATAACACACCTAACAAAAGACATAAACAGATTTTAATAAACAAAAATTGATTATTTAACAAAATTTTCATATATTTAACATACTAACAAAACAATAATATTATGAAAAAAATTATCGCAATGAGCCTAATGGCTCTGATTTCAATGACTATGTTAGCAGGAAACATAGAAAAAGGTAAAGAACCAATTAACAGTACCGTCAAAGTAAACGAAGTAAGCGACAACCAAATCGTCAAAAAGAAGTGCTATAAGCATCGAGTTTTGCGACAACTAATATTCCCAACTGGAGCTAGTCAGCCTATGGTACAGATTCATGAGGAATATGGACGTTACACCGAACAGGAAGCTATCGCGAGACAAAATGACCTACGTATGCAATACTTTGACCATACTGACGGATATGGCAACCAACATATTTACCTAACTGGATATAGTACTGTCCATGTCTCTATGTGCATAAACAAAGTCCTGGACCCCAATATAGATAAAGATGTAACTATAGCTAGACCTTAATTCTAGTTAACGTAGCAACTATCCAATACTACCTAGTCGATAAAAGACTCTAATTAAGCCAGGTATTAAAACGCCAATTTGTATTTAATAAAAATGACTTAGATAATTTAATCTAAGTCATTTTTTATTTGAGCTATCAACCATCTTGAATAAAACCAACCATAGGCGTAAAAAAAAGAACGGAAATTTGAAATCCGTTCCTTTTATATAATTTTGTACTAAAAGACTTTTAATACCATAATGTAAATACTTCTCGACTAAAACAGCCCTTTTAAAGCAGACATCGCATCATCTAACCCTACTTTACCATCTTTGTTTTGATCCAATCCCATACCACCTAAAGCATCCATGATACCCCCTGCAGAACCGGAACCTCCAGAAAAAGCCCCCAATAAATCCGTTATAGAGAAATTGGAATCTTTTAATTTAGAAACCAACATCGCCAAGGCCTGTGGCACTACAGAACTTGCGAAATTATTGGCAACTCCAGAGTCTATTCCTAACTTGCTAGACAGCGTTCCCACTAAATTAGACACTATAGAAGTCACCGCTCCATTAGAAGCAATGTCCCCAGAACCCTGAAACAAGTCCGTCAGTTGACTAATATTTCCATTGCTCACCGAATCCTTTAGACCCGATATGATTGATGAACCCGTTGCTTGCGCAACTGATGATGTCAACTCAGAAGATATTCCTTGTGCACCAGCTTCCTTTGAACTTACTTGCTCAATGATTTGTTGAATTTGTTCTAACATAATTTGTTGTTTTAAAGACTAAACTAAGTTAGTTAAAATCCTCTACAATCGGCGAATAATTCACGTATTTCGTTCCAAATTTGCTCCTCAATATCACTAGATGCACTATTTATATTAGGAGACAAAGAAATAGCAGGTTGCATCAATACCTGAATAGCCGGATTGGGCTCCTCTTCAAAACGATCTAAACCGGCAAATAAGAGCTGCTCGTCATTGAGTAAATCTACTAAATCTACTTCATTTACAGCTTCCGGATAAGCACAATTGATTACCCCCAACAGGTTTTTAGCTAATTCAAATCGATCCTTACGTAAAATATAACGTTCGAATTGCGAAGTATGCACCGTTAAAAAATGTGCTTCCTCAATTACCGATTCCAAACTTTGTGCTTCCAAATTCAATTGAAAAGACACTCCATTCATTAGCGCTACCTTTTTGGTCAACAAGGTCTTCACGTCATCATAGTAAATCACGCGCATTCCAAGTCCAATCGCCTTTTGAGCGACTAACTCTCCCGCGATATTCATACCGATTATCCCAAGAGTCTTACCCGCTAATTCTACACCATTGGAGTAGGATTTTTGCAGCGATTTAAAATTTACCTCCCCCTCTAACGGCATATTTCTATTGGCTTCTTGCAACAATCTGCTGCCCGTTAGCAAATGTGCAAAAACCATTTCTGCCGTAGCATTTGCCAACGACTTTTCTGCCCACAATACCTGAATACCGTTTTTGATGGCATAATCGATATATTCCAAATCGATTCGAGTATCCGCTATAAGTATGTATTTCAACGTCGTACAAGAATCGACGAGCGATCTCGTGATTTTTCTAGCTTGCTGTATTACTAAAACTTCAATATGATGCGTATTGATATAATTGGCTAACTGCTCTTGTGCAACCTTAACTTGAATGATTTCAAAACCACGAGTTTTCAAATCGCTCTCAACAAAAGCAGGGAGCGCTTCATTGACTAATATTTTCATCTTTATGATTTATGTTTAACTTGTTCCAATACCTGAACTAAAACCTCGACACTTTCAATGGGCAATGCATTGTATAAGGATGCTCTGTACCCTCCTACACTTCGATGCCCCTGGATATTGACAATATTTGCATCACGGCAATAGCTATCGAACAACTCTTGTAACCCCGCTTCTTCAAAATCAAAGGTGACATTCATCTTCGAACGGTACTTTCGATCTGCAATTCCTTTTACGAAATCCAATCCGTCAATAGTGCGGTACAACAACGAAGCCTTATCATTATTCAAGCGTTCTATAACCTCAGTACCACCTAAGTCATTCAACCATCTCAAATTTAATAAACACGCGTATACTCCAAACACATTTGCTGTATGGTATAAATTACCGTGATTGATATGTTGCTGATAATCCATAATACTCGGAATAGCTCGAGTTGTCTTTCCCAATATTTCATTCTTAACAACTACCAAACTCAATCCCGCAGGACCGATATTTTTTTGAACCCCTGCATAAATCAAGTCAAACTTACTGAAATCCATTGTCCTTGAAAAAATATCAGAGCTCATATCGCATACCAAAGGAATTTCAACATGTGGAATTTCTACAAATTGAGTACCATAAATCGTATTATTTGACGTGAAATGCAAATAATCAAAATGCGTACCCACCTCGTAATCAGAGGGAATATAAGTATAGTTTTTGTCGCGTGAGGAGGCGACTTCCTCCACCTCACCAAGGCCTCTAGCTTCTTTTATCGCTTTTGAAGACCAAGTACCGGTATCGATATAGGCCGCTTTTGTTTGCAGCAAATTAAGGGGAACTCGCAGAAACTCCATACTGGCACTTCCTTGTAAAAACAAAGCCGTGTATTGAGTTGCATCCAAACTCAGCAACTTCAGCACTAATTGTCTCGCTTCGTCCAAAATAGCTATAAATTCACTACTACGGTGCGAGATTTCCAAAATAGAGAGTCCCGAATTTTGATAATTCAAAACTGCTTCTGAAGCTTGCTGATATACCGTTGCAGGTAAAACACAAGGGCCTGCACTAAAATTATGTATTTTCATATATCCCTTTACTATTTAACATTAGCATTCCACAATACCAAGAGCAATACTCTCGGTGTCTATAGACAAATATCACCTTATAGGTGAATTTATAAATTATAATTTCAATAAGAAATCCAAAGTATCCACGCCATCTGCATAATCTGCTAAGCTAGGAAATTGAGTTTGTCCAAATGAAATAGAGTTATCTACTATACCATTAGATACCACACATTGAATTTTTTCACGCTGAAGCACCAATTCCTTTTGTAAATCATCAACAGCCTCATAGTATTCATAAAATACCGATGAAATAGGCGATGCAAAAGAGCTGTCTTCCTTAATCGTTAAAAAGCCATTGTCCAACAACTTAAAATTACTCATCAAAAAAACCGCTTTATTGTAGTCGTAATTATTGGAATACTTTTCATAGTGTATCACATCCTGAAATTCAAACATCGCGTCAAAAAACGCGTCAAAATTATACCCCTTAGGAACCCACAATTTTGACACATTGCGACATCCCAATCCGAAATAGGTAAAAATATCGTGCCCCAAAGCAATCAAATCTTCTTTGGTTTCCAAACCATCTAAAACGGCAACCGAATTGCGGTTTTTACGAATAATATTTGGAACCTTATCAAAATAATATTCAAAGTAACGCGAAGTATTATTACTCCCCGTGGCAATCACAGCATCAAAATTTTCCAAACGATCTTTTACAAAATGTATACGATCATGAAATCGCGGTTCGATATGAATTAAATAATCAGCCAAAATGGGCAATAATTTTTGATCATTAGAGGACATCTTAACCAGTACCTTATTTCCTGAAATCAATACGGATAGGAAATCGTGAAAGCCCACCAATGGAATATTACCTGCCAAAATCAACCCGACATTCTTTAAAGGTTCCCGGTTAAAATCATAAACCGAAGTCCACTGATTCAGTTCCTCCATCGTCAATGCGGTACTCCAAGACTTCATAGCGATCAGCATCTGATCTATGGTAAACCATCCGTTGTAATGAACTGCTGATTCCATAGCCTCAGCGAAACGCATATAAAAGATATCATTTCCAACAACATCCTCATCCTTAATAAAATCAGGCTGTGAAAATTGTCTAATAAAATGCCCTAAAGCTGTAAACGCAATTTTTTTATCTTCTAAAATCATATTGATTTGTTTGTGAATTGTTTTGGGTGTATTTTTGTAACAAAGTTACATATAATAAATATAAAAGATATAAGCTATGGCAATCATAATAACTGACGAATGCATCAACTGCGGTGCATGCGAACCAGAGTGTCCAAATACAGCGATATACGAAGGGGCAGATGATTGGAGATATAAAGATGGTACCCGTCTTTCTGGAAAAATCGTTTTACCCGATGGAACCGAAGTAGATGCAGATGCTGCCCAAGATCCCATCTCAGATGATTTATACTACATAGTACCTGGTAAATGTACCGAATGTAAAGGATTTCACGAAGAACCACAATGCGCGGCTGTTTGCCCAGTCGATTGCTGTGTTCCTGATGATAATCATGTCGAAAGCGAAGAAGTCTTATTACAGAGACAAGCTTTCTTACACGATGAATAAATAAAAAACCAGACCTAGAGTCTGGTTTTTTATTTATACGATATTCGAATCGATGTTCTACCAAAACGATTTATCATTTACAATCATGTCACCCCTACGGGGTTATACCAAAACGATTCATCATCTAGAATTATGTCACCCCTACGGGGTTTTGCGAAACGATACATCATCTAGAATCATGTCACCCCTACGGGGTTATTCGAAAATGATATATTATTATAAACAACAATCCCGTGTTATACATCATTTTCTAAAATCATGGCACCCCTACGGGGTTGTGCGAAACGATACATTATCTACAATTATGGCACCCCTATGGGGTTGTGCGAAACGATACAT
>DCKE01000029.1:0-1588 GCA_002320285.1 Flavobacteriaceae bacterium UBA1682 | reverse complement strand
ATTATGTCACCCCTACGGGGTTGTACAAAACGACATATCATCTACAATTACAGCACCCCTACGGGGTTATGCGATAATGATATATTTTTATTATAAACAACAATCCCGTTTTATGTATTAGCAAAATCCCTATCGTTTCGTCTTCGACAAAACCAAAGGGATTTTTTGTGCTGGCGCTGCGCTAGGCTTTTACCAAACAATTCCGTAGAATAAAACCCCGTAGGGGTGACATGATTCTAAAGCTTATACGCAAATAGGCGAATTCGCATATAAGCCAAAAGTCCCTAAGCAATTAAGATTAGGGACTTTTTGTTCGAAAATCGTTATTCGAAAATCGACCCACGACTCACAAACAACCCCGTAGGGGTGACATGANNTAGGGACTTTTTGTTCGAAACTCGTTGTTCGAAAATCGAATCACGACTCACGAATCACGAAAAACCCCGTAGGGGTGACATGATTCTAAAGCGTATACGCAAATAGGCGAATTCGCCTATAAGCCAAAAGTCCCTAAGGATAAAGATTAGGGACTTTTTGTTCGAAACTCGTTGTTCGAAAATCGACTCTCGAATCACGACTCACGAAAAACACCGTAGGGGTGACATGATTATAAACCGTATACGCAAATCGACTCACGACTCACGAACAACCCCGTAGGGGTGACATGATTCTAAAGCTTATACGCAAATAGGCGAATTCGCCTATAAGCCAAAAGTCCCTAAGCAATTTAGTTTAGGGACTTTTTGTTCGAAACTCGTTGTTCGAAAATCGAATCACGACTCACGAATCACGAAGAACCCTCTAGGGGTGACATGATTATAAAGCGTATACGAAAATAAGCGAATTCGCGTGTAAGCCAAAAGTCCCTAAGCGATAAAGATTAGGGACTTTTTGTTCGAAAATCGTTATTCGAAAATCGACTCTCGAATCACGACTCACGAACAACCCCGTAGGGGTGCCATGATTATAAACCGTATACGCAAATCGACTCTCGAATCGCGAATCAAGAAGAACCCCGTAGGGGTGACATGACTCTAAAGCGTATACGCAAATAGGCGAATTCGCCTATAAGCCAAAAGTCCCTAAGCAATTTAGTTTAGGGACTTTTTGTTCGAAACTCGTTGTTCGAAAATCGAATCACGACTCACGACTCTCGAAGAACCCCGTAGGGGTGACATGATTCTAAAGCGTATACGCAAATAGGCGAATTCGCATATAAGCCAAAAGTCCCTAAGCGATAAAGATTAGGGACTTTTTGTTCGAAAATCGACTCTCGAAAATCGACTCTCGAATCACGACTCACGAAAAACCCCGTAGGGGTGACATAATTATAAACCGTATACGCAAATCGAATCACGAATCACGACTCTCGAATCACGAACAACCCCGTAGGGGTGACATGATTATAACAAAAAACCCCTAGTCTGTGAAGACTAGGGGTTCTCTAAAGAAAGGCGACGACATACTCTCCCACATAAATGCAGTACCATCTGCGCTAACGGGCTTAACTTCTCTGTTCGAAATGGGAAGAGGGGAGGCCCGCTGTAATAACCACCTTAAATCGGTTGTTATCCAAAACTCTGGAATA
>DCKE01000014.1 GCA_002320285.1 Flavobacteriaceae bacterium UBA1682 | reverse complement strand
GCTGATACGCTGATGGGCGAATACGCGTATATGCATATGGGCGAATAGGCGTATACAAAGATTAGTTGTAAGGTAGCTCCCTTTTTACGTGTAAGGGCGAATAGGCGTATGTGCGTATGGACAAATAGGCTTTTTTATGCAGATATGTTGATGGAGATAAGTTGGTAGGCTTATCCATCTGTACGTGTTAGGGCGAATACGCGCATCTGCGAATACGCGCATCTGCGAATGGGCATATAGGCATATAGGTATATAGGCTAATAAAAAATTATTCATTAATTTTGCGTTTATGACAGATATGATGAGAAAATTAGCCAATAGTGAATTACACAGAATAAACACAGACGAGTTTAAAGACGCGACAAAAAGTCCTTTAATACTCGTGTTAGACGATATCAGAAGTTTACACAATATTGGTTCCGTATTTAGAACCAGTGATGCTTTTTTGATCGAGAAGATTTACTTATGTGGCATCACGGCAACACCACCAAATAAGGAAATACATAAAACCGCTTTAGGGGCTACGGAAACAGTTGCTTGGGAATATGCTGCTGATGTAGTGGAGGTATTGGAAAAATTAAAAAGAGAAGGAGTTTCTTTACAAGCTGTAGAGCAAGTTGTGAATAGCGTTATGTTGAACGATTTTAGAACCGTTTCCAATCAAAAATATGCCTTGGTATTTGGTAATGAGGTTAAGGGTGTTTCGCAAAAAGCGATTGACTGCTGTGATGGAGTCATAGAAATCCCGCAATTGGGAACCAAACATTCCTTAAATATTTCGGTAAGTGCTGGGATTGTAGTCTGGGATTTGTTTCAGAAAATCAACGCGAGTTCATCTTTTGTTGAATAATATCCAGTATGGCGATATAATCTTCTTGGCGATGTACAAAATCCATTTCAGAAATATCTATAATTAAAACCTTGTCTTGTGGCAGGGTTTTGATATAATTAAAATAACCTTGATTAACTTTTTCTAAATAGGATGCGGGGATTTCGCTTTCGTAGGAACGTCCGCGTTTCTTGATATTCTCTAATAAACGAGTGGTATTTTGATAAAGGTAGACGTACATACCCGGTTTCGGCGTTTCTTTATACATGATTTCAAAAACCTGTTTATACAATCGAAACTCGTCGCTTTCCAGGGTTATTTGAGCAAAGATCAGTGATTTGAAAATATGATAATCGGCGATGATAAATTCCTTAAATAAATCAAATTGAGCTAAATCATCAGCTAATTGAGAATACCTGTCAGCGAGGAACGACATTTCTAAAGGAAAAGCATAACGGGATGCATCCTCGTAAAATTTGGGTAAAAACGGATTGTCAGCAAATCCTTCGAGGATTAACTTGGCATTGAAATCCTCAGATATTTTGTGAACTAAAGTCGTCTTTCCTGCGCCAATATTGCCTTCAATAGCGATAAAGTTCAGGTCCTGAAAACGGTAGTTCTGCAAGGGATGTTTCAGTATTCCGACTTTTTTACATTCCGAGGTATCGCTACATTCGCGTAAAAGTTCTACAAAGGACTTTTTGAAAATAGGATGTTTCCATTCTACTTGCAAATCCACTATGGGTTGTAAAACAAAACGGCGTTTTTGAAGTAGGCGGTGAGGAATAGTCAGAAAATCAGATTCTATATGCTCTTCATTAAAAGCAATTAAATCGATATCAATAGTACGAGCACTATAGTTTTCAGAATCGGAACGTATTCTTCCCAATTGCTCTTCAATTTCTAAAGTGCATTCTAGCACAGTTTTTGCAGACAAGGAAGAATGGATCAACAAAGCGCAATTGTAAAAAGCATCACTGTCAAATCCCCACGAAGGCGTTTCGTATATGGGAGAAATTCGAATAACAGTACCTACTGATTTATGTATCAGTTCAATGGATTGCTGAAGATAGGAAGTGCGGTCGCCTTGATTACTACCAAGAGAAAGGATGATTTGATTCTGGATAAACATTTGGCAAATTAACTAAAAGTAATTTAATTTATAACACAATAAAAGTAACTAGTTTTGTCCAATATTTGTTCAACTTTGTAACAATGTTGTGGAATAGGCTACTAATAAACAAAAAGAAAGTTATATGAGATTTTTAAGAAATGTATTAGCGACGATTGTTGGATTGTTCGTTTTTTTTGGCATCCTTTTTTTTGGGATTATCCTGCTAGGAGCTGTATTTGGCGGTAGTAGTGATAAGGTCATGATTAAAGATAATACGGTAATCAATTTGGATTTATCTAAGGTTAAATATGACTATGCAGGTCGTTTTAATTATAAGGATTTTAATTTTGTTGATAGTAATGCTGATGGAGTTTCAGATATCTTAAATGCGATTGAAGCGGCAAAAACCGACGATAAAATTAAAGGAATCTCTATTTTAAATAACTATTCTAATCTGGGTATGGCACAACGACGTTCGATACGAGAGAAATTAGAAGAATTTAAAAAGAGTGGAAAATTTGTGATGGCCTATGCCAATGCTTATTCGCAATCGGAATATTATATGAATTCGGTAGCGGACACGGTATATTTAAATCCGGTAGGAGAATTGGACTTTAAGGGATTGTCTGCTGAGGTTTTATATATGAAAGATTTGCAGGAAAAATCGGGTATTAAAATGGAAGTAATTCGCCATGGAAAATACAAAAGTGCTGTAGAACCGTATTTGGAACAAAATATGAGTGAAGCCAATAGAGAGCAAACGACCGTATTGTTGGAGTCGATTTGGTCAACGATATTGGAAGACGTTTCTAAAAGCAGAAACATTCCAGTGGATTCCTTGAATAGTATTGCCGATAAATTAGGGGCGCGTACACCTGAAATGGCAAAAGCGACTCATTTGGTAGATAAAGTAGTCTATGAAGATGAATACCATAATGCTATCAGAAAAGCGTTACAAGTTGAAAAAGACAAAGAGTATAATATCATTGATGTAGTTACCTATGCCAAGGAGATCGCGGCTAGAAAACAAGCCAATACTTCTAAAGATGTTATTGCCATAGTTTATGCGCAAGGACAGATATTAAATGGAGAAGGTGGCGTTGATTATGTCGGAGAGATTTCAGTTAATCGCGCTTTGAAAAAAGCTCGGGAAGACGACAAGGTTAAAGCGATTGTCTTAAGAGTAAATAGTCCAGGGGGAAGTGCATTAACTTCAGATTTGATTTGGAGAGAAGTGGAGCTGACTAAAAAAGTGAAACCCGTTATAGTGTCCATGGGAGATGTTGCTGCTTCTGGCGGATACTATATTGCTTGTAATGGTGATTATATCTTTGCAGAGCCGGGTACAATTACTGGATCAATCGGGGTTTTCGGTATGTTACCGAATTTTAAGAAGGTCGCGGATAAATTTGGAATTAACGCAGAACACGTATCGACGAATAAAAACTCTCGTGGGTACAGTCCGTTTTCCGATATTGATCCTAATTATAAAGCCGTAGTTACGGAAGGTGTAGAAAATGTATACAAAACCTTTGTTACCCGTGTAGCTGCAGGGCGAAAAATGACTTTCGATCAAGTAGATCAAATTGCTCAAGGACGCGTATGGACCGGTAAAAATGCAGTTGACAATGGACTTGTTGATGCCTTAGGAGGATTGCACGATGCAATTGCTTATGCGGCTAAAAAAGTGGAGATCACGGATTATAAAACCGTGAATTACCCAGAGTATGAAGTCAAGTTTGAAGATATGATTCGTGGTTTTATTGGAGTGTCTATGTTGAAAACTCAGGACGAACTGATTAAAGAAAAAATTGGAACAGAAGCCTTTGAAATGATAGAACGTTTAAATTATTTCAATAGAGCAGAGGGGATTCAGGCGATGTTGCCTTATGAACTTTCGATCAAATAAATAGAATTCAGAATGAAATAAAAACCGCGGTTTCCAATAGGTGAAACCGCGGTTTTTTGTTTACATAAATTCGAGGAGCTTTCTAATTCCAAATAAATTATTGAATCTGCTGGAAAATTGCAAGGGAGCTATCTAATTTAGGGTTTTATTAAGTGAATTAGAATTGATTTTTTATATTTTGCAATAGAGAACGGTATCTGTTGTTTAATTGATAGGTTCGGTGCTGGGCGATTACAAGTAGAATAGTCTGGGTTGATGATGAAAATATTAATAGGAAAATTTAAAAAAAAATATGAAGAAGAAAGTTTGGATCGTTGTTGCATCGATTGTCGGTTTTTTGTTGTTGTTTTTAGTAGGAGCTCCATTTATCTTTAGAGGTAAAATTGAAAAGATGGTATTGGAAACCATCAACAAAAATCTAACGGCAGAGGTAGCCTATGATCAAGTGGATATCAGTTTGATTAAAAACTTTCCGAAGGCAAGTGTTTCTATTAGTGGTTTGACGATAGTAAATCAAGCTCCTTTTGCTGGAGATACTTTGATGTTTGCGGAGGCTATCGGTTTAAAAATGTCGGTAATGGAGTTGTTTAACGGTGCGGATAAACCGATGAATATTGAAGGGATTGATGTGTATAATGCTCGATTCAACGTATTGGTAAATGAGGCTGGAATAACAAACTATGATATCGCTATAAAAGATGAGGATCCCGACGATACCGAATCGGCTGACGATAGTCCTTTCTCATTAGCTCTCAATCAATATTCTTTGAATAATGTGACGGTGTTGTATACCGATTTGAGTTCTAAAATGAAAATGGTGATTTCGGAATTAAACCACTCGGGTAGTGGAAATTTAGCGCAAAATGTACTGGATTTGGATACCCAAACTAAAGCGAAGGTATCTTTTGTTAAAGACGGCACCGTCTTGTTGAATGGTGTCCATTTAGGGTTGAAAGCGGTTTTAGGGATGGATCTCGACAAAAAGTTATTTACTTTTAAGGAAAATGAGGCTACGATAAATCAATTGCCGTTAAAATTTAATGGAACAGTACAGTTACAAGAGCATGGCGAAGAATACCACTTAGATTTTGCAACTCCGGATTCCTCATTTAAGAACTTCCTTGCCTTGTTACCAGAAGCTTATGCAGGAGATATTCAAAAGGTAAAGACCGAGGGGGATTTTAGGGTATCGGGAAAGATAAACGGACAATTAACAGAAACCGCTTTCCCCAAAATGGAAATAATCATGGCATCGGATAAGGCCTCTTTTCAATATCCCGACTTGCCCAAAGCGGTTCGCAATATTGTTCTTGACGCTAAAATTATTAATGATACCGGTTTGATTAACGATACTTATGTGTTGCTGAATACACTAAATTTCCAAATTGACCAAGACATCTTTAAGGCAGAAGCCAGTATCAGGAACATTATGGATAATGCTCTAGTCCATGCTAAACTAAACGGAATAGTCAACTTAGCTAATTTGAGTAAAGCATATCCCATTAAATTAGACAAACCTTTAACCGGTATTTTAAAGGCGGATGTAACAACTCAATTCGATATGGAATCGGTGGAAACCAATCAATATCAGAATATTAAAAATTCGGGTACGATATCCCTGTCTAATTTTAATTATGAATCGGAAGAAATGGCAAAACCACTTCAGATAAAAGAAGCTGCTTTAGTTTTTAATCCCACTCAGGTTCGTTTAAATCGATTGGAGTTAAAAACGGGAACTACCGATTTATTGGCAACCGGAACGCTAGATAATTTTTATGGATTCCTATTTAGCAAACAAAACTTAAAGGGAAATTTTGCTTTAAATTCCAATAATTTTGTTGTTTCCGATATCTTGAAAGCATCAGTAGCTCCGGCGGTAAAAACGGAAACCAAGGATGAAAAAGTTGGAGCTCCTAAAAAAGACCCTTTAAAAATTCCGTCTTTTCTGGATTGTACCATAACGGCTGATGCGAAGACGGTAGTTTATGACGATTTGATCTTAAAAAATGTAGTCGGTAAATTGATTATTAAGGATGAAGCCGTGCATTTTCAAAATATGAAAACAGAGGTCTTTGATGGACAAATAGCGTTTAATGGAAATGTGTCGACTAAAATGGCTGTTCCTACTTTTGATATGAATTTGGGGTTACAGGCATTGGATATAGCTAAATCATTTAGTCAAATTGATATGTTAAAGCGTATTGCACCTATTGCTGGGGTTATCAATGGCAAGATCAACTCAAACATCAAGTTAAACGGGAAGCTCGACGGAATGGAGTTGACTCCAATTATGAGTAGTTTAACGGGTGATTTATTGGGTCAATTACTATCGACTAAAATAGATGCCAATAACTCAAAACTGCTGACGGCTTTGGATAGTAATTTAAAGTTTGTTGATTTGAGCAAATTGAGTTTAGACAATCTAAAAATGCATTTGGAATTAAAAGATGGTAGAGTCAAAGTCAATCCGTTTGATATCAAATATCAGGATGTCAAAGTCGTTGTTGCTGGAGAGCACGGGTTGGATCAAACAATTAATTATAAATTGAATTTTGATCTACCGGCCAAATATCTGGGTAATGATGTTTCTGGTGTTTTATCTAAATTATCGGAAACCGATATGGCTGCATTAAAAAATATTCCTATCCAGGTGGGATTAACCGGGGATTTTAGCAAACCTAAAATCACGACGGACCTAAATCAGGCGGTGACCAATCTGACCAATCAAATTGTTGCTAGCCAAAAAGATAAATTAATCAATCAAGGAACCAATGCGTTGAGCAACTTGCTGGGAGGAGGTAAAAAAGACTCTAATACCGAGCCTAAAACCGCTGAAGAAGCTCAGAAAGAGGCTAAAAAAGAAGAGACCATCAACAAAATTGGTGAGGGTTTAAAAGACTTGTTTGGGAAAAAGAAAAAGGAATAGCCATTTTGTAAATGTCTATGCAAAACTCTTAAGGCTGCATCGCTAAATATTTAAAACAGTCTATGTTTTATGATTTTGCTGTATTCCTTTTTTTTAAAGAGAACCAGAATAATCAGTCTTGTATTATTCTGCTTAGAATACAGTGCGTTTTTTTAAGGTAATTATTCCTTCGCCAGTAAGTTCATCGAGCATCTCTTTATTTAAATAATATAAATCATCGTCTATAATTATATTTGGATAAATATACTTCACTTCGACTTTAAGGTCAATTTTTGAAATTGATAATTTTTGAAGGTCTTTACTTAAATCAAAGGTTGCCTCACCAATATAATCGGTATCACGATAAATATTAGTTATGAATTGATGTTTATTTATGATCTGAACAAAAGGGTGGTATATTGCAAGACCTAATCGATACGGTTTCTTTTCAAATATTATTTGATCGGTATTTATATAGGAATCGTAGGTTTCTAAATCAAAAATATTGGACAATTTCTCGTCGTCTTTGATTTCTTTTAGAGCTATATATCCAAAAGAGATCAAATCAAATGAATCTTCTTTTTCTAGGTTTCTAAACAATTTACTAATTGTGAATTGTGAATAAGCCATATTCTCAAAAACAGTTACGACATTTAGCTTAATTTCCGTACTTTTTGACTCTTGACTCATTTTTAAAAAATCATCATGTGGAAGGAGTTCGCGATTTTCGAATTGAAATACAAGAGGTAAGTCGTATATTTTTTTACTTGACTGGGTTAGGTTATAGTGCTTTAGGTTATTGGAATCATAATTTATAATACCACCTAAGTTCATGACGTTATCATAAAAAATGATATTGTTTTGATATATACCAGAAGAAAATAGGTTTTCGGGAGAAAATGAAGAATCAACTACCTGAAAAGATTTCAAACTTTCATGAGCAGATAGTATTGGAATCTTCTTTCCGTAAGATTTTAATTTGGCCATTATTTTTTGATAGTCATCAATTATTGAATCTTTGCTTTTTAGATAAAAGAAAGAAACCGGTTTCTCCTTGAAAACATCTTTATTTACAAAATAATTAATTTTAAATGGATATGAGGAGGTTTCTTTGCGCGCAAATAAAACTTGGTCTGTAAGAATATTGACTTCTATATTTAAATTTTCTTTTGCAATTTCAGACAGCATCAGGTGTATTTCTCCCGAACAGCGGTAGCAATCTTTACTTGAAAAATAAATATTGAGATAATCTGAATTTAGCTGTTTATTGTTTTCTTTTAAAAAATTATCGTCAATTTCTTTTTTATTTTGCGAGAAAGATAGGATAGAACATAAAAAAAACAGGAATGTTAGTGTACGTTTATTCATATTAAGATAGTAAAACCCAATAGGTATAAATACCTATTGGGTCGAAGTTATTATTGGTTAAAACTCTAAAGGTGCAAATTCAATCAAACTTTGAGTATGCCCTAATTGCTCTATTTTTTGATAGTTTAGAATTCTCCCCATTTTTAGAACTTCATAGTTTCCACGTGGGGTGCTATAACGAAGTTCTGTATAGGGTAAAGTTCCTTGCATACCAACCGTAGTCATAGTATAACACTCATCTTGGTAAAAATTATCACAACCAATTTTTGTAGTAGATCCCCCATTAGGGTGTTGAGTAATGGTTGTCCCAGTATTTCGTCCCTTTACAGAAGTGGTTGTCGATTGTGCACTCACAGTGACAGAACAAGTAACTAAAAGACTGATCGATAAAAAAAATAATTTGTTCATAAAAAATATTTAGAAGTTAATAAGCGTTAAATGTAATATAAAAACAATACAAAACAAATTAAGGGTTCGAAATATTCCATATTTTATTTGTTAATTATTGATGATTGTTTTAGTGGTTTGGGTTTTTATTGCTCTATTTTACTATCCTATTTTATATAGTAGTTGGTTGAAACTTAGGTAATACTTAGGATGAAGTATTTTACGTAAATATCAGTTTGTTAGAAAATGTCTAGGTAATAGGAATAATTTAAAAAGCATGGACCATGAATAAAATTGGAGCGGGTTTAAAAGATTTGTTTGGCAGAAAGAAAAAAGAATAAACGTTTTAAGATTTAGTATATACCTTAATGAGGTTTAAGTATGCTTATCATAATTCAACTATAAAGCCGCAATTTACATCTTAGTAAACTGCGGCTTTGTTATTTTATTATGACATAGAGTATATAATGATTTTTCATCTAGTGGACTCAACTAATGATTAGAATATGGAGAGTGGATACATTGGCAAACATGAAGTCGCTAACCACTAACCACCGATCACTGATTTCTGATCACTAAATAACACCCAAGGTAACCACAAAACCTTCATAGGTTCGCACATTAAAAACGGTTCCATCATCAAAGAGTAAGTATTGTCCTTTAATGCCTTGGAGTTTGCCTTCGAAGTAGGGTGTTTTTTCGAGGTTTAAACTTTTTAATTTAGTGGGATACTGAACTACAGGGTAATCCAATTCTAGAATTTCGTGCGGGGTGTCGTAGTAATAGGGTTTTACTTCGTCGGGTAAAACCAATTCCAGGGAATTTCTGATTGCTGTCAGATCAACTTCAACGATGTCGTTTTGCAACATTTTGCGCCAATTGGTTTTATCGGTAAACTTGTCTTTTAGTGCGATTTCTGTAATACCGGCTAAGTAACGATTCGGTACTTCTACGATTTCAATAGCTCGGGAAGCACCTTGATCGATCCATCGGGTCGGAACTTGAGTTTTTCTGGTGACACCTACTTTGACATCGCTGGCAACGGCTAAATAAACTACGTGAGGTTGAAGTTGTACTTTGGATTCGTATTCCAAATCGCGATCTTCTATGCCTAAATGTGCCGTACTCAATTCGGGGCGCATAATCCAGTCTCCTACGGCTGGACTTGAGATAAAGCAGTCGTAACAAAATCCTTGACGAAATATTTTTTTGGACTTGCCGCAGTTTAAACACTGATATCCTTCGAAGTTTATCTTTAAATTTAATCCAATGAGTTGATTAACATTAATAAAACTTTTATTTAAAATTAAGAAATATTGGATGGGATTCCCCCACTCTGTGCGCATTTTATTTAGAACTCCTTCGTATTGCATAAAGAAAATTGTTACTTTTGGTAAAGTGGTAAAAATACGAAAAGTTTTTTTGGTTATCCGACAGAGGATTTCGCAATTTAAAGCGCGGTATTTTAATTAAATAAAAACATATGGCTTTCACAATTATCAATTCAATTGCATCTTGGATACTGAAGCAACGGATACATCAAATCGAGTTGTTTCTCAAATTTCCCAATGAAGTACAAAATGAATTGCTTTTAGATTTAATTAAAAGTAACGAACAGACGGTTTTTGGGAAAAAGTATGATTTCTCGACAATCAAGAGTTACGATAACTTTGCCAAGCGGGTACCGCTTTTTACTTATGAAGAATTAGAGCCTTATATTGAGCGTACCCGACGTGGTGAGCAGAATATACTGTGGTTCGAACCGGTGAAGTGGTTTGCCAAATCAAGTGGAACTACCAATGCTAAAAGCAAGTTTATACCAGTTAGTAATGATGCCTTGGAGAATTGCCACTATAAAGCAGCCAAGGACTTATTGTGTTTGTATTTAAATAACAATGAAAACTCTCAACTGTTTACCGGTAAGAGTTTGAGGTTAGGTGGAAGCAAACAACTATACGAAGACAACAATACTGTATTTGGGGATTTGTCGGCAATTTTAATAGATAATATGCCGTTTTGGGCAGAATTCAGTAGTACGCCTAGTAATAAAACATCTTTGATGAGCGAATGGGAAACCAAGATGAGTGCTATAGTCAAGGAAACTAAGGCTGAGAATGTAACGAGTTTTGCGGGGGTACCTTCGTGGATGTTGGTATTGTTGAATCGAATTATCGAAGAGACAGGACGCGAAAATTTACTAGAACTATGGCCTAATGCTGAGGTGTATTTTCATGGAGGTGTCAGTTTCGAGCCCTATCGCGAACAATACAACAAACTGTTGCCAAGCTCAAATTTTAAATATTATGAAATCTACAATGCTTCAGAAGGATTCTTTGCAATTCAGGATCTTAATAATTCCAGCGATTTATTGTTGATGTTGGATTATGGAATCTTCTATGAGTTTATTCCAATGGCTACTTTTGGCACTTTAGAGCAACGCGTGATTCCTTTGGCAGAGGTAGAGTTAGGTAAGAACTATGCGTTGGTTATAACCACTAATGCGGGCTTATGGCGCTATATCATAGGGGATACGGTTCGCTTTACGTCATTGTCGCCGTATCGCATTCGAATTACGGGTCGAACCAAACATCATATCAATGTTTTTGGTGAGGAATTAATGGTTGAAAATACCGATAGGGCTTTGGCTAAAACCTGTGAACAAACCCAGGCAGAAGTTGCGGAATATACCGTAGCGCCCATTTTTATGAAGGATAAAGAAAAGGGAGCACATGAATGGATGATAGAGTTTCGAACAGATCCCGAGGATGTCCGTCAATTCGCAGAACTACTCGATAAAAATTTACAAGAATTAAATTCGGATTACGAGGCCAAACGAACCAATAACATGACTTTAAATCCGTTGGTGCTAAATATAGCGCGTCATAACTTATTTTATGACTGGCTTAAAAATCAAGATAAATTGGGAGGACAGCACAAAGTGCCGAGGCTTTCTAACGAACGCAAATTTCTAGAAGAACTAAAATCCATGCAAGTTGGTATGGGTGTAAAAAGCAAAAACCTCGCATAGCGAGGTTTTTTTATAAAAGAAAGGTCTAATTACTTAACTTCTTTTACTTCTTCTGTAGTAGCAGCAGCTTCTGGAGCAACAACTTCTTCAGTTACAACTTCTGGAGCAACTTCTTCAGTTACAACTTCTGGAGCAACAACTTCTTCTGTAGTAGCTTCAACTTCAACAGCAGGCTCTTTAGCAGTGTCTTTACATGATACAAAAGAAACACCCATCATAGCTACTAAAGCTACACTTAAAACAATTTTTTTCATCTTACTAAATTATAAAAGTTAATTATTAATTCTTGACAAAGATATGAATTTTTTGATATCCTAAATTATTTAGTGATTTTTTTTTAAAAAAAAATATCGTGTGTAAATAATTGGTTTTAAAGGTGTTAAAAATTATTTTTTCTTAGGGTGCACTAAAGTCATCTCTTCGATCAAATGTTTAGCTCCAGCATATTTGTCAATGACGAATAAAATGTATCTAACGTCGACCATTATATTACGACAAATTGCAGGATCATAATAAATATCACTCATAGTTCCTTCCCATACACGGTCAAAATTTAGTCCGATTAAGTTACCATTTGCATCTATTGCCGGACTTCCAGAATTCCCTCCTGTCGTATGATTGGTACCGATAAAGTTAACGGGTAGTTTACCGTTTTCAGCATACGGTCCATAATCTTTTGCCTTATACAAGTCAATCAGTTTTTGAGGAACATCAAACTCATAATCATTGGGAACATATTTTTCCATAATTCCATCTAAGTAAGTTACCGCATCGTAATAGATCGCATCTTTTGGTGCATATCCATTTACCTTACCATAGGTAACTCTTAAGGTGCTGTTGGCATCTGGGAAAATACGGGCATCTGGATACAATTCCAATTGCGCTTTCATAAATGTGCGTTGCAACGCGGCGATCTCTAAATTTAAAGCATCATACTTAGGAGCGATATTATCGAAATAATTACGCGCCAAAGCTTTCGTGAAAATGTATCCTTTGTCTTTATTCAACTTTTTAAATACTTCTTTAGCATCTCCTTTTAATAATTCTTTCAAACCGTCATAGCTAGAAAGTTTACTATCCTTATAGATGGATTGAGACAATTTTTGAACATCGATTTGTTTTAATTCATTAGGTAAGTATGCCTGTGGAGCTTTTTGGCTATATAAGGCTACAATGGCTTCAAAAACTTTTTGATCCACATTTTTATTGAAGTTTTTATAAAAATTTTCCTGTGCCTCAATAAAAGGAGCTCGTCTGTCATTAAACGATTGTTCCCCTTTTGATAGATAGGCTTGTTCTAATTGGTATAACTTAAAACCGGCTGTTAATAATTCGGTATTTCTCAAAACGACTTCCATAAAGTAATCACGACTTACCGCATAAGGAGTGATCTCTTGATATAATTTCTCAAATTCCGGTAAGATTGCTCCATATGCCTCTTGTTTGTTGTTCTTGGCAACACGTTGAACAAAATCTTTTTCAAAGTCTTTTTTTATGGCTACTGCATTTGATTTTTCTAAACCTTGACTTTCACCAATCCATTTTTTCCAATAATTTGCGATTCCAGCATATTTTGAAGCATATTGAATTTTAATCGCTGCATCCTTTCTCATAAATTCATTGGTAACCTTTAATGAGGCATCTCTGATTTCAATCTTGGCCGGATTTAATTCCTTCAGGATTTGATCAATCGCAAAAGAAGGTAGGTATTCCTGAGTCGTTCCTGGGTAACCAAAAACCAACGTAAAATCATCTTCTTGAATTCCATCTAAGGAAATAGGTAAATAATG
The DNA here is from genome assembly GCA_002320285.1 of Flavobacteriaceae bacterium UBA1682. GTDB lineage: Bacteria > Bacteroidota > Bacteroidia > Flavobacteriales > Flavobacteriaceae > Flavobacterium. The sequence goes on along the minus strand of DCKE01000014.1, from coordinate 85,355 downwards.
TTTGGGTTTATAAGGAACGTTGTCAGCGGCATAATCTGCAGGGCGATTATTTTTGTCTGCATAGATACGGAACAAAGAGAAGTCACCAGTGTGTCTTGGCCAAACCCAGTTATCCGTATCAGAACCAAATTTTCCAATAGAGGAAGGAGGTGCACCTACTAAACGAACATCTTTAAAGGTTTCTGTTACAAACAGTATATATTGATTGCCTTCATAAAATGATTTTATTTTATTTTCTTCCCAAGCTTCTTTTGGAAAACTAAGGGCGGTTTTTGCAATGTTCTTTTCTATTTTGAGCTGTTTGTTTGCTTCGGTATCAGTATCTAATACGCCTTGCAACACCTGAGCCGTCACATCTTCAATCTTTACTATAAAAGTGACTACAAGATTTTTATTTGGCAATTCCTCTTGAAGTGATTTTGCCCAAAATCCATCGGCTAAGTAATCGTTTTCAACCGACGAATGCGACTGAATTTGTCCGTATCCACAGTGGTGGTTGGTCAATAAAAGTCCTTGTGGAGAAATTACTTCTGACGTACATCCGCCATTAAAATGGGGTACAGCGTCTTTTAAGCTGGAAGAGTTAACATCGTAAATATCAGATACGGACATTTTCATTCCGAGACTCTTCATTTCCGTTTCGTTCATTCCCTTTAGTAAGGAAGGAATCCACATACCGCCTTGTTGAGCGTAAATAGGACATACCAATAAAAGGATAAGCACTTTTAAAAGTTTCATACTCTTTGCAATCATAGTTTAAATTTTTACTGTTTTTATCAAAGCGGAAAGATACGATTTTTAATTAAAACGCATTTTTGACTGCTATAGCTTGGATCGAAGTAGGTGTAGACGCGATTTACTTCTGGAGATTTTAGTAATAATAAGGACCTTGACCATTGTTGACATCAAGTTTAAAATCCTTAAATTTGAGTATATATATAGGTGTTATGTTAAAGCGTGTATTTGTCTTATTAGTTGTGGGTGTCTTGTCTGTTTCTTGTGCTTATAAATCCACACAGTCACAGCAGTTTTCAAAATTACTGGAGGTTCCCTTAATTATTGAAAATAAAAATAATTATGAACTGATTTTAAAGCAACCTCAAGATACAAATCGGTTGATTTATTCGACCAATCCAATTAGGAGTCAGCAGTTGCAAAAGGAAGATTTTGTAATGAGGTTTTCCAAAAAACAAAGTCGCTTATTCGTTGGATTACAAGCGGCTGATTCGGATACCATTAAGCTGAGTAACCGTAGGATTTACTTAAGAAAGGTACCCAATTTTAGGGATATAGGTGGGATTAAAACTCAAGAGGGTAAAACGATTGTTTGGGGTAAGATTTTTAGAAGCGGACATTTGAATGGATTGAGTAGACGCGGTATCAAAACCGTTGAAGAATTAGGTGTCGCTACCATCGTTGATTTGAGAACTGCTGAAGAAATTAGTAAAAAACCAGATCGATATGCTGATTCAACAAGGTATTTTAACTACAATGCTTTCGAAGAAGAGCAAGACCAATTGATTAAAACGAGAAGGGCTGTTTTTAAGGGAACTATAAGTGCTGAAGAGTCAATAGCGTTATTAAAGGATTTTTACGGATATTATCCAACGGAAAACACCGAAATCATCAGTAAAATTATAAAGACCTTACTGGATCAAAATCACGCGGTTTTGTTTCATTGTTCGGCGGGAAAAGATCGAACAGGGTTGATCAGCGCGCTGATTTTATCTATCTTAAAAGTGGATCGGGAAACGATTTATCAAGAATATTTGTTGTCTAACAACTACCGACAAAAAAGCATTGAAAAACAATTGCGTTGGATTCCTATTGGACGGTTGGTATATCCATCTCTAAATCAGGAAGTAGTAGAGAATTTTTCTTGGATAAACACCCGCTACCTCCAAGCTGCTTTTGACGAAATCGACCTAAAATATGGTTCGATGGATAACTATATTCTACAAGCACTACATATTTCTAACAGCGAGAGACAATTTTATATCGATAAATTTACATATTAAGCCTATTGTCTCTAGTTTGAGTTCTTGTGAATTGTCAAGTGATCCTTTGTTTGCTTATCCTTATCTTTGCCAGCGAAATGGCTTTTTGTATTAAACCATAGGGGGACTTATGGAGTAGTACTTACTTTTTAAAAATTAAAAAAATACATCATGTATAAAATATTTATTTCCCTTGTTGGAATCGGTTTTTTAATGTCGTCATGTGGGCAGCAACAACCATTAATAGCCGAAGACAAAAATATAGACTCCCAGACTTATGCGCATTTGAGTAAGGCGAAAATTACACATCTTACTTGGGATGTTGAAGCGGACTTTGATCAAAAGATCATTAAGGGTAGTGCGGCCTATGATTTTGAAAATCATCAAGCCAAAGAGATTTATTTTGACACCAGTCAACTTACTATTGACTCTGTTTTATTGAATAATGGAAAAAAGACGACTTTCGAATTGGGAGAACTCGACGCGGTGAAAGGCAGATCACTAAAGGTGAGTATCAGTCCAAAAGACAAAAAAGTAATTATTTATTATAAGACTTCACCTGAGGCCAGTGCCTTGCAATGGTTGGAGCCCGAGCAGACACACGATAAAAAACATCCGTATTTATTAACGCAAGGACAAGCGATTTTAACGCGCTCCTATATTCCGATCCAAGATACGCCGAGTATCCGTATTACTTATGAGGCAACTGTACGAGTTCCTAAAGGCTTATTGGCATTGATGAGTGCGATAAATCCTAAGGAAAAAACCGAGGATGGTGTTTATCACTTTAAAATGCCACAGGCTTTACCGCCCTATTTAATTGCTTTGGCAATCGGCGATTTAGAATATCAGGCTATAGACCAGCGAACCGGAGTTTATGCAGAACCCACTCAACTTAAAGATGCGGCATGGGAATTGGCAGATATGGGCAAAATGGTTACCGCTGCAGAAGGACTCTATGGCGAATACCCTTGGGGACAATACGATGTATTAATACTGCCGCCGAGCTTTCCATTTGGAGGTATGGAAAATCCTCGGTTAACTTTCTCTACACCGACAATTTTGGTGGGAGATCGTTCGTTAACGAATCTAATTGCTCATGAATTGGCACATTCTTGGTCTGGTAATCTGGTGACTAATGCTACTTGGAATGACTTCTGGCTTAATGAGGGGTTTACCGTGTATTTTGAACGTCGCATTATGGAAGCTCTCGAGGGAAAGGATTATGCTGATATGATTACAGTAATTGGTTATCAGGATTTAAAGACAAGTATGGAGCTGTTACCTGCCAATTTGACTTCCCTGTACATTGATCTGGACGGAATCAATCCTGATGATGCTTTTTCCGATGTGCCTTACGACAAGGGATATTTGTTTTTAAAAATGTTAGAGGATCGATACGGTCGACCGCAGTTTGACGTGTTTGTTAAAAAGTATTTTAAGGAAAATGCCTTTAAAACGACTAACACCGAAGATTTTATTACCTATCTTAAAGACAATTTAACCAATGGAGAAGACGATTTTGTGCAAAATTGGGTTTATGATACCGGTTGGCCAAAAGGATTGGTAGTGCCTACATCGAAATTGTTTGAGTTGGTTGAAAAGCAATATGCAACAGATATCGTTCAAATTCAAAAAAGACAAGCGATTTCAGACAAGCTTCCACAATGGTCCACCAACGAATGGTTGCATTATATCCGTTTAATTGATGTAACTGCTTTGACAAAGGAAGATATGGCTTTGATCGATAATCGCTATCATTTTACAGACAGTAAAAATGCGGAAATACAATGTGCCTGGTACGAAAAGTCTTTTAGATTGAAGTATGAGAAAGTGAATGCGAACGCTAAAGCGTTTTTGACACAGGTGGGAAGACGGAAGTTTATTGAGCCTTTGTATTGGGCACTGAAGCAAACCGATCAAATGGATCTAGCGCGTGATATTTATAAGGAGGCGCGACCGAATTATCATTTTTTAGCACGTCAAACTTTAGATGCTATGTTGGAAAGTCCGAAATAATAATTTGAAAGGCAAACAGAATTAAAGCGAATAGGTATTTATATCTATTCGCTTTAATTTTGAACTGCATCCTCTACAAAAAATACGAGCTAAAATAATAAACGGCTTAAAAATACGTTTTATTTATATAGAGCCTATGGTGATACCAACTTGAAAATAAGGTCTCGTTGAGATATAAGCTGACAAGTAGAATAGTTTAAAAATCAAACAAATAATATTAGAGTCCTATGAAAAACTATTTTAAAATCACCATGAGTATGGTAGTGATTTTCACCTTGGTAAGTTGTGCGAAGAAAACAAAAGCAACGGAATTAGAGGGCACGTGGGAGATTAGACATGTAGCTGGAATTCAGGTTGCAGATGTAGATCCGAACTTTAAAGCTGGTAACGGTAATTTGCTAAAATTTCACGATGGAAATTTTGAAAAACATACGGACGGAGCGTTGGCCGATAAGGGGACATTTAGCTTAATTCCCGCAAGCGAATCTATTAACGATAAACATTCAAACTACGATTTATTGTTAAATGATAACGAGAAAGTAAGTATTTTGCTAGCCGATAAAAAACTAGTGCTTTTTAATGGTGTCATCGCTGCAGATGGAACCGAGATTACCTACGAAAAACAGGAATAGAAATCCAAATGTTTTTTTATATATCGAAAGCCTTTTAAAATTTATCTTGAATTTTAAAAGGTTTTTTTGTTTGATGATCGTTAAATCGAAAATACAACTTGGATTATTTTCTCAGTAGCGTTTTTATTGGATAATATAAAAGAACTGTTGATACTGCCAAGCTGCTTTCTGTATTGAGGTTGAGTGAAAAGTTGAAGTAAGGTTTTATGCAGTTCGTTGGCATTGTGGACGACTAAACAGCCTTTGCGCTCAATAAGATCTTTAGCTTCTTGGAATTTTTTATAATTCGGACCGATTACTACTGGTATACCAAAAGTGGCTGCTTCTAGTATATTGTGAATTCCTGAACCAAATCCACCACCGATATAGGCAATATCTGCATAGCTATAGGTTTTGGTAAGTAAGCTATAAGCGTCGATGATTAAAACATCATAGTCTGTCAGCTTTTGATTGTCAATTTGAGAGTATAAAATTACCGATTTTTTGATTTGCTGTTGTAATTTGGCAATCAAATCGGGTTTGATGTTGTGTGGTGCAAAGATAAACTTCGTGTCTTCGCTGGTTTCATTGTTAATAAAGTCTACTAGTAATTCTTCATCTTTAGGCCAGGAGCTCCCTGCTACCAATAGAGTTTTTTCGGCTTTAAATGCAGCGACAAAATCCAGGGTATTATCCTGTTCTAATATTTGGGCTACGCGGTCGAAACGCGTGTCGCCGGTTACCATAGCTTCGTGGCCCAGTTGCAGTAAAAGCTCTTTAGAAGCTTCGTTTTGGACAAAGAAATTGGTAAATGCAGTTAGTGCCTTTCTGTAAAAGGAACCATACCATTTAAAAAAAACTTGATCGGGTCTGAAAATTCCAGAAACTAAATAGGTATTGATGTTTTGTTTTTTTAATTCGTTCAAGTAATTCGGCCAATACTCATATTTTATAAAAAACACCTTTTCGGGATGTACGAGTTTTAAAAAACGTTTTGCATTTTGTATCGTATCCATTGGTAAGTATAAAGTAACATCTGCCGGAGTGCTGTTTTTTTTGACCTCATAACCCGACGGAGAAAAAAAGGTCAATACGATTTTGTGTTGGGGAAACAATTGTTTTAAACGTTCTATCAGAGGAAGTCCTTGTTCGTATTCTCCTAGTGAAGCAGCATGAATCCAAAAGGTACGGTCAGTGGGTTTGATTTCGCGGGCTAATTGGGCGAACGAATTTTTCCGTCCTTCAATAAAAAAATTCATTTTTTTGTTGAAGAGCGCAACAAATTTTAAGACCAGATTAACAAGCTGTGTAAAGAGATTATATATGAAAAACATGTTGCTATTTTTGTCAGGCTAAAATACGTTTCTTTTGATTAAGAATAGGAGATAGACGCAATAAATTATTACTTTTGTAGTGCTTATTAAGAGTAAAATGTAACGACTTTTTAAAGTGTATTTTCTTGGAAATACCCGGATTAAGAAGTCTTCAAAAATACAATAAATCATGAGAAAAATTCAAATGGTTGACTTAAAGAGTCAATATGAGGGAATCAAAGATGCAGTAAATAAGGGAATTCAAGAAATCTTGGAGAACTCGACGTATATCAACGGGCCGGAAGTGCATCGTTTTCAAGCTAATTTAGAACAATATTTAGGGGTAAAACACGTGATTCCTTGTGCGAATGGTACAGATGCTTTGCAGATAGCTATGATGGCTCTGGGGCTTAAGCCTGGTGATGAGGTGATTACTGCCGATTTTACTTTTGCAGCCACAGTCGAAGTTATTGCCTTATTGCAGTTAACGCCAGTATTGGTTGATGTGGATCCGGCGACTTTTAATATTTCTGTTGAAGCGATTAGAAAGGCGATTACACCAAAAACCAAAGCTATTGTTCCTGTACATCTTTTTGGACAAGTAGCGCCTATGGAAGAAATCATGGAATTGGCTAAAGAACACGGTTTGTATGTGATTGAAGATGATGCCCAGGGTATTGGTGCGGATTACACTTTTGCAGACGGAACTGTGAAAAAAGCCGGTAGCATCGGACACGTGGCTGCAACTTCGTTTTTTCCTTCTAAAAATTTAGGTTGTTATGGTGATGGTGGAGCAATTTTTACTAATGATGACGAGTTGGCACATACCATTCGAGGGATTGTGAATCATGGGATGTATGAAAGATATCATCATGATGTGGTTGGGGTAAATTCGAGATTGGATAGTATTCAAGCTGCTGTTTTAAATGTGAAATTACCGAAATTGGACGCCTATAACGTGGCTCGTAAAAACGCAGCTAAGAAATATAGTAGTGCTTTAGCCAATCATCCTAATATTATAACCCCTGTTTTTTCTGAAGAGGAAAACAGTCATGTTTTTCATCAATATACCTTAAGGATCGTCGATGCTGATAGAAATGCTTTAATGCAACATTTACAATCGTTGGAGATTCCTTGTGCCATCTATTACCCAATACCTTTGCACAAACAAAAGGCGTATTTAGATGTAAGATATAAAGAAGAAGATTTTCCGATAACCAATCAGTTGGTTGAAGAGGTGTTGTCTTTGCCAATGCATTCAGAGCTGGATGATGATCAAATTGAATTTATTACGAGTTCGATTTTATCGTTTTTACAGAAATAGTTATACTAAATAGGCGAAATGAATTATCTTTCGCCTATTGTTTTATATAAAATGAAGGATTGATGCTCAGTGCTGAAAAAAGTATTTGCATGGAAAATAATACTGTAGACGGTAGGTCGAGTACAATCTGTAATAAAATTATATTCGAAATATGAAAATATTAGTTACAGGAGGTCTTGGTTTTATCGGTTCTCATACCGTAGTAGAACTGCAGGCCCAAGGTTACGATGTTGTCGTTGTGGACAATTTGTCTAATTCGACTTTAGATGTGCTACAAGGGATTGAAGCGATATCAGGCATAAGACCGGCTTTTGAAAATGTTGACTTGCGTGATAAGTCAGCGGTAGAAAAATTCTTTAATACCTATACCGATATAAAGGGGGTTATTCATTTTGCGGCATCTAAGGCTGTCGGAGAAAGTGTCGAGAATCCACTTTTGTATTATGAAAATAATTTGTCGGCTTTGATTTATTTGCTGCAGCAGTTGCAAAAGAAAACTGAAGTGAGTTTTATTTTTAGTTCGTCGTGCACGGTTTATGGACAAGCTGAAAAGATGCCCATTACGGAGGATGCCCCAATACAAGAAGCTTTTTCTCCATATGGAAATACCAAGCAAATCGGTGAGGAGATTATTAGAGATGTAGTGAAGGTATCGGGAATTAGTGCTGTTTTATTGAGGTATTTTAATCCAATTGGGGCACATGAATCTAATTTGATAGGTGAATTACCCATAGGTGTGCCGCAAAATTTAGTACCGTTTATTACGCAAACCGCTATGGGGATCCGGGAGAAACTGTCTGTTTTTGGCGATGATTACAACACGGTAGACGGAACTTGTGTTAGAGATTACATTCATGTGGTTGACTTGGCTCAAGCGCATGTAGTGGCTTTAAAAAGGCTTTTAGAGCATTCCAATGAAGACCAAGTCGAAGTTTATAATATAGGTACTGGCAAGGGGAGTTCGGTTTTGGAAGTGATTAACGCTTTCGAAAAAGTATCTCAGCAAAAATTGCCATTTCAGATTGTATCTAGAAGAGAGGGTGATATTACTGAAGCTTTCGCTAATACAGATAAAGTTTATGAGAAATTAGGTTGGAAAGCATCTAAAACACTGGAGGAAGCTTTGTTCAGCGCCTGGAATTGGGAAAATAAAATCCGATCTAAATAAACTAAAATATACTATAGCCCCAAGAAGAGAATCTTTTTGGGGCTTTTTTTATGGCTGATCGGTAAATTTATTGGCGATAAAGGAAATTGTTGCGCAGGCCAGTAGGGCCAGTGCCATTATACTCATAGAGCCCTTGCTAAAGTGATTGATGAGTAGAGATGTACAAAAGGTAAAGGCCAGTTGTGAGGCGCCATATAGTGCTGATGCGGTTCCTGAGGTTTCTTGAAAAGGTCTTAAAGCCAAAGCTGTTGCAGTTGGAAATAACATACCTAAAGGGACAATAAAAAAGAACAATGCGATCAGTTGATAATAGATTGAAAAATCCATTTTTAAAAAGCAAACTAATAACAGTGCGCAGGCGATTTGAATTGTCGATGCTATATAGATGATTCGTTTTGGACTTAGTCTTTTCTGTAGCACGGTTGAGGTTAAAAAAGACCCGAGCATAAGACCTATAGAATTAATTCCAAAGACCATACTAAAGACATCGCCGGTAAGCCCTCCTGCTTCCATAATTAATATAGGAGCGTTAGAGATATACAACATCAAACTGCTAAAAGCAAGGCTTCCAATTATGGTATAGGTTAAAAAACTTTTGTGTTGAAACAATTGTCCATACACGGCTAGATTAGCTGTTTTAGTTTTGTCGTTACGGGGGGCTTCTGGGTGTTCTTTGAGAAAAAGAGCAGTCGTGGTAAAACCGATAAGCCCGAAAAACATCATGGCTAAAAATAAATAGTTCCACGTAAAGCTTTTTAGTATTTCGTTACCAATAATAGGGCCTACTATAGGGGCAATCCCTCCGATTAAAGCCAATATACTGTATATCTTTAAGGTTTGTTCCCGATCGAATCTTTTGTTGACGATGGCTCGAGCAATCACCAATCCACCGCTGCTTCCCAAGGCTTGCAAGAAACGCAGTACCCACAGATATTCTATTTGTTCTACTGTAGTGCATAAGTAACTTGCAATCATAAACAGACAGAGGGATATGAGTATGGGTTTTCTGCTTCCGTAACTATCTGATAAAGGGCCCCAAAATAATTGTCCTACTGCTAGACCTCCTAAAAAACAGGATAAGGATATCTGGATATTGCTTATAGAAGTGTTTAAATTGTGGGCTAGTGTAGGGAAAGCGGGAAGGTACATATCGATGGATAAGGGACCTAGAGCGGTTAAACTTGCTAATACAAAAACCAATAACCAGTGTTTTGTGCTAAGATTTTTCAATTTTTATTTTTATGTTATAAAAAATCCCTGCGATTGCAAGGATTTTAAAGTAATTATAAATCAGCGTTTTATGCTGAATGCGTTTCAGTAGTTTTATCGATTTTTTGGATTAAACCAGACAAAACTTTTCCTGGTCCAACTTCTGTAAATGAAGTAGCTCCATCTGCAATCATCTGTTGAACCGATTGTGTCCAGCGTACTGGTGCGGTCAATTGGATGATTAAGTTTTTCTTGATCTCTGTAGGGTCAGAAACGGCGTTAGCGGTTACGTTTTGATAAACTGGACAACTCGGTTGAGAAAAATGGGTTGCTTCAATAGCGGCTGCTAATTCTTCTCTAGCTGGCTCCATCATTGGAGAGTGGAAGGCTCCACCAACAGGAAGTATTAAGGCGCGTTTTGCTCCAGCTTCTTTCATCGCTTCACAAGCTTGCTCTACGGCAGTAGTTTCACCGGAGATCACTAATTGACCCGGGCAATTGTAGTTTGCAGCAACTACAACTCCGTCGATGGTTTTACAAACGTTTTCAACAACATCATCTGCTAGTCCCAAAACAGCAGCCATAGTCGAGGGAGTAATCTCGCAGGCTTTTTGCATGGCTATAGCACGTTTAGAAACCAAAACTAAAGCATCTTCAAATGACAATGTTCCGTTGACAACTAAAGCTGAAAACTCGCCTAAAGAATGTCCTGCAACCATGTCTGGTTGAAAATCTGCTAGCGTTTTTGCTAATATTACAGAATGTAAAAAAACGGCAGGTTGAGTTACCTTGGTTTCTTTTAATTGTTCTGCTGTACCCTCAAACATAATATCGGTAATTCGGAAACCCAATATCTCATTAGCTTTTTCAAATAGTGATTTGGCTACAGCTGAAGTTTCATATAATTCTTTTCCCATTCCGGAGAATTGGGCACCTTGACCAGGAAAAACGTATGCTTTCATTTTTTTAATATTTTGTGTTTGTGTACTTGAATGCGATTGCGACCAATTGCTAACAGTTGCTGTTACTAATAACGCTGTCGTAATTGGCGGTATCCTATTTTGATATCTAGTGCTTTGATGTTACCATATTAGTCTTGATAGACCGGATTATAGTGGTACGAAGCGTTGCAAAAATAAGATATTTTTTGCATTTATAATAATCAGATAAAAAAAGCCACTTTAGAAATAAAGTGGCTTTTTTATATTTATGGCAGAAAGTGATTCTTACATCACATCTATTCTGTGATCTTCAATTTTAGCATTGTTTTTTAACGCCTCCATCACTTTAGACTGAGCTGTTCCACGGATTGCTGTGGTGGTTTTCGTTTTGTAGTTGTTGTAACTTGGTAAATCAGGAGCTTGGTTCACCGATTTAGTTTGAATTACATATACACCTTTGTTACCGTCAATTAATGAAGACTGAGCTCCAGGTTTTAATGCAAACGCATTTCCAACAACCTTAGGTTCTGGTCCAACATTGATGATTAAAGGATTTTGTCTGGAAACATCAGTAGCTGTAGTCAAGGTAGCACCTGTTTTAGCAGAGACTTCAGCTAATGTTTTTCCTTCCATTTTCGGACGGATCAAAGCAGCTTTTTTCTCATTCATTAAAATAGGAGCAACCGTTGCTCTTGCTTCTTCAACACTTAATAATCCTGTTTCGTTTGCTGATTTTAATTTAACGATTACATGACCATCTGCATTGTCGAATTTTTTGATATCACCTACTTTAGTGGCTTTGTTAAAAGCCCAAGTAACAATTGATCTTTGTTTTCCTACCAACGGTAACTGCTCATCAAATGGACGTACTGTAGTGGAAGGTTGGATAGGTAAGTTCATTTGTTTTGCCAAAGCTTCAAAATCTTTAGTAGCAACATCCTGCTCGAATTTCGTAGCAGTAGTATAAATTTGATCTGCTGTAGCTTCTGATACCTCTACTTTTCTAGCAATAGTAGCTAAGCGAATAGCATCTTTTTTCTCTAATACCTTAATTACGTGATATCCGAAGTCTGTTTCGACTACACCGATTTTTCCTGGAGCATTGCTGAAAACGAATTCATCAAACGGTTTCACCATTTGCCCTCTAGCGATATTGTCATATTCTCCAGCATTGTTCTTTGATCCTGGATCTTCAGAGTTTTCCATGGCCAAAGCTCCAAATTGAGCTGGATTAGCAAGAGCTTGCTTTAATAATTCATCAGCTTTTGCTTTTGCTTCTTCTTTAGTTCTTGTGATGCCAGGCATCGGTGATGATGAACCAGCAAAAGAGATAAGGATATGAGCTGCTTTAACTTTTTCTCCAGGTTTTTTGTCAACCAAACGAGTTAAACAGTAGTGGTCATTGAATAAATAAGGACCAAAAACCTCTCCCGGTTGTAAGTTGAATAATTCCTCTTGGTACTCTAAAGGTAAATCACTTTTAGAATAGAATAAAGAATCGTATTTAACGTCAGAATTAAGGTTAACAAATTCTTTTAAATTTGACGTATTCTTAAATCCTGCAACCGTATCATTTTTCTTAGTTTCATTATTGTAAACGATAGAAGACTTCAACAGTTCGCTAATATTTTCTTTTACTTCAGCTTTATCTTTGTCAGAAGGAAGACTGCTTACAAAAACATACTCGATATCACGTGTAGGTTCTGATTTGTATTGCTTCTCATTTTTCTTTAAGTAAGTTTGAATCTCTGCATCTGTAACTTTTACTTGATCATCGTTAATCGAAGAATAAGGAACAGTAACATAGTCAAAGGTTGCTTTGCTGTTTTCAACTTGGTAGTTGTTTTTAGCTTCAGCAGTTGTTGTATTTAAACCAGAACGTATCATAGAGAAATACATTTGCTCTAACGCAAATTTCTCTAATTCTTTTTCATAAGCCAACCAAGAGTTCCACTGTTCTGCACCTCCTTTTTTCATCGTTACAATAAATTCATTGAATTTATTGATGTCGAATTTCCCCAGTTGATTTTGAAATTGAGGGTTGTTGGCAAAGTTTGGATTTGTTTTAATAACATTTACCAATTGATCTTTACCGATTTTTAATCCGATTTTTTCGAACTCTGTTCCAAGAAGTACAGAATTGACTTCATTGTTCCAAACCATATTGTTTGCCTGAGCTCCCACGGCTTGACCACTTTGTTCTGCTTGGGTTACTTTTTGCATAAATTGCTGTGTGTTGATTTCAACACCATTTATACTTCCAACATTTCTAGAACCCTTACCGACGCCTCCGCCTCGAACTAAGTCTCCTACAACAAATGCTAGTAAAGCAATACCAACGACCGCAATTAATAATACGGATTTCTGTCTAATTTTTGATAAAACTGCCATGTGTATTTAGTATGTGTAATTTTTTTCAGTGAGCGAAAATACAATTATCTATTTAATAATAAAAGTTATCATTCCTTATTTTTACAAATAATGTTGATGTTTCAGGTCTATTTCATCGAAATTCTTCAAAGTAAGCCCTTTTTATTTTTTTTAAGGTTCTCTTTTGAGAAAATTAAGGACTTTTTTTAAAAGTGGCAATAAGTCAGTTTTGAAGGCGGGGTAGTGTATTATTCAAAAATAAATCACTTGGAAAATAGGTTGTAAATAAAAAAAAACAGAAGCTTTTGGCTGCTGTTTTTTTTATTTACGCTATGTAATAAATTATTGTTGCTTGTTCTTGTGATGATCTTCCATCTTTTTTGCGTATTTCTTGCGGAAGAAAAACATAAATATCGCTACAGCAGCTACTGCAATATTCAAGTAGTAGTCTTGGCTGTTTAAATATTTAGTAATACCATCGTAGATAAAAAGCGCAGCGATAAATAAATAAAAATATGGGATAAAGTTGTAAAGTTTCATATGGTAAGGCGTGTTTTAACGTTAATCGGTTTTGTTTCTTTCTGCATAACTGTTTTGTGCGGTAACCGTTTGGAATTTACTGTCAAAGTCAATTCCTATTCCTTCGGTAAAACTATTATCGATGTCGGAAATTCTGTAAAATTTTTCTGTAAAGAACCAATCGTTCTTTTGATCGTAATACAGCTGTTCTGTTTTTAGTTGCTTTCCATCGTCACTGGTGATTATTACATTTCCACGAAGGTCGATCAGTTCTTTTTTAGTGTACTGTATGGCATAATCCGCTAAAATCACTACGGAACTCTTCTGGTTTTTTGCATCAATCAGTGTTAAGTCAATTCCTTTTGGGAATTCCGTAAAGGGATATTTAACTTGACTGTAGTCCAACATGCGGGGGCTCAGTAGTATGGCCTTGACACGTCCTGAATCGACATATTTCAAATTGATATTTTCAGCATCGCCAGAGGCAAAAAAAGGAACCGAATTAATTTTTTGTATTTTTTTAAAATTGCTATCACAGGAAGCCATGACGACCAATATGGTCATTAAGCTTATAGTTGATAACATTGTTTTTATAAATGACATGGGCTTTGCTTTATTCGAAACGACGTTTTACAAACCACAAGTCGTTTAGTGAAATACCAACTGAAATATTAAAGTAATTCTCTTGAATTAAAGTATTGGTGTTTTTTCCTTTTTGTCCGTATTCTAAACTCAGGTTTATGTTGGTCAGGTTTCTACCTACAGGAAATCCAGCTCCTAAGCTAACAGCATAATCGTTTATAGATTGGTTGTCCAGAACTAAACCGGTATTTTCGAAACGAAATCCAGCGCGGTACACAATGCGATCAAAGTAACTTGTAAATGAATTGTGCTTTGGAATGTAATATCCACCGACTGTGTATTTTTGAGAATCTTCGAAACTTGCGAATTCAGAAGTCAGATAGTTGTTTTTTAATTTGCTGTTTTGAGTCTGCGTGAACTCAGCGCCTACAAACCATTTTTGGGCTTTTCCAATTCCTGTTCCAATTGTAAACTTAGAAGGCATGGTTAAATCGTTATTCGCAGCTTCAATTTCGCGAGTTTCAACGGCATTAATAGCTCCGCTATTTGAGATTTGAACGATGTCTAAAAAGGCGCTGGATTCTGCACTGATTTTGGTTTCTGGTGCATAAGTAAAACTGCTGTGCCAGTCGTATCCTTTTATTTTACGATTATACAGTAAACCTGTGTTAAAAGTAAAACCACTATAGTTGGTTTTTACGCGTTCTCTTGATCCCTTCGATATAAAAAAATTACTTCCATCGTCGGTTATAAAAACAGTGGCGCTCTTGTCAATATCACCAAAATTATAAGCGAAGTCCGCTCCAATTTGTAAATTGGGCAAGATTGAATAGGAGACCCCTGCAAAGGCTTTGTTGATTCCTCCTTCACCCACAAAATCTCTTGATCTTTTTTGTTCTCCCACTGCGATATCAGAATGGATTTTATATCCAACAGACGAAAATGGGAGTATTCCAAATGATGCCCCAAAGCGGCCTAAAGGAATTCCAACTGCGATATAATCCACTAAGGTGCTGTTGGCTTTTTCTTTGATACCATTGCTCTTTAGCGTTGATGAAGTATTCGTTCCTCCTAATGTGAAAGTGGTTAGTTTCAATTTCGAAAAGGAAGCGGGGTTTTTTAGGTTTAAGTGTATACTGTCAGAGTATGTACTAATCCCTCCCATAGCTTTAAATTCGTTGGTTCCACTGAAATTCACGTTTCCAATTCCGTAGAAGGAATAGGGTGATGCAGTTCCTTGTTGTGCTAATGCTGTAGATCCAATTAGTAAACTAAGGCCTAGAAAGATTTTTTTTATCATTGTCAATTGTATATTGATGTATGGAATTCAAACTTTCTAATAAAAAGTTTGAATGGGCAAATATGGTGTTTTTTAGTCTTTTTGCCAAAAAAACTGCATCACCTCCTGTTAAAATTATAGTTAAATCTTGAAAACGAGATTGATACGTTTCAATTAGTTGATCGATTTCGCAAGTCAATCCATTGATAACACCCGAGTGTATGGATTCCTGTGTTGAATTTCCAATGATATCCAAGGGTTCTTGGAGTTGTAATAGAGGTAGTTTGGCCGTATAATCATTTAATGATTTATAGCGCAAACCAATTCCCGGTGAAATGGCACCACCCAAATAGTGATTTTGTTGTGAAATAAAATCATAGGTTACACAAGTACCAGCGTCGATGACTAAACGATTTTGCTGTGGGTACATCAAAGTCGCACCGGCTGCCAATACCATACGGTCAATCCCTAATGTCAAAGGGGTACTGTAGTCATTTTGAAACGGAAAAGCGCTTTTGTGGCTAATAACGGTCAAGTCGGTATGTGTGAGAAGCCAGTTTAACGTGGCTATTTCTAATTTTCCTACAGAAGAAAGGATGATTTTTGGGGTTGGTGTAAATTTTTTTAAAATTTTTTTAAAATTTTCTAAAAAATTTTCATGCTCCAAAATGTAAATTTCGCCAATCCTATTGTTCTCAAATAAAGCGACTTTGGTTCTGGTGTTGCCGATATCAATGGTTAAAAGCATGGTAGAATTGTTGGTTCAAGCAAAGATATGTAATGATTTTTTTGCAAAAGGGTTTGTTTAAATAAAAAACTGTTCTATATTTGCAACCGCTTACAAGGACAGTATGTCGTTGAAATCAAAAGCCAAATGGTGCCTTAGCTCAGTTGGTAGAGCAATGGACTGAAAATCCATGTGTCCCTGGTTCGATTCCTGGAGGCACCACAGAAAATCCCGATCTTCATTGATTGGGATTTTTTTTTGTACCTAAGTCTGGTGAAAGAGATTCAAAAAGTCAAGGTGTGAAATGGTGTTCTGCTATGCAAATGGGTTACAAGCTGTTTGCTAGTTTTTAAGGTACGCTAAAGGCCTCTACATAGTAGTTTTACTGTGCAGCAACTAACAATTAGGTATTGTTGTTTGCGTTTAAGATTGTAGCATAGGTGGGTGGCAGTAGTTGGGTGAAGTTCTGTTTGCCGTGAATTTAAGGCCTTGTAAGGGACTTAAATTATGAAGAGATAGATGTAGGTGAACTATAAAAAAAAAACTGCCTGAGCAGTTTTTTTTATAGTTCTTATTTTGTTGAAATAGAAAAAATTAAATGGTTCTCATTTCTAATTCCATGCGTTCCACATCAAGTTTTAAGGTTTGAACTTTTGTTTTTAACTTCAAGATCTCTGCTTTGCCCTTGAGTTCTTTTAATGGGGTTAAAGATCCTTTTCGTAGGTTTTTTTCAAATTTGTCCGTTTGTGCTCTCAAGCGGTCCTCTTGCTTATAGAGTTTGCTTTTTGTTTTCTGTAGCTTACGCGTTGATTTCGCTAACTTATTTTGTTTTTTAATTTCAAGCTTTTGCTCTTTTTCAAGTTTCTTTTGTGCTTTTTCAAGTGCTTTTTGATCCTTTAGGGCTTGAAGTTCCTTTTGCTCTAAATCTTTAACGAGTTTTTCTTGATTTTTTTGTTCGGCGTTAAGTAGATCTTGTTGGTGTTGTAAGCGAATTTCCTCTTCTTTAGCTTGTAGTTTTTCTGGTTCACTACCAAGGGTTTGTGTGCTTTCTTTAGCTTTTTCTAAAGCTGTATTTACTTCTGTTTTTTCACTGGAAATTTCTTGTATTTTTTCAATCGCTTTGTTTTTTTCAGTTTCAATAGTAGAAATCTCCTGTGCAGACATCAATTGAGTTGAGGCAAACAGGATGCCTACAAACCATAGTGTTTTTTTCATTGTAAAAATTGAGTTAGGTATTTTTGTTTGTTGATTTTAATTGTAAGGCAAATTAGATGCCAATTTTACCATTCGTTTACTTTATTTGCATCTAATTTAAGAAAAATAAATAGCAATATAGTAAAGGCTAGCAAGCTAGATCCTCCATAAGAGAAAAAGGGTAAGGGCACACCGATAGTTGGAAATAAACCTACAAGCATGGTGATGTTTAGACCAAAGTGTATAAACAGAAAACAAACGACGCAATAGCCGTAGACTCGTGTGAATCTTGATTTTTGTTGTTCACAGAGGTAGATCAGTCGCAGAAAAAGGCAAACAAATAAGATAACTATAACAGAGGCGCCTACAAATCCCCATTCCTCACCAACAGTAGTGAAAATATAATCAGTATGCTGTTCAGGAACAAAACCTCCTTTGGTTTGTGTGCCTTCTAAGAATCCTTTTCCAAACCATCCTCCTGAACCAATAGCTATTTTAGATTGGTTTAAGTTATAGCCTTCTCGTTGCAGATTGACATCCTCGCCAATCAATACATTAATTCGGTCTTTTTGGTGGGCTTCGAGTACTTCATCGTAGACGTAATCAACAGAAAATACAAAAGCCATCATAACTACACCTAGTCCAAGATACAAGAAGGGGTTTCGATTGATTTTTTTGTTGAAAATAAAGTGAATGATAGTGACGAGCGCTATTAATCCGATGATAAAACCGGGCTTGATCACTAGAGACATTACAAATAAAGCGATGACGATAAAACCCGTCCAAAGATACCATGAAGGTAGGCCTTCGCGATACAATACAAAAATGAGTGAGGCAAAAAGCATGGCACTTCCTGTATCGTGTTGTAAAATTAAAAGTGTAGGTATGCCAATGATGGCCAAAGCGATCATTTGGTCTTTAAAAGTACTTAAATTGTCTTGCGAGTCCGATATGAATTTAGCTAGTAGTAATGCTGTGGTTGTTTTTACAAACTCCGAAGGTTGTATACCAAATCCGCCAAATTGATACCAGTTGGTTTGTCCTTTGACTGTTTTTCCAAAAACCATCAGTCCCAGTATGGAGAGTATACCGATAATATAGAAAATCATGGGGTATTTCTCGTAAAACTTAGCATCGATCGACACGACCAATATGATTAACGGTATCGAAGCCATGATAAACAGTAGCTGGCGTCCGTAGATCTGATTTAAATCAAAAAACGAAGTAGCTTCATTGGGTAATGAGGCAGAATATATATTGAGCCAGCCAGCAAAAACGAGGGTAAAGTAGAGCAGGATTGATATCCAATCAATGGTGCTTTTAACGCTTTGGTTTTTCATCCTATTGTGGTAGTTTGGCTTGTTGTGGTAGTTTTGCTTGTTGTTGTAGGGTGATTACTTTGGCATATTCACTTTCTAAACTGCCTTCTAACATCCTTTTTTCCAAGTCTGTTCTCGTAATTTCTTTGCGCAGGTATTTTTCAATCATCAAACTGGTAATTGGGGCTGCCCATCGAGCTCCCCAAGCTCCGTTTTCGATAAATACGGCAATGGCAATTTTTGGATCTTCTTTAGGAGCAAAAGCTACAAACACAGAGTGATCTGCTAATTGTATCCTTTTCGTACCTACTTTGATAAAATTTTCTACAGTTCCTGTCTTTCCACAAACTTCAATTCCTTCAATTTGAACGCTGCGACCTGATCCAAAGTTATAAACATCAAACAAACCATTGATAACCGGAGTGAAATACTGCGGGTCAATAGTGGTGATGTTCTTGGTTGTAAATTTTGGATCAATTTCGTGTTTCTCTATTTTTTTGATGATATGTGGTGTGTAAAAATAACCTCTATTCGCAATAGTGGCCATCATATTGGCCAATTGCATCGGAGTCATGACTACCTCACCTTGTCCAATGGCGTTAGAAATGGTTGTGGTGCTTCGCCAGCCCCCATTCGGATACCAGCGGTCATAATAGTTTGACGATGGAATATGTCCTTTTCGTCCATCGGGTAGATCGTAACCAAGAAATTCACCCAATCCAAAACTCTTTAGATGGCTGCTCCAGGCATCAATACCGTATCGCGGTTTACTGTATTTTTCAATAATTCTTTTGTACACATTGGCGAAGTAGGTGTTGCACGAACTGGCGATGGCTCTGTTTAACGAAATACTTCCCGAGTCGTGGCATTTCATAAAGGCACCTCTACCATAGAAAAAACCGTGATTACATACAAAAGCGGTTTGTTCATTAATCACTTCCTCTTGTAAGCCGATTAATCCGGTTAAGATTTTAAAAGTAGATCCGGGAGAGTATTCACCAGACAATACGCGATTAAACAATGGCTTTGAAATCGAATCATTGAATAAAGCAGTGTAGTTTTTAGAGCGATCTCTTCCTACCAGCAAACTTGGATCATAACTAGGGGCGGTCACTAAAGCTAAGATTTCACCTGTTTTAGGTTCAATAGCAACAATGCCTCCACGCTTATTTTGCATCAGTAATTCACCGTATTCTTGTAATTCGACATCTAGGGTTAGCGTGATGTCTTCACCTTTAACGGCGATGGTGTCGTAATGTCCGTTTTTGAAAGAGCCAATTTCTCTGTTAAATCGATCTCTTTGAATATACTTTACACCTTTTGTGCCTCGTAGAACCGTCTCATATTCTTGTTCAACCCCTTGGATTCCGATTAAATCACCACTGCGGTAGTAAGAACTTCCCTTGACGTTTTGTTCATTGACTTGGCGTATGTATCCAAAAATATTGGCTCCTGAGTGAACTTGATAGTCTCGTAAGGATCTTTTTTGAATATAGAAACCGTTGAAGTGCCTGATCTTTTCTTGAAAAGCGGCATATTCAGCCTTGTTTAACTGAGGCAAAAATACTGAAGGTAGACGCGGGCTATATACACGGGCCTTGTCTAATTTTTTTATAAAGTCTTCTTTGGTTACATCCAACATCTGGCAAAGTGCTATCGTATCGATCTCTTTAACCTCCTGAGGGATAACCATAATGTCGTATGAGGGTTGATTGGCAATTAGTAATTTGCCATTTCGGTCATAAATATACCCGCGTTCAGGGTATTCATAAACGATTTTTAAAGCGTTGTTTTCTGACTTCTTAATATACGAATCGTCAATAACCTGCAAATAAAGTAGTCTTACCAATATTGCGATAGCAACGGATACAATTAAAAAGGGTAAGAGGAATTTTCTCATTTTTTAGATGGTTTGATCAAGTAAATTATTAAGATGCATAATATTAGGGTGAATAATGTTGTCAGTAAAGTTCGTAAAAGAATTTCCCAAATAAAATTAAATCTAAATATTTCTAGGCCAAATAAAATGGTATGATGGAGTAGTACTCCTATAAGTAAATAAGTAAAGAGCTCTTTGGAGATTTTGTCCGTTATTTTAATGGTGTGGTATTCATAACTGATGCCGTAAGAAAATTTAAGCAGATCTTCTCTGTAATAAGCGAGTATAACACAGGCTGCTGCGTGAACCCCACCAGAGTTTTCGAACATATCCATGCCTAGTCCGAGGAGAAAGCTGCAAATAATTAAAAAAGCTTTATTTCCATTTATGGGAAAAAGCAGTATAAATAAGATATAGGGGAACGGATTAATAAAATTAAAAAGCTCCATATTGTTAAACACCAAAATTTGAAGGGCGAACAACAGTATAAACCGAATGATATTTAATGTTACAGTACTATTCATCTTTCGTTGCTTCTTCTAAATGGTTGATCTCTTCAATATCGTTGTTTTTGATGATATATACATAACCTAAATTGGTCATATCATTGAATAAACGCACACTAATTGTATAATAGTTAGAGCTTTTGTCTACAAAAACTTTATCTATAGCTCCAATTGGAATGTTTTCAGGGAAGATAATTGATTTACCTCCTGTTACTATGGTATCTCCTTTATGTAGATCTGCCAATCGGGGGATATCAATAAGTTGTACGTATCCCGTGTTTTTACCATCCCAGTTTAAAGTACCAAAGTGATTGGATCCCTTTATTTTGGCATTGATCTGCGATTTGACATTCAGGATGCTTTGTACGGTAGAGTAATTATTTGACGATACCTCTATGATTCCTAAAACTCCTCTGCTGTTGATAACTCCCATATCGGGACGAATACCGTTTTTGGCCCCCCCTTTTATAGTAAGGTAATTTTCTTTTGACTTAAAAGAATTGCGAATGACCTTGCCGAGTATAACTTCAAACTCAACATTTTCTATAGGTTTACTCTCGTTGATTTCTAATGAATCGCTTGGATTAATGGAGTTGAAAAGAATTTTTTTAAGCGCTGCATTTTCAAATGCTAGTTCGTCATTCTGCTGTTTGAGGTTAAAGTAGATCTTGGTATTGTTGATCTTTTCATAGACATAACCGGTGACGGCATTAGCAGAACCTAAAACGCGACTCCTATGAAAGGAGTGCGTTTGAATAGTAAGTAGTAAAGAAGTTGCCAAAAGCAGCAAAAACAGTAGCTTAGTACTGTTTTTTATAAAAAAATTTATTATTTGCTGCATGTGTAAATATTATTTGATAAGTATGCTTTTAAACTTATTGATGTTTTTTATTACCAGTCCAGTCCCTCTTACAACGGCTCTTAAAGGATCTTCAGCAATATAAACAGGTAGATCGGTCTTTTGAGAAATACGTTTGTCGAGTCCTCTTAACATCGAACCTCCTCCGGCTAAGTAAATACCTGTATTGTAGATATCTGCTGCTAATTCTGGAGGTGTCTGAGATAGGGTTTCCATAACAGCGTCCTCGATACGTTGGATTGATTTATCCAAAGCTTTGGCAATCTCGCGATAGGAAACGGTAACCTGTTTTGGTTTTCCAGTTAATAAATCTCGACCTTGTACTAAAAGATCATCTGGTGGTGCTTCTAAATCTTCTGTTGCGGCACCAATTTGAATTTTTATTTTTTCGGCAGTACTTTCTCCAACAAATAAATTGTGTTGGGTACGCATATAATAAATAATATCATTGGTAAAAACATCACCTGCAATTTTCACAGATTTGTCGCAAACGATACCTCCAAGAGCTATTACTGCGATTTCAGTAGTACCTCCACCTATATCCACAATCATATTTCCCTTTGGTTGCATGATATCTACACCAATACCTATGGCTGCTGACATGGGTTCATGAATCAGATATACCTCTTTTCCATTAACGCGTTCACAAGACTCTTTTACCGCTCTCATTTCTACTTCAGTAATCCCAGAAGGAATACAAACAACCATACGTAGAGCTGGGGTGAAAAGTTTTTTTCTCAGTGCAGGAATACTTTTAATGAACATACTGATCATTTTTTCCGAAGCGTCAAAATCAGCAATTACACCGTCTTTTAAAGGGCGGATTGTTTTTATGTTACCATGAGTTTTTCCCTGCATTAAACTAGCTTCTTTACCAACAGCAATAATTTTGCCCGTTGTTCTATCGCGAGCTACGATAGAAGGATTATCAACAACAACTTTTCCGTCGTGGATAATCAGTGTGTTAGCAGTCCCAAGGTCAATAGCGATGTCCTCGGTCATGAAATCAAAAAATCCCATACAATTAAAAGGGTTTTATAGGTTATAAAATTTTAGATTACAAAAATAATAAAATTAATGTTTGAAATGACGAATTCCAGTAAATACCATGGAAACATTATTTTTGTTGCAGTAATCTATACTCAATTCATCTTTGATAGAACCCCCCGGCTGAATCACAGCAGAGATTCCGGCATTATGAGCGATTTCTACACAGTCTGGAAAAGGGAAAAAAGCATCACTGGCCATAACGGCTCCTTGTAAATCAAATTGGAAAGCTTGTGCTTTTTCAATGGCTTGTTTAAGGGCATCAACTCTTGATGTCTGGCCCGTACCTGAGGCACAAAGCTGTCTGTTCTTGGTCAATACTATCGTATTGGATTTGGTGTGTTTACAGATTTTCGAAGCGAACAACAAGTCTTCAATTTCTTCTTGAGAAGGAGTCGTAGTAGTAACGTTCGTTAAATGTTCTTTATTGTCTGTAATTAAATCTTTTTCTTGAAGTAAAATTCCGTTTAAACAAGTTCTTACTTGTTTCTTAGGAAGTTCAAGATCTTTTTGTATTAATACAATTCTGTTTTTCTTTTCTTTTAAAATCTCAATTGCTTTATCGTCATAAGATGGAGCAATAACCACTTCACAGAATAAAGAATTTATTTCCATGGCTGTAGCAACGTCGATATTTCCATTAGCTATTAAAACACCTCCAAAAGCAGAGGTTGGATCTCCTGCTAATGCAGCTAGATAAGCTTCTTTCATCGTTGACATTTGTGCTACTCCGCAAGCATTGTTGTGTTTGAGGATGGCAAAGGTAGGTTGTTCTCCCTTGAATTCTCCCATCAAATTCACAGCAGCATCTACATCTAATAAATTGTTGTAAGACAATTCTTTTCCATGTAACTTTTGAAATATTTGATCAAAATCTCCGAAGAAAAACCCTTTTTGATGCGGATTCTCCCCGTATCTCAACTCTTGACCGTTGTCTAGACTGGTCTTTAAAATCGTTTCTTCTGTATTAAAATAATTGAAAATAGCACTGTCATAGTGGGAAGAAACGTGGAAAGCTTTTGTAGCCAACCAACGACGTTGCTCCAAAGTTGTAGCTCCTTTATGGTTGACAATCATCTCTAAAAATGCTGCGTATTCATTTACTGAAGCGACGATGACCGTATCTTTAAAATTTTTAGCGGCAGCACGGATTAATGAAATTCCACCAATATCAATCTTTTCAATGATATCAGCTTCGCTAGCACCTGAAGCTACTGTTTTCTCAAAAGGATACAGATCCACTATAACCAAATCAATCTGTGGAATCTCAAACTCTTTCATTTGCGCTACATCACCTTCATGATCTTGACGGTTTAAAATTCCTCCGAAGATTTTTGGATGTAAGGTTTTAACGCGACCTCCCAAGATAGACGGATACGAAGTTACGTCTTCAACTGCTACTACCGGGATACCTAAATCCTTGATAAAAGTTTCAGTTCCTCCAGTAGAATATATCGTTACTTGATTGGCGTGAAGTTGTTTTACGATTGGTTCTAAACCGTCTTTGTCAAAAACGGAAATTAAAGCCGATTGAATTGTTTTAGTTGTGTTCATGTTGCGTTTTGGTTTAATCTGCAAAAGTAGTTATTGTTCATGTATTTATAAAGAATTCCGAACATGATTTTTGAAAAAAAAATGTTTTTTTTTACAGCCTTTTTCAGCAGCTTGTTTACAATCAAAATTAGGCGGAATTTATTTTTATTTATTGTAATTTGTAACAAAATTACCAGGGTGTTCACTAATAGGGTAGAGCGCGTCTTACCGAGGTGTAATTCTCAAAAAATAATATGCTTTTATATCTTAGATTACTTAACGAAAGTTTCTTTTTTGCAATCAATGCTTTGCGAAACAATAAACTACGAACCATTTTGTCGCTATTAGGGGTAACGGTGGGTATTTTTTCGATCATAGCCGTTTTATCTGCTGTGGATTCTATGGATCGTAAGATTAAGTCTGATTTGAGTGGTATTGATCGCAACATGATCTATTTATTCAATCATCCTTTTGGACCGTCTGATATTCCACAATGGAAAATCAATCAGTTTCCGAAGTTTACGTATAACGAATATGAGTATTTACGTAGAAATGTCACGGATGTTGATAAGATTTCTTTCAACTTATTTACCAGTACCGAAAATATTAAGTACGGAGCAAATACGGTAAACGATATCAGCATTGAACCCGGAACGGCGCAAATTGAATCCCTAGATAATTTAAAGATTGCTCAGGGACGTTTTTTTAATGAATCGGAATCCAGTTCTGGAGCTGCGGTAATTGTTTTAGGTCATGAAGTCGCTGTCAATTTATTTGGAACTGAAGATCCCATTGGAAAATACGTGCGTTTATATGGAAGACGATTTACCGTTTTAGGTGTATTGGAAAAAGAGGGCATGACGAGCTTTGGAATGAGTAAAGATGCAAAGGCGTATATCTGTTCTAATTTTTACCGCCAGGTTTTTGGAGACAATACTTTGAGAGCGACGCCAGCCATCGTCTTAAAGCCGAAACAGGGGGTGGATATTGAGGAGTTTAAAGAGGAACTTACTCAGAAAATTCGCGCATATCGAGGGATCAAGCCTTCAGAAGACAATAATTTTTTTGTGAATATTATTGCCGGTATGTTGGAAATGGTTGATAATATTATTGGACAGATGAATATAGTGGGGTGGATCATAAGTGGTTTTTCACTGTTGGTAGGTGGTTTTGGTATTGCCAATATTATGTTTGTTTCCGTAAAAGAAAGAACCAGTTTGATAGGGATTCAAAAGTCTTTGGGTGCAAAAAATAGATTTATACTGTTTCAGTTTTTGTTTGAAGCGGTTATACTGTCTTTGTTTGGCGGATTAATCGGGATGGTTTTGGTTTGGGTGATTGCGATAATCATGACTCAACTGTTGGATTTTGAATTTGTGTTGAGCTTTAGCAATATTATAATAGGGACTGGTTTGGCGGTGTTTATTGGGCTTTTGTCAGGGATTCTCCCGGCAATATCCGCTTCTAAGTTAGATCCAGTAGAGGCTATTCGAACGGGTAATTAAGGAGTTGGTTAATTCTGTTTAATCGATATAACAAAAAAGGCTCTTAATCTATTTAAGAGCCTTTTTTTATACGGTGGATTATTTGCTAATTGGTCTGTTTAGAATCAGGTCTAAATAGAGATTAACATTTTTCTTTAGTTCTTTTCTCAAAGTGATAAAATCTAAAAATCCGTGTTCTAATAAAAATTCCGATGTTTGGAATCCTTCTGGTAAATCTTTACCTGTGGTATCTTTTACAATACGAGGACCTGCAAATCCGATAAGGGCTCCTGGTTCTGCTATATTGATGTCTCCCAACATCGCAAACGATGCTGAAATACCTCCTGTAGTAGGGTCGGTACACATGGAGATATAAGGTATTTTTGCTTCGGCTAGCTGCGCTAATTTTGCCGAGGTTTTCGCCATCTGCATTAACGAATATCCCGCTTCCATCATACGAGCACCTCCAGATTTGGAGATCATCATAAATGGAATTTTGTGTTTGATGGAATAGTCAATGCCTCGAGCTATTTTTTCACCAACTACTGCTCCCATAGATCCACCGATAAAAGCGAAATCCATTGCTGCAATAACCAAATCAGAACCATTGGATTTTCCAACTGCAACGCGCACAGCGTCTTTTAGTTGGGTTTTGTCCATCGCTTCTTTCAAACGGTCAACGTATTTTTTGGTATCCTCAAATTTCAAAGGATCCTTTGAAGTTAAGTTTTTTGCAATTTCTTTATAATCGTTGTTGTCAAAAAGAATCTCGAAATATTCTTTACTGCCTATTCTAACGTGGTATCCATCTTCTGGGCTTACCCATAGATTGTGCGCTAGCTCATCAGAATCAATAATTTTTCCCGTAGGCGATTTGTACCATAAACCTTTTGGGACGTCTTTTTTGTTTTCTGTAGGGGTCTGTATTCCTTTTTCTGTTCTTTTAAACCAAGCCATAAATTGTTTGTTTTATTTTATAATATATTGAAGAGGGAAGAATTATAATGTGTTCACATTATTTAAGTCCTCAAAAGCTTGTTTTAAACGAGCGTTAAAAGTCAATTCTCCTTCTCTTACCCATTTTCTAGGGTCATAGTACTTTTTGTTCGGTAACTCTGAGCCTTCTGGATTTCCTATTTGGGTTTTTAAATATTCAACGTTTTCTACGATATAATCACGAACTCCTTCGGTAAATGCAAATTGCAAATCGGTATCTAAGTTCATTTTGATTACTCCATAGGATATAGCTTCTCTGATTTCTTCTAGTGTAGAACCAGATCCCCCATGAAATACAAAATCAACCGGATTGTCGATAGTTTGGTATTTCTTAGCTACAAATTCTTGGGAGTTCTTTAAAATTTTCGGTGTCAGTTTAACGTTTCCTGGTTTGTAAACACCATGTACGTTACCAAATGCCGCTGCTATTGTAAAACGAGGACTTACTTTTAAAAGTTCTTCGTAAGCATACGCTACTTCTTCTGGTTGTGTATACAATTTTGAAGAGTCCACATGAGAATTGTCTACACCATCTTCCTCACCACCTGTAATTCCTAACTCAATTTCCAAAGTCATTCCCATTTTGCTCATGCGCTCAAGGTATTTTTTAGAAATTTCAATATTTTCTTCAATAGGCTCTTCCGACAAATCAATCATATGTGAACTGAAAAGTGGTTTGCCATATATTTTCATGTTTTCTTCACTAGCATCTAATAGACCATCAATCCAAGGCAATAGATTTTTAGCACAATGATCGGTATGTAGAATCACTGTAGCACCGTAAAGTTCCGCTAAAGCGTGTATGTGTTTTGCTCCAGCGATACCACCAGCAATAGCTGATTGTTGATTTTCATTGGATAGACCTTTTCCTGCAAGAAATGAGCAACCTCCATTTGAAAATTGTATAATTACTGGTGCATTTAACTTGGCAGCGGTTTCCATTACCCCGTTAATTGTACTTGAACTCGTTACATTGATTGCTGGCAAAGCAAACCCTTTTTCTTTTGCGTATCTAAAGATTTCCTGTACTTGGTCGCCAAAAGCTACTCCAGGTTTTATATTATGTGCCATATTAGTTGTGTGTTTAAGAATTGACAAAATTAATAATTATTATTTGATTAGAACGGATAATTAATTCCAACATTTACTACTTTCTTTGCGAAATTGATTTCTTTAAACCATTTCTCACCTGTAGGTTTCGACGGATTATAAGTTTTAAAGCCCAAATCCAATCGGAATACAAAGAAACTAAAATCATATCGAATTCCAAAACCGCTTCCCAATGCCAAATCTCCCAATGATTTTAAACCATTAAAGGTATAGGCCTTGTCTTCGATGTGATCAAAGATATTCCATATATTCCCAGCATCCAAAAATAAGGCTCCATTCCATTTACCGGTAATGTTAAAACGGTATTCTGCACTGGTAAATAACTTCATGTTTGCCTCATTGAAATCATTGATTGCACCGCTGGTTCCGGGTCCTAGTCGATAGGATTGCCAAGCGCGGTTGTCATTCGACCCTCCCGCAAAATAACTACGCGAAAACGGAATACTATTAGAATTGCCATAAGGAATCGCAATACCACCGAAAGTGTGGATTGCAAAAACTTGTTGGCGACCCAAATCCCAGTATTTCACAAAGTCAATTTCCGTTTTGATATATTGCGAAAATTCTACATTCAGCAGCGTACGATTGCCATTGTCGTTGATATTGGAGTTGCCGCTTTTTGTTAATAGACTAACCAAACCGCCTGCTGACTCTAGTTTTGCTTTGAAAGTATAGAAATTATTGTCTTTAATATCGGTTTTAGAAGACTTGGTAAAAGCGATGTTGGCGGCTAAGATTAAATTGTTTTCGGATAATCTCAATCGGCGTTCTTCAATACTTCGGACGTTTTGATAATCCGCAGTACCCGGTACTAAACTCGTCTGTCCACTCAAAACATCATTGATAAAAGCATTGGCTCCGCCATCTTGAATCGCTAAATTACCTTTGGAATCAAAATAATCACCATCTTTCTCATAGCGCTGTGCAATATTATTCAAGGTCGTATATGAGGATTTATAAACGATAAAATAATTGGCCGGATTGGTATTTCGAACATACTGCAAGTTCAATAAATCCAAGCTATAACTCGTGTTTCTTTTTGGAGACCAGTTGTAATTGACGATACCCGTAAAGTTTTCTTTATCCAATCCGATGTTTTGTTGTCTGAATAAACCGAAACTCATCATGGTTCTAGGTAGCATACTTTTAGGGATTATACTTTCTGTCTTTATCGGAAAAAACAATCGAGGGAAGGATAATTTAGCATCAATTCCGTATTCGGATACATTTAGAAAAACATCATTGGGATTGGCCATATCTCTAGATGAACCAATACTTCCACGTAAACCGATGTCTAATATTTCAGCACCTCTAAAGATATTTCGAATTACAAGCCCCATGTTTCCTGCAATACCAAAATCTTGAATGTTGGAATGCGTAACATCTATAGAAGGGTTTAGGGTCATCTTTTTACGCGGTGTTAAAAAGATATTGGCTACTAATGATTGACCAGTGCTGTCGCGCTGATCTTCCATATATTCGATAGAAGGATAATTAAAAACGCGTAAATTGCTGATAGACCTAGAAGTCAGTACCCTACGAAAATCGCTAAACGTACTTCCCTTGGTTATAAAAATAGCATCGGTTAGTGCTTTGGGTCTGTACTCTAATTTATTGGCACTATAAATGTTGAAATTGTTATAGCTGATGCTATCTGCAATGTTTTCCGCCTTTTTAGAGGTGTTATCTGTAAAGATATTGACATCACTGATTTTGTAGATTTTAAATGGAATCTGCATTAGTGTATCACCGGATTTG
Organism: Flavobacteriaceae bacterium UBA1682; assembly: GCA_002320285.1. Taxonomy (GTDB): domain Bacteria; phylum Bacteroidota; class Bacteroidia; order Flavobacteriales; family Flavobacteriaceae; genus Flavobacterium. The sequence continues at coordinate 55,611 of DCKE01000014.1, read as the reverse complement.
ACGGTTCTATCATCGATGATCAACTCGACATGAGCTTTGTGGTTGTTGTTAATCGTATCGACATCGTAGTGAATATTGCTCTCTTGAAAATAGTAGGCACCGTTGTTTCGGAAGTTTGTGGTGATTCGCTTTCGCTCGGCTTCAAAGTCTTTCGAATTGTAAATTTTCTCTGGTATCACTAAAGCTTTGGAGGCGTTTTTTTTGTATAAACTGTCGAGTGCAGGAGTAAAGATTCGCGTGGACACGGAATCAATTCTATACACTTTACCGGTTTCTATTTGGTAAGTGACTTTTGTTTTTTGATCCCCGATACTGTCGACTTTGGTTTGAATCGTAGTGTTGAAGAAACCTTGGTTAAAATAGTAGTTTTTTAAACGGATGACGGAGCGACTCATGCGGTTCTCTTCATAGAGCACTGGTGGTTCTCCCGTATTCTTTAAAAATTGACTAAAACCGGAAACGGCAAAGGATTTCCCCAATCTACCGACCTGCTTTTCGGATAAAAAGGCTGTTAAATTACGATGTGTTGTAGGGTGTTTATCCAGCCAAGCTTGATAACTTGAATCGGCATTGGGTTTGGCTAAATTGTATAAGTGCAATCGCAACCGATACCCCAGTATAGAACTGTTCGGCTGTTGGTATAGTTGATTGTGTACTGCTTCGGTCGAATTTTTCTTTCCATTCTCGAAAATCTCGTTTTGCATTAGCAACGAGCGGTTCTCAGGAACCCTCCTAGTGAGAGTACAAGAAAAAAAACTTACACTTATTAATATAAATAGTGCTATTTTTGATGTTTTATCTTTCAAGTCAATATAAATAGTAGGTCAAAAATACATTTTTTATGGTTACTAAAAACCAAATCAAACTAATAAAAAGTTTGCAGCAAAAAAAATACCGCAAACAACATCAGTTATTTCTTGCCGAAGGAGTAAAAGTAATTCAAGAGTTGGTCAATTCCAATTTAAAATTACAGCAGTTATTTTGCACCGAAGCAGTTGATCTAAAGGTAGACCCAAGTAAAGTGGTGTTAATCTCGGAGAGTGATTTAAGCAAAATTTCAGCTTTAAATACCGCGAATAATTGTTTGGCAATATTTGAAATTCCTCAGGCCGAACAGAAGCAGATCGATGGTTTGGTATTGGTGTTGGACGATGTTCGCGATCCGGGAAATATGGGAACGATTATTCGTCTTTGCGATTGGTTTGGAATTCGCCATTTGGTGTGTTCTCCTCAAACGGTGGATGTTTACAATCCTAAAGTTATTCAGGCAACGATGGGGTCTATAACTCGAGTTGATGTCGTTTATCTAGATCTACCGGCATTTTTGAAAGAACACGCACATTTGCCTATATTCGGAACTTTTATGGATGGGCAGTCTATTTATAAAGAGCAATTACCAGCCGAAGGCATTATAGTGATGGGGAATGAGGCAAACGGCATTTCAGCAGAAATAGAGGCTTTAGTCAATCAGCGTATCGCTATACCGCGTTTTGGTGATTTACAACAAACCGAAAGCTTAAATGTTGCTATGGCAACAGCTATAGTGCTCAGTGAGTTTTCTCGCAAAAAATAAATAAGGAATTTGACTGTGGCTTTACTCTAGTGAAAAGTAAAGTTGACAAAGATACCTCTTGTTTTCATCGATTCAATTCCACCAGTCCATGGACTCTCTGGGCGATTATCACGAATCAACTCGTCGTCTATACCGAATACACCGCGAATCGATGGCGAAAATTTAAAATATTCAAAATATAAATCGACTCCAACACCAAGTTCATAATTATTAGTCCACTGTTTCATTCTGAATCGGCCTTCGTAATTGTCGTCTTTGGAATTGAAATTACTGCTTAAATTGAGCGTTGAAGAAAAACCTCCTACTACAAAAGGGCGAACATTTCCAGTTCTTAAAGCCGAGAATTTTAGTAACAGTGGAAAATGAATATAGGTCGAATTGACTTCGCGATTAGCAGAGCCCTGATTGGCTATATTGGGGAAATGTAAATTTCGTTGTGAGTAGTATAAACCCGGCTCAAAGCGTAAATCCAGGTACTCCATCAAACGCAGGTTTCCTACCAATCCGACATTGAAACCAATATTGGTTCTGACTTCTACGTCTAGGTCGTTGTTTTTTTCGTAATAAGTTGGATCGTAATCAAATTTAAAGTCATAGGAGTTAAACCCTAAGAAATACCCCCAATAGACGCGTTGTTTGTCCCAATCTTGCATGTTGAGTAAAGGTTTTTTACCAAACATAGATTGTGAAAAGCTTTGACAGCTAAACAGTACAATGGCAATGAAGAATATTTTTTTCATTTGAGTTTATTTGTTTCTTTAATATACAGCTAACCGCCGTGTTTAATTTGATGCCCCAATCGGTAAGCTTCGCGTTAAATACGATTTTGTTTTATTTAGATGCGGCATAAATGGTAGCTACTCCACCAAGTGTCTGTGGCATATCTCTAACTTCTATAAACCCAACTTTTCTCAAAATATTGTTTAACGCTTCTCCATAAGGGAAATTTGTTGCCGATTCTGATAGATAAGTATATGCTTTTTTGTCTTTTGAGAATATTTTTCCAATTATTGGCATCAATCCGTTGGTAAATATAGCATATCCTTGCTTAAAAGGAAATTTTGTAGGCACAGAAGTTTCTAAAATCACAAAAATTCCTCCCGGTTTTAACACACGTAATATTTCTGCCAGCCCTTTTTCTAAAGTTTCAAAATTTCTTACTCCAAATGCAACGGTAATTGCATCAAAATAATTGTCCTCAAATGGAAGATTTTCAGAATCACCCAAAACCATTTCAATGCGGTTGTTCAGGTTTCTTTCTTTTATCTTTTGTTTTCCCACTTCAAGCATACCTTCGGAAATATCTAATCCAATGATTTGTATAGCTTGAGTTTCCGCCATCAATATCGCTAAATCACCCGTTCCTGTAGCGATGTCTAATACGCGTTTTGGATTGGTGTCAGCAACTAGTTTAAGAACCTTTTTACGCCATTTTACATCATTTCCCAATGAAATAATACGATTTAAACGGTCGTATTTTCCAGAAATGGTGTCAAACATTTGTGCAACTTGTTCTTTTTTGCCTAATTCGGATTCTTTATATGGGGTGATATTCTTTGACATTTCTCTATTTTTTACAAATATAGCTATTCTTTATAAATATGGTTGTGAGCAAATCGCGATATTCCCTTTAAAAGCTATAAAAGATTAAAAGTATAGGTGTTGTTATTTAAAGGTGTGGATTTGTAAATACAGGAGAGTGGTTGAGTGGTATTGGGACAAGAAAGCCGTAAGTGAAAATCCGTGTAGAACGCTGTTATACACGGATTTTTTAAGGTAATTTATTTTAGGTCGTAGACCATATGATAGTATTCACCACCCATAAATGTCAGTGTCTCTTTGGCTTTAAAACCAATTCTTTCGTAGAGTTTTTGGGCATTTGGATTTTCGAAATCCACTAATAAACCTACCTGTTTAAAATCGCGGTCGCGGGCATGTTGGATGATGTGTTGCAATAATGCACTACCTATTCCCTTGCCTTGAGCCGAAGGGGCAACTGCTAGGGTGTCTAAATACAATTCGCCTGCTTGAGTTTCGTTCTCAGGGTGCAACTCTAAACCATAACGGTTGTTTATGTGTTCTAATACAGGTTTTCTCAATTCTTCGAGCTGACCACCGTCATAACACGTAATAGAACCCCAGATGTCTTCGTGCTCGTCAACAGCAACGAAGGTATTTTGATAGCTATATTGGTTGTTTTCTGTTCGGAAAAAATGAGTTAAAAATTGAATAGCTTCCTCTACGTCACTTTTGCCAATAAAGGAGAAAACAATGTCTTCCATGGCTTGTAACATCATCTCTGGAACGATGTCGTGATCCTCAATTTTTGCAGCTCTAATTATCATCTGATTTAAATGTTAGGTGAGTAAAATATTTGTCAAACACAAAAGTACGTTTTTTGCCTAGCATACTATAATGAAAAGGATTGCAATTTTTCAGAACTTATACTTCGTTGTTCTTACTATTGTATTGGTTTACTGAAATACTGGCTAGAGCTGGAGTGCTTTTTTTGCTGTGATGGGTTGTTGGTAGATTTAAAAAAGCATAGATGCCTGTAGTTATTGTTGCAACAAAGTTTTTTTCTTTTGTATTTTTCTCGGATATTTATAGAATAAACCTTCTGAAATGATGACAACGAATCCGTTATACGTTAACTATACCTCTAGATTTGAAAATAAAACCGTTCAAAGTGTTTTGGTTGACCGGATTAATGTGGTAAAGAAAATACTGGAAATTGTTTCCGCTATGGATAAATGGAATTACAGGTATGCCGATGAAAAATGGAGTATAAAACAAGTGATTCAGCATTGTATCGATTGCGAACGTATTTTTAGTTATCGCGCTCTTCACATAGCCCGTCAAGATCCAAATCCTTTATTTGGGTTTGATGAAAATGCGTATGCTGCGCAAGCGGCAGTCATTCATAAAAGTGGTGAAGCACTGATGTATGAATACATCTTATTAATGGAGAGTATTCGATTGATGTATGATGGTTTTGTAGAAGGGGACTTACAGAAGACCGGATTAATCGCGACAAACCAAATTTCTGTAGAGGATATTGGATTTGTAATAGGAGGTCACAGTTTGCATCATATGGATGTCATTCTGGACAGATATCTAAAGGAGTAAACGGGGTTTACGCAATAAAAAAAGAGCTATCTTGATGGATAGCTCTTTTTTTATTAAAAACGGATGCTAAATAAGCCTTCCGGTTTGTTTTCTAGATTGTCAAAACGATCTGTACATTCTTTGATCATCGCAATTGCTGCTGCTTTATCTCCAAATCCGTTCGTGATTACTTTTTTGCTTTCCAAGTCTTTATATACTTTGAAGAAGTGTTCCACTTCTTTTTTGAAATGCTCATTAACATCCTGAATATCGTTCAGTTTGTTCATGATTGGGTCAGAAACAGGTACACAAAGAATTTTTTCATCCGGTCCTTTATCGTCTTCCATATAGAAAATACCTACTGGCTTTACTTCAACCACCAATCCTGGGATAGTAGGTTCTGTTACCAATACCAATACGTCTAAAGGATCTCCATCTAAAGCCAAAGTTTCTGGTATAAAACCATAATCAGCAGGATATCTCATAGCAGAATATAAAAGGCGATCAAAACGCAATCTTTTAAGGTCAAAATCGTATTCGTATTTATTTCTACTTCCTGTAGGGATTTCGACAAAAGCGTCGAAACTTTCAAAATTATTATTCATATATAATGTCTTTATTGCTTCATCTTATAATTGGAGTGCAAAAATAAGTTAAATCCTACTTTATACCAAGCTTTAAAGTCAATATTAGTTAATTGTTAGAAATAGAACCCAAAAGATCCTTTAACTCCAAATCGTTTTGCCTCAGGTAAATCGAGATAACTGCCTCTCCAAGAAAAGTCGATTCTAAAGAATTTAAAGATGTTACCTACGCCGACATGATATTCCCAATACACGTCTTCTGGAGCTCTGTATACAATGTTGGAGGCATTAAGGGCTATGTTTTCGTCGGAAATACGGCCGTATACTCCTCTGATTCCAACGATTTCACGTAGGTTTAGGTCTCGTAAATACGGTATTCTCGAGAATAATCTACCGTTAAAGTTGTGTTCGAGGTGCAATGATACGTATTCATCTGTAACGAATTCGTAGTAATTCATCAAACTATAAGCGTTATCAATCAGGAAATAAGATTGATTACCCGGTACTACATTTAATAGACCTAAAGGAACTTCGCCAAAGGTTTTGCCTGTTTCAAAAGTTGTAGTCAGTCGACCAAACCCGCCAACTAACAAGGGCTGTCTATAGTAAAATTGCAGCCTTTGGTAGTCAAAATCACTGTTGAAAACCCCTTGCAATCCCTGACTGAAATTCAGAAATAAATGGGAGTAATTAGCATCTACATCAGTTCTGTCAACTCCAACGCCTATGGTTCGTCGATTTGGAGTATAGTCTATGGATAAACTAACTTCAGATTGAGTCACATTACTTTTGGTAATGCCGTTGTCCTTGTCGATATAATAGTCCAAACTAAAGGTTTCAGAGGCTGATTTGAGTGTACGAAAACTAAAAGTTGAAGAGAACTTTAAGTTTTTAACCGGTTCAATTTCAAGTCCTAAAGTCGATAGGTTGATCGAGGTTAACTTAGAGTTGTCTCCACTGGCAAACAGCGAACTCGAAGCAAAACTACGTCCTAAGATATTGTTGGTCTCTGTAAGGCTGACTCCAATCTGTTCAATATCGCGACGATTACCTCCGTAGAGAATAAGTCGATTGGGGGTATTTAATAATATCTTTCCCGAAAGACCATACTTAAATTGACCGTCTTTAAATCCATAGGCGGTATAACCTTCAAGGCGCCATTTGTCGTTAGGTCCAAAATAGGTTCGTCCACCTGTTCGCAAACGGATACCCTCGACATCATTGTATCCAAAAGAAGAAAATATCGGTCCGTAATCAAATTTGCCGACCTGTATATATTCGCTGGCTAAAATGGTACCCAGTGAAAACAACTGTTTAAAACGTCGAACCGTTTGTAGGGTGTCGAGCATTTTATAAATACCCAATTCATCTTTGCTTAAGGGTTCAAAGCGATATTCCTGCCAAAATTCATCAGATTTGGTATAGATGGATTCGTTGTAGTCGTTAACTTCTTCTTTATAGAATTTTTCATCCTTCTCTTTGTCGAAGACGTGATTTCTAAATAAGGTGGTTCTTTTTCCATAAACTCCCTTTGATTTTTCTTTTTTGGAAAGACTAAAATCAGACATCATATAATCTTTTGTCAATAGAAAAACCGAATCGTTTAACACGTCAAATTCCTGTTCGATATAGATGTCTTTAACCCAGTTGATATTAGCGCCTTTACTGGCTTCAAGGTTGATTTTTTTGATGGCAAAAGTACTGTCGTTGACCCAAAAGTCTCCCTTAAAGGTCAGTTCGTTTTTTCTGCGTGGATAGTACACGATGTTATAACACCATTTGTTGTCGATATAAGCACTGTCTGCTAAGATATAATTGTATACATTAATACCGGTTCTCGATAGTGGGCTGATGAAATCTTTGTCGAAAAACTTCAGGTAGTTGTTGTAAATATCGTAATCGGCATAAAGGTCTTTAATGAAAGCAATAATATGCTGATTGGTGTTGAAACCGGAATTTTTGTTTGCTGTAGTTTTTTCAATGTTTTTAGATCTTACATTGTCTCCATAGACATTGCTGAGTTTTTCATTGATGAAAATAGGGAGGTAGGTTTTTCCCGTGATACTCGAGGTGTCGACATGGTCAAAAATAAATTCCATGCCTTTAAAAATTCTCTTCTTTGTAAAAGCACTATCGATAGAATTCATATCAAATTCTACTTTTTCATACTTCTCATATTCGTACTGTTTAAACATATGAAGCCCGTTTTGTTTTTTTCGAGCCCATATTTTACGTAGAATATCTAAAGCGGGATTGTCTTTTTTGGAGGTTTTTCCCGTATATATTTTTACTTCAGCCAAAAGGTTGTCCTCTTCAAGAGTGATCTTTAAGTCCAGATTCGTGCTTTTCGGTAATAGTATTTCTTTGGTTTTATAGCCGATGAAACTGATCACCAAAGTATCGTAATCCTTCTGAGATTCTAAATAGAATTTCCCCGATTCGTTAGCGATTACGCCTTGAGTTGAGTTTTTGAAATAAACGCTAGAGTAGGGAACGGCTTCGTTGTTTTTATCCTTAATCTGTCCACTGGCCTTTGTTTGAGCAAATGATACAATAGGGCAACAAAAAGCAATGATCAATAGAATGATTACCTTTTTCATAGTTGTAGCAATAAAAAAAAACTCCATCAAAAAGATGGAGTTTCAAAGATAAGGTAATTTTGTTATTTGTATGCGACTTTTTTCACGGCTTTAATAACATCTTCAGAGTTTGGTAGCCATTCTCTTAAAAGTTCTGGTGAATAAGGCGCAGGAGTATCTGCAGTTGTAATTCTTTGGATTGGTGCATCTAAATAGTCGAAAGCTTGCTCTTGTACGATATAAGTGATTTCAGAAGCAACACTTCCGAATGGCCAAGCCTCCTCTAAAACTACCAAACGATTTGTTTTTTTGACAGATTTTAAAATGGTAGCGTGATCCATAGGACGAACCGTTCTTAGATCGATAATCTCACAAGATATACCGTCTTTAGCTAAAGCTTCTGCAGCGATATAGGCTTCCTTGATGATTTTTCCAAATGAAACGATAGTCACATCGGTTCCTTCTCTTTTGATTTCGGCTACGCCTAATGGAATGATGTACTCGCCTTCAGGAACTTCTCCCTTGTCTCCATACATTTGTTCCGATTCCATAAAGATCACAGGATCGTTGTCTCTAATTGCGGCTTTTAATAATCCCTTTGCATCATAAGGGTTTGAAGGAACTACGACCTTTAAACCGGGTGTGTTTGCAAACCAGTTCTCAAAAGCCTGAGAGTGTGTTGCTCCCAATTGTCCTGCTGAAGCAGTTGGACCTCTAAAAACTATAGGCATTGGAAATTGTCCGCCAGACATCTGACGCATTTTTGCAGCGTTGTTGATGATTTGGTCGATTCCAACTAAGGAGAAGTTGAAAGTCATAAACTCAACAATAGGACGGTTACCATTCATAGCAGAGCCTACCGCTATACCGGCAAATCCCAATTCTGCAATCGGGGTATCAATAACTCTTTTCGGACCGAATTCGTCGAGCATACCTTTTGAAGCCTTGTAAGCCCCGTTGTATTCTGCAACTTCTTCACCCATTAAATATATCGTTTCGTCGCGGCGCATTTCCTCGCTCATCGCTTCACATATCGCTTCTCTAAATTGAATCGTTCTCATAATTTTTCTGTTTCCGTAATTTATAAGGTTGACAAAAATAAATAAATAAATTTATTAATCCTACAAATATGACAGTCCTTATCGTTGAGTTCGTGTTAACTCTGCGTGAAATAAAAATGTTTTTTTTACAAATAGATTGTAAACACAATGAATCCATGCTGATTTATTCTGTTTCCGCTAAAGTGAAATGCAAAAACACCGCATTATTCTTGTTTAATTCGATATTATGCTGTATATTATATAAAAGGAAATGCTTTACTAACTGTTTTTTTTAAGGGAATATTCAATCAGAAAGGTCAGGTGAGTCATCATTTAGATAGGCTCGCAGTTGTTGTAAATAGGCGCTCTAAAATTATTTTATATGCTTGCATAGTAAATATTTAAAAATAAATTATTATTTTCGTTCCAAGAAAATTGTAAAACACATAAACGTATATATAATGAAAATATTAGTTTGCATCAGCCATGTGCCTGATACTACTTCCAAGATTAATTTTGTGAATGGTGATTCAGAGTTTGATACTAACGGTGTTCAATTTGTTGTGAATCCCAATGATGAGTTTGGTTTGACACGTGCAATTTGGTTTAAAGAAAAACAAGGTGCACAAGTAACTGTAGTGAATGTAGGTGGGCCAGAAACAGAGGCTACACTTAGAAAAGCATTGGCTATAGGAGCAGATGAGGCTATTCGTGTTAATGCAGTTCCTACAGATGGTTTGTTTGTTGCGAAGCAATTGGCAGAAGTGGTAAAAAACGGATCATTTGATTTGGTTATTGCTGGTAAGGAGTCCTTAGATTATAATGGAGCTATGGTTCCAGGAATGTTGGCTTCACTTTTAGGATATGATTTTGTCAATTCTTGTATTGGATTAGAGGTTGATGGTACATCAGCTAAGGCTATTAGAGAAATCGATGGTGGAAAAGAAACGATTGCTGCAAACTTACCTTTGGTAGTAGGTGGTCAAAAGGGTATCGTAGAAGAGAAGGATTTAAGAATACCAAACATGCGTGGTATTATGACAGCTAGAACTAAAGCTTTGACAATTGTTGAGCCTATTGGTACTGTTGCTGCGACTAAAGTTATTCGATTTGAAAAACCAGCTCCAAAATCCGCTGTGAAATTGGTTAGCCCGGACAATTTAGATGAGCTAGTGAACTTGTTGCACAACGAAGCAAAAGTGATCTAATCTAAATTTAAGTAAAAAATAATTATACCATCATTAAAATTAAGAATATGTCTATTTTAATATATGCTGAATCAGCAGAAGGAAAATTTAAAAAAGTAGCTTTAGAGTTAGCGTCTTATGCTAAGAAAGTTGCAGAAACGATGGGAACTACCGTTACTGCAGTGGCTGTAAATATATCAGATGTTAGTGAATTAGCTAACTACGGTGTAGATAAAGTTTTAAAGGTTACGAATGAGCAGTTGAAAGCATTTAATGCCAAAGCTTACGCTGATGTAATCAAACAAGCGGCTCAGAAAGAAGGGACAAAATTAGTGGTCTTATCATCGACTACAGATAGTTTGTATTTAGCACCAGTTTTAGCAGTAGGTTTAGATGCGGGCTATGCGTCTAACGTGGTTGCTTTACCAGAGAGTACTAGTCCTTTTGTGGTAAAGAGAACAGCTTTCTCTAATAAAGCGTTTAATCATACAGAAATCAATTCAGATATTAAGGTTATTGCTATAGGTAAAAACTCTTTTGGATTGGTTGAAAGCAATGGTCCTGCTGTTGCAGAAGATTTTGCTCCGTCTTTAAACAATGCTGATTTTACTTTAAAAGTAGAGCATGTTGAGAAAACGAGTGGTAAAGTAACTATTGCAGATGCGGATATTGTGGTGTCTGCTGGACGTGGTTTAAAAGGACCGGAGAACTGGGGTATGATCGAAGAGTTGGCTTCTGTTTTAGGGGCGGCAACGGCTTGTTCTAAACCGGTTTCTGATTTAGATTGGAGACCTCACGAAGAACACGTAGGACAAACAGGAAAGCCTGTGGCAGCCAATTTGTATATTGCAATTGGTATTTCTGGAGCGATTCAGCATATCGCAGGAATCAACGCTTCTAAAGTGAAAGTAGTTATTAACTCTGACGCTGAAGCACCTTTCTTTAAAGTTGCTGACTACGGTGTTGTAGGTGATGCTTTTGAAATTGTACCCAAATTAATTGAAAAATTAAAAGAATTCAAAGCTAAGAATTCCTAGATTTTCGATTTAGTCTTATATAAAAGGGCTGTCTAAATGAAGAAATTACTATCTTTGTTTGACAGCCCTTTGTTGTGATTATAAATAATAACTATGAGTTTAGTAAAGCTTAGTATAAAAGGGATTTCGTATAGCCATACTCAGAATGGAGCATATGCTTTAATCTTAAATGAGGTAGAAGGAGAACGTAAATTACCTATTGTTATTGGTGCCTTTGAGGCGCAGTCGATTGCTATTGCCATCGAGAAAGAGATCAAGCCTCCTCGTCCATTAACACATGATTTGTTTAAAAATTTTGCAGATCGATTTGACATTGTAGTCAAACAGGTCATTATTCATAAATTGGTAGATGGTATCTTTTTTTCTAGTATCATCTGCGAACGCGATGGTATTGAAGAAATTATCGATGCTCGAACTTCAGATGCCATAGCCTTGGCTATTCGCTTTTTTGCGCCAATCTTTACGTATAAGAATATTTTAGATAAAGCGGGGATTATATTAAAATCCTCCTCTTTAGAGGATATGACACAGGAGGGGCCTCTTGAAGACGATACGGACTTTGAGCAAGAAACCGTACCGCAACAAAGCGTAAAACAAGGTGACTATGCACATTATAGTTTGTCTGAGCTTTATGAGTTACTTGAAAATGCAGTGATGAAAGAGGATTATGAAAAGGCAGCGAAATTGAGGGACGAAGTTTCTAAGAGAGAATTATAAGATAACAATTGCCTTTGTTTTATAGGTATATGGTCAAATAGATCAGCAGTATAAGATGATCAAAGGAGAAAACTAAACACAAAGGTGGGTGTTCTTTTTTGGGTTATTCTAATTAGAAAGTGTACCGAGCAATAGATTTAGAAATCAATTAAAGTTTAAAAGTATCTATTTACCTCGAGGTTAAACTAGTCGGTTTTGTCTTATAAAAACTTGAGATAGCAACAACCGTGATGTCGTAAATGTAAAAATAATATCTACGTATGAAGCAGTATCTAGACTTGGTAAAAGAAGTTGTCGAAAAAGGAACTCAAAAAGGTGACCGTACCGGAACAGGGACCAAAAGTATTTTTGGGCATCAATTGCGCTTTGATCTCAGTCAAGGATTTCCGCTAGTAACTACAAAGAAGGTTCATTTAAAATCGATTATTCACGAGTTATTGTGGTTTTTAAAAGGAGAAACCAATATCGCTTACTTAAAGGAAAATGGCGTAAAGATTTGGGATGAATGGGCCGATGAAAATGGAGATCTAGGTCCTGTTTATGGATATCAGTGGAGGAATTGGAACGGTGAGGGAATTGATCAAATCAAAGAATTAATCGATACTTTAAAAACCAATCCCAACAGCAGAAGAATGATGGTTACCGCTTGGAATCCAAGCGTAATGCCAGATACTTCACTTTCTTTTTCTGAAAACGTGGCTCTTGGAAAAGCGGCGTTACCACCTTGTCATTCATTTTTTCAGTTTTATGTGGCTGATGGCAAATTGTCGTGCCAGCTTTATCAACGCAGTGCAGACCTCTTTTTAGGAGTTCCGTTTAACATTGCTTCCTACGCCTTGTTTGCTATGATGGTGGCGCAAGTTTGTGATCTGCAATACGGTGACTTTATACATACTTTTGGGGATGTGCATATCTATAACAATCATATCGAACAAATTGAATTGCAATTGTCACGTACCCCAAAGGACTTGCCGACAATGAAAATCAATCCAGCAGTTAAAGATATATTTTCATTTAAATATGAAGATTTCAGTTTAGAAAATTATGACCCGCATCCAGCGATCAAAGGAGCGGTTTCCGTTTAATTGTGCAATTTTTAAATTTTTAAATCATGATGGATCCATTACAACACGAACTTTACGAAGATGCTCGTATACGAGTAAAACAAAAGAAAAGATTGTTTTTTCATTTTGTGGTTTTTATCTTGGGTAGTATTTTTCTTTATATAGCGAATGAATACTTGGTGCAGGATACGACGGTAAAATGGTACTTATGGGCTACGTCAATTTGGGCTTTGATTTTTGTCTTACATGCTATAAATGTGTTGATTGTCAACCGTTTTATGAATAAGAAATGGGAACGTACTCAGATCGATAAGTTGATGGAAAAACAACTTAAAAAAAGAGAGGAATTAGAACGTCAAGTCGAAAAACAATTTCCGGTTTCTAACCCGAGTTCCTCAGATACGCAAATCTAAAAGTATTATCATGATTATATTGGTCGCAGCAGCAGCAGAGAATGATGCTTTAGGCAAAAATGGGGATTTGTTATGGCATTTACCGGATGATTTCAAGCATTTTAAAAGTTTAACCTCGGGTCATTATATTATAATGGGACGTAAAACATTTGAAACTTTTCCTAAGCCCTTGCCTAATAGAAAACATGTGATCATTAGTCGAAATCAAAATTATAAGGCTCCCGACGAATGTATTGTGGTCAATAGTATGGAAGCTGCTTTGAGGCTAACGCAGGCTCAAGAGGATGTTTATATAATTGGAGGCGGTGAAATCTATAAAGAAGCCTTGCCTTTTGCGGATAAAATTGAATTAACTCGCGTTCATGATTCCTTTGAAGCCGATGCTTTTTTTCCTGTGATTGATCCGCAAAATTGGCAGTTACTTTCGGAAGTAGATCATCCTAAAGATGAAAAACACGCCACGGCATTTACTTTTCAAACCTGGGTAAGAAAATAAAAAAAAATAACATGAAAGAGTTGGGATTGTTTTTCGCACTACTGCTCGCTTTTTCATCTTGGGCTCAGAAAAATATTGAAGTTCAATATATCGACAGTGAGCCATTAAACGGTGCTTTGTTTTTGGGTAAGGACATCTTTTTAGCGAGTTATTTAGTCAAAGATCAAGTAATTCTTGTTAAAAGAGCTGAATCCGAAAAAGAGTATCAAAATTTAAGTTTGGGACCCATAGCGGCTTTTGATGCGATCAATCCGATGCAACTGTGTGTGTTTTATAAACGGTTTAATACCGTGTTGCTGTTGGATAAAGAATTGGTACTTATTAAAACAATTCCGCTTACAGAGCGCAATACACAATTGCAACCGGGTTATGTTGGTATGAGTTCGCAAAATCGCTTGTGGTTATGGGATGAACTAACCAATCAATTGGGGTTACTTGCTGTCCAAAGCCTTGTGTATACTTCGTTAACTACTCCGTTCCCAGATCCGATTAAACACCAACAGTCTGACATAAATTATTTTTACTGGATTTCAGAACAAAACAATTTTTATTATAGCGATATATATGGTAAAATTTCGAAGGCATATCCACTTCCCTCTTACGACGATATTCATATAATTAGTCCGCATAAGCTGATTTATTTAAAAGATAAGCAACTCTATTACTTGGATTTACAAACGAATCTACAGTGCCAAGTACTAATAGGTGAAAAAAGCATTTCAGGATTCTTTTTTAACACCCAAATTTTGAGTATTTTTACCGATCTAGAAATTAAAAATTACCTTATAACTCTACCTTAAATGCATATAGCTATCGCTGGAAATATCGGAGCAGGAAAAACAACTTTAACTAAATTATTGGCCAAACATTATAAGTGGGAACCGCATTTTGAAGATGTGGTAGATAACCCTTATTTGGACGATTTCTATCACAAAATGGATCGTTGGTCTTTTAACCTGCAAATCTATTTTTTAAATAGCCGCTTTAGGCAAGTTCTAAAAATCAGACAGAGTGGGAGTAAAACCATTCAAGACAGAACGATTTATGAAGATGCTCATATTTTCGCACCCAATTTACACGCTATGGGTTTGATGTCAAATCGCGATTATGAAAACTATACTTCCTTATTCGAAATGATGGAAGAATTGGTGGGAGCACCGGACCTATTAATTTACTTAAGAAGTTCTATTCCTAATCTAGTAGCTCAAATTCACAAACGCGGTCGCGATTATGAAAATTCAATTTCGATAGAATACTTAAACCGTTTAAATGAACGCTATGAGGCCTGGATTCAAACCTACAATAAAGGAAAATTATTGATTATTGATGTCGATCAAATAAATTTTGTAGACGATCCTGAAGACTTAGGTAGTATCATCAACCGAATTGATGCTGAAATAAACGGATTGTTTTAATAGGAGTAAACAGTAAGCAATCGGTAATCCGTCGTGATGTTCATTGCTAAAAAAGAGGCTGTCTTCCCAAGACAGCCTCTTTTTTATAGACAATTGACAATAGAGGTGTTTTTTATAGTCCGGATAACAAACGAACTTCTGATTTGTGATATGATCTCTAATTTAGAAATTTTGTTCACGACAAAGTTTTGATAGGCATCCATATCGTCTAGCAAAAGTTTTAGCAGGAAATCATAACTACCCGCTATATATGAAGCTTCCAAAACTTCTTCTAAATTTGCGACATATTCTTCAAATTCCTCGAAGAGAACCCCTTGGTGTTTTACCAAAGTCACTTGACAGTACACCAACAGCTTTTTTCCCAACAAAGTCGGATCAATAATCGCAGAGTAATTTTTTATAATACCCGAAGACTCCAGTTTTTTTATACGTTCATGAACAGGTGTTACGGAGAGATTGACCTTTTCCGCCAGTTGTTTTATAGATTGCTTACTGTCAATCTGTAACTCAAAAAGTAATTTTTTGTCAATAGAATCAAGTATTGTCATAAATTTTTTGGTGTAAATTGGTGGTTTTCGTTTCAAAAATACAATAAAATACCTTGATAATGAACGTCCTATATTTTATTAAATAAAAAAAAGTTTCTAAAAAAGTGATTTTTGTCGTTTTTTCTTCAATTGATTTAATTTTGTGATTAAGTGTTAACTGTTTTATAGAATAATAATCTTTAAAACATATATTCATTAGAAATTGTTTTAATGTGTTAAAATTGATTTTTTGAAAGACAGCACTATTTTAATTTCTGTGCTCAACCTGCTTAAGGTTAAGATGAACTAATTTTATTCTTATGCTAACTTTTAAAACTGATGCATTAGGTTGGTTCTTTACAGTGTTTTTTTTTATCATGAGCTGCGATAAAGGTGTTTTTATAACTTTTTTAATGTTAAATTATTATCGTTATTTTAATTTTAATTTTTTTTATTTTAGGTTTAACTACTTTTTAAAATTTAAAATTAAAGTATCATGAGAAAAATTTTTTTTTTTATCATGTTTGTTTTCAATTTTAGTGTTTTTTTCTTTAATAAATTGTACTTCAGAAAACAAACTATTAAATGATCAGCCTTCTTTAGAAAAGGATGAGAAAGTAGAGTTAGGCTACGCGATGGTTAATATTGATTTTATCAATAATATGGGCGATCCATATGAAGCAAAAAGGGTCGTTATTTCGGATGGCAAAGGGTTTTATAAAGAATTTAATAATGTCTATTCGATTGAGGAAAAGGTTCCAAATATATGTGCTTATAGATTTGTTTGGAACTCATTTGGATACGATACTCAAGATCAGTTGATTTTAGACTTGGATAGCAAAGAATACGACTTTAATTTTTATTGCTTAGACAGATCTAAGACGTTGGATAGAATCGAGTCATATGTATTGATTGAAGAGAAAGGAACTGATGCTAAATTAATTAGTAAATGGGATGAGGCTGCTCAAAAAATGTCGTTGAAATTGGAAGGACAGCCAGGGAAGGTTGTAGATGTAGTAACTTGGATTGATACGGATTTACTGACAAAACCGAATTATGCATTATCTAAAATGGAGGTTCATAGCGATGACAAATATAATCAACGTATAGGTCAAGATTTTTCTATATGTATACCTCCTAATGTGAATTACACCTTAAGCTGGGTTACTGCACCTACCGAAGAACTAATTCCTGTATTTGATTTCTACTTTGAAGAGATTTCTGATGAATATGTATTTGTAGATATACGAGAATCACTAGTAAGAGATTTTATTATTTCTGAAAATCAGGATTTGAAAAAGAAACAAATTCTGGTAGAGAGTTTAGATGGAAAAAGAATTACGAGTAAGTATCATTACCCTCAATTTGCTGTTGAAGAAGGAGTTTATTTCTTAAAACCGGAATACATAGATACTCGGCAATATGTATCACCCAAAATACCTGTGAAAGTTGAGAAAAACAAAGCTTCAATTTTTGAATACTATCCAATACCTATTAATGAATTAAAAAATGATGTTTGCTTTTTAACGGCGGAGTATTATCATACAATTACTAAGGTAAGCGCAGCGTTTTCCAAGGATAAAGTTATAATGAGAAGCGATTCTTTTAATGATAAAGCTTTAGAATACACTAATTATTATTACGCTTCAATAATTTTAGATAAAAGTGATCAGGTTAAAGATGTAAGTTGTTATTTTGAGAATGGTACAAGTATCCTTTTAAAAAATAACTATGATTACGTTATTTTAGAACATGAGGATTGGAAAATTTTGACTTTGAGAGTTCCGTATTCTTTACGTGAGTTAATAGTTCGAAAATAAAGAGTAAGAATATGAGACTTAGGACAAAAACAAACTTTTGCTTCGGTGTGTATTTGGTACTTGGAATTTTGTTAGTACTAAAATATGCTTGGGGATGGGCGGTTCCTCTTTTACTTTTTGTTATTTTATTTCTTATTGTCCTCATTAGGATAATAATTCGAAAGGCGAATCTTAATTTATATGGAGTGCTAGGAATTTCTTTTCTTTTACTTCTAGTAGCTTTGGTTAGGCCATTTTCAGATTTGAAATTGGAAACAGGTCAAGGCTTTTATGAAGTGCAATTTGATACGGATCAGGATGATCGGATGATGTTAAAAACAATCCTTTTTAGTAGTGCTCAGGAAAAGGTGATGATTCGAGATAGTATTCGGTTGTGGCATATTAAAGTCAAGGACAGTTTGGGGCTTATATTGAGCCCTATGGATCAATATTATGCTGCAATGATCTACCATCACGGAAAAAGCTTAGCGGATTTAGAACGGGCTTTGGAATTGGCAACAGCAGCTTTTGATCAAGGGATTAGCCGCGCCGATTTTTTAAAGCGGGCCAGTTATGATAGAATTCAAATCAGAAAAGGGAAAAAGCAGAAATTTGGTACCCAATTTTAGTTCATTTGCCCATCGTCGAATAACTGTATGGGCAAATCAGCTTATTATTGGGTTATCTCTCGAAATAAATGTTCTAAATTTTTATTTTTCACATGAAGGGAGAGTGTTTTTAAACCCTGTTGTTGCGCGAAGTCATAAACCAATGATCTTTGATCTTCCCCGGCTTCAAACGTCAGTTCCCATTGGGTGTCGTGTATGTTTATCGCACGAATCAATTGCGGGATTCGTAGAATGAATTGTTCTTCGATTTTAAAGTCAAATTCAACCGCTATGATTTGCTCACTATTTTGTTCCAACATATTGCCGAGTTTTTCGTCAGCGACAATTTTACCTTTTTTAATGATGATCACCCTTTCGCAAAGTGCTTCGACTTCTTGCATGATATGAGTGGAAAGAAAAACGGTTTTGTCTTTACCGATGCTTTTGATCAATTCGCGAATCTCTACCAATTGGTTGGGATCAAGTCCCGTGGTCGGTTCATCGAGTATTAAGACCTCCGGATCGTGTAATAAAGCTGTAGCCAAACCAACTCTCTGGCGGTATCCCTTGGAAAGCTGTCCGATCTTTTTATGTGATTCCGGTTCTAGTCCAGTTAGTTGTATGACCTCTTCAATTCTGGAAGCCGCAACCTTATACAGGTCTGCATTATACGCTAAATATTCTCTAACGTATAGTTCGAGATACAAGGGGTTGTGTTCCGCCAAATATCCAACCGATTTTTGTATCGAACGCGTTTCCTTGTCCAAGTCAAAATCGTTGATTTGGGCAGTACCCTCATCCTTGTTTAAATACGTGGTTAAGATTTTCATTAGAGTAGATTTTCCCGCGCCATTGGGACCTAAAAAACCGACAATCTCACCTTTGGAGATAGAGAATGACACGGAATCTAAGGCTTTTTGTTCGCCGTAAAATTTACTGATATTCTTAACTACTATAGACATGCTTAGAATGGATTTGGAAACAAATGTAATTATTTTGAGGGCTTAAAAAAATAGATGGTCAACAATTAATGAGAAAAACCAAAAGAAATACTCAGTCCAATGATAATAACGACAATAAGTGTGATCCAAACATATAAATAATCTTTTTCTAAGAGAAAGGATATCAGTGATAAGAGGATTCTCAATACCGGTGTCAGAAACAGCAGTATTATACCTAAAAAGATAATGGATTCCCCTTGTCCGTCTTTTATACCTTCAAAAACATCGCGTAGAACGACTAAGATGTTTCGGTTGTTTTCCGTAAAAGTATCGTAGTGAACCACCTCTTGATGATTGCCTAATAAAAAGATCAATCCTCCGACTAGAGCAACGCTTAAAGCAATCCAGACACCGTATCTCAATAAGTTACCGATGATCGATTGAAAATCTTGATCATTAAATTTTTCGTGTGACATAAAATTAAATTTTGCCGTTTAGTCCGTTATAAATCATATTGGCAGCTAGAAATAAAATAAGAATAGCAAAGAACAAACGCAGTTTTTTGGTATTTGCCTTTACTAAAACCTTAGCTCCCGTCATCGCGCCTATTAAGACCCCAACTACCACGGGCATACAAATAGAAGGTTCGATATAGCCCTTCTGTATATAGATTACAGAACTCGCCATTGCCGTAACTCCCATCATAAAATTACTGGTAGTCGTAGAAACTTTAAATGGAATTTTCATGATATTGTCCATAGCGATGACTTTGAAAGCACCAGAACCAATTCCGAGTAATCCCGACATCATTCCGGCTATGCCCATCATACTAAATCCTCCGACAACATTTTTGGTGCCATAGGCTACTCTTGTTCCATCTGCTGCGGGATAGGTGCTGGGTAAACGCAGTTTCTCGGCTAGGGAACTAGATTGTAAAACCAGGTGTTCTTCTTTTTTGCGTAGGGAATTGATCGAGGTAAAAATTAAGGTAAGTCCGAATATAACGGCTAAAAGCGAGGTAGGTGCAACGGTTGATAGCAAAGCACCAACAACAGCACCAGCGGTGGTTGCAATTTCTAGAAAGATCCCCAAACGCATATTGGTAATACCTTCTTTGACATAGGCGGCGGCAGATCCAGAAGAGGTGGCAATAACAGCGACTAAGGCAGTTCCTATCGCATAATGAATATCGACATTTAAAAAGACGGTCAACAGCGGTATTATGATGATGCCGCCTCCCAGACCGGATAGCGAGCCTATAAAACCAGCTAGGAAGGCACCTAAGAAAAGGATTAATGTGAAAGTTAAGAGGGTCATTTTGGCTAATTTTTTTTAAGAAACAATAAAATTAAAGGATTCTTTAGAAATAAAACGTAAAAATCAAATACTTTTTAAAATGTTGTTTCTATTTTTCGTGCGAAATAATGCAGTTTACCACGATCTTTTTGCGAGAACTATTTGATGAAATGCTCTTTGTTAAAGAAATACATACTAAATTTGCATTATGGAAAGGGATACATACACAAAGACCTGGATGGACGAATTCAAACAACCGGGACAACCTATGATTATTGCAGGACCTTGTAGTGCGGAAACACCAGAACAGGTCATGAGCATCGCAAAACAATTGCCAAAACAGGTCAGTGTATTTCGGGCTGGTATATGGAAACCTCGTACAAGACCCGGAGGATTTGAAGGGGTTGGAGCCATTGGATTAAAGTGGTTGCAAGAGGTGAAACGCGAAACAGGACTTAAAATTGCGGTGGAGATTGCTACGGTGCAACACGTAGAATTGGCCCTGCAACACGATATCGATGTGCTTTGGATCGGTGCTCGAACAACGGTGAATCCTTTTGCAGTGCAAGAGATCGCGGATTGTTTAAAGGGAACGGATAAAATTGTATTAATCAAAAATCCAGTAAATCCAGATTTGGGGTTGTGGTTAGGAGGTGTAGAACGTTTGATCAATGCCGGTATTTCAAAAATTGGCGTCGTTCATAGAGGTTTTTCGACTTATGAAAAAACCAAATACCGCAATGTGCCCGAATGGCAAATTGCTATAGATTTAAAAACACAATTACCCAATATTCCTATTTTCTGTGATCCGTCACATATAACAGGCGATCGAAACAGGATTTTAGAAGTGTCGCAACAAGCCTTGGATTTGAATTATGATGGCTTGATGATCGAAACACATAATGACCCCGATAAAGCATGGAGTGATGCAGCTCAACAAGTGACGCCACAACAATTAGGGCATATATTGACTGCTTTAAAAGTTAGAAATCAAACCGATGAAACCGAAGAGTTTTTATCGCAGATCAACCGACATCGTTTGCAACTCGATGAGATGGATACCAAAATTTTGAATATCTTGGGAAAGCGAATGCAAATTGCCGATCAGATTGGAGCTTTGAAAAAAACAAAAAATGTAGCCGTTTTTCAACAACAGCGATGGATTGCCGTTTTGGAAAAAATGTTACAAGAAGGCGAACAAAGAGGGTTGACCAAAGAGTTTATTACGGCGGTTTATGCGGCGATTCATCAAGAGAGCATCCAAAGGCAGGATAAGATTATAAATAAATAATAAAACGCGGTTTGCTTGTAAAAATCGAATTCCGATTTGTAAGTTAAACCGATTGTGAAATCATAGAAAAAAAGGAAGCTGCTGTATATTCACCGTTTAGGACTGTTTTGCTAGAGAGACAATAAAGCTAAAAGGTGATATTAACGGGTTTTAATCATAAAAAATAACTGCATGAAGGGAATTGTTTATAAATCGACGGGAAGTTGGTATCATGTAAAGACTGAAGATGGAACATTCATTGAATGTAGAATAAAAGGGAAGTTTAGAATCAAGGGAATCAAAAGTACCAATCCAATATCGGTAGGGGACTTGGTGGAATTCGATTTGGAAACTTCTGCTGATGTAAATACAGGATTGATACATACCATTGCTGAACGCAAGAATTATATCGTTAGAAAATCAGTAAATTTATCCAAGCAAATACATATCATTGCCTCTAATATAGATCAGGTCTTTTTAATGGTAACGATTAATAATCCGGTGACTACAACGAGTTTTATCGATCGATTTTTAGTAACTGCTGAGGCGTATGGGATTAAAACGGTTATTGTATTTAATAAAATCGATACGTTTGATGACGAAGCTTTAGATGAGCAGTTGTATTTACAGCACACCTATACCCAGATCGGTTATGAATGCTTAAGAGTGTCGGCTTCTGAGAAAAAGGGTTTAGACGCTATTAAGGAAAAAATGATTGGTAAGGTGTCTATGTTTTCGGGACATTCTGGAGTTGGAAAATCTACTTTGATCAATGCTATAGAGCCGACGTTAAATTTAAAAACCGCTGTGATTTCCGAGCAACATCAGCAAGGGCAACATACTACAACTTTTGCGGAGATGTTTGATCTTTCTTTTGATGCACAAATCATCGATACCCCGGGAATTCGCGGATTTGGTATCGTGGATATGGAAAAACAAGAAGTGGGAAATTACTTCCCGGAATTTTTTGCATTAAAAAACGACTGTAAATTTAATAACTGCCTGCATCGCGAAGAACCGCATTGCGCAGTGAAAGACGCTTTGGACAACGATCAGATTGCATGGTCCAGATACCGCAGTTATACCCAAATACTCGATGGCGATGATGAACATTACCGCTCGGATATTTATGCGGACGGGAAAGGGGACGCCTAAGGAAGTTTGATTTTTTTTTAAATATAATATCGATCAATTGAGAGTAGTCATTCAACGTGTTACCGAAGCCCATGTAACGATAGATCAACAGCGAGTAGCAGAAATTCAGGCAGGCTTATTAGTCTTAGTGGGCATTGAAGAAATCGACTTTTTAGAAGACGTCAAATGGTTGTCTTCAAAAATTTTGAATTTACGCATTTTCAATGATGAAGCTGGTGTTATGAATAAGTCGGTTTTAGATGTAGAGGGAGAGTTGTTGGTGGTTAGCCAATTTACTTTACATGCAGCGACTAAAAAAGGCAATCGCCCGTCTTATATCAAGGCTGCAAGACCCGATGTGGCTATTCCGCTTTATGAGGCCTTCGTCAATGAATTACAAGATAATCTGGGACGTACTGTTCAAACAGGTCGTTTCGGTGCAGATATGAAAGTGAATTTATGTAATGACGGGCCGGTTACGATTTTGATAGACTCCCAAAATAAAGAGTAATATGAATTTCTTAAAAAAATATGGCCTTTTTACGCTGATCTATTTGATTTTAACGGCTGTTATGTCTGATGATCTATCGTGTTTATGGGCATTAAACGGTTTTTGTTTAGCTAATTTTTTGGGTAAATATGCCATTTTCATGCTGTTGATGTGGATATACGATCGGTTCTTTAAGAATAAAATATTTGGTAAAAAAACGATAAAATAAAATATCAAAATGAATATAGAAAACGCACAGTTAGATGTTGATCGTTGGATCAAAGAACATGGAGTTCGCTATTTTAATGAATTGACCAATATGGCTCAACTGACAGAGGAAGTCGGCGAAGTAGCACGGATTATTGCACGAAGATATGGAGAGCAATCCGAAAAGGAAAGTGATAAAAACAAGGATCTAGGCGAGGAATTGGCTGATGTGGTTTTTGTTGTGCTGTGTTTGGCAAACCAAACTGGCGTAAACCTGCAGGAGGCTTTTGATAAAAAAATGGATTTTAAAACCAAACGCGACCACGACCGTCATCATAACAATGAAAAATTAAAGTAAACCATTTTGTGGTTCTTTTTTACTTAATACTTTCTTAGTAAACGATTTATGAGGGTAGATATACAACGCAGTTCGATCATCAATAATCAGCGTATAAGGGTGTCTGGTAGTAAGTCGCAGACCAACCGACTTTTGTTGTTGCAAAAGTTGTATCCGAATATTCATTTGCAAAATATTTCGGATTCCGACGATAGTCAGATGATGCAACAGGGATTAGTAGCTGATCAAGAAGTGGTTGATATTCATCATGCCGGTACGGCTATGCGTTTTTTGACGGCCTATTTCGCTATGCAACCCAACCGCCAAGTATGGTTGACGGGGAGCTCAAGAATGAAAGAACGACCGATCAGTATTTTAGTAGAAGCCTTAAGGCAATTAGGAGCTACTATTGAATATATGGAGAAAGAGGGCTTTCCTCCTCTAAAAATCACAGGTAGAAAATTGACCGCAAATCAGGTCAGCCTAAATCCAGCTATCAGCAGTCAATACATTTCTGCGTTATTGCTGATTGCTCCCCAATTAGAAAACGGACTTACACTGACTTTCGATGGGGAAGTCACTTCAAAACCCTATATTGAAATGACCCTGTCGGTACTTTCGGAATTACGTATACCGAATCAGTTTGTCGATAATACTGTCCGCGTTGATCATCAATCAGAAGTTGCTGATAGCGAAATTACGATAGAATCCGATTGGTCTTCGGCATCCTATTTTTACTCCATCATCGCCTTATCTGATCTAGGAACTACTATTACCTTGTCCAATTATCAAGAACGCAGTTTACAGGGAGATGCTAGATTAGTACAATACTATCGTTCACTTGGTGTTGAAAGTGTATTTCAAAATCAATGTTTGACTTTGATCAAGCAGTCGGATTCGGTAAAGTACTTTGAGGCAGATTTGAAAGATACTCCTGATTTGGCCCAAACGATAGCAGTGACTTGCTTCGGTCTGGGTATCGGCTGCCGACTTTCAGGATTAAAGACTTTAAAGATTAAAGAAACCGATCGATTGCTTGCCCTGCAAATCGAGTTAGCTAAATTGGGAGCAGTAGTTTCTGTAGATGATGAAAGACTTAATTTAGAAGCGGGGTCTTCGTTGATTTCGGGAGTTGCTATAGATACTTATCAAGATCATCGTATGGCCATGGCTTTTGCTCCTTTAGCCTTAAAAACTTCAATATCCATTAACGATGCAGAGGTGGTAAGTAAATCCTTTATCGATTTTTGGGAAAACCTGCAAACACTGGGCTTTCAGACTACAATTGTCGATACAAATCCGACTTATTTAAAATAAACAGCAAAACACTTGACAACGCCTATCTTGGGGTCGTATATTTGCAAACTAAAATAGAAGAGCGGAATCTTTTATTATTTAATTAAATTTCAATAAGAATGAAGTTATCCCATTTTAATTTTAATTTGCCTGAGGAGTTGTTAGCCGAGTTTCCTGCTGAAAACAGAGATGAAGCACGTCTGATGGTAATCAATCGTAAAACTCAAAAAATTGAACACAAGTTCTTTAAAGATTTAATAGATTATTTTGACGAAGGGGATGTGATGGTATTAAACAATACCAAAGTTTTTCCGGCTCGTTTATATGGGAATAAAGAAAAGACTGGTGCGAGAATTGAAGTTTTCTTACTTAGAGAATTAAATGCGGAACAACGTCTTTGGGATGTTTTAGTAGATCCTGCACGTAAAATACGTATTGGAAATAAATTGTATTTCGGTGAAGATGATTCTTTGGTAGCTGAGGTTATTGATAACACGACATCAAGAGGAAGAACCTTGCGTTTTTTATATGACGGTTCTTACGAAGAGTTTAGAGAGAAATTAGCGGAATTAGGAGAAACTCCAATTCCTAAATACATCAATAGAGAGGTTGTCCCAGAAGATGCAGAACGTTATCAAACGATCTATGCTTCAGAAGAGGGCGCTGTTGCAGCACCTACTGCTGGTCTGCATTTTTCAAAACACCTTTTGAAAAAATTAGAAATTAAGGGAATTCAGTTTGCTGAAGTGACACTTCACATTGGATTAGGTACTTTTAATCCGGTAGAGGTAGAAGATTTATCTAAACACAAGATGGATTCTGAGGAGATGAGAGTCACGCAAGAAGCGTGTGATATTGTCAACTCAGC
Organism: Flavobacteriaceae bacterium UBA1682; assembly: GCA_002320285.1. Classification (GTDB taxonomy): domain Bacteria; phylum Bacteroidota; class Bacteroidia; order Flavobacteriales; family Flavobacteriaceae; genus Flavobacterium. The sequence continues at coordinate 29,625 of DCKE01000014.1, read as the reverse complement.
AAAAGAAAGAAAAAGTAGAATCTGTGCCGTAGGAACAACATCTATGCGTGCCTTGGAGAGTTCTGTTTCTTCAAACCGTACATTGAACCCATTTGAAGGGTGGACCAATAAGTTCATTTTTCCTCCCTATGATTTTAGCATTGCAGATTGTATGATAACCAACTTCCATATGCCAAAATCAACTTTGTTAATGATGATTTCTGCTTTTTGTGGACATGACTTAATGAAAAAAGCTTATGAAGAGGCTATACAAGAAGGGTATAAATTCTACTCTTATGGGGATGCGATGTTAATCATCTAAAACCATTAGATTTAATATAAAAACAGGGATTGTCTTAAAAAGGCAATCCCTGTTTTGTTTATATCCAATGTATACTTTATGATTATCACAGCTGTATGACACCTAATTTTTAATTTTTAGAACTAAAATCAAATTAGCTTTGATAATTCTATAAACTCCATTATTTTTACGAAACGGAAATGCTCACAATGAAAACAATAACTAGCTGCATTTGTTTGCTAGATTTATTTTGTGACTTTATTGAATAGCCGTGGATAAAACACCATAAAAAATTAAATATGAAATTTGATAATACGCTTGAATGTGCAAAAGCCTTAGACCAACAAGATGTTCTGGCTAAATATAGAGAGGAGTTTAACTTTCCAAAAGTAGCTGGTAAACAAGTTATTTATTTTACGGGAAATTCTTTGGGATTGCAGCCTAAAAGAGCGGTGACCTATGTTGATGAGGTAATGAAAGATTGGGCGGATTTAGCGGTGGAAGGACATTTTTATGCAGACAAACCGTGGTGGGATTATCACGAAAGATTTAGTGAGCCATTAAGTAAAATTGTTGGAGCAAAACCTTCGGAGGTAACTGTGATGAATACTTTGACCGTGAACCTTCACTTGTTGATGGCATCGTTTTATCGCCCAACCGCAAAAAAGTTTAAAATACTTTGTGAAGAGAAAGCTTTTCCTAGTGATCAGTATTTAATTCAGACACAAGTTCAGTTTCACGGCTTGGATCCCAAAGAGACGATCGTTGAGGTGAAACGTAGAGAAGGGGAACATAACTTTAGATTGGAAGATATCTTAGCTAAAATTGATGAGGTTGGTGATGAGTTGGCCTTGGTACTAATCGGTGGGCTTAATTACTATACGGGACAAGTTTTAGATATGAAAACAATTACTGCAGCAGGGCATAAATATCAAGCTTATGTAGGTTGGGATTTGGCACATGCAGCAGGAAATATAGAATTGAAATTGCACGAGTGGGAAGCGGATTTTGCGGCCTGGTGTAGTTATAAATATATGAATTCAGGACCGGGTAATGCATCGGGCTGTTTTATTCATGAAAAACACCATAACAATATGGATTTGCCTCGCTTAGGGGGTTGGTGGGGACACAACAAGGACCGTCGTTTTTTAATGGAGCCGCAATACGATCCCATTCGCAATGCACACGGTTGGCAAATCAGTAATTTACCCATTTTGACCTTGGCACCGTATTTGGCATCTGTTGAGATGTTTGATGAAATAGGGATGCCGAAGCTCATAGAAAAGAGAGATCGCATTACAGCGTATTTGGAATTTGTACTAAAAGATATCGCAGACGAAGTAGGAGGTGATTTTGAAATCATAACACCTGAGAGCCCATTAGAGAGAGCTAGTCAGTTATCTGTGTTGTTACATGGAGAGGGAAGAGCTTTGTTTGAATACTTGATGAAGGAAGGGGTTATCGTAGATTGGAGGGAACCGAACGTGATCCGTTTAGCACCAGTGCCTTTGTATACTTCTTATAGTGATATTTATCACTTTGGAAATATATTAAAAAAGGGACTGGCTAATAAGGCATAAGTGTTTTAAATCGAATTTTCACCATTACAGTAAGTACAACTTTTGGTATTGAATTTGTTGATATGAAATTCAATATTTAATCCTAAATTTGTAGCATAAACAATTTTATAAAATGTCAACGAAGCAATACAAAATAGACAATTTTGATCCTTCACAACCAGGATTAGCAGACGCATCGATTTATGGTTTGCCATTTACTGCTGAAGAAAGTGAAATTATTATTATTCCTGTGCCTTGGGAAGTAACGGTTAGTTATGGAGCTGGCGCATCTGAAGGACCAGAAGCGATTTTAGAGGCTTCTTATCAAGTAGATTTGTTGCACCAATCCTATCCGGAATTGTGGAAATTAGGTATTTTTTACGACGATGCTCCTAATAATTGGGCTGCGGATAGTGAGGAGTATAAAGGTATGGCTCAACCAATTATTGAAGCCTTAGAAAATGGAGAGGATGTTTCTACATTTCCTGCCCTGCAAGCCGATCTTGACAAGATTAATAAGGTTTGTAAACAACTGAAACAGCAAGTTAAAGATCGCGTATTGTATTGGATGAACTTGGGTAAGAAAGTGGTGCTTTTAGGAGGAGATCACAGTACTCCTTTAGGTTATTATGAAGCATTAGCGGATAAAAACGAAGATTTCGGAATCTTGCATTTTGATGCACATATGGATTTGCGGGAAGCTTATGAGGGTTTTACCTATTCCCACGCGTCGATTATGTATAACACCTTAAAATTGCCACAAGTCTCGAAAATTGTTCAAGTTGGTATACGCGATTTTTGTGAGCAAGAACTAGAAACGGTTAAGAATTCTGGAAACAGAGTATTAGTACATACAGATTCGGATTTAAAGGCTGCTGCTTTTGAAGGAAAATCCTGGAAAGATCAATGTGATCAAATCATAGCATCCTTGCCAGAAAAAGTATGTATTAGTTTTGATATAGACGGGCTTTACCGTTGGTATTGTCCCAATACCGGAACACCGGTACCTGGAGGTTTGTCTTATGAGCAAGCGACCTATCTGATCAGTAAGCTGGCCAGCTCAAACAAGACTATTATAGGCATGGATTTGGTGGAAGTAGCACCAGGAGATGATGATTGGGATGGAAATGTAGGTGCTCGACTGTTATTTCACATGTGTGGAGCATTTGCGCAATCACAAGGTATGCAAACGGGGCAACCCATTTTATTCAATAAATAGAAAAATCCCCATTTTTGGGGATTTTTTTTAAGGTTTTCGTCCGGTAATCAGACGATATAAAATAGCAATGACTGCCAATACTAATAAGATGTGTATAAAACTACCCACAGCCTCTCCAAAACCAAAATAACCTACTGCCCATCCTATAATTAGGATTACTGCAATTAACCAAACTAAATCTTTCATAACTTATTTTTTTTGATTAGTAATAGTAGTAAATTTATTAAAAAATAGATGAAAAAACGAATAATTATCAATTAATAAAAATATTTATTAATAATTAGTGGCTACAAAGGATTTAAAATTAGGTAATAAATAATAATAATTAATCGAGATAAAATGCAACAACCAGTTAGAATTGCTATAGTTGGATCAGGATTAGTAGGTAGTCTACTGGCCCTTTATTTAAAAAAAGCAGGTCATGAGGTTCATGTTTTTGACCGCAGTGAGGATATCAGAAAAATTGATTTTTCCGGACGTTCGATTAATTTAGCGATGTCGACAAGAGGTTGGAAAGCATTGGACGGTGTAGGTATAGGCGATGCAATTCGCGAGATAGCTATCCCGATGGATAAACGAGCCATACATACTGTTCAAGGAGATATTGCCTATCAAAAATATGGAATGGAAGGCGAGAGTATCTATTCGATATCTCGAGGGGAGTTAAATCGTTTGATGATCGATTTGACCGAGAAAGAAGGAGTTGAATTTTTCTTCGAGAAGAAAATTTGGGATGTCAAACTTTCAGAGGGAATCATATATATAGGAGATGCGGAAAGAGGCCCCTGGGAGGAGCTGAAATACGATAAAATATTCGGTGCAGATGGTGCTTTCTCCAAAGTCAGAAATCGCATGCAAAAGCAAAATAGATTTGACTATCAACAACATTTTTTGAATATCGGTTATAAGGAACTTAAGATTGAAGCCAATAGCTTGGGAAAACATCTGATCGATAAAAACTCATTTCACATCTGGCCTAGAGGGGAATTTATGTTGATTGCCTTACCTAATCTGGAGGGGAGTTTTACCTGTACTTTGTTTATACCTTTCGAAGGCAAATACTCAATTGAAAGCTTGCAAGACGAAAAGGATGTCACCGCTTTCTTTGAAGAGTTTTTTCCAGATACCAAAGACTTAATACCAAACTTGAGTCGGGATTTCTTCAAAAACCCAACGAGCTCTTTAGTAACCACGCAATGTTTTCCTTGGACCTTTGAAGATAAAGTGGCTTTGATTGGCGATGCGGCTCATGCTATAGTTCCTTTCTATGGGCAGGGTATGAATGCTGGATTTGAAGACATCACGCAACTGTATGAATTAATCCAAGAGCATGGCGATGATTGGTTGCGTATTTTTAAGGAATATCAGCAATTGAGAAAGCCCAATGCCGATGCGATAGCTGAGTTGTCCTACAGAAATTTTATCGAAATGAGCACCAAGACTGCCGATCCGGACTTTCTTTTGCGCAAGAAAATTGAGGCCTGGTTTACCGCGCGTCATCCTGAGAAATGGTTGCCGCTATACGATCGGGTTACATTTAGTCATAAACCCTATCGCGAAGCTCTGGAGATAGGGGATCACCAAAAAAGCATTATGGATGAAGTGATGCTGCTGCCCGGTATTTCAGAGAGCTGGCAAACGGCTGAAGTAGAAAATTTAATATTGAGTAAATTGTAATGAAAGATCCGCAACTTAATTAAGCTGCGGATCTTTGTATTTATTTTTTAGAGGAACCACTAAATATCTTAGACAAAATCCCAAAAGCACCGCGGATAAAAGTAGCACTGGTTAGTACTTTTACGATGGGTTTATATGGATCGGCTGTCTTAGTGTTTCGCGCAGGCGGTGGCGTCGGTTTTTTTGCCGTGCTTTGAGCTTCTTGTTCCTGTTGTTGATTGATCTGCGCAACCCGTGCAGTCAGCATTTCATAAGCACTTTCTCGATCAATAGTGTTGTTGTATTTCTTTACCAAACTAGATTTTTCGGTAATGGCAATGATTTCGGAATCGCTCAATATGTCCATACGACTCATTGGCGCGCGCATCATACATTGCACCAATGGAGTAGGTACTCCTTTCTCATTGAGTGCTGTGACCAAGGCTTCACCAGTTGGAAGTTGATTCAGCAGCTCTGAGGTGGCGTAAAATTCTGAAATAGGGAAGTTTTCAGAAGCCGCTTTGATGGCTTTGCGATCTTTTTCCGTAAAAGCGCGAAGGGCGTGTTGTATTTTTAATCCCAATTGTGCCAAAACTCCATTGGGGATGTCGTTGGGGTTTTGTGTGATAAAGAATATACCGACTCCTTTGGAACGAATTAATTTTACAATGGTTTCAATTTGATTGAGCAGCGTTTTACTGGCGTTGTCAAAAATCAAATGGGCTTCATCGATAAAAATAACGAGTTCGGGTTGTCCGCTATCGCCTTGTTCCGGCATTTGTGAGTACACTTGAGCCAGCAAACTCAGCATAAAAGTAGAGAAAAGTTTGGGCTTGTCTTGTATGTCGTTGATGCGAAGTATGTTGACGTAGCCGAGGCCGTTTTCGTCTACCCGCATTAAATCGGTAATGTCAAAAGACGTTTCTCCAAAAAATAGTTCAGCACCTTGTTGTTCCAACTCCACCATTTTCCGAAGTATAGTACCCGAAGAAGCGGTCGATATTTTCCCGTACTCCGATTCGATCTCCTTTTTCCCTTCATTGGTGAGGTATTGTAAGGTTTTTTTAAAGTCTTTCAGATCGAGTAACAATAAGTTGTTATCGTCGCAATATTTAAAAACCAACGAGACTACGCCGGCTTGTGTATCGTTGAGTTCGAGTATACGCGAAAACAGTACGGGACCAAATTCCGATACCGTAGCGCGCAGGCGAACACCCTTTTGTTCGGATAGGGATAACAATTCTACCGGGAATCCTTTTGAAGAGTAAGGAAGGTTCATTTGACGGTGACGATCCTCGATAAAGGCGGAACTAGTTCCGCTCGTTGCAATACCGCTAAAATCACCTTTGACATCCATCATCAAAACCGGAATTCCCTTTAGCGAAAGTTGCTCGGATAATACTTGAATCGTTTTGGTCTTTCCCGTACCCGTAGCACCAGAAATAAGACCATGACGGTTTAAGGTTTGAAGCGGAATCCGTACAAAAAGATCTGGAATAACAGCATTTTCGTATACCGCACCACCAATTATAATAAAATCTTCCTTAAAAGTGTAACCGGATTTTATTTGCTCGATAAAATTATCTTTTTTCATATATGGTTTTTTTTCTGGGGTTTCACTAATACAAATATAGTTGGTTGAAGCCATTTTTTGAGTTATAATTAGTTTTTGTAGATTAAAATAAAATCTCTAAAACAATTTAGTGATAATTTAGAATTATTATATTTACATTTGCTTAACAAATGGACTTCATAAACAGTGAAATATGTCTTTTTTATTAAATCGAAAGTAAGTTGGTAGTAAAAAAAACCATTTTAATTTTTTTATTTGATCTAAAAACATAAATTTGCGACACTCATATGAATGAAATGAGGAAAATGTTGAATAATAATTGAATAAAAAAAAGAATTAAAATTTTAAAAAAATGACAAACGTATCAAACGAATCAGTTGAGAAAGTAGGATCTAGTTCAAAAGCATCCAAATTATTTGCAGGTGCAGCAGTTTTTCTTTGTATTATTTTCGGATATTTAGTCTGGAGTTTATTACTAGGACATTCATCGAATTTTGAAAATGGTGATCCAAATGGACATCCTCTACCAGGAAATATACTAGGTATGGTATATAAAGGAGGAATCGTTGTTGCTGCTTTAATTGGTTTATTGACAATGACAATTGTGTTTTCTATCGAAAGATTCATCGTAATCGGAAGAGCTGCAGGAAAAGGAAATGTTGGTGAGTTCGTACAAAATGTACAAGCTACTATCAACCAAGGTAAAATTGAACAAGCTATCGAAGAATGTGACGCACAGCAAGGTTCTGTTGCTAATGTTGTGAAAGCTGGTTTAATTAAATACCAACAAGTGAAGAGAGAAGGTTTAGATAGCGAAAAAGCTACTGAAACGATCCAAAAAGAAATCGAAGAAGCGACTACATTGGAAATGCCGATGTTGGAGAAAAATATGATTGTATTGGCAACTTTAGTATCTATCGGTACATTAGTAGGTTTGTTAGGTACGGTTACGGGGATGATCAAAGCGTTCTCTGCTTTGGCAACTACAGGTACTCCAGATTCATCAGCTCTTGCAACAGGTATTTCTGAGGCATTAGTTTGTACTGCTACAGGTATTGGTACTTCTACTTTGGCTATTGTTATGTACAATGCTTTTACAACTAAAATTGATAAATTGACTTACTCTATTGATGAGGCTGGATTTGCTATCACGCAATCTTACAGAAGATTCAAAGCGGGTATCAATAAATAATATTAGGAGTTTAATCATCAATAAGGCTGTGCTTGTCATAGCATTATAAAAGAAAATATAAAATGGCTAAAGTTAAAATGTCAAAGAAAAGTATGAGAGTAGACATGACCGCGATGTGTGATGTGTCGTTCCTACTTCTAACTTTCTTCGTGTTGACATCGACAGCAAAACTTCCAGAAGCTTTGCCTGTTGATACTCCTGCATCGACAGTACAAACAAAATTGCCTGAAACTAATTTAGCTACGCTTACTATTGGAGAACATAAAGTGTTTTTTGGAGTGTTAGGAAAAGAAAACCGTAAGGAAACTCTTTCTCAAATGGGACAAAAATACAATATCGATTTCACTGAAAAGGAAAAAGAAGAATTCTCAAATTTAGAAGGTATAGGTACGCCAATTACAGCTTTAAAACAGTTTTTAAACTTACCACATGATGTAAGAAATAAAGCAGTTCAAGTTGGAATCCCAACGGATTCATTGGATAACCAACTTAAAGATTGGGTTCAATCTGCACGTGTAGCGGTTAGAGATTTAGATAATAAAGTACTTGATGTTGCTATCAAAGGAGATGCAAAAGAAGAATATCCGACTATCAAAAAAGTAATCGATATTCTCCAAGATCAAAAAGTAAATCGTTTCTTCTTGGTTACAGGACTGAGAAATGAAGATTTTTAATCATTAAAATTTCAAACTGTAAATGGCAGAATTAAATACAGGAGGCGGCGACGGTAAGGGTAAAAAGGTAAGAAGTAAAAAACAAAACTCCGGGGTAGATTTAACCGCGATGGTGGATTTGGCATTCTTATTGATTACTTTCTTCATGTTGACGACCTCGATGAATAAACCGCAGTCTATGAATTTGGCTATGCCAGATAAAGATAAGAAAGATGACGTTGATACAGAGACCTTGGTTTCTGAAGAACGTACGATGACAATCTTGATAGGTGCGGATAATAAAATGAAATGGTATATGGGGAAAACAGATACCCCATTAGAAGGACCAGCCGATCAAACTTACGGTAAAGAGGGAATTAGAATCGAGCTTTTGAAAAAAGTAAAATCTGTTCCTCAAATTACTGGAGATCCTGAAAAAGGATTGATCGTGATTATTAAACCAAGTAAGAATTCTAATTATAGAAACTTGGTGGATATTTTGGATGAGATGGCGATTACCAATGTAAAAGCTTATGCTATTGTTGATATGACACCAGAAGATCTCGCTATACTTGGAGAAAACTAGGTAACTAGTATCAACTTAAAATTTTAGACCATGTCAAAATTAAATATTTTTAGGAAAGAATGGCTTGATATAGTTTTTGAAGGACGTAACAAGTCTTACGGAGCTTATCAATTGCGTTCTGAAAATCCTAAAGTGACGACTTTTGCTTTATTTGCAGGAATTGCGTTGTTCGGAGTTGGACTAGCTTCTCCTCTTATTATTAAAGCGATTGAAGGTTCATTAGGAAATAATAAAAAAGATGCTCCTTTGGATACCGAAATTACGCTGGTAGATTTGGCTACACCACCACCTCCACCAGTTGAGCTTCCACCTCCACCTCCAGTTGAAGCACCGCCACCGCCGCCAGAGGCTACGAAGTCGGTTGTTGATACCAAAAAATTCACACCGCCAAAAGTGGTTGAAAAAGAAAAAGTAGTTGAGGAGATTGCAAAAGTAGAAGACTTTAGAGATAAAGATCCGGGTACTAAAGATGCAAAAGGAGATAAAGAAAAAGGAGACATCAAAACAGGAGAGTCTACAGGAAATGCCGATAAAGGCACCAAACCAGTAGATGGAGATGATGATGGAAACAAAGTATTTATCGCTGTTCAAGTTTCAGCTTCGCCTCCTGGAGGTATGGCTGGATTTAACAAAACTTTCATCAGTAGATTCAGAACACCAGATATCGATTCTAGTGTAAAGAAAATACAAGTTATTGTAAAATTCATTGTAGAGAAAGACGGATCATTAACAGATATCACTGTTTTACGTGATCCTGGTTATGGAGCAGGTAAAGAAGCTGTACGTGTATTGCAAAATATGCCAAAGTGGAAACCAGCTGTTCAAAACGGGAAAAACGTAAGATCGCAGTTTACACTACCGATTACAATTCAAGTTCAGTAATGAATTGGAATGATAAATTTAAACAGAAATCGCCTTTACAGCGATTTCTGTTTGTTTTTGGTCTTTTCTTCTTTTTTCTCTATCTGTGTTTGGGAGTGCTTTTTATTGTTTGGAAAGCCATGCCTATTGATATTGAATATACGAATAGATTATTGTTTGGAGTCGTTTTGATCGTGTACGCGGGATTTAGATTCTTTAGATTGTTAAGTTAAAATGCATAGCATACTTTATAGTAAAGGCGAACTTAGAAATAAGTTCGCCTTTTTGTTTCTATTACTTTTAGATTTGGCTTTTTTAGCGCTATTTGGATACTTGGTCCTGTTATATAGCAGGGTATTGACGGTCTTTGACGGGTATTCGCAATTATTTGATTCTTTTATTGCGGTAATGGTGATTTTTACTTGGAAGTTGTTGATAATTGTTCTATATTTAAAAGAGAGCAGGATCAAAAATCAAGAGATCCATATTCGAAGGCTCGCGGATGTAGATCCCTGTGGGATTGGTGGACGGGAAATTGTAAATCACAGCTGTTTTTACAAGGATTGCTTGTTGAAATATAGAGTATGCTAATTGCTGTACTCGATGTTTTACTATGGATTAACAGATTAATTTTTAGCTATAACCATTTATAAAATAGCTTATGTCAAAATTAAATATCTTTCGAAAAGAGTGGTTGGATATCGTATTTGAAAACCGCAACCAAAAGTATGGAGCTTATACCTTACGCTCAGAGAACCCGAGAATTACTACGATTGCTTTATTTGCTGGATTTGCCTTATTTGGCTTGGCGATTTCCTCTCCTTTAATCATTCGCGCTCTGGATGGTCGCTTAGGAGACAATTCGGTAGCTCCAATAGAACGTGATATACCGGTGGTTTGGGATGCAAAGCCTATTGCTATTCCGGTTAAAGAAATTCCGGAACCCGAACCGGTTAATGATGAAAAGCAAGCTAAACCGATCAAAGAAGCACCCGCTTCTGCTGTCGATATGAAGCGTCATGTGGCTTATAAAGTGACTGATGATGCTAGCAAGATAACGGAAGAGCCTACAAAAGCTGCTGATTTAATCGACGCTGACCCCGGTTTCGTAACTCGTGCAGGAGTTGTCGGAGGTGTTATTAGTACAGGAGATCCTATAGGTAGTGGGAAAGGCAGTGACGGTGTAGCTGGTGGAGAAAATGAAGGCGAATCCGGTAACGAGGTTTTGGATTTTGTACAGGTAAAAGCCGAACCTGTTGGTGGTTTCGCTACCTTTAATAAAATGTTTATCTCGAGATTTAGGTCGCCGGAAGTGGGGAATGATATTAAGAAAATTCAAGTGATTGTCAAATTCATAGTCGAAAAAGACGGTTCACTTTCCGATATTAGCATCTTGCGCGATCCGGGATATGGCGCGGGAAAAGAGGCCTTAAGGGTTTTGCAAAGCATGCCAAAATGGAAACCCGCCATGCAAAACAATCGCAAAGTGCGCTCACAGTTTACTTTACCCATAACCATACAAGTTCAATAAATTTAAAAGCAGCGTTTACTACAGAGTAATCGCTGCTTTTTGGTATGTAATAAATTTAAAGAAGATTTATTTAACATACTGGGGCATCTTTCATTGAAAATTGATACCTTTAAGGACAGAATAATGTGACTATTGTACTGTTTTTAAAACAGGAGATTTTCGGCTTTATTAATGGATTAACTAATATAAAAACAAACTCTTATGACTAATTTTTATTCCTTAGCAAAAAAATCTTTTTTTCTAATGTTGTTAGGATTTGCTCTGACTCAGTGTAAAAAAGAAAAAACGGATGTGGTGGATGAAGTGGTGGAAACTACAGTTTCAGGCGCAGCGACTATATTAGTAGAAGAGTCTGTCTTTCCAGTGGTGGAAGACGTCAATCGCGTTTTTGAAAGTGAATACGATAGAGCAAAGATTACCTTGACGAAGAAATCGGAAGCGGAGATTTTAAAATCTATTTTTGAGGCAGGTGCACAGATTGCTGTTTTACCGAGAACCTTAGATCAAGAAGAGTTGGCTCGTTTTGAAGGTAAAGTAACGCCAAAAATTACTCACTTTGCCTCAGATGCTGTAGTGTTTGTTGTAAATAAAAATCATAAAGATTCCTTGATCGATTACAAACAAGCTTTGTTGACACTTCAGGACAAAAAGTCAGATAAGGATTTGATGTTGGTGTTTGATAATGTCAATTCTAGTGTGGTACGTCAGTTTAAAACAGATGCAGGAATTACTGAATTCCCGAAAGAGAATGTGTACTTCTTGCCTACTACCCAAGAAGTAATTGAATATGTAGAGAAAAACCCCAATGCGGTCGGGGTTATTGGATTGAATTGGTTACTACAACCGACACCAGAGCTTAAAAGCCATGTGGATCAAATAAAAGTGTTGGCTGTTAAGAATCCAAAGGACGGAAAGTACTATAAACCAAGCCAAAATAATATCGCTGAGGGAACTTATCCTATTATTAGAAAGTTATATGTACTCGATTTTCAAGGTAAATCTGGTCTTGGTACGGGATTTGCTGCGTATATTGCAGGCTATAAAGGACAGCGAATCATTTTAAAATCAGGTTTAGTGCCATTTAAAGTGCCACCGAGAGAGGTTATTGTCTCGGATAAGAATTTAGAATAACATACATTTAAAACCATAAAAAATGAATAAGTACACTATTTTTAGTTTGTTATTAACTGGGTTAACGGCCGCTGGTGTGTCTGCTCAGGATTTAGAACAGGCAAAAAAAGCCATCAACGATGAGCAATTTGATAAAGCAAAATCGATTTTGAAAACATTGATTAAATCGAAACCTAATGAAGGTAAAAACTTTTACTATTTAGGTGATTTATTTTTGATGGAGCAACAAGTGGATTCCTCAAGATATTATTTTGCAAAGGGAACTGAAGCTAAAAATAAAGGGAGTTTAAATTTTATTGGATTAGGACAACTTGCGTTGGATAACAACAATCCTAAAGAAGCAAAGACCAACTTCCAAAAAGCAGAAAAAGATATTAAGAAAAAGGATAATGATGAATTGTTGTTGATTGCTAAAGCCAATCTAAATTCTTCAAACCCAAATGCAGCTGAAGCAATTGCCTATGCAAATAAAGCGATTGCAAACGATCCAAAAAATGCCGAAGCTTATTTGGTATTAGGGGATGCACATGTATTAAATAAAAATTTTAGTGACGCTTACAGCGCTTATAGAGAGGCATACAGTTTTGATCCTTCTATGTTAAAGGCAAAATTGCAATTGGCAGTTATTACAAAAAGAGCAAGAGCGTATAAAGATGCGATTGAAGGTTTCCAAGAAATCATTAAGATCGACCCTAAATATGCACCTGCATATAGAGAAATGGCTGAAACCTACAAGCTTTGGGCAAATAACAGCAGTAAATCGGACGAGTATTTAGGTCTGGCATTAGCTAATTACAAGAAGTATATGGAGCTTTCTGAGGGATCAATGGAATCTCAATTGAGATATGCTGATTTCTTGGTCTTGACTAAAAACTATACCGAGCTAGAGCGTGTTGCAAAAGAATTAAAAGCTAAAGAAAATGTAAATCCTAGAATTTTGAGATACTTAGGATATTCCGCTTTTGAAAACGGGCACTATGCTGAAAGTATTGAAGCTTTGCAATCATTCCTAGTAAAAGCAGATCCAAAAAACATCATTGGTAGAGATTATTTCTATTTAGGTTTGTCTCAAATGGCCATTGCTAAAAATGCAGATCATTCAATCAAGGATGAGAAAATGTATCAAGAGGGTGTAAAATCCTTAGTAAAAGCGGTAGAGGTAGAGCCTGCAATTGCTTTCGAATACAACGAACAAGGTTTGAAATTGTTTAAAGATAAACAATATGCTCAAGCGATAGATATCTTTGCTGTATCAGCCAAAGTAGACAAACAGGATAACTATATGTATGATAACTACTATTTGGGTTACTCTTACTACATTTTAGGTAAGGATGCTCCAGACGTAGTTGCCTTAAAAAATTCTAGCGATGCTTTCGCCAAAATGATTGCTGTTGCTCCAGCAACAAAAGAACCTTATTTGTATAAAGCTCGTGCTAACAGATATATTGATACCCCAGAATCTCGCGAAGTGATGACTACCGATTATTTGGGATATGTCAAAGCAATCGAAGATAAAGGAGAGTTAGGGAAAGCAGAGAATAAAGAATTTTTAATTGAAGCTTATACTCAAATTGGTGCGCACTATGCTAACATTGATGTTAATGATAAAGCAAAAGTATACTTAAATAAAGTACTTCAGTTAGACCCTAGCAACGATTTTGCTAAGTCGACAATCAAGGCTTTAAATTAGTAGAGCTTACAATTGATATAGATTATTAAAAACTTGTTCCATCGAAATGGAGCAAGTTTTTTGTTTTTTATAAGAAACTATGAACCTCGAATAGGTTATCTTTGCACATTAATTTTATAGGAATGCAAAAGGTTGATTTACAAAATGAAGTAAAGAATGGAACTGTACTGCCTTTGATGGAAGAGTTTTATACCATCCAGGGCGAAGGTTTTCATACGGGAACAGCGGCTTATTTTATACGAGTAGGAGGTTGTGATGTGGGATGTCATTGGTGTGACGTAAAAGAGAGTTGGGACGCTGAGCTTCATCCACCAACGGCTATCGAAGAAATTGTTGCAAGAGCTTCTGAAAAAGCAAAGTTGGCTGTAGTAACAGGGGGTGAGCCATTGACATGGAATATGGATGCTTTGACCTTAGCCTTAAAAAAGGCAGGTATGATTGTAAATATGGAAACTTCTGGTGCTTATGAATTATCGGGTACTTGGGATTGGATTTGTCTATCACCTAAAAAAACAAAACTTCCTGTAAAAAGTGTCTATGATCACGCACACGAGTTAAAAGTCGTGATTTACAATAAACACGATTTTATTTTTGCTGAGGAGCAGGCTGCGCTGACAAATGATCAAGCGATATTGTTCCTACAACCCGAGTGGAGTAAACATGAAGAGGTGATGCCACTTATTGTCGATTATGTAAAGGAAAATCCCCAATGGCGAATTTCACTTCAGACCCATAAATATTTGGATATTCCGTAAATTGAGTTAAATTTACATCTTAATCGATAAAAGGATTTTTATGAAAAAGTTATTATTCTCCGTTGTTTTTATATGTGTAGCGCAATTTTCATTTGCACAAGATGCTGCTTTTAAAAATGATATGGTAAAATTTATGGAATTAAGTGGTCAGAAGTCAACTTTTGAATTGTTGACTAAAGACATCGTTGATAATATTCCAGATGCAAAAAAAGCTGATTTTCAAAAAGATTTGAAAACGAGCTTAAATGGCTTGATGGAAAAGATGGCAGAAATGTATATGACTGAGTTTACTCATGCAGATGTAAAAGAGTTTATCAAGTTCTATGAAACTCCTGCTGGAAAAAAATTAAGCTCAAAAACCAATGTGCTTTTTGAAAAAGGACAGACAATTGGTCAAGAGTGGGGTATGGGATTACAAGGTATTATGATGAAATACATGGAGTAATTTGATACTGTATAAAAAAAAAGAGTTGTCCAATGGGCAACTCTTTTTTTTTAGTATTGTTTTACGTTGAGCTCAAATATACAACTTCGCCAGATAATCGTAGTTTTTACCTTCGTATACCAACTCACACTGCAAACCGTGAGCATGTGCAGCATTTTGTAGGGTGTTATAATCGAGGTAAAGCCAGTCAAAAGTATCCTCAGTTTCCCCTTTATAAGTAACGGTAAATTCGAGTTCTCCGTAATAGTCCTTATCCTGCGGTATCCATCTACCACCGTCTTCATCTTCGTCAAACATATAAATCAAATCGGTACTGTCGATCAGTATTTGACCTCCTGGTTGGAGTAGTGTTTTAAGCTTGGATAAGTAGGTACTGATGCGATGGAGTTTTCCGAAAATTCCAGTTCCATTCATCAGCAACAAAATAGTATCGTAGGTTTGATCTTCAAGATGAAGCATATCGATACAAATGGCTTTATTGATGCCTCGTAGTTTACAGGCTTCAATGGCGTTTGGTGACCAATCAATTGCAGTGACGTCCAAACCCTTTTTAAGCAGTTCTAAGCTATGACTTCCCGCGCCACATCCAATGTCAAGGATTTTTCCTGAACTTAAATCCAGGGCCTTCTGCTCGATTTTAGGCATCGCTTTATAATCTCTAAAGAGATAACTGACTTCCATTTCATCTTCTTCGGTTATATCGGTTTCTGTATAGATGTTCTCGGGAGCATTGTTCGTTTGATAATCCAAAATGGCTCGGCCAAATAAATCTTTCATGTATTTTAAATATAAAAGTGATTGTTGCTTTTGAGATTGTTTAAATTTGCACTCTAATACAATTGCATGAAACAGTTTTTAATAGAGCTCCCAAAGCTTGCCAAAGATAAACATATCGAGAATAAAAAGTATTTTGATAAGCTAAAAAAGAAAACACCAAAAAATCTAGATGTGCAAATGCAAGAAATACATACGGCTGTTTTTAAAAAAACGGATTGTTTGTCTTGTGCGAATTGTTGTAAGACCACCGGCCCCTTATTTACCGATGCAGACATCGAGCGTATTTCAAAACACCTAAAAATGAAATCACAGCGCTTTATCGAGCAGTATCTCAGAGTTGATGAAGATCAGGATTACGTTCTAAAATCAGTACCCTGTACTTTTTTGGATCAGGAGAATTACTGTATGATCTATGATGTACGCCCCAAAGCCTGTCGAGAGTTTCCGCATACCGATCGTAAAAAATTCCAACAAATCGCCAGTCTGACTCTCCAAAATGTCGCAATCTGCCCCGCAGCTTATAAAGTAGTAGAGGAGTTAAAAAAGAAAATGCCTCTGTAGTAGAGGCATTTTATATAGTGAGCTATTAGATAAAGAAATGTTCTTGTTCTAACAGTTGTTCGATTTCTGGATCTAGGGATTCCTCGTTATCCGTTAAATGATTAAATTGTATTTTGATGTACTCTAATAATTCGAGTACCAGTTCTTTTAGCTTTTCAAAAAAGCTGAGAGCATCTTCGATATAGCCTTTCACCATATCAAAAAGATCGAGTATTCTCTCTATAAAGGCAGCTATCCTGTCAACGTATTTCATAATTTAGCAATTTTGGTTGGATTCTTTTTTCAAATATAATAAATATAATGGCTTATAATTTGATTTAAGATAAAACTAACATATTAAAAATGGACCCATAGCAATTGCTATGGTTTATTGGTTTAACCAGCTTTTTAAATCGTTGATTTGACTTTTGCTGACTAAAATTGGTGAAGCCGACACTGGAGGTGGTGTCAATAGAATCTCTATTTTTTGACTGCTGTGTTTGATGATTTCACGAATAGAGTCAATGTGAATAATAAATTTTCTATTGACCTTAAAGAATTTTTTATCGTCGAGTTTGCTGATGATGTCTTTGATGGTATCGTTGTAAATATAACTATTACCGTCGCGTGTATAAAGAAACAAATGTTTTCCTGAACCTTCAAAGTACGCAATGTCATTGCTGATTATCGATTTCAATTTATAACCATGAGTTACGAGAAATCGACTTTTGATAAGGCTATCGGTCGCATTGCCCATTTCGGCTAAGGAATCTAAGGTAGAAAGCAATTCGAATTGATGAACGAGACTATTGAATTTTTTAAGCGCTCGGTTTAAATCCTCTTCTGCAAATGGTTTTAGAATGTAATCTACCGTAAACTGTTTGAATACTGTTAAAGCGTAAGAATCATAAGCGGTGATAAAGATAATTGGGGCACTAATGGTGAGCTGCTCGAAAATTTCCAAGCTTTTTCCGTCGCCCAAGTGAATATCCATAAAGATTAAGTCTACACTATTTTCACTGAAATAGCTTAAAGATTGTTGAACAGACCTTAAAACAACAATTTCAGATATGGAAATAAAAGTCTGCTTCTCTAAAAGGGATTTTAGATAAGTAGCAGCCAAAAGTTCGTCTTCTACAATAGCAACTTTCATTTTTTGGTAAAAGTACAAAAAAAAGAACCGTCTAAAAATAAATCTCAGACGGTTCAGAGGGGCTACCTATAAATTGGGGTTGTTGAGTCGTGCATTTCTAGGATAAGGTATGGTATATCTAGGATCGTTTTCCTGTAAAATATATTCTCTACCTTCCACGTTATGAACAATTCGTTTTTGATTAAATCTTCTTAAATCAAACCAACGATGACCTTCCAAAGCGAACTCTCTATAACGTTCGTCTTGGATGAGTTCGAAAAGCTGAGCACCGTCCATTTGGTCTATATTACTCTCGATTTGAGAAACTGCTGCTGTTTTATATCGATTTTTAACCACTTGTTTTAAGGCGCTTTTTGCCTCAGTAAGCCGATTCAGTTTTAAGAGTACTTCCGCTTTAATAAAATACAGCTCTGCTGTTCTTAAACTTACTTTTTGCTCTTGTTGCCCTGTTTTAATAATCATCATTTTATTGCCTGATTTCTCAAAGAATAGGGGATATCTCAAATCGTTATCGGTATCAAATGCCGCTAATAATTCAACAGAGGCAAAAGTGGTGTTTTTTACTTGGCTGTAGTAGGTATCTTCTAAAGCTAAGATAGACTCTACAGACGTAAATAAATTCGGTAGTGTACTGGTCACATTCAAATCTTGTAGGCTACTTTTAAAAGCCAAGGCTTGTTCTGTGCTTTGCAGTGCTTTATCCCATTCGCGTTGATACAAATAAACTCGCGCTTCAAAAGCGTATAGAGAAGCCTTTGAAAAACGGTAATTCAACCCCTTTTCTTGACTGTTTAATTGCAATAAACGCTTCGCTTTTTCCAAATCGCTGTGGATCTGATCGTAAACCTTTTGTGTGGTTTCTGGCTGCAATACTTGTTCTAAGTCCAGTTCTAAAGCCAAAGGAATCGCTTTGTCAGTTTTAGAAGTTATTGGGTCATATGGCTTAGCATATAAGTTGACTAGATCAAAAAAAGCATAAGCTCTCAAAGCATAAGCTTCTCCGATTAATTGATCCTTATCCGTAGAGCTTGGTAATATAGTACCGCCTTCATTGATGACGTGGTTGATATAAAATATAGAAGTGTAAAATTGCTGCCAGGGAAAAGCAGTGGTGTTGGCATCTTCAGATAGATCTTGCCACATAAAAATCTCTCTATACGTTTGGAAATCGTAAGACTCTGAATCGAGATTTAATTCATCGGTACGCAGGGCTGTTAGAGCTTTGTGTCTTGGATAAGTTGAATAAGCGGAAGTCATCAACCCTCTAAAATCCTCTTGCGTCTTAGGTATGACGATTCCTTCGGGTTCTATGTCTAAAAAACTGTCACAACTCACAGCACCAAGGCTGAGAGTTAGACAACTAATAAGTATGAATATTTTTTTCATGATCGTGGAAATTGTTGATTAAAATGTGAAGTTTACTCCTATGGTAAATGATTTTGAAATCGGTTGGGCATAAATGCTTCCATAGGTTTCAGGATCAAAGTATCCGGAATAATCGGTTCCAAACACCAATAGATTTCTACCTTCCAAACTGATTCGGGCATTCTGTATTTTTAACGCATCGGTCAGTGCTTTTGGAAAAGTATACCCCAAACGAATACTGCTAATTCTGATATAGCTCATTTCTTTTGCCCAAATGTCTAAGTATTTATAACTATTTGAAACATCAGCAATGGCAAACCATTGATGTGCCATCCAGTCGTCGCCAGTACCAGAAGTTGGACTGCTGATTGCCGGAAGGTTCCCATTAGGGTTGCTAGGAGACCAAGCGTTTAATATGTCTGTAGTATAATTTTGCCCACGGTCAATCGATGCACTATTATACGGCGGATTTCTAACTACGGTCTGCTTGATATTAAAGGCAGCAGATATATTAATATCAAAATTGTTGATAACGAAATTATTGATGATACCTCCTGTGAATTTAGGATCTTTGTCACCAATAACCGTAAACAAATTTCTAAATTCTTCACTAGTCAAATTTGACTTTGTAAACTCACCTGGCATAAAATCGGAATACGGATCGTATAGTTGGAAAAAATCTTTAGCTCCTACTTTTTCACCATCTTTCCAGAAAAGGATGTTACCCTTATCATCTAAGCCAGCGGTTTTAATCCCATAAACGGCATTAATCGCATTCCCTTCACCCGATGGTAAGAAACTGGAGTTTCTGGTTTCTACACGATCAATTTTACTTTTGTTGTGAGCAAAGTTAAAATTGGTCGTCCATTTGAAATTTGGACGATCTATATTTCTAGTTGAAATCGAAATCTCATAACCCTTATTGCTTATTTGTGCCCAGTTCATATTGGTAAACTCAAAACCGTTCTCCAAAGGTAGTTCTCGAAGTCCAATTAAATCTGTACTGTTTCTGTCGTATACATCAACGGCAATACTCACTTTATTTTGAAACATTCCCAAATCAAAACCAAAATTGGTATTGGTTGTTTTTTCCCATCTCAATTTGCTGTTAGGTGGGTTTATTACTTGAATATTGGATTCCGATTGTCCAGGAAGTATGGAAACATATTTATATTCACCCACTACAAACGGAGAGGTGTTTTTGTCGATATTTCCTTGAAGACCATAAGAGGCTCTCAACCTTAAATTAGAGATAAAATGCACGTCTTCCATAAATTTTTCGTTGGTTACCAACCACGAAGCAGAGGCAGACCATAACGGTAAATATTTATATTTTGGATCCACTCCAAACAAGTTGGAACCGTCATAACGAACACTACCGAAAAAGGTATACTTACGATCGTAAGTATATGCCGCCGTTGCGAAAAATGAAGCGAAAGAGTTTTCTAAGCGACTTCTTTTATAAGTCTCATAGTCTTTTTCTCTCGATATTTCTTCGTTGGGAAACATGATTGGTTTGGTTGTTAGCGTTTTTGGATCATATCCAAAACCTTTGGTCGTGATCAATTTGTTGTCCGTTTTTCTAATTTCAGTTCCAGCCATCAAATCAATTTCATGAACATCTTTGATGATGGTATTATAGGTAATTTGAGTTTTCCAGTTATACTGCAAGAAATCTTGCTGCCAGTTTTGGATGATACCACCATCTGGTAAGAAATAGTAGTAGGAACCGTCTCTGTAACGACGCGTTTTTTCACGTTCTTTTCTGGTGAAATAACTCTCTTTACCCGTATATTTTTCCGTAGCGTTATTATCGAGTTGCAATCCGAATTGAGAAGATATTTTCAACTCATCTGTAATATCGTAGTTCGCGTCTATAATAGCTTTAAGGGCGTTGTTCTTCATTTCGTATGAAGTGTTTTCTCTTTCTTCAAATAGATTAAAGGGGATATAACGATCGCTATAACCATCAATGTCTTTGTCGTAATTAAAACTTCCATCCTCATTATATGGCGTTAGGTATGGATTGACGTTTCTAGAGTAATTGGACGGATTGATAGCTGCATCGGCATCGGTTACATAAGATTTTTTATTAACCTGTGTACCGAATAAGGCAACACCTACTTTAAATTTATCGCTAACTTGAAAATTGTTTTTAAGCGTCAGATTGAAACGTTCAAAACCAGTTCCTATAGTCGCTCCCTCTTCATCATAATACCCCAAAGAGAAGTAATAGTCCGATCGGTCTCCACCACCAGATAAACTCAAACCATATTGTTTGTTAATGGCGGTTTGATAGATGGCATCGCCCCAGTCTGTCTGATTGTTTCTCAATTGATTGATGTTTTGTTGTGTAGTGGAACTTAAAGCATCAAAACCATTTTGTCTAAAAAGATCCAATTCGCCACTGGCATTTAATATACGAGAAATTTCTCCTTTATCACTACGGTAATTTAAATCAGAACGTCCCGCTAGCATGAGTTCGAGATCTACTTTTTGTGAAGCATTCATCAAATTCAGTTTCGAGAAATTTGGCTTTTGAGTGATAAAGGTATTCGCGGTGAAATTAACTTTCATATCGCCTTTTTTACCGCGTTTGGTTGTCACAGATATAACACCATTAGCTGCTCTTGCACCATAAATTGCTGTTGCAGCTGCATCTTTTAATATGGTGATATCCAAAATATCGTCGGGATTTAAACCGGCGATGGAGAAATTTTGTAATTGATCAATATTGTCTTTGTCATTGAAATTGGGAATGTCGTTTCCTTCCAAGGGCATACCATCAACAACCCAAAGCGGATCTTGTGGCCCAGATAAAGATGCGGTTCCACGGATTCTAATCTTTGCAGGCGCTCCCGGTGCTCCACTAGGTGTAGACACCGCTACACCGGCAATTTGCCCGGATAACATCTGATCCACACTGGCTACACCAACTTGCTTGACGTCTTCCATGCTCACCTGACCTACAGCCGAAGTTAATTTTCTTTTTTCAATAGTCTGATAACCCGTTACCACGACCTCTGTCATGATATTACTATCCGTAGATAGGGCTACGATATAATGTGTCTTGGCGGTTAGTGTAATAAGTCTTGATTCGTATCCCATATAACTAACACGGATGGTTTTAGTGTTTTTCGGAATTTCTAAACTAAAATTACCGTCTATATCCGATACGGTACCAACACTTGTGCTTTGGATGATACCTTTTTGATCAGTTGTATTAGAAACCGATTGCGTTTCTACAACCACAGAAGCACCAGGAAGACTTAGCTTGTCAGTGGCATCTTGGACGAATCCTGTAATCACTCGTTTTTCTTGAGCAAAACTCAAAGAGAAGCAGAGCAGGGTGAATAATAAGAGAGTGTTTTTCATTGTTGTTATACTATTATAAGTTTAATGCTTCTGTGATTCTGCTGGCTAAATCGCGGTAGTGAGCGCGAGTCGCTGTATCGCCAGTATGCTGTTTTTTAGAAACCAACTTTAAAATTTTAGCGAGTTCTGCTTTTTTATAAGTGGTGATTTCCGAAACGCGTTTCATCGATGAATAATTGATGTTTCTCAACATATTATCCCCTTCAAGGTGATTACACAATGCTGGGATTCTCAACGTTTGATCGATTTGTATTGCGCTTTTTGATGTTTTTTCAAATAATTTGTTCGTTGAAATGATCAGGGCATCAACATAATTTTTTTGCGTCATACGCTCCAAAATTCCCAATGACTTTCCTCGTTGTGTAACACTGAATACGGCTTCATTAATGGAACTAAATAAGTCGCTTACACTGTAGAAATCGTTTTTACTGAGTTCCGTTTGTATTAATTCGTTTTCTGTCATCCGCAATAAACGATCATCCATAAATAGTTCATAAATAACAGAGTACTGCAATTCTCTAGCCAAAGTATATGGAGAGTATTCAAAAGGACCAACAGGGGAGTCTTTTAAAGGATAGGTATTCTCTAAAACTTCATTAAAAAACAACCATTTCGGCAATTGAATCACCTGATCAATTAAATATTTTGTTGCTTTTTTTTGCATGGCAACAGGTACGGCTTCATATGCTTTTTTACCATCTCCAAAAACAGTGTTGTTTAAATAAACACCACCTATATTGGCCATAACGTGTTTGTTGTACATCTGCCATTGACCGATGGTGCCGATATAGAGTTTTCCGGTTTCATAGTATGATTCCCCTTCTTCAGCAGTCCAATTGCTTAAGTTTGCAATTACGCGTTGAAGGTTTTTTACTCCGTATTCACTCGCTAAAACCGCATCATCACCCAAATCTTCTGATTGAGATCTTGGATCAATGGTATTCGATAAACTTTGTTGTTCGCCGTAAAAATATAAGGGATCGTTCTGGTGTTGAACCAGTAACTGACGTAAGGCTGTCTTTTCTTGTGCTGCTTCTGGATACCAACGGTAACCCCAATCGATGGCGTATTTATCGTAGATTCCAATTTTTGGAGTAATTGCAGTGATTTGATCTTCGGGTTGAGCTACATAATTATAACGCGCATAATCCATGATAGAAGGTGCCGTTCCACCCATTTTTTGAGTGAATTCTTTAGATCTTAAAGAATCTACTGCAAAGGCGTAAGAAGCGCCCATATTGTGTTTTAGTCCGAAGGTGTGACCTACTTCATGGGACGATACAAATCGAATGGCTTCGCCCATGTGTTCGTCACTAAATTTGTTTCCTCTTGCTTTAGGATCAATAGGACCAGTTTGTATGCGCATCCAGCTTTGTAAAGATGTCATTACATTGTGCCACCATATAATATCTGCTTCGATGATTTCTCCACTGCGCGGATCCACCACAGACGGTCCCATCGCATTTGCCTTTGGAGAGGCTGCGTAAGTAATCACCGAGTAACGAACATCATCAATATCAAAATCCAAATCGGCTTCTGTAGGCTCTTTCGCTAGGATTGCATTTTTAAAACCTGCTTGTTCAAACGCAATTTGCCAATCGTGAACACCGTCAATAATCTTTTGACGCCACTGTTTAGGTGTTGCAGGGTCAATATAATATACGATAGGCTTTTTAGGTTCAACCAATTCACCTTTTAAATATTTTTCAATGTCTTCGGTTTTGGGCTCCATACGCCATCGCGTGATGATTTCCTTTTCCTCCATCGCGTGTTGCTGGTCATTAAAATACCAGTGTTTCTCCGTAAAATACCCAATGCGCTTATCAGAAAATCTAGGCTGCATCGGTGTTTTGGAAAGCAAAACAATATTAGTTGTAATACCCAAAGTTACGGCCAAATCAGTACCACCCTCATTAACGGATGTGGTTAATTGCGATTTGATAACCATATTCTCTGGAAAGGTTTTGACCGCTTCGATATAGGATAAATTAGCCTTTACCGAACCTCCCAGTCCAAGATTGCTCAAAACGTCATTAAAACTCTTTTGATTTCCGTCAAAAATTTTATTTACTTTGATGACAACCGATGTAGAATCGTTGTTTTTGGCTTCAATATCAAATACCTCTATAATAGACTCTGCAAAATTGTTTTTTACAGACTCTGTTATGGCATCGCCTTCCGGTGAAGATACTCTAGGTACTACGGTTTTTACCCATACCTTATTAGCTAAAGTGTCTTTGTGAAAAGTAATGACTTTGTTTTCATAATTCATTCCTTTATTAATACCTGCCTCATTGACTTGTAAGGGAACTTGCGAGAGTTTGTTGACAATCAAGAATTGACGGTCAAACAAGCTATCCGGGATTTCAAAATACACATCAGTCTTAACTTGGATGGTATTGAACAGGCCTTTTTTATAACTCGCTTTTTTGATCAGCTCGTTATAGTTTTTTGTTTTTGTTGATGTAGAATCTTTTTCTGTTTTAACCTCTTTCGCTTTTTTCTCTTTCTTCTGTGCAAAGGTTACAGTAACATTCATAACCAACAATAAAAGTAGTAATGTTTTGATTTTTAGTCTTACCGTGTTTTTACTCATTCCAATGTTAAGTTAAAGTTAATACGCCTTAAAACTAGGGTCAATTTTTAAAACTGAAAAGTTTTATGGAGTGAATGGAATATATAACGGAGTGACTGGTTTTTTTAACATTTAATCAACGGCAAAATACAAATGAAATGCTCGTTTTCAATACTAACTTTAAAGTCATTGCAATCGTAAAATTGGTATATCGTTTGTAGGTATTTAAGTCCGAAACTTTCACTATCCGAAGAGGTGTTCTTTTTTTGTAAATTGTTAATTACTAATACCTTGTCGCTCTGAATTATAATTCTAATTAACAAGGGGGTTTCTAAAGTGGCGATATTGTGTTTTAAGGCATTTTCGACAGTGATCTGAAGTGCTAAATACGGTAGGCATGCATGAGAAATATCGTCGGATTCTTGCTCGATTTCAAAACGGAGTTCCTCTGAAAAACGACTTTGTTGTAGGCTGATGTATTCCTGTATAAAGTTGAGTTCATCTTGTAATGGTACAATATTTTCGACCGGAGGAGTAATCAAATAGCGGTATATTTTTGAAAGATGTAGGGTAAAGTTCTGAGCATCTTTTTTATTTAAATCAATAAGCATGTATAACGAATTCAGGGAGTTGAATAAAAAATGCGGATTGATTTGGTTTTTCAATTGTTGCAATTGTGTCAGTGCTTTCTCCTTGCTGAATTTTTCGTTTTCTACTGCGAGTAGTTCTCGTTCTCGATATGCTTTTTTGTTGGCTTGACTAAAGAGGTAAAAAACAAAGAGAATCAGGGAAACGGAGGTGATAAATATTAAGGAGGTATATTTTTTAACCTCATTGTTTAATTCATCGCTATTAATCTTTGGATAGTTGACGCAGATATAACCTTCGAAATTGCGAGTTTTAAATGGACTTACGAAGTGAATGACTTCCATTTTTAAATATTGAGACAAAATGATAGGAGGATTGTTGAAGGTGCGATTCATCATGGTGTCTGCTGGACTGATTCCAGCAAAATCAAATACATTTTTTCCGATTTTTTCAATTTCTGGATGAAAAATACACGTTCCATCTGCGGTGAATATATAAGCATAATTGGTATTGCTCTCGTCTATATTTGATAGATAATGATGAAGTTTTTGTAGATTTACAGTAAAACCATATTGTCGTTGTCTGCCTGATTCCAATTTGATTTGCCCCATGACTACCCAAAGCAAGCTGTCGTTAAAACTGATGATGCGTTCAAGTTTTTTCGGTCGTTTAATTTGCCTGTTCAGTTGTTCTAAAATATCCGCGTGGTCGATTTCATTGGGATCTCCAGATGAATAGGCGGGCTGTGCTTCGGTGTCGTAATCCAAAAACCAATTACTATCGACTAATTGGGCGTTTTTGTCGATATTGTTTAAAACGTTTAGTTTTTCCTTGATTTCTTCAGTAGTCCCTGTCTGTACTAAATCGTGTACAATGTTTAGTTGTTGGTCTAATCGAATAAATTCATTTTGTAGTGCCTTTTGCTTTTTATAAAAGGCTTTTTTAGCGATATCTCTATTAAAGTCCTCGCTGTTTTTTGTGATCAGATGTCCCAATACAAACAACGCTCCAACGGTTATTAGTAGGATGGGGATGCTAATTAATAGCAAGGTGCGACGTCGTAACGGTTTTTGAGATGTAATCTTAAACATAATTGAATTGTAAATGGGAAATTACACTTACTTATTATAGATTAAATAAGGTTTTCGTAGTTCTTCAAACGCTTGGATTCCATTGGCCCAACTTTCTCTAATCTGTAGGTCACTCCATCCCATTTCTATTTGTTTTTGTAAAGTAGTGCTTCCTGCAAGTTTTGTAAAAAAGGGTATAAAAAAAGTATCTTGCTTGTCGCTATTTTTATAAGCTTTGAGTAACCACTGTAAATCTAAAGGGCGTTTGACAGCATAGTTGCTTAAGTTTTCTCCATAACACAACTTCCCTTTATTCATCGGATCCTTCGATGCAGCATTGGGTTGTGGAGTAAAGGAGTAAGGCATGTTTTTCAAATATGGCGATCCGTATATTTGAAATTGTAGATCGGTACCTCTGCCTGAGCTAACATTGGTGCCTTCAAAAAAACACAAACTAGCATACAGTCTAATAGACTGCATATTCGGGAGGTTGGGAGAGGGAGCTACAGGGAGAGCGTAAGGCATATCCGTTGTATAGTTGCTACATGGAATTACCGTTAGTTTGCATTGAATGCCGTTGTTGAGCCATTTTTCACCATTGATCAGTTGTCCGTATTCACCAATGGTCATACCGTGTAAAACGGGAATGGGATGCATGCCAATAAAACTCTTATGGGCCATTTCTAATACAGGGCCATCAACTGTGGAGCCATTAGGGTTTGGGCGGTCTAATATGATTACGGGGATATTGTTTTCAGCACAAGCCTCCATTAAATAGTGTAGCGAAGAAATATATGTATAAAAGCGGGCCCCCACGTCTTGTAGGTCAAACAACATGATATCGATGTCTTTCAGTTGCTCTTTACTCGGTTTTTTGCTGGAGCCATATAGCGATATAATAGGGAGATTCGTTTTTGGGTCCTTGCTGTCTTTTACAAGTTCGCCGGCATTTGCTGTGCCTCTAAAACCGTGTTCGGGAGCATATACCTTGATGATATTAATCTTATTTTGAAGTAGAAAATCAACTGTCGACTCCAGGCTGTTGTTTTGTGGGTTGTGCACAACGCCAGTTTGGTTGGTCAGTATTCCGACTTTTTTTCCTTTTAGTAAGGAGGCGTATTCCTCTATTCTTTCAGCACCGACTTTTATAGGAATGGTCGTTTTAGTTGGTACAGCCGATGTATTTATGGGTCCTCCTATTAGATTTGTTGAATTTCCGCAGGAAACAAATAGCACTAATAGGAATAAAACTGTATTTTTGAACATTGAATTTGATACCATATAGATCTTGAAATTAGAATATTTTATTGCCAAAAGGTTAATTACTACTAAAAACTATAAAAGTAGCATATCTGCTCCAATAATTAAAATTGCGATCACGGCAATTGCATTGGGGTTGATCATGATGCTGATTTCTGTAGCGACGGGTTTGGGATTAAAATACAAAATTAGAGATAAAATTTCTGCTTTTTCGGGACATGTGGTAATTTCTAATTATGATGCCAATGAAACGGACTTGAGTTTGAATTCCATTTCGTTGAAACAGGATTTTTATCCGAAGTTTAAAAATATAACTGGAATAAAGAAAATAGAGCCTTTCGCTGTGAAAGCTGGGATCATTAGAACAGCCAATGCGTTTGAAGGAATTTTGCTAAAAGGGGTTGGTGCTGATTATAATTGGAAGGCGTTACAGGAGTATTTAGTTGCGGGTAGGTTGCCTAAGTTTGGCGAGTCAATGAGTCAGGAGGTCGTGATATCTGAGTTAATTGCCAATCGATTGGATTTGAAATCGGGAGATAAAATAACCACGCATTTTATAAAGGAAACCGGAAACAAGCTGCCCAATGTCCGACAATTTCAAATCGTCGGGATCTACAATTCAGGATTGCAGGAATTTGATTCCAATTTTGTGATAGGCGACTTACGACAGGTACAACGTCTAAATCGATGGAAGGCTGATGAAGTGGGTGGGTTTGAAGTGGTATTAGAGGACTTTGATAAAATTGAGGAGAAGGGGATGGCTATTTACGAAGAGTTGCCTTCTACCTTAAATAGTCAGACTATAGTAGAGAAATATGGTAACATATTTAATTGGATAGCGATGTTTGATTTTAATATTGCTGTTATTTTAGTGATCATGGTTATTGTTGCGTCAATTAATATGATTGTAGCTTTGTTGGTGTTGATTTTGGAACGTACACAAATGATAGGTATCTTAAAGGCTTTAGGGGCTAATAATTGGGTGATTCGTAAAATTTTTCTTTATAATTCGGCTTACCTTATAGCTATAGGATTGTTTTGGGGTAACCTCTTTGGTATAGGACTCCTTTTGATACAGCAATACTTCGGATTGATTAAGTTGGATCCTAATTTGTATTATGTCAAAGAAGCTCCCGTTTTACTTCGTTTTACCGATGTATTGTGGTTAAATGGAGGTGTTGTTGTGATCTGTTTGGTGGTGTTATTGATTCCATCTTATTTGATTACCAAAATAACCCCAGTCAAAGCGATGCGTTTTGATTAAAGTTATCGTAAATCGTGAGTCGTAATTCGTGAGTCGTAATTCGTCGGTTATTGTGAATTTCTCGTTCCTTATATATAGGTGGTTTTTCATCTACGACAATCCTCGAATCCCGAATCTCGACTTTCGAATCCCGAACCAGTCACTGATCACTATAACAATCGCCTTTTCATCTACGATAACCTTCGACTCCCGAATCTCGACTTTCGATTCCCGAACTAGTCACTGATTACTTCTATAATCGAGTTTTCATCTACGATAAGCTTCGACTCCCGAATCCTGACTTTCGATTCCCGAGCTAGTCACTGAATACTGATTACTGTTTACTTGTATTATCGACTTTTCATAAACTCAAACCCTCGACTCCCGAATCCCGACTTTCGATTCCCGAACTAGTCACTGATTACTGATTGCTGATCACTAAAACAATCGGCTTTTCATAAACTCAAACCCTCGACTCCCGAATCCCGAATTTCGATTCCCGAGCTAGTCACTGATTACTGATTACTGTTTACTTGTATTATCGGCTT
>DCKE01000002.1 GCA_002320285.1 Flavobacteriaceae bacterium UBA1682 | reverse complement strand
GTAGGGCTTTTTTCTAGCTTTCCTAATCTTTTGTTCTTTTATTTTGGAACTTTTTTACACGCTTTTCTTAACACGCTGGTAACCGTAACTTTACATTTTTTCGGGATTCGAGATTCGGGATTCGAGATTCGAGATTCGAGATTCGGGAGTCGAGGGTTTGAGTTTATGAAAAGCCGATTGTTTTAGTGATCAGTAATCAGTGATCAGTGACTGGTTCGGGATTCGGGAGTCGTGTTCGGGAGTCGGGAGTCGGGAGTCGGGAGTCGGGATTCGAGAGTCGGGAGTCGAAGGGTATGGTAGTTGAAAAGCCGATTGTTTTAGTGATCAGTAATCAGTGATCAGTGATCAGTGACACGCTCGGGATTCGAAAGTCGGGATTCGGGAGTCGAAGGGTATCGTAGATGAAAAGCTGATTGTTTTAGTGATCAGTGACTAGTTCGGGATTCGAAAGTCGGGATTCGCGAGTCGAAGGTTATCGTAGATGAAAAGCTGATTGTTTTAGTGATCAGTAAACAGTGATCAGTAAACAGTGATCAGTAAACAGTGATCAGTGACTAGCTCGGGATTCGAAAGTCGAAAGTCGAAAGTCGAAAGTCGGGAGTCGAGGGTTTGAGTTTATGAAAAGCCGATAATACAAGTAAACAGTAATCAGTGATCAGTGACTAGCTCGGGATTCGAAAGTCGGGATTCGAGGGTTTGAGTTTATGAAAAGCCACCTATATATGAGGAGTGAGAAATCAACACTAGCAGACGAATCACGAATCACGATTTACGTTTTACGTTTTACGTTTTTAAAAAAAACACCCGTACATATATAAAGATAACAACCAAAAAATTTACTTTTGCAAAAAAAAAGTGAATATCAAACTCATCACTATAGGCAAAACTGATCAGTCAGCACTTCAGACACTGATAGAAGACTACAACAAACGCTTAAATTTTTATATCAAATTTGAATTGGAAGTTATCCCAGATATCAAAAACGTAAAAAATCTTTCTGAAAGCAGCCAGAAGCAAAAAGAAGGAGCGCTAATTTTATCCAAATTATCTGCCACTGATCATTTAATTTTACTAGATGAAAACGGAAAATCCTTTTCAAGCATAGGATTTTCGGCAGAATTGCAAAAGAAAATGAATTCCGGCATCAAAACCCTGGTATACGTGATTGGAGGACCCTACGGTTTCTCAGAGGAAGTATACCAACAGGCCAAGGGTAAAATCTCTCTTTCTTCGATGACTTTTTCGCATCAAATGATTCGTCTATTCTTTATTGAACAATTATATAGAGGTTTTACGATATTACGCAACGAACCCTACCATCATCAATAGATTCGATCGATAGAATCCAATTTTTGATTCAAACCATCATTTTGTTCCACTCGAATCCTATTTTGCAAATACTCCTCAAAAGTTAAGGTCGCACTAAAACACAAATGTATTATGGGTAAAGAAGCACTACGCTGCTCTAATTCATCCCACTGCACTTGCTCATCTTGTAAAAACAAATGATTAGACCCGTTAAAATACAATACATTTTCGGTGCTTTGAGGTCTTTTAAATTCGTAATCGATATATTGAAATGGAAAAAAAGCTAAATTTTTATGCAAGGTATCTGCGTAAGAAAAGAAAACCTCCTTATCATCACTATGAGCCTTTTCTGCATATTTTTTATCTTTTAGTTTCTGAACTTCTTCCAGTACCATTTTAGCATTGAGATCGCGTTGAATAGAAAAAACCCAATTCGTTCCCCCTACGGCATTGGTGCGATTAACAGAAACAGCATTACTATCTTTCTCTTTGGAAAAATAAATTGGAGAATGATCTGTGATCTCCCCAAGAACAGTCACATTATGACGACTTAAATTCATTTCTTTTTTAGAACAAGAAACAAGTCCGAAAAACACGAATGCGATTAAAACTATTTTTTTCATTTCTAATTATTTTAAACGTTTATATTTTACAGTATACAAAAATACCCAATCTGATTTCTATAATAGTTGTTTGACTATTGCAATGACTTCAACAGCCTCTTTTACATCGTGCACTCTTAAAATATTTGCCCCTTTAGTTAAAGCAATGGTATTGACTACCGACGTTCCATTTAAAGCTTCCCGAGCCTCTATTTCCAAAAGTTTATAAATCATCGATTTTCTTGAAACACCGACCAAAAGTGGCAATTCAAAAAACTTAAACAATTCTTGCTTTTGCAGTACTTCATAATTTTGCGCCGTTGTTTTGGCAAAACCATAACCCGGATCTAAAATAATATCTTTTATTCCAAAACTTTTGGCAGCAGCAATTCGTTCTGAGAAATAAAAATTCATTTCCAAAACGATATCCTTATAATCTGTCAACTTGGTCATGGTTTTCGGAGTTCCACGCATGTGCATCATGATATACGGAACCTTGAGCCGTCCTACTACTTCCAACATTTGTGGATCAAGCAAACCCGCAGAAATATCATTTATCATCACAGCCCCTTGTTCTACAGCTCTCTTGGCTACTTCACTTCTAAAAGTATCAATCGAAATAAGCGTATTGGGAAACTCCTTTAAAATCAGATTGACAACCGGCAGTATGCGTTGCAACTCTTCTTCCTCTGAAACCCAATCTGCATCGGGCTTGGATGAGTAAGCTCCGATATCAATAAACGAAGCGCCTTGATCTAACATCTTTTCCGCCTGTCCTAGAAACTCTAAATCACTGCGGTATTTTCCACCATCGTAAAAAGAATTTGGGGTACTATTTAAAATCCCCATCACACGTGGAGAAGAAATATCTACTAAGTTTCCTTGACAATTAATAGTCATTTTTATTTCTATATTGTATTTTTACCATTCTAAGGAGCCAAAATTCACTTTTTAAATTTTAAATAGCCGACTTTATTCCTATTTTTGACCCAATTATCATACAAATATACTCTAAATGAATACGACTTCTAATCAATTTGACCAAGTAATTACTGTCTGTCGCGATCTTTTTCAAAAAAAAATGAAGGATTATGGCTGTGCTTGGAGAATCCTACGTCTGCCCTCTTTAACGGATCAAATATTCATTAAAGCGCAGCGCATTAGAAGCTTACAAAACAATGTCGAAAGACGTGTAAACGAAGATGAAACCTCTGAATTCATCGGGATTATTAATTATTGTATTATGGCCTTGATACAATTGGAAAAAGGGGTGGTAAATCAACCCGACCTAAATTTTGATGAAGCACTACAGCTGTACGATCAGCAAATCGCCGCAACCAAAGCTTTGATGGAAAATAAAAATCACGATTATGGAGAAGCCTGGCGCGATATGCGTGTGAGCTCTTTAACCGATATCATTTTACAAAAATTACTTCGCGTAAAACAAATTGAAGACAACTTCGGAAAAACATTGGTTTCAGAAGGAATTGACGCCAATTATCAGGATATGATCAATTATGCTGTTTTCGCTTTAATACTAATGGATTTTCCATAACAAGAGTAAATTCAACTGAACGGCTCGCTTATCTCGCTATAAAGAACTATTATATATGCAATCAATCAACAAAACAATCTAACTATGAAAATAATTACACAACTTTCTCGACTTCTCGTTGGCGTTTTATTCATCATCTCTGGTTTGGTAAAATTGAACGACCCCATGGGGTTTTCCTTTAAACTAGAAGAATATTTCTCCGAGAGTGTCCTCAATCTTCCATTCTTTGAACCTCACGCTTTGGCCTTAGCAGTAATACTCGTAATCGCAGAAGTTTTACTGGGTGTAGCCCTATTACTAGGATTTAAGAAAAAACTTACTTTAAGTTTTTTGTTTTTAATGATCTTGTTTTTTACGTTTTTGACTTTTTATTCCGCTTACTTTAATAAAGTAACCGATTGTGGTTGTTTCGGAGACGCTATACCACTTACTCCTTGGAGCTCCTTCACCAAAGATGTTGTTTTACTGGTGTTGATTTTAATCATCATCATAAACCAGAAATATATACGCCCATTATTTAACTGCAAGATTTCAGCTATTATATTGTTAGCTACATTATTGTTGTGCTCTTTTATGGGATATTGGGTACTTAATCACTTACCTTTAAAAGACTTTAGAGTTTATAAAGTCGGAACAAACATCATGAAGGGAATGGAAATTCCTGAAGGTGCACCAAAATCTGTTTATGAAATGAGCTTTTTATACCGCATTAACGGAGAGGAAAAACGTTTCACAGACAAAGAATTGGGCAACTTACCTGCAGATGCTGAATTCATCAGTCGGGAAGATAAATTGATTACACAAGGATTCTTACCTCCTATTCACGATTTTACGATTGATAAAGATGGAGAAAGTTATTTGGAGGCTATGATGTCCGAACCCAAACTGATCATGTTAATTAGTTATAACCTTTCTCGAGCGGATGAAAAAGGTTTGGAAATGTTAGGTGATTTTGCCAAGCAAGCAACTGCAAAAGGATATAAGGTTATTGGAATGACTGCATCTAGTACCGAAGAGACTAATGCTGTCATTAAAAAATATCAACTACCGTTTGATTATTATACTTGTGATGGAACTACTTTAAAAACCATTGAAAGAGGAAATCCTAGTATTGTAGTTCTTGAGAATGGAACGATCACAGAGAAAAAACACTGGAAAGATGCGTCCACAGTCCACTTAAAATAAATTAGTAGACTTTGATATCTTATTTTTTCAATAAACTATTCTATGCGTTTTTTACTCTTTTTGGAGTAGTGACTATGGTTTTCTTTTTATTCAACATCCTGCCGGGAGACCCGGCAAGGATGATGTTAGATCAAAATGAAAACTCTACTCAACTCGCCACTGTAAAGAAAAAGTACGGATTTGATCAACCGCTCTCTAAACAGTATTTATATTATCTAAACGATTTATCCCCGCTGTCTTTCCACAGCATGCAGTCAGATGACTACACTTTTTGTAGTCCCGGAAAGTATCAGGAAGCGCCCATAGTTTCTTTTCAACAATTTCAAATTGTATTAAAGAAGCCTTATTTACGTGAAAGCTTTCAAAAAAACGGCAAAAAGGTCAGTACCATTATTGCCGAGACACTTCCAAACACCGTTTTTCTTGCAGTTTTTGCGATTGGCATCGCATTGTTTGTAGGTATCATACTCGGAATATTTTCCGCATTAAACAAGGATAGCTGGCTAGATAAAAGCATTGCAATCTTTAGCACTTTCGGCATGAGTATCCCTTCCTTTTTCAGTGCAATACTCTTTGCGTGGATTTTTGGATTTTTATTACACGATTGGACACATCTCAATATGACCGGTAATCTGTATGAAGTAGATGATTTTGGAAATGGAAAAGTACTTCAACTCAAAAACAGTATATTACCCGCAATTGTACTGGGAATTCGTCCCTTGGCAGTAGTCATTCAGTTAATGCGTAATGCGCTATTGGAAGTATTAAATCAAGATTATATAAGAACCGCGAAAGCAAAAGGATTATCAACCACACGGATTGTTTATAAACACGCCCTGAAAAACGCATTAAACCCAGTTATCACCGCGATATCAGGATGGTTTGCCTCTATGCTTGCAGGAGCCGTATTTGTAGAATATATTTTTGGATGGAATGGTTTGGGCAAGGAAATCGTCGAAGCATTAAATACGTTAGATCTACCCGTAATAATGGGATCTGTTCTTATTATAGCAATTACTTTCGTATTCATTACGATTTTAGTAGATTTGATCTATGCCTATTTAGACCCCAAGGTTAAGTTAAAACAATAAATACACTTATATGAGAAAGATCATTTTACTATTCATTGCGGTCACCGCAATGCTATCTTGTACTTCTAAGCAAGAAGACAATGAGTTTTCCAAACAAGCGCTAAACGAAAAACTCGTGGGCCTAGATGACAAAGCTATCAGCTTTAATGAAATCCTTAAAAGACACGAAGGCAGCACCATCGTCATAGACGTATGGGCATCTTGGTGTCCCGATTGCATTAAAGGCTTCCCCAGTTTAGCCGAATTGCAAAAACAATTTCCCGATGTTGATTATGTGTTTTTATCAGCTGATAAAACCCAACAAACATGGAAAGAATCCATTGAAAAATACAACCTCCAGGGAGACCATTATTTCATCACAGACGGAATGAAAGGGAATTTTGGTAAAGCTATTACACTAGATTGGATTCCCCGTTATATCGTTGTTGATAAAACGGGAAAAATAGCACTATTTAAAGCTATTGAAGCCGATGCACACGAACTAATTACAGTATTAAAAAAATTAAAATAACATGAGACACTCCATCGTTGCTGGAAACTGGAAAATGCATAAAAACGCATTAGAAACAGAAGATTTACTGAATGAATTGATAGAGAAACTTCCAACCGATAAAGAAGTAGAAATCATTGTTGCGCCAGCGTTTACCAACCTTTCATCGGCCGCACAGCACCTCGAATACACCAATATTGGAGTAGCCGCTCAAAATATGCATCAAGCAGAAGGTGGTGCTTTTACCGGTGAAATATCTGCTAGCATGTTAACCAGTATAGGCGTGAATACCGTTATATTAGGTCACTCTGAAAGAAGACATTACTTTAATGAAACCAATGCTGTACTTGCAGACAAAGTCAATACAGCGATGAAACACGAAATGCGTGTGATTTTCTGTATCGGTGAAGAATTAAAAGATCGTCAGACGAAACAGCATTTCAACGTGATATTCAATCAGTTGACAGACGGTTTATTTCACTTAAAAAAAGAGAATTGGGAGCAACTCGTCCTTGCTTATGAGCCGGTTTGGGCCATAGGTACAGGAGAAACCGCAACTCCAGAACAAGTACAAGAAATGCATGCCTATATCCGCAATCAAATCGCTAGAAAATACGATGAATCCGTTGCAGAAAATATTTCAATCTTATACGGAGGAAGTGTCAAAGCAGCTAATGCTAAGGAAATTTTCTCTCAGATAGACGTAGATGGAGGCCTAATCGGCGGAGCAGCTTTAGTAGCAGATGATTTTGCTCGCATCGTTGAAGCGATCTAAAACAGCCAAAGTATAAGACAAAAAAAGTTCGTCAATGACGAACTTTTTTTGTTTTATCCACTTCATTCAAAAGCTTCCCCTGCATTAGTCAGCGGACCAACGTCGTTTTTGATTTAGTTTTTCTTCTTCTTCCAAAACCTCTGCTGGTAAAACCTTTAAAAAGGAAGGATGTTGCTCGATAGCATATTCAATTTTTTCAACTATTTGTTCTATGGTGTCATTATCGTAATCAATATCTAACGGCTCTTTAATAACCATCGATTGCAAAATCCCTTTTTTCTTGAGATAGAGTCCCTTTCGATCAAAAGATCTACGAAAACCATCAATAACAATCGGTACCACTATCGGGCGGTGTTGTTTTATAATATGTGCGGTTCCTTTACGTACCGGTTTAAAAGAGGAGGTAGTTCCCTGTGGAAAAGTAATTACCCAGCCGTCGTCTAAAGCGATTTTGATATTCTCGATATCGTTTGGATTCACCGCTTTTTTATCTTCAATATCTACTCCCTTGGCACGCCAAGTTCGCTCCACGGTAATCGCCCCCATATAAGCCAAAATGCGCGGTAAAATACCCGACTTCATCGTTTCTTTTGCTCCTACGTAGTAAATGTTTAACTTCGGATTCCAGATATAAAATATGTTTTTTATAGAATCGACACGACCTTTTAAGCTCGCATTGAAAACGTGAAACATCGCCACCACATCAGCAAAATAAGTTTGATGGTTTGAAATAAATAATACATTATTGTCTGGTAGACTTTTAATGACCTCTGAGCCATCGATTTTCAAATCGTTGAAACCTCTAAAACGTCGATGCGTCAAAAATCCAAAAACACGAATTAGTATTTTCTTTAAGAAAAGAAGGTGCCCGAATGGATTTCGTTTGAATATCTTCATGTGTTGTTTTAAAATCTGGGCTAAATTAGGAAATTTGAATTAAAACAGCACTTTTCTCAACGTTTCTTTTAACTCACTTAACATCATAGCTGTGGCGCCCCAAACGATATGCTTTTCAATCAAATACGCCGGGACATCAATATCTACAGCATAACTGGTGTTCATCCTTACATGTTCTATAATACCGTCATCTAATAGATCATCTAAAGGCATTTCAATAATCTGAGCAACTTCTTTAGGCTGTAAAACAAATTCTAAATTCGTTGTAGCAAAACCAAGGAATGGCGATACGATGAAATTACTCGGGGGAATATATATTTCTGAAAAAGGTTTTATAATCTCTATCTTGTCTTTCGATATACCGACTTCCTCCCAGGTTTCCCGCAGTGCTGTTTGTGTAAGGTTTTGATCTGTAAAATCTTTTTTCCCTCCAGGAAATGCAATTTGAGAGGAATGTATCCCCGGATATTCCGCTCTTTCAATCAATAATAGATTGGTTTTATTATCTTTGGGGTATAACAACATCAGCACAGCTGATTTTTTTGGGTTATACATTTTGTAATCTTCCGTTTCTAAGTATTTTATTCGTTCTAATGGAGCCATTTTGATATGTGCTTTCAGTGCAAATAATGGCTGGGCTTTAATAGCTGGGATGACTTTTATAAATTGATCGTAATCCATAATTCATTGATTTTAAAAAAAAACCTACTATAAATATAGTTAAAATAAATTGATTCCAAACCATGTTTACTAAAGAAGAAGCTCAACAACTAAGAAAAGAATTCTGGATTGCCTTTGCCGATAAATACCCTAGAAAATGGTTATTGCACCATACTAAAATCAAAGATTTCTCGTTTAAGTTTTTTGCAGACTCCAAGAAAGCTCAAATTCTTTTAGATATAGAACCGCGAGATCCAGAGAAGCGAATCATCTATTTTGAAAAAATAGAATCGCTAAAGACAATTCTATTAGAAGAATATTTAGCTGAAGCAATATTTGAACGGGAGTTTTATCTAGAAAACGGTAAATTAATCAGTCGGATATGGGTACAAATCGATCAAGTGAGTATTAATAATCGAAAAACATGGGATACGATATTTGATTTCTTTAATGAGCATATGGGCGCTTTTGAATTGTTCTTCTATGAGTATGAGGAGTATATCAAAGATTTAGAGATCAACACCTAGAATGCAGTACCCTCGCATCGTTTATCAACCGGGTACAAAAAGGCGGGATCATCAAAAAATCTTTATAAGAGAACATTATTTTTTATACCTTTCTTTTTTTAAAAACAAATAATGCCGAAAAAACTTCTCTTTA
Organism: Flavobacteriaceae bacterium UBA1682; assembly: GCA_002320285.1. Taxonomy (GTDB): domain Bacteria; phylum Bacteroidota; class Bacteroidia; order Flavobacteriales; family Flavobacteriaceae; genus Flavobacterium. Next base: position 23,522 of record DCKE01000002.1, on the reverse strand, counting down.
TTTTCTTTTTTATCTGGCTAACCTCCAATACGGTTTTCGCACAAACACCTGTAGTCGTTAAGGATTCGACAAAGGTTTTTGAGAACATAGAAGATTACTCTAAAAAGAGAAAAGTCACCAAATTTGTGCATAAATTAATTTTTAGAAAAAACAAGAAGAATACTAAATCCAACATACCCGAAATAGAGGTTGATCGCAACTTAGAATTAGGCCAAGGGAAAATTATACGTAATATAAATATCACAACCTTAGATCCTTTCGGGCTATCTGAATCAGATAGTTCGAGAACGCCGTCTAAAAAAATTGAGACCCTCGGAAACCGCCTGCATCTTAAGACCAAAAGCTTCACCATACGAAACTTGTTGATTTTTAAAAAAAACCAACGCTTCGATTCTCTGGTAATCAAAGAATCTGAACGTATCATTCGTACCCAACGATACGTAAGACGGGTATTAATTCGCCCGATCCCGATTGCCAATAGCCCAGATTCTGTAGATGTATCTATACGAGTTTTGGATTCCTGGAGTATTTATCCAACCGGATCCCTGTCGAGTTCTACGGGAAGAATTCAATTGATTGATCGTAATTTTGGTGGATTTGGGCATGAATTCTCAAATCAATACAAAATGCGTTTCAACGAAAACAAGAAAGCCTACAATACACAATACCGCATTAATAACATATCCAATACCTTTGTATCTACAAATCTATATTACGATAGCGATTTAGAAGAAAATTACATTAAGAGCTGGAATATAGAACGTCCTTTCTACTCTCCCTATGCCAAATGGGCTGGTGGTGCCCAATTTTATCAACGCTTCTATAGGGATTCCCTACCTGATGCAACGATGAAATACAGCATGCAGAATTTCAAATACAACATCAAGGATTTTTGGGCTGGATATTCCATTCCCGTATCCAAGAAATTCGGTCCTGAAAACGAAATCACCAATTTGGTCACCTCCTTCCGTTACTTTAGACAAAAATATACGGAAAGACCGACTTATGAATACGACACCTTAGCCTTCTATTCCAACCAACGTCTATATTTGGCTTCAGTGGGAATCAGTTCGGTCAATTATGTACAGGATAAATTCATTTATAACTACGATATTATTGAAGACGTACAGGTCGGTAAATTATTTGCCATAACTGGTGGACTACAAGAAATCTACGGTAAACGCCGATCGTATTTTGGTGCTAAATTTGCCTTGGGCAAGTATACGCGTTATGGTTATTTTTCGACAAATATTGAATGGGGAAGTTATTTTTTCGGCAAGAACCCAGAACAGAGCGCCTTTAAAATTGAGGTCACCTATTTCACCAAACTCATGAACTGGGGTGATTGGCGTTTTCGTCACTTTATTCGTCCACAACTTATCATGGGATACAATCGCCTCCAACACGTCGGTGATGAATTGCGAATCGATTCCACAACCGGTATAGAAGGTTTCAATGCCGAAAAATTGCGAGGTACCAAAAGGGCCATGTTATCGTATCAAATTCAATCTTATGCTCCTACCAACTGGAACGGTTTTCGTTTTAACCCGTATTTCAACGTAGAGCTCGGTATGTTGGGCGATGAAAATAACCGCTTTTTACAAAAAGATCTCTATACCAAAATTGGTATAGGAGTTGTCATCAATAATGACTATTTGGTATTTAGCAGTATTCAACTTTCTTTGGCCTATTACCCCTCTATGCCCGACAGAGATGGTAGTGTAATCAAAACCAACGTCCTTAGAAATCACAATTTCAGTCTACCGAATTTTAATTACGGCAAACCTTCTACGGTTTCCTATCGCTAATTTTATAAGCATAAAAAAAACGAAATAGAGGCTATCTAAGGCTGTATATCGTTTTTTAAAATTTAAAAAAAACTGTTTTTTATACGAATGAGTATGTTGTAGTCCAAAATTCAAAGGCTAGTATGAGGTGATTTTCTGTAAAGATTCGTTTTTCTTGATCTAAAAAACGCCGTCAAAAAGCTGTAACAAAAAGGGCTGCTTCACGATGTAAAACAGCCCTTTTTAAATAGTATACTTATAAAATTTACAATTTCGTTTCCTCAAAAATGTGTTTGATAATCTGAATATCCTCAACGCTTAATTCAACATGGCGTCTATCCATAACTACTTTCATGGTTTCCAATGTTTTTTCTAACTCGTAAACCGTACTGTTGTCACAGCCACCCCAAGTGAAACTCGGAATAAATGTCTTTGGAAAGCCTGCACCAAAAACACTGGCGGAAACTCCAACGACAGTTCCAGTATTAAACATGGTATTGATACCACATTTACTGTGATCCCCCATCATCAACCCACAAAATTGCAGTCCGGTATCTTCGTAATCATGCTGTTCGTAATTCCACAACTTAACCGTTCCGTAATTGTTTTTCAAATTGGAATTGTTGGTATCTGCACCTAAATTACACCATTCACCGATTACGGCATTACCCAAAAATCCGTCATGACCTTTGTTTGAGTAACCAAATAAAACCGCATTGCTGACTTCTCCTCCTACTCTACAATGTGGCCCGACAGTGGTAGCACCATAGATCTTGGTCCCCATCTTAACCTGCGCTTCCTCGCATAAAGCAAACGGTCCCCGAATAATAGATCCCTCCATAATTTCAGAATCCTTACCTATATAAATAGGACCCGTAGTCGCATTTAGCGTTACAAACTCCAATTTAGCGCCTTCTTCAATAAAGATATCTTGATGTCCTATAGCATTTACGCTTGATGGTATCGGCTCAGATATTCGATCTTCAGTTAGAAATTCAAAATCTTCGCGAATAGCTTGGTCATTTTTCATAAAAATATCCCACTTATTTGCGATTTGCATCAAATCACCGGTATAGTTTATAGCTTCGTATTGATCAAAATCAATTTCATCTTGAGAATCCTGTGTATAAAAAGCCACTATTTCCTCTTGATAAAAAATAGCTTGAAGCGGTTCTAAAGCTTGAACCATTTCAATCAAAATAGGGTTCGGCAAGAACGAAGCATTGATCATCACATTGTCTTCCATTTCCACCATGGGAAATTTATCGCTCAAGTATTCTTCTGTAACTGTAGTAGTGGTATAACCCAAGTGTTTTTCCCACTTTTCACGTATGGTCAAAATGCCAACGCGAATATCGGCTACAGGTCGCGTAAACGTAAACGGCAACAAAGCCTCGCGAACAGATCCGTCAAAAAGTATGTAGTTCATCTCAATAATTCATTTATAAACTCAAAGTTAAAGCATTCCTGATTAAAAAAAGTAAGTTTACCGACTTTTTCTAAAGCCAACAGGATTTTCTTTTACCAATTAATTTGCAATAGGGATGGCAGTGATATCCTTTTGTGGAGCGAAGCGCAACAAAAGATAAAACGGACAGCCCGGCCCGTAGGGATTGCCAAAAAAGCAAAAAAAAAGCCTCCCCGAAGGAAGGCTTTAGTATGTAAAAAATCTCTAGAATTATTTAGAGAATTTTGCGTATTTCGTTTTGAATTTATCAATACGTCCTGCAGTATCGATAAGTTTAGATTTACCTGTGTAAAAAGGGTGAGATGTTCTAGAAATCTCCATTTTGAATACTGGGTAAACAACGCCATCAACTTCAAGAGTTTCTTTTGTATCAACGGTTGATTTGGTGATAAATACGTCTTCATTTGACATATCCTTAAATGCTACTAATCTGTAATTCTCTGGGTGAATACCTTTTTTCATGATGTAAATCTTTTATTAATTGGCTATTTTGACTTTCGAAGCTTTCCAATTTTCGTAGAAAGGTATAAAGGCTCCACAGCTTTTTTTATTTGTACTACTTTTTGTTATCAGTTTGCAAATTTACAACTAAATTTCAATTATCAAACTTTCCGATCATTTTTTTATTGTTTGTTTGTCTTTTTTTAAAATTAGTCTTTAGCAAAATTCCTATATTTGTACCTTATATATATACAAACCGATCTCATGAACGACGTCATCAAGAAAAATGGCCTGCAATTTGGTGCAATTTTATCCGCCTATTATATCGTTACTACGCTCCTTATGTTCTTTTTCAATCAAAACTTATTTGTCAGCATACCAATCGGGTTTGCCAGCATTTTTGTTTCCTTAGGTATAGGTGTTGTAGCCTTATTTTGGGCAAAGAAGAAACTCAACGGATATATTACATTTAAAGATGCATTTACATCGTATTTTATTACGATCGTTATGGGACTTTTGGCACATATCGTGATTACGTATTTATTGTTTAATTTAGTTGATCCATCCGCCAAGGAGACCATCAAAGAATTGACCATCGCATTTACTCAAAAAAACATGACGAGTCTTGGTGTAGAAACGGAGACCTTAAATAAAACCATAGAGCAGATTCGCGAAGCCGATAATTTTAATTTAGGTAATTTGATTAAGTCATTTGCGTGGAAAACGCTTTTGTATTCCGTTGGAGGAATGCTTATTGCTTTGGTATTTAGAAATCAAAATGAACCTACCCGTTAAACTATGGATATTTCTCTTATAATTCCTTTACTCAATGAAGCGGAATCACTTCCAGAACTTCATACATGGATCAAAAAAGTAATGGATCAGAACGGATATTCCTATGAAATTCTATTTATAGATGACGGTAGCAAGGATCATTCATGGGACATAATCACTGCATTGGCCGAGACACACCAAGAGGTTAAAGGCCTCCGTTTTTTAAAGAATTATGGAAAGTCTCAGGCTTTACACGCTGGGTTTGCTCAAGCAAATGGTGAGGTTGTCATTACGATGGATGCCGATTTACAAGATAGCCCAGAGGAAATCCCTGGTCTTTATCAAATGATTACGCAAGAGAATTATGATTTGGTATCGGGTTGGAAAAAGAAACGATATGATTCGGTATTATCCAAAAACTTGCCTTCTAAACTGTTCAATTGGTCTGCTAGAAAGACTTCAGGCGTAAAACTCAACGATTTTAATTGCGGTTTAAAGGCCTACAAAAAGGCGGTCATCAAGGACATTGAGGTTTCGGGAGAGATGCATCGCTATATACCCGTACTAGCAAAAAATGCTGGTTATGACCGTATCGGTGAAAAAGTTGTCATTCACCAGGCTCGAAAATATGGAACCACCAAGTTTGGTATGGAGCGTTTTATCAACGGCTTTTTAGATTTGATTACCATTTGGTTTATCTCTAAATTTGGTAAACGGCCAATGCATTTATTTGGTGCTTTAGGAGTTATGATGTTTTTTATAGGTTTTGCCTCTGCCCTGTATATTGGCGTAAAGAAACTGATAAAACTCTATCACAATGAGGCAGCTATCTTGGTAACCGAGGATCCTTGGTTCTATATAGCCTTAGCGACCATGATTATTGGAACTCAATTTTTCTTAGCCGGTTTCTTGGGAGAGATTATTTTGAGAACTAAAAATGAAGAAAAAAGATATAAAATTGCAGCTACAACAAAGTTGTAATAGATAAAACATAAGATTATGCAGTTAGATCAAACTTTATTAGACCAAGCTAACGCCTGGTTAACACCCGTTTTTGATGAAGACACTCAACGTCAAGTCAAAGCCATGATTACAGCATCACCAGAAGACCTGCAGGAGAGTTTTTATAAAAACCTCGAGTTTGGAACGGGTGGGATGCGCGGCATCATGGGAGTAGGAACCAATAGAATCAATCGTTATACCTTGGGAAAAAACACTCAGGGCTTATCCAACTACCTTAAAAAATCTTTTCCCAACGAAACGATTAAAGTTGCCATAGCTTTTGACTGCCGTCATAACAGCCAATCTTTAGCTAAGGTGGTAGCCGATGTTTTTAGTGCCAATGGTATTCACGTTTATCTGTTTTCAGAATTACGCCCTACTCCAGAGCTATCGTTTGCTGTAAAATATTTGGGCTGCAAGGCAGGTATTGTTTTAACCGCTTCTCATAATCCACCAGAATACAACGGTTATAAAGTTTACTGGGAAGATGGAGGTCAATTAGTGCCACCACAAGATGGTGAAATCATCGCTGAAATAGAGAGCCTTACTTATGATGCGATTCAATTTACTCCTAAGGAGTCGTTGATTGAATACATCGATCGCGAAGTGGACCAAGCTTTTATCAAATCAAGTATAGAAAACGCGAGTTTCCATACACCAGAGAAAGCTAAAATAGATTTAAAGGTGGTTTTCACCTCATTACACGGAACATCTATCACCATAACTCCGACTGTTTTACTACAGGCAGGATATACCGATCTTCACATTGTCAAGGAACAAGCCATACCAGATGGCGACTTCCCCACCGTAAAATCACCCAATCCAGAAGAACCCGAAGCTTTAGCTATGGCCTTACAACTGGCTGATGAGATTCAGGCGGATATCGTTATAGGAACTGACCCCGATTCAGACAGACTTGGTGTTGCTGTGCGCAATACTGATGGAAAGATGGTTTTACTAAATGGTAACCAAACCATGGTGATCATGACTGCATTTTTGTTGGAGCAGTGGAAACAAAACAATAAATTAACCGGTAATGAATTTATCGGATCAACTATAGTATCTACTCCAATGATGTTGGAGTTGGCTTCGGCTTATCAAGTCGAATGCAAAGTAGGTCTAACCGGGTTTAAATGGATCGCTAAAATGATTCGCGACTTTCCAGAACAGCAATTCATCGGCGGCGGAGAAGAGAGTTTTGGTTATATGGTTGGCGATGCCGTGCGCGATAAAGATGCAGTAGCCTCTACCCTATTGGTTTGTGAAATTGCCGCAATTGCGAAGGCTGCCGGAAGTTCGCTTTATCAAGAGTTACAAAATCTATATGTTGATTTTGGATATTTTAAAGAGCATTTGATTTCAATAACAAAAAAGGGAATAGACGGTGCTCAAGAGATTAAACAGATGATGAGTGACTTGCGTTTAAATCCATTAAAGGAGATCAATGGCGAGCGCGTGATCTTTATAGAGGATTACCAAAGTGGTAAAGCCACCAATTTATTCACTGGCGAAGAGGAAAATCTTGCCATTCCGAAATCGAATGTCTTGATTTACTATCTCGAAGATGGTAGTAAGATTTGTGCAAGACCGAGTGGTACTGAACCTAAAATAAAATTTTACTTTAGCGTTCACACCCCTGTTCACCACACCGACGAGATCGCAAATGCAGAAGCTTTTTTAACACAGAAAATTCAAGATATTATTGCAGATATGCAATTGTCATAGATACTATAAACTCAGAGATCCCCCGAGAATGAACGAATATTTTAGAAAGATTTTTCGCTTTGCGAAACCTTATAAACAGTATGCGTATTTGAATATTTTCTTTAATATTTTATACGCCTTATTCAGTGCGCTTTCGTTTATCGCGTTAATTCCGATGATGAACGTATTGTTTGATGAAGCGCAAAAAGTAACCGAAAAACCGGTATATACTGGCCTAGCGGGTATCAAATCCTATTTTGAAGATAGTATGGGATACTTTATAACTACGTATTCCGTAGAATATGGACCACAGACTACCTTAATGGTTATGGTTTCGGTAATCATCTCTTTATTTCTACTGAAAAATCTTTGTAATTATTGGGCGATGTATTTTATCACCTACCTGCGAAACGGTGTTTTAAAAGACATCCGAAATGCGATGTATAAAAAAACGGTCGAATTACCGCTGTCCTTTTTCTCTGAAAAACGAAAAGGAGATGTGATTTCTAGAATGACTTCCGATGTATTGGAAATTCAATATTCCTTTTTATCAATACTCGAGATTATTATTCGCGAACCTCTAACGATACTCTTTACGATTATTGCCATGTTTGCCATCAGTACTAAATTGACTCTTTTCGTTTTTATCTTTATTCCACTATCGGGTATCATCATTTCGAAATTGGGTAAAACCCTAAAAAAGAGCTCGCAAAAGGCCTCTGAAGAACAGGGTTATTTTTTATCGTTGATCGAGGAATCTCTAGCGGGTTTAAAAGTGATCAAAGGATTTAATTCTGAAAAAAGATTTAACGATAAGTTTCAGGATTCTACCTTGAGTTTCTATCATTTAAACAATAAAATATTAAATCGTCAAAACCTCTCTTCTCCTTTAAGTGAGTTTTTAGGAATCGTAACCATTGCCGTATTATTGGTGTTTGGAGGTACGATGGTTTTGGTAGACAAAACCTTATCTGGAGCGGCCTTTATTGGATATATCGCCATGGCTTACAACATACTTACTCCTGCCAAAGCCATTTCAAAAGGTTTGTACAGCTTAAAACGAGGTGATGCAGCAGCAGAACGTATCTTAGAGATATTGGAAGAGACCAATCAGATTGAAAACAAAAAAGACGCGATCATCAAAACTACTTTTGAAAGCGATATCGATATTAAAAACATCAGTTTCCAATATGAAAAGGAGACGGTTTTGGAAGATTTCTCTTTAAAAATATCCAAAGGGCAAACCGTTGCTTTAGTAGGTCAATCTGGAAGTGGTAAGAGCACCATTGCCAATCTACTGACGCGTTTTTGGGACATCAATAAGGGAAGTATAACCATTGATGGCACCGATCTTCGAGATATGGACCTGCATTCACTAAGAGCACTTACTGGACTGGTTACTCAAGACAGCATCTTGTTTAACGATACCATTAAAAACAACTTAAAAATCGGTAAAGAAAACGCCACAGATGAAGAAATCATAGATGCTTTAAAAATAGCCAATGCTTATGAGTTTGTCAAGGATTTACCTCTGGGTGTCGACACCAATATTGGAGATTCCGGAAACAAGTTATCGGGAGGACAAAAACAACGTTTATCCATCGCGCGTGCTGTATTAAAAAACCCTCCAATAATGATTTTGGACGAAGCTACTTCTGCTTTGGATACAGAAAGCGAAAAACTGGTTCAGGATGCGATTGAAAACATGATGAAAAACAGAACATCCATCGTTATTGCACACCGTTTATCGACGATTCAAAAAGCAGACTTAATCGTCGTTATGCAAAAAGGTCGTATCATCGAACAGGGAACACATGATGCTTTGCTCAACCTAAACGGAACCTATTCCAAATTAGTATCTTTACAAAGCTTAGAAAAACAACATTAGATAAATGTATACACCGAACAGCAACATTATTCTACCAAACGATCCAGATACCATCATTTGGAAATACATTGATTTGTCTAAATTTCTAGACCTATTACTAGCAAAGAAAATGTTTATGTCTCGTTCGGACAAATTTGAGGACCAATATGAGGGAACATTCAGTGAACCGACTTATGAGGAAATCAAAAAAATAGCTATTGATAAACCTGAATTCTTGGACTTTTACAAATCGCATCGAAAAAATGTGGTGATCAGTAGCTGGCACATCAACGAATACGAATCCTTCGCCATGTGGCAAATTTTTACAAAAAACAATGAAGGTTTAGCTATTCAATCCACCTTAGGTCGTTTGCAGAAAGCCTTAGAGTCAGAAGATCGCGTTCAACAATTCATCGGTGAAGTCAATTATATCGATTACAAAAAGGAACACATTCCCTTTGACGACTCCTTTTTTCCGTTTTTATTTAAGCGAAAAAGCTTTCAATACGAAAAGGAGATACGCGTGATCTCCGACGTTACTCCCTTAAATCTTTCGGTCAATGACGGTATCAAAATACATGTAGACATACACGAATTAATCGAAAAGATATACATACATCCCAAATCTGAAAACTGGTACAAGAAATTGGTATTGGAATTGATGAATCGTTTGGAATTTGGTTTTGACATCGAGAAATCCGATTTGGAAAGCGACATCTTGATTTAGCTTTTTTAAAAAAGGGCTTTTCAAAAAAAAATCGTATCTTATCATCATCAATTACACTTCTATGAATTCATCTTCAGATAGAATCATTCACTCTATTTTAGACAATGATTTTTACAAGTTTACGATGCAACATGCAAGCATCAAGAAATTTCCGTATGCGAAGGCTTCTTATGTTTTCATCAACCGCGGTGAACATCAATTTCCGATTGGTTTTGCCGAGCGTCTAAAAAGTGCGGTAGCCGAAATGGCACATTTAAAACTAACGCCAACCGAAAAAAACTACCTTCAAAAAACCTGTCCTTATTTGGATCCGACCTATTTGGATTTCCTTCAAGGATACCGTTATGATCCTAATGAAGTACATATTGTGCAAGAGGGCTCCCAACTAGAAGTGACGTTGTCCGGTTATTGGTATCGCACCATCTTATGGGAAGTACCCTTGATGTCTATCATTTGTGAATTGTTTTATAAGATGTCACCCGAAAAACGAGAATTGGATGAGCTTGTTATTGCGAATGCTAAAGAGAAAATCGAGAATTACCGTAAACTCGGTATTACGATTGCTGAATTCGGAACCCGTAGAAGACATTCCTACGAAGTACACGATTTGGTTGTGGCGACTTTAAAGAAATATGGTGAAGGCACTTTTATAGGAACCAGTAACGTGCATCTAGCGATGAAATACAACACCAAACCCATAGGCACCCATGCTCATGAGTGGTTTATGTTTCACGCAGCCAAATACGGTTTTAAAATGGCCAATTCGATGGGGCTGGAACACTGGGTAGACACCTATCGCGGTGATTTGGGCATTGCCTTAACAGACACCTATACCAGCGCTGTTTTCTTTGAGCAGTTTGACAAAAAATTTGCCAAGTTGTTTGATGGAGTGCGTCACGACAGTGGAGATCCATTGGAGTTCGCAGACTTAACTATAAAACACTATCAGAGTTTAGGTATTAATCCGCTGTCAAAATTCATAATTTTCTCCGACGGTTTAAACCCGGAGAAAGTAGAGAGAATTGCCCAATACTGCAAAGGCAAGATCGGTATTTCTTTTGGAATTGGTACTGATTTCACCAATGATGTCGGTCTACCGGCCATGAATATCGTTATCAAAATGAAACAAGCCTTTCCCGAGGGAGCGCATTGGATCGATGTTGTCAAACTATCGGATGAACGCAAAAAATATACGGGAAATCCAGAAATGATTGACTTGGCTAAACGACTGCTTGACATTCAATAGAAGATCACTCGCAAAAAACCAGCTCGTTAAAAGCCGATAATTTGTAGATGTCTAACATATTTTGTAAATTGTAGTATATGACATACTAACCGTTATTTTACAACCTCTAAAAAGCTATTTATTTTTTTATTGCTTTTTTGTGCTAACTGTAAAAGTAATCGGTTAAAATACTATTTTTGTACCCAATTAAATTTAAAAAAAATGGCAACTAACAGAACATTTACAATGATTAAGCCTGATGCAGTAGCTGCAGGACATATCGGAGGAATCTTAAACATGATCACAGAAGGTGGTTTTAAAATTGTAGCATTAAAATTGACACAACTTACTGTTGCTGATGCTCAAAAATTTTATGAAGTTCACAGCGAAAGACCTTTCTATGGTGAATTAGTAGAATTCATGTCAAGAGGCCCTATAGTTGCGGCAATTTTAGAAAAAGACAACGCAGTTGAAGACTTTAGAACATTAATCGGAGCAACTAATCCTGCTGATGCAGCTGAGGGAACTATCCGTAAAAAATATGCTAAATCAATTGGTGAGAATGCTGTTCACGGTTCTGACAGTGACGAAAATGCTGCTATCGAAGGAGCGTTTCACTTTGCAGGAAGAGAGCAATTCTAATCCAATACTAAGCAAAAAAAAACTTCTGAGAAATCAGAAGTTTTTTTTTATCTCAATATCAAATCTTTTACGACTTCTTTTTTCAATTCTTCATTGATCATTCTGATGATCTTTTCCTTTCCATAAGATAATTCCTCTCGAACTACTGGAGACGTCAACGCCACATACAAAGTTTCGCGTTTTAGAAAAACATCAGTCGTATAACTAGCGATACCCGGCCCTAAAAGATTCACCCAAGCGGCTCTTACGTCGATATTGTCAATTCCTGCCTCGAGGTTATTACCTCTAATAATCACCTTTAAAACGTCTTGAATCGAATTCTCTTCTCTTAATCTTTTATCTGCATTAAATCGCTTTGCCATTATTTTTTTGAAAAGGGTATTGGACGTTTATAATAATATTTAATATCGTGCTCGTTCTGAACAACTAATTCGTCTTTTGAGATCGTAATCAACTGTTCTTGCCAATCGGCAAAATCAGTATGATACTTCATCATGATTTTACCGTCAACTTCTACTAGTTCGACACTTTCCTGAACTTCATTAGTCAAATACTCACCATTAACTTGTGGCATTGCCTTCTGACGAAATCCCTTATTATTTTCGATCTCGAAATAATCTACGATCGTATTGATTTTATACTCTTTAATCTCTCCATCGGGCATTTCTGCCTTTTCGATTTCCCAATATCCATTTATGTCTTTAAGGTCAGACTCTGAAATTGTCTTATTACAGCTGATCATTAAAAATAGAGCAGGAAGTACGGTTAGGAATATTTTTCTCATGTATAGGTATAATTTCTTTTTGAGCATTTATGCCAGACCACAGTCCAGATGCACTCTTGATTTTAAACGGTAACTATAAAATTTTAACGCGGGTCTTTCTATTTAAAAAACGAATCGACAAATTCGTATTTATTAAATACTTGCAGGTCTTCGATGCCCTCACCGACACCAATATATTTAACTGGAATCTGAAACTGATCGGATATACCAATAACAACACCACCTTTTGCGGTACCATCTAATTTGGTCACTGCCAAACTAGTTACCTCAGTAGCTGCAGTAAACTGCTTAGCCTGCTCGAAAGCATTCTGACCAGTAGAACCATCCAAAACCAATAAAACTTCATGTGGTGCATCTGCAACCACCTTTTGCATTACGCGTTTTACCTTAGACAATTCGTTCATTAAGTTAACTTTATTGTGTAAACGTCCAGCCGTATCGATGATTACTACATCTGCATTTTGAGTAACTGCCGATTGTAAGGTATCAAAAGCAACCGATGCCGGATCACTTCCCATTTGTTGTTTAACAATAGGCACACCTACTCGATCAGCCCAAATTTGCAACTGATCAATAGCCGCAGCTCTAAAAGTATCTGCTGCACCCAAGACCACTTTATATCCAGCCTTATTGAGTTGGTAAGCTAATTTTCCGATAGTAGTGGTTTTTCCAACACCGTTGACACCGACAACCATGATGACATACGGTTTTTTATCTGTTGGTATAACAAATTCCGTAGCTTCACCCGATTTGGTTTCCGACAACAAAGAAGCAATCTCTTCTCTTAAAATCAGATTTAATGCGTCTGTACCGACATATTTATCTTTAGACACACGCTCTTCGATTCTTTCAATAATCTTAAGTGTCGTATTCACGCCAACGTCAGAAGAAACCAAAATCTCTTCCAAATTATCTAAAACTTCATCATCTACTTTTGATTTACCAGCAATCGCCTTAGTCAATTTAGAAAAGAAAGTCGATTTAGAAGTTTCCAGTCCCTTGTCTAATGTTTCTTTTTTCTCTGAAGAAAACAACCTTTTAAAAAAACTCATAGTGGTATTAGATGTTTGAAATACAAAGATAAAGAATTTAAGTATATCCTTTTTAAAACAGTGAATTTGTTTGTCAGCAAATCTGATTATTCGCTGATACGCGGATGCGTGCGAATAGGCTTAATAATAAACACAAAAAAGCCGCTTAAAAAAGCAGCTTTCTGTATAGGTCGATTCTATCGATTAATTATTTCTTTTTCAAGAAATCATCTACAAATTCCGGAGCCATAACGCTTTCTGTGAAAGTATAAGCACCTGTTTTTGGAGATTTAACCATTTTGATAGCTTTAGTTAACCTTTTTGAAGAGGTTCTTAAAGTTGCTACGGTTTTCTTTGCCATGACTACTAATTATTTAATTTCTTTGTGAATAGTTACTTTCTTCAAGATTGGATTAAATTTCTTAATCTCTAATCTGTCTGGAGTATTTTTTTTGTTTTTTGTCGTGATGTATCTAGAAGTTCCTGGAAGACCAGTTCCTTTATGCTCAGTACATTCTAAAATTACTTGAATTCTGTTACCTTTCTTTGCCATTGTGATCTATTTTTTTTAGGTAGTCTAAATTAATTATTTCATTAATCCTTTTGCTCTTGCATCTTTCAATACAGCAGTGATACCATTTTTATTAATTGTTTTTAACGCAGATGTAGAGATTTTTAATGTAACCCATCTGTCTTCTTCAGCAATATAGAAACGTTTCTTAACTAAGTTAACAGAAAACTTTCTCTTAGTTTTGTTCATCGCGTGGGAAACATTGTTTCCTACCATTGCTCTCTTTCCAGTAATTTCACAAACTCTTGACATTATTTATATCTTTTATTTCATTATTCAAAATCAGGGTGCAAAGTAACAAAAAAGAAACGTATTAAACAAAATGTTTTTACACATTTTTTAATATTTCCTTATAAATCAGCTCCAAGCCTTTTAAAACGGTTGCCTCAACGACCTTTTCTCGTGGTTGCCCAAAGAAAAACTCGGTTGCAAAAGTCTTTTCCGGCGTGGAAATCCCTATAAAAACTGTACCGATTTCGGCATTAGAATCCCCTTTGCTGGGACCCGCATTTCCTGTAGTTGCAATCGCATAATCCGATTTGAATTTTTGGCGGGCCTTTTGAGCCATCTCTACTGCTACTTGTTCACTAACAACGGAATTTTTAGCAATTGTTTCAGCAGAAACACCAAGAAAGTCAATTTTCGACTCGGTAGCATACGTAACTATACCCCCTTTAAAAAATGCAGATGAGCCGGGAATCGATGAAAACAATTGTGCCAATCTTCCGCCCGTACAACTTTCTGCAAAAGAAATGGTTTTTTTTGACTTATCAAATAATTTTGCCACAGTAATTTCTAAAGATTCATCCTCGAAACTACTAACGTAAGCAATAACGGCATCTGGGAGTTGATTTATTTGTTGTTGCAAAACACTTTCCAACTGTTCTAAATCACTTCCAGAGGTCGATAAACGCAATCGAACGCGTCCTGGACTTGGCAAATAAGCCAGTGAAACACCTTTTGGCAAGCTGGATTCCCAGTTTTCCAAGTATTCCGCCAACAAACTTTCACCAATTCCGATCGTAATTATATTTCTATGTACGATGTGATATCCTGAAAATTGCTTTTTTATCCACGGTATCAATTCTTCTACAACGATGGTTTTCATTTCAAAAGGCACTCCAGGTAAAGACACAAAATACGTTTGCCCTTTCCTCATCAACATTCCAGGCGCCGTACCCACCCTATTCAACAATACATGAGCCTTTGAAGGCACCCATGCCTGTAGTTTATTCACCTCAGAAATCGGTCTTTTATAATAGCACTCCATCAAGGCGGTAACATGCGTTAAAACGCTTTGATTTTCGATCAAATGATCTCCAAAAAAATCACAAAAAACCTTCTTGGTTACATCGTCTTTTGTCGGCCCTAATCCACCGGTTATCACCACCAAATCAACGCGATCAAGCTGTCGCAATAAAGCCGTATCAATGGCAGCCTTCTCATCAGAAACCGTCAGTATTTCAACCATCTGAAACCCTAAACCATCTAACTCTTTAGCGATAAAAGCCGAATTCGTATCGACGATTTGACCAATTAAAATCTCATCGCCTATGGTGATAATAGTTGCTTTCATTAGCGCAGTTTTTTCTCTATAGAAAAATCCTTTTTCAGTTCTTTAGTCGCATTTTTAACATGCAATTTAAATACCTTATAAATTTCCTTGACTTCCTTCTTTTTACCATGACCATCCGCCCACAGTAAAATGCTGCTGCCTTCGTCAAAAGCTTCATCAATTCCCAAAAACTCCAAACTAGGCTGTATTTTTAAGACCAACTTCCGAACCTCGTCATGTTTTTTTTCTTCGATTCCCAGCTTCATTTTCTTCAGCATTTTCGTTGCCTCCTTACAGAAAACAATCAAATACTCCTGGACTAAATTGGCATCATTATGATATTTCTCATATAAAGATCCCAGATTGTAATATAGCGCCATATTTATTTTACTTGAATGGTAAATACTTTTTCCGCTCCTACATATCCCTCCAACAAATCCTCTGGATGCACCTTACCCACTCCTACTGGAGTACCGGTAAAAATCAAATCCCCCGTTTTCAGTGTAAAAAAACGAGAGGCATATGCGATGATTTGATCAATTTTCCAAATCATCTGACTGGTGTTTCCCGTTTGAACTCGTTGCTGATTGATATCCATGGCAAAATCGATCTGATCCACCGATTCCCATGTCTCTTTAGGCAAAAACGCTCCTACTACTGCCGAATTATCAAATGCCTTGGCCTTTTCCCATGGCAGTCCCTTAGCTTTTAATTCTGTTTGAATATCTCGAGCGGTAAAATCGATTCCCAAGGTGATCCATTCATAATATTTTGATGCAAATTTAGGTTCGATATATTTACCCACTTTACTAATCTTAACCACGATCTCTGCCTCGTAATGTATGTCATTCGAAAAATCAGGAATCGCAAAAACCTGCTCTTTGGGCAACAAGGCCGTATCCGGTTTTAAAAACAAGATCGGCTCCTGCGGAGTTTCATTATTTAATTCTGAAATATGGTCGTGATAATTTCTACCAATACAAATTATTTTCATTTTTTGGAGCTTTTTCCCGCTATCCACTTTATCTTTTGCTTCGCTATCGTTCCGCAAAAGGATATCGTTCCTATCGGGGCTATTGAAATTTATTGTTCAATTTACGCAATTTGATGGCCGTCAACACTTTTTTGGTATATAAAGGAAAATCGGCATTTTGAATCCAGCCAAAATAACCGGGCTCTCGTTCCAATATATCATCTACCAAGGCTCCCTTGTGCTTACCGAACGAAAACACTTCTTGACCCTCTGCATTTAAAGCTATAAATCCAGCAAAATCGACTGATTTTTTTCTAGTTGTATATTCTGAAAGCGATTTCATATCGTTTTCCAAATCGTCATAACGATCCAGCTGTGCTTTCAAAATCTCATAAGTCGCAATGGTATCCGCTTCAGCAGAGTGCGCATTCTCAAGCGTTTGATCGCAATAAAATCGATATGCAGCACTTAACGTACGCTCCTCTTTTTTGTGGAAAATAGTCTGAATATCGACAGAGAAACGGTTTTTCATATCAAAATCTACCTCTGCACGCAACAATTCTTCCGCCAACAAAGGAATATCAAAACGGTCCGAATTAAAACCTGCTAAATCCGAATCTTTGATCATATTATATACCTGTGTAGCCAACTGTTTAAAAGTAGGCTCATTAGCCACTCTTTCATCAGTAATACCATGTATAGCTGAAGTTTCCGCAGGAATTGGTCGCTCAGGATTAACCAACCAAGTTCTGCTTTCTTTATTGCCGTTAGGATATACTTTGAGTATTGAAATTTCAACTATTCTGTCTTTCGCTACATCCACTCCTGTCGTTTCTAAATCGAAAAAACAAATCGGTCTGTGTAATTTAAGTTCCATTGTAAATATTTGTGTTCTTACAAATATATAGATTTTGATCTGAATGACGTTTGTTCGGGCACTTTTTATGTTATTAAGATTTTAAAACACCGGGTTAAAGCCCCCATGTTTTATCCGTGTAAGTATTCGGAGAATAGACCTTTTAAAAACCATTTCACCTGCCTCATAACAAATACCCTTCGACGTAAACTAATTCTTAAAAGACGGAAATCTCAGATCTCTTTTTAGAAACGGAATCTCTTTTTTTAAATCAAAACGCTTTACAAAAGTCAGTTTGTACTGACTCGGATCCAAACTGCGCTGATAATCATCGCCGTATTTCACATAAACCCTATTGTTTAGTGCCGAAATATTCACGGTCCAATCCGGTCCATTATACCCGATTGACATCCTGCCAAACAACAACGGGTTCACACTGAATTTACGTTGATCGTTTTCCTTTTCAATTCCGACATTTACCCCAACAGAAAAAGACCCCGCAAGGTAAAAATTGCGCGCAAATACCCACGAATACGCATAACCCCCGTTAGGTCCCAATTGTATATTCCATTTGTCACCGCCAAAAAATTCATCATCAACCGCCGGCTGTCCCTTGATATTGGTATAAAACACATTGCCCCCTAACAACCAACTTCCTGCCGAACGCAGCTGTCGCTTATTCTGGTCAAAGGCAGCTCCAAAAGAAAATTTATTTCCCGAAAATACATATTGAGAAAATGCGCCAAACAAAGAGATCCGTAAATCCGGATACAAATGCACCACATCCTTGTCTTCCAAATAAAAACCCTTATTGTTTAACATATACAAATCCAAAATCCACTGCTCTCCATAATGATGGTATTGAAAGTCTAAGGTCTTTGTCTTCCCCTTATCCTTTTCCCGCATGGACGAAAAACCATATCCGAAATTCAATGAGGAGTTTTTCCAAGAGAAACCCAATCCTAAAAGCACCGGATTATTTGGCTCAAAACCAATCTCCCCTCTATGTTCACTATCAATATTTAACGAAAAAGTGTTTTTTGCAACAAAAGCACGTGCCGAATATTGGAAGTGAAACGGCTTAATGTACGTCGAATCCACTTGAGAATACACCGCTACATTACCACAGAAAAATGCTACTACCACGATAGCACACCAACCCCTTAAATCGAAAATCACCTTTTTAATTTTTGTTGTCAAACGAATCTTATTTATAACAGCCTACTGAAGCCCCGTATCATTTCAACCGCAAAGTAACAAAAGCAATCGCTTCTATAACGATATTCTCCGACAAATCGTATAAAACACTATGGCAATCATCGGTTGAGACTAGCTGTAATTGAGGCCTTTTTTACAAAAAAAACAATTTTAAAGTTCAATCCTATTTTTATTAACTTTAATATCAATTAAAATTAATTTTTTAATAATTTTTATCTAAATGTCGTAATTTTATAGATATCATCTAGGCACTAAGCTTTTATTTAACTATATTTGAGTATAGTTAGATGCATACTAAAACAACCGATACCCTAAGAATACCCATTTACGACTCGCGTTTGTTAACGTAGGAGCAGTTTTTATACTGTTTAAATACTAATCCGTACAATACGATCAGAAATACTGTGTAATGAAATCATTTTTAGCCTTACTCTTATTGGTATTTGTTTTTAAACCCGTACTCCCAATACTGGGGTTTGCTCTCCATTATGACTATATCAAAAATGAGCTTTGTGTAAACCGGGATCGCCCAGAAATGCATTGCAACGGCAGCTGTTTCTTAAAAAAAGAATTGGCTAAAACTGCCGAAGAAAACAACGCTATATCCACGCTCACTAAAAGCATATCCTTCCCCTTTCAGTGGTTGCAACTGCCTTTGAAGTCAGAGGTGATCTTTGCTTTGACCCCATCCCCCACAAGCAATACAAAAACAAGTAGTTACTACCAATCACTATATCAATTCGATCTGATATCCCTTTTATTTCGCCCACCAGTTTTTATCTAATTTACTATCGCAATCCTGAATTCTTCTACATCGAGAAGCACTTTGTTATATTTAATTAAGATCTAAATTATGAAAAAAATAAAATCAATATCCCTGTTGCTATGCAGCATTTTAATACTGGCTTCCTGCAGTTCAGATGATTCCAATCCGGTAAACCCAGAAATTGACCCTATTGAAGGTTGGCATAAAATTGAAAATTTATCCACCGATCAGTATAGCGTCGAATTATACAGCCAAAACCAACAACGACTTCAGGTAGGTTCGAACCCCATAGTCGCACGAATCAAGGCGATATCCACTACTGACAACAGTGAAATTACTTTTACCAATTGGAAAACTACTATGCATATGGGAACCATGCAACACGGTGCTCCTGTATTAAACTTAAGACCCTTCCACAATAAGGCCAATCTTTTTGAGGGGAATCTATTGTTCCAAATGGCCAGCGACGGAAATGAACATTATTGGGAACTGGAAATTCAGTTTGAACACCGCGGACAAAAAGTGGTTGTTTCTAAAAAAGTGGATGTTTTCCCTTCAAAACATCAAACCATCCAATCGTTTAAAGGATCCGATAACAAAAATTATATCATTGCCTTAATCGCTCCGAATTCACCGAAAATCGGAATTAATGATATGACTACGGCACTGTTTAAAATGGAATCTATGGATAGTTTCACTATCGTTAATCAATATAAAGTTCAAATTGACCCTAGAATGCCTAGCATGCAAAATCACAGCTCTCCCAACAACGTCCATTTAACCCAATCTATAGGTGATCTGCTATATCATGGGAAATTATCTCTTACTATGACTGGATATTGGAAGATCAATTTGCAATTACTTGATAATTCAGGCACTCTCATCAAAGGAGAATCCATAGACGATAACACCCTAGCTAGCAGTTTGTTTTTTGAATTGGAATTTTAACCCATTAAAAAGAGCTCTTTGCTAATTCATAAAGCAAAGAGCTCTAACACCACTCAAAAATGAAGCATTTAAAACATTTATTATACCTCAGTGTATCGCTGTTCTTTTGCCTCAATAGTTTTGGGCAAAAGACATCCACAGATACCCTCCAACCCGAATCCCTATCTGAAATTGTCATCCTGCAATCTACAAAACCGGTTGCCTTTAAACCACTGGCAACTTTAGATAGCTACCTGGAACAATTTCAAAATGTTTCTTTAGTCAAACGGGGAGCTTATGCCTGGGAACCCTTAATCAATAGTATGCCAACGGAGCGTACTTCACTAACCATCGACGGCATGCATATTTTCAATGCCTGTACCGACAAAATGGATCCCATCACTTCCTATGTCGAAATCAACAATTTGTCGATGGTTCGACTGACGTCGGGCCAGCAAGGCAGTCAACACGGCCCAACAATTGGTGGAGGCATGGATCTAGTCAGTAAAAAAGGAAGTTTTTCTGAAGATGCTCAAACCAACGCAGATATCCAATCGGGTTATGACAGCAATAACAAACAATTTATCCTAGGTGGCGCCTTTCATCACAGCGCTCCACGTTGGTATTTTGACGGTTCTGCTTTATATAGAAATGCCGATAATTATAGAGCTGGCGGTAATGAAGAAGTTTTGTATTCCTCTTATAAAAAGCTCAATTTAGCTTCCAATCTCGGATATGCCTTGAATCCACACCAGCGCATCGAGGCCGCTGTTATTTATGACAAAGCTACCGATGTAGGATATCCTGCATTACCGATGGATGTATCCTTGGCAGAAGCATTGATAACCTCATTAAAATTGGAGAGTCACTTTGAGGACGGATTCATAAATCACTGGGAAACCAAACTATATTATAATACCATCACCCATAGAATGGATGACACCAAACGTCCAGATGTACCCATACATATGGATATGCCAGGATGGAGCACCACCTATGGATTGTATTCCAAATTAAACGGTAGCTTAGACAAACACCAATGGACCGCTCAATTAAATGCCTATCAAAACACTTCCTTGGCCGAAATGACTATGTATCCAAATAATCCCGATGAACTTTCGATGTTTATGTATACCTGGCCCGATGTACACACCTTTTACACCGGCCTTTTCATCAAGGATCTCTACCAAATTGACGCGCGTCAGAGCCTAAATATTTCCGGTAGCCTCGGCAACCAAACCAGTGAAATCAAAAATAAGACAGCCCTGGAAAGCATGCAGATTTTTTATCCAAACATGGAGTCTCGTAAGAATCGATTCTTAGGAAACATCGCTGTCAATTATGAGAACGAATGGAAAAAATGGAAATTCGGTGGTGGTTTGGCCTACGGTTTACGGGCCCCTTCTGTTTCCGAAGCCTATGGCTTTTATCTATTCAACAGCTCAGATCGCTATGATTACATCGGTAATCCAGATCTAAAAAATGAGAAATCATTAGAGGCCAACGCTTCTATCGGCTATCAAAACAAAAACTGGAAGTCTAAGGTAAGTGCTTCTTTTTTCCACCTACGCGACTATATTATCGGCAAACCAGTTGATGATTTTATCGCTATGACCATCGGAGCAGATGGTGTTAAAAGATATATAGCCCTAGATCACGCACAAATTTTTACCGCTCAATGGATGTTGTCTTATCAAGTTACGGATCATTGGAATTGGACCGGAAACATCAATTACCACTACGGTCAAGATTCAGACAAAAACAATTTGCCTTTAATCAGTCCCCTAAGCTATTCAAGCAGTTTACAATATAAAAAGGAACGCTTTAATACGGCATTAGTACTTCAAGGGAATGCTTTAAAAAGTAATTTTGCCCCCACTTATGGCGAAGAGCGCACCGCCGCCTATGCCATCGTAAATATCAATGCTGGGTATCTTTGGCAATTGGGTAAGCAAAGCCTTAACCTGCAAACCGGAATTGAAAACATATTAGATACCAACTATACAACCTTTGCCGATTGGAACCACATACCGAGACTAGGACGTAATATTTTTATCAACCTCAGTTTTGCCTTGTAATTCATCTGACAAATAAATCAAAAAATGACATACAGAAAAGGCGGTTATTTTCTATCGAAAATAACCGCCTTTTCCCTTTTTATAAGATGTCTATAATAAACAGGTATGATATCCCATATTCAGACTAATAATTCAAATCTCAACAAACTTCACTTCGGTATTTCCAATAATGCCTTACGAACCCAGCCCGGTTTCCAATCGAAAAATATCTTCCCGCAACCAATTCGGTACCGAAATAGACTGATGCGATTCGATATCAATAATAACCTGTGTACTACTACCAGTGGCATGAACGATGGTTTCTCCATCCCGTCCCTTACTCACCACTATATATGCAATATCAAAACTCTTGTTTCCCAAGCGCGATATTCGCAATCCTATCTGAGGGTTTTTGGCATCTAGCCGCAGTTCTTTCTGAAAATCACATTCGATATGAGCGATTACAAACATATTTTTCATCCAATCCCAACTCGGACTGACAGCATTCATATAATACCCTCTTCCAATTTGGAAGTATTCCATGTAAAACACATTATTTACATGCCCCAAAGCATCCATATCGTTCCAACGAATTTCTAAAGGTTGGAAAAAATTAAAATTGGTCAATTGATTTTCTGTACTCATAACATCTGTTTTAATTGCGTTTTTATCACTACTACAATTTACAGATTTTTTTTGAATATAAGAATCACGGAGGTGGTTTGGAAAAACGAATTTCCATAATCATGACATCCCTACGGGATTGTTTGAAAACAATGTGCATCATAATCGTATCATATATATACATGGCATCCCTACGGGATTGTTTGAAAACATGATGCGTTATTATCATGCTATAATAATATCATCCCTACGGGATTTGTTGAAAACGTGATGCGTTATTATCATGCTATAATAATATCATCCCTACGGGATTTTTCGAAAACATGATGCGTTATTATCATGCTATAATAATATCATCCCTACGGGATTTGTTGAAAACGTGATGCGTTATAATCGTCGCATACATAATCATGGCATCCCTACGGGATTTGTTGAAAACATGATGCGTTATAATCGTCGCATACATAACCATGGCATCCCTACGGGATTTGTTGAAAACATGATGCATTATTATCATGCTATA
>DCKE01000017.1 GCA_002320285.1 Flavobacteriaceae bacterium UBA1682 | reverse complement strand
CATAATTGTAGATGATGTATCGTTTTGTGGAACCCCGTAGGGGTGCCATGATTATAGAAGATGATGTGTAACACGGGATTGTTGTTTATAATAATAATATATCATTATCGCATAACCCCATAGGGGTGACATAATTGTAGATGATGTATCGTTTTGTGGAACCCCGTAGGGGTGCCATGATTATAGACGATGATGTGTAACACGGGATTGTTGTTTATAATAATAATATATCATTATCGCATAACCCCATAGGGGTGACATGATTATAGATGATGTGTGGTTTTTGTACAACCCCGTAGGGGTGACATAATTGTTAAAAATAATGTTTTATTGCCTTCTGATTTAGGTTATCTGATCAATATTCTTCAGTAGATTTCAAATGGCTAAAAAAAAGGCTACCTGATTAGGGTAGCCTTTTGTATTTTCTATGTTTTAAAATTATATTCCAATTTCGAATTGTACTCGTAAATACCAATTGTTTTTCTGGTTTCCCGATTGGTAACGCAGTTCGTCGAATGTTAATTCGGTCTGAATTTTAAAGGCGTGTTCCCATAAATATTTGGTAACGCCGATACTGTACTGATTGGTGTTGGGTATATTTCTATCAAATAGTTCGTTTTGCACTTTTTGTGTGGAATAACGACCGATAATTTCATAGTCACTCGGAAATACATAACTCAGCTGATAGTCCATACCGTGGCCTGCAAACACAAAATTACTTGCCGCTGTTCCCTTTTCGTCGATTCCATAAGTGATAGGATCGTCAGTCATTCGATTCATATAAGACATCATCGCAGCCCAACCGTTGTATTTAAAAATACCATCAAGTAATAAGGCATTAAAGCGTCTTGGTTCATACAATAAATCCCCAAGCTGACCTTGTGATAAATTTGCATTATTGTTTTGGTGATAGGTTCCTGATAACATAAGTTTAGGATCTTGTTCCCGGGACAGATCTCCTTCAAAATATGCACCGTCTTTGGAGAAGGTACCGAAGGGAAGTAATTCTAATTTACCAGTAAGTGCTACGTTGGTTGCTGTACCAGTCCAGTTTCTTCCTTGTCCACTGGAAACTGCTGTTTTTATGTTGTACGAGAAAGCATCTTTGTGTTCTTGTAGATAGTAAGCTTGAATACCAAAATCACGATCCAAATTAAATTTGGCGTTGTTGATAGATCGGTCGGTGAGTTGTAATGCCCCTGAAGAGTTTACACGTTGTCTGTTACCGGGAAGTTTTGTTTGTCCGAAAGTAAAACTCCAGTGTTGATTAGGACGATAGATAAGAGCAGCATCTCTAATGATGTTGATGTTTTTTCCTTCTTCTATTTCTCCTACGTCACCCGGTGCGAATGAAAGTTGTAGGACATAGAGAAAATGAGGATTTCCAACATAACCGTCGAAGCGAAGGCGAAGCCTTCTAATTTGGGCATCGTAAGCTCCATCTTCACCGTCTTTTTCCATATAGGTAATTCTATTCTGCATTCGAAAACGGATATTTAATTGGAATATACTATCAGCTGAAGTCATTCCGAGTCCTTTTCCGTAGCTATAGTATGGTAGTGAAGACAATTTCAAATCATTGTTGATCTCACTTTTCTTAAATACCTGAGCATGAGCTATTAAGCCGAAAAAGATAAAAATTAGGATGTATGCCTTTTTCATTTTATATTTTTTAAATTTACATGCACAAAACTAAACTTATTTTTGCTTGTAAGATAAAGAAATTGTTACCAGCAAATTAAGTGATTGTTAACTGAGTGTTAAGAAAGTAAATTTTATGGAAGTATCGTATATCGCATACCGTTTTGAAGTGGAACCTAGAGAGTTAGGAACGGAAATTTTAATAGCTGAACTGGCGGAAAAAGCTTTTGAAAGTTTTGAAGAATCTGAAACAGGAGTGTCTGCTTATGTTCAAAAAGCGCTTTGGAGTGAAGCTATTTTAGATGGGGTTCAAATTTTCGATTCAGCTGATTTTAAAATCAGTTATACCGTTGAGGATATTGAGCAAATCAATTGGAATGAGGAGTGGGAGAAGAACTTTAATCCTATAGATGTTGATGGTATTTGTTATGTAAGAGCGCCTTTTCATGAAAAAACAGGAGCTCAGTATGATATTGTTATAGAACCTAAAATGAGTTTTGGAACCGGACATCACGAAACAACCTTTATGATGATTCGTCATATATTGCAAAACGACATGACTGATAAAGTGGTATTGGATATGGGTTGTGGAACGGCTATCTTAGGTATATTAGCTGCTATGCGTGGAGCAAAACATGTGGATGCAATTGATATAGACAATTGGTGTTATTTGAATTCTATTGAAAATGCTGAACGTAATAATTGCACGAATATTGATGTGTTTGAAGGTGATGCAAGTATTTTGACCACGGAGCAGAAGTACGATATTATATTGGCGAACATCAATAGAAATATACTGTTGAATGATATGGTTACCTATGTAAATTGTTTAAAAGCAGAAGGGTCTATCTATTTTAGTGGTTTTTATACAGAAGATATTCCTTATATAAAAGAAGAGGCGGAGAAGTGTGGGTTGGTATATGTGAATCAGTTAGAAAGAAATAACTGGGTATCTTTAAAATTTAATAAAGCATAAAAGAATAAAAAATGAGTACCAAGGAAAAAATATTAGAGGATATTGAGGTTTCAGAGTTGATAGATGGTTTAAGTGAGCTTGTTCTATACAATGATGACGTTAATACGTTTGATCATGTAATTGATACCTTAATACGAGTTTGTGATCATGCTCCCGAGCAGGCAGAGCAGTGTGCGGTATTGGTTCATTATAAAGGACGTTGTACGGTTAAAACCGGTCCTTTTAAGGAATTGAAACCACAGTGTTTGCAGTTGCTAGATGCGGGCTTAAGTGCTGAGATTATGTAATATTTTTATAATTCCGAGAAAGGAGTTAGAAATAGATTAAAAAGAAAAAGAGCATTCCGGTCGAGGATGCTCTTTTTCTTTTTATATGAGAATGGATATTAAGCCATAGTGTGGAAAACGTTTTGAACGTCGTCATCTTCTTCAATGCGTTCTAATAATTTTTCTACATCGGCAATTTGCTCTTCAGTAAGTTCCTTTGTAATTTGTGGAATACGATCAAAACCTGATGAAAGTATTTCGATACCTCTAGCTTCGAGTTCTTTTTGAATGGCACCAAAGCTTTCAAAAGGAGCGTAGATCATGATACCGTCTTCGTCGTCAAATATTTCATCGATACCAAAATCGATCAGTTCCAGTTCAAATTCTTCTAAATCGATGCTATCATTTTTAGGAATTCTAAAATTACAAGTATGATCAAACATAAACTCTACCGAGCCTTGAGTTCCGAAGGTACCATTACATTTGTTAAAGTAACTTCTGATATTGGCAACAGTTCTATTGTTATTATCTGTAGCTGTTTCGATTAGTATAGCGATCCCGTGTGGTGCATATCCTTCAAAAAGAACTTCTTTATAATTGGCAGTATCCTTGTCGGATGCCTTTTTAATAGCTCTTTCAACGTTTTCCTTGGGCATGTTTGCCGCTTTGGCATTTTGAATAACTGCGCGTAAACGAGAGTTGGAATCAGGATTAGGTCCGCCTTCTTTAACGGCCATAACAATATCCTTTCCAATTCTAGTAAACGTTTTAGCCATTGCAGACCAACGTTTTAGCTTTCTGTTTTTTCTAAATTCAAACGCTCTTCCCATTTCTTATTGCTTTTTAATCATTTTTGGAGTACAAAAATACGGGTAATTAATTTTTATTTTACAAAAAAGGAGGATTTAAGTCCTCCTTTTTTACGGTTATTTTTTATAAAATGGTGTTTTAACTACTTGTGCAGCGATATCATTTTTTCTAATTCTGATAAATATTTCGCTACCTTCTTTGGCATACTCTACGGGAACATATCCCATACCGATCCCTTTGTTTAAAGATGGTGACATCGTACCGGAAGTTACTTTCCCAATAACTTCTCCTTCTTTGTTTACGATTTCATAATCATGACGAGGAATTCCTCTGTCGATCAATTCAAATCCTACTAACTTGTTTTTTAATCCAGCTTCTTTTTCTGCTTTTAAGTTTTCTGAATTGATAAAAGTTTTTGTGAATTTAGTTACCCAGCCTAATCCTGCTTCTAAAGGCGAAGTTTCGTCAGTGATTTCGTTTCCGTAAAGGCAGTATCCCATCTCCAATCTTAAAGTATCTCTAGCTGCCAAGCCAATTGGTTTGATACCCCAAGCCGCTCCAGCTTCAAACACTTTATTCCAGATCGTTTCTACGTCTTCGTTTTTGACATATATTTCAAAACCTCCAGATCCTGTATATCCCGTAGCAGAAATGATTACATTTTCTACTCCTGCGAAAGTAGTGGTCTCAAAGTGATAGAATTTTATAGCCGCTAAGTCAATAGTCGCTAAGCTTTGCATAGCTTCAATGGCTTTAGGGCCTTGTATAGCTAAAAGCGAATATGAATCAGAAAGATTTTCTAAAATCGCCCCTACGTCATTATGAGAAGAAATCCAATTCCAATCTTTTTCAATATTGGAAGCATTTACAACCATTAGATATTCTTCATCGTTAACTTTATAAGTAATGATGTCATCTATAACACCACCTGTTTCATTTGGAAAATAACAATATTGAGCTTTTCCATTGGTCAAGACAGTTGCATCATTTGAAGTGACTTTTTGTACCAAAGCAAGTGCATGAGGTCCAGATATTTTAAATAAGCCCATATGTGATACATCAAATACTCCCACTCCGTTGCGGATGGTTTCGTGTTCGATGTTTACGCCTTCGTATTGAACTGGCATAGAAAATCCTGCAAAAGGAACCATCTTAGCTCCTAGTGCTTCGTGTATATGGTTTAGAGTAACGTGTTTCATGGTAGTTGTGTGACAAATTGATTAAGGGCGCTAAAATAACCATTTTTTAGTTCATATAAAATGGATTTACCTAAAGAATTCATAGTCATATACAGTGAATTGCTATTTGTTGCGTTCTCGTTGATTGGCAACTAAATTTTTTCATACTGCTTGTTCGGTTTATAGTACTGGAATCGGTGGTTAAGTTTCTAAAAAGTATTTTGCAATACTATTTTAGCATAAGAACCCATATTCCTGCGAAGCGATGGTATATGGGTTCCAAAGGCTGTGTAAAAATTAAAGTTTTGTATTTCTCAGTCGCAATGAATTTAAGATAACGGATACCGAACTAAAACTCATGGCTAAAGCGGCAATCATCGGAGATAAGACAAGCCCAAATACAGGATATAAAATACCTGCGGCAATTGGAATTCCTATGGTATTATAGAAAAAAGCGAAAAATAAATTTTGCTTGATATTTTGCATTACGGCATGGCTCAGTTTAATCGCTTTTGGAATACCGTCGAGATCGCCTTTGAGTAAGGTGATCTCAGAGCTTTCAATTGCAACATCGGTTCCTGTACCCATAGAAATTCCGATATTTGCTTGAGCGAGAGCGGGGGCATCATTAATACCGTCGCCTGCCATAGCAACAATTTTTCCACTGGATTGCAATTTTTTAATTTCCGATAATTTGTCTTCAGGCAAGGCTTCAGCTATAAAGCGGTGAATGCCGAGTTCCCGAGATACTGCTAAAGCGGTGTTTTTGTTGTCACCGGTAATCATGATGACTTCTATTCCTTGGTTTTGTAGGTCTTGTATGGCTTTTTTACTGCTTGATTTAATTTTGTCGTATAAAACAACATAACCCAATATGTTAGCACCCTCGGCAATGTAAGATACCGTTTTACCTAAGCTCTGTTGTTGATTAACTTCTAACGCCATTTTGGGATCGAGTGTTGCCTTGATTTCTTGCATCAATACGGCGTTGCCTAACGAAATCTTCTTTCCTTGAACCAGACCTTGAATACCTTTACCTGTTAGGGACACAAACATTTTAACTGGGATTAAAGAGAGTTTCTTTTCTTGAGCTTTTTTGGTGAAGGACAGGGCTAAGGGGTGTTCGCTATTTTGATTTAAAGATGCGGTAAGCTGTAAAAGTTCATCACTAGAATAAGTGGAGTTGTCAAACGGGACTATTTTTTCAATAGATGGTTTTCCTTCGGTTAACGTACCGGTTTTGTCTGTGATTAAAACATTGATTTTATTGCTGATTTCTAAGGCTTCCGCGTTTTTAATCAGAATACCATTTTGCGCACCTTTACCTATTCCGACCATAATCGACATAGGGGTAGCTAAGCCCAGTGCACAGGGACAGGCAATGATTAGTACAGCTAAGGCATTGACAAAGGCATAGACCATTTTAGGATTGGGCCCCCAGATATACCAAATTCCGAAGGTTATAATTGCGATTGCAATCACGGTAGGGACAAAATATTTTGCGACCTTATCAGCTAGTTTTTGGATAGGGGCTCGGGAGCGGCTGGCTGTGTTGACCATCTCGATAATTTTGGCTAACAAAGTATCGCTGCCGACTTTTTCTGCTCTCATAATAAAACTTTGGGTACCATTAATAGTACCCGCAATGACTTTATCCGTTGCCTTTTTTTGAACGGGAATCGGTTCTCCAGTAATCATTGCTTCATCAATACTACTTTCGCCTTCTTCGATAATGCCATCTACAGGAATTTTTTCACCGGGTTTTACCCGCAGTCTAAATCCAATTTCAATTTTTTCAATATCGATTTTTTCGTCGCCTTGATCCGTAACTAATGTTGCATCGGTAGGTGCGAGTTTAAGTAGTTCTTTAATGGCACTGCTGGTTCTACTATGTGCTTTGGCTTCCATTACTTGTCCAACAAGCACCAAAGTTAAAATGACTGCTACTGACTCAAAATACAAGTGAATGGTACCGTGTTCGCCGCGAAAATCATCTGGAAATATCGAAGGAAAAAATAGGGCAACCAAACTAAATAAGAACCCCGCTGCAGTACCCAAACCAATTAAGCTAAACATATTTAAGTTCCAAGTTTTAAACGACGTCCAAGCGCGTTCAAAAAACATCCAGGTCACGTAGATGACTGGCAGGCAGAATAGCAATTGTATATAATTTGAAATTTGATGTGGAACTATTTTGGATATAGGGTTTCCCGGCAACATATCTCCCATAGAAAGGATAAAAATAGGTATAGTAAAGGCTGTTGCTATTTTTAGCTTTTTAAGCAAGTCTTTATAGGTCGTATCCTCAGGTTCTATAGAAAGGGTTTTAGGTATTAAATCCATGCCGCATTTTGGGCAAGATCCCGGTTCGTCATAGGTTTTGTCACCTTCGCATAACATCGGACAATAATACACTGTTTTTACGATTTTCTTGGCGGGAATTTGCTCGAGATTCATTCCGCAAATCGGGCATCCCACATTAGTATCATAAATTTTGTCACCTTCACATAACATCGGACAAAAGTATTTGCCGGCGTGGTCGCTCATGCTCTTTGGAACTTCGACTTCATGAGCTTTATGGTCTACGTGTACCGCTGCTAAAACTTCTTGAGTTCCATCTTGATGAATAATGATTTCTTGGATGATATAATCACCTTTTTTATATAAAGCCTTTTGGATTTCTTCGGTACTGATGGCTTGTTTCATCTCGATATCAGCTTGACCGTTATCAAGAGATACCGTTGCTTGAATTCCTTCTATATCATTTAGGGCGTCTGATACTTTGGTGCGACAACCGTTACAGGTCATTCCTGTGATTTTATATGATTTTTTCATGATAGTTCTCTTAAACGGTTAATTGATAAAATTACGTAAACGCTTTTAACAGGTAAATAGGTAAAGTTACTAAAGATAATAATCATTATGCTCTTATTGTTGGATGCTCTTCATGAATCTTTGCAAATACAAATAAAGGGGAGAACGATTTATAAATTGTAAACAGCTACTTAAGTTTAGAGTTTTCGCGAATTATAGTGATATTTACGTTGCGCTTTTTTATCATGATAGAGAATGATTATAAAAAAACGGGAAGTGGGGGTGCATGGAAGGTTGAACGCCTAGATAATAAAACACTTTATCGGATTATGACGTATTGCGTTTAATTCTCTATTCAGAAAAGTTTAAACTTCAGTAATCATGGGCGCTAAGGATAATGATATGAAAGTAGAACAAGTAATTTTATTTAAAGGCCTCACTTTGGAGGAGCTGTCCCTTCACGTCAAAATAGTTCCAGGTACCGCTTTTTTCGTTGTTTTTAAAATAACCTTCTTCACTTAAATTCCCATTTTTATCGAATTTTTTATAATTGCCGTGTAACTGTCCCTTTTTGTAAATTGATCGGGTGTATGAAGGGTCATTAGCAGTATAATCGCACCAAATTCCATCGCGATCCTCGCCTTCAAAATCCCCTTCTGATTGCTTATTTCCGTTTTCAAAATAAGAAATCTGTTTTCCTTTTTTATATCCTTTCTGATAATGGGCGGTGGTTTCAATAGTGCCGTTTGCATAATACCAAATCCATTGCCCATCTGCTAGGCCTTTGGTGTAATGGCTTTCAAGAATAAGGATGTTATTTTCGTAAATACACCAAATACCATTTTGTTTACCTTCTATAACTTCACCGACCATGGTCTGAATTTTTT
The DNA here is from genome assembly GCA_002320285.1 of Flavobacteriaceae bacterium UBA1682. Classification (GTDB taxonomy): domain Bacteria; phylum Bacteroidota; class Bacteroidia; order Flavobacteriales; family Flavobacteriaceae; genus Flavobacterium. The sequence continues at coordinate 41,780 of DCKE01000017.1, read as the reverse complement.
TTTCTTGTAATTGATTGCAATCGCTAGTAGCGAGCACTTGCGCAGGGCTATTTGCGTAATAGCAAAGCAACAGTAACCAACTAATTTTTCTATATAAAAGTGCCAAATCTAGTTTTTTTATCAGGATTTTCTTTGTTGTAAATTAAACGGGCAAATGTCGGTTTTAGGATCTATACAACAACATGCTTTTTCTGTATTGAAAAACAGAAGGGATTTCTCTTTTCTACAGTTTATTGTCGTGACTGATCATCCAATGGATGCCAAATTGATCGGTAAACATTCCAAACCAAGCTCCCCAAAAAGTTTTTTCTAGTGGGGTAGTAACGGTGCCATTTTGCGATAATCCGTTAAAAAGGCGTTGAGCTTCCTCTTCAGAAGGAACATTAACGGCAATTGAAACGTTGTTTCCCATTTTTAGTTCCGGATCAAAATGAATAGATTGATCACTTCCAATCAGTGTGGTTGTTGGATTGATAGGCAACAATATATGCAAAACGCGTTTGCCTTCTTCCTCTGTGAGTGGAATATCAGAAGGGAAATCATTGAAGCGGGTTATTTTGGATAATTTTCCACCAAAAACGCTGTGGTAAAATGAAAAGGCTTGTTCGCAATTTCCATCAAAATGCAAATAGGGATTAATAGTTGTCATTGGAGGTTGTTTTTCAAATAGTATTTAATTAGTGTTTCGTATTATTTTTGTTATTTAAAGATAAGAAAAAAATATTTAATAAGTTAGTATTCTTGATTTTAAACAGAGAAAAAACAATTAGAAGGACCTTTTTATGCAATCGCTCAGTCAGTGGTAAAAGAGGTTTTTTTTAGTATTTAATATCTATTAATTCTTTGGTTAAAAAGTATCGAATCATGGTATATTTTCATTATTTTTGCAAAAAAATACAACACTAACTTCGATATTATGTATAAAAGCCTTATTCGTCCGATTCTATTTAAATTCGATCCTGAAAAAGTTCATCATTTTACTTTTTTCTCGGTGCGTTGGATCAATAAGATCCCGGGTGTATCTAGTATGATTAGAAGTTTTTGTCAGTTAAATGATCCGCGATTGGAACGAGAGGTTTTTGGCTTGAAGTTTAAAAATCCGGTGGGGTTGGCAGCAGGTTTGGATAAAGACGCGGCGATGTATTCGGAATTGGAGAATTTTGGATTTGGTTTTATCGAAATAGGTACACTGACACCTAAACCGCAGGATGGAAATCCGAAGAAGCGATTGTTTCGATTAAAATCAGATCAGGGCATTATAAACCGTATGGGATTTAACAATGGAGGTGTTGATGCAGCGGTTGCTCGACTAAAAAAGAATAAGGGAACTTTAATTGGTGGAAATATTGGCAAAAACAAATTAACAGCAAATGAAGATGCTATTAGTGATTATGAAATATGTTTTGAGGCGTTGTTTGACCATGTTGATTATTTTGTTGTGAATGTCAGTTCTCCCAATACACCGAATTTAAGAGCGCTACAAGACAAAGAGCCATTAAAGGCACTGTTGCATGCTTTGCAAATAAAAAACATCGAAAAAAAATCACCAAAGCCGATACTTCTCAAAATCGCTCCAGATTTAACTAACGAGCAATTATTAGACATTATTGAAATTGTTGACGAAACAAAAATTGCGGGTGTCATCGCGACCAATACGACCATTTCTAGAGAAAATCTATTATCTCCAGAGCAATCGGAGATGGGTGGTTTGAGCGGTAAACCTTTGACTAAAAGAAGCACTGAGGTCATTCGTTTCCTTGCAGAAAACAGCAATCGTTCCTTTCCAATAATTGGAGTAGGAGGTATTCACACTGCCGAAGATGCTATTGAAAAATTAGAGGCTGGAGCAACTTTAGTCCAGCTTTACACGGGCTTTATTTACGAGGGACCTGGCTTGATTAAATCGATTAACAAAGCAATTTTAGCAAAAAAATAAAAAATGTCTTCAGAAGTTTTACTTACTTTTTTTGTGACTAGTTTGGTGTTAATCCTTACTCCTGGACCAGATATACTGTATGTGCTTTCTCAAAGTATCACGAGAGGAAGTAAGTATGGTATTGCGACAACTTTAGGGCAAATAGGGGGATTGATGTTTCATTTAGCGCTGTTTGCATTTGGTGTTTCCGGTTTAATCATCGGTTCAGATCTTGTTTTCACGACGGTCAAAATACTGGGAGCTGGATATCTGTTCTGGCTGTCATATAAAGTTTATCACACGGCGGATATCTTGGTTCGTGAAGATAAAAAAACTGTAGAAAAATCCTTTATGGGTTTTGTGCGTCAGGGGCTATTGATGAATGTGATGAACCCTAAAGTGATGATGTTTTTTTTGGCTTTATTTCCGACTTTTATATCGGAGAATGCAGGTAATGTAAGAACTCAAGTTTTTACATTAGGATTGGTTTTTATCACACAGACATTGGTGGTTTTTACCACTGTAAGTATTATCGCGTCGCAGTTAACAGACGTTTTAAAAAACAATCAAACCTTCAATTCCTTTTTAAAATGGATGCAAATTATTGTTTTTACAGGATTGGGAATTTATATTTTACTTTAAAAAGCTGCTGGTAAATCAGCTTTTTAATCGAATGCCTAATCCCGAATTTTCTTTTGCACAATAAATATCTTTCGTATATCTTTGAAACCCTATGAAGCCAGTAAAAATTATAGAATGCCCTCGTGATGCGATGCAAGGCATTAAGATGTTTATCCCAACTGAAAAGAAGGTACAGTATATCCAATCCCTATTAAGAGTGGGGTTTGATACTATTGACTTTGGGAGTTTTGTATCCGCTAAGGCTATTCCTCAAATGCAAGATACGGCCGAATTGTTGGCACAATTGGATTTGTCTAAAACCCAAAGTAAGTTATTGGCAATAATTGCTAATACACGTGGTGCAGAATTGGCTTCTGAGCATAAGGAAATTAAATATTTGGGTTTTCCTTTTTCTATTTCTGAAAACTTTCAGATGCGAAACACACATAAAACCATAGCAGAATCGCTGGTGACGCTTCAAGAAATCTTAAATATTGCAGTCAAATGTGATAAAGAAGTTGTGGCGTATTTGTCTATGGGTTTTGGAAATCCTTATGGGGATCCATGGAATGTGGATATTGTAGGAGAATGGACTGAAAAACTGTCCAATATGGGGGTTAAGATATTATCGCTTTCGGATACAGTAGGAAGTTCTACGCCGGAGGTTATTGATTATTTGTTTTCAAATTTGATACCGAAATATCCGAATATTGAATTCGGTGCCCATTTGCATACGACCCCGGATCGTTGGTTTGAAAAAATCGACGCCGCTTATAAAGCAGGTTGTTTGAGATTTGACGGAGCAATAAAGGGATATGGTGGTTGTCCGATGGCTAAAGATGACTTGACCGGTAATATGCCTACTGAAAAAATGTTGAGTTATTTTACTGCAAACAAGGTAGATACTAACCTGAGCGCTATGTCATTTGAGAGTTCGTACAACGAAGCGTTAAAAATTTTTAATTTTTATCATTAATCTTTTTTATTTGATTTAAAAACGCTAAATTTGCGTGCAATTCAACTACAAATTGCAATGAAAGCACATACAGCTAAAATCATAGGAGAAGGATTGACATACGACGATGTATTGTTAATTCCAAGTTACTCAGAGATCTTACCGAGAGAGGTAAGTATTAAATCAAAATTTTCCAAAAACATTACGTTAAATGTTCCTATAGTTTCTGCTGCTATGGATACGGTTACTGAAAGCGCGATGGCTATAGCTATGGCTCGTGAAGGAGGTATCGGTGTATTGCATAAAAACATGACTATAGAACAGCAAGCTGCTGAAGTTCGCAAGGTTAAACGCGCAGAGTCTGGTATGATTATCGATCCGGTTACTTTGCCTTTATCTGCTAATGTTGGTGATGCTAAAAGAGCCATGGCTGAATACGGTATTGGTGGTATACCAGTAGTTGATGAGAATAGGGTATTAAAGGGAATTGTAACCAATCGCGATCTTCGTTTTGAAAAGATAAACGAACGTTCTATTTTGGAAGTGATGACTAAAGAAAATATTGTTACTGCGGCAGAGGGAACAACTTTACCTGAAGCTGAAGGTATACTTCAAGAAAACAAAATCGAAAAACTTCCTGTAGTCAATAGTAATTATCAATTAGTGGGATTAATCACTTTTAGAGATATTACCAAATTGACACAAAAACCGAATGCCAATAAAGATAAATTTGGTAGACTTCGCGTAGCTGCTGCATTAGGAGTAACTGCTGATGCTGTCGAACGTGCTGCTGCACTAGTAGCTGCGGGAGTAGATGCCTTGATTATTGATACGGCTCACGGTCATTCAAAAGGTGTGATTAGTGTCTTAAAAGACGTTAAGAGCAACTTTCCTCAAATTGACGTAGTAGTTGGAAATATCGCTACTCCAGAAGCGGCTTTGTTTTTAGTTGAAAATGGTGCTGATGCGGTTAAGGTGGGAATTGGACCTGGATCGATCTGTACGACAAGAGTAGTGGCAGGAGTTGGTTTTCCACAATTTTCAGCTATTTTGGAAGTAGCTGCGGCTTTGGAAGGAACAGGAATTCCAGTTATTGGTGATGGAGGAATTCGTTATACAGGAGATATTCCTAAAGCCTTAGCGGCAGGTGCTGACTGTGTGATGTTGGGGTCGATGTTAGCAGGTACTAAGGAATCTCCAGGTGAAACCATCATTTTTGAAGGTAGAAAATTTAAATCATACCGCGGTATGGGGTCGGTTGAAGCGATGAAAGAAGGTTCTAAAGACCGTTATTTCCAAGATGTTGAAGACGATGTGAAAAAATTGGTGCCGGAAGGTATCGTAGGACGTGTTCCATATAAAGGAGAGTTGGATGAAAGCATGCAACAGTTCATCGGCGGACTACGTGCTGGTATGGGGTACTGTGGAGCTAAAGACGTGAAAACACTTCAAAAAACTTCTCGTTTTATCCGTTTAACCGCTTCGGGTATCGGTGAAAGTCACCCACATAATGTAACCATTACTAAAGAAGCTCCGAATTATTCAAGATAATCTCTGAAGTTATAGTTTATAGAGACAGCCACATCAAAACTGATGTGGCTGTCTTTTTCTATTTATACCTTACCGAACTGCGCCATGATAAAATAATTTTGGGATGCATAAATGGGATAAATATTGGTGTGTGAATTGCGTGATTATCATTTGAAAAAGCATTTTTGTTACACTTAGTGGTAGCCAAGGGATAAGTTCGTAATTTGTTGAAAGAAGATTTGGGTGTATTGTATAATATTGTTGATTATTAGTTTGTTTTTAACTTAAAATTCAGTTAAAAATCTCTTTAATAGCGACAAAACCCTTTAAAAAATTAACATATGTTAATCTTTTAGTAACTAATAATTAATACATTAGAAACACCCAGCTGCGCGATATTAAATACCTTTGTTTCAGATAATAAGATTGATTAACAAGCTAACTTAATAATACAATTACTTATGGAAACAATGGCATCACAAAACCAAGTATTTTATGGTTCTTTACTATATACTATCTCATTGATTTGGGCATTAAGTTTACTGTATAAAGAAGACAGTAAAAAGCTTAAGGAAACCTATTGGAAGACGATCATACTTGCATTACCTTTTTTAGGTGCTGTTATATATCTGGTTAAATATTATACTTCTGGAAAGAAAACAAAATACGCTACATCTTAAAGAAAAGCCCTGTTTTTAGTTTTTTAGACGTTAACTGTGCTAAGATTCTAATATAGATTTTATATCAACGATTTTCATAAAAAAAGTGAGACCATAGATCTCACTTTTTTTATTTCGTTGTTTAAATATTTATAATTCCGTAACCGTTTTAATATTCATCGAATAGTCGGCTTTAAAAATCATTTTTGTACCACAGACGCAAGCAATGTACTCCGCTGTGTTTCCAGCGTCCTTACCACTGATTATTTTGATGTTTGCTATAGCACAAGAGGTCAATTGAGAAATGTCTTTTTTGACTCTTGGAATACTGGTCGGGTGGGTTATTTTACCATCGGCCAAACTTCTGAGTTCATCATTGTCGGTAAGTAAACAAACATTGTCCTTCTCGACAGTTTTATTTTTTTCCTCCTTTTTAACCACTGTTGTTTTAGAAGCCTTTTCTTTACTGTTTTGGGCGATTGAACAAGAGTAGGTAACACTCAATACAGCCCATATAAATAATATCTTTTTCATAGCTAATAGGTGTTGTGGGTTTATAATTAAAGATATGCAAAATTTATTTTATATAGGTGTTTAAAAAAAAAGGTTTTTTAGTAATTTATCTCTAAAAAATAAGTGATTTTGTAGTGTATAATGTGTTTTTTTTGTATTTATATCAATTATACAACTTAATTCTAGTCCAAAGTTTGCACACCACCACCATTGACAAACAATACTTGACCGCTTGTCCAACTCGATATAGGCGCCGCAAAATACAACACAGCTCCAGCAATATCTTCGGGTTCACCCAGTCTTTGTAACGGTGTATGTTGAAGCATGCGTTTCTCTATTTCCGGTGTTAAAACGGTGCTTAGGGCATGAGTTCGAACAGCACCAGGTCCGATGGCATTGACGCGGATTTCGGGACCGTAATCAAAGGCAATGTTTCTCGTCATATGGTTTACAGCTGCTTTAGAAGAGGCATAAGCGCTAATAGCTGGACTGGTATTGATGGACGCCATAGAAGAAATATTGACGATACTGCCATAACCTCCTTTTTTCATATGTGGTGCTACCAATTGACAAAGTCGCCACATACTAAAAACGTTCATTTCAAATACTTTGGCAAATTGAGCTACATCTATTTTTTCAGGATTTTCCTTGCCTGCTCCACCACCGCCAACATTATTGACCAAAATATGTATTCCTGCGTAAGCTGAAATCGTTTGATCTACCAAGTGAACTAGGGCTTCGTCTTTAGTGATATCACAGTGAATAGCCAAAGCCTTTCCACCACTTTTTTGGATCTCGTCAGCGGTTTGCTGTGCAGCCTCTAAATTGTAGTCCGAGACGATAACTTGAGCGCCATAAGCAGCTAATATTTGACAACTAGCTTTTCCTATTCCAGCTGCACCACCAGTTACTATAGCTGTTTTTCCAGTTAAATTAAAGAGTTTTGAGGTATCCATATCGTATTTATAAATGATGTTGTTATTGATGAAATCACACTAGTCTAAATCCATTCCTTCTTATTACTTTCTTCTACAATTTACATAAAAAATATGATTTTTACGGAATAATTCAGAAAATATTGATTAATATGTTTTTTAATTGGTTTGAAAAACATATCTTATTCATCGACATAATACCCTTTATGGGTCTCATCGCCATCAATGATCTTTTTTAAGCCGCCTCTTTTTAGATTTTCTTCCCGAAAGACATCCTCATAGTCTTTAATCAGTAATTGACTGGGCACTATATGTATATCAAAGATTAGTTCCTTGGGCTCATCATCCTCAAAATTGCCAAAAATGGAAATGTGATGTTTAGCATATCCTACATTCATTGAAGCGGTATAAGTTAGTCGTATAAAACCCTCTTTGTCAATGGGAATCATTTTTGTAGTACCATCATGGATAATAATGCAGGCACAAGATGTGAAAATATCACTGATAACCAACGGACCATTACCTGTATTTTTAATTTTATAGACCAAATCTATCGTTTGTTCATATAGAATAGGGGAATAGTGCCTATTATTATCTTGGATTTCTATGCTGGTGGTTTGATTGGGTAAGTCACTAGTACAAGAGATAAAAATAAGTACTAGGCAGTATATGATGTAGAATCGTTTTATCATCGGTTATGGAGTTAAGGAGTTCAAAAGGTCTTTTGTAGTTGTGCGGGTGTGCACTTGTTTACATGGCCGGTTTTATGTTATTAATTACTGAAAATTTGAATTTCATCGCATGCCCATTGGCTTTTAGTTTCCAATTGGTTCAATATTTTTATATCTATAGAGGCATCACGGTCAATATCTTTTGTATTAAAGGTGTATTCGACGGTACTGTCCTTGTTTTTTGAGACTGTGGCATACCATTTCTGTAAGGAATCTGAACAGGTGATCCAAACTTCTTTGGGAGGGTAAATATGGTGGGCGGGGTCATTGAGGAAGCGCATTTTAACTTGGTTAGTCCCGACGGGTAATGACCGAACTTGCAGTTGCAAATCCATAGGAACTATAGTCCAGCCAAGTAAAAAATCACGACTAAAACCCAATTTTCCATCGATTAATCCTTTTAAATCTGTGTATTTAGATGCGAGTTGGTCTGCTGTGATCTGCTTGATTGAATAAGGCTTATTGATCCATTCTTGCCATTGGTTTAAATAGGATTCTAAGGTATTGCGTTCACTGTACATTTTGATTTGATGTTGCTTAAAAGCGAATTCTAAACTGCTGATTTTTTTTTCCATATCGCGCTTTACTTTTATTTGTCCTTTGGTATGAAAAAAGGCACCTTCAGTTGCGATACCTCTTGAATAGGCCACTTGCAATTGTGCAAAACCCAGGGCGGTAGATAGTTTTTCCAGTTTTAGTCTTTCGTCATTTTGGGTTGTGGGTATGCATTGTTCTAAAGTCTTATTGAATTCGGAGAATTGCCCTATATTAAAATAGCTGTTTTTAAGGTCGTCAAAACCACTATAAAGATCATAGGGACGTTTTTTCTCTTGGAAGTTTGACTCTAATGTGGTGTAATAGCTTTGTAAAAGTTGGTGTGATTTGGGGTAAAAATGTTTCAAATATCTGAATACCAACGAATCAATATCGCAGTCAACATCTTTTAGCAGAGCTGAAATAACATAGGTTTTTAGATCGTCAAAAGGGGCATAGTCGTATCCGCTTGCATGGACAAATAGTCCAGTGACTCCGAGAGATTTAAATTGTTTCGCTTGTTTTTGAAAGCCGATGAGTACGGGAATTGGCGTTAGATAGTCGTCAAAATTCGCAGTGTAATCCCACAAGTAAACCGCAGTTGTCAGTTTTTTCCAGTTGAGAATTTGCTGTTTAAAGCTTTCGAACTGTGGGGATTTTTCATCCAGTTGTTGCCCCTTGGGCAAGTTGATGGTACTTATAAATATTCCGACATTTTTTTCCAATTGGACCCTATTGGGGTTTTGGGTTGTTCTATAAGCTAACATAAAGAATTGTGCCGTGGGAAAATCTTTTGCCAATCGATTGTTGAACTGTAAGACGGACGGAGAAGCATTTGTAGCGGTATTTTTTGCAGTAAGACAAAGCGTGCAGTTACACACCAGATCATTGTCGTTTGGAGCTATCATAAAATTTATTGATGGATTTTGTCCATATTGGTCAATAATATAGTCTTTGACTTGTGAATAGAGCGACGGGGAGCTAAAACAAAATTGTTGTTTTGTTTTTTTTCCGTTGATTTCTGCTTGAGTATCTGAATTTTGGTTGTCGATAATTTGTGCTAATTGATGCCCCCAAATTCCCCAATCAGTATCTATGGAGTTGTTTCCCAGAATGCGGGCATAATCGATCTCGGTGTTCGGAGCCAAAAAAGGCTCTCTATAATCAAAATCAAATATTTTTTTAGAAGAAACAAAATCGATAGTAGCAGGCGGTAAATCTTCGACGGTGATTCCGGAATTGTCTTCACCTATTTTTTCGATCAGTTCATAGATAAGCCATAATGCAATAGCTTCTGTACGGCTAATTAACAGCAGTTTGTTTTGATCTCGAACAATTTCATAACTATAGGTACTCGACGGACGTACTTCTATTTGCAAGGCAAATTCACCTTGAGCCAGCTCGGCATCACTGTTTTTCCGCATGATTTTAGGACCGGAAAAACTTCTATTTTTTAAATGGGTATAGAGGTAGTCTGTCCATTTATTTGAGTTAGGGACCGTGCTATTATTGATCACTACAAAAACTTCGGAATTCAAAGTATTTGATTCCATGGTATGACAGCTTGATAGTAAAGCGAACAGAGAACAGAAATAAAATTTAAAAAGCGACATGGATATTAAAGTATAAGGTATAAAAGTTTTTATAAAATGAAGGCATCGGAGAATCTACGGCGTTGGAATTGTCTTCACCCTCACGAACCACAGTCTCCTTTTGATTTTTAAAATTGTGCCAAGTACCGATGAGGTTTGCCGATACGTTTTTCGTCAGTAACCGCCCAAATCCAGCGCCAACTAGAGTATTGTTTATAGAAAAGCTACGGAGGTTTTGTAGATCAATGACATCGACATCCGTACTTGAACCGATTCCGGTTTGAAATAAGATGTAATCCTTAGGGTTGTCGATAAAATATTTGCCGTTAAAGCTGAGATTGTAAAACCAATTTTTTTCTAAGGAAAATTGATTTAGTTTCAGGTTCAACCGAAAATCATTGATTTCCTTGGAAACGCTTATGACTGCATTATACAAAGCCTCATCAGTTGCTAGTCGTCTATATCCCAAACCGACTTCGGTTTCCCAGTCTTTGCTCCAGTATCGGGTTACGGCCGCTTGAGCGATTAGTTTGGGAAAATATTCATTAGCAACTCCGAACTCGACTTGATGTGACCATTTGGTTTTCCATTTTTTATTCCACGCTGCGATGGCTTGTATTCCTTGCCCATCCGATCTTCCCGTATAATTTAAAAGGCCAGTCCAATATTGATTTTTCCCAATCCGACTGTACTCCAAACTAGAAGTGTTAAGTTTAGTACTATTATCGTCAAAGTTTGAGATGGAGTGGGTCAGGCTTAGTTCGTTTTTTAAACTTTTTTGATATAAATAATTTAGGCGTTGTTTAAAACTGCTATATTCCACTAAAGCGGGTTCGTAATAGCGTTGATAGTAGTAGGCAGAATCATTTTTTTGTTGCTCGTAGGCCAAACCTTTTAAATATTTGATTTCTTTATTTTTAGGGTCTAGACGTAAAGCTTTATCGGTTAATTCCAATACGCGTGCGGATTTTTTTTCTTTTAATAATTGTTGAGAATACGAGACGACTGTTGCGACAAAGGCGGCATTGGATTTCTGATGATACGGATTTGCCTTGACTTCTTGAAGCATTAAATGGATCGCCTCCTCATAATTGTTGTTGCCCAATTGAATGGCTTCAGCTAGTTTTACTTTAAATGTAACGTCTTCGGCATAGGTTTGTGTAGCAATCTGAGCATATTGTTTCATCATATCCCAGTTTTTCATCGTTGCAGCGGTGCTTATCGCATATTCCAAGGCTTGTTTGTTAATTGGGTCTTGTATCAACCAATGTTGGGCGTAATCGAAAGCTATTGGAATGGCATGGTTTTCTAAGGCATCTTTAATTATTTTTATCATCAATTCCTCATAGCCTATAAGGGCGAAGAAACGATCTTTGTATTCGGTTTTCTGTAAACCCTCCTCATAGATTTTTGGAGCTTGGTCTGGGCGGTTCAGTAAATAATACAGATTGGCTTTTTTAAAATATAGATTGGCTTGCTGAGGCTGTATGGAGAGCATGGCGTTTAAAGCCTCTTCGGCTTTATAATAATTGGCTGATTGAAGATAGGCGTTGTAAAGACCTGTATGTGCCGAATTTATTTGTTCTTGATCGCCGTGTTTCTGAACTACTTTCCACAGTTCAATGGCTAGAGGGTAATTGGAATCTGCCATGGCATCTCTGGCATCGGCAAGGGATATTTGAGCATATGCTGCTTCTAGATCGAGATCTTTGGGATAATCCGTATTTAATTTTCTAGTAATACTTTTAATTTTAGAAGTATTTCCTATTGCTTTGAACAAGGTCAATTCTTTTAAATCCAGTTTTTTTGAAGTTCCGATGGCTGTTCTGTGGCGGTTTAAAACGATTAGAGCTTCATCGTATTGATGCTGAGAAATGAGTTGATTAAATACAATTTCAAAAGCTTCACCATCTGCGGGGTTTTTGTCGAAAAGCTTGCCGAATAACACGAAGAGGCTACTATTTTTAGCTGTTTGTGCGGATGAGGTCAGGAAATGTTTGTACTGTTTGTCCAAGTTCATTGACGGATTGGTTTTCTTTTGCAGATTAATATATTTTAAACCGGCTTCATAGTTTTGACTTTGGTCGTATAAACTCAGTTTTTTAAGAACCAAATCGCTGTCGTTTGGAAATTGATTTAGCCCTCGATCGGTAATGATCGTAGCATTGGAATAATCACCTACTTTAATATACGTATTGATCAAATCCAAATGGTTTTTAACGGTGTTTGAATTGGTTTTCAATAGTTTTTTATTCAATTCGATGGCCTCATCGTAATAACCTTGTTTGTTTTTTTGGTTGATAGATACCTCCATTTGGTATTTGATATCATGGAGAATGGATTGGTCTTCAGGATAGATGTCTGCCAGTCGCTTTAATAGCCGATCGGCTTCTGTTGCATTGCCTTGTTGTCGGTATAAATCAATCTTTTTGAGCCACAATTCTTTGGAGTAGGGACTGGATTCCAGCAGTTCATTAACATAACCGATAGCACTAGAATAGCGTTGGGTTACGGTTTCGATATGCAGTAGTAACTTTTTAACATCCAGATTATTTGGATTAAACTCCAAAGATTTATTTAATTCAAAGAGTGCTTTCTTATATTGTTTTTTTTCAATATAGTACTTCCCAAGTAATATGCGTAGTTCGGCATCATTGGGGTATTTTTCAATGGCTTTTACTAGCCATTTATGGGCGGTGTCCCAATCTCCATTCTTGTACAGTTCATTAATTTTAGTATGGATTTCTGCTTTATTAGTTAGATCAAAGGAGATTTGACCGTAAGAAAAGTGGCTTAAAAAGCAAAGAATAAAAAGTAAAATTGTGCGGTTTATGTGCTTTTTATCGATTTGATTTGGGGTACTTAGTATCATTTATAAAGATAATTATTGTTGGAAGTATTTGGATTTCTTGATCGGTTAATTTTGCGGTAATAGCTAATCAGGGTAGAGGTAAAGAGGACTTGTTTTAGGACTTCAGTGGAATTTCAGATTGTGAGAAACCTTTACGCGTCATTTTTCCCCATTTAAACTCCTTTCGTGTCAATAATTGTATATAACCAGCGAGTGTAAATAAAATGATAAAAGGATGGTATAGAAACGCTTCTAGAGCGGAAGATATAATCAATTGAACATATTCAGAGATGGTTCGGTATTGTTTTTTAACGGAGAAATCTAAAGAGATCGTAAGGATTGAAATACACAATCCAACTAAATAAACATAGGCAAACATCAACCAAAATGTCTGAGCATTGATTTGTGAAGTAATTAAGAGATACAGTAAAAAGAAAAAACCAAGAATTTCTATCAAGGGAGCTAACAATTCAAAAATCAAAATATAGGGTAATGTTACGAGTCCCATTCGACCGTATTTTTTATTAAACAAAAACCGATGATGTACAAAGAAAATTTGCAATAAACCTCGGCCCCAACGCGAACGTTGACGATACAATACTTTTAGATTTGGCGGTCCTTCTGTCCAACAGCAACTGTGTGGGGTATTGACGATCTTGTAGGGTAATTTATGATCTCTCATGTGAGCAATGATGCGTAGGGTCATGTCCATATCCTCTGCGTGAGACTCTGGGTCATAGCCACCTGCGGCAATCACGATGTTTTTGTCAAACAATCCAAAACCGCCAGATACATTGGGAATGGCATTAAAGAAAGCCCATCCCATTTTAGTGATTAAATAAGAGCGAAGGTATTCGGTTTCTTGAAATCTGGGGAAAAAACTGCGTGGTGGACGTACTCTTGTAATTTGAACGCGGTCGATTTCACAACCATTTACCATCCGCATGGTCCCTCCAACTGCAATAACTGGTATTTTTGAATCGAGTACCGGTAAAATAACCTTGGTTAAGGTATCTTTAGCTAAAATGCAGTCAACATCCGTATTTACAAAGTAGTCGTATCTCGCTACATTTAATCCTGCATTCATCGCATCGGCTTTGGTACCGCCATTTTTTTTGTCGACTACAGTGAGTTTTCTGTAAAGGGGATTCGTCGATTTAAATATTCTTTTAATCGGCTGGCTTATAACTTTTTCTATGATATAATGCGGTACTTCAATTAAATCAAAGGCTTCAATAAGTAATTTTAGAGTGTCGTCTTTACTGCCGTCGTTTACAATAACTACCTCAAAATTGGGGTATGCTAAATCCAGAAAAGCCCGAGTTGCATCGACCACTACCACCTCTTCATTATAAGCCCCCGCAACGATGGAAATGGGAGGAGCTACTTCTCGGTGCTCGAGCAATATATTTTCTTCTTCCTTGGTGTATTTTAATTTGTTTTTAAACGTGTTTAAATATCCGAAAAAAGCCAAAAACAGGGAAATTAAGACGAGTATGGTGGCGTAAAAAAAGATGATGTATTGGTAAAATTGTATAAAGGATTCCATGTTAAATTGTTGCGGGGGTTTGACGTTTCTTCTGATTATTCGTAAACTTAACTTGTGCCAGTACTTTTGAATCAAAGCTGTTGTCGAATTGCGAAAGCGATTCCATTTTTAGCTGACCCGCTATGCCGTAATTACTTAAAGCATAAGCCAACTGAATCTTGATGCTGCTGTCATAACTCCGTTGGTAAGTATCCCCTAGAAATGTTAAGGTTTTCTCTGTCTTCAATTTTGCTAAAGTGGTTATAATGGCTTTCTGAAGTAGCGTCAGTGAACTAGAGTACATAGCAATCAGCGTACTGTCTGCCTCTTTGCAATCTAGAATTCCCAAGGTTTCTATAATTTGTTTCTGTACATATAGATCCTTCTCCTCATGAAGCAAGGTAGTCAGCAAATTTGCGCAATGGTATTGACGTAGTAATCCGATTTCCTTAATAATGAATCGTTTGAAATCGGTGTTTTTGGCATTTTCGACCCAACGCGAAAAATCAGGTAACTTAGACAATGTTGCTTTTCTCTTCAAATAATGATGCAATCGAATTTCATCTAATGCGTTAAATTCGGTGTCAAAACTTTCTTCAAAAAACTTATAGGGGTCGTTGTTGTCGTATTCAATAAAAGCCGCACGCGACTGTTTTCTAAGATCTTTGTTTCTATGGTAAACTGAATGTAGTAAAAGGGAACCGGAAAGCATTTGCTGCAATTGATCCATTTTCCTCAATGCCTGAGTGCGTTTTGTTAATTGTCCTTTTAAAAGGACACTTTGCCAGTAACTTGGAAGTTGAAAATAATTTAAGACAACCGTTAAATTGTGTCTCTGGATCGTTTTTCCAGATTTCTTTATCGCTGTGATGATTTCGATCAAACCTTCTGTATACAGCTTTTTGTTTTTCTTACTATACAAATCACTTGATTTACTAAAGATTTTTGCCATTGAAATTTCCTCCAAAGGTTCTGAGCTACAGAGAATCTTATATACTTTTTCCCTGTAAGTACTTGTAAATTGATCTTGAACTCTTTTTTGACGTTTAAAACGTAAATTAAGTACTATGATGTGTGAGATGGAGAGTATAAAAACCACTACTAAAAAAATAGCGAGTAGGACCGTGATTTTTATAACAGCTGGAGCGCCCTCGTATTCTGCTAATAAATAATAAAAATAGTATTTTAAGTGAAATGGTAAATTCATTGTTTTGATTTTTTGAAGTTTTGCATGGAGAGTTACTAGTTCAGATTTGGATATAAAATAAATCTTAGTTGTTGAGTTTAATTGACGTTGTTATTCGTAAAGTGCAAAACTATCAATCGGTGGACTTCAAAATTATTTTTGGCTGAGACAAAGCAGGGGACAATGACGGGACATTTTGTTTGTCATTGATAATCAGTTATTTACACAAAGTGGTTTGCTGTCAGTTAGTAAAGTTAAAATTATTAGTTCCTCATTACCAAAGCTGCGTTAGAAGCTGCTAAATGTTGGAGGGTTTCGGAAAAAGAAGAAAAATGCTGTAAACACTATTGTATAATACTGACGGTTTAAACTAAGTGTATTAAGTCCGCCAATTCTCGAATAAAGGGTTTGAATTAAAATGAAATAGAAACAGTTTCTCAGTCATATACATCATTTTAGTTTTAATTTTTTTGATTATTTTTTTAATAAAAACACAGATAAAATAGCTTGTTATTTTATGGCATACTGCGACAAATTATTTTTTTTTAACTTGATTAATCGTAAAGTGTTTGTTTATTCTTTTTTTTTAAAAATATTATGTGACTTTTAGAATAAGTTGGTGTCTAAACAGTTTAAGCAATTACTCGATTTTTATTTTTAAAGAGCCTTGTTCACTTTATGAATTCGCATTTTTAATAAATTTAGATCTCAACAGTAGCTGCTTTTTAACGACAGCAATTAACTTGAAATCAATAATTTATTTTCTGTTTCTGTCCTTATTGTTGACTATATGTTGTTTGGATGATAGTTCTTTGATGATAAGGAAGCGGAAATACCATACTTATGATGCGACCATACCCCAATTTGAGTCGGTAAAGTTTTTTATGGTTCGTGCAGTCAAGGACCTAAGATTATCTCTAAGCGTATCGGATTCTTCTCTATATGCTGTTGCTGCTCCTACTTGGAACTTCTCGAAATTGCTTGTTAGACCATTTAGTTGCGATAATAGTATTTCTACGGGTGAAATTTCTTTTTTTGATGCATCACATTTATGGTGGAAAAACATCGGAAAAAATAATATTTATCTCTTAAACAGCAGTAATCCCGTCCTAGAACTTTATTATCACTATACTTTTTTGCGGGTTATACAGCTGTTTATTAACACAGTAGATTGGTCATCATTAGAACTTACGCATTTAAATACCAAGTCTGTATCCGCTTATTTAGATCATAACAATGCACAAGCAGTATATTTAGATAATACTGAAAAGATCATCATCAAGACCAAAGATCAATTGCGCAATGCTAAGGTTCTAGATAGTAAAGCAGAGATTTATGCAGAGCAATGTTTATATGTTGAAGCTTTAAATGATTTACATAAAAATCTTTCGATTGCAGAGAAATCGGAATCGCCTATGCAATTGATGTTTGTCAATAGGCAATTGGCCTTGCTGTATATACAATTGGAAGATTATATTCAGGCTAAAAAATATTTAGAAGATGCATTAACATTATCTAGAAGTAAGGTATATTTAAAATCGGATGAGTATGATATTTTAAAAATCAATCTGGAATTAAACAAGAAACTAGGTATTCAAAGTGAAGAATTTACGATTTTAAAACGGTTAAATGAGCTTAGGGATTCAATCGATTATACGGACAACGAACAAAGTATCAATGCGATTACGCTAAAGTATCAAAAGGGTTTATACGACGAAAGATTTCGTTTAAACCAGACTATTTTAGAAAAGGAAGTTTTTCTTAATCAGCTATTAAGAGTTGTTTTTGTATTGATATTTCTTATTATAACGATACTGATTATAGCTTATTTGATGAAAATTAAAAATAAGACAATCAATCTAAATCGGGAGATTCTCTATTTGCAATATGAGAAGCTAAATTTAGAGAAAAATATATCGGAGAGAAATCTTAATCCAGACAACACTCAACTAAGTGAACAGAATTCACTCGCGGTAGGTGTGCGTTATCCACTTGAAAATAGAGATGAACATTGTGAGTCACTGAATCCACCGTTTTATGGCAGTAAACTCAACGATCTATTAAAGTCTCATTTGATGACAGACGAGAACTGGAACGGCTTTAAAAAGGCCTTTATCGAAGAATTCCCGCTGTTTTACAACAATTTAAAGACGCAGTACCCAGATCTTACGGAGTACAATCTGCGAATGATTTTTTTGACCAAACTCAAATTGACCAATCACGAAATTGCTAATACATTAGGAGTGAGCTACGATGCTGTAAAAAAAGCCAAGCAACGCCTTAGAAAAAAAGTGGAAGAACCCTCGGTAGAGGATTTTATAAAGGAGTTGACTTGAAGTTTAATTGTTTATTCGCAGATTTGCAAATTAGCAAATCTGCGAATAAGTAAATTACCCGTTAAAAGGTCTGTTTTTTGCAGTTACCCACAGGTAAATTCCCACAAGTATAAAAGGAATACTCAACCATTGTCCGGTTAATAAAATAGGGTTAGTACCTTCAAAACCGCCTTGACTTTCCTTAACAAATTCTACAATAAAACGCACAGCCCAAAGCAATACTAAGAATACGCCAAAAATCAATCCCAACTTTTTACGTGCATCTGTTTTCCAATACATATAATACAAAACGGCAAAGACTAAAACATAACCAAAAGCTTCATACAACTGTGTTGGGTGTTTGGCAACGACCTCATTGAGGTATGGTAAAAACTCCGGATTCTTTTCAATGGCATTATAGGCTTGATTGTAATCGGATATACCCGTTAGTTCTACGGCTTCTCTATGTGAGAATTTATCGCGTAAAAAGCGAATTCCAAAAGCACTAGTTGTTTCATGACCGATGATTTCCGAATTAAAAAAATTACCTAAACGAACGAATACTCCACCAAGAGTTACTGGTAAAACGATACGATCCAAGATCCATAATACCGGTTTTTTAATGATATTACGGCTGTAATAAATCATAACCAAGATAATTGCGATTGCAGCACCATGACTGGCTAATCCGCTAAATCCGACTATTTCGAATTTTGGAGAGAAACGAACTGGGGATATGATTTCAAAAAGATTGTGTTTATAATAATCCCAATCGTAAAAGAAGACATGTCCTAAGCGAGCACCGATCAGTGTAGCCAATACGGTATAGATAAAAAGCTTGTCGAGTTTTTCTACAGACTCTCCCTCGCGATCGTATATCTTTTTCATGACAAACCATCCCAATCCAAAGGCTACTACAAACATTAAGCTGTAAAAGCGCAGTTTAAAAAATCCAAGATCCCAACCTTCGCTAGGATTCCATATAATATTTAATGCATATGTCATATAAAAGGTATTGAAAGGTAAATGTATATATTTATCGCTTAGGATAAAAGCGCTTAACGATTTTATTAAGGAACAGGATCATAACCGCTACCGCCCCAAGGATGACACCGAGCAATGCGCTTAATACCCAACCAACCCCCTTTGAATAAACCGTGCTTTTGCAAGGCCTCTAAGGTATAGTGTGAACAAGTCGGGGAGTATCGGCACGCTGAAGGTAGAAATGGAGAAATGGCAGCTTGATAAAACCGAATGAGTACGACTAAGGGAAAGATAGCGATTTTTTTAAGCATAACGGTGAACATAAAAAAAGCTAGCAGCCGATAGCTACTAGCTTGATATTTATTATAATGTAAAAGTAGTGCCTTCCTTTCCATCTTTTAACTGAATGTCTAATGCGAGTAAATTATCTCGAATTTCATCCGATAGTGAAAAGTTCTTATTGGCTCGAGCTTCATTTCTCATTGAAATTAATAGCTCTACAACTTGTTCTAATTTTTCGTTCGCTTGAGAGGTAGATTCACTGGCTTCTAAGCCCAATACATCAAAAGTAAAGGCATGTATGGCGGCGGAGAGCGCCATCAAATCACTCGAACTAATCTGCTCTTTTTGCTCTCTCAACAAATTGATCATACGCACGGCTTCAAACAACTGCGCTATTAAGATAGGGCTGTTGAAATCATCGTTCATAGCATCATAACAATTTTGTTTCCAAGCAGCGATATCTATAGTAGATGTCGCAGCAGGAATGATATCATTAAGGCTTTTAATCGCTTCCAATAGCCTGTTAAAACCTTTTTCTGAAGCGAGTATGGCCTCGTCTGAAAAGTCTAAGATGCTTCTATAATGCGCTTGTAAAATGAAAAAACGCGTTACCGAAGGAGAAAAGGCTTTGCTTAAAAGCGCATTGTCTCCAGAAAACAACTCCTCAGGTAAAATATTATTACCCGTTGATTTCGACATTTTCTTTCCGTTTAAAGTCAGCATATTGGCGTGCATCCAATAATTTACTGGAGTATTACCGGTACAAGCTTCATTTTGAGCGATTTCACATTCGTGGTGTGGGAATTTTAAATCCATTCCTCCTCCGTGAATGTCAAAGTGTTTTCCCAAATATTTGGTGCTCATTGCTGTACATTCCAAATGCCATCCCGGAAAACCATCTCCCCAAGGCGATGGCCAACGCATGATGTGTTGCGGTTCAGCTTTTTTCCATAGTGCAAAATCATGAGGGCTTTTTTTGTCGGATTGTCCGTCCAATTCGCGAGAATTAGACATTAAATCATCGATATTTCGACCGCTTAATATTCCGTATTGATAGGATTTACTGTACTTTTCAACGTCAAAATATACTGATCCGTTCACTTCATATGCAAAACCATTTTTGATGATTTCATTAACGATCTCAATCTGCTCAATAATGTGACCGGTAGCGGTTGGTTCGATGTTCGGAGGTAGATTGTTGAATTGAGCCAAAATAGAATGAAAATTCAAAGTGTACTTTTGTACCACTTCCATAGGTTCAATCTGTTCCAATCTTGCTTTTTTAGCAATTTTGTCTTCCCCCTCATCAACATCGTCTACAATATGTCCTACGTCGGTAATGTTTCTTACATAACGCACCTGATAGCCCAAATGTTTAAAATAACGATTGACCAAATCAAAAGAGATAAAAGTTCTACAGTTTCCCAAATGCACATAATTGTAAACCGTAGGTCCACAAACATACATCCCCACTTTACCTTCGTTAATGGGCGTAAAAACTTCTTTCTTCCCCGATAGGGAATTGTAAACTTTTAAAGTTTGATTTTGATATAATGTCATTTTAATTGGGGTGTTATATAGGTTTAGAACTGGGTATCCAATTTGATATAATCCAAAAATTCTCTGCGTACTTTATCTTCTTTAAAGCGACCACCAAATTCAGCTGTTACCGTGCTACTTTCAATATCGCGTATTCCTCTAGAATTTACACAAAGGTGTTTGGCATCCATCACACAAGCAACATCTTCCGTGTTTAAAACGCGTTTCAATTCGTTTACAATTTGGATGGTTAGACGCTCCTGAACCTGTGGACGTTTGGCATAATAATCTACAATACGGTTCATTTTGGATAAACCAACAACCGTACCGTTGGAGATATATGCCACATGTGCTCTTCCAATAATGGGCAATAAGTGATGTTCACACGTAGAATAAACAGTTATGTTTTTTTCTACCAGCATTTCACCGTATTTATAATTGTTTTCAAACGTAGAAGAACTCGGTTTTTTCTTTGGGTTTAAACCGCCAAAAATCTCCTTTACAAACATTTTAGCTACGCGATTTGGGGTTCCCTTCATACTGTCATCAGTCAGGTCCATTCCCAAAGTGTATAAAATATTCTCTACGTCTTTTTTAATTGATTCGATTTTTTCATCGTCAGAACGATCAAAGGCGCCTGCTCTTAAAGGCGTATGCTCGCTAGAAGCAATATGATCGTCACCTATTTCGTCATGAAGTGTTTCTTCTTGATTCATTCGTGTTTAGATTTAATTACAAATTCGGTACAAATATAAATAATAATGTTGACTAAGTAGGCCTAAAAACAAAAAGAGACCGCGCTTTGTTAGCTCTTTATTTGCAAGGTTTTTAGGGCGCTACCCTTTGGGTCGGGCTTTCCGCTATATCTCGGCTTTCCACTTCATTACAAGTCGAGGATACCGCTGCAATCCCTAGCGCTGATCCCCGCATTTGCGCTAAGTTTAATAAGTTTGCTTATTTCCACCATGGGGAAAAGCTTTGATTTTCCTGGTCGAGATCAATCAGTTGTCCAATTTGTGGCGTATACAAATTGATTTGATGTCGTTCTCGCAAATTATAAACCCGTTCCAAAGGTTCGTTCCAAGCGTGGTTGGCCAAAGCAAATTTTGAGGAATGTACCGGAAACAAAGCTTTTGCCTTTAATTCTTCGGCGGCTTTCCAAACCTCTTCGGGTTGCATGTGAATGTATTTCCAGGCTAGATTGTATTGACCGTTTTCTAGAATTGCCAAATCAAATGGACCGTATTGAGCTCCAATTTCAGCAAAATGAGTGTCATAACCACTATCGCCACCGAGGTACAATTTTTTTGAAGGGGTTTGCAAAACGTAGGACATCCACAAGGTGTTGGAAGTCCAAATACTTCGTCCAGAGAAATGACGTGCCGGAGCCGTATGTACTACAAAACCTTCACCCAAATCAATCGTCTGATACCAATCCTTTTCCACGATCTGAGTAGGAGAATAACCCCAGTATTCCAAGTGTTCACCAACTCCCAATCCGCAGATAACCTGACCTACTTTCGGTTGTAGAGCCTTAATCGCGTCATAATCTAAATGGTCATAATGATCGTGTGTAATCAACAAGAAATCGATAGCAGGCAAATCGGCAACGCTACAAATCTCTGTGCCTTTAAACGATTTACTACCACCGGGTAGCGGTGACACCGAACCGCTTAATACGGGGTCAATTAAAAGGCGCTTACCGTCAATCTGCATATAATACGAGGAATGTCCCAACCAAATCAAAAAGTTATTCGTCGGTAAATCTGCCCAGTTCGGTTGAGTTGAAGGTATCGGATTCGTCGGTCGTACATCGGGTGATTTCTTAAAAAAGAATTCGTACAACGCCTTGGGATAGCTATAATTTTCTGCTATTTGAGGAGTGTGATGCTGATTCTGAAATTTGCCATCGCGGTAGTTCGGCGATTGTTGAATCATTTCAAGGCGTTTTCCCGAGGGACGTTTTCCAAATATAGGATGCATCATATAAAAAAATGTAGTTATACCTAAAATGATTAAAACCCCCAATACAATACCAAGGGCTTTTTTTAATAACTTCTTCGAGGTCATGTTTGTAAAAGTTGAGAAGCAAAAATAAACATCCTTTTTTACAACAGCTATTTAAAATTTCCTATTTCGGTATTTTAATGGCACACTATTATAAATATGAGTTCGGTGATTTTAATAATAAGTATCGTCTATATACCTTAATAGTGAAATTTAATGGCTTTCTTTTTTACATAGATTTAATCATTAATTACTTTTTGATTTTTTATGCTAAATAGCTGTAATATAGAAATTAGCAATGTTGCAATACTATCGGTTTTTACAGAAGTAAGTTTAACTAACCAAAATCTATATTTTGTCAGGAAAATTCTATTTGTCTTTGCTGCCAACCTGAATTTTCAACACGCTTAGTCACTAAATAAACTATATTATAATGGTATTTGGGGCTGCTATTATGCATACGGTTTTTATACTTACATCTCTGGTTCACAAGTTAATTGGGGATAGGAATGTGCTCTACCTCTTTCTGCGTTTTTAGAACCTTCTATATAATCATGGAAAACTATTTTTAATAAATAAAAATAATAATATTGTTTTTTATTTAAATTAACAAAAAATATAGTTGAAGATCCTATTTTGTTAAAAGGAAATATGATCTTTTAATTCGATATATTTTTTACTTAAGTTTATCTTTTTAAGGGTTATTTAATATTTTTACGTGTATGATATTAAATGTTTTTTTAACATAAAAATAGAGTAATTATGAAATTAATGATTTGTAAGGTGTTTTTTTTAATGCCTTTTATGGTTTTCTCTCAGCAATTGCCAGATAAAGTTGTAATAGATTATGATTCATCTGGGAATCAGATTTTTAGGGGTATTGAAATCGTATTTGCTAAAAGTACTTCTACAATTGAAACAAAAATGAGTTCTGATGATTTACTGTGGCAAAGTGCTGATCAATTAAAAAAAAAGGGATATAAAGATTCTCGTTTAACTTATTATCCCAATCCTGTCATAGATAAATTAAA
Source organism: Flavobacteriaceae bacterium UBA1682 (assembly GCA_002320285.1). Classification (GTDB taxonomy): domain Bacteria; phylum Bacteroidota; class Bacteroidia; order Flavobacteriales; family Flavobacteriaceae; genus Flavobacterium. The sequence continues at coordinate 18,072 of DCKE01000017.1, read as the reverse complement.
TATAGTGTGGGACTTAGATTTTAAAAGAGTAGATTATATTATAGTTAGTTCTTCTAGTGGGCAAAGATTACAAATAGTTTCTAATTTAAAGGATAGTAGTACTACCACTTTAGATTTTTTAAGTTTAGCAGCAGGTGTTTATTATCTGAGAGTCGTTTATATAGATGCTTTGGAAGAAACTGTTAAAATAATTAAAAAATAAATTATGAGAAAAAACTACTTTATAATACTTTCTTTGTTAATAATCAATTTATTTTCCTATGGACAGACATCCTTCCCTATCGAACCGGGACCAGTAAATCCTGCGGATGCAATAGTTCCTATTAACCCTTTTTCAGAAAAACCAGTAGGAAAGACTGAAGGGAATTTAGATGTCACTCTAACTGGTTCAGCTATTTTTAATGTACCTATAAAAGTTCCTGAGGGAGTAAATGGAACAGTACCAGTAGTTAGCTTGCAATATAATAGTCAATCTGGCAATGGAATTGTTGGATTAGGATGGTCGATTTCTGGGGTTTCTTCTATTAGTAGAATTCCATCGACCTTATTTCATGATGGCAAGATAAGCGCTGTAAATTTCTCTAAAGATGATCGATTTGCTTTAGATGGACAACGGTTGTTATTGAAGTCAGGAGTATATGGCGGAGATGGTGCAGAATATCAAACGGAGAATTATTCGAATGTACGAATTACATCTCATGGTATTTCACCGTATGGCGCATCCTATGGGCCTAAATATTTTAAGGTTGAAAATCCAGATGGTAGTATAGCAATGTATGGACATTCCGATAATTCTCGTTCAAAAATGAGCTTTGGGATAACGAATTGGAAAAATGCATCGGGTGTACATGTGGTATATAATTATGTTGAAAGTGGTGGATTAATTCTAATTTCTTCGATAAAATATGTCAATCGAATTAGAAATTATGAATTAGAGGTACAGGATTCCAATTTTAATCAGATTTCTTCGCCAGCGCCTAACACTAAAGCTAGCATTTTTCCTCCTATAAAACCCCGCAATTCTTATGATAATGAAGTGGTGTTTCATTATGCCTCTGGTTATCGTCGGGTTAAAGATCAGGGGTATGTTGGTGGAGAAACTTTTAATAATTCAGAATTGCTTGTAGGTGTAGAATCAAAGAGTTCCGATAAAGTTTTTAGAAAATATAATCTCAATTATGAATATACTTTTTTGGGGTATAATCGATTAGTAGAGATCAGTGAATTTGCTGAAAATGACAAGCAAGGTTTAGCTCCATTAAAGTTTAGTTATAAGGACAGTTCGGAACATAACTACGAACCTTATAAAAGCGCTATCGATAATGGGTTAAGTGGAGATATTACTACATTTAGCCATGACGCAATTACGGGTGATTTTGATAATGATGGCGTACTGGATTATATTTTGTATAATAAAAACAAGAGAGAATATTGGGTAAGTTATTCTACAAATCCTCAGGAAGGGAAATATATTTATCGAAATCTAAATAAAGAATACTTTAATGCTATTTTCCCAATGCAACTGAAAAATAACGATGGTGTCATTTTACCTTACGAAGGGTGGCTTGAGATTATCGAAAATCAGTTTATTGTGAAATCATTAAAGGATGGAGTAATAAGGGATGAGTTTTCTAAAACTTATACATTTCCAAAATTTGAAATTGAAGTTGCTACAAAAAATTGTAAATACAAGGAGCAACTCACAATTCCAAAGCAATACTTTTCCGGGGATTTTAATGGAGATGGGTTGACGGATATTTTAGTAATCGAAACCCCTTTTTCGTATTCCATGCCGGCATGTTTTGATCAAATTGGGTTTGATGAAGACAAACCATTTTATGATGGGAAATTTTTAGGAGGAATGGCATACTTGTTAAATATCAACGAATCAACTAGTTCCAGTCCCATTGAAATTGGATATTTTCCAATAGGATTAACGCATAACCATATTTTGACTGGAAATTTTCTTGGAAGTGGTAAGACTGATGTATTAATTAAGGAAAAGGGACGTTTTAGTGTTCGAACATTAAACAACAATTACTTTACTACTGTGGTTGATTATTATAACCCAAAAATTACGTTGGATTCTCAAATGCATATCGGAGATTTTAATGGAGATGGAAAAACGGATATTATGTTGAGTCCAGAAAGTGGAGTATCTGTAATTTTTTATAGTACAGGAACATCTTTTCAAGAAGAAGATCAACAATATAGTTTTAGGAATACAATGACCAGAAAAACTGAAAGTTACAATGTTATATATAACTGGTGGGATTATGCTACTTACATAGCTGTCGATTTTAACAACGATGGTAAAACTGATATTGTTAATTTCAATTATATCATACGTCCTGAAAAACATGAGCACAAAGATTTGGTTTTCCCTAAGGAAGGTCAGTTCTCAGATATTTATTCATTTAAAAACAACGGACACGGTTTCATTAGAAGTCAAACTACTAATATAGATAAAACGCATACGATTATTGATGCCAAGAGTGGGAATATTCAATTTAATCCTATCCCTATTGTTCAAACTCCGGATAGACAGTTTTCGTTTATAAGAGACAATTTTCAAATGGCTTTTATTATCAATAATAAAATTTATAAATATAATTATAGGCATAATAGTAATTTAGATAAACAATTGCTGAAAATTGATAATGGCGACGGAACTTCTTATCACATTAGATATGAGGATTATGGAGTCGAAAGTATAGTCAAAAACCCATTGATGCCTCATTATTTAAGATTTGATAAGAATTTAGTGAAATACCCGAGTATTGAAATGATGACAATGCCAAATACTCAGGTTGTTGCACAGTTAACATTGAGTGATGGTGTTAATGGTTTAAATCGAATATTTTCGTACGCATCACCGATATTTGATTTTCAAGGCTTAGGTTTTCTCGGTTTCAAAGGGATGGTAAGTACTAATTGGTATGATAAAGAAGAGAACATGTATAAAAGTATTAAAGAGTTTGATGTAACCAATAGAGGTGTATTGACAAAAGAAAGTGTAATTCATGGAAGTAATTGGAATAGTTTTGTAAATACAAATAATGGGGGTGGATTTTCAAGAGTAAAACCGTATCAAACGATTACAACTTTTGAAAATAGTAGTCAACTATTACCTAATAAAGTGTTTAAAACTCAGGTTAAGAAGGCGGTATTCAAAAATCTTGCAGGTTTAAGTATTGGCGGTCAATTTATTAAAGAAGTAGAGAATATTTATAACTCTTATAATGATATTACGAAACAAACTTCGGTCCACAAATTTAGATCGCCTTTTTGGGGGCAAGCTGATCGCATAGATAAAACGGAAGTGATTGATAATGTGTACTTGTATGGAGTTAACTCTGAAAAATATTTTATGAGTCGATTGGCTATTTCAAAAACAACAAAAAAAGCTCCGAACGTTACTGATTTTATCTCCGAGGATCGTTTTGTTTACGACGACGTAGGTAGGATTACCGAAGCTGTCAAAACAGGTCATGATTCGGGGTCTGTCACAGAGAAAAATACTTACGACATAAATGGTAATATTATAGAAAAGATTATTCAAGCAGGAAATTTGGCTCCTAGAGTTACCAAATATAAGTATGGGTTTAGTGGGCGTTTTCTTACCGAAACTACGGACGTATCAGGATTAAAAACACTCTACTCATATAATGCTTCTAAAGGACTTTTGATAGAAGAGACAAATCACTTTGGGCAAAAGAAATTTTATGAATATAACAATTGGGGACAGCAAGTGTCTGAGACCAATTACCTAGGTAAAACAACAAAAACGCAATATCATAAACGCGGAAATAATGTAGAGATAACGACTACAGACGAGCAGGGACTCTGGAGTAAAGAGTGTTTTGATCCTTATGGAAATAAAATAAAAACTTCTGTAAAAAATTTATCAGGAGAGCTCGTACATAAGAATTTTAAATATAATGCTTTTAACCAAGTGATTGGCGAAAGCGAGAGTTATTTCGGAACTCAACCTAGTTTATGGATGACAATAGATTATGATTCTAAAGGGAGGGTGTCTAAAACTTTAGATAGTAAAGGAAAAGAAACCAAAATTACTTATTCTTTAGATGGAGCTGTCGTGAAAGATGGTGTCAATACAAAAGAAGAAGTGGTCAATGCTGTGGGAGAGGTTATTATGCGAAAAGACAATGGAGGGACAATAACTTATAAATATTTTTCTAACGGTAGTTTGAAATCGACTAGCTATGAAGGGGTAGAGATTGAAATGGAGCAAGACGGCTGGGGGCGTAAAACTAAGTTGACAGATCCTTCTGCAGGAGTTTATAGCTACGAATATAATGCGCTTGGAGAATTAATAAAAGAGGTGACTCCCAAGGGAAGTACCTCTTACACCATTGATGATGTTGGAAGAGTTGTCAAAATGAAAATTGTTGGTGATGAAACAAATAATGAGATTGATTACGTCTTTGATCCAAATAATCAATTACTAACTAGTAGTCAGGCTATTGTGAATGGGGAAAATTTCTCCTATGCATTAGAATATGATGCTCACAACAGATTAATTAGCACTAGCGAAATGACTCCTTCAGCTACTTTTTCTAAGACTATGAGTTATGATGAGTTTGGTCGTGAAGAACAAGTTGCTTTTAAAGCTGTAGCCTATGGAGGAAATAGTGAAACAAAGATCAAAAACACCTATAAAAATGGTTATCATTGGCAAGTAGTTGATGCTGTGACTAATAAGGTTTTAACGGAAAAATTGGCGGTGAATGAATTTGATTTAGTGACTCAATTCAATTTAGGTAATGGATTGAAATTGCATAATAAATATGATGTTTATGGATACATTACAGAGAATGTGGTTAAGAAAAACGAAGGAAATTTGTTTTCATTAACCAACACTTTTGATATCAAAAGAGGTCTCCTATTAAGTCGAACTAATAGTTTGTTCAATCATAAAGAGCATTTTACTTATGATGCATTGGATCGATTAGTGTCCTTTACCAACAAAGTGGGACATGAGGAAATCCAATATTATGATACAAAAGGACGTGTAGAAGAAAATGATTTAGGAGTGTATGAATATTCAAATACAAATTCCTATCAATTAAGGACTATAGATCTTAAAGCTGAAGCACAACCTTACTACCAATTGAGGCCCGAACAACGAGTTGTATATAATGCATTTAAAAGCCCTGTTTCGATAAAGGAAAAAGGTTTGGAAAATGTCTATTTCACTTATAATGCCAATAATCAACGTAGTTTTATGTATTATGGTAATGAGGGGCTGGATAAAACACAAAGTACTTTTATAAGGCATTACTCCGCCGATGGAGCGATGGAAGTTACTTATGACGTTGTAGCCAATAAAATTGATTTTCTTACCTTTATAGACGGAGATGCTTATGGGGCTACAGTGATTTCAAAAGGAACTACTTCGCAAGAATATTTTTACTTACATAGAGACTATTTGGGTAGTATATTAGCTATTTCAGACCAATTAGGGGAAATTGTAGAAAAAAGGCATTTTGATGCTTGGGGTAATTTGGTTTTTGTTAAGGATAAACAAAATACAGATTTAGAAAAATTAACTTTCCTAGATAGAGGTTATACTGGACACGAGCACGTACAAGGTGTTGCTTTGATACATATGAATGCCCGTTTATATGATCCAGTAATTAGACGCTTTTTGGCTCCGGACAATTTTGTTCAAGACCCAACGAATACCCAAAATTTTAATAGATATAGCTATGTACTCAATAATCCACTTTGCTACGTGGATGAGAATGGCGAGTTTTGGGTAGTTGCTATTGGAGCTGTAGTAGGAGCATACCTTGGTGGTTCAATGCATCAAGATAGTTTTAATCCCAAAGATTGGGGAAGTGATTGGTGGAAAGGTGCGGCTGTAGGGGCTGTGTTAGGTGCATATGGAGGGTACCAATTATCTGCTGTCATTGGAATGGGCGGGATAAGTACGCATACTGTTTTTGCAACATCCTTAGTTACAGTAGGTAAGTCGATGATTCAATCTTATATGAGTGGAATTGCTTCTGTAGATGCAGATTCTGGTTTTGTTTTGAACTTTAGTCTGAATAAAGACAGAATGAATCAGATGCTGATGAAGGGGATAATTGCGGGAACTAACGGACTAATTGATATGGGGCTTAATGAAATAATCAAAGGTGAACAATATAAAGTACTATTGAGAAATCCTTTAAAGGATGTTGCTTCAAACGTCATCAAGGGTGATCCGGCGTTTAAGAAATTTGGTATTATTAAAATGGGAAATGGGGTAATCAATATCGGAGTGGGACACAAGCTAATTGATGCTAGTAATTTTAAAAATCACGCCTTAGGTTTTTTAAGTTATGGTCTAGCTTCTGCCTTAGGCGAAGGAGAAATGCCCAGGTTCAACAGGATCGGTCTTAATTTTAAATTTAATAATAACCGTGACTTCGTAAAAAACAAAATTGGAAATTGGTGGGAAAACATGGGGAGTTCTGACAAAATTGCAGCCATTGGTATGGCGGGAGTATTTGCTGGCATTGTTAGTACTTTGGGAGTAACTGTTAAATAAACTTTTGTTTAACAGCTATCTAGTAATATAGTTTTTCATGAAAAAGGGTTAGTCTTTACTTTTAAAGTCTAACCCTTTTTTTATAAAGTAAAGTGTCATCTGCACGGTACTAATAGGAGTTTTATTCGGCTTCAACGTCGTGGTAACTCCAATAAAATGCAACGAATAAATTAATACTTGTATGATAGAGGTTGCTTTTTGAAAATCGTGAATATTTGCGTAAATTGCCCGTCGATTAAATAGCTATTAAAACCATGGAGCCAACAAAACCTTATCAGCCGATAAATAAAATACGTATTGTCACTGCCGCCTCTTTATTTGACGGACATGATGCTGCGATTAATATCATGCGACGAATCATACAAGCAACGGGAGTCGAAGTGATTCATCTTGGACACGATCGCAGTGTAGAAGAAGTAGTGAATACCGCCATTCAAGAAGACGCCAATGCCATTGCCATGACCTCCTATCAAGGGGGGCATACAGAGTATTTCAAATACATGTATGATTTATTAAAAGAAAAAGGAGCTGAACACATCAAAATCTTCGGAGGAGGAGGTGGAGTAATCCTACCTACTGAAATTCAAGAATTGGAGGATTACGGTATTGAACGCATTTATTCGCCAGATGATGGCCGTGCATTGGGATTACAGGGCATGATCAACGATTTGGTTCAACGTTCAGACTATCCTTTAGGCGATAAATTGACCAATGAATTAGACCTACTACAAGAAAAGAATGACAGAGCTATAGCGCGCTTGATTTCATCTGCGGAAAACTTCCCAGAGGTTTCAAAAACCGTTTTTGATAAAATACACGAAATCAATAAAGACAGATCCACTCCGGTTTTGGGAATTACCGGAACAGGTGGAGCGGGTAAATCATCTTTAGTCGACGAATTGGTTCGTCGTTTCTTGATTGATTTTCCGGAAAAGAATATCGCTTTAGTTTCTGTCGATCCGTCGAAGCGAAAAACTGGTGGTGCTTTGTTAGGTGACCGTATTCGCATGAATGCCATCAACAGCCCTCGGGTTTATATGCGTTCCTTAGCTACACGTCAATCCAACTTGGCCTTGTCGAAATATGTAGCTGAAGCCATACAGGTTTTAAAAGCGGCCAATTACGATTTGATCGTTTTAGAAACTTCGGGTATCGGACAATCGGATACCGAAATCATGGATCACTCCGATGTTTCTTTATATGTAATGACTCCAGAATTTGGGGCAGCTACACAGTTGGAGAAAATCGATATGTTGGACTTTGCCGATTTGGTTGCTATCAACAAATTTGACAAAAGAGGTGCTTTAGATGCGATTAGAGACGTTAAAAAGCAATACCAACGCAATCACAACTTATGGGATGTAAATCCTGATGAGATGCCGGTATTTGGAACCATCGCTTCTCAATTCAACGACCCGGGTATGAATACGTTGTACAAATCCATTATGGATTGTTTGGTAGAGAGAGCCGGTTCGGATTTGGTGTCTACTTTTGAAATCACCAAAGAGATGAGTGAGAAGATTTATGTGATTCCGCCGAGCAGAACGCGTTATCTATCAGAAATTGCAGAAAGCAATAGAAAATACGATCAGACTTCCCTTTCTCAACAAGAAGTGGCTCAGCGTTTGTTTGGAATTTATAGAACGATAGAATCTGTAACGGGGACTTTACCAGAATTGACAAAATTCGGATTAGACGACGCCATTTTGGTTGGAGCCAAAGCTGATAAGGTCGAGTTTATTAAATTGTTGTTTGCGGAATTTGACCGTCAAAAATTAAACTTAGATCCGTACAATTGGGAGATTATCATCAATTGGTCGGACAAAAAAGAAAAATATAAAAATCCTTTTTACGAATTTAAGGTTCGTGACAAAGTAATTAAGATTGCCACGCATACCGAGAGTTTATCTCATTTGCAAATACCAAAAATATCCATGCCTAAATATCAGGCTTGGGGTGATGTTTTAAGATGGTCGTTGCAAGAAAACGTACCGGGAGAATTTCCTTTTACAGCTGGTCTATATCCGTTTAAACGCGAGGGTGAAGATCCAACGCGTATGTTTGCTGGAGAAGGTGGACCAGAGCGTACCAACAGACGTTTCCATTATGTGAGTTTGGGCATGCCGGCTAAGCGTTTATCTACGGCTTTTGACTCGGTCACCCTGTACGGCAATGATCCAGGACACCGTCCGGATGTTTACGGGAAAATCGGAAATGCTGGAGTTTCAATCTGTTGTTTGGACGACGCCAAGAAACTGTATTCAGGATTTAACTTGGCACACGCCATGACTTCTGTGAGTATGACGATCAACGGACCTGCACCGATGTTGTTGGGCTTCTTTATGAATGCCGCTATTGATCAGCAATGTGAATTGTACATCAAAGAACATGGATTAGAAAAAGAAGTAGAAGCTAAAATAACTAAAATATACAAACAAAAAGGTATTGATCGCCCAACCTATAACGGAGACTTACCAGAGGGTAACGACGGTTTGGGATTGATGCTTTTGGGGGTAACAGGAGATTTGGTATTGCCAAACGACGTATATCAAGACATCAAAACCAGAACCCTTTCTCAAGTTAGGGGAACGGTACAAGCGGATATCCTAAAAGAAGATCAAGCGCAAAATACTTGTATTTTCTCTACGGAATTTGCCTTGAGATTAATGGGTGACGTACAACAGTACTTTATCGAGAAAAACGTACGAAACTTTTATTCGGTTTCTATTTCTGGATACCACATTGCAGAGGCGGGTGCAAATCCGGTAACTCAGTTGGGCTTTACGTTGGCCAATGGTTTTACTTATGTAGAGTATTACTTAAGTCGCGGTATGGACATCAACGATTTCGGACCGAACTTGTCGTTTTTCTTCTCCAACGGTATCGATCCGGAGTATTCTGTGATTGGACGTGTAGCCAGAAGAATTTGGGCCAAGGCCTTAAAAATAAAATACGGTGCTAATGAACGTGCTCAGATGTTGAAATACCATATTCAAACATCGGGTCGTTCGTTACATGCTCAGGAAATTGACTTTAACGATATCCGTACAACGCTTCAGGCGCTTTATGCTATTTATGACAACTGCAACTCTTTGCATACCAATGCGTATGATGAGGCGATCACAACACCAACCGAAGAATCGGTACGTAGAGCGATGGCGATACAGTTGATTATCAATAAAGAATTGGGATTGGCGAAAAACGAAAACCCAATACAAGGGGCGTTTATCATTGAAGAATTGACCGACTTGGTGGAAGAAGCGGTATTGATGGAATTTGATCGTATCACAGAACGCGGAGGCGTTTTGGGAGCGATGGAAACCATGTACCAACGTTCTAAAATCCAAGAGGAAAGTCTGTATTATGAAACTTTAAAACACACGGGTGAATTCCCTATTATTGGGGTAAATACCTTCTTGAGTAAAAAGGGATCACCTACAGTAGTTCCTGCTGAGGTAATTCGCGCAACGGAAGAAGAAAAAATGTTCCAAATTCACACCAAAGAGAATTTAAACAAAGCCAACGAAAGCCAAATACAACACCAAATTGAAGAAATTCAATATGCGGCTATTCAAAATGAAAACATCTTTGAAAAATTGATGGAAGCGACTAAGGTTTGTTCATTAGGGCAAATCACTTCAGCACTGTTTGAAGTAGGTGGGCAATACCGTAGAAATATGTAATTTGCTTTATAACAACAGTATATTTTAAATAAAACCCTCTTTTAGAGGGTTTTATCGTTTTAATTCGTATTGTTGATGCGATCTGATATATAGCCAATTCGATTACTTATATCTCTCGAACTCATTTGTATAATCGTATCTAAAACAGGAGGATTCCCTTTAAAAAAGATTGCACCAGAGGCCATGAGAAACAAATTGGTTTTATCAAAATAATTTTTATAGTCAAACACCAAATTCGGACTTTCTTTAGACTCTAATTCTTCAACATCAAAAGCACTTCCCGTTGCAGATACCACAAAGAGTACTTCTTCGTTATCGAGATTATTTAATATCAAGGAGTATAAGTTTTTATCACAATTCAAGCAGCCACCAGGTCCCAATACTATTATACTGGAGTATTCTTTTTCAATTTTAAGACTGTCTTTGATAATGGATAGGATGCGGCTTTGTGTGTCAAATTGCTTTTGGCAGGAGAAAAGAAAAAACACCATAAAAAGCACCAATCTTTTAGGCTTGTATAAACGGATAAGTTTGGATAGCGTTTTCATAACTAAGGTTTAGTTTTGGTTAGTTAATTATTTTTTCTAAGTTGAAATAATCGAATTTTACTGTCCTATTGAAGTGTCCGTCTTCTAAATTTCGTATCATAATTCCCTTTGAAGTAACAAATGAACCCGTGTATGCGTATTTACCAACTAATAAGATTTCATCGAGGAATTTAAAGTTTTTATCGTATAGCAACAAGGAGTGTTGTGCATTTTCGAATTTTCGTTCGGGATAGCGTTCTCCATCTTGGCGGTGTGATATAAAGACACAATACAATTGATTAACCTCATCAAAGAGAAAGCAACGTATGTGACCACCATAAAACAGCTCTTGGTTGGTATATTCCTGTTCGTTCATTTTCATATTGCGTTCGATTTTCAGACCCTTACCGCCTAGTTCAGTATACCTAGAATGTAAATCAAATTTGTGTATACATTCAAGAGTACTGGGGTCATAGACTTCGACGTGATTGGAGTCGTAAGTGAATAAAATCACTAAATTATTGACATAGGCATAAGCTGAGACACTTAGGGTTCTTTGTAATTCTTTAAACTTTGGAAAGGGAGCGAAGAAAGTTGCAGTAGGATTTTCCGTGAACAAATCGCCAAGCCGAAACAATTGAAAGGACTGATTAAAAGTGGTGTAGAAATCGACCCACCAATCGTACTCATCAGCATAGCTGCTCGGGCTTTGTAAATTGCTCATGGTGTAATAAGCAAATAAAAAATAGTTATCGTTGCTCCACTGTTGTTGGTGAAAAATGCGAGATAGGGCGTAGGTGTATTCATCAGTAGTATTGGAGATAAGTTTATCGAGTTTTATGGTTTTCCAGATTTCACCTAAAGAATTCATCAAGTGCAAATTATTGGTGGTGGTAGACAAAAGAATGATGGTGTCAAGTGATTTTACATAATAATTATTTAAATGACGATCCTGATTATAAAACGCTTGCAAAGAAACATCCATCTTTTTTATTCCGTCTAAATCATATACGGCTATTAGTTTCTTGGTTGTTGATAAAAAACTAATATATTCCTTTTGATTATCAGTAAAATAGTGATATTTCCCATAAGCTTGATTCAGATTAATGGTTGTTCTAGTGTTTTTTGTAAACTGATAGGTTTCGTTTTTACAGGAGACAGCTAAGTAAATCAAACCCAAACAAATAATCAAAAACAGTGTTTTGTTTTGCATAATAAAGTAGTTTGAAATTGTGTCATTAGAAAGGTATAACGACCTAATGCCACAGTACATTATTTTTCAACGATGTTTAGCGGATATGCCAGTAACATTTCTTTAGATCGCATGTCATAAAAAGCAACGATTTCTTGATCTTTTTTGGCCGTTGGTTTAATTTCTAAATAAACCTCCGAACGCTTAATTTTTTGGATGATTTTTCGGTCGAAAAGATTTGTAAAATCAGCCGGGTTTGCTTTAATGACCGCAAGTGCTTCCTTAGGATTGTCAGAAACGACATATCTGACAAATTCATCAACAGCAGTCAATTGATCAAAAGTCATTTCAATCACGACCTCAGCATGACAATCGTAGGGTGCGCCTTCACAATAAAAGCCACTGTGAGCATCATGTTTTAAGGTAGTCCGATTGCCACTAAAAAATATTTTGTCAGGATTTTTTGCCTCATACTCGACGTTTGCCTCTTTCTCACAACTCGACAGTCCGAGAATCATGCATAGAAGAAAAAATATATTTTTCATAATATTTAAATTTAAGTTAATAAGTGCTAAAGAAAAAAACAGCAAAACAGAAAACAAATAAAAAATGTTAAAAATTAAAATTTTAGCATGTTAAAATTTGTTTTGGTGTTATTTATGTGTTTTTATAGTTGTTTTTATATGTTTTTTAAACAAAAGGTATTTATGTCTTGAAGTAGTAATGACAAGAAATTCGATTGACAAAAGTAGGTGGTCAACGTTCTGACGTCATTGGTCAAAAGATTTTCATTGTGATTAACGGTCGGGCGTTCTTTGCATAAAAAAACAATTTAATATGAGAATTTCCATTTTTTATGTGCTGTTAGGTGCTTTGATGTATACTGTAAACGGCTATGGGCAAACTGGGGTATCGGGTCAATTTAAGGTAGATTATGTACCGCTTTCCAATTACATTCGCGGTATCGATAGCGTTAAGACCGATTCCAAAAGCGATTTTAAACGCGTGGATTTCGGTTTAGAGATTCCATTGTCATGGGTAATCAATGCTGAAAACAAGCCAAAAATATGGTCGGTATTTCTACAGAGTAGTTATGCAAAAATGCAGAATAAAAATTATGAAAAGGCCTTGTTTCCCGAAGAGATGTGGAATGCTCAAATTGGGTTAAAACACCTTCGACCGTTGGGAACTAGTTGGTCGATGTTGGTGATGGCATCAGTGGGTGTGTATACCGATATGCAGCAAATTACTAGCGACGATATACTGGGACAAGGAGGTGTGATATTTATCAAACACTTCAATCCCAATCTGGCTTTAGGGGTCGGACCAGTACTGACTAATAATTTTGGGGTGCCGATGGTTTTGCCGGGTATCTATTTTAACTGGGAGTCTCAGGGAGCTTTGCATTTCAAAATTACTTTTCCAGAGGGACTAGAATTGGGTTATCGCGTTTCGGAAAACGTCGATTTAAAAGCCGTAGTTGAATTGCATGGGATGACGGCAGAAATTAAAGTCGATGGAGAATCCATGTTATTGGGGCATCAGCAAGTAACGGCTGGATTTCGTCCACAGTTCAAACTCGGAGAACATTGGATCGTTGAATTGACCGCAGGAACTAGTCTCGCCAGATCTTTTAGTGCCAATTCAAGAAAACTAAAGGATATATTTAAGATTAAAGACCATGCTGACGATCGATTCTCGACGACCTTATATGGCGCTGCCGCTTTAAAGTGGAAGTTTTAATACTGTTTTTTATTAAAATTTTTATACTAAGAGTAGCTCCTCAGTCCATTTTGGGTTGAGGAGCTACTTCTTTACAGCTTATTTACTTAGCAATTTTTTATAAACCACATCCTGTAATAGAGTTTCTCTGTATGTTCTCGATATCGGTAGTTGTTGTCCGCTGACAAACAATCTGTTGCCGTTGATGGATTCGATATGGGAAATATTGACGACATAGGATTTGTGTATTCTAAAAAAATGCTCTTTCGGCAATTTGTCCATTAAGGTTAGTACGGTTTGATGAATAACGAGTACTTGATCTTTAAAATGCAACTTGACATAGTTTTGCATCCCTTCGATATAGCGGAGTTCTAGCCAGGAAATTTTTTGAAAGCCGTCGCCTTGACGTATGTATAAAAAAGGGTCTACAACATTGTTTAACGTTGTTCCAACCGCCGTTTCATGCAGTTGCTTGGCTTTGAGTACGGCCTGATAGTACCTTTGAAAAGAGATTGGTTTTAATAAATAATCGACGACTTGCAATTGATAGCCCTCTAGGGCATATTCGGAATAAGCCGTGGTCAAAATCACTAATGGAGGTTTTTCCAATGATCTTAAAAAATCCAATCCCGATAAATAGGGTAAGTTGATATCTAGAAAAATCAAATCTACGGATCCGTTCTGTAGAAAAGTTGTGGCTTCCAACGCAGTTGAACAATTGCCGACTACAGTTATAAAATCTATTTTATCTGCAAAGTCAGCAAGCCCTAATCTAGCGAGGGGTTCATCATCGATAATCAGGCAATTTAATTGAAATTCCATAAATGAATTAAGGGTATTAATTTAATTGTAACTGTAAAAGAAGGCTGAAACGGTGATCTGTTTTTTTGATATTGAGTTGATGCCGATCAGGGTATTGGATGCTCAATCTCTTGCGTACATTGGTTAATCCCAGTCCTTGACTGTGTGAGGGAGTTTTATAGGCAGGGGAATAGGAGTTTTCAATACGCAATTCCAACGTTTTTTCTTGTTGTTTACAGCTCAGGTGAATGTATCCTTTTTCATTGGGCATTCGAGCCACGTGTTTAAAAGCATTTTCAATCAGGGGTACTAATAATAGTGGGGTGATGTGTTGTTTGGGATTTTGTATATCCCATTGGCATTGCACGTCGAGTTCATCGCCCCAGCGTACTTGTTCGATGGCGACTAAATCCTTTAGATATTTAATTTCGCGCTCCAAATCGACAAATTCGCGATTACAGTCGTAAAGTTGGTAACGCAGTATATCGGAAAATTGAATCAACAGATCTGAGGCCAGTGCAACATCGCGTTGCATTAAAATGTGAATATGATTGAGTACATTAAACATCAGATGCGGATTGATTTGATCCTGTAATAATTTGATTTGAGCTTCCAAATGAATACGCTGTAGATTGGCGTGATTTTGTTCGATGGTATGATGCTCAATATAAAAGCGCAACCCGCATGCGGTACCGATGATTAAGGCTGCGGACGGAATCGAACTGTATGAACGGGTCCAGATAGCTTTAAAAACATTGCCCTTGATTTCTTTGGCACGAAAGATTTCGTCGGCGTATAATTGGGTGAAAATAGTTTCTATAAATCCGATTAAAAAGGCCAATAAAAGCACGTTGAAAAAGCATTGAATTAGAAACGTTTTCATTTTGTTCGCTTGTAGCGCTCTGGGTAAAAGGATATCACTTAATCCGTGAGCAATGATAAAACAGACGAAAAGTAGTGACAGTAGTAGGAAACTAGCAGCAGCGACATCGAATGTTTTAATTAATTGTACCCAGATGGCAAATCCAAATAAAGCCCAGAACAGTACGATAAAAACCCAGCGGCGGTATAGTATATTTAATTTCATCAATTAAGGGGAATCAGTAAAAAGAGCTTATAAAAAAGGCAAAGAGATATTTCTCTTTGCCTTTTTTACGATTAGTTAGGAATGGGTTAATTACAAAAAGAAATAACCTACACTAAGGTTAAAAGAGCTGGTTTTTTTGTCAAAGTCTTTGCTTAACTTGCTTAAACCGCCTTCATAACGCAAGTCAACATTTAAACCGATTACATCGATTCCCGCTCCAACTTGGAATCCCACTTGCGACTTGTCAAAGCTACTTTTTGTGGAATTTTGAATATTTTTAAAAACAGAAGAATTGTCATCAAATACATAAGAATATACACCTCCTCCAAAAACGCGAACATTAATTAGAGAAAGATCAAGTACTTTATAACCTACTAATACCGGTACATCAATACTTTTCCATGTTACGTTGGACGAACCACCTTCGGAATTTTCAATTTTAGATTTTTTCTCAGAATATAAAACCTCTCCTTGTAGATAGGCTTTGCCTAAATCTAAACGAACCATAGCACCTCCGAAATATCCAGCTGAATATTTAGAGTTTAGATTCATTTCGGATAGGGATAAATCGGTGAAGTTAGCTCCTCCTTTGATACCGATGTGAATAGGTAGCGGGGATTGAGCAAAAGCGGGCATTGATAGTAGACCCAAGCCTAAAAAAAGTAAAACGGCAATTTTTTTCATTTCAATTTATTTTGAGATTAATAATGACAAAGTAACGCAAATGATTGTAAAAGTTTAATATTATTTTGACCAACGACATTAATATTAGGTTCAAAGGTCTTAGAAACCTTATATATTTAGTCTACAGAGGTTTTTTTTGAGCTTTGCTTAAAAAACACTTATAATTGGTTTATTTTTACCGTTAGTTGGCATTAAATTATTTTCAATACCAGTATCTTTGATATAAGAAATATACGATAAAAATTTTACGAGATAAAATTTTTATCGGTGTTTTTTTTGTAAACAAGAAATTATGATCAAGCAAACCTATAATTCAGAACGATTGATTCTGAGACCTATGCATGTTTCCGATGCTCCATTTATATTGCGTTTACTAAATTCTCCGGGTTGGATTGAATTTATTGGGGATCGAAAAATAACCGATGAACAGGGTGCTATTAAGTATATTGAAAACATAGACGGTAGTTCTGAATCATTTTTTTGGGTAGCATTTGACAGGCTTAATCAAGTGCCGCTTGGTGTGGTCAGTTTGATTCAGCGAACGTACTTGCCTTTTCCAGATATTGGATTTGCCTTTTTATCGGAATTTGGAAAACAGGGTTTTGCCTTTGAGGCGGCAAATTGCGTACTTAAAAAACTCTGTGAAAGTCCAGACTACACCACCATATTAGCCACGACTATGACAACGAATGTCAATTCACAGCGTTTGTTGGAGCGTTTGGGATTGCTTTACATACAAAATATAGTCGTAGAGCATGAGGAGTTGATGCTGTATAGTACTAATAAGGAGCAAACTGAAATCGATGTGATGATACAGGCGTATTATGACTTTTTAAAAAATAAAACCGCTGACTGGAAACCGTTTCAGGAGTTCTTTACCCCAGAGGCGACCATTGCAAAAATGGATAGTGGTATACTCAATGATCTCAGTATTGCGGACTTTTTAGCTCCTCGAATCAAATTGTTAACCGATGGTACTTTAACGGATTTTTCAGAAGTTGAGGTTGGGCAGTATACTCAAATTAGGGATAGTATCGCCCATCGATTTTCGTCATATCGCAAAAACGGATTATGGGGCGGGAAATTATATACGGGATCGGGAACAAAATCTTTTCAGTTGGTCAAAACTACTGCAGGCTGGAAAATACATTCGTTGATCTGGGATGAGCATGCTTCAAATTCGGTAACTCAGGCTTAAATAAAAAGCGTGAATACAGTTGATTTTTTATTTATATAGAAAATCTTTATTATATTGAGAAGGTTTTATAGTAATCGTATTATCATGGGATTAGAAAGTGCTAGGGACCATTTAAAGAAATGGGGAAAAGACAGTGAAATACAAGTTTTAGATGTATCTAGTGCTACAGTTGCATTAGCAGCAAAAGCTTTAGATGTTAGTGAATCTCAGATTGCTAAGAGCATTTCATTAAAACATCCGGATAATGGAGCTCTGTTGATAGTAGTAGGAGGTCTTCATAAAATCGATAATAAAAAATTTAAAGCACTTTTTGGTTTTAAGTCTAAAATGTTGGGTTTTGAAGAGGTTGAAACCGTCATCGGGCATCCGGTAGGAGGGGTTTGTCCTTTTGGTATTAATAAGGGTATTCCAGTGTATTTGGATGTTTCCTTAAAGCAGAATACGGTGGTATATCCTGCTTGTGGAAACTCGCGGTCTGTGATTAAAATGACCATAGACGAAATGGAACAAATGACTGCCTACATACAATGGATTGATGTAAGTACCTTTTAAGTTTATTCGCCCATCCGCGTGTCAGCCTTTAAAGCATATATGCCCATTTGCATATACGCGAATTCGC
>DCKE01000021.1:180261-207479 GCA_002320285.1 Flavobacteriaceae bacterium UBA1682 | reverse complement strand
TATCTGCGTATCTGCGTATCTGCCAATCAAAAAATATCTTTCGTCGTGCTAATTGCGATACGGTTCCACGCATTAATCGTAATGACCGCCATGATCAATTGTGCGGTATAACTTTCGCCAAAAAGAGCAACAACTTCTTGATAGGTTGAATCGCTAACTCCTCCTTGGTGAATTAAGGTGACTTCTTCTGCTAGTTGGAGTATGGCTTTTTCTTCTTTCGTAAATAATGCGGTTTCCTTCCAAGCGTTTAATAAAAACAAACGTTGTGCTGTTTCGCCAATTTTCATTGCCTCTTGAGTATGCATATTTAGGCAGAAAGCACAGCCGTTGATTTGCGATACTCTGACTTTGATCAATTCTTTGTGAATATCCGTTAAATCTGATTTTTTTAGCTGCATTTCTAATTCCATGACAGCATTATAGCCTTTTGGGAAAATTTCGCTGATATCGAGTCTCTGTGACATAATTATATATTTTTAAGATTACTCAAAGGTAGACTACCGCAAGATCAAAAAACTTAAGCGGGTTTAAGAAAGTTAATTTGAAACAGGATAAGATCGTTGTAAACCTTGAAATTGCATACAACAACAATGTAGCTGTCGATTTGTTATTGCAATATTCTACGTGAAATAATAAATAAAAGTTCGACAAAAATGCTTTATTTTGAGAAATTAAAATCAGGTATTTATCATGCAATCGACACAAATAATTATAAAACGACTAAAAGGCTATAAAAAAGTAATATTTACGATGAGCGTATTGGTACTTGCCAGTTTTAGTACTAGAGCGCAGACTCCAAATCCGGATACCCCTAAAGTGGAAGATCCCATTTATAAAACGGTAGAGGTCAATCCTACTTTTCCCGAAGGTATTGCGGCATTTCAACGATATTTAGCTGTGAATTTAATCGTTCCGAAAGAGGTGAAGTCGGCCATTGGTTTGGAATATGCTCGTGCTGTGTTGGCTATTGTTATCGAGAAGGACGGAACCTTAAGTGCTGTTGAGGTTGTGCAAGGTGTTCAGGAAGACTATGACGAATTACTGAAAAATGCTTTACGAAATAGTCCAAAATGGATTCCTGCCAGACAAAATGAGGTTGCTGTTCGATTTCAATTTATCCTGCCCATAACGATGAACGTCGATAAATTAAAATCGCCACGTTAGTTATACAAGTAGAAAAACCGTTTAATTAAAAAGCGCGTACTAAGAGAATCAGACGTTTTTTTTGCGTAATTCACTCAAATACTCGGGGGTAAAACCAAGGAATGAAGCCAGCATATATTGAGGAACCCGTTGTACAAATTCGGGGTAAAGCGATTTAAAATGCAAATAGGATTCTTCTTTACTAAAGGAATATTGATACAGCAAGCGGTATTGAGCAGCGCCATAGGCGCGTTGTAGGTTTAATCTGAAATAACGTTCTAAATAGGGAAAAGCCATTAATAAGGCCTCCTGATTGTCTTTGGTTAATTCGTAGACTTCGGTATTTTCGACTGCTTGTATAAAAAAGGAGGAGGGTTGATCTAAAGTAAAACTTAGAAAATCAGCCATCCACCATTGTTCTGTGGCAAAATAGGTCGTTTTCTCATCCCCATTTTCTCGGGCAAAAAACAATCTCAAACAACCCTGTGATACAAAATAAAGTGACTTACATGTAGTGGGAGCTTTTAAAAGATAATCTTTTTTGCGTAGATTTGTTTTTTGAAAAAAACTAAGAATGCTGTTGTGATCTTCGGGATTTACCGTTACGGTTTTATTAAAAGATTGTAGTAACGTAATTTCTGAGGTATTCATATAAGTATAAATAAAAAATCGAAAATAAAGTTAAACGGAATTATTCGTTTAACGATACTTTTAAAAATTTTTTTGTACAAAGATTTTTTTGGCGCAGTTCTTGTAATTATAATTAAAAACTAAACAAATATATACTATGAAAAAGATTTTTTTACTATTATTCGCCCTTGTTGGCTTGGTTGGATTACAAAGTTGCGAAGGACCAGAAGGACCTCCGGGATTTGATGGACCTCCGGGACCAATTTTTGAAGCTGAAGTTTTTGAAGTGACAACAAATTTTACTTACGGAGGCGATTTAGCGTCAACATTCAAATTTAGTAAAGCAATTTTACCAACTGACCATCTTTTAGTTTATCGTTTGGACGGTGTTGATAATGGAGTTGATGTTTGGAGAATTTTGCCACAAACGTATTTTTTTGGAACAGTAGGAGATATAATTTATAATTTTGATTTTACGAAATTTGATTTCCGTCTTTTTCTAGATACTAATATTGGTAATGTTGATAAATTGGATGGTGGAGCTTGGACTAATAAGCAAACTTTTAGAGTTGTAATTATTCCGGGATACATGCCAAATAGATCTTTGGATACTTCTTCAACTGCTGTTGAAAATACAGATTACAATACTATAATCAAAAAATACAATTTGGAGAATGCTCCAACCAAACAATTACAAGCTAAATAACAACATATAATTAATAGTCAAAAACCTCAGCTAGCGCTGAGGTTTTTTTTGTTTTACCTAAGTGTTAAGTTAGTGTAAAGTATTTTTTTTTCATTTATGGTGTAAAAAAAACAGGGGGTAGTTGTTATTAATTGTTGAAAATAAATTATTTTTGCTGTCAAAATAGGGGGTGTCCCATAAAATACATACAATATGTCAACATTACGTTTTCGAGCAATTGAAAAAGCCGCTTCTAGAGAAGTGGTGAAAGTAGAGGAACTGGGTAGAAAATCTTTGATCTTTGGAGATAATGTTTTTAACGATAAATCGATGCGACAGTTTTTAACGCCACAAGCTTATCAGGCCGTTAAAAATGCACAGAATGGAATTAAAATCGACAGAAAGTTGGCAGAGTACATTGCCTTGGGTATGAAGGAATGGGCGCTTTCTAAAGGGGTAACTCATTATACGCACTGGTTTCAACCTTTAACGGGGACGACTGCTGAAAAGCACGACGCTTTTTTTGAAACCCAATTTGATGGAGATCCGGTGGAGAAATTCAACGGAAGTCAGTTGGTTCAGCAAGAACCGGATGCATCGAGTTTTCCAAATGGAGGAATCAGAAATACCTTTGAAGCTCGAGGGTATACCGCTTGGGATCCTACTTCACCAGCCTTTATCTTTGGCTCCACTTTGTGTATTCCAACCGTATTTGTATCGTATACCGGGGAGGCACTAGACAATAAAACCCCGCTGATCAAGGCTTTGAATGCTATTGATGCAGCAGCTACAGAAGTAGTACACTATTTTGATAAAAACGTAAAGAAAGTTACAGCTACACTGGGATGGGAACAGGAGTATTTCTTAGTCGATACGGCTTTGGCAAATTCTAGACCTGATATCCTAGCTACTGGACGTACTTTATTAGGACATACCGCAGCTAAGGGACAACAATTGGACGATCACTATTTTGGATCGATACCAACCCGAGTGTTAAATTATATGCACGATTTGGAAAACAACTGTATCTTATTGGGGATTCCAGTTAAGACACGTCACAACGAGGTGGCTCCCAATCAATTTGAATTGGCTCCGATTTTTGAGGAAACCAATTTAGCAGTAGATCACAATTCCCTATTGATGGATGTGATGAGAAAAGTGGCAGAACGCCATCATTTTAAAGTACTTTTCCACGAAAAACCTTTTAAAGGGGTTAACGGTTCTGGAAAACACAACAACTGGTCTTTGGCAACGGATACGGGAATCAATTTATTGAGCCCGAGCAAAACGCCAAAGAGCAACATGCAATTTTTGACATTTTTTATCAATACGATTAAAGCGGTTCACGACAACGAAGAATTGTTGCGTTCTTCTATCGCCTCTGCGGGTAATGATCACCGTTTAGGAGCAAATGAAGCACCTCCTGCAATTATTTCGGTGTTTATTGGACAACAATTGTTCAATGTATTACAAGAGCTTAAAGGCGTGTCTTACGGTAAATTGTCACCAGAAGAAAAAACAGATCTAAAACTGAATGTAGTAGGGAAAATTCCAGACGTATTGTTGGATAATACCGATAGAAACAGAACTTCTCCTTTTGCATTTACAGGAAACAAATGGGAATTTAGAGCGGTTGGATCTACGGCAAACTGTGCCAATCCGATGACTACTTTAAATACTATTGTCGCCAAACAATTAAAGGATTTCAAAGTTGAAGTGGATACGATGATCGAGCGTGAAGGCATGAAAAAAGATGAGGCCATTTTTAACGTACTACGCGAATACATCAAACAAACGGAGAAAATCTTGTTTGAAGGTGATGGATACAGTAAAGAATGGGAAATTGAAGCGGAAAAACGCGGATTGAGTAACCATAAAAATACACCAGCCGCTTTGAGAGCTAAGGTTTCGAAAAGATCTATTGATTTATTTGAAGAGATGAATGTGATGAATCGGGTGGAAGTAGAGGCGCGTTACGAAATTGAAATGGAGGAATACGTAAAGAAAATCCAAATCGAGGGACGTGTATTAGGAGATATGGCTCGAAATCACGTGATTCCAACAGCTATCAGTTACCAAAATAGAATTATTGAGAACGTTAAGGGGATCAAGGAAATTTTTGGAGCGGGATATGAAGCTCATGCGGCTGAACAAATTGTTATGGTTAAAGAAATCTCTAATCACATCGCACAAATCAGTACTCATGTTACGGAAATGATCGACGAGCGTAAAGCGGCGAATTTGATTAGTGATATCGAATTACAAGCAATTGCTTACTGTGAAAGAGTAAAACCTCATTTCGATATTATTCGTTACCACAGTGATAAATTAGAATTGTTGGTCGATAATGAAATGTGGACCTTAACTAAATATAGAGAGTTGTTGTTTACCAACTAATGGTCAACTCAATTACCAGTATAATCAAAAGCGCCCTTCCAGTATGGAAGGGCGCTTTTTTAAATAATAAAAACATGAACTAATAATTATTTTTTATTGCGGTACGCCAGATAGAATATTTGTGGCAGTACAGTAAAGGATAATACCATACACACGACCAATCCACCAACAATCATAATAGCTAAGGGTTTTTGGATTTCAGATCCCATACCGTGAGATAGGGCAGCAGGTAGCAGTCCCATGGAGCCCATTAAAGCAATCATGACTACCGGGCGAATTCTACTTCGGACTCCTTCAGCAATAGCTTGATTTAACGGCATTTTCATTCGTAAATTTTCGCGCATCACTCCGATTAAAACGATACCATCTATGGTTGCAACACCAAAGAGAATGATAAATCCGATTCCAGCGGAGATACCAAACACGGTTCCCGTAGCCCAAAGTGATAGAAAACCACCGATAAAGGCAAAAGGCAAAGTGGCGGCAGATATTAAAGTATCCTTGACATTTCCAAAATTGAAATACAACAACATCATAATCAAGATCAGCGATACCGGCACCACCATCATCAACTGTTTGGCGGCGCGTTCCTTACTTTCAAATTCTCCAGCCCATTCCATTTTGTTCGCCGCAGGTAGTTTGACTTCACGATCTACTTTAGCTCGAGCCTCTGCGATGGTACTACCCAAATCACGCCCTTCAATACTAAACCCTACTCCGATATAACGACTGTTACCCTCTCTATAAATAAAGGCTGGCCCAGTGTGGTAATCAATCGTAGCAATCTCTTTTAGAGGGACTTGTTTACCGTCTAAGGTAGGAATTAAGATCTCGCCGATCTTTTCTGCAGAATCTCGAGATTCCTTCTTAAAGCGCAATACCACATCAAACATGCGTTCATTTTCGTAAAAAGTCGTTGCGGCCTGACCACCAATAGTCATCGATATCACGGCCTGAGCATCGGCAGTGGTCACGGCATAACGAGCCATTTTTGCGTCGTGAAGTTGGATGCGCAATTCCGGTAAGCCAATGTTTTTATAGACATTGATATCCGTAATTCCAGGTACATCCTCTATGGATTTGGCGACTTGATTCGCCATTTTTTCTAAGTCAAACAAATCATCTCCAAATATTTTGATGACCAAAGCGCTTTTCACTCCGGCAACATATTCCTCGACATTATCTTGTATCGGTTGGCTGAATCCGAAATTGATTCCCGGATATTTCTCTAAGCTCGTACGCATTTCGGACAGCAACTCCTCTTTGGTGACCTTTCGATTCCAATCGTTTTCCGGTTTTAATTGTATGTGGAACTCGATATTGAAAAAACCTGTCGGATCGGTACCGTCGTTCGGGCGACCGGTTTGAGACATCACAAAATCTACCTCCTCATATTCGCGCAGTAAGCCCTTCATCTCTTGGGTCAATTGTACCGATTCCTCTAAGTGTATGCTATTCGGTAAAGTCGCTCTGACATAAATAGCTCCTTCGTTTAACTTCGGTAAAAACTCTGAACCATAATAGTGAAAGCGAACTCCACAGATGACGAGTAATAGTCCAAAAGAAACCAAAGTCACTTTCTTATGACGGTAGCTCCAATCAAATAATTTGAACATATTGACTTTAAAAAATCGAGAGATGATGTTTTCCTTTTCTACTATATTTTTAGTCAGTAAAATCTTACACATCGCAGGAACATAGGTCAAACTCAAAATTAAAGAACCTAAAAGGGCATATCCCAACGTAAAAGCCAAGGGCGAAAACATTTTTCCTTCGACTTTCTGAAAAGAGAAAATAGGAAGTAAGGCGACAATTAAAATCAACAGGGCGAAGAAGATATAACTGGCAACACTACCGGCGCTTTTCTTTATAATACCCATTTTGGACATTTTATTAAAGCGTTTCATACCGACGTGATGGGCTTTTTTCTCCAATCCAACAAATACCTGTTCGACGATAACTAGGGTTCCCTCGAGCAAAAGTCCAAAATCCAAAGCACCCATAGAAATTAAATTCGCTGGTAGTCCTTGTATTTTTAACATGATGATCGCAAATAGAAAGGCTAGTGGAATGACGGATGCGACGATGAAAGTCGTTCGCCAGTTGTATAAAAAGATAAAAACGATTAACGAAACCAACACCACACCTTCAATCAAGTTTTTAGTAACGGTATGTACCGTGGTTTTGACCAAGTCAGTACGATCGATAATCGGCACAATCTCGACGTTTTTAGGAAGTATGCGCTCATTGAGATCCGTAATCTTATCCTTTAACTTTTCGATGACTTCACTAGGATTTTCACCTCTGAGCATGATGACTATACCTTCAACAACATCTTTTTCATCGTTATAACCCACTTGACCCAATCGCGGTTTGGCGGAAATCACGACTTCAGCGACGTGTTTAACCAAAATAGGCGTAGAACCCTTAACTTCGATTAAAATATTTCCGATGTCATCGATATTGTCTAATAAACCAACACCGCGTACCACATAGGCCTGATCGCCTTTTTGGATAACATCACCGCCGACATTGATATTACTCTTGGATACCGCTTCATAGACGTCTAAGGGTGATAAGTTGTAATTGACCAATTCTGTCGGATGAATTTTAATCTCATAGATCTTTTCTTCACCTCCAAAACTGACTACATCAGCTACACCGGGCACGGAGAGCAATTCGCGTTCAACTACCCAATCTTGTATAGATGCCACTTCTTTAATCGGCAATTCGCTCTTGATGATATAGCGAAAAATTTCTCCTGTAGCTCCTGAAGGGGGTTCGATCTCAAAAAAGGCTCCCTCGGGTAAATCGACATTTCCCATACGCGTAGACGCGTATTGTTGTGCATAAAAATCCTCTACATCGTCATTAAATAATACCGTCACTACCGAAAGACCAAAGAGCGAAATGGATCGTACCTCGGCTTTTTTGGGTATGGTATTCATTTCTTTGGAAATCGGAAGTGTGATAAACTTTTCTATTTCTTCCGCACTTCTTCCGGGCCATTGTATGATGATTCGAGCTCGCGTATTGGTCACATCTGGAAAAGCTTCAATCGGCGTATGTATATAACTATAGATTCCTCCTAAAAGCAACAATATTGTGGCAAAAAGCACCAAAAAGGAATTCTTTAAGGATAGGGAAACTATGTTTTGAACAAATTTTTGCATAGTGTTTTATTTTTCTTTTTTAAAGCGAACGATTATTGATTTCCTCTAAAAGAAGTAATTGGTTTTTGGTTACTACCACTTCATTTTCTTGAATACCATCTTCGATATAGGTGTAGAAATCGTTTTTTGCAAGGATCTTAACCAATCGAACTTCTAGGGTGCAGTCGTCTTTATAAACGACCACGTAATTTTGATTGTTTTCAAAAACCAAAGCTTGATTGGGAATGGCGATGCTCTTTTTATCGCTGGCGTTTAAACCTAGAATGATATCAGCAGACATACCCGGTTTGAGTTTCATATCGGTGTTTTTCATCACAATTTTAGCTTTTAAGACGCGTTCATCCTGATCAAAAACTTGTGAAATAGACGTGATTTTGCCTTCAAAGGATTCATCTGGATAGGCCAAGGTCTTTACCGTGACAGGCATATTAGCTGACACATGACGCATATTGGTCGCATAGACGTTGGCCATGACCCAAACTTCTGAGAGGTTAGAAATCGTAAAGAGCTCGTCATCGGCACCGGCAACTGGCATCCCAGGGCTGATGTTTTTGCTGACGATATAACCGTTAGTTGGAGCCTTAATGGCAAAAACGGACTTATCAATGCTAGCACTATATAAATCCATCGTGCTTCGATTACTTTGCTTTTTCGATTTCAACATGTCTAGTTCCGATTCGGCTTCCAACAAATCCTTTTGAGAGGCAATACCGTCGTTGAACATCGACTGAACAGACGATAAATGCCGTTGTGCCACTTTTATCTGAGAGTTTATAGCGCGGCTTTCATCTTGAATCTCATTGAGAGAGGAACTCTTAATCTCAGCCAGTATTTGACCTTTTTTAACGTAGTCGCCCAGCGAAAAATAGGTTGCGGTAACCACACCGTCTAACAAACTGACAAAGGGAGTCGTCTGATCGATGTCGTATTGTATATTGCCCGTTAGTGACAAGGTCTCTTCTATAGCACGCAGGGAAACGGTTTCAAAACTTAAAGTCTTCTTTAATTCTTCCGTTATACAATACGGTTTTTTGTCGGAAGTAATAGTACTGTCGCTGGTGCTTTTTTGACAACTATTAAATAATATAAAAGCGAAAGGTAGGTATATAAAATACTTGCTGTTCATGATATGTTTTTTTTAGATTAGAGTTCTTTTCCAAGGGTATATTGAAGGGATTCGAAGTAGTGATTGAGATCTTTTTTATTCTCCAACAATATGTTTTTGTTGTCGAGATAAGCTTCTACGAAGTCGAGATATTCAATCATACTGGTATTGCGAAGTTTGAAATTTTTATAGTAACTCTGTAGTAAATCGTCTAAGTGATTCTCATAATCCGTTTCAACTTGATCGTAGAGGGCTTTAGACTGTTGGTAATTTCTAAGCGCTTCGACAATTTCATTGGAAATGGTATTGCTGGTTTGGCTAAGCTCTAATCGGGTTTTTTCTACTTCAATTTGCGCATCTTTGATATTTCCCTTATTGAGATTGAAGATGGGTAATTCAAAGGAAATGCCCAAACCAACGAAATCGCGCATGATATTTCCCCCGCGATCGTAGTTGGCAGACAAGGTAACATCAGGTACACGCATGGCGCGCTCGAGTTGATGTTTTTGAATGGCAACGGCTTCGGTATTTTTAGCAACCAGCATTTCGGCTCTCTCGTCAAGGGCTTCTTGAGTCCAGACTGCGAGGTCATCTGCATTAACTAAAACTGTCGGGACATGGAGATCGTCGATGATATTAATGACTGTGGAGGCCGAGAGATTTAGTAGAATTTTGAGATCTTTTTGAGTTTCTGCCCAGGCTTGGTGAATTTCAACTAATTGTTTTCTAAAAGACATTTCAGCCGCTTTAAGACGAATGTATTCCGATCTACTGATATTGCCTTCTTTTAACTGATTTTGATAGGCTTGAAGTAGACTTGAAGTAGATTCAATCTGTGCAGTATATAGAATTTGCTGTTGTTGATATGTTTGTAAATCCGTTAATGCATTTCTGAATTCGAGTTTTAAATTTTGTAGCAGCTGTTTAAATTGAAGGCGTTTGCCTTCGACTTCCATCT
Source organism: Flavobacteriaceae bacterium UBA1682 (assembly GCA_002320285.1). Taxonomy (GTDB): domain Bacteria; phylum Bacteroidota; class Bacteroidia; order Flavobacteriales; family Flavobacteriaceae; genus Flavobacterium. The sequence continues at coordinate 197,388 of DCKE01000021.1, read as the reverse complement.
TCTGTAAAGCGATATTTTTTCTGCGTTTGCCTGCGGTTTGAATTAACTGTTCAATTTCAATTCCAACCTGAGAAGTCTTCCCCCAATTTCGGTATAAAGCTGGTAATTCCTCAGAAGAAGAGTTGGACCAGAGGTTGACCTCGCTAATATTTAAAGTGGGATTGGGCCATAATTTGGCTTGAATAACCTGAGCTTCTGCCTGAGAAATCTCTAAATGTGTAGCGAGCAACTCTAAATTTTGTTTTAAAAAAAGGGTTTCTGCCTCCTTTTTTGAAATGGATAAGGTATCTGTAATTTGTGCTTGCACAAAAACGGTACTCATCAAAAGACCGGTTAGCGTAAGGAAATATCGTTTCAAATTCAATAGATTTTATAATATACAAAGGTAATTTGGGTATATTACAAGAGAATTTGAGTCAGATTAAAATTCGATTAGAATTGGATAGTAGTGCCGGTTATTGAACTGTCTGTATGAATATATTCGGTTATGGTGTAATGTATAACCGATATATCAAGACAGCGATTTCTTCCTGAGTATATGGAAGGCGTATCCATCGCTATAGTAAGACCTCTTTAATTTCTAAGAGTGTTTTCTCGTTGGGCGCTCCTTCGGAGATTTCATAAAAATAATTCAATTGCCAATCCTGAGTTTTTTGTGCCTGTTTACTTGTCGGTTGATCCCAGGCTGGGTAAACCCGAAAAGCGCGTTTTCCCTCGCGGTGTGGATCGGATAATATACCTTTTTGAAACAAGACGGATTTGGGGAAAATAAACTGTCCAAACCGCTTGTCATAACTTACACAAACCACAGCGAAATCAAAGGCGTCATCAAGGTAAAAAGGTTCGATAGGACCTTGTTTACTGCGTTGCCATAGGGTCACAAATTGTCCGATTTTGGTTGGGGTTATTTTGGCCGACCGAAATAAAATCCGATGCTGCTGCAGCTCAAAACTACAGCCTCCATAGTCTGCACTTTCGAGGTCGAGCTGAGGTGTACTGCAGTTTAGAGACAACTTGTCGTAAATTAATAACTTGGAGGTTATAAAGGCTAAAGGCAGTGTAGACATCTTCAGGGACAAGTATTAAGCTAGGTTTATTAAAAAACAAGTTTTCGCAATTGGTAGGGTATGGGTACTGAGAGAATCCATGTCAGTTTCATATCGGTTTTGGGACTAATTGTCGGCTGCTACCGGTGCAAATTTCAAGATTTTTTGAGTGGAAAACAAGTGGGAATTGGTTTTTAGACAGGCTTACTCTTCTTAAATAACAATCGAATAGTGGTACCTTGATTTAGGACGGACTGTATTTTGACCTCCACCTGATGTTGTTCTAAAATGATTTTGGAGAGGGCCAGTCCAATGCCACTTCCTGGTATGCGTCCAACGTTTTTTCCTCTATAAAAAGTCTGTCCAATATATGGGAGATCCTGCTGTGAAATCCCTTTTCCAGAATCGCGAATTTCAATTAATAATTGACCGTTATTTTCTGAAATTGTAATCAAAATCGGTTCGGTAGTCGAATACTTTAACGCATTTTCAATTAAATTAAACAACGCCAATTGTATTAAGGTTTCGTTGCCATTAATCTCTAATAGGGAAGGATCTAGAACTTCCAGGTTGATTTTTATCGGGATTTTTAATGCGTTTGATTTTTCAGAAAGCGATTCGTAAATATTCCATATTACTTCATCGATTCTAAAGGTGTCCAATTGGTTACTGGTGTTTTTTAATCCAGACATCAACAGCAGATTTGATAATAGATCTTCTATTTTATAGACGTTTTCAAGGGCATCTTCAGCGACTTTTTTATATTCTGCAGGGGAGCGATCTTTTTGCGCAAAAACCTCTAAGTTACCAGCAATAGCTGTCAAGGGGGTTTTAAACTCATGCGAAACGTAATTGATAAAGTTTTTTTGGATTAAAAAGGTTTCGGATAAACGCGCGAACAGTTTATTGTAGGTTTTAATCAGCTCATCGACCTCGTCATTGGTGTTGGGAGGGCTGATGGCTTGACCTAAATTCGAATCGTCAATTTGGTTGATCTGTTGTACCACATTGGCAATAGGGCGATAAGCCCAATGCGAGAGATATCGACTCAAAATAAAGATCAGGGCTAAACCAGCGAGTAATACAATGGTCATGATCAAGAGTAATCGATGGGTCTGCGCTACAAATTCCGCATTAGATGATTTGACAAATACGACAAAATTACCTTGATTATCTGGGTAATAAATACCGTAATAAAAATAGTCGTCGGTTTGAAATTGTATCTTTTGTTGTTTGCGAACGCGGTTGAGAAAGTCTGTTGTAATGTTTTTATCGGCAAAAAGTTTCCCGTATTCAACCTGATTGTCGCTATTGTATACAGCGACCATAGAACTTTCAATAGTCGCTCTAAATTCTTTGCGAATGGTAGAGTGTTCAAAATGGGGTAACTCATCCTTTTCTAAATAGTAAAAGGCTGTCAGTAAGCTGGTTTTTTTTAATTCATTGAAGAATACGCGTTCGGAACTGTTGTAAAATGCCAGATAGATGAGTAATGAGGTGATAAAAAATACCACACCAAAAGTCACTGTTGAAATTAAGGTCAGTCTGTTGCGTAGTTTCATCGTATTAATCTTGAATCATATATCCAGTTCCCTTAATGGTATGAATTATTTTAGTGTGCGTTTCATCGATTTTATTGCGCAAATAAGAAATATATACATCGACTACATTGGTGTTGTTTTCATAATTTATTCCCCAGACAGCATTTAAAATTAATGTTCGGGATACCGCCTTGTTTTTATTTTCGAGTAAAAACAACAACAGTTTGTATTCTCGAGGTGACAAATCTATGTTTTTGTTGTTTTGACTAACGCTGTGGTTATCGGGGTTTAGAACAAGGCTTCCACAACGGTAGACCACTTCTTTTTCCTGATAGTTAAACTTCGTTCTGCGTGTTAAGGCATTGATTCGCGAAATCAATTCATTAAAATGAAAGGGCTTGGATAGATAGTCGTCTGCACCACTATCCAATGCAGCAATTTTATCTGTAGAATCGCTCAAGGCGCTTAAAACCAATATCGGGGTATAGATCTTTTTGTAACGAATCATTTGAGTCAGTTGAATACCATCGATACCGGGAAGCATAATGTCCATCAATATAATATCCCATGGTGTCTCATTGATCAGGTCTCTAGCTTGTTCACCCGAAGTGGCTAGAGTGACATGAAAATCATTTTCTTCCAGTCCCTTTACGACAAAATCGCTAATTCGTTGATCGTCTTCAATGAGCAAAATATTCATCTACTTAAATTTTTTCGGAATTAATTTTAATAAAATCGGTTACCAGATAAGCGATGAGCTTACCAACGAGGTGGCTGTTTTTTTCACTGTCTAAATTGGGTGCTCCTTCGCAAATATGCAGGTATCCTGCATTTTTTGATTTTCCAAAAAAGTGAATAAATTGTCTGAGTCGTTCTGCTGAAAAACCAGTAGGAGTGATCGCGCTACTGGCCACCTGAGGTATCGAATCCAAATCGATTTCAATACCGTAGAAACTGTTATCTATATGTTTTTGAGCGGCTAATAATTCGGTGTCAAAAGATTTTTCTTTGCGAATTCTGATTTGCTCATAAGTATTGTATTTCACTTTATCCGCGACAGCTTTAATACTGTCAAAGACACTTTTAGGTGTATAGTTTTCATGAAGACCGAATATGAAATAATTTTTTAAAAAGCCCTCTTCGAACGCATAAGAAAATCCATTGCCGCTATGGCGACCTTCTAACGGTCTGAAATCGGTATGAGCATCGAAATTGATCACGTTGACACTTTTAGCCTTTCCTAGAGCTAAACCCTTGATGTTGCCATAAGCATTGTTATGTCCACCACCGATAATTATAGGGATTTTGTCCGCTTTGACAATTTGAGTGACGATATGTGATACTTCTTTATCGATGGATTCCACCAATTTAAAAAGTTGCTTGCGGTCTTCTTTTTGATTGACATCCAATAAAGAAGCTGCTTCCATAGCTTCGGTAAAATCGAGGTTTCCCAAAATGGTAATTTGATTCCCTTTACAGAAGCGATTGTGCTGAATGTTGAGAAAACTACTGAGAAAATTTTCCCATGCAGTCGCGGTTCCTGTTCTTCCAAAGTTAGCGCGGACACCAATGTCTTCCGGTATTCCCAATACCACGTATTTCGAATCGTTGTCCTTGAGCTCTGTAAAGCAATGTTCTAAATTGGAAAGAATTTGTATGCGTTCTCCAAATTTGATTTCGCCTTGTCTAAAGCGCGTATATTTTGTGATATCCGACCGTGAAAATAATTGGAGTAAATGCATAAATAAATTTGTTGATTTTTATACTATTTTGATAATTATACCGTTAATATATACCAGACTTATTTTTTGTCATACAAGTCGGTTTTTTTATTGAGGAATTAGTTTAAAATAATTTATTATTTTACCTCAGGCCACAATCGTGGTCTGAGGTTTTTCATTCTTAAATGATTTGTCCGTTTAATAAGACTTTATCGATCAGTTGACTACCAAAAGCATAGGGTATTTCATAAAATGAACTCAAGGGTCTAGTAATGATTAAACTCGCCTTTTTACCAACGGTTATACTTCCATATTCGTCTGAAATCCCCATGGCATATGCTCCATTGATTGTCGCAGCATTGATAGCTTCTTCTGGGGTCATTTTCATTTTGATACAGGCAGTTGCTACTACGAAATTCATATTTCCTGATGGAGTGGTGCCGGGATTAAAGTCCGAAGCCAAGGCTAGGGGCAAACCGGCATCAATCATTTTACGAGCCGGTGTATACGGTATCGATATAAAATAGGAACATGTTGGCAAGGCAACAGGCATGGTCATACTGTCTTTTAAGACTTCTATATCCTCATCTGTGACTATTTCAAGATGGTCTACACTTAAAGCGCCATTTTCCACACATGCAGCTATACCGCCAATTGCTGTAAATTGATTGACGTGAATCTTAGAGATTAATCCGTGTTTTTTTCCTGCTTGCATAATACGCGCTGTTTCGGCTACCGAAAAATAACCAGTCTCTAAAAAAGCATCGATGTAATCCGCTAATTTCTCTTGTGCAATGACCGGTATCATCTTATCGATCAGCAATTGTATATATCCTTCGTGGTCTTCTTTATATTCTAAGGGAAAGGCATGAGCTCCTAAAAAGGTAGCCTTGATCTTTACCGGATAATTTTCTCCGAGTTTTTTAATAACGCGAAGCATTTTTAGCTCCGATTCTAGGGTCAACCCATAACCAGATTTGATTTCTACTGCACCAGTACCTTGTTGAATAACTTCTTCTAAGCGTACTTTGGATTGCTCATATAAATCCTCTTCAGTGGTTTCTTGTAATTTTTTGGCTGAATTTAAAATACCTCCACCACGATTAAAAATCTCCTCGTAACTCAAGCCGTTGATGCGATCTACAAATTCTTGTTGACGGTTGCCCGCATAAACGATATGGGTGTGGCTATCGACCCAAGTCGGCAAAACGGTTTGCCCAGTTAAATCCAATACCTGATCGACCGCTATGGAGGGACAATGGTCCATAGAACCAAAATCTACGATCAGTTCGTCCTCAATCAATACATAGGCATTTGGTATCATCGGGAGGCTTTTCATTGCAACTCCAGATACTTTATCAATGCCGCGATCACGTATCTGTAAAAGCTCTTTTATATGGGTCAGTAAAATTTTCATCTTCTAAAATAGTTAATTTCCGTAAAAATAGAATGGAATTTTAAAAACTCCTATCTTTATCACAAATTTAATATTTTGAGGAGAGTTAAATATAAGAAAAATAGGAAACTTCAACCCAATTATCTCGAATATTCTGGGGGGTATCCCGATGTATTGATCGCCATGCAATTATTCGTCTATGATGAGAATCATTATGAGGAGTATAATGACTTGACTTTAAGTGAGATGCATGAGATTGTCCAGAATTCCAGCCCTACTGCAACCAAATGGTTTAACCTCCACGGGTTACACGATATTGAACTTTTAAAAGCAATCGGTAAAGTTTTTGAAATTGAGGGATATCTCATTGCTGAGGTGCTTAATTTTTCGAGACGTACCCGTATGGAGGAATTAGACGATACCATATTTTTCAGTGTCAAATCGATTTTGGCTCACGAAGATATCGAAAGCGTCGAAATAGAACAGATCAGTTTTATTTTAAAAGATAATTTACTATTGTCTTTCCAAGAGAAGAAAGGGGATATTTTTTCATTGGTTCGCGAGCGTATCCGAACTAAAACGGGAAGTGTACGTAAAAAAAGCAATGAATTTCTCCTCTTTCTATTGCTAGAGGCTATTATGGAAAACTTCTTTATTACCATGGATAATATAGAGGATACCATAGAGGAAGTTTTGCTTGCTTCCAAAGCGAGTTATAAGCGGAATGTCTTGGAGAGTATTGAACGAAACATAGAGAGTTTAAATTATATAAAAAGAGCGATTATTCCGCTTAGAGATGTGCTTTTCAATTTGAAAAGCGGTTCATCAGATCTTGACCCCAAGTTTATTTTGCCGACAGATGTGATCTATTTTACGCGTTTGCATTATCGATCTCTCGAGCTTCTAGATCAGATTGAATACAATCTTTCCAAAATGGAAAGCGCTACAAATTATTTTTTTTCCGCTCAAAGTCACCGAATGAATGAGATTATGAAGGTGCTTACTATAGTGTCGGTAATATTTATACCGTTGACCTTTATCGTTGGAGTGTATGGGATGAATTTTGATAATATGCCGGAATTGCATTATGAAAATGGATATTTTACGACCCTGTTTTTCATGTTTGTATTGGTTTTATTTATGGTGGGTTATTTTAAATTTAAAAAATGGTTTTAGCAGCGTTAGCAGCCATCTGTGCCTCCTAATTTCAATTTATAAAACACCCAATTTTGGGTGTTTTTTTTTGGCAAAAAAGTATAGGATCATTTTTACTGTTTTGATAAAAATTAATGATATTAATTATCAAATTCTTTTTATGTTATAAATAGCCTGCTTAAGTGTTCTTTTTTAAGGGTTTAAAAATGATGTTTATGAAATTTATAAATTGGATTTTCGGCTATTCGTTTGCTTCCTTGTTTTTTGGTCTTGTAAATATTACTTAGTTTTGCTTTTATTAATAATAAGTCTAAATAAAAACTAATGCTGATTCGGGCTACAATGCTATTTTTACTTTTGCTATTATCCTTGCTTTCTTTATTTGTTGGGGTAAAGGAAATTTCAGTTAAAGATGTTTTTGACTTAAGTGAAGAAAGCATACTAGTTCTATATGTAAGTAGAATACCTCGTTTAGTGTCTATTTTAATAGCGGGGGTAGGTATGAGTATTTGTGGTTTGATTATGCAGCAGATCACGATGAACAAATTTGTTTCACCAACCACTGCTGGTACTTTGGATGCTACTAAGATGGGAATTCTATTTAGTTTGATCTTGTTTCCCACTGGAGGTATGATGACCAAGATGTTACTGTCATTTAGTATTGCTTTTTTAGCGAGTTTGTTATTTCTAAAAATTGCAGACGGCGTGAAATATAAAAGTTTGATTTTTATTCCATTAATCGGAATTGTCTTTGGGAATATTTTAAATGCTATTTCAACTTTTTTCGCCTTTAAATACGGGGTTATTCAAAATATGGAGGGCTGGATGATTGGTGATTTCTCATCGATTATTAAGGGCAACTATGAAATACTTTATATCGGTATCCCGGTTGTGATCTTGTGTTATGTCTATGCAAATAAGTTTACGATTATAGGGCTGGGTGAAGACACGGCAAAAAGTTTGGGATTGGATCACAAAAAGATAACGTATTTGGGGTTGATTTTTGTAGCGATCACATCCAGTGTCGTGGTTTTAACCGCAGGGGTAATTCCGTTCTTAGGACTTATTATTCCCAATGTGGTCAGCATGATCTTTGGCGATAATTTAAAAAAGACCTTGCCTTATACCGCTTTAATGGGGGCGATCTTTTTGTTGGTTTGTGACATTATTAGCAGGTTGGTCATTTATCCTTATGAAATCCCGATCGGATTAACGGTGAGTATCATCGGTGGAAGTATTTTTTTGGCCATGTTATTAAAAAAGACAAAACATGTTTAAAGATAAAACTCTAGTGACTATGGCAATCATACTACTGCTGATTATAGTCGTTTTTATGTTTACCTATACAGGAACCAAACTCGATTATGTATTGCCGCGGCGCGGCTTTAAGGTAGCGGCTATGCTTTTGATATCCTGTTGCATAGCGTATTCATCTATCGTTTTTCAAACGATTGCTTCCAACAGAATTTTGACACCTTCCATCATGGGGTTTGATTCTTTTTTTCTGTTGATACAAGCGGTAATTGTATTTGCCTATGGAGATCAGACCTTTAAAGTTTTGTCCAGTGAATGGAATTTTGCTTTGTCCGTAGTATTGATGTTGTTATTTGCCTTGGGGTTATACTATTTAGTATTTAAAAAAGAATCTAAAAGCATCTATTTACTGTTGCTGATTGGTTTGTTATTGGGGACTTTATTTCGCAGTATCTCTTCTTTTATAACGGTAATCTTAAATCCCAACGAATTCCAGGTGTTACAAGGAGCGATGTTTGCCAGTTTTGATAAAATCAACCTGAGTTTGTTGGGGTTTTCAGCGGTAATCTTAATTGCGGCCATGATTTACGGCAGTTCTTTTTTTAGGCAGTTAGATGTTTTATCGTTAGGTCGAGATCATGCCATTAGCTTAGGAGTGAATTACAATCATGTAGTACGTCAAAACTTGCTGATCATAGCTGTGATGGTCTCCGTGTCGACAGCCTTGGTCGGACCCATTACTTTTTTGGGCATTTTAGTTGCCAATTTAACGTATCAGTTGATTCGATCAAACAATCATAAGACCTTGATTTTCGCCTGTTGTTTACTGACTTCAATAACGGTAATTGGCGGGCAATATCTAGTGGAACACCTGTTTAATATGTCGACGACAATCAGTATTATAATCAATTTTGTAGGCGGTATTTATTTTATCTACCTCCTGTTAAAAACCAGTAAGTTATGATAGCAGTTCAAAACATTTCAAAATCATACGGAGATAAAATCATTTTAGATGATATTTCCATCACTTTTCCCCAGGGAAAGATCAGTTGTCTGGTCGGAGGAAATGGAACGGGTAAAAGTACTTTATTGTCTATTATCAGTCGGTTAATCACTAAAAATACCGGTGAAATTCATTTGCTTAATGATGATGTGATGAAAATGACACATCGCGATTTTGCCAAGCGCTTAGCCATACTTAAACAATCTAATCAACCGAATATACGCTTGACCATACGTGAATTGGTGTCCTTTGGTAGATTTCCACACTCCCAGGGACGTATGACTCAAGTGGATAGAGATAAGATAGCAGAATCTCTGGAGTTTATGGGCCTAACGGCTATTGAGGATTATTATTTAGACGAACTCAGTGGCGGACAACGTCAACGTGCTTTTCTAGCCATGGTATTGGTTCAGGATACCGAATATATTTTATTGGACGAACCCTTAAATAATCTGGATATGAAACACTCGGTCGAGATTATGAAAATCCTGAGGGTTTTAGCCGATCAATACCATAAAACCATCATCATAGTCGTACACGATATTAATTTTGCTTCCTCTTATGCCGATTATATAGCAACGGTTAAAAACCATAAAATCAGCCATTTTGGAAAAACAGACGATATCATTCAACCGGAGATCATGAAAGAAGTTTTTGGAATAGATATGACGATTATTGACAATTGCAACCACAAATTTTGTATATATTTTAAATAGTTAATTATGAGAAAAATAATTTTAACCGGCTTACTATTAGCCTTTGTAGCAACGACGAGTTGTAAAGATAAAGTAAAGGAAACAGCAGAAACCGAACAGGCTACTGCTGCAGGAAAATTGGTAATCCAGCATCATTTGGGAACTACTGAGGTAGTTAAAAACCCTAAAAAAGTGGTGTTGCTAAGTTATGGAGTAATTGATTCTTTTGATAAATTATCCATCCAAATAGCGGGGCTACCCAAAGGTAATTTACCGAAGTATTTAAGTAAATACGGTCATGATGATACCATAGTGGATATAGGAAATTTGATGGATCCAAACTTTGAGAAGATCAATGAACTCGGACCTGATTTAATTGTCATCTCAGCTAGACAAAGTAAGTTATACGACGAATTGTCCAAAATCGCACCAACGATTTATATGGATATTGACAAAGACGATTACCTGGGGTCTTTTGAGAAAAATGCGCGCCAGTTAGGTGAATTATTTGATAAAGAGGTCGAAGTAGAAAAAGAGTTGACGATCATTAAATCGAAAATTGATAAAATTAAAAAAATCAGTGAAACCAGTCATAAAACGGGATTAATCGTATTCGTTAATGAAGGGCGTTACAGTGCTTACGGCAAGGGATCGCGATTTGGAATCATTCACGATGTTTTTGGTATCAAACCTGCCGATCAAAATATAGAGGTAGCCACACACGGTCAATCGGTATCTAATGAATTTATACAAAAGGTCAACCCCGATTATTTATTTGTCATTGATCGAGGAGCAGCCTTAAAGAAAAACGATCTAAATACAGCGGCATTTTCCAATCCGTTGATCGAGAAAACAAAAGCTTATAAAAATGATAAAATCATCTTTTTATCGCCGGATGTCTGGTATTTGTCTGGTGGTGGACTCGAATCGGTTTCGATGATGGTAGATGAAATCGAAAGGGCTATTCAATAATATATAAGTTAGCGTTTTATTATTAATTATTTTGTTAATTGTGTTAGAAAGGAGGGGCAGAGTTCTGTACCTCCTTTTTAGATTTAAACGCGCTATTATAAAACAAAAAACCTCTCGATAGAGAGGTTTTTTGTTTTATTCGTTGATGTTGTTGTCGAGTAGAAGCTGTTGTGCTTTGGCTAAATCTTGACTATAGACAAAGACGTGTACTGCTTTATCGGCACTTCCAAAACCGGCACTGATTGCGGATTGTATATCATCGCGCAAAATAAATTCAATATTGTTTTCTTCTAAAATGTCTTTTACGGCTAAAGTGGTGATTTCACTTCCCGAAAACAGTCGTACGTGGTTCATAGTTTGGGCTTTTATTTAAGTTTAAAAATAAACAAAAAATATTCGATTCCACATAAAGAATGATTAAATTTTTGGTCTCGTAGCTACAGCCTCGCTAAACTGTTTTTCAAAATTATTTATTTTAAAAATTTTGGTTTGATCTAAAACATAAAGACTATTTTCAATTACTAAAAAAGAAAAGATTGGCACAGGATAGTCAAAAGGAGTGGTGTTTTTGTGTTTGGTTGTATGTGATGTGGTGATATAATATTTATCGGTATTATCTTTAAAAGAAATGGTGTACTTCTTAGGATTCATATTGAAATCATAAAATTTGGGCTCTATTTTCTGTGTAGTTGTGTTTATTTTAGAAAGACCAAGAGATGTAAAACAATAAAAATCTCCGTTGGATGTTACTTGCAGTCCTAACTGAGGTGATACATAAGTATCTTGTTTTGAGAATAAAACGGGCTTACATATATATTCTGTTTCGACTTTTTCAATTTCAATTTTGTATAAATTACCCAAAGAGCTCAGGCTATAAAATTCATTATTATGAAGAATAGGGAATGTCAAAAATTCCGATTCTTCTTCTAAATTAGCATAAGAATAAGTAAAGGAAATGGGAGTGTTGTCTGTAGTCGAGTTTGAAAAGTAAAATAATTTGTTCGCCGATTCATCCCCTACGATTATTAAATTAGATTTAGCATCGTAGGATATTTTTGAAAATACATTTTTGTGAGAAGTAAAAGTTTTAAAGGATAAGTACGCTTTAGTATTTAAGTCTAAAGTAAAAATTTGCGTTTGGTAATTCTCTAAACTAGTTTGAAAATTTAAAATTATCCAAAGTATATTATCTTGTAAAAATAAATTAGAAGTGTAATGCGCGACGCCATTCGGATTATATTGGGCTTCAGTTAAAAGCGTTTTTACGGAGCCCTCTGTATTGACGTAAACCAATGTTTGCACTTGATTAGTTGTAGTACCAGAACTTAGAAAACCGTACATACCATCTTTAGATGTAATAGTGCCTTTTAATTGATTTTTATCTTGATCTGACAAAAGATTTGCATATTCCCCTTCAATATAATAAGTTTCATCTGAATAAAATTGCTCGTCGTCCGATTTACAGGCATTTAATAATGTTGCGAGGAGTAATAAGTAAAATGTTTTCTTTAAAAGTAATTTCATATTTATTTGATTAAGCTGGGAAGTTAAAATTTTTAATTGTTTATATTGTGTAGTTTATTATACATTAATCTGCAAGATTGGAGGTAAAAATAGTGTATTTTTATGAAATAATAAATTGGATAAGAGTGACTAATTTTATTTTTCTATAATTATTTTAAAAACCAATAATTTCTTAATATAATTGTTTTTAAAGTAATGAAGTGTTTTTTTAAAATTATTTAGAGGAAACGCACTTGATCAATATTTAGATAAAGAAAAAGTACTCTTGCCATAAATAGGCTGTCTTGTCTAGGTGTCTTTTAAATCTTTTGTTTTAAAAACTGTACTAAAAAAAAGCCATCTCAAAATTTGAGTCGGCCATTTTTTTGAAATATTTTATTTGAAAATTGGTTGTTTGATCGTTATATGTTACAAAATCAAATGATAATCATATGAACAAAACTATAAAAAGAAGAGGCTATCGTTTTGAGATAGCCTGCTTCATAAAATTACTTGGAATCGAGGTTTCTAAAAACCAGTTGATTGTCAAAACAATCGAGTACTACGATGGAATCGGCTTTTACGTTGCCACCTAATATCTCTTTGGAAAGTTGGTTTAAAACCTCGCGTTGTACGACTCTTTTTACCGGACGTGCTCCGAAATGCGGATCATAGCCTTTGGTAGCTAAATAATCAATAGCTTCCGGAGTGGTCTCTAGAGTAATATGTTGTAAAGACAACATCTTAATCACGCCTTTCAATTGTAAACTAACTATCGCATGTATGTTTTCACGAGTCAGCGGTGTAAACATAACAATTTCGTCGATACGGTTGATAAACTCTGGACGTACCGTCTGCTTTAAGATGTTTAACACTTCTGTTTTAGCACTCTCTGAAGCACTTTCAATATCATTACCGGCATTTTCAAATTTCTCTTGAATGACCTGACTTCCAATGTTGGAGGTCATGATGATAATTGTATTTTTAAAATCGGCCAAACGTCCTTTGTTGTCGGTTAATCGTCCTTCATCCAATACCTGTAACAAAATATTATACGTATCGGGATGCGCTTTTTCGATCTCGTCGAGTAGAACTACCGAATACGGTTTACGTCTTACAGCTTCCGTTAATTGTCCCCCTTCGTCGTAACCTACATATCCTGGAGGTGCTCCGACCAGTCTACTCACGCTATGACGTTCAGAGTACTCACTCATATCGATACGTGTCATCGCATTTTCATCGTCAAACAAATACTCCGCCAAGGCTTTAGCCAATTCGGTTTTACCCACTCCTGTAGTTCCTAGGAAAAGGAAAGAGCCTATTGGACGTTTTGGATCTTGTAAACCTGATCTACTGCGTCTTACCGCATCGCTGATGGCTTCAATCGCTTCTTCCTGACCCACCACACGTTGGTGTAATTCAGCTTCGAGATGCAGCAATTTGTCCCGTTCACTTTGAAGCATTTTGGTCACCGGTACTCCGGTCCATTTGGCTACAATCTCGGCTATATTATCATAGGTAACTTCTTCTTTTATCAAAGTGTGTCCCTTTTGATTTTCATCCAATTGCAATTGCTGTTTTTGCAATTCCTCTTGAGCATCTTTGATTTTTCCGTATCGGATTTCAGCGACCTTTCCGTAATCACCCTCACGTTCCGCTTTTTCAGCTTCCAATTTATAGTTTTCAATGTCGAGCTTGATCGATTGGATATTATCTACCACATCTTTTTCAGCTTTCCATTTCGAATAAATATCGTTACGTTCCTCTTTTAAATTGGCTAAATCCAATCCCAGTATCTTGAGCTTATTCTCGTCATTCTCGCGTTTTATCGCCTCAATCTCAATTTCCAATTGCATGATTTTACGATCTAAGGCGTCGAGTTCTTCTGGTTTAGAGTTGATTTCCATTCGAAGTTTGGCAGCAGCCTCATCCATCAAGTCAATGGCTTTGTCTGGCAAATAACGATTGGTGATATAACGTTGTGATAACTCTACAGCGCCGATAATCGCCTCGTCTTTAATACGAACTTTATGATGCGCTTCATACTTTTCCTTAATACCACGTAAGATCGAGATCGCACTTTCGGTATCGGGCTCATCAATCATAATCTTTTGAAAACGACGTTCCAAAGCTTTGTCCTTTTCAAAGTATTTTTGATACTCATCCAAAGTTGTCGCTCCGATCGCTCTGAGTTCTCCACGAGCTAAGGCCGGTTTAAGTATGTTGGCCGCATCCATAGCACCATCACCACCTCCAGCACCTACCAAGGTGTGAATCTCATCGATAAATAAGATGATGTTTCCATCGGATGAGGTAACCTCTTTAACAACCGATTTCAAACGCTCTTCAAATTCTCCTTTGTATTTTGCCCCGGCAATCAAAGAACCCATATCCAAGGAGAAAACCATTTTGTCCTGTAGATTTTCAGGTACGTCTCCCTGCACTATTCTTCGAGCTAAGCCCTCTGCTATAGCTGTTTTACCAACTCCAGGTTCACCGATTAACATCGGATTATTTTTTGTTCTTCTCGATAGAATTTGTAATACTCTACGAATTTCCTCATCACGACCAATAACAGGATCTAATTTCCCGTCCTTAGCGAGCTGATTTAGGTTTTTCGCATATTTGTTTAAGGAGTTATAGGTTTCCTCTGCAGAAGCAGAAGTTACGCGTTCTCCTCCTCGGATTTCGGTAATAGCCGCAAGCAAATCTTTCTCGGTCACGCCCTGATCCTTTAAGATCTGAGCAACCTTGCTTTTCGATTTAAAAATAGCCAATATCAAATGCTCGATGGAAACGTATTCGTCGTTCATCTTTTGAGCAATGGCACTAGCCTCGGTTAACGCACTGCTGGCTTCTCTAGAAAGCGTAATAGTGCCGCCACTAACCTTCGGAAAACTTGCGATAGTACTGTCCAATATTTGCTTGAACAAGTCCACATTAATGTTTAGTTTTTTTAAGATAAAGGGAGTCACATTTTCGTCTACAGCGAGTATCGCTTTGAAAATATGCTCATTCTCTATCAACTGTTGGCCGTTGCCCTGCACCATAACTTGTGCTTGCTGCAAGGCTTCTTGCGATTTAATAGTGAAATTATTTAGATTCATTTTTCAACATTTTTTTGGTTATTAATTCACAAACAATTTATATTCCAATATTAAAAAAGCGACAAAATGTCTTGTTTTTTAAAAATACCTTGCAGTTAACCATGTCTTTTTGTCATTGTTTGCCGCTATGAGATTATCGAACCTAAGTGCTCAGTCCTTGGTGGTTGTCTTATATAAATTTACGCCTAATTATTTAATAATGAGTGGGAAAACCTATTTAATTAGTTTCGACTCTTAATGATATATAGGATTGAATTTTATCGAGAAGAAATTTTGGCTTTATAAAAAATAGACTTTTTTATTAAAATATAAGATTTTATTATTATACTTGAAAGTTATATCCTAAAGCTTAAATTATTTTTTATGAAGAATGCAATTTTTATGTTGATTTTAGTGGTTGTCTCAATATCCTGCAAAAGTGATGATAGTAGCAACGCACAGCCTTTGGGGAAATGGAGATTGTACAGCAGAACGGAGAGTGGCATGGTGCCTGTTCGTAATCCCAATCCTACAACGGTTTTTGAAGAAGATATTTATTTGAATTTTGAAAGTGAATTGACCGTATCCGGAAATTCCGTGGGCAAGTTCAGTTTAAAAGACGGTGTATATCCTTATACGGCAAAGTATGATTCTTATTTAAAAAGCGAAATGGTAGAGATTGGAAATTTTGCATATATAAAATACTATATCGGTGATACTTTAGTTTTGAGTATGGGGTATATGGATGGTGAAACTTTTAAATTAGTGAAACCGTAGCATTTTATTTACCCGAGCTCATATTTAAAGTGTTTTTTTTGAATTATTTGACATTTTGTTTAAAAAAGAATGATTAGGTCGTTTTATTGGTAAAAATGCGAGTTTATATTTTATAAAAATAGCTAATTATATATAGGTGAGTGGTATAGTATTTGAGTCTAAAGTATTGACACTTAGTGTCCAAGTAGTACAAATTTAAATCACTAACCATTATGAAAAGATTAGAAAATAAAACAGCCATTATTACAGGAGGAGCAAGTGGAATTGGGAAAGCAACGGTAGAATTATTTGTGAAAGAGGGGGCTCAGGTCGTCATTGCAGATTTCTCGGATTCGGGTAAAGAATTAGAGGAGCGGTTGAATCGCGAAGGTTACCATACCTTGTTCGTTAAAACGGATGTCACCAGTGAGGAGGATGTGAAAAATATGGTTGCTAAAGCCGTCGAGAAATTTGGTAAGCTCGATATTTTATATGCGAACGCGGGAATTGCCAACGATGGAAATATCGATGAATTGGAATACGATAAATGGAAGAGAACCATCGACATCAATTTAAATGGTGTTTTTCTTTCCGATAAATATGCGATTATGCAAATGTTGAAACAGGGTACAGGCGGGGCGATTGTCAACGCAGGGTCTATTCACAGTTTTGTAGGAAAGGTAGGGGTAACGGCTTATGCTTCGGCAAAAGGAGGGGTTAAATTGTTGACGCAAACCTTGGGGGCTACCTATGGTAAAAAAGGGATTCGAGTGAATGCCGTCGCACCGGGTTATATCGATACACCACTGATACATGGGGCCAATACGCAAGATTTGGTTAATTTACACCCGATGGGACGTTTGGGAACTCCAGAGGAAGTTGCTAAAACGGTCTTGTTTTTGGCCTCTGATGACGCTTCTTTTATCTCGGGAACCGAAATTTTAGTTGACGGAGGTTATACAGCGGTATAGCTTTTAGGCTGATACGCTGATACGCTGA
>DCKE01000021.1:93778-180163 GCA_002320285.1 Flavobacteriaceae bacterium UBA1682 | reverse complement strand
CGTGTTAGGGCGAATACGCGCATCTGCGTATGGGCATATGGGCTCAAATGAAGATAAATTGTAAGGCTGATCCCTTTCTCCGTGTTAGAGCGAATACGCGCATCTGCGTATGGGCAAATAGGCTTTATACGCTGATGCGCTGATACGCGAATAGGCTCAAATGAAGATAAGTTGTAAGGCTGCTCCCTTTTTAAGTGCTAGAGCGAATGGGCGCATCTGCGAATGGGCATATAGGCTTATAGAGAATTTTGCAAAAAAAAGCCTAACTTTGTTTAAAAGCGACAATTATGAAATGGATACAACTAGAATCGGAAGCTCAATTGGCGGAGTTAGCAACGCTGTCAGAGCAAACACCCGTATTGATATTTAAGCACAGTACAAGGTGTTACATTAGTAAAACGGTATTAAAGAACTTTGAAAACACCTATCGTGAAGATGATAAGGTGGCTACCTATTTTTTGGATTTGATTGCATTTAGGGCTATTTCAAACAAAATAGCCGAAGACTATCAAGTCGTGCATCAGTCGCCTCAGTTGATTGTGATCTATAAAAACGAGGTCATATATCATGCGTCGCACAGTGATATCGATGCAGATGCCGTACTAAAAGCGGTTAATGCAAAGTTGTAAACAAGATATTTTTAAATAAAAAAAGCTCCAAATTTGGAGCTTTTTTTATTTAAAAGGATTTTTATATACTTAGGGTGTTGGCTAGTAGTTGACTAGAAACTTCTCCAAAGCCAATGCGAACTTCGCCATTTTGGCAATACCCTTTCATAATTACCGTGTCATTGTCTTCTATAAAAGTGCGTTTGGAGCCATCTTTCATCGTTATGGGGTTTTGTCCGGCCCAGGTTAATTCCAATAGTGATCCGAAACTCTCTGGAGATTTTCCGGAGATGGTTCCCGACCCCATTAAATCACCTGAATTAATTCGGCAGCCGTTGATGGTGTGATGGGCCAGTTGTTGGCTCATGGTCCAATACAGGTATTTAAAATTGGAAACAGTAACACAAGTGGCTTCGCTATTTTCAGGTTTGATATAAACTTCTAATTTAATGTCAAATGCGTGGTTACCGTCTTGTTGTAAATAAGCAAATGGTTTTGGATCTTGTTCGGGACTAGCTGTTCGATACGGTTCTAAAGCATCCATAGTAACGATCCAAGGTGAGATGGACGAAGCGAAGTTCTTTGCTAAGAAGGGGCCTAATGGAACGTATTCCCAGGTTTGTATATCACGAGCGCTCCAATCGTTTAAAAGTACCATACCGAAAATGTGTTCTTCGGCTTCTGCGATGGGAATGTTTTCGCCCATTACATTGGCATCGGTAGTTATAAAAGCGGTTTCCAATTCAAAGTCTACGCGTTTTGAAGGGCCAAATACGGGTTGGGTCTCTCCTTTTGGTAAGGTTTGTCCTAAAGGTCTGCGTACCGGTACACCAGATGGAACAATGGTAGAACTTCTGCCGTGATACCCTACCGGGATGTGAAGCCAGTTTGGCAACAACGCATTAGCCGGGTCTCTAAACATCATTCCGACGTTGGTAGCGTGTTCTTTACTCGAGTAAAAATCGGTATAATCACCGATTAAAACGGGTAATTGCATTTCGATATCGCTGATGTTGAATATGACGACATCGCGATGCGTAATAGTATCTCTAAGAGTGGTGTTGTCAGCGTCAAAAATATCCGCCAAACGGTTGCGTACCGCTCTCCATGTTTTTTTTCCTGCAGAAATAAAATCGTTTAAAGTGTCTTGCATAAAAAGGTCGTCAGTCAAATCGATTCCCTCAAAATACCCTAACTGATGTAGTGCATTCATGTCAATAGCAAACTTTCCAATTCGAGTACCAATAGTGATAACATCTTCTTTGGTTATAAAAACTCCAAAAGGAAGATTTTGAATGGGAAAGTCACAATCGGGTGCAACTTCTAACCAACTCTTTCTTTTGGGGTCATTAGCAGTTATTATCATAGTTACAATTTTTAAATGATTTTGGTTTTATAAGTAGATCAAATATATAATTAAGCGTGTAATTAACAAACGTTTTTCGTATTTTTGAAATCATTTTAACGTAAACAAATAAAATGCAAAACGATACACAAATTTTTGACCTGATTCTTGAAGAACAAGACAGACAAATACACGGATTAGAATTAATTGCTTCTGAAAACTTTGTAAGTGAGCAAGTAATGGAGGCCGCTGGATCAGTATTGACCAACAAATACGCCGAAGGATATCCTAATAAACGCTATTACGGAGGTTGCGAAGTTGTCGATGTGATTGAGCAAATCGCCATTGACAGAGCTAAAGCTTTGTTTGGAGCAGCATATGTAAACGTACAACCCCATTCGGGTTCACAAGCCAATACAGCAGTGTATTTTGCTTGTTTAAAACCCGGAGACAAAATATTGGGATTTGACCTTTCTCATGGAGGACATTTAACACACGGTTCATCGGTAAACTTTTCTGGTAAATTGTATCAGCCGGTATTCTACGGTGTGGATCAAGAA
Source organism: Flavobacteriaceae bacterium UBA1682 (assembly GCA_002320285.1). Classification (GTDB taxonomy): domain Bacteria; phylum Bacteroidota; class Bacteroidia; order Flavobacteriales; family Flavobacteriaceae; genus Flavobacterium. Next base: position 177,650 of record DCKE01000021.1, on the reverse strand, counting down.
ACAGGTGTTTTGAATTACGATAAAATTCAAGAAATAGCAACTAAAGAACAACCAAAAATGATCATTGCAGGAGCTTCGGCATATTCCCGTGATATGGATTTTGAGCGTTTTAGAGCTATTGCAGACAGTGTTGGAGCTATCTTAATGGCTGATATCGCTCACCCTGCAGGTTTGATCGCTAAGGGACTGATGAATGACCCGGTGCCTCATTGTCATATTATTACTACAACTACGCATAAAACCTTGCGTGGACCTCGTGGAGGAATGATCATGATGGGGAAGGATTTCGAAAACCCATTCGGATTGAAAACGCCAAAAGGTGAGCTGAGAATGATGTCATCACTATTGGATAGTGCAGTGTTTCCTGGAAACCAAGGAGGACCTTTAATGCATATTATAGCTGCTAAAGCTGTAGCATTTGGAGAGGCGCTTTCTGATGAGTTTTTTGAATACATGTTACAAGTACAAAAAAATGCCAAAGCTATGGCAGCTGCATTTGTGGCTAAAGGATATAATATTATTTCTGGTGGTACAGACAACCACATGATGTTGATCGATTTGAGAAACAAAAACATCAGTGGTAAAGATGCAGAACAAGCTTTGGTTAAAGCGGAAATCACTGTAAATAAAAACATGGTTCCATTTGACGATAAATCACCGTTTGTAACTTCTGGAATCCGTATCGGAACTCCTGCGGTAACTACACGTGGATTGGTAGAAGCAGATATGGTAACCATAGTCGAACTGATCGATCGCGTACTGATGAATCATACCGACGAGGATGTGATTGAAGCGGTTGCAGAAGAAGTAAATGATATGATGGGAGAACGAGCAATGTTCGTCTATTAAAACCCATTTAAAATAAGTAATAAGAGCAGTTTCAGTAATGGAACTGCTTTTTTTTTGTTTTTACCAGTTGATTGAGTAAGTTCACGGCAGCAACAAAAACGAATTTGAATTTCTTTCCCGTCAATAGCTTATATTGCCAACAAAAAAATCCCAACCGTAAAAGTTGGGATTTTATGTTTATAAGTTCTAGAAAAGCAAAGCGCAAAAAAAGCGGTCCTTATAGACCGCTTTTGCTGATTATCTCAATTGAGCATCGAGTTCCGATTCCAATTGTTTTTGTATTTTACTCATGATCTTGTCGATTTGTACATCAGTCAAGGTTTTGTTGGCGTCCTGTAATTTAATCTTAATAGCATAAGATTTTTTGCCTTCTGGTAACTTATCACCTTGGTATACGTCAAACAAACTCACTTCTTGAATTAAGCTCTTATCCACTTGTTTTACCAAGTTATAGATCGCTTCAAAAGATACGCTGTTGTTGACGAGTAAGGCTAAATCTCTACGCACTACTGGAAACTTAGTAATGTCGTTAAATTTAATCTTCGTACTAAGCATTTTTAAAACAGCGTCCCACTTAAATCCGGCATAACACACTTCTTGTTTGATGTCAAAACTCTTCAAAATAGTCTTTTTCAAAATTCCGAGTTCAACCAATAATTCATTGCCCACATAAAATGAAATTCCCTCAGAGAAAATGTCGTTTTCAACGGGTTGGCTGTGGAAATTAGTGATTCCCAAGCGCTCTAAAAGACTGTTGACATAACCTTTGAATTCAAAGAAATCCGATGGTTTTTGTGTGGTATTCCAGCTTTCTGCTACATTGTTACCGGTAGAAAAAAGAGCCAAATGTTTGGGTTCTTCGTATCCTGAAGGCAACTTGTGATAGCTTTTTCCGAATTCAAATAATTTTAAATCCGATTGTTTTCTATTGATGTTGTAGGAGATTGTTTCCAAGCCGCCAAACAGCAAGGTTTGTCTCATTACAGACAGTTCGTTGCTCAAAGGATTTAAGATATCAACCTGATAGGCTGATTTTAGATGCTCTGTCAATTCGGTATAAGCAGGGGTGGTCAACGAATTGTTCATGATCTCATGAAATCCTTGAGATACCAATTGGTTGGCACAGATGTTTTGAACTTTAAAATCGTCTGTTTTCGACGTATTTGAAATGGTGGCGTTAAGTTTTGAAGGTGTTTTGATGTTGTTGTATCCATACACTCTTAAAATCTCTTCAATAACGTCTATTTCGCGTTGTACATCTACTCGGTAGGCAGGAATAAGGATTCCCAAGCCCAAATCAGACATACTGTTGACTTTGATATCCAAGGATACCAAGATTTTCTTGATGGTTTCTTTAGAAATCTCTTCACCCAGTATTTTAGTAACGTTGTTGAAATTTAAGAATACCGAATGATCTTCTATTTTCTTAGGATAGAAATCGATGATATCCGAAGTGATTTCTCCACCGGCAACCTCTTGTATTAAAAGTGCTGCGTGTTTTAAGGCGTATTCTGTTATCGACGGATCGATACCGCGTTCAAAACGGAACGAAGAATCGGTGTTTAAACCGTGTCTTTTTGCTGCTTTACGAATCGCGATCGGATCGAAATAAGCACTTTCTAAGAAAATAGACGTTGTGTTTTCTGAAACGGCTGATTTGATACCGCCAAAAACACCGGCCAAGCACATTGGACCGTTTTCGTCGCAAATCATCAAATCGTCTTCATGCAAGATGCGTTCAACACCATCTAGGGTAGTGAATTTTGTACCTGCTTCAACGTTTTTAACTTTGATTTTTAGCCCTTTGATCTTTGCTGTATCAAAGGCGTGTAGCGGTTGTCCCAAATCGTGTAAAACGTAATTGGTAACGTCAACTATATTGTTTTTTGGAGTAATTCCAATAGATTTTAATCGGTTTTGCAACCATTCTGGTGAAGGTCTAACATCGATGTCAGAAATGGTAACCCCACAGTAGCGCGGTACTTTTTTAGAATTCTCGATGACAACATCTACCTTTAATGTGCGTTTTTCTACTTTGAATTTGCTAACCGAAGGTGTGATGATCTCATTGTTATGGTTATGAGCTGGATTTTGTAATAAACCCGCTCTCAAATCACGCGCAACACCCCAATGACTCATAGCGTCAGAGCGATTTGGCGTAAGTCCAATTTCGAAAACATCATCCGTTACGATGTTAAATACGTTTGCAGCAGTAGTACCTGCATCCCATTTATCATCCAAAACCAAGATACCATCATGTCCTTGACCCAATCCCAATTCCTCTTCAGAGCAGATCATTCCAAAGCTTTCTTCACCGCGAATTTTACCTTTTTTAATGGTAAAGGCATTGCCTTCTCCATCGGTAAGTATCGTTCCAATAGTAGCTACAGGAACTTTTTGTCCAGCTGCAACATTCGGAGCACCACAAACAATTTGCAACGGAGTACCCGTTCCAACATCAACTTTGGTGATTCGTAATTTGTCTGCATTGGGGTGAGGATCACAAGATAAAACATGACCAACTACTACGCCTTGCAGGCCTCCTTTTAAGCTTTCATAGCGGGTAAGTCCCTCTACTTCAAGACCTAAGTCGGTTAGTATTTTGGAAGTCTCTTCTGGTGTAATGTCTAACTTAATGAATTGTTTTAACCAATTGTATGAAATATGCATTAGTTTCGATTTTATAAGTAGGCAAATATACGCAATGCCTATTTTTAAGTGAAATTATTTGAGATATTTAACGATAAAAAAATCTGCCCGATTTTAGATGAATTTATTGCGCGTTTCAGCAGTGGGAATCATGCAAGCATCTTTCTTGCCATACCAGCGATAGCGGTTTTTAGCTATATAATCATAACCGCGATTGAGTAGGGCATTGGGCAGTACATTTAAAAAGGACAAAAAGGTGTACTTTCCTCCGAGGAATCCCGCAATTTTTAATGCGGCCTCTGCTTTTATATAATAAGCCTGTCCGGGCTCGTACAGGATAATACTGTCAATTTTACCAGGCTCAACTCCGATGTAATTCAATATCTCTAAACCTTTTTCCGAAGTCAAAGGTGTAAATCGAAATTGGTCGTTAACATCTGCTTTAATGACTTTTTGTACCGTGCTGTCACACAGGTTACAAACGCCGTCAAACAGGATTATTTTTTTGTCTTTGGGAAGGTCTAACATCTTATTTGTTTTTTGGTCGTTCCACCAATTCTAATGTGTCCAGTGCAACTTTAGACACAAAGATACCATAATTTACAGTAGCTTTTTTCTTTTCGATTTGGTCTAGAGTTCCCACGGCTTTACCGTCGATCATTCGCACGCGATCTCCAACTTTTAGTGCCACTTTAGGCTGATTGGCTAATTCTTGTTTAACCAATTCTTTTTTCTCCTTCTTCTCAACGCGGATTTGTTCTACTTTTTCCTCAACTTCCTTAATCAACACTTCCTGCTGTTTTTCCTTGACTTTTTTCTCTTTGACCGGTATCGGTTTTCTCTTGGAGTTTTCAATCTCTACCACGCGAAGTAATTCGCCAAATAAGGTCTTTTTGCTCTTGTTGTTAAAATATTTTTCCGACAGATCGTCCATCTTCTGTCCCAAGTATATCAAACGTTGATTGGCATCAAACAATTCTTGATAGCGCTCGAGTTTGTCCTGTATTTTAACGTTGATATGCTCCATTTTCTTGCTCTCTTCGCGAGCTTTCGTCTCTTCCTCTTTGAGATTTTTCGAAGTGGTTTCTAATTTAGAGCGCTCTTTTTGTAAGTTGGCAATGGTTTTGTCAAAACGCACCTTGTCGCCTTCAATTTTTTTCTTCGCGCGATTGATTAAGCTGTACGGAATTCCGTTTTTCTGAGCAACCTCAAAAGTAAAGGAACTACCGGCCTGACCCACGTGAAGCTTGTAAAGCGGTTCTAGGGTTTTTTCGTCGAAAAGCATGTTTGCGTTCGTGGCATGAGGCAATTCGTTGGCTAAAATTTTTAAGTTGGTGTAATGCGTTGTGATAATTCCAAAAGCCTCTCGATCGTAAAACTCTTCTAAAAAAGTTTCTGCCAAGGCACCTCCGAGTTCGGGATCCGATCCCGTTCCAAATTCATCAATAAGGAATAGGGTTTTATCGTTACACTTCTTTAAAAAGTAATTCATGTTTTTTAAGCGGTAACTATAAGTGCTCAAATGATTTTCTATCGATTGATTGTCGCCAATATCGGTTAGTATACGGTCGAAAATAAAGGTTTCACTGCGTTCGTGTACCGGTATTAGTAAACCGCATTGTAACATCAGTTGAAGTAATCCTACCGTTTTTAAGGTGATACTCTTTCCGCCGGCATTGGGACCTGAAATCACAATAATTCGACTGTTCTGTTCGAGCTCAATGGTCTGTGGATAAGTGGGCTTCTTTTTCTTTTTATTGTTTAAAAACAACACCGGATGATAGGCATCTCTAAAATACACCCGTCGTTCTTCGGTGATATTGGGCTTAATGCCGTTGATTTTTTCAGCATACTTGGCTTTTCCTGCAATCAGGTCAATATGGGCTAGAAAATCTTGATAGTCTGAAATAAGGTACTGGAAAGGACGTATCACGTTGGTCAGGCGTTTAAGTATACGCATAACTTCCTCGCGCTCTTCAAACTGCAAGTTATTGAGCTCTCTCGAATAACGCAAAGTGGCTTCCGGTTCTATATATACAATACTACCCGTTTTGGATTGTCCCAAAACGCTGCCTTTTACTTTTTTGCGATACATCGCTATAACGGCTAAAACGCGTTTATTATCGACTACAGACTCGCGTATGTCATCTAAATAACCCGAACTGCTGCTGCTACTTAAGGCTGCCACAAAACTCTGGTTGATCTTACCGCGAACCGCATTGATCTGTTTTCGGATTTCTTGTAGATTTAAAGAAGCATTGTCTTTGACTTCTCCGTATTTATCCAAAACAGCGTCTATTTCCTTCGAAATCTGCTTGTTGATTTCCAGTGCTGTCGTCTGTGCCTGTAAAGTGGGATAGTATTCCTGGAATTTGTTTAAAAAAGCGAGCAGGGTTAAAGTCGTTTCAACTAAAGTCGCGATTTTTTTGAAACTGCTTACATCGAGGTAACTGTCTTCTATGGCTAAAAACTTTAGCTCATAATGGATTTCATCAAAATAATGATTCGGAATCACATTGTTATTCGTGAAAGAGGACAAGTATTCAGAGGTTTGCAAAAGGCCTTCGATGGTTTGTTCCGACGTCTTGAACGGAACAACCTCTAGGGCTTTTTCCTTTCCCATAATCGTGACGCAAAGATCAGAAATGGTCTGGAGTACCGTGTGGAACTCTAAATCTTGAAGGGTTTTTGGTTGTATAGAAGTCATAGATTCGCTCTCGTAATAAAGAGCAAAATTACTACTATTTTATGAGTTATCAACAGCTATTTCGATTCGAGAGAATACATTATAATGAAATAGATTTTGAGAATTATCTATATTTGTTTAAAATATGCGAGAGTCGTTGTCTTTGCGACAGCGAAAACCGACGTAGGGGTGTTTATGTACCGGATTAATACGGTAAAAATGTGTAATAAAACCGCCTAATAGCTAGGTTATAACCTGGTTTTAATGGGCTTGAAAAGAAGACATTATATTATAAAGATATAAAAAAAAGGATATATGAGTTTACAAATGCCAAATTCTTGGGCGGATTTTTATCAGCGCGAACAGCAAAAACCGTATTTTGGGCAATTGATGCAGTTTGTCTCTTCGGCTTATGAATCTACAAGGTGTTTTCCGCCTATGGATCAAGTTTTTGCAGCTTTTGAGGCTGTTTCGCCAGCGGATATTAAGGTAGTTATCTTGGGGCAAGACCCTTACCACGGCTTGGGTCAGGCAAACGGTTTGTGTTTTTCTGTTCAGGATGGCGTGCGTTTTCCGCCTTCATTAGTCAATATATTTAAAGAGATTGAGCAAGATATAGGAGAACCTATGCCGATTTGGGGTAATCTCGAACGTTGGGCAAATCAGGGGGTTTTACTGTTAAATGCCACGCTAACTGTAGAGGAAGCTAAGGCGGGGAGTCATCAGAAAAAGGGATGGGAAGTTTTTACAGATGCCGTGATTCAATATGTTTCGGACAATTGTGAAGGGGTTGTTTTTTTGCTTTGGGGCAATTATGCTATTCAAAAAGGCAAAAAAATTGATGGTATAAAACATTTTGTATTAACTGCCGGACATCCGTCCCCCTTAAGCGCCAACCGAGGATATTGGTTTGGAAACAAGCATTTCAGTCAGGCAAATAGTTTATTGGAACAGCTGGGTAAAACAGCCATAGTATGGTAGATGGAAATGAAGTGTAAGCAAACAGTATAGTGTTGAAAAAACAATAAAAAAAGGGTTGTTTCTAATTTAGAAACAACCCTTTTTATAATTTATACAGAAAACTATTTAGCCAATAACTCAGCAACTTTAGCTTCCAATTCAGCACCTCTTAAATCTCTTGCAACAATAACTCCGTTTTCATCTAATACGAAAGTTGCAGGAATCGCTTTTACAGAATAATCTGCAGCGATTGGATCTTGCCAGAATTGTAAGTTAGAAACTTGAGCCCAAGTTAAACCATCTTTAGCGATAGCTTCTTTCCATTTGTCACCATCTTTATCTAAAGATACACCGATGATGTTAAGACCTTTTTCATGAAACTTCTCGTACAATTTAACCACATTAGGGTTTTCAACTCTACAAGGACCACACCATGAAGCCCAGAAATCGATGATGGTTACTTTGCCTAAGCTTTCTTTTAAGCTAACCATTTTTCCTTCAGGACTAGGAGCAGAGAAATCTGGAGCTTTTTTTCCAACACTTACTTTAGCTACTTTACCAAGTATTTCAGCTAATTCTTTTCCTTGTTTAGATTCTTTGATCTCTTTCGGCATTTTGTCAAATAAAGCTTGAGACTTTGCTGGCTCTATACTGTTACCTTGAGTCATTTGATTTAAAATCAAAATAGAGATAAAAGCATCTGGAGTTTTTTCAACAAACGACAACGTATAGTTTTTTAACTCATTGGTGTATTTCTCATTGATTCCGTAAAGAGAATCCAATACTTTTTCATTGTTGTTTTGTTGAGCTTCCATGATCAACATTTGGTTTTGTTGTTGGAATTCAACTACTTTTTTCTGTAAAACACCCGCTTCTTTGTTGAAAGTAACGAAGTATTCGTTATTTTTTGTTCCAGTTGCTTTAGAGTTTTCTAGATCATCTTTATTGAAGTCAACTTTAATATCTCCATTTTCAAGAACGAATGGCATACCTAAGTTGTCCGAATCTTTTCCAAAAGCAAGGTATGAAATTTCAGTTTCAAGTGCTTTTCCTTTTATTTCAAATTTCCCATTTTTTACTACTGTCGAATCGATGGATACGACATCCATATCGGATTGTTTTTTTAAGTAAACTTTAGTTCCATCTTCGATGCCTTTTACATTACCAGAGATAGTGAAACTATCGGTTGATGCATTGTTACATGAAGCCATAAGTGCTAGTGCACCGACTAGAGAAAAGATTTTTTTCATTTGTATTGATTAATTTATTTATTCTTAATTAGGTTGCTTGATAGATAGTGTATTAGGCGATTGATAACTTGTGTAATATTGCGAAATACGAGTACAAAGATACCGAAAAAAGTAGAACAAGAATTAAAAAATTGTTAATTTATAAACCCTTTTTGCGGTAAATTTTGGTATTAATAATTTATTGAGTTTTTATAGTAAAAAAATACACGAATAACATGGCCCATCCTCCAACTAAGAATAAACCGCCAATAGGTGTGATGGGACCTAGTATTTTAATCTTGCTTTTCATGGCGCTACTAATCGTAAGACCGTAAATGCTCAGCGAAAACAATAGGGTTCCCAATATAAAAAAACGTACAGCGTTGGTTAGGTACTCATTGGGGGTGGCAGCTGAAAGACCGATGGCTAAAAGTGCAAGGGCATGGTACATTTGGTATCGAACTCCGGTTTCGAAATTGGAGAGTTGCTCTTTATTGAAACGTTTCTTGAGGAGATGAGCGCCAAAAGCACCAAATATAACGGCAGTTCCTCCAAATATACTTCCAAATAATAAAGCTGTTTCGTTCATGTTTTTATTTTTTAATTTAAGGTTAAGGCTCCGAGGATTTCTTCTGACATAAAAGGACCTCCAGGGTAGCGTGCGGTGTAATCTAGGTTTAGCCAAATCTGCCCGCGTTCATCGATGTGGTAGTGAATTTCCTTTCCACGACTTTCTTCTTTAAACAAAACCTCCTTGATCAAGTAGTTGATATTTTCTAAATCGGCTTTGGTTCCGATCAGCATTTCAGGATAGAGGTGTTCTTTGGTATGAATAATCCGCGGTGTACCTCCAATGGCTTGTATTAATGCCGACATCAAAATGGCGTGATCATCACAATCACCAGAGAAATGTTGAAGGGATTCTGATGCTGTAGCGATGTATTCCCTGCCTTTTGGATCGTTGACGTAGTTCCAGCGATTTCTGATCTCTTTAAAGATGGCGAAACATTGAATGATTTGACGGTATTCACTATATCCTTTGACATTGGTAAAGTGTTTGGTCGTAGCTAGTAAGGCGAAATTCCGAACTTTGGGATTGTTGTATTCAACGGCATTGATGATTTTCGATTTGTTTGGAAAGGGCAATAATTTTGAGATGATAACATCTTGTGGGTTAGGGCTGTCCGACATCGAGTAAATCATGGCTCTGTAATCGTCATATACCGCCGCAAATCCGTATCCTTGAAAAAGGGTTCCCCAAATCAAAAAGCCGATATATATGAATATGCAAACAAACAAAAAGGTTTTGAGTAGGCGTAGTAACAATTGAAATAGCAAGACCAAAGTAATGAATAACAGTATTCGGTCAATGTGATAGGGCCAGTCTGGATCTATAATATTCTGGTGAATAATTATAAAAACCGGTATGATAATTAATAGGTTTAAAATAAGGATAATAACAGAGTCCCAAGGCTTCGGAATCGTAAGCTTAGAAATGATTTTCTTATATTGGGACACTTTAGTTTCGCTCATTGACTCGCGCTTATGACTTTACGGCTTGTTGGTAATTACTTGGTTTTTCAATCAAATTCAAGGCCAAAAGCTCGTTTTGGATCGCTTCAAAGTCTTGTGGGTTTAATTTTTTCTGTGACCATTTTGTCAATTGCAACCATTGTTGAATGTCGGCTACTTGTTGATTAAATTTGGAAGCCAGTGTTCTGTCGATACTTGGGATTTGTTTAAACTCAGTTGTGGTATTGTTGATGATTTCTAAAACGTGTTCGACAACGGCGCGATGCTGCTCTAAATATTCATTGCGACAAACGATAACGAATGAAGGCCATGGCGTTGGGCATTCGCCTATACGTCTAAAGATACCTTGATCTACTAAGGGTTGTGTCATAAAGCGTTCCCACATAAAATAGTCTGCCTCACCTTCGGTCAATGCGCTAACAGCTCCATCAATGGTGTTGACAATTTTTAAGGGTACCGCTGTGTGCCAATTTTGCTGTTTGGCATGTACTAAGGCCATCAAGTGTGAACCCGAGCCCAAGCGACTTATGGCTGCGGTTTTATCTATTAATTGATCAATGTGATTCAGATTCGAAGAGGCCTTTACGTGTATTCCCCAAAGCAATGGAGATGAAACATATTCTTGAACGATCGTGCATGCATTGCCAAGGGCGATATCTTTTACGATCCCCTCGGTTAGTATCACCGCCAAGTCTGTAGTACCCTCGCGAAGCATCTGGCACATTTTACCAGTTCCTTCCGGTATATCTGTCCATTCTAAATTCAAATCGACTGCTTCAAAATCACCACTATCTATCGCTAAATGCCAAGGAAGATTGAAATGTTCCGGGACTCCTGCAATTCGAACTGTTTTCATCTTTTAAATTTTAACTGCTAAGATAGGAATTGCAAGCGTTATTTGTAATAATTTTTGGTTAAAACGCAAAAAAAATCTCCATTTTTTTAGATGGAGATTTTTTTAGATTTTTTTATTTCATCGAGCCGGTTTCCTTAAATTTTAAATGAAAGTTAAATGCTTCATCTAAAAGGTGTGGGGTATGACCGCCTACGAGTTTGGCGCGTTCAAAGTAGTCGCGTATCGCCTCGCGATAATCGGGATGAACACAGTTGTCAATGATGACTTCGGCACGTTCCCTAGGAGAGAGCCCTCTTAAATCAGCAAGGCCTTGGTCAGTGACCAAGATGTCTACATCGTGTTCGGTATGATCCACGTGTGATACCATCGGTAATACGTGTGATATGGCATTCTGATCCTTAGAGGCAGCTTGAGTGACAAAAATACTTAAATAGGCATTTCGGGCAAAATCACCTGAGCCTCCTATACCGTTCATCATGCGATTTCCGCCTATATGTGTGGAATTGACGTTGCCGTAAATATCGAATTCTATAGCGGTATTGATGGCTATAATTCCCAGACGACGAATCACCTCGGGTGAATTACTGATGTTTTGAGGGCGCAATACCAATTTATCTTGGTAATTGTCAAAGTTCTTTAAAATGCGTTGGTAACAGTTTTCAGTCACTGTAATAGAGGAACCTGAAGCGAAATTCATCTTGCCTGAGTCGATCAGGTCAAAGGTACTGTCTTGCAATACCTCAGAGTACATGGTGAGGTTTTCGAAAGGGCCGTCAATCAATCCGGTCAGTACGGCATTGGCTACCTTTCCAATTCCAGCCTGTAAAGGCAATAAAGAAGGAGTTAAGGTGCCTTTTTTGATTTCTCCTTCAAAAAAATGCAGTAAATGTTGCGAAATAGCCGTGGTTTTTTCGTCGGGATGTGTCAATTCAGCCGGAGTGTCGAGTATATCGGTAAAGACAATTCCGATCACGTGCTCTGGGTTCAGTCGGATAAATGCTTCTCCGATGCGATCGCTGACCGTTTGTATTGGGATAATTTCTCTGTTCGGATAACTTTGTGGTACACAATTGTCGTGAATTCCTCTGAATGAAATCGGCACCAAGGTGTTGATTTCTATGATGATTTTTGGAGCAGCGGCAGCAAAATATGCGGAATTTCCGATGGAAGTGGTTGGGATTATAAAGCCCTGATCGTTGATAAAAGAAGCTTCGATGATCGCGATGTCTACAGCGTGTATATGACCGCATTGAAGCTGTTCAATCGTTTCACTCAAATGTTGATCAACATATTTAACTTCATAGTTATTGATGCTTTTCCTTAAAGTGGCGTCTGCTTGAAAGGGCATTCTGCGAATCAGCGCGTGATTGGCTGCTAAATCAGCATCGGTGGTGTGCCCTAACGAGGCACCGGTGAGTAAGGTGATGGCTACATCCTCGCTGGCAGCTCTTTTTGCAAAAGCGGGTAGTACCGACTTGCTATCTCCAGCTTTAGTAAAACCACTAGCGCCGACTACGGCTCCATTTGGTATAAGTTGCGCTGCTTGCTCAGCAGTGATAATTTTAGTTTTATACGCCTCGAAATTAATTCTTTCTAAAGGCAAATTATCGTCGATCATGTTTAAATTAAATTAAGCCCTAAATTTACTGATTTTTTGAGAGTTGATAAAAATATATGACAACCTATTTTTGATAAAAGGCTTCTTTAGACTGATTTTAAAGACCTAAGATAAAAAAAGCCAACCTATTCGGTTAGCTTTTTTAAAGTGTATTCGATTAATGCGTTAACCGCTTTGTAGGGGTCGGAGCTAAATGTTCCGTCAGCCCTGTTGGCTACAATGGCATTTAAGGATACGGCCTGATGGCCTAGTAATTTTGACAGTCCATAGATGGCTGCCGTTTCCATTTCCAGGTTTGTTATTCTGTAATAATCAAATGTAAAAGTATCGATCTTGTGATTGAGGTCTTGGTCTTGTAAGGCTAAACGCAGTACTCGTCCTTGTGCACCATAAAAACCACTTGCGGTTGCGGTGATTCCATAATTCATTTGGCTGCCACTGAGGCGAGCTTCTAGAACGGTACTATTACTCACAATATAAGGACGTCCTTTTCTGCTGTCCCAATTGGTATGTGCAATAAAGGCCTCTTCCATTTCTTCTTCACAAACATCGTGTAGTTCATAAGAACGCAACATATTGTCCATGCCAATACCGTATTGAGACAATAAGAAGCTGTCTACGGGTAGATCGGAATGTAGGGAGCCGGATGTGCCTACGCGAACGATGTTTAGGGAGGTGTGCTGTTTAAGCGGTTGACGAGTTTCAAAATCAATATTGACTAAGGCGTCAAGCTCGTTTAAAACAATATCTATATTGTCTGGTCCAATACCAGTAGAGATCACGGTGATTCTCTTGCCTTTGTAGGTTCCTGTATGGGTTTTGAATTCTCTCTTTTGAGTGGTAAATTCAATCCTATCAAAATGTTTAGAAATCTGTTCTACACGGTCTTGATCTCCGACAAAAATCACATCTAGAGCTAGATTTTCTGGACGAAGGTTTAAGTGGTATATACTTCCGTCGGGATTTAAAATTAATTCAGATGATTTGATGGGCATGGTTTTGATTTTTAAATTAGCCGCCTACGCGTTTGATTTTATACCCCTGTTTGCTGAGGTGTTCCATGATTTTGTCTCTGAAGTTTCCCTGAATAATGATTTCCCCGTCTTTTGCCGAGCCGCCAACGCCACAAAGGGTTTTAAGTTGTTTGGCTAAAGATTTTAAGTCGTCATCACTGCCTTGAAAACCTTTAATCAAGGTGGCAACTTTGCCACCTCGATTTTTCTTGTCTAAATGAGCTTCTAATCGCTGTTCATTAGTAGCTAAAGGAATTTGATCTTCATCGTTTTCCTCATACGTAAAAGAGGCATTGGTCGAGAATACGAAACCGCCTAAATCTTCTAAATTACTGATTTTTTTGCCCATTATTCATTTATTTTTTGATTAATCCCAATTCTACCAAACGCTCGTGTAAATAAGCCTCAGCTGTGATGTCCTCAAACTGTTTTGGATGATTTTCATCGATACATTGTGGTAAGCAGTTTAACGGCATTTCACTGATTGGATGCATAAAGAAAGGAATGGAGTAACGCGAGGTTCCCCATAATTCTCTCGGTGGGTTAACCACTTGGTGAATCGTCGATTTTAATCGGTTGTTGGAATGACGAGACAACATATCGCCGACATTAATAACCAGTTCGTCGGGTTGTGCAATGGCGTCAATCCATTCTCCATCGTGATTTTGAACCTGCAAACCTTTACCTTGAGCCCCCATCAGTAGGGTAATCAAGTTAATGTCTCCATGAGCGGCTGCGCGTAAAGCATTTTTGGGTTCATCCTTGATAGGAGGGTAGTGGATTGGACGTAAAATACTGTTGCCGTTTTTGAGAAAAGCATCAAAATAGAATTCGTCTAGACCTAAAAATAAAGCCAAAGCTCTAAGTACGTAAACACCTGTTTTTTCAAGCATTTGATACGTTTCTTTACCCACTTCATTGAAATGAGGTAATTCCTTTACCTGTACATTGGCTGGATAACTGGCTTCGAGTTCAGCGTTGTTTTCGACATATTGTCCAAAATGCCAAAACTCCTTTAAATCGCCTTCCTTTCTTCCTTTTGCATGCTCCTTTCCAAAAGAAACATAACCGCGTTGTCCACCGATACCCGGTACTTCATAACTTTCTTTTACTTCCAAGGGAAGGCTAAAGAAGTTGCGAACCTCGGTATATAAATTTTCAACGAGTTGGTCATTAAGGAAATGACCTTTTAATGCTACGAATCCAATTTCTTCGTAGGCTTTTCCGATTTCATTTACAAATTTTTGTTTACGTATCGGGTCGTCCGATAGGAAATCACGCAAGTCAACACTAGGAATGTTTTGCATTGTTATAATTTGTTTAATAAAAAAACTTAATATAAGTGAAGCAAATTTACTGATATTTTTTAATAGGAAGGTGCTGAAATAACAACTATCGCATTTATTAAAAAAGAGTATTGGTTTAAAACGAGGTGCTGCATGGAATAAGTAAGGGTTCACGAACTCCAAAAAAGGGTCATAGTGCTTCCTTGGGGAGTACTAACTTTATTGTCTGGAAGTGTTTTTTTTGTCAAAGAAAACTTATTTTTTAACACTATGTATTTTGTTTGGAGTTGATTTTCGATAAATGGTTTATTAAATTGTCTTTTTATTAAAATTTTTAGTGAATATAAATTGGTTTTTAATAATAAAAAGTATATATTTACTAGTGTAGGTGAGTAGGTGAAATAAACTTGATATATAACATTAAAAATTACAATTATGAAATTAAGACTTTTATTGTTTTTAGTAGTGCCGTTTTTTATTGCTTGCAATTCCAATGCAACTAAAGGAGGGCTAAGACAAGATGAAAGAGCAGCAGAAGCTGTAGGTGGGTGGTTATATTATCACTCGATGAATAAAAACTACGATTCGATTTACAATTTGATGAGTAAAGATTATTTCGTAAATTCCTCAAAGGATAAATTAAAAAGCTATCTAATGGATAAGGAGGCGAAATTAGGAGATATCAAAACCTTTGAGATTACGGATTGGGAGAAAAACACCTCGACTAACGAAACCAATGTCGACGCCCAATATGTGTTGAGATATAATGTGGAATACGCTAATGGTAAATCAGAAGAGACCTTATATCTATCTAAAGAAGGAAAAGATTTAAAAATAACGGATTACCAAGTGGAATCCGCAGGTTTATAAAAGGTCAGATAAGGTTGTAAAACTTTATCGATATAAATAAAATCACCTCTTCTATGGCTAAAATCCAGAGTTGAGGTGATTTTTTTTGATATCAAGGCGTCGTCTTGATGTGCACACAGGCAAAAGGCTTGTTATCTCTTAACCTGGTTGATTTTGTCTTCAGCTTTATTGACTTCTTTTTTCATGTCTTTTACTTTGCTATCAACTTTAGCGTTTTCTTTTGTTTTTACCTCTTCCACTTTTGTTTTGGATTTAGCAACTTGGTTGTTGACTTTAGCTTCAGCTGTTTCAACTTTTTTAGTTGCTTTAGCGGTTTCTTGTTTAGTGGCAGTTTTTAATTTTTCAGGAGTTTGAGCCATGATGCTTGTAGTTGCGAATAAGGCTAAGGCTGCAGTAAATGCCATTGATTTTTTAATGTTCATGATTTTTAGTATTAAATTGGTTATAATGTATTAAAACCATTGTTTGGTTTTGTAAAGTGAAATTAATGTATAATTTAATTGTATAATGCTCAGTTGTTGAATTTGTGATAATATTAATATTTCGAGCGGAAATACACGAGAACGCTCCTTTTAAAAAAGCTTGAATATGCTCGTTTTTTTGATGTTTTGATGTATAATTACAAAGTGTCCTAAAGCGGTTTATTGGTGTATAAAATGTTAAATTCTGAGTAACTTTTTCGCAGCACTTTCGTGTGATTTGTGTTGTGGATATTGGTATAATGTTTCCACGGGTTTGTGTTGGGAATAAGTGTTTTGATATCGCAAAAATATATTGATAATTTCGGTGACATTTGAATAAAAAAAAGCTTGAATAGTAGTGGGTTGAAAATCAGTGTCTATGGCCATTAATTTAACAGCGCTTTTTTTTAGTTATTCTTTAAAGAATTCTTAATTTTAACCCCTTTATCAATAACTATGGAAAATATAAAATACGACAAAAGAGATTTGACTGATCAAGTGCTTTTGGATCTGTATAAAAAAATACTTAAACCTCGATTAATAGAAGAGAAGATGTTGATACTTATTCGTCAAGGAAAAGTGTCAAAGTGGTTTTCTGGAATTGGTCAGGAAGCTATTTCGGTTGGGGTAACCAGTGTTTTGGATCGCGATGAATATGTGTTACCTATGCATAGAAACTTAGCGGTTTTTACCAGTCGTGATATCCCTTTATATCGTTTGTTTTCTCAGTGGCAAGGTAAGGCCGATGGTTTTTCTAAAGGGCGAGAACGCTCATTTCATTTTGGGACCCAAGAATTTAATATCGTAGGAATGATTTCTCATTTAGGTCCGCAATTGGGATTGGCTGACGGAATTGCTTTGGCGCATAAATTAAAAGGGGAGAAAAAAGTAACTGCGGTATTTACAGGTGAGGGAGGAACTTCTGAAGGCGATTTTCACGAGGCATTGAATGTAGCTTCTGTTTGGGATTTACCGGTTTTATTTGTCATTGAAAATAATGGTTATGGATTGTCGACACCAACCAACGAACAGTATCGTTGTGAGAACTTAGCTGATCGCGCGGCTGGATATGGTATGGAAAGTCATATCATCGATGGAAATAATATATTAGAGGTTTATAATAAACTAACGGATATCGTTCATGCGATGCGCGAAAACCCGCATCCGGTCTTAATAGAATTTAAAACCTTTAGAATGCGCGGGCATGAAGAGGCTAGTGGAACTAAATATGTACCTCAAGAATTGATGGATATGTGGGCTGTGAAAGATCCGTTGGAGAATTACAGAAAATATCTATTGGAATTGGGCGTGTTGACTCCGGAAATAGATACGGAGATTCGCGCCATATTCAAAAGTGAAATCGACGAACATTGGGCTAAAGTTCAAACAGAACCGTTGATTGAAGCCAATTTAGAAGAGGAATTGAATGATATGTATGCTCCCTACGAGCATGAGGTCTTTGAGATGGCTGAGGAAACGCATAAAATACGTTTGGTAGACGCTGTGTCTGAAGGTTTAAAACAGTCTTTTGAACGCCATCCTAACTTGGTGATGATGGGACAAGATATCGCAGAGTATGGAGGTGCGTTTAAAGTTTCAGATGGCTTTGTTGACTTATTTGGCAAAGAGCGAATTAGAAATACGCCGATTTGTGAAAGTGCTATCGTATCTGCTGCTATGGGATTGTCTATTAACGGACAAAAAGCTATTGTTGAAATGCAGTTTGGTGATTTCGTTTCAACGGGATTTAATCCAATTGTCAATTACTTGGCTAAAATTCACTACCGATGGAATGAGAAGGCCGATGTAGTGGTGAGGATGCCCTGTGGTGGTGGAACTCAAGCAGGACCTTTCCATTCGCAAACCAATGAAGCATGGTTTACTAAAACTCCGGGTTTAAAAGTCGTTTATCCCGCTTTCCCAGTAGATGCTAAAGGTTTGATGAATACTGCAATCAACGATCCGAATCCCGTGATGTTTTTTGAGCATAAAATGCTGTATAGAAGTATATATCAAGAGGTGCCTACCAACTATTATACGATACCGTTTGGACAAGCAGCTCTATTGAGAACTGGTGAGGCGGTTACCATTATTACCTTTGGTGCAGGAGTGCATTGGGCATTGGAAACCCTAGATAAAAACCCGGCTATTCAAGCCGATTTATTGGATTTAAGAACGCTTCAGCCCTTGGATTTAGAATCGATTTATCAATCGGTTAAAAAGACTGGAAAAGTGATTATTTTGCAAGAAGATTCTCTATTTGGAGGAGTGGCCAGTGATATTGCTGCGACGATTATGGAAAATTGTTTTGAATTTTTAGATGCTCCAGTTAAGAGAGTAGCTAGTTTGGATACGGCGATTCCTTTTGTTAAAGCTTTGGAAGATCAATACTTGCCTAAAGGCAGATTTGAAAAAGAACTTATCGATTTATTGGCTTATTAAGTCACACGGAAACAACAACACTACAAAACCCTATATATGAATACAATCACACGAACCGACTTTAATTTTCCAAATCAAAAATCAGTGTATCACGGTAAAGTACGTGAGGTCTATAATATTAATGACCAGTTATTGGTGATGATTGCAACAGATCGTTTATCTGCTTTTGATGTCGTAATGCCTAAGGGGATTCCTTATAAAGGACAAATTCTAAATCAAATTGCTACCCGGTTTATGCAGAAGACCCAAGATATCGTTCCGAACTGGTTAATTGCTACACCAGATCCAAACGTTGCAGTTGGGCATTTGTGCGAACCTTTTAAAGTAGAGATGGTTATTAGGGGGTATCTCTCTGGACATGCTGCTAGAGAATATGCTTTAGGGAAAAGAGAGTTGTGTGGAGTATTGATGCAAGAGGGTTTAAAAGAAAATGACCAATTTGACAAGCCGATAATTACGCCATCGACTAAAGCGGATTTAGGAGATCACGATGAGGATATTTCAAGAGAGGATATACTTAAAAGAAATATAGTATCGGAAGCGGATTATTTGGTTTTGGAACAATATACCCGAGCGCTTTACCAAAGAGGAACGGAAATGGCAGCGGCTAGAGGTTTGATATTGGTAGATACAAAGTATGAATTTGGGAAGACTAAAGAGGGAAAGATCGTTTTAATTGATGAGATTCATACTCCAGATTCATCGCGATATTTTTATGCAGACGGCTATCAAGAGCGTCAGGATAAAGGCGAGCAGCAAAAGCAGTTGTCTAAAGAGTTTGTCAGACAATGGTTGATTTCGAATGGTTTTCAAGGTAAAGAGGGGCAAATAGTTCCTGAAATGAGCGATGAATATATCCAGACGGTTTCAGATCGTTATATCGAATTATGCGAAAATATTTTGGGAGAGCCCTTTGTAAAGGCAGATGTTTCTGATATTTTAGCACGTATTGAGAATAATGTCCTAGCGTTTTTAGCTACTTATAAAGAACAGTCATAAATTATAATCATGGAACTACTTAAGAGCTTATATTGGAGGCATGCTACCAAGAAAATGAATGGAGCAGTCGTTCCAGAATCACAGGTGAATCAAATAATTAAGGCGGCCATTATGGCTCCAACTTCGTCGGGTTTACAGCCATTTGAGATGATTTTGGTTAAAAATAAAACCTTTAAAGAACGTATATATAATGAGGCGGCCCAGCAAACGCAAATTTTAGATTGTTCTCATTTGTTGGTTTTTGCAGCTTGGGATCAATATACAGAGGCGCGTTTGGATTCGGTATTTGACAATATGGAAGCGATACGCGAATTGCCTAAGGGAACTATGGATGATTTTAAAAACAGTATAGGGTTGAATTTTGCTCCTTGGGATTTGGAAAGGCAATTTCAGCATGCCGCTCGTCAAGCGTATATTGCTTTTGGAATGGCGATAGCGGCGGCAGCGGAATTAAAAGTTGATGCAACGCCGATGGAGGGCTTTGACAATGCGATCTTGGATGAATTGTTGGGATTGCGAGAGAAAGGATTGAAAAGTGTTACTTTATTACCTTTGGGTTATCGCGATGAAGAACACGATTGGTTGGCGCCTTTAAAAAAAGTGCGTTTTCCCGTCGAAAAAATGTTGACGGTTATCGAATAAAAAACAAAAAACCACCTCCAAATCGAGGTGGTTTTTTGTTTTAGCTGTTCCTTTTTATGGCAAAAAAAAGCGGACTAAAAAGCTATTTTGGTTAAAAAATAGCTTTTTTCGCCCTTGATAATTTAATAATTAAAGTTTGTTTTTTATCGATTTAGTATGTTATAATGAGGTGTTTTTTGTTTTGACAGAGAATAATGTAATGTATTCGGCTTTTTTTAAGAATTTTTTCAAAATCAATATATTAGTTTTTCTAATTAGATTGTCTTATATTCGTGACCTGTAATATTATTTATTTCATCACAAGGTTTTACTATGAATCAAACGGCTATAAAAGAACCTCTTTCTTTTGAAGATTTCAAAAAAGAAGTTTTACAAGACTATAAAATTGCGCGTACCAGTAGAGAATGTAGTTTATTGGGAAGACGGGAAGTACTGACTGGGAAGGCGAAATTCGGAATCTTTGGAGATGGGAAGGAAGTGCCACAATTAGCCTTGGCCAAAGCGTTTAGAGATGGGGATTTCCGTTCTGGATATTACCGTGATCAAACCTTTATGATGGCTATTGGAGCTTTGAATGTACAGCAGTTTTTCGCAGGATTATTTGGACATTCCGATCTAGAGCACGATCCGATGTCAGCTGGACGACAAATGGGAGGGCATTTTGCTACCCACAGTTTGGATGAAAACGGAGATTGGAAAAAATTAACGGCTCAGAAAAACTCGAGTGCGGATATTTCTCCAACTGCAGGACAAATGCCAAGACTTTTAGGTTTGGCACAAGCCTCAAAAGTGTATAGAGAATTTGCCAATATGGATACGGCTAACAATTTTTCTGTCGCGGGAAATGAAGTTGCTTGGGGTACGATTGGTAATGCTTCTACATCAGAAGGCCTGTTTTTTGAAACAATTAATGCAGCTGGGGTATTACAGGTACCGATGGTTATGAGTGTTTGGGATGATGAATACGGAATATCTGTTCACGCAAAATATCAGACTACTAAAGAAAATATCTCAGAAATTTTAAAGGGATTTCAAAGAGATGAAGATAATAAAGGATACGAAATCATTCGTGTTGCCGGTTGGGATTATGTCGCATTAATTGAAGCGTATAGCAAAGCTTCACAGATTGCGAGAGAACAACACGTGCCGGTTTTGATTCATGTACAGCAATTGACACAGCCTCAGGGACATTCCACTTCGGGATCTCATGAACGTTATAAGAGCAAAGAGCGCTTAGAATGGGAAGCGGAATTCGATTGTTTGTCTAAAATGAGAAATTGGATTATTGAAAACGGCATCGCAACAGAGGAATCTTTAGATGAGTTGGATCAAATCCTTAAAAAAGAAGTTTTAGAAGCTAAAAAAGCAGCTTGGAGCGCCTATATTGATCCGATTAAAAACGAGCGTACGGAACTGGTAAGCTTACTGAGAAGTATAGCGGTACAAAGTGCTAATCGCGATTCGATTGAAAAAAGCGCCAACGAACTGGAATCGATTAAAGAACCGATTAGAAAAGAAATCCTATCTACGGCTAGGAAAATCTTGAGATTGGTAATTAACGAAGCTCCTCAGGCTACGATAGCGGAATTTATTCAGCAGTATTTTGAAAAAATTCAACCGAAATTCAGCTCTAATCTGTATTCTAACTCAAAAGATAGTTTAGCTCATATCGTTGAGGTTCCGGCAACTTATGACGATCAGGCAGAAGAAGTTGATGCAAGAGTTGTATTGAGAGACAATTTTGATGCGATTTTCACGAAACATGAAAACGCTTTGATCTTTGGAGAAGATTCAGGGAATATTGGTGATGTGAATCAAGGATTGGAAGGATTGCAAGAAAAATTTGGCGAAACTAGAATTTCCGATGCGGGAATCCGTGAAGCAACCATTTTAGGACAAGGTATAGGGATGGCCATGAGAGGTTTACGACCTATTGCTGAAATTCAATATTTAGATTATTTATTGTATGCTATTCAGATCATGAGTGATGATTTAGCTACTTTACAATACAGAACGTCGGGTAGGCAAAAAGCACCGCTTATTGTACGTACACGAGGACATCGTTTGGAGGGAATCTGGCATTCGGGTTCACCGATGGGGATGATCATCAATGCGATTAGAGGAATGCATGTATTGGTACCGCGTAATATGACTAAGGCCGCAGGTTTTTACAATGCTTTGTTGGAAACAGACGAGCCGGCTTTGGTTATTGAATGTTTAAACGGATACCGTTTAAAAGAAACCATGCCAAATAACCTTGGTGAATTCAAAACGCCGATTGGTGTTGTTGAAACCATCACAGAAGGAAAGGATATTACGGTAGTGTCTTACGGATCGACCTTACGTGTTATTGAGCAAGCTGCTGCAGAATTGTTGGAATTGGGAATTGAAGTCGAATTAATAGACTGTCAGTCTTTATTGCCTTTTGATATCAAACACGATATTGCAGTGAGTTTGAAAAAGACCAATCGTTTATTGGTAGTGGATGAGGATGTTCCTGGAGGAGCATCGGCATATTTGTTGCAAGAAATACTTGAAACTCAAGCGGGTTACCGTTATTTGGACAGCGCTCCGCAGACACTTACGGCTAAGGCTCACAGACCTTCTTATGGAACGGATGGGGATTATTTCTCTAAACCGTCATCAGAAGATGTCTTTGAAGCTATTTACGCTATAATGAACGAGGCGAATCCAACTAAATATCCAAGTTTATATTAATTCGAATTATATTTTTGGTACAAAAATGGCTTTTCATACGAAAAGCCATTTTTTTTACACAAATTTCGCAGTTTAAGGGCTATTGATAATATTATATAAATGGAGTTGTTTAATTGATGAAAATAAAAAAAAAACAATGAAAAAATAAATATCGGCAAGCGGGTGTTTTTTTAACTGCGTCATATTATAATAAATGATTTGAATGAAGTCTTGTATTTTAAAGTTGAGATTGAGAACTATTTTTGTTTTTAACTTTTTTCCTTTAAAAACAACTTGTATTCTAAGGCTTTGGCAGATAAAATTGATAGCTAAATATTATGATTGCATATAAAATATCATTAATTTTGCGCATTGTTTTAAACATAGCTATATTATGATAAATGATTTATTCGACAGAATACATAAAAGTAAAGGACCGCTAGGAAAATGGGCTTCACAAGCTGAAGGATACTACGTGTTCCCTAAATTAGAAGGACCTTTGTCTAATCGTATGATGTTTCATGGCAAAGAAATTATCAATTGGAGTATCAACGATTACCTCGGATTGTCTAATCATCCTGAAGTGCGTCGTGTTGATGCTGAAGCGGCGGCAGAATATGGCGCAGCTTATCCTATGGGAGCTCGAATGATGTCTGGACATACTACCATGCACGAACAGCTTCAAGACGAATTGGCTGCTTTTGTAGATAAAGAAGCCGCTTATCTTTTAAACTTTGGATACCAAGGAATGGTTTCGATCATCGACGCTTTGGTAACGAAAAATGATGTGATTGTTTACGATGTGGATTCACATGCTTGTATTATCGACGGAGTTCGTTTGCACATGGGAAAACGTTTTACATACAAACATAACGATATCGAAAGTTTTGAAAAAAACTTACAACGTGCAACTAAAATGGCTGAAACCACAGGTGGCGGAATTTTGGTAATTACGGAAGGTGTTTTTGGAATGCGTGGTCAACAAGGTAAATTGAAAGAAATTATTGCCTTAAAAGAGCATTATAACTTTAGATTGTTGGTCGATGATGCCCATGGTTTTGGTACTCTTGGAGCTACTGGAGCAGGAGCAGGAGAAGAGCAAGGGTGTCAAGATGGTATCGATGTGTACTTTTCTACTTTTGCTAAGTCTATGGCTAGTATAGGAGCATTTGTTGCTGCGGATCAAGATATTATCGATTATTTGAAATATAACTTGCGTTCTCAAATGTTTGCTAAGGCACTTCCAATGATTTTTGTTAAAGGAGCTTTGACGCGTTTGGACTTATTGAGAACCCAACCGGAGTTAAAAGCCAAACTTTGGGAAAATGTAAATGCTTTACAAAACGGATTAAAGGATAAAGGATTTAATATCGGAGATACCAATACTTGTGTGACTCCTGTATATCTTGAGGGAAGTATACCAGAAGCGATGGTATTGGTAAATGATTTAAGAGAGAATTACAGTATTTTCTTATCGATTGTTGTTTACCCGGTTATTCCTAAGGGAATTATCTTGTTGAGAATGATTCCAACGACCTCACATACCATGGAGGATATCACAGAAACTTTAGCGGCATATGAAGCGGTTAGAGAGAAATTAGAAAACGGTACTTACAAGGAAATCGCCAACAGAACTACGGTTGATGTCAGCGATGCTTCTTAAGGCATTGATATAAAAAAAAGCTTCCTGAAAAGGAAGCTTTTTTTATCTATTCTCGTTTTTCGATTCTCGTTTTTTGATTCTCGTTTTTTGATTCTCGTTTTTTGATTCTCGTTTTTCGACTCACGACTCACGATTCACGACTCACGACTCACGACTCACGAGTTCCTTCTTAAACGTTTTTCTCCGTTTGTGAATGATTGGACTAAACTGTTTCCACAATTGTTGGATTTTATTGTTTTCCACTAATAGGGGATTGGTTTCGATAAAGGTGATGCCTCGTTTGATAAAGTTGTCATAAATCTCTTTAAACATCAAGGCGTTGACGCCCTTATTTTGATATTCCGGATCGATTCCGATCAAGTAAAATTCGGCATGGTGGTTTTTCTTTACGGCTTGTAGCAAGTGCCAGAAACCGAAGGGGAATAAACTTCCATTGGCCTTTTGAAATGCTTTGGAGAAGGACGGCATCGTTATGGAGAAGCCGATCATCTTATGGTTTTTGTCCATAACACAGGAAATAAATTCCGGATGTATAAAGGACAGGTATTTTTTCTTATAGTGTTCTATTTGAAACTGTTGTATAGGCACGAAACTCTGTAGGTTGGCGTAGGTTTTGTTAAGTAGGCCAAACATTTCATCTACATAGGGCAATAGCTCTTTGATCGTTTTAAATTCGAGTAATTTAACCTCATAACGTTTGGAAACCAAACCGGCCATAACGTTAATTTTATCGGGATTAAAAGTATTGATGTCGAGTTTGTATTCCATCCATTCAGCTTCGGTGGTATAACCGAGTTGCTCCAAGTGTTTTGGATAGTATTCCATATTGTAAATACCGATCATCGTTGCAATATAGTCAAAACCTTCGGTCAGCATACCGGCCTTGTCCATATTGGAAAAACCCATTGGGCCTTCGATATAGGATAATTGATTTTGTCTACCGAGATCCTCTACTTTTTTTAACAGCGCTTTGGTCACTTCGATATCGTCGATCATGTCTATCCACCCAAAACGCACCTTGGATTTCTGTAGTTCTCGCACTTCGATCCAGTTGATGCATCCTGCGATGCGCCCGACGATTTGACCGTCTTTATAGGCGAGAAAGTATTGAACCGTTACACTTTTAAAAATATCGTTGTTTTTATTAAAGCTCTTAAATTCATCTTTTATCAAAGGGGGAACCCAATACGGATTTCCCTTATACAGTGAAAATGGAAATTTGACAAAGTCCATCATTTCGCGATCCGTAATAGCTTCTCTTATCTCTATCATTTTGTTTATTTTAATTCTACCGACTGGTGGTTTTTATCAAATCGCCAAGAAAGACCTACTTGTGCAAAAAAAGACGAATGGCTTTCTCGAAGATTCATACCTGCAGAAAAGTCAATTTGCATGTTTTTGTCAATTAGGGTTGCGGCGCCTGCTCTAAAATTCATATCCTTATAAAAATCATTTTTGTATCCTTGATTCTCTGCAAATACAGACCATTGGTTGTTGATGCCATGCGTCAGTGTTAGTACATACCCATAACCGCGATATTCTTCTGAACTGAGTTTGTCTGCGATCAGGTTTGTAATTAGCGCCCATTTCTGGCTAAAATGTTGTTGGGCGATCACTATGACCTTTGGGCTTAGTTCCGGCGCGTCAGGGCCTGAAAACACACCTGTAGGCTTGGCTGTTGCGCCTGCGTAGATGGCTACGGCTGGAATTAGTCTGCGCCACTTAAAACGGTGGTTCGCTTTCCAGCTGTACACATTAATTTTTTCTTCGTAGTTTTTAAACGGATCGTAAATCAAATATTTAGCACCGAGCTCTATATTGGAAAATCCGGTAGAAGAGGCTCCGTCGATAGGAGTATAAAAGTCTTGTTTGGCGAAGTTTAGATCGGCAATCAATTCGAGTGTTTCTAAAAAGGCGCCGTATCGAAGTTGTACTTCTGCGGCATACTGATGTTTGACGTTATCAGTACTGGGGTCATCGTGAAAAACTCCACCGGCTTCGAGTTGAAACACGGTTTTTCCAACCGAAAAGGCTCCCATAGACTGACTGGGGCGGTTAGAATTTACTTCTGTAGTATGTTGGGCATATAAATTGCAACTCAATAATATAGATAAAAAAAATAGGGGTTTTTGAAACATTTTACAAAGTTTAGTTTCTCAAAAATAAAGAAATATAATGGAAACGGTGTTTATAGTTTTTTAATAATAATGATTTCGTTGTGATTTTGTATTTTCGATAAACGCTTGACGTGATATTCATCGCGATCAAACTGTTCTATGTACATGGTGTTTCTGTGGTTGTGTTCTGGATTTAAGGTAATGGTATTAAACAATAGCGTACTGCCTGAGGCGAACATCATTTTAAGGTGATCGATAAAATACTTTTCAAATAAAAAATTGGGCATCTGTGCATCTTGAAAAACATCTAAGATGATCAGGTCGTATTGTAGTGTATTCTTTAAGGCAAATTCAAAAACATCTATGGTTAGTATTTCGTGATTGTCGAATTGTTCGAGTTGAAAGAATTTTTTGCCTACCTCAATCACAGCGTGATCCAGTTCAATACTGGTGATTTTATTTGTATAACCAATTTCATTCCTCAGAGTGTCGACTACACTACCGGCACCGAGTCCGAGTATTAATACGGAATCCATCTCCTTGATCTTGGTAAAACCAATAGCGCGCAATCCGCGTCTTAGAATTTTCTGTAGATTGCCATAGGAGTAGTTGGTGTGGGGGGTGTCCAAAACCAACTTGCCGTTGTTCCAGGTTACTTCTAAGGTGGAATTAATTTTAGAAGGGATTTTTTTTATGGTTACAGGAATAAAAAAGCTTAAGAAACGCGCGATCATATTTAGGATTGTAAACTACAAATATAAATGTATTTTAGCGGTATATAATTGACAAATGAAGAAAAAGCTTTATCAATGGATCTTTCACGGATTAATGGGATGGAAGATTTCAGGTACCTTGGATCCACAAATAAAAAAATGTGTGATGATTGTGGTGCCGCATACCAGTTGGCACGATTTTTACATCGGGGTATTTACCCGTGGAATCTTGCAGCTGGACATGAATTTCGTCGCTAAAAAGGAATTGTTTGTATTTCCGTTTAATTATTATTTTTCGTGGATGGGTGGAGCGCCGCTTCATCGGGATAAAAAAACCAATAAAGTTGAAGCGATTGCTGCTATTTTTGAATCGAAGGACATCTTTAGATTGGCAATCGCACCGGAGGGCACCAGAAAAAAAGTCGGAACTTGGAAAAGTGGTTTTTACTATATTGCTCAAAAAGCAGGGGTGCCTATCATCCCCGTTGCTTTTAATTACGGCAAAAAGGAAGTGAAATTTTTTGAGCCGTTTTGGCCAACCGGCGATTTTGAAAAAGACCTGTTTTTTCTTCAAGGTCTTTACGCGGATGTTCACGGAAAAAAGAAGGCCAATAGTTTTGTCCCCAACTCGGATTAGTTTGGCAAGTAATTGCTAAAAGATCCGTCTTTATAAAATATAACGATCTGCTCAATCTCTCTGGTTGAGCAGATTTTTTTTAGGTCTGTTTTGGGTGGATTCATCGCTGCTGTTTTTTCTTCAGCAGCAATTTCATCCGCTTCAATTTTTGAATTTATTTTCGAGGATTCGACAGGCTGTTCGACTGTTTCTAAAGGGCTGGATTTTGAAATTTCAACGGGAATACTGCGGCTTGTAATTTCGTTGGTTTCAGAAAAAAGTGAGGGTGAAACAGCGGCGGTGGAAGTTGAATTTTTGTCCGTATAAACTCCTTCACCTTTTAATAACCAATAGAGGTTTAACTCGGGAAAAGCATCGTAAATTTTCATGATTAAATCCAAGCTGGGTTTGTTTCTACCCGACAAAAGGTGAGACAAACTAGAGCGTTGTACGCCAATTTTATCCGCAAATGTGGAGGCGGTAAACTCATAATGTTGTAGTAAAAATTCCAAGCGATTTACAAAGTTATCCATAGTTGATTTGTTGAAATTTAACAATTGAAGTGTTTACAAATGTAATAAAATTATGTTTACAAATGCAAATTAATGTGTTGGTTAGAAAAAATACAGTAAAGTTTTCATTTAAATAGAGATATTCAATAAACTGAATAACAAAGTTTTGTGTACCTATATAATTACGAGAATATTTTTTTTGTAAAGCAGCGACAAGCTGTAGGTATTTTTAAATTAAAATTGTTACAATTGTAAACAAAGGGAAAGATTTGATTGTTTACAAATGTAAAAGATAAGTTATTTACATTTGTAACTCGTAAAATAAGGACATGAATATAGATAGTATAGTGAATACTTATAAATCTGATGTGGTTTATGGCAGGTATGTGACGGCAGAAGATTTAGAGGTTTTGTATAAGGAGTTGTCGGTTGATTTTAAGATTGCTGTAGCGGGCTTTTCCGTGTTGGAAAAACCTATTAAATCGGTGGAAATTGGCAGTGGAACAACTCGGATTTTGATGTGGTCGCAGATGCACGGAAATGAAGCAACGACGACCAAGGCCGTTGTGGATTTGCTTCATTTTCTAAATTCAGACGATCCCTTAGCAGTCACTTTTAAAGCTCATTTTTCGCTGTTGATTGTTCCTGTTTTAAATCCTGACGGGGCGGAAATGTATACTCGTGTCAATGCCAATCAAGTTGATTTGAATCGAGATTCGGTTGATTTAACTCAGCCAGAAAGTAAGTGTATTCGATTTTTATTCGATCAGTTTAATCCGGATTATGCTTTTAATCTGCACGATCAAAGAACGATTTTTGCTGCTGGTAAAACGGCAAATCCTGCGACTATTTCCTTTTTGGCGCCTTCTTATAATGAAGCTCGCGAGGTGAATTCGTGTCGTTTAGAAGCGATGCTGTTGATTGCAGCGATGAATCAGGAGTTGCAAAAGTATCTACCTAATAGTATAGGGCGATTCGATGACGGCTTTAATTTAAATTGTATTGGTGATTGTTTTCAGGCTTTAGGAGTTCCGACGATTTTGTTTGAAGCGGGTCATTTTAATAGGGATTATGAAAGAGAAAACACAAGAAGGGAGGTTTTTCGATCGCTATTAACAGTTTTAACAAATATTATATCTAAAAAAAACAGAAATCTAATAATAAATGATTATCTTGTGATACCCGAAAACGAAAAAACATTTAGAGATGTATTATTCACAAATGTGCTTTCTAAAGGTGGCGATTCTGATAAAAAAGATTGGGTTTGGGTACAGTATAGTGAAGTTTTGAAAGATAAAATGGTTAGTTTTGTCCCAACAATTGTTGCGGTCAATCAAAAAGACGGGTTACAGGCACATTTAATTATAGATGCGCCGGTCAGATGGAAAGTCGTTGCTTCGGATGTAAATGAATTAATTGATAGAAATCTATTAGATTTGATTGATTTGGGGTCTTTAAGTGTTAACGAATTGCTAAAAAAATAATAAAACGATGAATTTACTAAATATCACTGTTTTTTTGTAGTATTTTTGTAGTTCAAATTAGAATTAGATAAATTATTGATTTATGAGTAAGTTTCGATTAGATGAGATAGATCATCAAATTTTGGATATGTTGATTGACAACACAAGAGTACCCTTTACAGATATTGCAAAGAAGCTTTTGATATCCGCAGGAACAGTTCATGTTCGTGTTAAGAAAATGGAGGATGCAGGGATAATTCAAGGATCATCTCTTACCTTAGATTATGAGAAATTAGGATATTCTTTTATTGCATATATTGGAATCTTCTTGCACAATACTTCTCAGACTAAATTTGTATTGGAAAGAATTAATGAAATTCCTTTCGTTACTGTTGCTCACGTTACTACTGGTAAATTTAATATTTTCTGTAAGATTAGAGCAAAGGACACTCGTCATGCCAAAGAGGTTATTTATTTGATCGATGATATTGAGGGGGTTTACAGAACAGAGTCAATGATTTCTCTTGAAGAAAGCATTAATGATAAAAAACGTTTAATGCACACTATCTTCAAAGAACTATAGTAGTTAAGCGAAAAAAATCAATTACTAAACTGCCTTAGGGCGGTTTTTTTTATACTTATTTATCAGTGTTTTTTTATGGATTCTCTTTCCCAAATTGTTTTAGGGGCAGCGGTTGGAAATGCAGTTCTAGGGACAAAAATTAAAAATAAAGCGGTGGTCTACGGTGCGATCGCTGCGACTATTCCCGATTTAGATATTCTAGCAGGAAAATTATTAGATCCAATAGAGGCTCTGGGAATACACAGAGGTGTCAGTCACTCTTTTGTATTTGCGGCAGTATTAGCTGTTTTGCTGGGATACGGTATCTTTCGAATAGATAAAAGTAAAGGAGTGACGTTTAAAGAGGGTTTTAATCTGGTGTTTTTAGCCCTGGTGACGCATTCTTTTTTGGATGTTTTCACCACTTGGGGCACGCAAGTATTATGGCCTTGGACGTATTCCTTCGCGTTTAAATCTATTTTTGTTGTTGATCCGCTTTATACGATTCCCTTTGCGGTTTTCTTAGGTCTCTCTATGTGGGAGAAAAAAGATATGAAACGCAGAATGAGGTGGAATAACTACGGAATTCTAGTGAGTTCGGCATACCTATTGCTCACCTTGGTGTTGAAATATTTTGCGTATATCGAGTTTAAAGACAGTTTAGAACGCCGTGATGTTAGTTATCATTCTCTGGTTGTAAAGCCTACCGCGTTTAATACTATTTTGTGGAACGGTATCGTGGAGACCGATTCTGCTTATTGGATTGGCGATTACTCTTTTTTTGACAGTTCGGATATTCAATACCAACAATATGCTAAAAACAGGTATCTGATTGAGCATATTTACGCTGAACCGATCGTGCAAAAGTTGATTGACTTGTCCGAAGGGGAATACGTTATTTCAAAGTCTAAAGGACAATTGTATTTTAATGATTTGAGATTTGGGTTATTGAAAAATGATCCACAGGATATTCAATTTGCTTTTAGTTATCACTTGTTTCAAAATGGTGACGGAAATTGGAAAGCTAAGGAAGTAGTTAAAGATAAAAGAGATGGGGTATTGTTGATCAAAAGACTTTGGACTCGAATTCAGGGGCAATAACTAAGTATGCTGCTGACCGTAAATCGATAACTTTCTCCATATTTGTAATTGCTTGAAAGAGGTGAAACGACTAATAATATTTATCTTTGAAAAGATATTAAGACATAAATCAAATGAAAATACTAATTTCTCCAGCCAAGTCATTAGACTATAAAAGCCCAGTTCCCTTTGATCATAAGACAGTACCTGTTTTTAAACAACAGACCGCAGTGGTGAATGAAGTTTTAAAGAGTTATAGTCAGAAAGATTTGGCTGAATTGATGCATATATCCGATAAATTGGCGGAACTTAATTGGACGAGAAATCAACAGAGGAAACTGGTTGCTAAAGGTGCTTCAGACCAGATTCGAGCAGCTATTTATGCTTTTAATGGAGATGTGTATAGCGGATTAGATGCTTATACATTAAAAGAAGATCAAACAGCTGTGTTGCAAAAAAAACTGCGAATACTTTCGGGCTTGTATGGGTTGTTAAAGCCTTTTGATCAAATAGAGCCTTATCGATTGGAAATGGGAACGAAAATGCCGGTTGGTGATTCGGCAAACCTCCATGAGTTTTGGAAACCGTTGGTTACTGCCGAATTAAATAAAGAGATGAAAAAAGGAGAGTTGTTGGTGAATTTAGCCAGTGTGGAATATTTTTCGGCAGTTGATAAAAAAAACCTTATCGGCACTTTAATAACTCCAGATTTCAAAGAATTAAGAGCGGGTAAGTTAAAGTCTATTAGTTTTTTTGCAAAAAAAGCCAGAGGGATGATGGTTCGGTATATCGTAGATCATCAAGTGGAAACGATAGATCAGTTAAAGGGTTTTAATTTAGATGGATATGCGTTTAGTGCCTCAGAGTCTTCACAGACAAAATTATTATTTACCAGATAGGCCGCTCGAATATTATTTGTAAATAAGTGTGTCATTTTAGAATTAATAGTTGCTTTTTAAACTCTTAATGATGAAATTTGACTTTTTAATACAAGAACCATAATGGAAGAAATACATTATATAAGTTCTGACGTTTTTTCATTGGAAACACTTCAGAAAATAATTATAGAAAATCAAAAAATTCAACTCTCAGAAGAAGCTAGGGCAAATATTGAAAATTGCAGAGCTTATTTAGATGAGAAAATGAGCACGCAAGACGCACCGATTTACGGTATAAACACGGGTTTTGGATCGTTGTGTAATGTAAAAATTGACACGGAAAATCTATCTAAATTACAGGAAAACTTGGTGATGTCTCATGCTTGTGGTACCGGCGAACTGGTTCCGGAAAGCATAGTGAAGATTATGTTGCTGTTGAAAATAAAATCTTTGAGTTTCGGTAATTCGGGGGTGCAATTGCTTACTGTGGAACGCTTGGTGGATTTTTACAATTCAGACATATTGCCGGTAATTTACAATCAAGGATCGCTTGGTGCTTCGGGTGATTTAGCTCCGTTGGCTCATTTGTCTTTACCATTGATCGGTGAGGGTGAGGTGTATTATCAGGGAGTTAGGCAGGATGCAAAATCCGTATTGGCTCAGTTCAATTGGGAGCCTATTAAATTGCAATCCAAAGAAGGGTTAGCGCTATTGAACGGTACGCAGTTTATGAGTGCTTATGGTTGTTATATCTTGATGAAATCGCAGAAATTATCTTATCTAGCAGATTTGATTGGAGCGGTTTCTTTAGAAGCGTTTGACGGACGTATAGAACCGTTTAACGAATTGATTCATTTGGTGCGTCCACATAAAGGACAGATACTGACGGCTCAGTTTTTTAATGAGGTGTTAGAGGGGAGTCAGATTATTGCGCAAGCGAAAGAGCACGTTCAAGATCCGTACTCTTTTAGATGTATTCCTCAAGTACATGGAGCTTCTAAAGACACTATTGATTATGTATCTAAGATCTTTAAAACAGAAATCAATTCTGTTACGGATAACCCCAATGTGTTTTACAACCAAGATTTAATTATCTCGGGGGGTAATTTCCATGGACAACCGTTGGCTTTGGGATTGGATTTCTTGGGAATAGCATTGGCGGAATTAGGGAATATATCCGAACGAAGAACCTATCAATTGATTTCGGGAACTAGAGGTTTACCTCCTTTCTTAGTTAATGATCCAGGATTAAATTCGGGCTTTATGATTCCTCAATATACTGCTGCTAGTATAGTTAGTCAAAACAAACAATTAGCTACGCCTGCTAGTGTTGACAGTATTGTTTCCAGTAATGGGCAAGAGGATCATGTGAGTATGGGGGCAAATGGTGCAACAAAGACACTTAGGATCCTTGAAAACCTAGAGCGTATTTTGGCTATCGAGTTGATGAATGCGAGTCAGGCTTTAGAATTTAGAAGACCTTTAAAATCCAGTGAATTGATCGAGTCTTTTATTGGTATCTATAGACAGGATGTGCCTTTTGTTAGTGAAGACCGCATTTTGCACTACGATATTCAAAAATCAATTGCCTTTTTGAATTCATTCGAAATTGATTCAGAGGTTTTTTATTAAACCGTTTATATAATAATATACTAAACCACACTTTTGTAGTTAAAAAGTGTGGTTTTTTTTTATATATTCCTATCTTTGTTTGGATTAAAACAACTGCTTTTGGCTACTATAAACAAACTGAAGATATTAAACGATCCTATTTACGGATTCATTACCATACCCAATACTTTATTGTATGACCTGATAGAACATCCTTATTTTCAACGCTTGAGAAGGATTTCTCAAATGGGAATGTCTTATTTAGTTTATCCCGGAGCACACCACACCCGTTTTCATCACGCTTTAGGTTGTATGCATATCATGCAAAAGGCCGTTCAGGTACTTCGATCCAAAAATATACAAATTTCTCCAGAAGAAGAAAAAGCCCTTTATATAGCTATTTTATTGCACGATATTGGTCATGGACCTTTTTCGCATGCCATGGAACACAGTATCGTTGAAAAGGTGTCGCATGAAGCGATATCGCTATTGTTTATGGACCAATTAAACGAGACCTTTAAAGGCGAATTGTCTTTGGCAATTCAGATTTTTAAAGGGCAGTATCATCGTAAATTTATGTTGCAATTGATTTCCAGTCAATTGGATATGGATCGTATGGATTATCTTAAGAGAGATAGTTTTTACAGTGGCGTGGCGGAGGGAAACATCAATTCCGAACGTTTAATTCAGATGATTAATGTCGAAGACGATACCTTAGTGGTTGAAGAAAAAGGCATTTACTCTGTCGAGAAGTTTATCGTTGCACGAAGATTGATGTATTGGCAGGCTTATTTGCATAAAACCAGCGTCTGTGCTGAATTGATCTTGATGCGTATACTCAAGAGAGCTAAGGAACTTACGCATAAAGGAACTACTTTATGGTGCAGTAATGCACTGCAATTTTTCTTACAGAATCAGATTTCTGAACAAACTTTTGACTTGAAAGCTTTAGAGCAATTTGCGCTTTTAGATGACTCTGATATCATTGGAGCTCTAAAAAGTTGGCAATTTCATGAAGATTATGTGTTGTCAGAACTAAGTAGAATGATAATTAATCGTGATTTGTTAAAAATTAGATTAATTTCGGAGAAAGTTTCTAAAGAAGAGGTGGAGGAGATGCGATTAAAATGGATGACCCTAAAAAATTTGAGTAAGGAGGAGGCCAGTTATTTTATTTTTAAAGGGAAGGTAAAGAATCAAGCGTATAAAAAAACGGAAGAACCGATTAGAATTTTGAAAAAAAGTAAAGAAGTTATCGATGTTTTAGAAGCTTCCGATCAATTAAATCTAAAAGCACTGTCCAAACCGGTAACAAAGTATTTTGTTTGTTACCCAAAAACCTTATTAGAAACTTAAATTTCAATTATATTTTATATTTTTGCGGTGATGAAAATAACAGCAGGACAAATAGCGAGCGTTTTAGATGGTGAGGTTGTAGGAGATCCTACGATTGAGGTCCATAGATTGGCCAAAATCGAAGAGGGAACTGAAGGTTCACTGACTTTCTTAGCCAATCCAAAATATTTAAGCCATATATATACTACCAAAGCCTCGGTTGTTATTGTAAATAATAGCTTTGAGCCGGAGCATGAGATCACGACAACTTTGATTAAAGTTGACGATGCCTATAAATCTTTTTCTAAAGTATTGGAATATTATAATCAAGTAAAGTTGATGAAATCGGGTATAGAACAGCCTTCCGTATTGTCTGAGGGGGTGGTTTATGGCGATGATCTGTATTTGGGCAGTTTTAGTTATATTGGAAAAAACACTAAAATAGGAAACAATGTAAAAATATATCCCAATACCTTTGTTGGAGACAATGTGGTTATTGGAGATAATACCGTATTATTTGCTGGAGTTCGAATTTATTCGGAGACCATTATTGGAAAAAATTGTACCTTTCATTCGGGATCGATTATCGGTTCAGACGGATTTGGTTTTGCACCGTCAGAAGACGGGAGTTATACCAAAGTTCCTCAAATCGGTAATGTAATCATCGAAGACGACGTAGAAGTTGGTTCAGGCACCACCATCGATCGGGCTACTTTGGGTTCGACCTTTATTCGCAAGGGAGTGAAATTGGATAATCAAATTCAAATTGCACACAATGTGGAAATTGGTGAGCATACCGTAATTGCCTCGCAAACCGGTGTCGCTGGATCAGCTAAAATAGGAAAGTATTGCATGATAGGGGGGCAAGTTGGCATAGTTGGGCATATCGTTATTGGCGATCATGTCAAAATCCAGGCTCAAACGGGAGTTTCTAGGAGTTTAAGCGACAACGAATCCGTTCAGGGGTCGCCACAACTACCGTATCATGATTTTTTAAAATCCTATATACATTTTAAAAATTTACCGAAAATCGTTCAGGAAATTGAAGATTTGAAAAAGAGATAACACATAGACAAGAAAGTGGAATGTGTGCAAAATGTTTAAAAATAAAATAAACTACTATGGTTAAACAAAAAACCATCCAAAATGAAATTTCGTTAGAAGGGGTTGGACTTCACACTGGACAACAAGTCAAAATGACATTGAAACCAGCGCCAATCAATAATGGATTCTCATTTGTACGAATGGATTTGGAGGGATACCCTGTTATCGAAGCAGATGCTACTTATGTAGTGAATACGCAAAGAGGAACCAATCTAGAGAAAAGAGGTGTTAAAGTACAAACCACGGAACATGTTTTAGCTGCTTTGGTGGGTTGTGATTTAGATAATGTAATTATTGAAGTCAATGCGTCTGAACCACCGATAATGGATGGATCATCTAAGTATTTCGTCGAAGCTGTTGAAAAAGCAGGCATAGTTGAACAAGATGCAGAAAGAGAGGAATACATTGTTAAGGAAGTGATTTCTTATGTGGATGAAGCCTCTGGGAGTGAAATTATTTTGATGCCTTCTGATACCTATCAGGTTACCGCAATGGTAGATTTTGGTACTAAGGTATTGGGAACTCAAAATGCTACTTTAAAGTCTCTTAGTGATTTTAAAAGCGAAATTGCCAATTCAAGAACATTTAGTTTTTTACATGAATTAGAAACTTTATTATCTCACGGTTTGATTAAGGGAGGGGATTTAAACAATGCCATCGTTTATGTCGATAAAGATATCTCGGAAGAGACCATGCAGAATCTTAAATTGGTTTTTGGAAAAGAAACCATCAATGTAAAACCCAACGGTATTTTAGATAATTTGACTTTGCATCATCCCAATGAGGCGGCTCGTCATAAATTATTGGACGTAATC
Source organism: Flavobacteriaceae bacterium UBA1682 (assembly GCA_002320285.1). GTDB lineage: Bacteria > Bacteroidota > Bacteroidia > Flavobacteriales > Flavobacteriaceae > Flavobacterium. Next base: position 140,391 of record DCKE01000021.1, on the reverse strand, counting down.
GGTGATTTGGCTTTAGTTGGAGTTCGTATTAGAGGAAAAGTTATTGCTAATAAGCCAGGACATTTTGTCAATACGCAATTTGCTAAAAAATTATCTAAAATCATCAAAGCCGAGAAGAGAAATCAGGTGCCTGTATACGATTTGCATAAAGAACCGTTGATGGATACGACTCAGATTATGGCTATGTTGCCACACCGTCCTCCGTTTTTATTGGTTGATAAAATTTTGGAAATGTCTGAAACACATGTTGTCGGACTTAAGAATGTGACGATGAACGAGCCTTTCTTTGTAGGGCACTTTCCTGGAGCACCAGTAATGCCAGGGGTATTAACCGTTGAGGCAATGGCGCAGACAGGAGGTATCTTGATTTTGAGCTCGGTTCCGGATCCAGAAAATTACCTAACTTATTTTATGAAGATAGATAATGTTAGATTTAAACATAAAGTTTTACCAGGAGATACTTTAACTTTTAGATTGGAGTTGTTATCTCCTATCCGCAGAGGGATTTGTCATATGCAAGCCAATGCTTATGCCAATGGAAAACTTGTCACTGAAGCAGAACTGATGGCGCAAATAGTGAAAAAACAAAATTAAAAAACGATCGTATGAATCAACCTTTAGCCTATGTTCATCCAGGAGCAAAAATAGCTAAAAATGTAGTGATTGAACCTTTTACAACGATTCATAATAATGTTGAGATTGGAGAAGGGACTTGGATAGGATCCAACGTTACTATCATGGAGGGAGCTAGAATTGGTAAAAATTGTAATATTTTTCCAGGAGCTGTTATATCAGCTGTTCCTCAAGATTTAAAATTTGGAGGAGAAGATTCCCTAGCCATAATTGGAGACCATACTACTATCAGAGAGTGTGTCACGATCAACAGAGGAACTATTGCCTCAGGAAAAACCACTATCGGTTCGAACTGTTTGGTGATGGCTACGGCACATATCGCACACGACTGTCATATCGGAGATAATGTCATTATTGTAAATGGCGTATTGCTCGGCGGTCATGTTACTGTAGGAAATCATGCTATTATTGGTGGATTGACTGCTGTTCATCAATTTATCAATATCGGAGATCACGCTATGATTTCTGGTGGATCGTTGTTGAGAAAAGACGTGCCTCCTTATGCAAAAGCGGCTAAAGAACCTTTGTCTTTTATCGGGATTAATTCCGTAGGACTTAGAAGACGTGGCTTTAGTACAGAGAAAATTCGTGAAATTCAAGATATCTATAGAATTCTATATCAAAAGAATTACAATACTACGCAAGCTTTAAGTATTATTGAAGCAGATCTTGAGGCAACTCCAGAACGCGACGAAATCATCATGTTTATTCGAAATTCCTCGAGAGGGATCATGAAGGGCTACACAGGAATTTATTAATTTATAAAAAATACAAAATGGCAAGTACATCAGATATTAGAAATGGATTGTGCATCAAGTTTAATAACGATATTTATAAGATAACTGAATTTTTACACGTGAAACCGGGAAAAGGTCCTGCTTTTGTACGTACTAAAATGAAAAGTTTGACTAATGGAAAGGTATTGGATAATACTTTTTCTGCGGGACATAAAATTGATCCAGTTCGTGTGGAAACGCATAAATTTCAGTTTTTATATCCAGAAGGTGATCAATTTCACTTTATGCACGTGGAAACATTCGAGCAAATCACTTTGATGAAAAATATATTAGATGCTCCAGACTTATTAAAAGAAGGGGAGAATGTAATGGTGCAAATCAATACGGAAACAGATATGCCTATCGCGGTAGATATGCCTACTTCTGTTATTTTAGAAGTAACTTATGCCGAGCCTGGAATTAAGGGAAATACGGCTACCAATGCTACTAAACCAGCTACAGTAGAAACTGGAGCTTCGGTAAATGTACCTTTGTTTATTAATGAAGGAGATAAAATCAAAATCGATACTTCTAACGGTGCGTACATCGAACGTATCAAAGAATAATTAGTTTTTTTTAAATTCTTTCAATATATTTAACTCAGATAAATGAGATTTAAAAGTGTTCAAGAGCTACAAACGATTGCTGAAATCATCGGTTGTAAGTTTGTAGGAGATCCCAGATTTGAGGTTTACGGAATGAATGAAATTCACGTCGTAGAAGCAGGGGAAATAGTTTTTGTTGATCACCCAAAATATTATGATAAAGCTTTACAGTCTAAAGCGACTATCGTATTGATCAATAAAGATGTCCCATGTCCGGAAGGTAAAGCATTGTTGATTTCTGATGATCCTTTTAGGGATTTTAACAAATTGTCCAAATACTTTAATCCTTTTAAGCCGGCAACTGTTGCTGTAGCAGTGGATGCACAAATTGGTGAGGGAACGCATATTCAGCCCAATGTTTTTATTGGGAATGGAGTTGTCATTGGACAGAATTGTTTGATTCATCCCAATGTAGTACTTTATGATAATACGGTTATTGGTGATGATGTAGTTATCCATGCGGGTGCTATTTTAGGAGCTGACGCTTTTTATTTTAAGAATCGTCCTGAGGGTTATGATCCTTTGATTTCCTGTGGAAGAGTGGTTGTAAGAGATCGGGTTTCCATTGGAGCAGCATGTACAATAGATCGCGGAGTTACTGGAGATACTACGATTGGCGAAGGAACAAAAATTGATAATCAAGTGCATATCGGACACGATACGGTAATTGGTAAAAAATGTCTTATTGCAGCACAAACCGGTATTGCAGGTTGTGTGATTGTAGAAGACGAAGTCACCCTTTGGGGGCAAGTAGGTACTACAAGTGGTATTACCATAGGTAAGAACGCTGTGGTATTAGGGCAAACCGGAGTAACCAAGTCTATCGAAGGTGGAAAGGTTTATTTTGGAACGCCTATCGAAGAATCTAGAGAGAAATTAAAGCAATTAGCTAATATCAAGAAACTTCCGGAAATTCTAATTAAAGTAAAGAATATATGACCGCAAAAGATATCGTCGTTAAGTTTTATGACTCTGTTGCTATCCTGAGCAAAAACTATCTTCAAGAAGTACTTCATGAGGAGATGCTCATGGATTGGATTAGCTCTAAGGGGTTTGTACAACTTGATAAACAAGATATCTTAGCTTTATCGAAGGAAATTCGATTGAGTTATTATTCATTACGTTGTGAAATTCATCAAGTTATTGCTGCGGATAATGAAGTTGCCATTCGGTATACTCATTATGTGAGCACCTTTGAGAACCCCGATGAAGAACTGGTTCTAGCGACCTTTAGTGCCACTTGGGAAATCAAAGATGATAAGCTTTACCGAGGTTATCAGATGAGTCACTTAGTAATTTAATAGATAGAAATATAAAAGCAAGAAAAGTTTCACAGATTGCTTTCAAATGGCTATTTTTGTATAACGAAATTTTAATAAAAAAAACAAAATCATGAGTGTTTTAGTCAATAAGGATTCAAAAATAATAGTTCAAGGTTTTACGGGTAGTGAAGGTACTTTTCACGCATCTCAAATGATTGAATACGGAACAAACGTTGTTGGTGGTGTAACTCCAGGAAAAGGGGGAACAATGCATTTAGATCGTCCTGTTTTTAACACGGTTCAAGATGCCGTTGAACAAGCTGGCGCTGATACATCAATTATTTTTGTACCACCAGCTTTTGCTGCTGATGCTATTATGGAAGCTGCTGATGCAGGAATTAAAGTAATTATTACAATTACAGAAGGTATCCCAGTTGCTGATATGATTCGTGCAAATAATTACGTTAAGGAAAGAAGCTCAAGATTAATCGGACCTAACTGTCCAGGTGTTATTACTCCGGGTGAAGCTAAAGTTGGTATTATGCCAGGTTTCGTTTTCAAAAAAGGAACTGTAGGAATTGTTTCTAAATCGGGAACTTTAACATACGAAGCTGCTGACCAAGTGGTAAAACAAGGTTTAGGTATTACTACAGCTATCGGTATTGGTGGAGATCCAATCATTGGAACTACAACTAAAGAAGCTGTTGAATTGTTGATGAATGATCCAGAGACTGAAGCAATTATTATGATTGGTGAAATCGGTGGACAATTGGAAGCGGATGCTGCTCGTTGGATTAAAGAAGATGGAAACAGAAAACCGGTTATCGGATTTATCGCTGGAGAAACTGCTCCAAAAGGTAGAACGATGGGACATGCTGGTGCAATTGTTGGTGGTGCTGATGATACAGCTGAAGCTAAAAAACGCATTATGAAAGAATGTGGTATCCACGTTGTAGACTCTCCTGCTGAAATCGGGAAAAAAGTAAAAGAGGTTTTAGGATAATTTATTCTAAATTCAATATAGAGAAACCAGTAATCTTCATCGATTACTGGTTTTTTCGTTTGTGTAGTCGTGATTCGATTTTCGTGATTCGATTTTCGAGATTCGATTTTCGAGATTCGATTTTCGAGATTCGATTTTCGAGATTCGATTTTCGTGATTACTAATTACTCGAGAGCCGATTCTCGAAATTAAAATATTCTTAAAAGCATAATTTTATCGACTTAAGATATTTATCTTTAGGTTTGATAAATCCGTGGGTTTTATTACCCATTTATACTCTTGAAATCACCAGCACCTAGCAACTCAGATTAATGAGAACGGCTAAGCTTTGATTATAATGAAAAAAAAATAGTTTCCTATGAATAAAAATTTCGTTTTTCTCTTTTCCGCCTTGATCTGTTCTGGTATGCTCATTGCGCAGACACAGTCTTTACCGCCTAGTTACCAGAAGAATCTGTCGAATCCGATATCGGTCTATAGGGCTGAACCCGAGCGAATTAATAACCTCGTCCACACAAAGTTAGATCTGAAATTTGACTATGCGAAACAGTTGGTTTTAGGTGAGGCATGGATTACGCTTCAGCCTCATTTTTACCCAACAGCAATTTTGCAATTAGATGCTAAAGCCATGTTGATACATAAAGTGGAATTAGTGGACGGGAACAAAACCAAAAAATTAAAGTTCAAATACGATGGATTGGAATTGTCAATCGATCTGGACCGCACTTATACAAAAGGAGAATCCTATACCGTTTATATAAACTATACCGCGCAGCCCAATGAAGTACAACAGGAGGGTAGTCAGGCTATTAATGATGCGAAGGGTATCTATTTCATTAATCCGGAAGGCAAGCAAGCGCATGTACCAACGCAAATATGGACACAGGGTGAAAGTGAGTCTTCCTCTTGTTGGTTTCCTACTATTGATAAAACCAATCAAAAAACCACTCAGGAAATATATTTGACCTATCCACAAAAATATGTTTCGCTTTCCAATGGTACTTTACTGTCGAGTACGGTGAATAAAAATGGATCTAAGACTGATTATTGGAAGATGAGTCAAAAACATGCACCGTATTTATTTTTTATAGGCATTGGTGATTATGCTGTTGTAAAAGACAAGTGGCGTAATATTGATGTAGATTACTATGTGGAGCCCGAGTACAAGGATTATGCTCGTGAAATCTTTGGAGATACGCCAGCGATGATGGAATTCTTTTCAAAGCTGCTGGATTATCCGTATCCGTGGGAAAAGTATGCACAGATGACTGCTCGCGAATATGTAAGTGGAGCTATGGAAAATACAACGGCCTCGTTGTTCAATGATGGTGTTCAGCAAAAACCGGGTCAGCTTATTGATGAAAACTCAGCTGAAACCGTTATTGCGCATGAATTGTTTCATCATTGGTTTGGCGATTTGGTAACTGCGGAAAGCTGGTCAAATCTTTCGATGAATGAGGCTTTTGCTAATTATTCAGAGTATTTATGGACCGAACACAAATACGGAAAAGAAAAAGCAGATCAGTATTTATATGCACAGGTGGAGTCTTATAAAAACGGAGACCATTTCGATAAAAACTTAGTTCGGATGCATTATCATTCGCAAGAAGATATGTTTGATCAAGTGACGTATAATAAAGGTGGTGCTATTTTGCATATGCTTCGAAATTATCTGGGTGATGAGGCATTCTTCAAAGGTTTAAGTAAATATTTAAAGGACAATGAATTTGGCAAGGCGGAATATACGCAATTGCGCTTAGCACTTGAAGACGTAAGTGGGCGGGATTTGAATTGGTTTTTCAATCAATGGTTTCTCGGTAGTGGGCAACCGAATTTGATTGTAAAATCGGACTATGATGCGAAAGCAAAGAAATCTAAGATAACCGTGACTCAGCAAGGGGATACTTTTTTTGAATTTCCCTATGCGCTCGATATCGTAGTAGCGGGAAAGATCAAAAAGGAGCAGGTATGGGTAGGAGCGCAAGAGCACAGTGTTTTTGAATTTGAAACTTCAAAGAAGCCGGAAGTTGTTATCTATAATGCGGATCAGGTTTTGCTATCTGATTTGCAGGAGGACCTTAAAACCGTTGAGGAATATCTGGTGCAATATCAGGTTGCAAAAGGTAATTATGGTGCTCGTCGACAAGCGGTAGAAGCTTTTGCGAAACATCAATCGACGAGTGCTGTTGCTTTGACTGCCTTATTGGAATCTTTAAAAGACGACAATGATGGTATTCGCGGCTTGGCAATTAATAGCTTAGATTTTACGACACCCTTGGTTATTGAGAAAGCGACACCTGTTTTAAAAAGTATTGCTGAGCATGACCCCAAAACCTTGGTTCAGGCTCAGGCTATTTCTGCATTAAACAATATGGGGACATTTGACGTTGAATTGTTGGACAAGGCAGCAAAAAGCGTTTCATATCGTGTACAAGCAGCGGCTATTGATGGTATTCTTCAACATGATCCGGCAAAATTTTCAAATTATAAGGAAGGTCTTGATGAGGAGGTAATCAAAAATAGTGAACAATTGATAACGGCTTTTATACCTGTATGGGTTGCGGAAAATGATTTCACCAAAGCCAACTTGGTTATACAAACCGCGGTTTTCTATTTGTTTGCAAAAAGTCAGGGTGCACCAGTAGCCGATCAGTTGGAAAAGGGATTTACTTGGGTAATGAGTAATGATACGGAAGAGGCTACGAATGTGGCAGCGCAGATGTATACGATGTATTACGCTTATATTAAAAACCAAAGCGACGCTGCGGCAGCATTAATGAAGACTATGGCTGAAAACGCAGTGGATTTGAAAAAAAGAGCCTACGAAAAGGAAAAGAAGAAAAACTCAAACCTAAAAAAACAATGGGATGTTTTGCAACAAGCCGTTGATAAAATGAATTGATTAACAACAGATTTTAAATAAAAAAAGCGGCCATTAGGCCGCTTTTTTTATGGTATAATTATTCTGAAGTCAGTCCGAACATCAATACTAATTGATTGTTTTTATAGATATTAAAAGTCTGATCAGCGACATCGTAGGTCAGTCCTTTTTCATTTAACAAAGAGACGAATTCATTTTCTTGACGTGCAATCACTTCATCCATACAAGCCATTCTGGTCATTCCAAGTGCTCCAAAAGACAAGTTCTCACTATCGATGTCTAATGCTCCGAAGAAATTGTTACATCCCGTTCTTCCGTTTACTTTTTTGTTTTCCACATCAAAAATAATTTCGGGTTGTCCTTTTTCAATCGCTTTGCCATTCATTTGAATTAATTTCCATTTTTTATTGGAAACGAAAGCTAGTGCGGAACCATTTTTTTCTGTGGTTTTCTTAAACTTCATCAACACGTTTTTTTTATGAATTAAATTTAATTGACCTTGGATAACTTTTAGCTCAATCTTTTTATCGGCAAGCGTTTTTAAGAACTCGTCTTCTAATTTCATGATATCCGGTTGACAGGCCATCATGGTTCCCACTCCGTGTTTGGTTACCATAGTGGTTCTTTTCTTGTTTATGCTAATCGGCATATTAAAGTTGTTGCAGCCGCTACTTCCGTATAGAGTATGGTTTGCCGCATTAAATTCAACCTTTACAGCGTCTTGCTGTATGGCTTTTCCGTTTAATTCCGTTAAAGTCCAATTGGTGTTCCAGATGGCTTGATTAGTAGCAACTTTACAAACTAATTTTTTTAATTTATAACGTATTGAAGAGGCATCAGCCGGCACTTGTTCCTTAGGTAGGGTGGTTTCTTCAACCAATAACTCATATTGATAACCCGGTTCGTAAGTAAAACCATCAATATTACTGTAGAAAAATGTCCAATCTAAATCATTTTCAAAGCGTACATTTAAACAGTTCATAGGAGCGACTCCAGTGCAAGGACTGGTGTTTTCTTTAATGAATACTCTTTTTACTACTTGTGCCTGAAGGGTTACTGCAGTTATCACTGTGAATAAAGTAACCATAAGTGTCTTTTTAGTCATAATCAATTTTTAAATTTAGAAAGTACTAGGCAAATAGCCTGCCATTTTTTTTGAGAGTTATATAACTACTGCGGTACCGCTAGCGGTAACCATTAACATACTTCCGGATTGTCCGATGGTTTCATAGTCTAAATCTACACCTACGATGGCATTGGCCCCGAGTTGTTTAGCGCGTTCTTGCATTTCTTGTAAAGCGGTATTCTTTGCTTCGATAACCACTTTTTCATAAGAAGTTGAGCGGCCTCCAAAAAAATCGGTAAAACTCGCTTTAAAATCTTTAATGGCATTAGCTCCGATGATGGTTTCGCCAGTAACGATACCTTTATATTCTTTAATAGGGTGACCTTCAAGTGTTGGAGTCGTAGAGATAATCATAAGTTATGTTTTAAATTAGGATTATAAATATACGATTTTTTGATTTTTAAAGTGTATTTGACAGTATTTATTTAAAAAGACAAAGATGAATAGAGATATAACTAATCGGGATGATTCTCTAAAAATATTATTTTGAAAGCAGAAAAAATTGTACTTTTACCTCCCAAACACAACACTTCATTATGGATCCTAAAGTATTGCTTACTGCTAAAGAGGTCAATATCATTTTGCATCGTTTGGCTTGTCAATTAGTCGAAAAACATCTTGATTTTTCGAATACTATCCTCATTGGAATTCAACCGAGAGGTAAATTTTTAGCCGAAAGATTAAAATCAATTATCGAAAGAGAATATGCTGTTCAAGATATTAGCTTGGGTTTTTTGGATATTACTTTTTTTAGAGATGATTTTAGAAGAAATTTAAAACCTTTAGAAGCCAATAAAACTCAGATTGATTTTCTAGTAGAAAATAAAAAAGTCATTTTTATTGATGATGTTTTGTATACTGGTCGAAGTATTCGTTCGGCACTCACAGCTATACAATCTTTTGGGCGTCCGTCTGAAATTGAACTTTTGGTTTTAATTGACCGCAGATTCAGCCGCCATTTACCGATACAACCCGATTATCGCGGTCGCCAGGTCGATGCGATTAACGATGAAAAAGTTTTGGTAAGTTGGGGTGAAAACGATCAGCAGGAAGACGGTGTATTCTTGATTCAAAACGAGGTAAAATAGTAAAATTAATAACATAGAGGAATCCATTGCACGATGAAAGAATTAAGTGTAAACCATTTGTTGGGAATTAAATACATTACAAAAAGTGATATTGATTTAATCTTTGAAACTGCCGATCAGTTTAAAGAGGTTATTAATAGACCTATTAAAAAAGTTCCTTCGTTACGAGATATAACGATTGCCAACATTTTTTTTGAAAACAGTACGCGTACTAAACTGTCCTTTGAGCTCGCACAGAAGCGTTTATCCGCTGATGTGATTAGCTTTTCTGCAGCGCAATCCTCTGTTAAAAAAGGAGAGACCCTATTGGATACGGTCAACAATATACTGGCGATGAAAGTGGATATGGTGGTGATGCGTCATAGTCATGCTGGTGCGGCACATTTTTTGTCAAAAAATGTAAAAGCGAGCATTGTTAATGCTGGTGATGGTGCACATGAACATCCTACGCAAGCTTTGTTAGATAGTTATTCGATTCGGGAAAGACTCGGAGAAGTAGCGGGAAAGAAAATAGTCATTGTTGGTGATGTATTGCACTCACGAGTTGCTTTGTCCAATATTTTTGCCTTGCAGATGCAGGGTGCTGAAGTTCGCGTTTGTGGACCTAAGACCTTGATACCTAAATATATTGAAAGCCTTGGTGTGAAAGTTGAGCCCGAGCTAAGAAAGGCCTTGGAATGGTGTGATGTAGCTAACGTATTGAGAGTTCAAAATGAGCGAATGGATGTTAATTATTTTCCATCGACTCGCGAGTATGCACAACAGTACGGTATAGATAAAGAATTATTAGATTCCTTAAATAAAGAAATCGTGATTATGCACCCTGGTCCAATTAACCGAGGTGTGGAGTTGACTTCTGATGTCGCCGATTCACAACAGGCCATCATTTTAGATCAAGTAGAAAATGGAGTTGCGGTAAGAATGGCGGTGACGTACTTACTGGCTTCAAAAATTAAATAACAAGTCGTACAAGCGCGATTTCAAATAGGAGGAAAAATGAAAATTAAAGAAAAGGGACATACGCTAGTAATTAAAAAAAATGAAGGATCTGTAGCTGATTTTATAATGAAATTAAAAGGACAATATGAATCTTTGAAAAAACACAATATCGTTATTGATTTACTTAATGAACCGGAATTGGGACAAGAATCTTTAAATGATTTTTTAGATTTAGTCCAATTGCAGGCAAGTAATAAGAAGTCGTTTGTATTGGTGATGTCTTCTGTTAATTATAATGATTTCGACGAAGATTTAGTAATCGTTCCAAGTATACAAGAAGCTCATGATATCATCGAGATGGACGAGATCGAGCGAGATTTAGGATTTTAAAAGAACGAAGCTTAATTATTAAGCTTTTTTTTTGAGCCTTTCCTAAATTTATTTTGTACTTTCATATCTTGACTATTTAAAAAAAAGTATCTTGAAATTAACCATACTCGGTTGTTATGCAGCCACCCCAAGAACGATGACAAATCCCACTGCGCAAGTTTTGGAGATTAAGAACCAGATGTTTTTAATTGATTGTGGAGAGGGAACGCAGGTTCAATTGCGAAAGAAAAAGATAAAATTTTCTAGAATCAATCACATTTTTATTTCTCATTTACACGGAGACCATTTTTATGGTTTAATTGGACTGATTTCGACTTTTATGCTGTTAAATCGTCAGTCTGATTTACATGTGTATGGTCCTAAGGGAATTAAAGAAGTGATTTTGTTGCAACTTCGCTTGTCGAATTCTTTCACTGGATATAATTTGTTTTTCCATGAACTGGAAAGTAAGGAGAGTGAAGTAGTATATGAAGATGAACAGGTGACGGTATCCACCATTCCGTTGATTCATCGGGTTTACACCAACGGTTATTTGTTTCAAGAGAAACTGGGTGAACGCAAATTAAAAATTGGTGCTATTGAGGATTTGGGTATTGAATCTTGTTATTATCAAAAGATAAAAAACGGTGGAGATATTACCTTAGACGATGGAACTTTGGTACAAAATATTGATATTACCTATGACCCCGTTGCTGCTAAGAGTTATGCTTTTTGTTCCGATACCGTTTATAATGAAGCGGTTATTCCCATTATAAAGGGGGTTGATGTACTGTATCACGAAAGTACTTTTTTGGAATCAGAATCACATTACACGGATAGAACCAAACACAGTACTGCGAAAGAAGCCGCTACTATAGCGTTAAAGGCGGAAGTCAAACAGTTAATCTTGGGGCATTACTCAACGAGATATGCGGATATCAACTTGTTTAGAGAGGAAGCTTTGACTATTTTTCCAGAGGTCAGTTGTGCCGATGATGGTAAGGAGTTTGAATTTTAATTAGGAGTATATGAGTGATTTGAGTAATTATAGAAAATCGTATGAAAAAAGTGCATTAATCGAATCTGAAGTAGATGCTAACCCGTTGATGCAGTTTAGAAAATGGTTTTATGAAGTTGAAGAGTTTTCGGGTATAGAAGAAGTCAATGCGATGACGGTTTCTACTTTGGGATTAGATGGTTTTCCAAAATCACGTATCGTATTGTTAAAGAAATATGATGAAAATGGGTTTGTTTTTTATACGAATTACAACTCTGAAAAGGGTAAATCGATCTTGGCACATCCTCAGGTGGGATTGTCTTTTTTTTGGCCCTCGATGGAGCGTCAAGTGATTATTAAGGGATTGGCAGAAAAGCTTAGTGATGAAGTATCGGCTAATTATTTTGACAGTCGTCCTGAGGGAAGTAAGTTGGGAGCTATAGTATCTCCTCAGAGTGAAGTAATTCCATCTTACGAATATTTGCAAGACCAATTAGTGAAATTAGAAACGCAAGCTCAAGTTACAGCATTAGAGAAACCGATTCATTGGGGCGGTTTTTTAGTGAGACCACAATCGATAGAGTTCTGGCAGGGAAGACCCAATCGATTACACGATCGAATTCGGTATTCGTTGCAACAGGATATGGATTGGAAGATCGAGCGACTGGCTCCCTAAAGATAATTGATAAAAAAAAGCAGCCATCGGCTGCTTTTTTTATAAGTCTTAATTTTGTTGTTGTTGCATTTGAGTTTGAAACTCTTGTAACATTTCTTGGAAGTTATCCATACCGTAAATTAGCGAGATGTATAGGTTTAATAAAAGATTGATTGCTCCTAAAACAAGACCAATAATACAAAGAATTTTACCTGTATTTAAATTTTGATATCCAGTATATCCTGTAGGATTAGCTTGATATAATTTACCGTCTTTATTAGCTAAGACAAGTCCAATAATAGCGGGAATCAAACCAACTCCCCAGCAGCAACACATCACTAAGGAAGCGATTCCCAAGATAAGTACAGTACTGGAATTCGGTAATTTTTGTGTGAATTGAGTATCCATTTTTTATGTATTAAGTTAGAAAAAACATTTTTAAAATGTAGGAAGCCACCATGATAAACGCATTGGTGATGGCTAATCCGATCATGATCTTGTGATAATTTCTCGAAAGATCAATAAAATTTAAAATTACTGCTGCGAAAAATAAAAGTAAAGTGTAAATTGCGGGAAACATATAAAAGGCTTTTACAAATTCGCCCTGCCCAATTAAAACGATAGCTCTCTGAGTACCACAGCCTAAGCAATCGATACCGAAAATCGATTTATTAAGACAGGGTAGCATAAGGTCTTCCATTGTTGATGAATAATTAGTACAGCAATTTTACAAAAAAAAAATGTAATTAAATAATTAGTACAATTTTTTAAACTTGTTTATTTTTGAGGCACTACTTTTATATAAATTGTAGAAGAAAATGCCTTTATATGTCAATTTGTGTGAACAGCAAGGTTTAAAATAGGAATTAAAAATCATGATACAGATTTAGGTATGAAATATATATATATAATAATAACGTTGGTTTTTATAGCTTGGGCTTTTGTCGAACAAACTAAAGAGAATCCAAATATTTGGATACAAATCGTAGGAGTGGTGTTATTTTTTTATGGGATGATGCGATTAATGTCTAAAGTACCAAGTAATAAAACAGCAGATACACCCATTAATAATCCCGATAAAGATGATAAATAAAGGAGATCAGGTTTCTGTTTTAGATGAAGATCAAAATGGAACCGTAGTCAACATAAATCAGAACGAAGTAACTATAGAAACCGAGGATGGTTTTTTGTTGAAATACCAGCTGAATGAACTGATTAAGATAGGTGATACTTCAGAGTTAAAACAAGCAGCGACTATTTCTTCTATATCCGCGGCTTTACTCGATAAACAAAGCTCGATCAAGCGATCTTTTGTTAAAGAGAAAAAATCTAAGAAAGAAGATTTTGTACTGGAGGTAGACTTACATATCGAAAAACTGCTGCCTAATTTTAAAGGGATGAGCAATCACGATATTTTAACCTTACAAGTTGATACGGCCAGAGGGCAGGTAGAGTTTGCGATCCGCAATAAAATTCCGCGAGTGGTTTTTATCCACGGAATTGGAGAGGGAATCTTAAAATTAGAATTGGATTATTTATTTGCGCGTTATCAAGAGGTTGTTTTTGAAGATGCAAACTATCAGAAATATGGATTAGGCGCTACTCAAGTTTATATAAAACAAAATCCCAACCGTTAGTTGGGATTTTTTGTTTTTAGAGTGTACTAGTATAAATTCCAAAGGGAATAACATTCCTGGTAAAAGTTCTGCCTTCTTTACTGAACTTAACCTGTTCCAGTGAAATTTTATGTGAGTATTCCGTTTTTGCTTCTGGGTCGTTTTCAGATTGAATAACCTTATTGGTAACTATTTTAACGATTCCTTCCACGGCTTTCCAGTTTTCTATTTGTTTGGTGTTTCCGAAGATGGTTTCTTCACTACACGCCATTTCACTAGTCACTACACCGCCTTTAATTTGAAACGCCTTATATATAAGGAAATTGGTCTCATTCAAATTGATCGTTTGAGTTCCTTCAGTCAGTTCAATCGAATTTTGCGCTAAGTTTAAAATCATAGCGTCGGTGTCACTATGCACAACCAATCTCAGATTATCTCCTGTTGTACATGGAATGGGATTAAAATTATCTTTAAATTTAAAGCTCAATTGGTTTTGAGTGTATTGATATTCACCAAAAGCCATTTTAGAATTATTGATATCGTTGTCACCATCTTTAAAACTGATGTTTCTAAATTCAAAATTATAAAAATAAGCAATCGTTATTGGATCGGTTTCAGTTGCTGGAGCTAGCGTTCGCAGGTCTCTTGTGACGATGGCAGTACCACCTGGGCTAGCTTTCATCTCAGAAATTACAACGGGTTTTGCTGGGGGAAGGCTTTCGCAGATCGATGCGGAAATCGCTGTGTCGTCGTAGATTCTATAGATCAGTTCCACGTTAGTGCCGATTTCAAAACTTTTGGGTTGAGCTAAAGGCAAATTATTAGCACTCAATTGCAAGGTATCTATTTTGAAAATGAGCATGTCCTTGCCGTTCTTTTTAAGGAACAGATTTTTAGTACTGCATTTTTCAACCGGTTTATTGTCGAAATTAAGTTCTTGATAAACAATATCTCCGTCATCGCAACTATTTAAAAAGAAGGCGAGCAGGCCTAAACTTAACAATCTTTTCATATCTGAATGGTCTTTTGTTATTCAATGGGGCGCTAATCGGTTTGTTTTCAGACTCCTTGAAAGCAAAAATAAAAACGATTAGAGCGGTTTCCTTTTCTAAAAAATTAGTTCAACAAAAATAAGTTATTTATAAATAGAAATACTAACTATAAAGGCTTAGATTTTTTTAGAAAAGGCTATATTTGAAATCTAAAAATTATGTTAATGAAAGAGAACGCTGAAACAACGGCTGATATTAAAACCAATTACCCTGCTTTATATACTTTGGTGACGGTGTTTTTTTTCTGGGGATTCTTTTCCGCTGGTAATAGTATTTTTATTCCCTTCTGTAAAAATTATTTTTCTTTAGATCAATTTCAATCGCAATTGATCGATTTTGCGTTTTACACCGCTTATTATTTTGGCTCCCTATTTTTGTTTGTATTTAGCGCTGTTAAAGGCAAGGACTTAGTGTCTAAATGGGGCTATAAACGCAGTATAGTATACGGTTTGTTGTTTTCAACAGCAGGAGCTGCTGTGATGATCTGGGCCGTTCAAACAAATTTTTATGCCGGTTTACTCATTGGATTATTTGTCGTTGCGCTGGGATTTTCTCTACAGCAAATTGCGGCAAATCCCTTTGCCATTTTACTGGGTAATCCCAAAACAGGTGCTAGCCGCGTTAATTTAGGTGGAGGCATCAATTCATTGGGAACGACTATAGGACCATTAATTGTTGCTTTTGCATTATTTGGAAGCACTTCTTCGATTACCGATGATCAGATTAAACATTTGACTTTAGATACTACCAGCCTTTTGTATGCTGCAGTAGGAATATTGTTTTTAATTGCTGCGGCGATGTTTTACTTTTCTAAAAAAGTACCTTCTGGTATATTGGGGGCACCGATGGAAAAAGCAAACAAAGCATTGAAGGTTTTGTTGATGATGACCTTATTGTTGATATTGGTTTTTATACCTGTTTTTCAGACTTACAAAAGTGATGCTAATGCAAAAGTGTTGGAAATGGAAGCTGTTGTGGAATCCAAACAGCAAGAATTGGCGATCTTAGAACTGGTTCCAGACGAATTAGCCAAACGCCAGTCGGATATTAATCAGTTACAAGTCGATATAAAAGAGATCAAGCAACCGATTGAACACCAGAGAATGATCTGGTTGTCGTTGGGATTAGTCATTATTTTAGGGTCGTTGTTTTATGCTTATAAGGGCAGTCAAAAACGCAGTGAAGGTTGGGGAGCTATGCAGTATCCACAATTGGTTTTAGGAATGATTGCTTTGTTTGCCTATGTTGGAGCGGAGGTTGGAATCGGTAGTAACTTAGGAGAATTACTGAAACTACAGGAATTTGGAGGATTGCATTCATCAGAGATAGCTCCATATATATCGATGTATTGGGGGAGTTTGATGATTGGACGTTGGGCGGGAGCTGTAAGTGTATTTGCTTTAACTGGATATAAAAAAACCATAGCTTTAATAGTGGTTCCGCTGTTGGCGTTTTTCGTTATTTTGGGAGTCAATATTTTGGCTGGAAATGATGTTGAACCCTTGTATTATTATATTATTTGTGTGATTATACAGATCGTTTTTTCATTTCTGAGTAAAGATCGATCGGCCCGAACATTATTGTTGTTTAGTATATTGGGAATATCAGCGATAGGAGTAGGATTGATGACTGAGGGTATGATTGCAATTTATGCCTTTTTAGCAGGAGGCTTGGCATGTAGTATTATGTGGCCAGCTATTTTTAATCTCGCGATCATTGGATTGGGAAAATATACGGCTCAAGGTTCTTCTTTTTTAATCATGATGATATTAGGAGGTGGAATTATACCTCCGATTCAAGGTAAATTAGCGGACATTATTGGGATTCACAACTCGTATCTGGTACCTTTTTTGTGTTTTATCTATTTGTTGATCTTTGCGATAGTGGTTAAAAAAGTTTTGTTAAAACAAGGTATCGATATCGATGCGATTGATAATTAAATATAGAATCCAGTTTTTAATTGCTAAAGCTCGGGTATCGGTTAAAGTTTAAGTAATTGCATTATTTTTGTATAAACTGAGAAAAGAACAAAAAAGGGTTTTTTTGGCAATAAACAAATGCGGAATATCTTTTAAATTCTTCCGAAGTTTATTAATTTTGTAGTCTTTCCTACTAATCAGCAGAAGGACATTAAAGAGTAACTAAAAAGGTTCGGTAAACAAAGGCATTTTTTTGCTGGAAACAGGATGAGCCATTATATAAAAAACAATGAAACAAGTATATCTTGACAATGCAGCAACAACATCTCTTAGACCAGAGGTGATTGCTGAAATGATCAAAGTGCTTTCGGAAGAATACGGCAATCCATCTTCTACTTACGCAGTTGGAAGAAGTGCCAGATCACTGATCGAGGCTTCAAGAAAGAGTATTGCTAAACAGCTTAATGCTTCTTCCTCAGAAATAATCTTTATTTCTTGTGGTACGGAAGCCAACAACTGGATTATTCGCTCTGCGGTTAGAGATCTTCAAATTAAGCGAATTATTACCTCAAAGATGGAGCATCATGCCGTGTTGTATGCTGCAAAACAGATGCAAAAGGAATATGATGTAGACTTGGAGTTTGTAAATATACTACCCAACAGCGAAATAGACTATGCACATCTTGAGCAATTACTAGCGGACGAAGTGCCGACTTTGGTGAGTTTGATGCATGTAAACAATGAAGTGGGAACGGAATTGGATTTAAAAAGAGTTGCGGATTTATGCCAAAAACATCAGGCTTTATTTCACTGTGATACCGTACAATCAGTCGGTAAAACAGAAATTGACTTAAAGGAAATCCCCGTTGATTTTATCGTGGCGAGTGCTCATAAATTTCATGGACCTAAAGGTATTGGATTTGCATTTATTCGTAAGAACAATGTATTGAAACCAATGATTTTTGGTGGAGAACAAGAAAAGGGAATGCGTGCTGGAACAGAAGCGGTTCATCAAGTTGTTGGAATGGCTAAGGCATTTGAGATTTCCTATGATAAATTGGATGAAGAGCGCAATCACATTCAGGAAATAAAAAAATATTGTCAAAGCAAACTTCAAGAGGTTTATCCAGACGTAAAATTTAATGGAAACCAAGCGGGATTTTATAATATTGTAAACGTTTTGTTACCGATGTCTGAAGAGAAAGCATCGATGATGTTGTTTCAATTAGATATGAAAGGAATTGCGGTATCCCGTGGTAGTGCTTGTCAATCTGGAAGTCAAAAGCCATCTCATGTATTGTCGGAATTTCTAAATGAAACCGATTTGAGAAAACCGAGTTTAAGAGTGTCTTTTAGTCATGAAACAACTCGTGAAGATATAGATCTATTAATAGACGTTTTACAAAGCGTATAGCAAAAAAAATCTACTGTTCATACAGTAGATTTTTTGTTTTTTATCAGCGTAAAAAAGTTCAAAATAACGGGGGATAAAATCTTCTATTCAAATTGATTGTTTTACTTCTACATTAGCATTAAATTTGCACAAACAACACACTTTTTATGAGTTCAAATACAAACAATAGATATGCGCTTCGCGGAGTTTCTGCTGACAAGGAAGACGTTCATAATGCGATTAAAAATATTGATAAAGGGCTTTTTCCAAAAGCATTTTGTAAAATTGTTCCCGATCACTTAACTGGTGATGCTGATTATTGCCTAATTATGCATGCGGATGGTGCCGGAACCAAATCGTCATTAGCTTATACTTATTGGAAAGAAACCGGAGATTTATCTGTTTGGAAAGGAATCGCTCAAGACGCATTAATCATGAATATTGATGATTTATTGTGTGTTGGTGCAACTGATCATATTTTGCTCTCTTCGACTATTGGACGCAACAAAAACTTAGTTCCAGGCGAGGTGATATCGGCTATTATAAATGGTACAGAGGTTTTGATAGAGGACTTAAAGCGCTTCGGAGTAACGATACATTCTACTGGAGGAGAAACTGCTGATGTGGGTGATTTGGTTCGAACGATAATTGTGGACTCCACAGTAACAGCTCGTATGAAACGCAGTGATGTTATTGACAATGCTAATATTAAACCCGGTGATGTAATCGTAGGTTTGGAGTCTTTTGGACAAGCGAGTTATGAAAGTGAATACAACGGTGGCATGGGTAGTAACGGACTAACTTCTGCCCGTCACGACGTATTTGACCACTATCTAGCTAAGAAATACCCAGAGAGTTTTGATCCTTCTGTGCCGGAAAATTTAGTGTATTCCGGAAAGATGAAACTTCAAGATGCGGTTGAAAATTCACCGATTGACGCAGGGAAGCTGGTTTTGTCACCAACTCGTACTTATGCGCCAATTATCAAGCGTATTCTTTCACAATTCAATGCAGAGCAGATTCATGGAATGGTGCACTGTAGTGGTGGAGCTCAAACCAAAATCTTACATTTTATCGATGCCTTACACATCGTTAAAGACAATTTATTTCCAGTGCCGCCTTTGTTTAAATTGATACAAGAACAATCCCAAACCGATTGGCAAGAAATGTATCGCGTTTTCAACTGTGGTCATCGTATGGAGTTATATGTGACCCCAGAAGTAGCTGAGGAAATCATTGCAATATCCAAGTCCTTTAACGTCAATGCACAGATCGTTGGAAGAGTAGAATCATCCGATTCAAAGAAATTAACCATTTCTTCTGAGCACGGAACCTTTATTTACGAATAAGGTGTCTAGAGTATTGGCCATTGACTTTGGTAAAAAGAGAACAGGTATAGCCGTGACCGATGATTTTCGTATGATTGCTTCGGGCTTAACTACGGTTTCAACTCCTGAGCTATTACCTTTTTTAAAGGATTATTTTTCTAAGGAGAATGTTGAGATCGTGATTTTCGGTGAACCCAAAAGAATGAATAATGAGCCTTCGGAAATTACGCCATTAATTGAAAAATTTATAGAGAAATTTACCGCTGCATTTCCAACTGTGAAAGTCGAGCGTATGGATGAGCGATTTACATCAAAAATGGCTTTTCAAACGATGATTGATAGTGGATTAAAGAAAAAACAACGTCAGAACAAAGCGTTAGTAGATGAAATAGCTGCAACGATTATACTTCAAGATTATCTAGGGAAAAAATAAAAACAATTTATTTATCTCGCTCGACTAATAAAAGCCAATTAGTTGCGAGAGATGAATTGAAAAACGATTAACTTTGCAAAAATAATAAAATTACGATGTCAAGTATACAAAAATCAGAAGCAGACGTTGTCTTAATAGGAGCCGGAATTATGAGTGCTACACTCGGTATACTATTAAAAGAACTAGAGCCCAATCTTACAATTGATATTATTGAGAGGCTCGATGTCGCTGCTGCGGAGAGTTCTGATGCCTGGAATAATGCAGGAACAGGACATGCTGCATTTTGTGAATTAAATTATACACCGGAACGTGAAGACGGTACGATTGATGCTAGTAAAGCTATTGATATCGTGGAGTCTTTCGAACTTTCGAGGCAATTTTGGACTTATTTGACTCATAAGGGAGTATTGAAAAAGCCCGAAGAATTTATACATTCAGTGCCACATATGAGTTTTGTGTGGGGCGATGATAATGTGGAATTCTTAAAGAAGCGGTTTGAAGAATTGCAGAAATTCCCACTTTTTAAAGATATGGAGTTTACCGATAAGGTAGCGCAAATCAAAGAATGGGCACCTTTGTTGATGAACGGTCGTGACATGAATACTTCGTATGCTGCTACAGCTATGAAATATGGTACTGACGTTAATTTCGGCGTCTTGACCAGACAGTTATTTGCTTATCTCCAAACTTTAGACGGGGTAAATATGCATTTCAATACCGAAGTTCAAAAATTAAAGAAACAAGAAGATGGACGTTGGAGAGTTTCGGCTAAAAAATTAGAAACCAAAGAGAAATCTCGTATCAAAGCCAAATTTGTTTTTATTGGTGCTGGAGGAGGATCTATCTTGTTGTTGGAAAAAGCTGATATACCCGAAGGAAAAGGATTTGGAGGTTTTCCAGTCGGCGGACAATGGTTAAAATGTACCAATCAAGAAATTATTGATCAACATTTTGCCAAAGTATATGGTAAAGCATCTGTTGGTGCTCCACCGATGTCGGTTCCCCATATAGATACGCGTTTTATAGACGGTAAAAGAGCCTTGTTATTTGGACCTTATGCTGGTTTTTCTACTAAATTTTTAAAAAACGGATCCTATTTGGATTTGTTTGAATCGATAAAATTGAACAACATCAAACCGATGTTAGGAGCCGGATTAAAAAACATTCCATTGACTAAATATTTAATCAGTCAGGTGATGCAATCCGATGATAATCGATTAGAAGCACTTAAAGAATACATGCCTGATGCCCGTCATGAAGATTGGACTTTGGAAGTTGCTGGTCAACGGGTACAAGTAATCAAGAAAGATGCAGACGGTAAAGGGGTGTTGCAATTTGGAACAGAGGTAGTAAGTGCTGCCGATGGATCAATAGCAGCGCTGCTCGGGGCATCTCCAGGTGCGTCAACGGCTACTTCAATCATGTTTACCTTGCTTAAGAAATGCTTTCCAGACCGATTTGAATCCGAAGCGTGGCAAGCGAAAATGAAGGAGATTACACCTTCTTTTGGATTGCTTTTAAATGATCATCCTGAATTGGCTAAGGAATTGCGATTAAAGTCTGCAGAAGCCCTTAATTTGTATCCTTATAATCCTAAAATATAAGTTATTCAGTACAAAAAAAACCGTTATTCATTGGATAACGGTTTTTTTATGGTCTTTTCTCTGTCTAAATGGGTGGCCAAAGCATCGGATAAAGCGTTTTCTCTGAAAAAGTATTCATCATCTTCGGAAATCTCGGGTTCAGTGCTATGTTGGTAAATCTTCCATCTTTTTTTGTTGTATTCCAAAGCGGTTAGATTTTCAATCCAATCGCCAGAATTCAGATAGGTAATCGAACCTTTTGCATTGCGAACCGTTTTGATCTTGGGTTCATGTATATGTCCACATATCACGTAATCATACTGATTATCGATGCCCAAATCGGTGGCTGTCTTTTCAAAATCCCCTATAAATTTAACCGCCTTTTTTACACTGGCTTTAATACGCTTAGACAGGGAATACGGCTCTTTCTTTAGTTTCATCAGTATCCAATTGATCAGTCGATTCAGTAGAATTAAATAGTCATAACCCTTGCTGCCTAACTTAGCGATCCATTTGGCATGTTGAACCGAGGAGTCAAAAACATCACCGTGAAAGATCCATGCTTTTTTTCCATCGATATCAAGTACCAACTTATCGAGTAGTGCGATATTGCCCAATTGAAAATCGCTAAATTTGCGAAGCATTTCATCGTGATTTCCCGTAATATAATATACTTTTGTTCCTTTAGAGGCCAAGTCTATGATTTTTTTGATGACCTTTAGATGGGATTTGGGGAAATATGATTTTCTAAATTGCCAGATATCGATCAAATCTCCATTTAAAATGAGTGTTTTGGGTTTAATGGATTGAAGATAATGGAGTAATTCTTTGGCGTGACAGCCGTATGTTCCTAAGTGAACATCGGAAATAATGACAATTTCTAAGAGTCTTTTTTTCAAGATTTCGGTTTTTGTTATAACAAATTAAGTCTACTTAGTTCAAATTAGCGTTAAGTCAAAGTTATCGTATGATTAGAATTTCAGACAGTAGGTTAAGGTATTGTATCCAGGTTTAATGTATTTAAAGTAGTTGAGTTATGGCGGGAAATTCATATGGCAATCGATTTAGAGTGACCACTTTTGGGGAGTCTCACGGGGAGGCTATTGGTGGAATAATTGACGGTTGTCCAGCTAATGTATTGTTGGATATGGACCAGATTCAATTGGAATTGGATCGTCGCAAACCCGGACAATCTAAAATAGTGACTCAACGCAAGGAGCTTGATGAGGTTCAGTTTTTATCGGGTATTTTTGAAGGTAAAACCACGGGTACCCCAATAGGTTTTTTGATAAAAAACGAGAATCCTAAATCCAACGATTACGATCATATTAAAGATGTTTTTCGTCCGAGTCATGCGGATTACGTGTATCAGCAGAAATATGGTATTCGCGATTATCGCGGAGGGGGGCGCAGTTCTGCTCGCGAGACCGCTTGTAGGGTAGTAGCGGGAGCTGTTGCCAAACAGCTCTTAAAAGACGTTAAAATTACGGCTTACGTGTCTGCAGTTGGCGATTTGGAGTTACAGAAGGACTATGTTGATCTCGATTTTTCTCGTATAGAAAGCAACCCTGTACGTTGTCCTGACCCTGAAATGGCCGTACAAATGGAAAATTTGATCAAAGCGGTTAAAAAAGACGGTGATTCGATTGGAGGAGTGATCACTTGTGTGATTCAAAATGTGCCAGTGGGACTCGGTGAGCCCGTTTTTGATCGTCTTGATGCGGAGTTAGCCAAGGCGATGATGTCGATTAATGCTGTAAAAGGTGTTGAAATTGGTAGTGGTTTTGCCGGAACTAAATTGAGGGGAAGCCAACATAACGATTCGATACTTCCTTCTGGAAAAACGCTTACAAATCATTCTGGAGGAATAGTAGGAGGTATTAGCAACGGTATGGATATTTATCTTCGAGTAGCTTTTAAACCCGTTGCAACGATCATGAAGGATCAGGACTCGATCAATATACATCATGAGGCAGTGGTTGTCGTAGGAAAAGGACGCCATGATGCTTGTGTTGTACCGAGAGCTGTACCCATAGTCGAAGCAATGGCAGCTATAGTGCTTTTGGATTTTAGTATTTAAAACGCCTTAATCGGTACATTCCATCATAAGAAGATCGCCCAATCGATAGCTTATTTTAACGACACCATCCTGCTCAACACTGTTGCTGCTACCGCTTCGGTAGCCCAACATCAAACTTTCATCATTCAGTGGATACTCTAGATTTACTGTTGAGATGCCCTCAACAGTGCCCACGGGGATTAAAGATATAGGTGTTTTTGCGGTATACCATTTTTCAAAGTGATTGGGTAGTCGGTAAACCTTAGAATAATCGTCGAGGATAACAATCTTTAATTGAGAGCTGTATTTAACGATATTCGTTAGGTTAGATATGGTGTGATCCATTCTTTTTCCAGTCGCCCAAAGCACATTAGCACTGGGAATATTTCGTTGAATTAGATATTGGAACGCCTTTTCTAGATCCGTGGAATTTTGATCCTCCATACGAACTATTTCTAGGGGATATTGATATTCCAAGTAAGACTCCGGTTCAAACCCACGATCAAAATCGCCTAGCAATACATCGACTTTAATGCCCAACTTACTGACGCGCTCCATGGCGGAGTCCAACACCACAATCAACGGCGACCATTCTAATAATTGCCCCATCAATTCACTACTACATGATTCTCCATTAGCAATGATTAATGCGGGTTCTTGATCGTCTCTGACAATGTGGTGTGATGACATGATAGGGGGTTATAAGTTCGTTCTACAAATCTAAAATTTAAAATCTAGATAATTTCTACTACTTCAAGATTACTTTGGCCTAAAACAATAATTAATTCATGGGATTGAATTATATTTGGCAAGTATTAAATATCCAAAACAAAAAGTTATGAATCTATCACAAGAACAATGGTGGGAAAATTTTAAACAAGATGAAAACGCAATTATTTTAGATGTGAGAACTGAAGAAGAAGTTGAAGAAAAAGCGATTCCAAATTCTCTACATATAGATATTTACAAAGGTCAAGGATTCCTAGATGAAATCAATAAGCTAGACAAAGAGAAAAGTTATTATGTATATTGTAAAGCCGGAGGACGTAGTAATCAGGCCTGTATGTTGATGAATCAACTCGGCTTTGAAAACACCTTTAACCTTTTAGGAGGAATTACAGAGTGGACCGGTCCAGTAGTTTCAGAATAATTCCACAGTAGAAATAAAATACGGGTTGTCTTTTTAGACAACCCGTATTTTATTTACGGAATCACCAATTACCGATCACCGATCACCGATTACTGATCACTTATTTCAACTGCTGGTATTCTTTTTTCTGCAATTGTTCTGCAGTCGATTGGTAGTAAGAAATCGCTTGTTCAACATAGACTTGTTTAACTTTTGAAACCGGAATTAATGGTGATTTGACTTCATTTGCCGCAGTTGGTGCAAAGGAAAACTGTTGTATTTTTTTTGTCGGTGACAAGATTGTCAAGGTATTGTCTTTGATAAAACCCATATCTTGATACGTTGCGATAAATGCCCGTGGTGAATAGCTCGGTTTTAAGACATCTTGACCATAAAATTTAGACGTATAATTAAAGTTTAGCAAACCCAAAACGGTTGGCATAACATCTATTTGAGAGATCAAGGTATGGTTTTGCGCGGGCATAATAAAGTTTGGTGCATAAATCATCGCTGGAATTCTATATTTATCTAGTGGAAGTTCAGTTTTTCCGGCACTAGAAGCACAGTGATCGGAAATTATAACAAAAACCGTATTGGCGAACCAGGCTTGTTTCTGTGCTATTTTAAAGAATTGTTTCAGTGCATAATCCGTGTATTTAACCCCACCTTCTCTCGATTTTGATTCTGGATTAATATCGATTTTACCGTCGGGATAAGTATAAGGTCTGTGATTACTAACCGTCATGATGTGATTAAAAAACGGCACGCCTGATTGGTGTTCTTGATTCATGACTTGTATGGCTTTGACATACATATCTTCATCGCAAACTCCCCAAATATTTTTAAAGCTAATCTCTTCATCGGTAAAACTGGATTTGTCCACGATATCATATTGATTGTTGGAGAAGAAATCCTTCATATTATCAAAATAAGCATCGCCTCCATAGAGGTATTTGACCTGATAACCCTTTTGTTTAAAAACGCTGGCCGTTGAAAACTTATTTTTATTGTCTTTACGTTTGACAATACTCTCGCCAGGTGACGGTGGAATAGACAGAGAAACCGCTTCTAATCCGCGAACCGTTCTGTTGCCAGTAGCATAGGTGTTGGTAAAAAACAAACTGTGTGTTGCCAAGGAATCCAGAAATGGAGTGAGCTGCTTTTTATTGCCATAATAGGCCATAAAATCAGCACTTAGACTCTCTATCGTTATGAGTACTACGTTTTTCTTTAACGCTGTCGAATCACTTGAAATGGCGCGTATAAGCGATTTTCCGGTATAGGTTGGATAATCTTTTTGCAAAATCGCAATGACCTGCTCTTGTGGTAAGGTTGGAAAAAATTTAAAGTAATCCAACTCACTATGGCTAAACGCTTGATAGAATTTATAGGTTCCGTTAGCTTGAATTTCGTTGGTAAATACGTTTGTCGAATTTTCTAAGCTGCTCAGCTTGGGCAGGGCAAAAATAGCGGCGATCATCAATATAAAATAGCTGATTAGACAGGCTATTTTACTCGGAAAATTCATCAATTTATAAAGTTCTTTAAAAGTCTTTTTATAAATATAAATGGTCATCAACAGCGTCAACAGACCGACGCCAATAAATAGTGGTATTACGGGATAGGATTCCAATATGTTTCCGATTACCGTATTGGTATATACCAAGTAATCCACTGCAATAAAGTTGTATCTCAATCCGAATTCGTTCCAAAAGAAAAATTCGCTGATGCTGTTTTGTATTAATACTAAGGAGAATAGAAACAAAGTAAAAAAGTAAATGACTTTTCTTATACTGTTGCGATTTCTAGGAAAGAATAGGCAGCAACCAAAACAAAATACCTTAATAGCTAAGAATAATTGCACAATTTCGGGAATAGAACCACCGTATTCATTTAAAATTGTATTAAAGAAACAGATATAAATCAATATTGCTGATAAAATTCCAAAGATAAGATAGCCCCAAGGTTTGGAATATTTGGCATTGGAAAGGAAAATATAGTATAGACCAAATAGGGAATAACCGAGGACAAAGACAAAAAAATCATTAAGTGCTCCGATTGAAAAGGACTTAAGTAGTTCTACGACAGTGAATGAGGAAGTGGTGATGGGGTGAAAGACAAAAACACAACGTAGGGCAATATTAATTATCAAATAACAAATTAACAGTTGTTTGAATGGGCGGTAAAACGAAAAATTTAACATCATGGTTGTGAGTAATAAAATGCAATAATACAATTGTTCTAGAAATGAACGTTTCAAAAGGGAATATATTATCTTTACAAACTCAAATTTATTTTGAGTTAAAACACTATAGGTTGTTATGAAGCAAATCCATTTTATTGTAAACCCTATTTCGGGTAAAGGAAAACATAATATTTGTGAAGAAATGTTGTTGAATTTTTTTAGTCCCGAAGATTTTAAAGTGGTTATTCATTTTTCTAAATATAAAAAACACGCCATTGAATTAACGCAAGAAGCCATTAAGCAATCTCCCGACGTAATTGTGGCATGTGGAGGTGATGGTACGATACATGAAGTAGCGACACAATTGGTGAATACGGATATTGCATTGGGAATTATCCCCGTTGGTTCAGGTAATGGATTAGCTTCAAATTTAGAGATTTCTAAAAGTGTGGATCAAGCCATCGAAAATATCAAAAGTGGTATTGTCAAACGCATTGATGTTGGCAAAATTAACCATAAGTATTTCTTTAGTAATATGGGGTTTGGGATTGATGCGACGATCATCGAAAATTATGAAAAGTCGGGTTCGAGAAAATTATTATCCTATTTAAAAGCGGCGCTTCAATCTGCAAAGAAATATGAATTTAAAAACATTGAAGTAACCATTGACGGAAAGCAGAAAAAGATCAAACCGCTGTTGTTGTTTATTTCCAATTCGAATGAAATGGGATATTCGATGACGCTGACGCCCAAAGCCAGTTTGCAAGATGGATTATTGGATGTCTTGATGGTGCCAAAGATTAATACCATTCAAAAGTTTTATTTTGGATTGTTGGTTTTACTTAAAAAGACCGACCGATTCACTAAAGCGGAATGGAGGCAAGTACAGTCTTTAGAGGTTGCCATTGTCGATCATGAAACGAATGTGATCCAACTTGACGGAGAATATTATTTGTTTAAAGAAAATACTTTTAGGATTGAAGTTTTATCGAGTGCTTTAAAGGTGTTGTGTTAAAGAGAATTATGTATGAAAATTCTTATAGTCGAAGACGAACAAGGAATCACTAATTTCTTAAAACAGGGATTGGAAGAAGAGGGCTATGTCGTAAGTATTGCAGCAGATGGACATGTTGGAAAGGAGCTTTTCGATCAAAATTCTTTTGATTTGTGTTTGTTGGATTGGATGTTGCCCAGGATGACGGGTTTGGAATTGTGTCGGTATATTCGAGACAAAGATCCTTTGATTCCCATTTTATTCTTGACCGCTAAAGATACCGTGAAGGAAACGATAGCGGGTTTACGCGCTGGAGCTAATGATTACATCAAAAAACCTTTTAGTTTTGAAGAGCTTTTAGAACGCATCAAAGTTCACTTTCGAATCAATGATGTACCGGAATTACTCAAATGGAGTGATGTTGTATTGAACTTAAACCAATATCAAGTTTTCAGAAAGGACAAAGAGGTTGCATTCACCCCAAGAGAATTTGAATTTCTTAAATTTTTAGTTGAGAACAAAGGTAAAATTTGTACTCGAAATCAGATTATCGATGCTGTTTGGCAGACGAGTTTTGAATATGATACGGGGGTTATTGATGTTTTTATGAATGCGATTCGCAAAAAATTAAAACTAAAAAAAGAGGATACTCGATTGAAGACCATTCGCGGAGTTGGCTTCTTGCTCAATGATTAATTGTTCTTGTATACACTGTTTTTAATTGCTGCGGTATCGTTTTAATTGTTGACAGAGTTGGCGTTTATGATTTTTTGAAAGCGCTTATTTTCCAAAAAAAAACAGCAATTTCATTACAGTGAAATTGCTATTTTAAGGATTAACTAAAGGGGAATTATTTTTTCTTATTTAATTTTTTAAGGCTGAAGCCGTAGGCAATTCTAATTCCAAATTGATCGGTCTGATAATCGTTGTAACGTTCGTAATGAATATTGACATCGATGTATTTATTGGCATATCCAACCGCAGGAGACCAGATGAATGTATTTCCCATCTCGCGATGTGTACCGAATCCAGCACCCAATTCACCTTGTAGATAGAAGTTTTTGTTTAAAAAGGACTTAAAACCCAATTTGACGGGAACCAAGCCGAGATCTCCTTCGGAATCAAATAAGTGAGTATAACCCGTTGTAGCCATAACCGAGGTCTTTTGTGTAATGTCATACTGTAAACGTGCATCCAAACCCACTGCGGCATCGTAAGTGGCATTGGTTGGTAAACCGGTACTCACACCAAATCCCACTCGAAATCCTTTTGGATAGGGATTACTCGTTTGAGCAGAAACGGAAGGAGCAATTAATAAACCTAATGCCATTAAGCAAAAAAATAGTTTTTTTGACGTTCTTTTCATATCGGGGATTTTTAATTAGTATATAATGCATTGTAGGCAAATAATAAGCCAGTTAAATACGTGATAAACAAGGATCAGCGCTTGAAAAGCTACAGTATTCAGATTTTCAAATACTTAAATAGCTATAAAAAAGTTGCAAATTGAGTTACATTTCATTGAAGTCAGTATCTTTGTATGAGATTAGAATCGACTCAAAGTAGTGGGCTCTTTCTTTTTTGAAGTGTAAAGCTTTTAGTGTTAGTTGATTAAAGTTTTTAAGTCCTCAAAAGTTTGAAATAGACTAAAACTGATAGGTTCGGGTTTATTTTCCCCGATCTGGGGATTGTAGCGCCACCCCCTTGTGAAACAGAACTAGATAATTGGTATTGTATTTAGAGTTTCCTAAGGATAGTTGATTTGTAAATTTTTTTAAAGTATAACCTTAAACCCTGGTGTTTTTAAAACCGTATAAACATGGAATTACCAAAATTTGTCTTAGCTGACAACACCGATTATGCCGATGATATATTTATTGTGCATTTAGATTTTCCTCGTTTCATCATCAATTTAAATACGGATGATGTTGAATTTCTCGAATCTATTGAAGAATCTGAAGAATCAGAAATTGAATCAGAGATGGAAATGTTAATCGAAGAAGCAGGTGCTTTTTACGATAGAGAGATGCTTCGTTATGCGGAAGCAGAAGGAGAATAACGTTACGATTTAAAGTACAAATCCAAAATAGATTGAGCAGCTGCAAAAGGTGATATTTCATTGTTTTGCACTGCTTTTTTATTTTGTTCTATTAAATCAGCTACCGCTGTATGATTGTAAAAATGTAACAGTACATTTTCGTTAATGGTCTCCATCATCCAATACTGGCTTTGCTCCCGGCGTTGATTCTCAAAATAGTGATTGGCCTGTGTTAGGTTTAAATAGGTTTGAATCATCTGCCATATATCTTGGATACCGGAATGTTCAATAGCACTGCAGGTCATGACTTTAGGAGTCCAGTCTGATGTTTTTTTGGGAAATAAATGTAAGGCTCTATTGTATTCGACTTTGGCCATTTGAGCTCTGCGAATATTTTCGCCATCGGCTTTATTGATAACCACGGCGTCAGCCATTTCCATGATACCTCTTTTAATTCCTTGCAACTCATCACCGGCACCAGCGAGATTGAGTAATAAAAAGAAATCAACCATACTGTGCACGGCCGTTTCGCTTTGTCCAACCCCAACTGTTTCGACCAGTATCGTATCAAAACCACAGGCCTCACATAAGATGATCGTTTCACGTGTCTTGCGTGCTACACCGCCCAAACTCTCACCGGATGCGGAGGGACGGATGTAAGCATTTTCATCTTTAACCAACTCTTCCATACGGGTTTTATCACCCAAAATACTTCCTCTAGTTAAAGTACTACTGGGATCTATGGCTAAAACAGCTACTTTTTTACCCATTCCTGTCAACAGTTTCCCAAACGATTCTATAAAGGTACTTTTTCCGACTCCAGGTACACCCGTTATTCCGATGCGAATCGATTTATTGGCATGTGGTAAACAACCCTGAATTACGGTATTTGCTTTTTCGTGATGTGCCGGATTAATGCTCTCGACCATAGTAATGGCACGACTCAAAGCAACTTTATCGCCTGTGATAATCTTTTTTATCAGGGTTTCAGGGGTGTCCTGCTCCGACCTCCTTTTTTGAAAAGCCGCAATCTTAGAAAGATTGACGGTTTCAGGAGGTTGAATTCCAGCGTTTTCCTTTAAAGCAGAGTTATGGGGTAAATCTTTACTCACGAGAATGACAGTTTAAACGTAAAAGTACTAAAATCTTTAGACAAGTCAATAGTCTCAAGCGAAAGTCTTAAGCTATTTGTGCTAGATCTGGTTCAAATTTAATGCTGCAAACAGGTTTATATAAAACGTTTTTTATCCATGGATAAATCTATAAATCTGCGAATAAACGCATAAACAAATTTGTGACTAAACAAACTTTCCTATCTTTGTAATGGCAAAAAAAAGCACTTCTATGTTCCTATTTTCTACAAAATCAAATGCAAATTCTATAGACACGGCTAAAGCAGCAGAAAACACTTCAAAGACCGTCTTTCCGATACTTTTCGCTATCAGCTTAGCTCACCTTCTAAATGATTTATTACAAGCGGTAATTCCAGCAGTATATCCGTTGTTAAAAACCAATTACAATTTAAACTTTGCGCAAATCGGTATC
The DNA here is from genome assembly GCA_002320285.1 of Flavobacteriaceae bacterium UBA1682. GTDB lineage: Bacteria > Bacteroidota > Bacteroidia > Flavobacteriales > Flavobacteriaceae > Flavobacterium. Next base: position 108,783 of record DCKE01000021.1, on the reverse strand, counting down.
ATTACCTTTTGTTTTCAGGTTTCCTCCTCTTTATTACAGCCTTTAGTAGGGGCGTATACCGACAAACATCCGAAACCTTTTTCTCAGATTTCAGGTATGCTTTTTACCTTTTTCGGAATCATTACTCTAGCGTATGCATCCAGCTACTATATGGTGTTGTTGGCTGTCGTTTTAGTAGGGATAGGCTCGTCGATTTTTCATCCGGAATCGTCTCGGGTATCTTATATGGCATCTGGAGGAAAACGCAGCTTAGCCCAATCGATTTTTCAAATCGGAGGAAATATGGGCAGTGCTTTGGCGCCTTTACTAGTTGCGTGGATTGTTATTCCGAACGGACAAAAACACATACTGTGGTTTGTGGTCTTTGCTATCGTGGCAAAAGTTGTTTTGTTCTATATCGGAAGCTGGTATAAAAACATCCTACAAGTATCGAAGAATATTAAGAAAAAACAAGTGCTCTTACCCGATTTATCGCAAACGCGTATCGTTTTTTCCGTAGGGATTTTACTGTTATTGATTTTTTCTAAATTTTTCTATGTAGCGAGTATCACCAGTTATTTTCAGTTTTATACCATGGATAAATTTGGAATCAGTGAAGTACAAGCTCAGGTATATTTGTTTTATTTCTTGATCTCCGTAGCACTGGGTACGCTGATTGGCGGATTCTTTGGTGATCGTTTAGGCAGAAAGTACATCATCTGGTTTTCTGTCTTGGGAGTAACTCCTTTTACGTTGGCTCTACCGTATGTATCTTTGGAATGGACCGGCTTTTTAGTAGTGATTATTGGATTTATATTATCATCAGCATTTCCTTCCATCTTGGTTTATGCGCAAGAATTGTTGCCTAAAAAGATCGGTATGGTTTCGGGATTGTTTTATGGTTTTGCCTTTGGTATGGGCGGATTGGGTTCTGCTGTTCTCGGATGGTGGGCAGATCAAACTTCCATTGAACACATCTATACCATTTGTTCGTATCTGCCGTTAATAGGTATTATTGCCTGTTTTTTACCGAATATGAAAAACGTAAAATTTAAAATAGATACGGATGACCAGAAAGCTGTTTAACCCAGTAGACGATATTGTAATCGAAAATTTACAAACCTATTTTGGAAAGGAACGGGTTTTTGTAGATCAAGTTATATTAGAAGAGTACGGTAGAGATCACACGGAGGATTTGGTATTTGCTCCAGCAGTGGTATTAAAACCTATTAATACATCCGAGGTTTCTTGGATTATGAAGTATGCTTTACAGGCACACATACCGGTGGTACCGGTTGGTGCTAGAACGGGATTGAGTGGAGGAATTTTAAATATACATGGCGGTATTGCATTGTCATTGGAAAAGATGAATAGCGTCGTTGAAATTGATGAAAAAAACTTACAGCTTGTTGTGGAACCCGGTGTAATTACTCAGGTTTTACAAGAGCAAGTGGCAACAAAGGGCTTGTTTTATCCCGTTGATCCATCGAGTAGAGGAAGTTGCTTTATTGGGGGCAATGTTGCGGAAAATGCCGGTGGCGCACGTGCTGTTAAATACGGCGTAACCAAAGATTATGTTTTAAATTTAGAGGTGGTTTTGGCCAATGGAGATGTTATATGGACCGGTGCCAATACCTTGAAAAATGCAACGGGTTATAATTTAACCCAATTGATGGTTGGCAGCGAGGGCACCCTAGGGGTGGTGACAAAAATTGTGTTGCGGTTGTTGCCTTCAAATTCCCATCAAGTATTGATGTTGGTACCCTTTTACAAAATGGAACAAGCTGCCGAGGCCGTATCGGCGATTTTTAGAGCAGGTGTCACACCGAGTGCTTTGGAGTTTATGGAGCGCGATGCGATTGATTGGGCTTTGCGTTTTGTAGCAGACCAATCTCTGACGATCAAAGAGGGGATCGAAGCTCAGTTGTTGATAGAGGTGGATGGAAATTATCCCGATGTTTTATTTTCCGAAGCTGAGAAAATCGCCTTGGTTTTAGAACAATTTGAAATTGATGAAATATTGTTTGCCGATACCGAAGATCAAAAAAATGCACTTTGGAAATTGCGAAGAAGTGTTGCCGAGGCCGTAAAGGCACATGCCGTTTATAAGGAAGAAGATACCGTAGTACCGCGATTTGAATTGCCTAAATTATTAAGGGGAATTAAGCAAATAGGTGATAAATATGGTTTTAAGAGTATTTGTTATGGACATGCGGGTGACGGAAATTTACACGTCAATATCATAAAGGAAAATAAAGGTGAAGACCATTGGAAAAATGAAATCCCAAAAGGGATCCGTGAAATTTTTGAATTGACCGTCGGTTTAAAAGGAACGATATCGGGAGAGCATGGAATCGGATACGTTCAGAAAAATTATATGGATATCCCTTTTAATGCGATCGAATTGGAATTGATGAAGGGGATAAAAAAAGTTTTTGATCCAACGGGTATATTAAACCCGAGTAAGATTTTTCCTGATAACTAGTCATTCGTATTCGGTTATCAGTAGTGAAAATAGTGTACGTTCTTGCTATCGATAGATCGAGAGCAAGGACGTACACTGTACTGTTTATTAGAGCAGTTTTCCAGATAAGAAAAACGCGGCAATGGTGAAATATATAATTAAACCGGATACGTCTACCAAAGTTGCGACAAATGGAGCCGAAGCCGTGGCGGGGTCCATTTTAAACTTTCGCAGTACAAACGGAATAATAGACCCAGATATCGTACCCCAAAGTACGATCAGTAACAACGAACAAGACACACTTAGGGCTACGTAAAGCCAAAATTCACCGTAATCATAAATGCCTGCCTTCTGCCATATTAAGATACGAATAAATCCGATAACTCCCAAAATTCCTCCCAACATTAAACCGGAGGCAATTTCTTTTTTCATCACATACCACCAGTCCATAAGTCGTAGATCTCCTAAGGCCATGGCACGGATGATTAGTGACGCCGCTTGCGAACCCGAATTTCCACCACTTGAAATGATTAACGGTACAAATAAAGCCAGTACTACTGCTTTTTCAATCTCACCATCATAATGACTCATTGCAGAGGCGGTTAACATTTCACCTAGAAATAAAACCACCAACCAACCGGCTCGTTTTTTAACCAATTCCAATAAAGGCGTCTTGGTGTAGGACATGTTTAACTCTTCCAAACCTCCAAATTTCTGGATGTCTTCTGTGTCCCTATCCTTAATTCGATCCAAGATATCATCAAAGGTTACTATACCTACCAATACGCCATTTTCAGTGATAATTGGTAGGGCAGAGCGATCGTATTTTTCAAAGATATCAAAGGCTTCTTCCATAGGCGTGGTCGTTACTATCGCCTTAAAACTGCGGTCAATTAACTCCGATATCTTGGTTTCTGGCTCTGCCATCAACAGTTCGCCTATTTTTAAATCGTCAATCAGTACATTGTTGTCATTGATGACATAAATATAATTGAGAGTCTCGGCTTTTTTGCCGTATTTTTTGATGTGTTGTAAAACTTCTGCAACGGTTTTATTTTCCTTGGTTTGTATGTACAAAGGGGTCATCAAACGAGCAATGCTGTCTTCTTTGTACCCAATCAAGTCTAAGGCAATTTGCTTCTCGTTGTCGTTTAATAAATTAATGGAGTACTTAATTAATTCATCTGGGAAATTTTCAAACAACTCCGTCCGGTCATCGGGCTCCAGATTATTTAATACCTCGGCATAATCTTCTTGTGCTAAACTCCGCACTATTTCCGATTGTATATCGAAATCCAGTAAGGAGAAAACACTGGCTTTCTGTTCGCTATTGAGTTTTAAAAAAGCTAAATCCCGTTCTTTCTTTTTTAATTTAGAAAGCTCTTCAGCAATATCCGCTGGGTGTACGTCGATGTAGTAGTTCATTGAAGCCGTTTTAGAAGATGAATAATAAAGTTAAAACCGCTCGAAAGCCCCGCTCTAATAGTAGTATACTGATATATAAATAGAAATATACACTATAATTTCGATTGCAAAGATATAAAATGCATTTTAAGCAATCCTATTCCTGCTGCTCAATCGTTTGATCAATTTGTTGCAAGAAATTATCGGGTAATGTTTTCTTGGTTTTAGCTCCCATTTTTTTTAGTTTTTCTACCGAAGAAATTAGGTTTCCTCGACCGTCAACTAGTTTGTTCATGGCGAGTTGGTAATCGCCTTTGGCGTCTTCCATCTTTTTGCCTATGCGATTTAGATCTTGGAGTAAACCTTCAAATTTATCGTATAACAATCCGGCTTGTCGGGCAATTTCATAAGCGTTTTCCTGCTGTTTTTGATGTTTCCACATGCTGTCTATGGTTCGTAATGTTGCCAGTAGCGTTGATGGGGTCACGATGACGATATTTTTGTCAAAAGCCATGGTGTACAAATGCGGTTCGTAATTCAAAGCTTGTGAAAAAGCCGTTTCAATCGGTATGAACATTAAAACAAAGTCGGGACTTTCCAAATGATACAGATCGGAATAGTTTTTGGCACTTAATTGTTCGATGTGTTTTTTGATTGAGAGTATATGCTCGTTCAAATATGGTTTTTGTTCCAACTCATTCTCTTCATTGATGTAACGTTCATAAGCAGTTAACGAAACTTTAGAGTCGATAATCATTTTTTTATTGTCCGGCAGATGAATTATGACATCGGGATACAACAAGTTGCCTTCGCTGTTATAATGACTTTTCTGAACCTCGTATTCTCGGCCTTTTTCTAAACCTGATTTTTCCAATACACGCTCCAAAATCATCTCACCCCAATTGCCTTGCATCTTACTATCTCCTTTTAAGGCTTTGGTTAAATTGAGGGTTTCCTGACTCATTTGTATGTGGAGTTGTTGTAAACCGACAATTTGTTGGCGTAGACTTGCGTGATGATCGATACTCTCTTTATGGGTAGTTTCAACTTTCCTCTCGAAATTCTGTATGCGTTCTTGCAGGGGGGTCAAAATGTTCTGTATGTTTTCTTTGTTTTGGTTGGTGAATTTTTGGCTTTTTTCTTCCAATATCTTGGTCGCTAAATGTTCAAATTCCAATGTAAATTGCTGGCGCAATTGCTCGGTTTCGATTTTGTGATTTTCCAATCGTTCCAGTACATTTAGGTATTCAGTGTCGCGAATGGATACTCGGGCAATGAGTTCTTGGTTGTCGTGAATCAGTAATTGTTTGTGCTCTTCTAATGCCGCTTTCTCTTGTGTGAATTCTTGTTTTTGAGTCTGTAGCAGCTTTGTCGATTGTTCGTATTGTTGATTCAGAAAAAGATTTTTTTCCTCCTGACGAATTTCACGGTTTTTGGATTGTTGAATTGTGATGTAACGACTGATAATAAAGGCGATTATCGGTAAAACAATCAGTAATATATAAAGGAAGGTGGTTGAATTCATACGGTATATTAAGTAGTAGTTTGTTGGAGATACTTGCAAAAGTACTAATAATTCCATTGATAAATATGGTATTCAAATCCAATCGACCTATAAAAAACCGTATATTTGAAAACTAAATTTTAAAGAAATATTGCATGAGTACCCCTCCTCTTTTAGGTCGTGAAGAGTTGGAAAAGACCCACCGTCATTTCTTGCTTTACAAACCTCATGGATACCTAAGTCAATTTATTTATGAAAAGAAACGATCGAAGAAAAAGCTCGGAGAGTTGTTTGATTTTCCTGAAGGAACCATGGCTATAGGAAGGTTGGATGAGGACTCTGAAGGCTTGTTGATGCTAACTACAAATGGAGTCGTTAGTGAGCAGGTGCGCAGTGCGCATTTCGAAAAAGAATATTTTGTTCAAGTGGACGGATTGATTACACCGGAGGCTATTTTGCAATTGCAGTGCGGTGTTGAAATTGGATTTAAAGGCATTCGATATCAAACCAAACCCTGTGTGGCTTTTGCTATTCCCGTTTTGCCAAATTGGATAGGAGTGGGACGACGGGTACGCGATGAAAGACATGGGCCAACGAGTTGGGTGGGGCTGGTATTGACAGAAGGAAAGTTTAGACAAGTGCGAAAAATGACTGCTGCAGTAGGATATCCTACTTTGAGATTGGTTCGAGTGCGCATAGGAGAAACCTCGTTAGAAGGACTTCAAGTTGGAGAAGTAAAAGAAATAGAATTGCTGTAATTATGATGACTAATACGACTGCCAGAGAGAATTATCAATTCCAAAAAATCATTGCTGTTGTTGGAGTAGCGCTATTTATCATTAAAGTAGGGGCTTGGTATTTGACCAATTCGGTGGCTATCTTGACCGATGCTTTGGAGAGTGTGATTAATGTAATCAGCGGTTTTGTTGGTTTGTATAGTCTATATCTTTCTGCCTTGCCTCGTGATCACAATCATCCCTATGGACACGGTAAGGTCGAATTTCTGTCGGCTTCGATAGAAGGAGCTCTAATTATGTTGGCCGGTTTTATAATCATCTATGAGGCGATTCGCAATTTAAAATCACCGGAGCCTATTTCTCAATTGGATTATGGTATTTTATTGGTAGCTATCACAGCGGTTGTCAATTATGTTTTAGGGTGGTATGCTGTAAAAAAGGGGAAGCTCAATAAGTCCCTGGCATTAGTTGCTAGTGGGCGACATTTACAATCGGATACTTATTCTACAATTGGTATTATTATCGGTTTAGTACTGATGTATTTTACCAATTATTTGTGGCTGGATAGTGTAGTTGCTTTTGTTTTTGCTCTAATTATTATTGTGACAGGTTATAAGATTGTTCGTGGAGCCATTTCGGGTATTATGGATGAAACGGATGAAGAATTATTAAATTCTGTCGTTGAGAATCTGGAGGAAATTCGTCGCGAAAACTGGATTGATCTTCACAATATGCGGATCATCAAATACGGTAGTGTATTGCATTTTGATTGTCATATGACGATTCCCTGGTATTTTAATATTGTAGAAGGGCATCACGAAGTAGAAATTCTACAAAAAGAGGTCTGCAAATCTTTTGGAAATGAAGTAGAATTGTTTGTGCACATGGATGATTGTAAACCTTTTTCGTGTAAAATATGTACTAAAAAAGATTGTGCAGTACGTCAGTATCCGTTTGAAAAGCAAATCGTTTGGACTAGGGAAAACATTTCTTCAAACAAACGACATACTAAAGATACTAAAGCGGATCTAAAATAAATCGTTTTTGCTCTTTGTTAAAGCGAATGGATGGATCGTCAAACAAACTGTCCAATACAGCGCTCTCGATAATAGCATCTGTAGATCCATGTAGCAAACCTTGTGGTCGCATCAGTAGTAATTCATCACTCATTTGTAGGGCTAGATCCATATCATGTGTGGAAAATAAAATACATTTATTCTGAGTTTGACACAGTTTTTTTAAGAGTTTAAACAACATGATTTTGTTGTACAAATCCAAATGTGTTGAGGGTTCATCTAAAATAATTATTGGGGTGTCTTGGGCGATGGCGCGGGCTATTAATACTTTTTGAAGCTGGCCGTCGCTGATTTGAGTAATCTTTTTATGCTGAATTTGAAGTGTCTCTGTAGCGGTCAAAGCCATCTGAATCAGGGCTAAATCGGTATCTTTTAAATTGCCAATCCAATCGGTATAGGGTATTCTTCCCAAGGCAACCAATTCGTGTACGGTTAATTGGTTTGTCGGGATTTTTTCCGTTAATACCACGCTGATCAGTGTTGCTAAATCGGCCTGTGTATAGCTGCTTAAAGCCTTGTTGTCTAAAAAAATCTCCCCGTCAAGCAACGGTTGAACACCGGACAACGTTCTTAGCAAGGTTGATTTTCCAATGCCGTTTAATCCCAATAGAGAAATTAATTTATTGGGATACAATTGAAAATCAATCGCTGAAGCTATGACTTGTTTCTGTGATCTTGAAGTATAACCGATTGTTAGATTTTTTGCTTCTAGTATGGGTAGCATATCAACGTTGATAGAGGATTCTCAGCAAATATAAACACAAAATTTTTAATGTCTATATTTCTATAAGCCTATGTGCGCATTCGTACATACGCGAATTCGCCTTTACTCGTATAAAGGGATCAGCCTCTCCTTCTAAGCATATTTGCAGATGCGCGTATCAGCGTATCAGCATCAAAAAGCCTATATGCCTATTCGTACATACGCGAATTCGCTTTATCACGTAAAAAGGGATCAGCCTTTCAATCTATCTTTTTCTAAGCCTATCTGCGTATCCGCGTATCCGCGCAAAAAAAAATTTACATTTTCTTCATGACCCAATAAAACCCTGCAGTGGCAATCAAGATCAAGCCTCCTGTAGCGATCCACAGCATATCAAACCCATATTTTTCGGCTATGGTGGTTCCGAATAAAGGAGAGAAAACGTGTGCCGCAGAAAACGCTAATGCATTCATAGCCATATATGATCCGCGGTTTGCGGAGGTAGAGCGGTTGACTCCGACAGTAGAAGAAAAAGGCAATACCATGATTTCGGACACGCACAATAAAAACATTGCGAAATACAATATAGGTAAGCCTCCAGGTAGTAGTAGTGCTAGGAATGAAAATCCGCAAATCGAAGTACCAATAAGTATGTTTTGACGTAGAGAGAATTTCTTTTCTGCAACGTGTACAATAATCATCTCAAAACCAAAAACGATAATTCCACTAAAAGCGATCAAAAAACCGATATTGGTTTCATTGAGTAGGTGACCGACTTTATAAAATAAGGGTAGGGAGCTAAATAATTGATAGAAGCACGTAGCGTATATCGTTAGAAAGATCGTGAAAAGCACGTATTTTTTGTCGAAATAGGCAGACTTTACTTTGGGTAAGGACGAGTTTTGTTCTTTTTGTTGCAAGGCTAAGTCGTTTCCTTTTCGACCTCGAAAAAAGAAAAAGAACACCACTCCGGCACAGAATACCATAACGGCATTGGTGTAGAATAAGATATTATAGGAATAGGCAGCAAGGAAACCTCCCATGGCAGGTCCTATTGAAAAACCAAGATTTAAGGCCATTCTATTAAGAGAAAAAGCACGAGTTAAATTTTCCGGTTTGGCGTAGTAAGAAACCGAGGCACTATTGGCTGGTCTAAAAACTTCAGTAATAAAACTCAATCCGATTACCGCTAAGCACAAAGATTCAAAATCGCGAAAATAGGGTAATAAAATAAAGACCGGTACAGAAAGGAATAAACTGATATTTTGAGTGGCATAATGTCCTAATTTATCCGTCATCCAACCTCCGACAAGCGAGCCCAATATGGCTCCAATACCAAAACAACTTAAGGCAAGTCCAACCTGTCTCAGGTCAAAACCCAATTCCGTACTCATGTAAACTCCTAGAAAAGGAATGACCATAGCGCCGCTTCGGTTGATCAACATCACTAAGGCTAAGATCCAAGTAGATTGAGATAGGCCTCTATAAGAGTCCAAATACGATTGCCAAATACGGTTCATAAGTGTGATTTTTTAAGGGAATGTGCCTTATTTTTTGAGCCTGCGAAATTACTGTAATAAATGCGGATAATTAGCTCCTTTTGTTTAATGTTTTCTTAAAGTAGTATTAAAATTATAAAGTACTGTTTATTAGTTAAAATTTTAAACGATTAATCCCGATTTCAATTAAAAAGTTCGAACTAAAATTGGCGTTTCTATGATAATAGCTACGATAATCTGATTATCTTTGCTTACTGAATCATTCTATAAAAAATATAAATGAAACCAAACACACAACAATTAATTGATTTAACTACACAAGTTAGAAGAGATATTCTTCGAATGGTACATGCCGTGAATTCCGGACACCCTGGAGGATCTTTGGGCTGTGCAGAGTTTTTTGTAGCTCTTTACCAGGAGGTTATGGAACGCAAAGAAACCTTTGAAATGAATGGGAAAGACGAGGATATTTTCTTTCTATCCAACGGACATATTTCTCCGGTTTTTTACAGTGTTTTGGCTCGCAGTGGCTATTTTCCAGTAAGTGAATTAGCTTCTTTTAGAAAAATTAATACCCGTTTACAAGGGCATCCGACTACTCACGATCACCTACCGGGTATTCGTATGGCATCTGGTTCTTTGGGGCAGGGATTGTCAGTGGCATTAGGTGCTGCTCAAGCAAAGAAATTAAACCAAGATTCGCATTTAGTTTATGTGCTTTTAGGAGATGGAGAATTGCAAGAAGGACAAAATTGGGAGGCTTTAATGTATGCTTCTGCTAAAAAAGTAGATAATATTATTGCCACTGTAGATTTAAATGGTAAACAAATTGATGGGTCTACCGATGAGGTTTTAAACATGGGATCTATACGTGCTAAGTTTGAAGCATTTGGATGGGATGTTTTAGAAATCGAAAAGGGGAATGATATGGAGCAAGTCCTTGAAGGAATGAAACAAGCCAAATCGCGCACCGGTAAAGGTAAACCCGTAGGGATTTTGTTGCATACTGAAATGGGTAACGGCGTTGATTTTATGATGAATACGCATGCTTGGCATGGTAAGGCACCAAATGATGCGCAACTGGAACAAGCTTTGACTCAAAATCCAGCAACCCTAGGAGATTATTAATCCCATTTAAATTCGAAACAAACAAATGAAAAAATATACCAATACAGGAAGTAAAGATACGCGTTCAGGATTTGGAGCAGGTCTGACAGAACTGGGACAGAAAAACGAAAATGTAGTGGCGCTTTGTGCAGATTTGATCGGTTCACTTAAAATGGATGATTTTAAAAAAAATCACCCCGAACGTTTCTTTCAAATAGGAATCGCAGAAGCCAATATGATTGGAATCGCTGCGGGATTGACCATAGGTGGGAAAATACCATTCACCGGAACTTTTGCTAACTTTTCGACGGGTCGTGTTTATGATCAAATCAGACAGTCCGTTGCTTATTCAGAAAAAAACGTCAAAATTTGTGCTTCTCATGCGGGTTTGACCTTAGGAGAAGACGGTGCAACGCACCAGATTTTAGAGGATATCGGCTTGATGAAAATGTTACCGGGGATGACGGTAATCAATACTTGTGATTACAATCAAACCAAAGCAGCTACCTTGGCTATTGCTGATTATGAAGGACCGGTTTACTTGAGATTTGGTCGTCCAGTAGTTCCTAACTTCACGGCTGAAGATCAAAAATTTGAGATTGGAAAAGCGGTAATGTTAACAGCAGGAACGGATGTTACTATAGTGGCTACCGGACATTTGGTTTGGGAAGCTTTAGAAGCGGCTAATATCTTGGAACAAAAGGGTATCTCTGCGGAAGTCATCAATATCCATACGATCAAACCTTTGGACGAAGAGGCGATTTTAAATTCGGTTCGTAAAACCGGTTGTGTTGTCACTGCTGAAGAGCATAACTTCTTAGGAGGTCTAGGAGAAAGTGTTGCTCGTGTTTTAAGTTTAAATTATCCTGCAGCTCAGGAGTTTGTTGCTGTAAGTGATACTTTTGGAGAATCGGGTACCCCAGAGCAATTAATGGATAAATACGGTCTGAATTCCAGTGTTATCATTGAAAAAGCTGAAAAGGTAATTAAGAGAAAATAAAGAATTTATAGTTTTTAGATTTAGAAAAGCGCGACTTCAATTGAAGTCGCGCTTTTTTTGCAGTTTACAACCTGGTGGATCTAGTAATAGGTTATTTATTGATTTTACCCAACCGGTTTTGGTTTTGTTATTCGAAACATTACGTGATAATAGGTGTTTTCTGGTCGGGATTTGCCTTCTTGACTTTGACCGTGCTATTTGATCGCTAGAGTCTAGTTGGAAAATAGAGAATAATAATCGAACATTTGTATTTGAAGGTGTTTGTTTTTATTGCTCAATCCAAATAAAAAAAGGCCAATCCTGTTTTTAATTTGGATTGACCTTTTTTTAAGTTCGATTACAATTCTAGTGGCATTTATTGTCTAAGTGTTTTTTTACTGAACCACCTGGACAAGTAGGGATAGCACTAAATTCATATAATTTTTTTACAGTGACACCATTTTCAACCACTTCATAAGTGATTTCATCACGGGTTAGGTGTCCGTCTGCATCATCGTCGATATCCATAAAATTAGGAACACCATCGCCATCGGTATCATCGTCAAAATAGTCACCATTACCATTGAGGTCTTCATATACAGATGGTATGCCGTCTCTATCGTGATCTCTACTTAATTTGCTGACCAATGTGATGTCGAAAATAGCACAAGAGTAGGCTTCACCTATATTAGTACCGCTGAAGTATGCTAATCCCGAAGGAATAAAAGCAATAACTCTGCCTGGGTTCTCATAGCTAAAGGTGCCGTCAGGGTTTTGAGTGATATTGGTAGCAGTTTTCATTAAGGTTGTAGCTTGACGGAAACCAGATATAAAAGTTGGTGCAACTGTGGGCATCAGACCTTTTGGAGCTGCAGGAAATGTAGACCAAACGCCATTGCTATTCGTGTCAAATACTTTGTTTTTTAGCGTAGTTCCTTTGTAGGTGGTATAGGTTGAATCAATGGTTATTGCTGATTCTCCTCCGCCTTCATTGATGACTAAATAGTATAAAGTATACTCGACTTCATCGTACAATTTAGCATACTTAAATGTAGTACTATTGATGGAAATAGGGGCCCAATTGTCATTTTTAATCTTGACAGACTTTAGTTCATATTGTTTCTGGTCCCAAATAGAAACTTGCTTGCTTTTATCGGTAATAGAATCTAAGGTAATATCATCGCCCACCACTTTAATATAGTTGTTTTTCAGATATTCTTCGATCTTAATTTTATCTTCGTTATATACTTCCGCACGATCTCTAAGCGGTACAATTGTAACGTCGTCATCACTTTTTTTGCAGTTTGCAGCGGATATAGCTAGTGCTATAAATACAAAAAGCTTGAAAAATCTATTCATTTGAAATAATTTAGTGCCGCAAGATACAATTTTCCTTTATTTTTGTAAGGTTAATAAATGAATTTTATTTGAGAAGATGAGAATTGATAAATTTTTGTGGAGTGTTCGCTATTACAAAACCAGAAGTATTGCAACAGAGGCATGTAAGAAAGGGCATATTACGGTTAATGGTCAAGCAGCTAAGGCTTCAAGGGAGGTTTTTCCCGGTGATCAAATAACTTTGAGGAAAGATCAGATCGTTTATAAAATGAGTGTTTTAGATATACCCTTAAATCGATTAGGTGCTAAATTGGTGGATATGTATCGCAAAGATACTACCCCTGCTGAAGCATTTGAGCATTTGGAGCTACTCAAGTTGTCCAAGGAGCATTACCGAGCACATGGAACCGGTAGACCAACCAAAAAGGATCGTAGGGATATAGATGGATATGTAACATCAGATGAGGAAGAGGATGAAACAGTTGAATGAGGAGTTTTGGGCAGCACAATATCGAGAAAATGACACTTACTGGAATGCCGGTTCAATAACGACGCCGTTAAAAGAGTATTTCGATCAAGTAGAGGATAAGAACATTAAAATTCTTATACCGGGGGTTGGACATGGACATGAACTGCTGTATCTTTATCGCAATGGTTTTACCAATGTTACTGCCGTCGATATTACGCGGGAAGCTTTGCAGATAATACGTGAAGTGGAACCGGATTTTCCTAGTAGCTCTCTGGTTCAAGCGGATTTTTTTGAATATAGTGGTACCTATGATTTAATTGTGGAACAGACTTTTTTCTGTTCCCTACAACCGGAATTAAGGGCAAGCTATGTTTCCAAGATGAATCAGTTATTAAAACCCAAGGGAAAGCTAATTGGACTTTTGTTTGATTTTTGCTTTACGGAACCAGGTCCTCCATTTGGAGGTTCTAATCAAGAGTATCGAGAATTGTTTTCACAAGGTTTTTCAATTCGTACTATGGAAAGCGCTTACAATTCAATTAAACCAAGACAAGGACGTGAATTATTCATTATAATAGAGAAAAATGACTAAAAATATTATTTTAACCAAGGAGGAAATTCAACATAAATCAAAGCGAATTGCTTATCAGATTTACGAAACTTTTGTAGAAGAAGATGAAATTGTGTTGGCGGGTATTGCTAATAACGGTTTTGTTTTTGCGCAGAAAATTGCGGATCAATTGGCTGAAATTGCCGATTTTAAAGTGGTGTTGTGTGAAGTGAAAATCGAAAAACAAAATCCACTACTACCGATTGTTACTTCGGTTCCGGCTTCTCAATATCAAAATAAAAGTGTGGTTTTGATTGATGATGTGCTCAATTCGGGTACTACTTTGATTTACGGGGTAAAACATTTTTTGGAAGTACCTCTTAAGAAGTTTAAAACTGCGGTCTTAGTCGATAGAAATCACAAAAAATATCCGGTTAAGGCCGATTTTAAAGGTTTGTCCTTATCAACATCCCTTTTAGAGCATATTCAAGTAGTTTTTGAGGGTGAAGAGGAATATGCCTACTTATGCTAATAAACTGATGATTTCATCGGTCACGGTTTCTAGATCTTTTTGGTCTACTGAGATAATATGTTGGGCTTGATAATAAAAATAACTGCGTTCGAAGAGCTGTTTGGCAATAAATGAATCCAACGGCTCTTCGGCGTTTTGGGACAATACTGGGCGATTTTCGCAGTTGTCTTTTAATCGACTTACTAAAGTATCTATAGATGCCTTTAAATAGACGGAAACAACGTCTTCTTGAGACAGCAGAAGATGGTTGTTGGCATAACAGGGAGTTCCGCCTCCAAGACTCAATACAAAGGATTCGGAGGATTGGAGTAGCTCTTTAAAAATCTGATGTTCTTTTTTTCTGAAAAAAATCTCTCCGCGTTCTAAAAACAATTTAGAAATGGAAGTTTGGCAATCGGCTTCGATTATTTGATCCAAATCATAAACGGGGAGTGCCAAGGCTTTTCCGAGTGTTTTGGCGGTTGCAGACTTTCCGGAACCCATATAGCCTAAAAGAATAATTTTTTTCATAAAAATAAATAGTTGTTAGATAAGACGTTAGGAAAAAAGACTTGTGAAAAAGCAAATTTAAGCTAAATATCCCTTGGATTTTAAAATAATCATTCTATATTTGCACCCGCATTCAGGGAATGAATTTGCAGACTCGATAGCTCAGTTGGTAGAG
>DCKE01000021.1:93448-93696 GCA_002320285.1 Flavobacteriaceae bacterium UBA1682 | reverse complement strand
GGGTTCGAGCCCCAGTCGGGTCACAAAGCCAATAAAGAACGCGTTTCTTTATTTCGGCCACGTGGAGAAATTGGTAGACTCGCCATCTTGAGGGGGTGGTGTCGCAAGACGTGTCAGTTCGAATCTGATCGTGGTCACTTTTAAATTTAAAAGTGCTTTGAAATCAGAAATATTGCGGCCTAGTCCAATCTTTTTGCGATCAATTGAAATGTTTAGAATACAAAATAATGACTCGATAGCTCAGTTGG
>DCKE01000021.1:93287-93408 GCA_002320285.1 Flavobacteriaceae bacterium UBA1682 | reverse complement strand
GGGTTCGAGCCCCAGTCGGGTCACAAACGCAGATTCAGTACTGTGTTTTTTTTTAGTCTTCGGACTGTTAAAATAAAAAAAACTGAAATTTTAATGGATAATGACTCGATAGCTCAGTTGG
>DCKE01000021.1:54690-93263 GCA_002320285.1 Flavobacteriaceae bacterium UBA1682 | reverse complement strand
GGGTTCGAGCCCCAGTCGGGTCACCAAAAGCGTAACTATTTATTTAGTTGCGCTTTTTTTTTGGACTTTTTTCATCAGTACACTACCCTGCCTTTTGATGTGACATGCTTCTATTTGCATGGCGTCGAATTGATGTAAGCTTCGTCACGTAGATTTTTAGAATTTAGAACGATACCAAACCCACATGGAGTTAGGGATCAATAAACCGACTCCACAGGGCAAAGCAATACCACATTAAGTGTATTGTAGTTTACTTATATGGGGCCAATACAACAGTCTGTGACTTGAAACGGTAAATAGGAATAGGGTTTGCTTTGCCGAAAAAGGGTTTATGCATTTTCTTAAAATTAAAAAGCACACGGTTAAGTGTGCTTTTTAATTGTGCTTATACTTTCTTAGGAGGAAGATCAAATGCAATCGCTTCATGCTCAAAATGACCGTTGTGAGCCCCGTCGCAAAAAGGTTTGTTTTTAGAAAGTCCGCATCGACAAATAGAGAGTACCGTTCTTCCCTGTAATCCATAAGCATCTCCATTTCTATCTACGATTTCAAAATCGCCCTCGATTTTTACCGAACCGTTGTTGTTTATGGTAAGTTTTGTTTTTGACATATTGTTTGAGTTTACTTTGTTGGCGACAAAAATAGAATAATAATCTCAGTACCGCTCCATCGCTTTTCAATTTAGAAACGTTCCTTTTAACGGTATCAAAAAAAAGATCGATTGATCAATTAGTCGAAGATATTCTTACTAATAAGTTTTTAGAGTACACTCGCTTTTCTAATGTTGTCATATAGGTTACTATAAATATAAAATTACTTTTTGTAGGTTCCGAAAAGGCGGTCCCATATCGTGGTGTAAAAACCAAAATTACGCTGTTCATGTAAATGATGTTGGTTGTGGAATTTTGTAGTTCCCAAAAAAAAGTAGTCTGCCCACTTGGGGAAAAACTCTCGATTCAAATGACCTAGGGTTCCCCAGATGAGATTGATCGCGATATATAGCGACAGTGCATAAACAGAGAAGTTATAACTGGTAAACAGCAAAATCATCATCAGTCCAAAACCGACCGTTTCAAACGGATGCAGTACAAAAAGACTTAAATAATTCGTGCTGCTGTGTTCATGGTGTTTGCGATGTAGTAATTTATAAATAAAGGGAGTATGCGCTACAAAATGGAAAACATACATCAATACGTCCATGATTAAGATTATCACCAGCGTTTCCAGGATAATAGTAGCTAACGAATTGTCGTGTTGCCAGCTTAAAAAACCTAGTTTCCACAGGTAAACAGCCAGCAACATCAGCAGACTATTGAGCAGTACGGTTAGCAGGCTCAGGTAGATGTCGGGGCGGCTAATTGGGTGATCATTCCGTTGCAATTTGTCTTTACTACAGCTTTTGTCGATAAGAAGATACAGGGAGATAGCTAGTAAAAAAAGCGCTATATTGGAAATCAGACTAAAAATGATCCATGTCTTAGGCGAGAAGTTTTCGATGGTATCAATCAAAGTCATCTTATGGTTCGTTAAGTATTAACGGATAAAAGTATGAAATTCACAGCCATTTGCATTACGATTCTTATTTAATTGATTTTTAAATGATCCTATCTATCTGAGTAATGGTTTGATTTTTAACAGCTAGCATCTTCTGAAATTTATTTTTTTTATTGTACGACTTCATTTGTTTTAATTAAAATTAACTAAAAGGGTGTTTTTTGCTTGTGTTCCAACGTTAATTATCAGTATATTTACTATAACAATAACAAATGCTACACAAATGAGAAAAGCTACACCTTTTTTACTGTTTTTAATTTTTACGGTTGTCGGATTTTGGAACAGTTCGTACGCATGTACCCGAGTGGTCTATAAGGGGCCTAATGGAACGGTAATCACGGCGCGATCGATGGATTGGAAAGATGATATCCAAGCTAATCTATGGGTATTTCCACGAGGAATGCAGCGCAGTGGAGAGGTAGGACCAAATTCTGTAAATTGGCAGTCTAAATACGGTAGTGTTATTAGTACTGCCTGGGATATTGCTACGGCAGATGGTATGAATGAAAAGGGTTTGGTGGCCAATATTTTATGGTTGGTGGAGTCAAAATATCCTAAATTCGATGGAAAGGGTAGTGAGAAAGGGATTTCAATTGCAACCTGGGCTCAATATGTATTGGATAATTTCGCTACAGTTGGTGAAGCCGTAAAATATTTGGAAAAGGAGCCTTTTGTTGTTGTAAGCGATTATATACCGGGCACTCAAAAGTTTACTACACTACATTTGTCAATTTCTGATGCACAAGGCGATAATGCTATTTTTGAGTACATCAACGGTAAATTGATGATCCATCACGATGCGTCTTATACGGTAATGACCAATTCCCCTGTATTTGATGAACAATTGGCGTTGAACAGTTACTGGAAGGGAATTCCGGGAACCATTATGTTGCCGGGTACCAATCGCGCAGCGGATCGCTTTGTTCGCGCTTCTTACTATATCAATGCAATACCTCAAACAGATAATGTACGCCATGCTGTAGCTAGTGTTTTTAGTGTAATTCGCAATTGCTCGGTACCGTTTGGAATTTCGTCTGAACAAGAGCCTAATATCTCTTCGACTCGTTGGCGTTCGGTTTCCGATCAAAAGAATTTAGTGTACTATTTTGAAACGGTATTAACACCAAATACATTTTGGGTAGATCTTAAAGATTTTGACTTGAGCAGTAAAGGAAAAGTAATGAAATTGAGTTTAGATGATTACAAAACCTACAATGGTAAAACTAATAAAGAATTTAAAGTAGCAGCACCATTTAAGTTTTTAGGAATTTAGTAAGTTTTGGATATTTTAGAAAAGATCTTATATACGTAAAAAAAAGGATCCCTGTTTTAGGGATCCTTTTTTTTTTACTTTTATCATCTTAATTTGTGGTAAACGGCTTAAAATACATACAGTACAAGATGCGTTAGAGCCAGTAATAAACATAAGGGACAAAAGTACTTGCTGTCCAATTGTGCAAATAAAGATGATTTATAGCGTTTGCTAAATCCTACATAACGGAAATCTCCGATACTGCGCAGACCAAAAATTAGTGCGATCATCAAAATACCGTATTTTAAATACATTATTTTAAGATCTGAGGCAATCCATTCCGTATATAGTAGATTGATACATCCAAAAATAAATAGTCCTAAAGCCACTATTAAAGTGCCAAATTTACTGGGTTTAAACAGTTGTTTTCCTTTTTCATCAGTTGGTACGGCGGCAATCATGCCCCACGTTCCGCCTAACACCCAATAAATATGGAGTAGGCCCAAAAAAGCAAATACCAGTGCATGGAGAAGTGATAATATCATATATAGTTTTATAGCAGTTAAAGCCTAACAAATTTCGGTATTTTAATGGATTTTAAAGTCTTTTTCAGCTTATTATTTTTTCGCTTTTGAAACTGTTTTTAAAACTTATCAAAGGGTGAAATAAGCCTGCATTTAAGAAAGACTAAGGGCAAATTTAATATAGGATTTAGCACTGTCTTCTATAACTTCTGCTGTAGGTTGGTGTTCTACATCATACCAACAAAAGATATCGACTAATTCGGCACCTATGTATTGTGCTGTCATTTGAAAGGGTAAGCAGAGCTGTTTTATGGTCCCTGCGTATAAGCCATCTATGCGATAATCGATTTCTTTAATACCAGCTGTTATGGCTAAGGCTATTTTTTTGCCTTGCATCTTGTTGCCAGTAGACCCATATGCCCAACCGTGTAATAATACTTCATCAAGCCATTGCTTTAAAAGAGGCGGGCAGTTAAACCAATACAAGGGATATTGAAAAATAATAATATCGTGTGCTTCGACTAGTTTTTGCTCGTCTTCAACATTTATTATTCCGTCGGGATATTTGTCGTATAACTCATGCACGGTAAATTGATCGGGATATTTTTGCAATTCCGAAATCCAACGGCTGTTTATCAGCGAATTTTCTATTTGAGGGTGGGTGACAACGACCAGTTTTTTCATAATGATTTGATTTATAGTACAAAATTAAAGGACTTCGTGCTGCTGCGCAATAAGGGATAAAATTCTATCTAAGTGATAAATTCAGCACGATCAAAATTTTGGGGATATTGCAATGATGTCGATAGATTGATTTAATTATTTGTATTTTTACTCAAATTAAAGTGTTATGTATCAGCGAAAAATACCCTTAGATTTTGAGTGTGGAACCGGAATTGCCTTGGAGGTAATCCTTTCAAAATGGAAATTTTGTATACTACAGGAAATCAGCAAAGGCATCTGCAGACCAAAGGATTTGATGGAAGCTATACCAGATATAACCAAGCGAGTTTTACACGAGCAGTTAAAGCAATTGGAATTTCACGGTATCGTATCAAAACAGATATATCCCGAAGTACCACCAAAAGTAGAATATGCTATTACGTCGATAGGTAGGGAGGCATTGCCTATAGTGCAAGCTGTCAATCGATGGGGATTGGACTTTGCACCTCATTTAAAAACGCTTTTAGGTAAGGCGGGTAATACTTAAAATAAGTGCGAATATTTAACGAATCTCAAATTAGTTCTGGTTTATAAACTGCTATGTATTTTCGTGTATGGTAAAACATATACAAATTTAATTTTTTATGCATTCCTGTTTTTAATGTTAAAAATAATATAATTTTTTATTTGTTTTTAAATATATAAGCGCTAATTTTGCTTTTTATTCAAAAAACAGTAAATTATGAGAAAAATTCTATTTCTTTTTTTAGGATTTGCGTTTCTAACATCTTGCGGTAGTGATGATAGTGCTACTATAGTGACCTATCAAGAGGCAATTGTTGGAAAATGGTTGTTGGTAGATTATAACGATGCTGAAAACACCGATATATCTAAAATTTTAATACAAGAACCTTGTGTAGCTAAAACCTTTGTCGAATTTAAATCGGATTTAGTTTTTTTACAATCGTCTTTTCGAGGCAAGGATTGTGCTGAAGTTAAAATCAGTACTGTAAATTATGAAATTGTTGATAATGTGCTGACTACTATAAGTAAAGGAGGTGGTGCAACTATAGGATCAGATTCTGTCATCAAATATTATATCAAAGAGTTGACAGCATCCAAACTTGCTATTCAGGGTTTTTATGACGATAATGGAGTAGAAGGAAGAATCCCGGAGTTGAAAGAGGAGGATTTTTATACGTTTATTTATAAAAGAATACAATAGGTTTGACGCATAGATCAAAAGGCTCTGGAAAGCCAGTATTCATTTTTAATTGAAATTGTCAAAATACGTTTTACCAGCAGCACTAAAACAGCAATTAAGCGTATTAAAAAATAGCAATAAGACATAAAAAAACTCCCTATAAGGGAGTTTTCATTTTATTGATTGGAGGCTTTTTTCAAGGCAGATCCACCTGGAAGATTCATCTTATCGGTAATTGCCGAAATTTCATCCAAGCTAAAATTACCTGTCAGCATCAGTATCACGGTTTCGGTTTGTCCTGATCCGTCTGAAAACATCAACAATTGTTTGATGTTGCTAGCAGTTGCACCTGGGTTAACATAGATTTTCACCTTGGCTCCTTTATCTGTAACAGTCATTAGATTGTCAAAAGTTTTGGCAGTCGCAAAGTTTTCGGCTGCTGTTTTCATTTCAGCGCTTAAGGCCGTATTCTTTGTCGAGTATACTTTAAGGGTTTCTAATTTTTTTATCAGGTTGAGGTAAGCTTGGTTTTCTTTGTTTGAAGTGTCAATTTTTACGTTAGACATCATGTCAAACATTTTTTTGTTTACACTGATGGTACTGACATTGTCCAGATCTTCAAACTTATTGAACTCCGTTTGAGCCAATGCAGAATAGCTTATCAATGAGAGCCCTAATATTCCTAAAATATTTTTGTAATTATTTTTGTAATTATTTTTCATCATGGTTGTTTTTAATGGAATCTAATCCTTTGTTTACTTGTGTCGATAATAATTGCAAAGCCTTTTCTGTTTCGGCAGTGGTTTTAGGATCGGCAACAAGTATACTGTTTTCAGGCTGAATTTCTTGTTCTTTGTTTTTTTTCATCGTAGCCAGGGTCAGACCTAGTGGAATCATAAAAAGCACGCTTATACCAATAATCATCAGGTTCTTCTTCGAGGAGTTTGCGGGTTTAGGTGTTGTCAAAATAAATTATGGGTTTAGTGGTGGTTTTTAGTTATCCCTTTGTTTAAATATAATCAAATTCTTTGCCATAAAAAAATGCTTTCCAATTTTGGAAAGCATTTTTTTATGATTTGTGCGAGATTAGTTTTTATAAAAACTTGAAGTCGCAATTCCGCCTTCAAATTCTGTTATTTTTTCTCCTTTTAAATTATATACAGTAACCGCACTTTTTGATTTGAAATCCAACGCATCAGCTGTAAATATACGGCCATCAATAACGTCAAACGCATAAAGAAAACCATATCCAGATCCTTTGATCGAAAACAATGGTTTGTAATCAACTGTTTTAGCTAAAGGTTCCCAAGAGTAGATTTCATTGTTCGACACATAGTAAAGTTTGTTTTGGTCGATTCTCAATTTCTGACCGTTTACAACTTTAGTTGAAGTAAATGTAGTCATCACAGTATCAACTTCAGCATTGATTTTATAGTAATTCGTACGCGTAGGTATACTGCTGATCGCATAAACAAATCCCGTATTAGCAACGATATCTTGCAAGGCATCATTAACTTTAATGGTTTTTGAAATTTCGTCTGAACTCGTGTTGATAATTACAATTTCATTACCTACACTATAAGCAGCTTTCTGAACGTATATCTTATTGTTCTCAGAGATAATACGCTCTACGGGACCATTTAATTTAATCTCTTTGATATACTCGTAATTATCTGCACTGTATATAGTAATAGATTGACTAGCGGCATTGGTAACATAAGCTTTGCCAGATGCAAAAGCAACATAACGAGGTTGTGCGATTTTCTCGGTAATAGTACCTAAAGATTCGAAAGTATAACGATTAACAACTTCTACTTTATTGGAGTTATTTACAACGATAAAAGCTTTGTCATTTAAAAAACCAATACTTTGAGCAACATCTCCTAATACTGAGTCGTCTTTGGTATAGGCATCGTGTTTTTGATTGGTAAGGGTATTACTTACAATGTCAATACTGGAGTTTGATAAACCGAAATTACCTTCATTTAACATTAAGATGGTATTGCTGTAATTATTTTTCTTGATTTCTCCTACAAATGGATCATCCGATTTGCTACATGAAATAAAAAAGGTAACAGATAGTGCTAAAAGAATTATTTTTTTCATTTTATAAATTGGTTTTGTGTTGAATCAATATTGAGTCGTTAACTATATATTTCGCTTTAACAAAATATAAACATTATTTTGTTTTTTCAAAATTATACTGAATTATTAAAATAACAAGTTTTCTTCCCTTTTTTTTACTGATAATCATCAATTTTGTTTTTTTAATTTCAAATCTCCGCCTTTTGGAGGTCTAAATAAAAAATATAAAGCTAAAATCGAAGTTTGCAAAGATACAAACTCTAGCAGTCTGCATTTATATTTTCGCAAAATAAACCTACATTTGTAAAAATCATTACCAATGAAAAAAGTATTTCCAGGATTGTTTGTATTGTTTTTATTTGTAGCAGTCAGTTGCAAAGAAAGGGAAGTAGTAAAAAAAACCACAGCTGTTCAAAATGCTATAACACATGCCGATGGATTTGAATTGTATGACTATGATGATTTTTCGATATTAAAGGTTACGCGACCATGGCCAGGAGCTACCGAAGATTTGGTGTATGTTTTAAAACGAGGCGGGAATGCTTTACCGGACTCTCTGTCAAAATATCCGTCAATCTCTGTACCGATCAAGTCGGTTTTAGTGACGTCAACAACGCATTTGCCTGCCATAGAAATTCTAGGTGAACTCGCAACACTTCAGGGGTTTCCCGGTTTAGATTATATCTCTTCTGAAGTGATCCGAAAACAAGTGGATGCGGGGAAAATTCGTGAAATCGGACAAAATGAGTTGTTGAATACCGAGATCATATTGGATATTCATCCTGAGGCCTTAGTCGCATTTGGAATGGATGGTAATAATAAGGTTTTAAAAAGTTTAGAGCAGGCAGGAATGGCTGTGATCTACAATGGGGATTGGGCAGAGCAAACACCATTGGGCAAGGCCGAATGGATCAAGTTTTTCGGGGTTTTGTATGATAAGAGTGAGCTGGCTACGGCTACTTTTAAATCTATTGAAGACAATTACAATCAAACCTTAAAAGAAATTAGCTCCATTGAGAAACGACCTACGGTTTTGAGCGGCGCGATGTATCAAGATGTTTGGTATTTGCCACAGGGAGAAAGTTGGGCCGCAGTGTTTTTTAAAGATGCCCAAGCCAATTATCTATGGAGTCAAAGCGAAGGCACGGGAAGTTTGTCTTTGTCGTTTGAGGCGGTTTATGACAAAGCTCAAAAGGCAGATTTTTGGATTAATCCCGCTCAATTTGAGACCAAAGAGCAATTGAAAAAAGCGAATCCCCATTACGCCAACTTTGAAGCGTTTAAGAAAGATAGGGTCTACTCTTTTTCAGCAAAAAAAGGGAAGACTGGCGGGGTGCTGTTTTACGAATTAGGTCCCACACGACCGGATCTGGTTTTAAAAGATTTGGTTTCGATACTTCACCCGGAGATTTTTCCAAATTATCAAAGGACTTTTTATGAAAAGCTACAATAATACATGTTTAAAAAACTAAAATTTTCAATCACTTTTTATATTTGGTGCTTACTACCGATTTTGTTGTTCTTTTTTATAGCAAATATCAGTGTTGGTGCCATACAAATACCGTTTAAGCAAGTGGTGTATTTGCTGTTGGGTCAAGATATAGAGAAAGAGAGTTGGCGGTATATCGTTTTGAATTATCGATTGCCTAAAGCGATTATTGCAATACTTGTAGGAGTATCCTTATCGGTAAGTGGTTTGTTGATGCAAACGCTATTCCGAAATCCGATGGCTGGACCCTATGTGTTGGGGTTGAGTTCCGGTGCGAGTTTAGGTGTCGCTTTTGTTATCTTGGGCGCATCGTTTCTTCCTGTTTATCTACAGGATTTCTTTATTTCGTCGACCGGTATTGTAGGAGCTTCTGTATTGGGGAGTTTTTCGATCTTATTATTGGTATTGTTGTTGGCTCAAAAGGTTCAGGATTCGATGACTTTATTAATTGTTGGACTGATGTTTGGCAGTTTTGCCAGTGCTGTCGTAGGGGTTTTGACTTATTTTAGTTCTGCTGAACAATTGAAACGATATACGTTTTGGGCGATGGGAAGTCTGGGAAATTTAGATTGGCAAGCAGTAGCTCTTTTTGCTGTGGCTATAATAGTGGGTTTGGCATTGGGTTTTAAATCCATTAAAGCATTGGATGCAATGCTGCTGGGAGAGCGTTATGCAGCCAGTTTGGGAATACCGGTTAAACGAGCTCGATTGTTTATTATTTTAGCAACCAGTGTGCTAGCGGGGGCTTCAACTGCTTTTGCTGGACCTATCGCTTTTATTGGCTTGGCGGTTCCTCATATCGCCCGACTTTTATTTAAAACAACCAGTCACAAATACCTGACTTTTGCCTCGATGTTGATCGGAGCAATTCTGATGTTGCTTTGTGATATGATAACTCAATTTCCCGGGCAGGCTTTTGTTTTGCCAATCAATGCGATTACTTCAATACTGGGAGCTCCTATAGTGGTGTGGTTGATTTTGCGTAAAATTTAAATAATGTCGAGAATCGGCTAACTGAAACCGTCATGGTGCTCTTAAATTGAAAGTAGCTAGGTTTTTAACCCGTTTTAAAACAAATCCGCAATTTTGCAAATGGACCAATCTGCTAACAAACAAATCTGCATAAAATAAATCGTAGTTTCCCGAGATTTCAATTATCTTTGCCGATTGTAAAAAGGCTATATGAAATTCGATTTATTACATACCGATCCACAATCCAGAGCAAGAGCTGGAAAATTAACTACTGATCACGGAGTTATTGAAACTCCAATTTTTATGCCGGTTGGGACTGTCGCTACGGTAAAAGGCGTACACCAACGTGAGCTAAAGAACGATATCAATCCAGATATTATATTAGGAAACACCTATCATTTATATTTACGACCACAAACCGCTATTTTAGAAAAAGCTGGAGGTCTACATAAATTTATGAATTGGGACCGTAATATCTTAACGGATAGTGGCGGTTTTCAAGTATACTCTCTTTCTGATAATAGAAAGATTAAAGAAGAGGGGGTCAAATTCAAATCTCATATCGATGGATCTTACCATTTCTTTTCCCCGGAGAACGTTATGGAAATTCAACGTACCATTGGAGCTGATATTATTATGGCTTTTGATGAATGTACGCCATATCCATGTGATTACCGTTATGCGAAACGTTCGATGCACATGACTCACCGTTGGTTGGATCGTTGTATTTCGCATTTGGAAAAAGTACCTGTTAAATACGGTTACGACCAAACCTTTTTCCCAATTGTTCAAGGGAGTACATACAAAGATTTGAGAGCGCAATCAGCTGAATACATCGCTAATGCAGGAGCAGAAGGCAATGCTATCGGTGGATTATCGGTTGGTGAACCGGCTGAGGAAATGTATGAAATGACTGAAATAGTTACAAATATTTTACCCAAAGACAAACCGCGTTATTTGATGGGAGTGGGAACTCCAATCAATATCTTGGAGAACATCGCTTTGGGAATAGATATGTTTGACTGTGTGATGCCTACGCGTAATGCGAGAAATGGGATGTTATTTACTTCACAGGGTATTATCAATATCAAAAACAAAAAATGGGCAGATGACTTTTCTCCTATTGATGAAATGGGACATACTTATGTGGATTTAGAATATTCTAAGGCGTATTTGCGCCATTTGTTTGCCGCTAATGAATATTTGGGTAAACAAATTGCAACCATTCACAATCTTGGGTTTTATATGTGGTTGGTTCGCGAGGCACGTAGACAAATCTTAGCGGGCACTTTTGCTACTTGGAAAGATAAAATGGTCAAACAATTAGGGCAGAGATTATAGTTGTAAGATCAGACAATTTTATATATTTAGTCCGTGGTAATTGATTTGCTGCTGAGCGCCTTTGCTGTGTTGTTGAATTGCATTGCCATAGAACCATTAAAAGAAAATAAAAACGACCTATGAAAATAATTGATTGGTATATTCTTAAGCGTTATTTGGGAACGTTTACCGTGATGTTGTTGCTGTTTATTCCTATTGGAATTGTAGTAGATGTATCGGAAAAAATCAATCGAATATTAGAAAATAAAGTACCTCTCGCTAGTGTATTGGCTTATTATTTGGATTTCACCATCTATTTTGCCAACATGCTTTTTCCGATTTTGTTGTTTTTATCGGTGATTTGGTTCACGTCAAAGTTGGCTAATAACACCGAAGTGATCGCTATTTTGAGTTCGGGGATTTCCTTTAATCGGTTTTTAAGACCTTATATAGTAGGAGCAACTCTAATCTCTGTTTTTGCCTTGTTGATGGGGCTTATTTTGGTTCCAAAAGCCAGTGTGGGATACAATGATTTTAAATACAAATACCTAAAAAGAAATTCTGAGGTTCGTGAGACGCAGAATGTATATAAGCAGATTAGTCCGAATGAGTTTATATATGTCAGCAATTTTAACTTTGAAACCAAAACGGGTTTTAATTTTACCTTAGAGAAGTTTAAAGACAATAAACTGTTGTATAAAATTAAATCGAGCAGGATAACATGGAATCCAGAGAAAAAAGACTATACCTTATCTTCCTATAACAAACGTACGATTGGTGAAATGGGGGATGTTTTGGAAAAAGCAGAAACCAAAGACCTTAAACTCGATTTTGATATCGAGGATTTGACCCCGGCTGTTTATGCGGCAGAAACCATGACCTTAGGTGAACTCAATAAGTTTATCGAACGCGAAACCATGCGCGGGTCTGCCAATATCAATTCGTATTTGGTTGTGAAATATAAAAAGTACAGTGTTCCGGTATCTACCTTTATATTGACGATTATAGCAGTATCGGTTTCTTCCATGAAAAGAAGAGGAGGAATGGGAGTAAATCTCGCAGTGGGAATATCCTTGGCCTTTACTTATATTTTCTTCGACAAAATTTTCGGAACCTTGGCTGAAGCGTCTACCATACCCCCTTTATTTGCCGTTTGGTTTTCCAATATTTCCTTTGGAATATTAGCTATAATTTTATTGAGAAATGCTAGGAGATAATTTAAAAAGCTATTTAAATTTACACTTTATTGTTTTTATTTGGGGATTTACAGCGGTCTTAGGACAACTGATTTCCTTAGAGGCTTTGCCATTAGTATGGTATCGCATCGCTATTGCAGTCAGTTGTTTATTTGTTTATTTTCTGATGACTAAACGTCAAATGACGAGCTCTAAAAAGAGTATTGCACTTTTTTTATTAGCGGGTATCGTCATCGCTGTGCATTGGTTAACCTTTTTTGGGGCTATTAAAGCTTCCAATGTATCGGTTACTTTAGCCTGTATTTCTACGGGTGCCTTTTTTGCTTCGATTTTAGAACCTATTTTTTATAAGCGAAAGGTCGTTTGGTATGAAGTGGTCTTTGGACTGATCGTTATACTTGGATTGAGTATTATTTTTAGTGTAGAAACCCAATATATAACCGGCATCGTTTTAGGGTTGATTTCGGCTTTTTTATCCGCTGTTTTTTCAATCATCAACGGTAAGTTTGCACAAAAACACGAGGCGGGAATCATTACTTTTTATGAACTACTTGGTGGTTTGTTGGTGTTGACTATTTTCCTTGCGATCTCCGGTGGTTTTACCAAAGAATTTTTTACAGTACAATCTTCTGATTGGCTGTGGCTGATCTTGTTAGGGTCTTTTTGTACGGCCTATGCTTTTTTGGCTTCGGTAAAGGTGATGAAGTTTTTATCGCCTTATACGGTGATGCTGACCATCAATTTGGAGCCTGTTTATGGTATCTTATTAGCGGTGTTGATTTTTAAGGATAGTGAAAAAATGACTCCTGCATTTTATATCGGTGCTTTATTGATATTATCGACAGTAATTCTCAACGGAATTGTCAAGAACGCAAAAAAAACCAAAGTAATTAAAAATTAGTCTTTGCAATGAGGAGGAAAACTTTATCTTTGTCGCTTAAACTGAACTAAAAATTTTTCTCGAAGAATGGAATATTTAGATTTTGAACTGCCAATAAAAGAACTCGAAGAGCAATTGGATAAATGTAATTTAATTGGTGAAGAGTCTGACGTTGACGTATCAACTACTTGCAAGCAGATTGAGAAAAAACTGGAAGAAACCAAAAAGAATATCTATAAAAACTTAACGGCTTGGCAAAGAGTACAATTGTCAAGACACCCGAGTCGTCCTTATACGCTGGATTATATCCGTGCCTTATGTGGTCCGACTTTCTTAGAGCTTTTCGGAGACAGAAATGTTAAAGATGACAAAGCGATGATTGGTGGATTAGGTAAAATAGGTGATCAATCTTATATGTTTATCGGTCAGCAAAAAGGTTTTAATACCAAAACCCGTCAGTTCCGCAATTTTGGAATGGCAAATCCCGAAGGATATCGTAAAGCCTTGCGTTTAATGCGTATGGCAGAGAAATTTGGAATACCAGTAGTTACTTTGATCGATACACCAGGTGCATACCCAGGTTTGGAAGCAGAAGAACGTGGACAAGGTGAGGCAATCGCTAGAAATATATTTGAAATGTTTAGACTTAAAGTGCCAATCATCACAATTATTGTCGGTGAAGGTGCTTCAGGAGGAGCATTGGGAATAGGTGTAGGAGATCGTGTGTTTATGTTGGAAAATACTTGGTATTCGGTAATTTCACCAGAATCGTGTTCGTCGATTTTATGGAGAAGTTGGGAGTTTAAAGAACAGGCTGCAGAAGCTTTGAAATTGACTTCTTTCGATATGAAGAAAAATAAAATGATCGATGATATCATTCCGGAACCATTGGGAGGAGCACATTATGATCGTGAAAAAACTTTCGAAACCGTTCAGAAATATATTGTGGAAACTTATGACGAGCTAAAAAAGTTATCAACAGAAAAATTAATTAATCAACGTATGGATAAATACGCTAACATGGGCGAGTTTAAAGAGTAATTGATTATAAATCATATTTGAAATCCGAAGCTTGCTTCGGATTTTTTTGTTGTGAACAATTCCAACAGAGTTTTTAACGTCCATTTGTGTATAAATTCAATGGGATTAATAATGAAAAAAGCCTTACTTTCGTAATATGGAACAAGTCAAAAATTTTACACAGTCTAAACCTGTCAACAAAAATGTTATTTCCCTGGAAAAGGGAAAAATACCTCCTCAAGCCGTCGAGTTAGAAGAAGCGGTTTTAGGAGCCATGATGATTGATAAAAAAGGGATCGATGAAGTAATTGACATTCTTCAGCCGGAAGCCTTTTATAAAGAAGCACATCGCTATATATTTGAAGCGATCGATCAGTTGTTTGTCGGAAATCAACCGATAGATTTATTGACCGTGTCGACCCAATTGAGAAAAAATGCTCGACTGGATTTAGTTGGAGGTGATTATTATTTAATTGGACTGACTCAGAAAATTACCTCTTCTGCGCATATTGAATTTCACTCCCGTATTATTTTACAGAAGTTTATTCAACGTAGTTTGATTAAGATTTCCAATGAAATCATTGAAGATTCTTATGATGAAACTACCGATGTTTTTGATCTTTTAGACAAGGCAGAATCGCGTTTGTACGAGGTGACTCAAGGGAATATCAAGAAGAGTTCCGAAACCGCTCAGTCCTTGGTGGCTCAGGCTAAGAAAAGAATTGAAGAGATTGGAAATAAAGAGGGACTAAGCGGAATTGCTACCGGTTTTCATAAATTAGATGAATTGACCTCAGGATGGCAACCCAGTGATTTAATTATTATTGCTGCACGTCCAGGTATGGGTAAAACCGCCTTCGTATTATCGATGGCTAGAAATATTGCGATCCAGTCCAATCACGCTGTCGCTTTGTTCTCCTTGGAGATGTCTTCTGTGCAGTTGATTACGCGTTTGATATCGTCGGAGACCGGATTGTCATCGGAGAAATTAAGAACGGGGAAACTTGAAAAACACGAGTGGGAACAGCTAAACGTCAAAGTAAAAGATTTAGAACGTGCCCCTTTATTTATCGATGACTCACCGTCACTTTCTATTTTTGATTTACGTGCCAAAGCACGACGTCTAACGTCGCAGTACGGAATCAAATTGATTGTGATTGATTATTTGCAGTTGATGACTGCAGGAGGAAACGGAAAAGGAGGAGGAAACCGGGAACAGGAGATCTCTACGATCTCGCGTAACTTAAAAGCCTTGGCAAAAGAGTTGAGTGTACCGGTAATAGCACTGTCGCAGTTATCGCGTGCGGTGGAAACCCGTGGAACCTCTAAAAGACCGTTACTATCGGATTTAAGGGAGTCTGGAGCGATTGAGCAGGATGCGGATATCGTATCGTTTATCTATCGACCAGAGTACTATAAAATCGAAGAATGGGATGATGAAGAGCGCAGTCCTACAGACGGACAAGCCGAATTTATCATCGCCAAACACAGAAATGGTGGATTGGAGAATATTCGACTAAAATTTATTGGAAAATTGGGTAAGTTTGACAACCTGGAGGATAACTTTATGTCGTTTGACGAATTACCATCGCGGATGAATGCAGATGATACCAATAGTTTTACACAAGGTTTACCTTCGAGTCAAGACGTTTTTGGTTCTGCACCAGATGATGACGATGTGCCGTTTTAATCGGGATTCGTGAGTCGTGTATGATATTATAAATAAGAGGCTATCTTTATCAGATAGCCTCTTATTTATATAAGTGAAGATCATCAGTGTGGTATATGGGAAATACAGCATATTGAATCGAGTTTGCTTCCAAAAAAATATTAGGGCATTTACCCTGCTAGTGATATCAATTCCTTGGACTATTGGTTATGAAGGTTTAGGGAGAAATGGAGTAGCGCGAATACCTTGGTATCAAAATACGTTTAAGCCTTGGGCAAGACAAAAATTGGGAATTGATGATTAAATTTTTAGACACACTTTTTTATATAGTTTATTCCATTTATATGAAGTGGAAAGATTTTGATGCTTTTCATCATGCAGCTTTTGTTGTTGGAGTTTTATTTGCCTCAGCTGTAGGGTTTCTATTGGAGATCCTGTATTTAACCACTAAACAAAAATATTTTAAATTTGAATTATTTCCTGTGGGTGTCATGCTGTTGTTGATTGTAGTTAGCTTTCTATGTTATTATTACCCTAGAAAGAAAATCCTTATAAAGTTATATTTAGATAAAAATAACACACTAGATCGAAGTTATTTGCTATATTATATCTTATTGATCTTGATGTTTTCAACTTGGTTTATAACGCCTTTTTTGTTTAAATTTTTCTAGGTTAGGGTTGGAAGTAATCATGGTCTTACTTTCGTAAATGGGAACTACGCAAAAATTTTACACAGTCTAAACGGTCAATAAAAATGTTGTTTCTCTGGAAAAGGGAAAAATACCTCCCTAGACGTCGAGTTAGAAGATGGGGTTTTAGAAGCTATGAGGTTTGATAAAAAGGTTTCGAATAAGATTTATATAGATTAGAGGCTATCTTTTAAGATAGCCTCTGCTGGTTTTATGAAGTGTTTTTTTATTTAATGAACAGCTGCATTTTTGCCTTATTTAGAACAGTTGGCATTATAATCTGTAAAGATTTCTACGGCCATATTTTGAATTTTAGCACTGTCTAATTCAGCTTCATCTTTGATGAGACTACCTATTTTACTGCGTTTTTTTTCTTCTTTTTCTACACGGTAACTAGCATATTCATTTTGTAACATTTTTGCTCGTACATGCTCACAATCCTCGGTCAGTTTTTTAAAGTTTTTACTGCTTAGTGGCTCTACTTTTCCACTGTTTTTAGCAACTAAAATACTGGGATTCATTTTAATGTTTCTAATGTCCTTTTCCATTTGCTGTATTTCATCGGAATTGGCAGCAATTGAAGTGGGTATTCCGTATAGTTTGTAGACAGTGATGGGGCCTTTTACAATAGTTTCAGCCATAGCAGTAGAGGCTGTCAGGTTATTTAATGCTTTAATTTTACCGCCAATACCGCCGCTTTCTCGACCTTTATTGGCTTCGCGAAAATTGGTATACTTGATGAGTTCGAATTGTCGCAACACATCCTGGTCATAAGCTGCATAAGCTTGTAAATCATTGACATCAAGCAGTTGTAGTTTTTGACGTTTTTTATTCGGATCTATAGAAGTCTTCGCTATGAATCTTACCTTCTGTTGATTGATCCAAGGTCTGTCGAAACTCCCCATCAACTTAACAATACCTTCGATCTTATTTCCTTTTTTATCGATGATCCAGCCTTCTTTTTCTTTAGGGTTCAATTCGTATTCAAACTCGTTTTCTTGTGCAAAAAAACCTATTGGAAGCATCATGATAATCAATAGTAGTCTAAGTTTTTTTTTCATAATTTATAAAATTTAGTTTTTGAATTTCTTTAATTTCAGCTACTAGATCCCTTTTGAACAGTTGATTAATATTTGAAATGGTTTTGATTAAGAATGATGGGGATCCAAATTTAAGCGGGAACTTTATTTTATCAACTGCGCTATTCTTAGTTTTTCAAGTAAAATCTTTTCTAATTTTTTGGATAATTTATTTTTAAGAAACAGTTTGTTGGCAACGGAAAACCAAAAATGAGGTAGTAAACAGTTTGCTAACAATTCAATGCGTTTTCGCAGTAGTTTCTGGTATTTTTTGCAAAAATAAGCTTCGGTAATGCTGGGATACTCGGGGAACTGTAGTTGGGCGTCGGAACCGTACTGTGCTTGGTCAACTTCGTGGGTACTCGCTCTAAGTACCCGTAAATCTGGAATAATAGGAAAGCGTTTGGAGGTGTTTGAGCTGTCGTTTTCTACGAATATTTCAAAGCGATGACTAGCTTGTACAGTAGGTTGAGCGTTTAATTTTTCTTGGAGGGTCTCTTCGGGTAAGTTGAAGTGATATCTGAGAAATGTCTGACAATTATGGCGACCTAATTCAAAGTCGTGTTTTCTAAAAGACTTGTCGATAAAACCGGCAAAACCGCTTAGTGGCGCTGTGGCCAAATCGTTCTCTGCACGGGTTAATACGCCATCAACTTGGTGTTTGCGCACCGGCTCAATTAAAAACTTACTGTTGTTTTTTGTATTGATGGCATCCAAAATCCCCGACCGATTAAACATCACCTCATTGCGAAGCGATTTAAACATCCGCTTAACGACAGAGATGACATCTGTTGAAGCAACTTCTTTTGAACTGTTGTGATCCTTATTTGGAAAGGGGTCTATCATAATGATGGCGTATTGCTCTTTGACGAATTGGATAGGCGATTTCTCCCTAAAAACTTTTAAGGCCAAAGCAAAGGGTTCGTTATTGATCAATCCGCCGTCGATGGCGTGGTATTGATAATCCGAATCAGAAGGTAGTACGGGCTGAATACCAGTAGTGGTGCCAAAAATGTATTTGGGATAACGCGCGATGTACTTTTGCGAGATGGCGACTTCCCTCGGTTTTAAAGCAAGCGGAAACGCGGCTGTGCTCAATGTAGCTTCCCTGAGGTAATTAAGGTGTTTAGGCTGATTTAAATCGAGTACGTAATACAACTCTTCGGCATGAGGTATGCCTTTTTTAAATTGTTTGTTAGCCAATTTATACCGAAAAAAAGCAGCGTGACTAGTGATTACAGACCCGCTGCTATCATTGCCATCAAAATTTATTTTAAAGTTTATCCCATCCAAATTGGTGGTTGTCAGTACTAAGTCCATATTGTGCGAAACATAGGCAGGATAGTTTTTTATCGTTTCTATATTGATGGCTTGATTGGCTATTAAGTCTATCGGATCGGTATTGAGCAGGGCCTGTGGTTTTTGTCCTTTTGCAAGTTTTTTGAGATCATTGGTATTGAGTAATTTTTCGAAAGTAGTCGCTTGTTCATCGTCGCCCATCTCAACCCAACTTTGGTAAAAGCGATTATTCTTACCCGTTGTATTGTTGCGGTTTACCGGTTGGTACTCGGAATCAATCAGGTTTAATAAGGCAAGTGAGGCGGTTATTCCACCAGCCGAAGCACCACTGATTACATCGAGTTCGACATCGTGCATCGGTACGGAAAAATCGTATTTAGGGTGCTTTTTTCCCAGCGTTCTATTTTTCTTTTTGGCTTGTTCCCAAAGCTCTAGAGTTTCCAAGAGGTAATCCATTACTCCAGCTGTATAGGCTCCTGCAGATACAGCTCCTGCTAAGGTCAGGCAAATTTTGAATTTTTTGTTGTTTGTCATGGTTCATATATAATTTACTGCAGTCCTATGCTGCTTTTTTGAATGGTTGATGCAAAACAATAAGATGCTAATAGGGATTCGTGTTACTGTAGTTGGCGGTGCTATACCAAGTGCTAATGCGCTATTACCAAGTTTTGGACTACGATGTGGTTTTGTTGGTAGACGGCTAAAGAAACTTCGATATTATTTTTATCGGGTTACCTCGATTTGATCAGTAGCCAATCGCAGTTTGAAAAGCGGTTAAAAAGCTTCTTGATACCGCTTTTTTTAGTTTTATCAATTTGTTCTTCCTAATCCTTAAGATTAGTAACCGTCGAAGCCGATGTTGTGTTTTACTTTTAATCAACATCGTGTAGAAAAATTTTCACAAATTCACCAAGGGGTGAAAGGAAGGGGAGCTTGTTTAAAGTATTTGACCGACTCTATATTCAAATATAAAAAAATGAATGAATTTAAAGTGTTTATTGTTGTTAAAAATTAGTGATTTTATCCTTTAATAGTTGTTTTATTTGAGTTTTAATTGGTTTATATTGGGTTTTTTTGATTAAAATATTATGGATAAGAAATCTATTGATTTAAAATTTTTTAAAAATCACCGCTTAATTTTTAATTCATTGAATATAAAGTGATTACGTTAATTTTTTGTAATAAGGGGTAAGGTGGGTATTGCTTTAGTAGTACATACTATTGCGGATTAGAGTAAAATGCTGCTGGTTGACAGCGGATTAATACAACCGAAGTAGGTGAAGTATTTGTGGGGAGCTTGCTTGTTGTAGTGTAATTCGGGCAGTAGCATGTATTCTTATTTCTGTTGTGATCATACATGCAAAAAGCCTTTTAACTGACGATAAAAGGCTTTTGTATTAATTCGGACTAGGGGTCGTATCGGGTTTAGGAGTTGTTACCGGTTTTGGTCGTGCAAGGGGCTTTTTCGGTGCTGCGGTTGCTGTTGTTTCTGTGGTGGGAACCACTTCAACCGGTGGGGCTACTAAACGGCTCATTTCATTCCAATTGATGTGTTCGACAAAACGGTCGATATATTCTTTTCTATTGTTGTTGTGAGTGGGGTAGTAGGCGTGCTCCCAAAGGTCAATAGCCAAAATGGGTATGCCAGGCACCTTATACATCGGCATTAGCGGATTGTCTTCGTTGGGTGTACTGATCAGTATCAGTTTATCGGTACTAAACATCAACCAAACCCAACCGGATCCGATTTGCTGATTGGCCAATTGTTTAAACTTTTCTTTAAAGCCGTCTAAAGATCCAAAATCGCGGTTGATCAAAGTGAGTAATTCAGCACTTGGTTTGCTGTCGGTATCTTTGCAGATGCTCTTCCAATAGATGTTGTGGTTGTAATAACCACCGCTATAGCTTTTTAATAACGGATGTTCGATGTCTGTACTGCCTAAAACCACCTCTATCGATCTTTTTTCTAAAGGGGTGCCTATGATGGTTCTATTTAAGTTATTTGCGTAAGCCAAATGGTGTTTGGCGTAATGCAAATAGATGTTTTCAGGTTCTAGAAAATCTTTAAAATCTTCGTATTGGTATTTAAGTCCTTCCATTTGAAAGGGACCGCTATTGGTTTTTATCGTTTTTGGATTCGGAAAAGCCGATTTTTTTTCTTTTTTAAAAATGATAGCATCTGGAATCTGTACTTCCTGCAATTCTTTTTTCTCCTGACAGGAAGTTGACAAGACGATTAAGGATGTTAATACGAAAAAGGGAATTGCGTGTAGCTTCATTTGTTAAAAATTGAATTGGCAAGATCGATATAGGCTTGTTTGGCTTCTTCTTTAGATAAGTGACTTATCTGAGACCAGGCATTAAACTTAAAGGCGTTGATCAAATCATTTTGTAAAGATGGAAAGCGTTTGTGAATCTCTCCTTCTGTCGCTTGTTTGTAGTAGGCATAAATACTCAACATGGTATCAGGGGGCAGATGTGAAGCCTGCTCCGAAATCTTTTGATAAGCCATTTGAAATTCAGTATCTAAACGATCCATACTACGATTTTATTTATTTTACAGCGATCACTGTTTTAGCACCTACAGCTTTTTGATTTAAAACCACATTGATATCTGTCCCTAATGGCAAATACAAATCAACACGAGATCCAAATTTAATAAAACCAGCATCTTCACCTTGAATTGCTTGTGAACCAACTTTAGCGTAGTTTACAATACGTTTAGCCAAGGCACCAGCAATTTGACGGTACATCACTTCCCCGAAAATAGGGTTGTCAACCACTACTGTGGTACGTTCGTTTTCCAAACTCGCTTTAGGATGCCATGCTACTAGGTATTTCCCAGGATGATATTGGCTGTATTTTACGATTCCGCTTAACGCATAGCGCGTAACGTGTACGTTGATAGGAGACATAAAGATCGAAACCATCAATCGTTTGTCTTTAAAGTATTCGGGTTCATATACTTCTTCTATAACCACCACTTTTCCGTCAACAGGAGCTAAGATACTGTGATCGGTAACAGCAACTGGACGTGAGGGGTTTCTGAAAAATTGTAAAACAAGAAGTAGTAAAATTAAAATAACAACTTGTACAGCTGTTCTCAACCACGCTAAAGTGACTAAGTAGTCTGATAAAAAGATTAACGCTACTGAAATAACTAGCGCTACTAAAATTATTTTTGATCCTTCTTTGTGAAACATATTAGTTTAAAATTTGAAAAATTAAATATAAAAACGGCGATACAAAGATAATACTATCTAAGCGATCGAGTATTCCTCCATGTCCTGGCATGATAGCACCGCTATCCTTAACTCCGGCTAGTCTTTTAAATTTGGATTCGACCAAATCTCCAATTGTGCCAAAAATGCTGACAAAAATAGCACTACTTATCCAAATTACGGCATTAAATCCGGTGAAATATTTAGCCAGTATCAGTGAGGCTATTACGGTGAATATCAGTCCGCCAACCAATCCTTCAATGGTTTTCTTTGGTGAAATGCGCTCAAATAATTTGGTGCGACCCCATTTTTTACCGACGATGTAGGCAAAGGTGTCGTTGGTCCAGATCATAATAAAGATCCCTATGATCACTTGTGGTTGATAGGCTCCGTGATCGTAAGGCAAGCTTAAAATAGCACAGAATGGAATAATTACATACCCCAATAATAATAGATATTTTTCGAAAAGGCTTTTTTCTGATTGGTTCTTTTTCGAGTATAAGTCTGCCAAAAGGTAAGTCAAAACTGCAATACCGATAAAGTTAAGGTAGAAAAACAAGGCGCTGTCTTTTAAGAGATATAACGCCGTGGTGACTATGATACCAAAGGCAAAACTAAAAACGAGAGATAAACGCGTTAATTTGGTGAATTCGTAAATTCCAATAAATAGGAAAAGCCCAAATAAGATTTGAAAACTAATTTCTGAATATAAAGTGGCTACCAGTAATAGGATGATGTAAACGGAACCTGATATCGATCTAACGAAACTTTCAGACATATTATAAATCTTCTAATAAAAGTAAATATAAGTTTTTGGGAGTGCTGCCGTAGTTTAAAAAATGATCTTCTTTAGTCGGTTCAAAACATTTGAACGTTGTAATATTCGTAGGGAAAACCGTTTGATATTTCTTTTTTATTTCGCGTAGTCCGTCACTTTTACTGCGAGTGATCTGGCTAGTAGTAGCAATGACTACGATATTGTTGGGTAATTCCAACGGTTTTAAATGACTGACTTGTTTCGATGAGAAGAGTATAGATCCCTCATCTGCGATAAGGCTCTCACAAGTTGTTAACAGGAACAACGGATTTTTAGGTTGGTTGTAATTAATTCGATTGTCCCGCAACATCGGGATTAAATTCGATTCAAAAGTAATGGCTTCTGTTTCGAACCAATCGTTTTCCATTAAAATACTAACAAAAGTATCCTGTACTTCTGTTTCGGTTTCACAATAAAGAAATTTCCCTCCATTATTTTTAAAATTAAAGGTGAACTCTTCATCGATCGGCAATTCTTTTTCTGGAAGATATTGGCTTTCATTCGGACCTGATTGTTCCGATGAATCTGCAAATAAACTCCCTAATATCTTTTTAAAAAAACTCATATAGTCAATTCAACCCAGTTAATACGCTAGAAACATTCAAAGATAAAAAAAATCTTAACTTAAAATGGCTTTAAGTTAAGATTTTTCAAGTGTTACGAGAAAAAACGCTTAGTTGGTTTCTTCTAAAATTATTTCTTCTTTGTCAAACGGTCTTTTTCCAAAGATGTCTTCTAAATCTTGTTTGAAAATCACTTCTTTTTCACACAGTAAATCAGCTAATTGAATCAATTTTGCTCTGTTTACTTCAAGAAGCTCAATCGCTCGCTGATACTGTTGTTCAATTAGATTCGAAATTTCTTTATCTATTGTTTTGGCAGTTTCTTCTGAATAGGGTTTGGAGAAGTTGTAATCGTTTTGTCCTGACGAATCGTAATAAGTCACGTTTCCGATTTTTTCGTTTAAACCATAGATGGTAATCATCGCTTTGGCTTGTTTGGTTACTTTCTCTAAATCGCTTAATGCTCCTGTAGATATTTGATCGAAGATGATGCGTTCTGCGGCACGTCCGCCCATAGTAGCACACATTTCGTCCAACATTTGGTTGGTGCGAACAATGGAGCGTTCAGCAGGTAAATACCAAGCTGCTCCTAAGCTCTGTCCTCTAGGAACAATGGTTACTTTGATCAGCGGTGAGGCATGTTCAAGCATCCAGCTAACCGTTGCGTGTCCAGCTTCGTGTATGGCAATAGCATATTTCTCTTCTGGAGTGATAATTTTGTTTTTCTTCTCTAATCCACCGATGATTCTATCTACTGCGTCTAGGAAATCTTGCATATCAACTTGTTTTTTGTCTTTTCTCGCAGCGGTTAATGCCGCTTCGTTACAAACATTAGCAATATCAGCACCAGAGAATCCCGGGGTTTGTTTTGCTAAGAAATCGATATCTAAATTATCTACCTTTTTGATTTTTCTCAAGTGAACTTCAAAAATAGCTTGGCGCTCTCTAACATCTGGTAGATCAACATAGATTTGTCTGTCAAAACGTCCAGCTCTTAAAAGGGCTTTGTCTAAAATTTCAGCACGGTTGGTCGCAGCGATAACAATAACATTGGTATTCGATCCAAAACCGTCCATTTCAGTCAACAACTGGTTTAAAGTGTTTTCTCTTTCGTCGTTAGATCCAGACATATTGCTTTTTCCACGAGCTCTACCTACAGCATCGATTTCATCGATGAAAATGATCGCAGGAGATTTTTCTTTGGCTTGTTTAAACAAATCACGAACACGTGATGCCCCAACACCGACAAACATCTCTACGAAATCAGATCCAGATAAGGAGAAGAAGGGAACCTTAGCTTCACCGGCAACGGCTTTTGCTAAAAGGGTCTTTCCTGTTCCTGGAGGGCCTACTAATAGGGCTCCT
Source organism: Flavobacteriaceae bacterium UBA1682 (assembly GCA_002320285.1). GTDB lineage: Bacteria > Bacteroidota > Bacteroidia > Flavobacteriales > Flavobacteriaceae > Flavobacterium. The sequence continues at coordinate 68,402 of DCKE01000021.1, read as the reverse complement.
TTCGGGATTTTTCCTCCGATCGAAGTGTATTTTTCAGGGTTTTTAAGAAATTCAACGATTTCTACGATTTCGTCTTTGGCGCCTTCTAATCCAGCAACATCCTTAAAGGTGATTTTCACATCGTTTTTTTCGTCAAATAATTTGGCTTTGGACTTTCCAATAGAGAAAATCTGTCCACCACCGCCACCAGCTCCGCCGCCAGTCATACGTCTCATCATAAAGAACCAAAATCCTATAATGATAATGATCGGTAAAAAGTTAAAGAAAATGTCTCCCCAATTACTTTCAGGTTCCGATTTATAGTCCTTTAATTTACCTTGACTTGCAGCCTCACCAATTCTCTTTTGGAATAGTTCCGAATTTCCGATGTCCGTAATAAATTGCGGCCCCGTATTCTCTTTTCCTAAAATGGTTTTTTTCTGTAAACTTTCAAATTCCTTACTTTCCAAAGCTTCTTTTGTAAGATAAACTTTTGCAGAAGTTTTGTTGAATTCAACCTTCTCCACATAAGTTGAATCTAAATACTGATAGAATTTAGATAAACTCAATTGTTTGGAATCGCTAAAGCCACTTCCGTTCGAAAGGAAATTTATTAAAAGTATAATTACTAAAGCTCCTCCGTACAGAATCCACGGGTTAAATTTAGGTTTGTTTGAATTCGGTTTAATATCTTTAGACATGAAATATGTTTAAAAAATTAATATTAAGTATTTAGAAATCAATTTAGATAGAAGTGATCTTGGCATCTCCCCAAAGACTCTCTATTCTATAATAATCTCTGATTTGTTTTTGAAATACGTGTACTACGATATTCACGTAATCCATCAATACCCATTCTCCGTTTTCTTGTCCTTCCACATGCCAAGGTTTGTCATGTAATTCTCTGGACACAAAACGCTGTACGGAGTTTGAAATGGCGTTTACTTGAGTGTTTGAATTTCCGTCGCAAATTATAAAATAATCACAGGCGGTATTGTCGAGGGCTCTTAGGTCCAAGATGTCAATGTTTTCTCCTTTTACTTCTTCAATTCCCTTTATGATGCTAGCCAATAGCTCATCATTGTTGATTTTTTTATCTGTCATTTATTTTTTTATAATTTGTGCAAAGTTATAATTTTTGTAAGTAATTTTGACTTCAAATATAATGAAACACTTGCAACATTCCCATAATTATTTCTAATGAATATTATCAAACTCGATGCCATACCTTCTACAAACATCTATTTGAAAGAATTACTTTCTCAATTGCCTTTGGAAAACTACACGGTGGTTGTGGCAGAAGACCAAACTCAGGGTAGGGGACAACGCGGTTCAAAGTGGGTTGCGGAATCGGGTACTAATCTAACTTTTAGTGTTTTAATAAAGGATTTGTTGCTGCGCGCTGAAGATATTTTTAATTTAAATATCATGGTTTCAGTTAGTATTTTTAAGGCATTAGAGTATTTTAAAATTAATTCACTGGCTATAAAATGGCCTAACGACATTTTGTCAGGAAATAAGAAAATTGGCGGTGTTTTGATCGAAAATATCTTTAAATCAAACGGCGATGTCCTGTCTGTTGTCGGAATCGGACTTAATGTCAATCAAAAAAGCTTTATCGATTTTCCGCAAGCGAGCTCCATGGCGCTCGTATCAGGGCGTGATTTTGATAAGGAAACGGTATTGCGTGTTGTAATTGAGCAATTGATGTTTTACAGTAATAAACTACGCCATAATGGAAGCGCAGAAATTTGGAACGAATACCACTGTTACTTATTTAAGAAAGATGTACCGAGTATGTTTGAATTGCCCTCCAAAAAGAAATTTTTGGGAATGATTCATTCCGTAAGTCCCATTGGAGAGCTTCAAGTGATCAAAGATGATCAAAGCATGCATTATTTTCGTTTGAAAGAAATAAAAATGCTGTACTAATTACTTTTTGGTAGCCGGTTCCGGTATAAATTTCATCGATACTGAATTCATACAATAACGGTTTCCCGTAGTGTCTTTTGGTCCATCTTCAAAAACATGTCCCAAGTGACCTTTACAATTGGCGCAAATAACTTCTGTTCGTATCATGCCGTGCGTGACATCGCGAACATATTCTACAGAACCCTTGATTGCTTGATCAAAGGAAGGCCAACCGCAATGTCCATCAAATTTATTGTCTGATTCAAAAATTTTGCTGTTGCAAGCGGCACATACATATATTCCCTTTTCATAGAAATCATTATACTTCCCAGAAAAAGAACGCTCCGTTCCCTTTTGTCGCAATACGTAATATTCTTCAGGACTTAGTTTTTCTTTCCATTCCTGATCGGTTGTTTTTTCTGAGTTCATAGAGTTTTTTGGTGTTTGTGTATACAATTTCTGTTTACAGGATAAACAGAGTACTAAGAGTAAAAATACATAAGTTTTCATAGTCTAAGAATCGATAAAGGTTTTAATTTTAGAAAGGACTATTTTGTCACCGAGAATTTTTCGATGGCCTAGTTTTTTGGTGATAAACAATTCTCCGTTTTTAAGCTTTTCAGCAATATTATATGCTGCACTAACAGGAACGTCAAGATCATTTTGATCGTGGATTACCAAGACGGGGATATCGATGTGTTGGGCGGCATCGTGTACGCAAAAACTATCCATAGATCGATTAAAGTGTTTTTCAAAACTACTTTTCATCAAGGTGGCGACCTGAGGTTTGAGTTCTAATTGGTGGACGAAGTCCTTTATAATATCTTGAACCACGTCTCCACTACCGATTATAACAGCTTTTTTAACCTGTAAACCATCTTTTATCGCGTTAATAGTAGCCATTCCTCCTAAAGAATGACCGATGATTAAATCAAAAGGACCATAGTGTTCTTGCAGAATAAAAGCAGCTTCTATAAACTCAAGCATATTGCTCTTGTTTTTTGGTGATTTACCATGTCCTGTGGCGTCAAAACTCACCACCTGATATCCCTGTTTTAGCAACATATTAGCAAGGGTAACCAATTGTGTACCGCGACCATTCCAGCCGTGAATTAATAGGGCCTTTTTCTTTTGTGGTGCCCCATAGCGATAAGCGATAAAGTCTTTTTTTGCTTTAGGTAATCGTTCTCTGGTTTTTTCACTGTGTTTTTCCATCTCAATTTCCCGCTTTGGAGCTTTAAACTTAAACGGTGTAGTGAATAAGTGCATGGCAAACCGAGCTGCCAAATTCAAGGATATAAACTGTAAGGTTTTGCCAGTGAGTCTGATAGGTTTGGGTATTTCTAAATTTTGACGGTGTTTAGTTGTAGCATTCGGCGCCATAACGTTTTTTTTATAAAAATAAGCAATATTTCGATGCCTTGTTTTTTTGCTGTCTTAAAAAATATATAAGAAAATATTTGAAGTATGTCTGATTTCGGGTTATTTTTGGTAGCAAAATAAAATGGGCAGAATGAAAAAAATAATTTTAACAGCCGGTATTCTACTTGCGGTGTCTTGTGCTACCAATCCGTTTACCGGTGCCAAAACGATGGCCTTAGTAAATGATAGTTCGTTGTTTCCAAGTTCCTTTCAACAATATGATACTTTTTTAAAGGGACATAAGGTGATTAAAGGAACAAAAGATGCCCAGCGCGTAGAGAATGTCGGTAAGAAAATCAGAGCTGCCGCTGAAAAATGGTTAGATGCTCACGGTTATAAAGGTTATTTGGCACAATATCAGTGGGATTATAATCTAGTTGATGATAAGGAAGCCAATGCTTGGTGTATGCCAGGAGGTAAGATTGTGTTTTATACGGGTATATTGCCGATTTGTCAAGACGATGCGGGAATTGCCACGGTAATGGGACATGAGGTTGCACATGCCTTAGCCAACCATGGACAGCAAAGAATGAGTGCGGCAATGCTGCAACAAGCAGGTGCCGAAGTGCTTACAGCTGCTACAACCAATAGCAAAGCTTCCACAAAGGATTTATTGCTTTCTGCATATGGCGGAGGTTCCAATGTATTGGGAATGTTACCTTTTAGTAGAAGCCATGAAACCGAGGCGGATAAGATTGGTTTAACCTTAATGGCTATAGCAGGATATAATCCTGATACAGCAGTAGCTTTCTGGTCGCGAATGGCTTCGCAATCTTCTGGAGGTGAACCCGCTGAATTTATGAGTACACACCCGAGTAATCAAACGAGAATAGATAATTTGAAAAGATTAATACCTGAAGCTAAGGCCGAAGCTGCCAAATACGGGGTTAAGTTTTAAGTGGTATTGCAAATTTTATAAAAATTAATCGTTCTCATTAATAAGGATATGGCAAACTTTGTAAAGGGTAGTAAAAAAGTACTTAACGCTTGGGCGTTCTATGATTGGGCAAATTCGGTGTATGCCTTAGTAATATCATCTTCTATATTCCCTTTGTATTACGGAGCTTTGTTCCGTTTGAAAGGCGTGGAAGCATATCCTGTTTTTGGACATGAAATTCGCAGCGAGTCCATTATCAGTTATGTGACCGCTTTAGGTTTTTTTATAATTGCTATAATGTCACCTTTTTTATCGGGCATTGCAGATTATTTGGGAAATAAAAAATTCTTTCTAAAACTATTCTGTTATATCGGATCGGTTTCGTGTATGTTGCTGTATTTCTTTTCTTTAGACTATTTGATTTTGAGTCTGCTATTTTATCTATTAGCCTTAATCGGTTTCTGGGGTAGTTTGGTCTTTTATAATTCCTACTTACCCGATATTGCACATGTTGAACAACAAGATAAGATTAGTGCTAAGGGTTATGGATTGGGGTATATAGGTAGTGTAATTCTACTGTTGATCAATTTGGCTATGTTGATGAACTACGAGACCTTTGGTTTTGAATCCGAGATGACGGCAATGCGTTTTTCGTTTTTATTAGTTGGTATTTGGTGGATGGGCTTTAGTCAGTATACATATAAACACTTACCGGATTTTAAAAATGGAAAGCAGTTTACATCCTCTGTTTTTTTCTCGGGATATAAAGAACTGAAAACGGTCTGGAGACAATTAGGCGAATACAGTGCTTTAAAACGGTATTTAAAAGCGTTTTTTGTCTACAGTATGGCGGTTCAAACCGTGATGATTATCGCGGCATATTTTGGAGAAAAAGAAGTGGCATGGGGTGGTGATCAAGAGCGTACGATGGGTTTGATTGTCAGTATTCTCTTAATTCAGATCATTGCGGTGGTCGGCGCTTTTTTAACATCGAGATTGTCGGCTTTAATGGGGAATATAAATACATTGATCCTGATTAATGTATTATGGGTGTTTATATGTGTTTATGCCTATTTCGTCGTTACACCGATGGAATTCTATATAGCGGCATCCTCTGTAGGTTTAGTGATGGGAGGGATACAGTCTTTATCTCGTTCTACATATTCTAAATTGCTGCCCGAAACTAAAGATACTACCTCTTTTTTTAGTTTTTATGATGTCACCGAGAAAATTGGCATTGTGATCGGAATGTTTTTATATGGTTTAATCTCTGATCTTACTGGTAAAATGCAAAATGCGATACTTTTTTTAATAGTGTTTTTTATTCTAGGCGTTTTGCTATTATTTAGAGTACCGAAGGAAAGAAGAATTTAATTCTTTAGATTGTGATATGGAGTTTGTTTGATCTAAGGAAACAATAAACAGATTGATTGGGAGTTGTTAGCGTTAAGAATATTACGTGATGGCAACTGCTGATTTAATATTATTCTGGCTTGAAAGATGATGATCACATCGGTTTTAAATAGTTTTTAATTTAAAAAAACAGTAAAATTTAGTGTTGCTAAAATAAAAATTATATATTTGAAGCATTATGATAATTTAACCAAATATGAAAAAAACTTATTTATTTCACATTTTATTCTTGGCTATAATAGCCGTGACTGGTTTTTCTTCTTGTGATGAAGAAAATATTGAGTCGACGTTATTAGACCAAGAATTAGTTGGGGAATCCATTGTGCGCTTAAACTATCAAGACAGTTTAGTAATTAGAAAAAATGTTATAGCATCGGTAGATGAAAAGGGGAAATTTTCCTTTTCAATCGAGGGAAGAGATAAGGATGTTTTAAGTTTACAAGCATTACGATTTGAAACAGGAGTTTTTCCTGCGAACATAAATATTGCCGCTTATTATTTTTCGGCATATGGAATGGTTGGTTTTTCAGTTGATGCAGATCGACCGGAATACAATACGGGTTGGGTTCGTCTGAACACGATTAATAATGTTGGTAAAGTGGTTGATGGGGAGTTTAAAATTAAAATTTATCCTCCGGTGAGTTATAAAGACTCGTTCCCGGACGCAATTATCAAGCCATTTGAAGTTCATGGAGAATTTAAAAACCTAAGATTTAATCGACAACTTGCAGAATCGTTTAAAACAAATATCGACGGTAAGGAATGGGTTTACCATACTCGTACTATCGATACAAATCCATTAACAGGTAAAACAGTAATTAAAACTTTTAATACTATTACAGATGAGACCATGTTGTTTTCATTTAGTAATAAATTAGCCGCAGGAGCTACATATACTTTAGATGATTTTAGTGCTGAATATATCTCTGCTACGGGTACTACTTATCGTACAGATAAAACCTTACAGGGTAGTGCTTTAAAAATCATTACAAACAAAGATAAGAAGGTTAATGCTGAATTTCAATTGAAGATGAAGCAGGCTCTTGGCGATCAGGTTTTGAACTTCACAGAAGGTTCTTTTAACATTGCGTATTAATCACCAATCAATACTTACTTATGACTTTTTAAAAAATCCTGTATTTTACAGGATTTTTTTTATGGCATAATGATTGACTATAACTATAATGTAATTTATTAGTAATAATTATGTAACACTGATTTTCAAAAAGTTAGTAAGAATGTACTCTTGTTTCTTTTTGAGAGTTCGTGTCTCTTAATGACAAAATGACTTAAAAACAATATGGCAAACCAAAAAATAATAACAATAGACAATTTGTCACTTCACGATATGGATACGGATGCAGAATTTATTCCCTTATTGTCCTCTGAGGATGAAGAGGAGATGAATAATGAACAACTGCCTTTAGAATTACCTATTTTGCCTTTGCGCAATATGGTTTTGTTTCCAGGGGTTGTTATTCCAATAACAGCGGGTAGAGATAAATCTATTAAACTACTTGATGATGCGTATAACAATGATAAAACCATTGGTGTTGTATCTCAATTGGATGAAGAAGTTGAAGAACCGGGATTTGACGATATCTATACTGTGGGGACAGTGGCAAAAATTTTGCGCGTGCTAAAACTACCTGATGGTAATATCACGGTTATTCTACAAGGTAAAAAGCGCTTCGAAATCGAGGAACGCTTGACGGAAGATCCGTATTTAAAAGCTCGCGTACGTGAAGTTTCTGAAACCAGACCCGAAAAAGAGGATACCGAATTTTTGGCGATTATTGAATCGATCAAAGAATCGGCTATTGAAATCATAAAAGAAAGTCCAAATATTCCTTCTGAAGCTACTTTTGCTGTCAGAAATATAGAAAGCAATTCGTTTTTAGTCAATTTCGTCTCTTCAAATATGAATTTGACCGTTGAAGAAAAACAAAGTCTTTTGAAGATCAATGATCTTAAAGATCGCGCTTTGGAGACCTTGAAGATTATGAATATCGAACTTCAGAAATTGGAGTTGAAAAACAACATTCAGTCTAAAGTGCGCTTTGACTTAGATCAGCAGCAAAAAGAGTATTTCCTTCAGCAGCAAATGAAAACGATCCAGGAAGAGCTGGGAGGCGTTTCCAATGAGGAGGAATTTGAAGAAATGCGACTAAGAGCTCAGTCTAAAAAGTGGACAACTAAGGTAAAGGAGCATTTTGAAAAGGAAATGAATAAATTTCAGCGTATGAATCCGCAGGTTGCGGAGTTTTCTATTCAGCGCAATTATATAGAATTCATGCTTGATTTACCTTGGAATGAGTATTCTGAGGATGTTTTCGACCTAAAAGGTGCCCAAAAGATTTTGGATAAAGATCACTATGGGATTGAGGAAGTAAAAAAACGAGTGTTGGAGCACATGGCTGTTCTAAAATTACGAAATGATTTAAGATCGCCAATTTTGTGTTTATACGGACCTCCTGGAGTAGGGAAAACCTCGATAGGAAAATCTGTAGCACAAGCTTTGGGCAGAGAATATGTGCGTATTTCTTTAGGAGGATTACGTGATGAAGCAGAAATTCGTGGGCATAGAAAAACCTATATTGGTGCTATGCCGGGTAGAATCATGCAAAGTATTAAAAAGGCAAAAACATCCAATCCAGTTTTTTTATTGGATGAGATAGATAAATTATCAACCAGTTATAATGGTGATCCTTCTTCGGCTTTATTAGAAGTATTGGATCCGGAGCAAAACTCGGAGTTTTATGATAACTTTTTGGAGATGGGTTACGACCTTTCTAAAGTGATGTTTATCGCTACTTCAAATAGTTTGAGTACGATTCAACCCGCGCTTTTAGACCGTATGGAGATCATTGAAATGAACGGATACACCATTGAAGAGAAAGTGGAGATTGCCAAACAACATTTATTGCCAAAACAACTTAAGGAGCACGGATTGACCACAAAAAATCTCAGCCTTGGTAAAAAGCAATTGGAATTTGTGGTATCTAAATATACACGGGAATCCGGCGTTCGTGGTTTGGACAAAAAACTGGCAGATTTATGTAGAGGTGTTGCCAAAGCACTTGTTATGGACGAGGAGTACAAGGTTAAAATGAATGATGAAGATATCATTAAAATCTTAGGAACACCGCGTTACGATTCTGATATGTATGAGAATAACGATACGGCAGGTGTAGTAACCGGATTGGCATGGACTCGTGTTGGTGGAGATATACTTTATATCGAATCCATCATTTCCAAGGGAAAAGGAAACTTAACCATGACTGGAAACTTGGGTACAGTGATGAAGGAATCTGCAACCATTGCTTTGGAATATATTCGCGCTAATGCAGAGATGTTGGGAATTGATCCTAAGGTATTGGAAACCTATAAAATTCACGTGCACGTACCAGAGGGTGCTACGCCGAAAGATGGACCTAGTGCTGGAATTACGATGTTGACTTCGATGGTTTCTTCTTTTACTCAAAAAAGAGTAAAGAAAAATTTAGCCATGACAGGGGAGATTACCTTGCGTGGTAAGGTTTTGCCAGTAGGGGGGATAAAGGAAAAAATTCTAGCTGCTAAACGCGCAAATATCAAAGAGATTATACTTTGTAAAGAAAACAAACGTGATATCGATGAAATTAAGGCTGAGTATCTAACGGGTTTAACTTTCCATTTTGTTGACCGTATGAGTGAGGTGCTGGATATTGCTATCATTGATCAGAAAGTTAAAAATGCAAAGACTTTAACAGAGGTCATTTAAAATTAAAATACCACCCAAAGTAGAGCGCAAAGATTATTTCTTTGCGCTTCTCTTTTTTGATTTGTATTGGTAAAAAAATAATATCTTAGCGTTTTGATTATCTATTTACACATCCCCTTTAAAAGATGAAAAAGCTTATTTTTCCATTTCTTTTTATCGCGTTTTTTCCCCAGGTTTTTGGACAAGTGGGCGGGGAGTATACTTATCAATTTTTAAACATGACCCCATCACCAAGGCAAGCCGCTTTAGGCGGTAAGGTGATTACGAATTGGGATGCTGATGTGAACCAGCCTTTTTTTAATCCAGCTTCTATAAATGCGGCGATGAATAATCAGTTATCTTTAAATTTCGGTAAATATTTCGGCGAAGTTACTTACGGTACTGCCGCCTATGCCAAAACCTTTGACAACAGAAAAAACGTTCATATTGGCGTTAACTTTGTCAATTATGGGGATTTAGACGGTTACGATGAAAACGGTATTGAAACTGGGAGTTTCAGCGGAAATGAGGTAGCTTTGTCTGTGGGGTATTCCTATCAAATAATATCGTCGGATTGGCATGTTGGAGCCAATGTAAAGCTGATCTCGTCCAGTTTGGAATCGTATAATTCCTTTGGTGCAGCTTTGGATTTGGGACTGTTGTATGTTAATCCGGACAACAGACTAAACTTTGCGTTTGCTGTGCGAAATCTCGGAGCTCAGTTGTCGACCTATGCCGATGAGCGCGAGAAACTACCTTTAGATGTGATGATTGGTATTTCTAAAGAATTGGAAAACGTTCCGATTCGTTGGCATATCACCTTAGATAATTTGCATAAATGGGATTTGTCATATTCCAATCCATCGCGGTCGGAGACTTCGATTGAGGGGGAAGTAACCGAAGAGAAAGTCAGTTTTTTTAATAATGCTTTACGACACCTTATTATTGGGGCAGAGCTTTTTCCCGGTAAAAATTTTAATTTGAGATTGGGTTATAATTTTAGAAAAGGAGAGGAACTCCGAGTAGTTGATCAACGTCATTTTTCGGGAATTTCAGCAGGTTTTGGATTCCGATTTAATCGATTTCGTTTAGACTATTCTTATTCAAGGCATACTATCGCAGCCAACACCAGTCTATTTGGACTTGCTGTAGATTTACAATAATTAATTCTATTTTTTTGAAAAAAATCACAATTGCAATTGATGGGTATTCATCAACAGGGAAAAGTACTTTAGCCAAACAATTAGCTAAAGAGTTAGGATATGTTTATATCGATACCGGAGCCATGTATCGAGCGGTAACGTTCTTTGCTATGCAAAAGGGACTGATAAAGGCTGATTATTTTGATCAACAGGGACTCATTGAGGCTTTAGATCAAATACAATTGGAATTTCAATACAACGCCGTTCGCGGATTTGCTGAAATTCATTTAAACCAAAAAAATGTAGAGGAGGCTATCAGAACTCTCGAAGTGTCTAGTTTTGTTAGTCAGATTGCTCAAATTTCTGAAGTGCGAAAAAAACTGGTTGAACAGCAACAGAGTTTTGGTCGTAGTAAAGGGGTTGTAATGGATGGACGCGATATTGGGACAGTGGTTTTCCCCGATGCGGAACTAAAAATCTTTATGACTGCCTCGCCTGAAGTTCGTGCTAGAAGACGCTTTGATGAACTTGTCGCTAAAGGACAAAAAGTAACTTATGAAGAGGTATACCAAAATGTAGTGGAACGCGATCGTATTGATACCTCTAGAGTAGACTCTCCACTTGTGAAAGCTGAAGATGCTATTGAATTTGACAATACTACAGTAGACAAAGAAGCGCAATTTTTGCAAATCTTGGAACTGGCTAAACAAGTTTTGGCAAAACAATAACTACAACTAAACAAGCATTTGTTTTGTGAGAAACCGATTAATTGGTATTTTTGCCGGATTGTCACAAATCAAACAACGGATCCTGTAGGCGTTTAAACAACGTTTATGGTAAATTTTATAGCTCTACTACATGATGTCTTCTAAGTTAAAACTAACGATCATGAACTTTATGCAATTTTTTGTATGGGGTGCATGGTTGATTACGATTGCCAATTATTGGTTTGGAACAAAACACTGGGATGGAACTCAGTTTGGATTGATTTTCGGTACTATGGGTATCGCTTCTGTTTTTATGCCAACACTTTCTGGAATCATTGCAGACCGTTGGGTAAACGCGGAAAAACTATATGGAATTTTACATCTGCTTTATGCGGCTACGCTTTTCTATTTACCACAAATAGATGATCCCGCTTTGTTTTTTGACGTGATGCTTTTGGCGATGTGTTTTTATATGCCTACTATATCTTTAAACAATTCGATATCCTATTCGGTTTTAAAGTCGAGTAATCTCGATGTCGTTAAAGATTTTCCTCCGATTCGCGTTTGGGGAACCATCGGTTTTATTGCCGCCATGTGGGTGACAAATCTCACGGGAAATAAAGCTACAGAATATCAATTTTATATTGCGGGTATAGGTGCTTTACTTTTGGGATTATACGGATTTACCATGCCGAAATGCCCACCTAAAAAGGAAGCAGATACCAATGCTTCGTTTTTTAAACTCATGGGCTTAGATGCTTTTAAATTGTTTGCAAACTATAAAATCACGATTTTCTTTGTATTCTCGATGTTTCTGGGTGGTGCATTACAATTGACTAATGCATATGGTGATGTTTTTTTAAGTGAATTTGAGAAGTTTCCTAAATATGCAGATTCGTTTGTGGTTAAACATTCGACCATAGTAATGTCGATCTCTCAGATTTCAGAGACGCTATTTATTTTGGCAATTCCTTTTTTCTTAAAGCGTTTTGGAATTAAAAAAGTCATGTTAATTTCGATGTTTGCTTGGGTATTGAGATTTGCGCTTTTTGCTTTTGGGGATCCAGTAAATGGGCTTTGGATGATTATCATGTCTTGTGTAGTATACGGTATGGCATTTGATTTCTTTAATATTTCTGGATCGCTGTTTGTTGAAACCTCTACGGATTCTAAAATGCGGTCGTCGGCACAGGGTTTGTTTATGATGATGACCAATGGTTTTGGTGCCATATTGGGCAGTGTGACTTCGGGTTGGATGATAGATAAGTTTTTTACTATGCCGTTTAAAGATATAAGTTCATTGTCGTCTTATTTGGAGACAGATCCTAATAATACCACTTTGATTTCGCTATTGGCGAACAATAATATAGTCGTTTCGGCTCAGGGTGTTTTTAGTCAAGATTTGATGTTGCGTGATTGGCAGTCTATCTGGTTGTCTTTTGCGATCTATTCGCTGATTATAGCAGTTTTCTTTGCGATTATGTTCAAACATAAACACGTGGTTGGGGAGCCCATCGGTGATATCAAACACTAAAAATAAAGACACAAATAAAAAAAGCGCCATTTCACTTAGGGAAATGGCGCTTTTTTTATAGGAATATTTAGTTTTTTAATTTGAAAGCACTAGTGATTCCCTTTACTGTTAGTGATGCATGCTCTTCCTCTTCCATCCAGGTTACGGTATCATTGCAGTATTTTACCTTGGGTAGGTTAATTTCGCATTGTGGTAGTTTAACGTTAGGAACATCTTTTCGTTCCAATAAAACGTAATTTTTGTCGTTTTCGAAGGTGGCTGTAATTTTTATTTGTTCGGTTTCGTTGGCGAAATTCTTTACGATGGGGCTTATTTGATAAAGTATCTCTTCGGTGTGACCGGAATTAAATCGGATTTGATTGTCTTGTGCCTCCCATAGCACCGTGTTTTTTTCATATAAAGCTCCTTTTGCCCAAGTTTCCTTTTGTGGCAGTATAAAAATATGTTCGGGTGATTGTATAATGACTTTTTTATCGGTTTGATCTATTAGATAATAGGCACGGTAAATAGCTCCGTTTGGTGCTCGATAGACATAGGCTTTAGGATCGTTTAATTTTTCAATTAGCGTGATTTCGGCCTCGTTGTTCGGTTGTAAGGAGTTATAGATGTCCACTGTATCGGACTGTGTTTTTTTCTGGCAAGCGAAAATGAATACCGTGATTGCAATTGCTGTAAAAAAGCCTTTATAAGTCATGATATGTTGGTTTTGAACTGATTAAGAGCAAAAACAACGCCAATGTTCGCTTTTTTGAAAAATATTTTGTATCTTATTTGTACAGAAATCAATCAGAAAGTCTTTAGTCGTGATTGGTAATCAGTAATCAGTAATCAGTGATCGGTAATCAGTGATCGGTGTCACCGAGAATAGGTAATCGCTCGATTTTTTTTTTTCTGACTAAATTAATTATGATTATAAATGCGCACCCTCGACGAACAACGACTCACGACTCACGAAAAACGACTCACGAACAGCGACTCACGAACA
>DCKE01000021.1:0-54612 GCA_002320285.1 Flavobacteriaceae bacterium UBA1682 | reverse complement strand
CACGAACAACGACTCACGAACAACCCTCTAGTCACTGATCACTACCTAAGAAATAATCCAATGTGTTACCACATAAATGATAAGTCCAACCAAACCTCCTACGAGTGTTCCGTTGATTCGAATAAATTGTAAATCTTTACCTACTTCGAGCTCTAATTTTTCGCTGAGTTCTTTACCGTCCCAATTGCCGACGGTATTTCGGATGAGATTGCCGACTTCTTGGGTATTGTTTAAAATCATTTTATAAACACTGTGTTGTACCCAAGTATTGATTTTAGATCGGGTGTTTTCGTCGCTTTTAAGCTGCGTAGTTAGCTCTTTAATGTTGTTGTGTATGTAGTTTGATACCGCAGAATTGGAATCGCTTAATTGGTCTAAAAGTTCTTCTTTTAGCGTGTCGATTAACTCTGATAAATACGAATTGATTTTTTCGGGGGTGATAAATTGTTCGAGTATGTCGTCAAACTTTTGCTTCCATACTTCTGAGCTGTTGATTTCTTGAGTTAGATCTAGGAGGCGAGAGGTCAATTCGATTCTGATTTTGTGATCTGGATTATATAATATTTCATCAAAAAAAGAAACGATTCCGCTAATCAATTGATTGGTAACGGCTTTTCCGCCAATCAGTCCTAATATCGGTTTTTTCTCTGTGACTTTGTGGTAGATCTCGTCTCTATTGGCCTCGACATATTTTTTGGCTTCGGGCAAAATTAAGTCGATAAGGCGGTTGTGTTCATTGTTTTCAATGGCGTAAATCAAGCCTTGTGAAACTAAGTTTTGAACGGGAATTGCCTGTATTCCTTGCTGGGCTTTAACCGTTAGAAAATCGAGTACAGTAGCTTGGTCGAGGTTGGTGACTATCTTTTTTAGAATTTTATTGATTTCCCTTTCTAATAGTTGTTGGTTTTTGGAATGATCTAGCCAATTGGCCGCAAAGAGAGCCAAGTCGATTTTTTCGACATAGGGTCTGATGTTTTCTGAGGTTAAAAAATTATCTGTAACAAAACTGCCGAGATTATCACCGATGCTGTTTTTGCTATTTTCGATTAGATTGGTATGCGGGATTTTAAGACCCATGGGATAACGAAACAAGGCGGTGACAGCAAACCAGTCTGCTAGGGCTCCTACCATAGCTGCTTCTGAAAAAGCCTGAACGTAATTCATCCACGTTTGTGGTTGATGTTTTAACAAAAAGACCATCAAAAAATAAATCAGCATCATGGCGATGAAGAGGCCTGTTGCAATGCGTTTGTGTTTTCTGAGTTGTTTTTTCTTGTCAGTCATAAAGCTTCTTGTTTGATATAAAGATAGCTTTTATTTGTGAATTCGCCTATTCGCTTATCCGCTTATCCGTTTATACGCCCATCCGTCTATATGCTCATCCGTTTATACGCCCATCCGCTTATATGCTCATCCGTCTATATGCTCATCTGTCTATATGCTCATCTGTCTATATGCTCATCCGCCCATCCGCCCATCCGCGTATCCGCGTATTCGCCCATCCGCTTATTTGCTGATCCGTTTATATGCTCATCCGTTTATATGCTCATCCGCGTATCCGCGTATCCGCACTATGGGTATCCGCATAAAAAAAGCACCTTTAAAGGTGCTTTTTTGAAAAGAAAATTATTTAGATTGGAGGTCAATCCAGTTCTTAGCATTTGTAAACGCTTCCATCCAAGGTGAAACTTCATCTTGGCGTCCATCGGGATAATTTGCCCAATGCCATTGGAACAAAGAGCGCTCGATATGGGGCATCATCACTAAATGGCGACCGCTTGTATCACACATCATAGCTGTGTTATAGTCTGATCCGTTTGGATTTGCCGGATAGCTGTCGTAAGCGTATTTTGCTACGATATCGTATTGGTTTTCTGATTCGGGTAAATTGAACTTACCTTCACCATGAGAAACCCAAACCCCTAGCGTGCTTCCTGCTAGAGAAGACAACATGATGGATTTGTTTTCTTGTACTTTAACCGAAGTAAATATACTCTCGTGTTTTTGTGATTGGTTGTGCAACATTTTTCCGTGAACCGCATGTTCTGGATTGATTAATTCCAGTTCCATAAACAACTGACAGCCGTTGCAAATACCCACGGATAAAGTATCCGTTCTCTTAAAAAAGTTTTTAAGAGCGGTATTGGCTTTTTCGTTGTATAAAAAGGCGCCTGCCCATCCTTTGGCAGAACCCAAAACATCGGAATTAGAAAAACCACCTACTGCTCCGATAAATTGGATATCTTCGAGGGTTTCTCTACCGGATATTAAATCGGTCATGTGCACATCTTTAACATCGAATCCTGCCAGATACATGGCGTTAGCCATTTCTCGTTCAGAATTACTTCCCTTTTCGCGAATGATAGCTGCTTTAGGTCTTGGTTTACTGCTGTCGATGTTCGGTTTTTTACCAGTGAATTGTACTGGGAAATCAAATTGTAATGGCAGGTTTTTATAGTTGTCGAAACGAGCTTGAGCCATACCGTTTTTAGACTGTTTTTGATCTAAAAGGAAGGAGGTTTTAAACCAAGTATCTCTGAGTTCGCTGACGTTAAATTGCCAGTGATCGTTATTGTTTTTAAAGTTGACGGTGGCAGTTTCTTTTACTGTACCGATTTTAACGGCTTCTAAACCGTGTCCTTTTAGTGCTTGTTCAAATGCGGTGTCTTCTTTAGCTTGAATTACTAGAGCGATATTTTCGTTGAAAAGCGCTTTGACAGCGTCGGGTTCGCCAAGTACTGTTAGGTCGTAATCTGCACCTAGGTTCACGTCGGCAAAACACATTTCTAATAGACTTGTGATTAGTCCGCCGCTTCCGATATCGTGACCCGCTGCAATATGCCCATTTTGTACTAAATCTTGAACTGCGTTAAAGGCTTTCTTAAAGTAGGCGCTGTCTTGGATGGTTGGAGCTTCTGTTCCAATCTTGTTTAAGATTTGTGCAAAAGACGAACCACCTAATTTGAAACGGTCTTGAGAAAGATTAATATAGTAAATAGATCCTGCATTTTTCTTCAATACGGGTTCTACAATTTTGGTGATGTTATTGCAATTTCCTGCTGCTGAAATGATAACAGTACCTGGGGCAATCACTTGATCGTTAGGGTATTTCTGTTTCATTGACAAAGAATCTTTTCCTGTAGGAATGTTGATGCCTAAGTCAATAGCAAACGCTGAACAGGCTTCAACGGCACTGTATAATCGGGCGTCTTCACCGGGATTATTACAAGCCCACATCCAGTTTGCGGATAGGGAAACGCTAGCTAATCCATCTTTTAAAGGAGCCCATACCAAGTTGGATAAGGCTTCACCAATAGCGTTTCTGCTTCCTGCTTTTGGATCGATTAAGGCTACGATAGGAGCATGTCCAACCGTAGTGGCAATTCCTTCTTTTCCCTTGTAATCTAGGGCCATAGCACCTAAATTATTTAAGGGTAATTGTAATGGTCCCGTGCATTGTTGTTTGGCAACACGGCCACCAACGCAACGGTCAACTTTATTGGTTAACCAGTCTTTACAAGCAACTGCTTCTAACTGTAAAAGATCGTTTAAATATTGAGGAACTAGTGCGGTGGAATAGTCTAACTCTTGGTAAACTCGGTTGACAGTCTGATCTGCCATGATGGTTTTTGGAGAACTTCCAAACATGTCTTCCAGAGCAAAATCCATTGGTTTGGCCCCTGTTTTTTTAGATTCAAAAGTAAATCGGTGATCGTTGGTTACTTCTCCTACTTCATACATCGGAGCGCGTTCGCGTTCTGCAACGCGTTCTAAAATCGCGATATTTTCCGGAGCAATTACCAATCCCATTCGCTCTTGCGATTCGTTACCGATAATTTCTTTAGCAGATAGGGTAGGGTCTCCAACAGGTAGTTTATCCAAATCGATTAATCCACCGGTATCTTCTACCAATTCAGAAAGACAATTTAAATGACCACCTGCACCGTGATCGTGTATAGATACAATTGGATTGATATCGCTTTCCACCATAGCTCTAACGGCATTAGCTGCGCGTTTCTGCATTTCCGGGTTGGAACGTTGTATGGCGTTTAATTCAATTCCCGAACCAAATGCTCCGGTGTCTGCAGAAGATACTGCTGCACCGCCCATTCCGATTCTATAGTTTTCCCCACCGAGAATAACGATTTTATCGCCTTCCTTTGGTTGGTGTTTTTGTGCTTGTTCTAATTTTCCGTATCCGATTCCTCCTGCTTGCATAATTACCTTGTCGTAACCGAGTTTGCGAGATTCTTCTTCGTGTTCGAAAGTCAAAATCGAACCGGTGATCAGCGGTTGTCCAAATTTATTTCCAAAGTCGGATGCTCCATTGGATGCTTTGATTAGAATGTCAATTGGAGTCTGGTAAAGCCAAGGACGTTCTGTCATGCCTTCTTCCCATTGGCGATCTGCTGTCAATCTGGAGTATGCGGTCATATACACCGCTGTACCTGCTAACGGTAGAGATCCTTGTCCACCAGCTAAACGGTCGCGTATTTCTCCACCTGAACCGGTAGCTGCACCATTAAACGGTTCTACAGTGGTCGGAAAGTTATGTGTTTCTGCCTTTAATGAAATTACAGAGTCGAAATCTTTTTCTTCGTAAAAATCAGGTTTGTCTGCTGATTTTGGAGCAAATTGGGTTACTCTAGGACCTTTTACAAAAGCCACATTATCCTTATAAGCCGAAACGATCTCGTTGGGATGAGTTTCAGAGGTTTTGCGTATTAATTTAAATAATGATGTCGGTTTTTCTTCACCATCTATAACAAAAGTTCCGTTGAATATCTTGTGGCGGCAATGTTCTGAATTCGCTTGTGAGAATCCAAAAACCTCGGAATCCGTTAACTTGCGACCCAGTTTTTTAGCTAAGTTCTCTAAATATACAACTTCTTCATCGTTTAATGCCAAGCCTTCTTGTTTGTTATAGGCCCCTATATCTTCAATGTCTAAAATGGCTTCCGGTTGTAAATCGATCGAAAATATATTTTGATTTAGCTCCGTATACGATTGAGACAGCATCGGATCAAATTCTTGCAAATCTTCTGCTTTATAAAACTCTTCTATCCTGAGGATTCCTTGAATACCCATGTTTTGAGTAATTTCAACGGCATTGGTGCTCCAAGGAGTAATCATCGTGGCACGAGGGCCAACAAACTCAGCTTTAAGTGTAGTTTCTTTTAAGACTTGAGCTTGGCCAAAAAGCCAATTTAGCTTAGTAATATCCTCGGATGTCAATTCGTTTTGTACCTGAACGGCAAAGAATTTTTTCGAAGGGTTCTCGAAGAAATGAATCATTTTATTGTAGGTGTTAGTTGTTGTTGTAAGTTGCAAAAATAATTTAAAAAAAGACAATTAAAAAATTAATCTTTAGGGGATGTGATATTCTGATAGGCGCCCAAATCAGGACTTGAAATACGCGATTTCCCTTGGAGGTCTAACGGCACTTTTCGTGCGGTTTCCAAATTTCCTTTTCCCAATAAATCAATCGACTTGTCGGTAATCATCAAATGGTTTTTATCGATGTTAGCGAAGTGAGGACGGTAGATATCTGCTGCAGTGCTTAAATAGATTTCACTATATCTATTTGGATTTTTAAAATCATAGGGAAAACGGTATTCGGAACCACTTCCAAATTGAAAATATTTTATAAGGGTATTCTTAAATAATACGGGAAAATTCTCGGGTTTACTATTGGTTTTAAGGACCAGGCTTTCTGCGGCATTGCTATATAAAATGCAGTTTTCGAAAAGTGCTTTTTTTATCTGAAACTCGGCTGTACCGTCGTAATCGTCGATGATAACGGCTGTGTGATTGGGTTTATTCCAATAATTGGCAAAAGTAGCGTGTAGAAATTCGTATTCTCCTCCAAATGTACAGGCCAATGATGCTATTCCGGCATTGCCCACCGCCACATTGGTTCCGTATATCTTTGCTGCACGACCTAATATGCCATACTGTGAGGCGTGGTATATCTGTACGTTGTGTAATTGTACGGTTTCTGTATTCTTATTGACTAAAAGACCTACAGTAGGGTTTTTAATTACGGTATTTTTTAAGGTACCTGTACTGCCAACTGTAAACCAGATTGCACCCCATTGACCGGGTATATCGCTAAATTCGGGTTCTAAACGATCTCCCTGAATAACAATCGGTTTCTCCAGCGAACCCAATGCTTCAACTTGGGCTTTATTCGAGACTAGTAAACCGGAATTATTGTGAAAATGTATTTGGGCTCCTTCATCAATGCGTAGTGTTTTGCCTGTAGGTACGGCGGCATAGCCATAAATAACATAGGGTTTGTCGTTTTTCCAATGTAAGGTGTTCTGTTGATTGTGATCTCGCTCTGAAAGGTAAAAACCATTAATTTCTTCATCATCAAACGGTAGTGTTTCAGATACACCTGCCGCATTACGCTGCGGGTAAAGAAAGTGAGCATCTTGCACCAAGGTTACTAAAGCTACTTTTTGAGTGGAAGTACCTGATCCGAATTCAATGTGATCGGTATATAAATAGGTCGAAGTTTCGTTTTTATATTTGTTGTAGTCTACCGTGGTTTCGATAAAGATATACAAGCTGTCTTTAGCTAGTAGTTCTACATTCTGGAATACTTTTCCCGACTGTCCGTCCACCAGTAGGCGGTATTGTGAATTTTCGCCTTGGCCGAGTTTAAGCGTTGGGATTTTGATGTTGTTGTTCGAACGGTTATAGACCTTAAGTGTATATGTGCTGGACCCAATATTGGTAAATACGGTGTCGAGATATACGGTATCTCTGGAAAAGGCCAGTTTTCCTTCATGTGGCGTGAAATCAAAATCTTTTCTACACGAAACCAACAAAATCAATACCAGTGAAAGAAAGGAAAGAAAATAAATGCGCATATACTTCTTTTTTGTAAAAATAAGCAAAAAAACGCAATTAAAGAAGCTTTAAAAATCGATTTTGCGGTATTTCATCCACAAGAAAAGATATTTTTTATAATTGGCAAAGGCTTGTAGATAAGCGAGTATAAAACCTTCTTTACCATCAAGAAAACCCATTTGTACAAAATAGCGGTAGATGAATTCGTTTAAGGGGCGAACGGTAAAATGAAAAAAGTTCGGACGTATATTTCGCGAGTGCATCGCCTCGGCTAGACGTAGACTGTGCTGATCTAACTTTTTATTGTAATTATCAAAAGTAGTGTAGCTATAATCTAAGGTGAGGTTTTTTAAAAAGGCTATACCTTCGTTGGGTTGGTGATAGAGTGGGTGACGTTGCAATAGCAAGCTTTTTCTGGCGTTATATCCGCCAAAACGAGCGATCTTTCCCATAAAAAACATCCCTTTTTTTCGAGTGTAGAATTCGCTAAATCCGTGGGAATCTACTAAAATAGATTTAATCTCTTGTTGAAGTTCAGAAGTAATGACTTCATTGAGATTTAAAAACAAAATCCATTCATTGGACGCTTGTTGGGCAGCTTTTTTCTTGGTGGAAACCTCCTGATCGGGGGTGCAATTTAAAATCCAGTCTGCAGCGGGTAGCGCGGTATCGTTACCTGAATTCTGTTCACAAGTATCTACAATGATAACCTCATCAGCTATAGAAATACTGTTTAAAAACAGTTCCGACTGCCTGTCTGTGGCGTGTCGGGTAATAATAACAGTTATCTTAGACATTAAAAATAAAGGTATAGCTTGTTTTGGAATTCATACAAATGTAATAATTTTGTTGGAATTAATTAAAGAAATTATTGGATGGATAAGTTACCTATATTGATGTATCACAACGTAAGCCTTGTAGATACAGCATCAAGAGGTTTGACAATTTCAACGCGCAGACTAGAAGAACAATTGAGTTATCTCAAGCAACAAGGTTACCATACTTATCACTTTCGGGAACTCGAAGATCAGGTTGTAATTCAGCGCAAGAGCGTTGTTTTAACCTTTGATGACGTAACGGTTAATCAATTGATTTACGCAGTTCCCTTGTTGGAGAAATTTCAGATGAAAGCTACTTTTTTTATTCCTTTTAAATATATAGGGCAAGTAGATCAATGGAATAATGGTGTGGAGCCTTTGATGAGTATCGAACAACTCAAGAGTTTGCCTGAATGTATTGAGTTGGGCTATCATTCTTTTGAGCACCGTCATTTTACAGAGATGACAGCAGAGGAAATACAGGCTGATTTTATTGCCTCTAATCAAATTATTACTAGCGAAGCTTTAGATGTATATGCTGTTATGGCTTATCCATATGGGAATTTTCCAAAGAAAGATCCGCAACGATCGAATTTTTTCGGATTACTAAAGCAAAATCAAATCAAATATGGACTGAGAATAGGTAATAAAGTCAATAGATTTCCTTTTTCGGATCCCTATGAGATCAAAAGATTGGATGTAAAAGGACAAGATTCTTTAAGGACCTTTAAGTTTAGATTGCGATTTGGTAAGTTATTTTAAATCACGCTCGATCAACATCGCTTTGGCATAGCGGGCAAACACACCGTAAGCATCAATAGTAGCGCCTGCAAAACCAGCTACGCCATCTAAATAACCGCGTTTGAGGATATAGGTCGAAAAAAAACGATAGAACGGCTTAAATGCCAAGTGGTAGTAGGTTACTTTTTTTTTCTTTTTATAAAATTCGCCAGCTTGAAACCAAGCGTACGATTCCTTTTTACCTAAAAAATGAAAAATTCCTTTATAGGTATAATGCAGTACAAAATGCTCGAGAACGGCTGTTTTTCCTTTTTTTATACGAAGTTTTTCATGAACATCTCCCGTAAATCTAATGTTTTCATTTCGCACTAATCGCATGACCTTATCAGCTTTGTGAAATAGAAATCGATTTAAGAAAAAATGCGGAAAACGCAATTTATAACCACTGTATGAGCTAGAATGTGATATTTTGGTGAGAATCTCTGTTTGTAATAAAGTACTGATCCGTTCATCACCATCCATAAACAAAATCCATTCTCCTTGTGCGTACGGGATGGCATGATTTTTTTGGGATGAGAAATTGTCAAATTTTCGTTGTATTACTTTACATCCCAATGAAGCAGCTAAGATTTCGGTTCCGTCAGTACTGTACGAGTCAATCACAATAATCTCATCGGCAAAAGATGCCGAATGCACCGCATCTTGCAAATAGGTATACTCATTATATGTCGGAATAATAACGCTTAATTTCATCGGATTCTAAAATCCCAAAATTAGCAAAAATTAAGTTATTAAATCCGAAATGACAATTGTTTTTTTGACGTGATAAAGGGGGTTTTATAAGGTTTTAGGTTAAATTTGGCAGTGAATTGTTTGATTGAGGTATCAATATGTGTTAAATGTGCTTTATTTTGGTGAATGGATTTGATGGCTTGTTGTTTGGTTTGTATTGTTTATTTCTTTATAATTTATTAAAAAAAGCACAATTATTAGTATTGTTGACTGTTTTTTTGAAATAAGAATAATCAATGAATACTAGAAACCTCTAGCTAAAGATAGTATAGGAAGAAAAGGGAGCTACTGTAAAGAAAGTTATTTAAGGTTGCGTTCCAATAACATCAATTTAGCATATCGGGCAAAAACGCCGTAGGCATCAACGGCTGATCCGGCAAAACCGGGAGCTCCATCTAAAAAACCGCGTTTGAGAATATAGGTCGAAAAAAACCGATAAAACGGTTTAAAAGCGAGATGAAAGTAGGAGATTTTTTTTCGCTTTTTCAACAATTCACCGGCTTGAAACCAGGCATAAGACTCTTTCTTGTTGAGAAAATGAAAAATTCCTTTATAGGTATAATGAATGATATAATTGTCGAGTATACCGATAGTTCCTGTCGGAACTTGAAGTTTTTCGTGCACATCTCCTGTAAAGTGAATTTGATCGTTTTTGGCAAGGCGGATCACTCTATCTGCTTTGTGATAGAGAAAGTGATTTAGAAAAAAATGTGGATTCCGCAGTTTATAAGCTTGATCGGTGCCAGTTGTTATTTTGGATAAAATTTCGGCTTGCAATCGGATTGAAATGCGTTCGTCTGCGTCGAGAAAAAGTATCCATTCACCTTTCGCGTAGGGGATAGCGTGATTTCGTTGGTTCGAGAAATTATCAAACTTTCTTTGAATCACAATACATTCTAGTGAATTTGCTAATTCCACGGTTCCATCAGTGCTGTACGAATCCATTACAATGATTTCGTCTGCAAAAGCTACCGAGTGCACAGCATCTTCCAAATACCGACGCTCATTGTAAGTTAAAATAACAACACTTAATTTCATGGGGGACTGAAAATATTCAAGACAAATCTACTGAAAATACATTATATTTGCTCTAATATGCAAAGAAATGTTTCCGTAATTATCAGTCACTATCATTCCCTCGAATGCCTTCAAAAAGTATTGTGGGGATATTGTACGCAAACCTATCGCAATTTTGAATTGATTATTGTGGTGCCTCGTCAATCAGAAAGAGGTGTAGTAACCCTTATAGATGAAGTTAAAAATCTAGTGTTTTATCCGATTCACTTAATAGTTTCTGAATTGGAGTTACCGATGAAGCAATTAAATGCCGTTGTAAACACGGACTACTTGGTCTTTACAGACGCTCAGGCAATCCCGCGACAAGATTTTGTCGCCAAACATTTACAATATCGCGAACAGGGATATTGGTTACAAGGCAGTGTGGACTCGATTTCGGGAAACACATTTAACGCTATAGCGAAAGAATCTATTTTTACGGGTGTTGCTTTTGAGAATCGGTGGTTAAAGAAAAGGGGTGGACGATTGTCTTCTATAAACGATCCCTTGTATAACTGGGGATGGAAGGCAGCTTTATGGGCTGTATTTACTTTTTCCAAGCCGGTATTTTCTATCAGTAACGCTTCTTTTTGGAAATCGGATTTGCGTTATTTAGAGTCAGAAAGCTCAAACGAACTGCAACAGCATTTAAATCGAGTAAAAAAACTCAAAAGCAGAAACTTAGCCTATAGAACTACGGTATTAACTTTATAATAATCTCAGTATTTATAATAAACTAAAACCCCATAATTTATTTGAAAATTATGGGGTTTTTCTGATGTGTAAAAACAGTTAGCTCCAGTCAGTTGGATTTATTTTTCGACGGTTAGTTTGTTTTCTCTAACCCTTTTGTTGAACGACTGTATATAGGCTTTTATAAAAGTTTCCATCTCTTTGAGTTGTTCTGGATGAGATGGCATTAGATTGGTTTTTAAAAGTGGGTCTTTTTTCCAATTAAAGAGTCCCAGACTTTTCTTTCCATCGAAAGCTAAATAGTAATCCCCTTTTTCATAGTTGTAAACGTTGTCGAGATAATTGACCACAAAGTCTTTGTCGGATCGGTAGGATTTACCATAAGTGACGATTTTTGTATTCAATTGTAGATAATCCATCAAGCTAGGAAGTATGTCGATCTGTTGGAAATTTTTCTCAACTACACCAACGAGTTCAGGGTCTCCTGGCGCAAAAAATAAAATGGGAATTTTAAATTTACCTATATTGTTTTTGTATTGTGGTTCTTCGCCAAAAGAAGAAGTATGGTCGGAAGTGATGATAAAAATGGTTTCCTTATACCACGGCATAGTCGATGCTGTTTTAAAAAACTGTTTTAAAGCAAAGTCTGTATACGCGACAGACTCGTGTATTGGAGTAGTTCCTTTGGGAAACTTATTTTTGTATTTTTCGGGGATTGTAAAAGGTGCGTGTGATGATATCGTAAAAAGTGTAGCGAAAAAAGGCGCTTTAAATTGATCGAGTTCTTTGGCGAAAAATTGTAAAAAATCTTCGTCAAAAACACCCCATTTTCCATCAAATGATTCGGGACCTTTGTATTCGTCTTTTCCATAATACTGATCAAATCCCGCAACATCGGCATATTGATCAAAATTTTGACTTCCGTTAAAAGCACCGTGAAAAAAAGCAGTTTGATAGCCGTGATCTTTTAGTATCTCTGGTAAAGCATATACTTTGTTGACCGAATAACTCGATGAAATATAGCTGTTGTTCATCAAACTCGGTATACTCGAAATGGTAGACGGTACTGCGTCAATAGATAGTTTTCCATTGGCAAATCCATTTTCAAAGAAATAACTTTTTTGAATTAAGGAATCTAGAAAAGGAGTTAATCCACGTTGAATATTTTCGCGTCCATAACTTTCTAAAATCAATAAAACTACATTCTTTTTATTGGTCGTTTCGTGATGAAATTCTTGAATCGGATTAAAAATAGCATTACTTTCTTCATCGGAGAAAAAATGTACATCTTCTAAAGTTTCTTTTTTACCAATGGTTTTAAGTACAGTAAAGGGCGTATTAAGCACGAGGGCTGTAGTGCCTATTTGACTGTAGGTTGAGGCATCTACGATGCGCAACGGTTTTTTTTGAAATCCGCCACGACCACATACAAATAATACGGCTACGGTTAATAAGCAAATGCTTAAAGCGCCCCATGAAAATCGAGTATTTACGCTGCGGTAATTGATTGCTTTTAAGGAAAAGCCTATCAAAATAGCAAAAACCAACATTAAAAACGGTATTTGCCAATAGTCTACAACAAACGATTGCAATAAACCCCAGATTTCATTTTCCATACCACTTGCGGTGATCATCCCATATGAACTGCGTCGGCCAATGAATTTAAAATATTCAAAATCGATGAAGTTGAGTGAAATTACAAAGGTGTTAACCAGGTAGAAGCTGTATAGTAAAAACTTTTGGTAAGCCTTGTTAGCTTGAAATTGACCGGGAACCAAATGCAAAACGGCAAACAGCAAATTGACATATCCAATCACGGACAAGTCAAAACGCATACCTCCCAACCATACTTTTAAGTCGAGTGAATCGACGAAGAATGAGTAATTGTAAATGTAAAAGGCAAATCGGCATAGTTGATAAAAAAACAAAATCACCAACAGTCGCTTGGCAAAAAGTTTTAAACTAGATAGGGTTGTTGCATTCATTGCAAAAGTGTTTATAAAAAAGAACAGCACGGATTTACTGTGCTGTTCTTTGTATTTGTATAATATTAAACGGCAACGTTATATTCTCGTAGAGCGTCGTTTAGGGAAGTTTTTAAGTCTGTGGATGCTTTGCGTTGTCCAATGATCAAGGCACAAGGAACTTGAAATTCTCCAGCAGGAAATTTTTTGGTATATGAGCCCGGTATTACTACTGCGCGTTCTGGCACATAACCTTTAGTTTCGATAGGTTGATCTCCGGTAACATCGATTATTTTTGTCGACGCTGTCAAGACTACATTAGCACCTAAAACAGCTTCTTTACCAACGCGAACACCTTCAACTACGATACATCTCGAACCTAGAAAAGCCCCTTCTTCAATGATTACTGGAGCTGCTTGTAAAGGCTCTAGTACACCACCAATTCCAACCCCGCCACTTAGATGAACGTTTTTGCCGATCTGAGCACAACTACCTACCGTTGCCCAAGTGTCAACCATAGTACCTGCGTCTACGTAAGCGCCAATATTGACATAAGAAGGCATTAAAATTACGCCTGAAGCTATAAATGCTCCATGTCTTGCAACAGCGTTAGGAACTACACGAATACCTTTAGCCGCATAATCTCTTTTTAAAGGCATTTTGTCGTGATATTCAAAGATTCCAGCCTCCCATGTTTCCATTTTCTGTATAGGAAAATAAAGAACTACGGCTTTTTTTACCCATTCGTTGATTTGCCAGTCATTACCTACGGGTTCTGCTACACGCAAACTACCCGAATCCACTAAATCAATAACTTGTCTGATAGCATCTTGAGTAGCGCTGTCCTGAAGAAGCTGTCTGTCGTTCCAAGCGTTCTCTATGATATTCCTTAAATTTTCCATTTTTTATGTTTTTGCAAAT
The DNA here is from genome assembly GCA_002320285.1 of Flavobacteriaceae bacterium UBA1682. Lineage (GTDB taxonomy): Bacteria > Bacteroidota > Bacteroidia > Flavobacteriales > Flavobacteriaceae > Flavobacterium. The sequence continues at coordinate 40,769 of DCKE01000021.1, read as the reverse complement.
ATAAGAATTATAGGCGCATACAAAACCTTTTTTTAAAACAGTTCAAGACAGGGGTATACCCTTTACTTTAAAAGAAGTCACTGCGAAATCACCTATTTTTATTTTTAATATACCGATAGGTATTTTTTAGTATATTTGAACAATAAACAAAAACGAATGGATAAGGCTACAAAAACTAAAAACTTTATTGTAGAAAAAACGGCAAAGTTGTTTAATGTACAGGGATATGCCGGTACTTCAATTTCCGATATCACATCGGCTACCGGATTGACAAAGGGCAGTGTTTACGGAAATTTTACCAACAAAGAAGAAGTCGCTTTAGCAGCTTTTGACTATAATGTTAAAAGGGTGTTTCAAGGTTTGAAAAAAACGCAATTGAGCGAAAATTCTGCCTTGCAAAACCTGACAGCACTGTTTGAATTTCATGTGGACAACTGGACGGATATTGCATTGCACGGTGGCTGCCCCTTGCTGAATGCCGCTGTCGAAGCCGACGATAACCTGCCTTTTTTGAAAGGGGTTGTACAGCATAGTTTTATATTGTGGACCAACCGAATTGCCACGATCATCGAAGACGGAAAGAAAAAAAGCGAATTTAGAGAGGCCATTGACGCCGAACACTACGCCTATACTTTTGTAATGCTGATACAGGGCGGTGTGTTACTCAATAAGATCACCAGCGATGCCAAGCATATCGCGACGGCAGTCGACCGTATTAAAAAGATTATAAGACAAGAATTAACAGCGTAAATTTTTTTATATTTAAAAATACCGATCGGTATATTAATAATTGTTAGGATGAAAGAAGTATTTATAGTGGCGGCAAAAAGAACGCCAATTGGAGGTTTATTGGGAAATTTATCAGATTATACTGCGCCTCAGTTGGGAGCGCTGGCAATTAGGGGAAGTTTAGCGTCTTTGGAGATCGATCCTCAGGAGGTCTCTAGCGTTTATATGGGCAATGGATTAAGTGCAGGACTGGGCCAATCGCCAGCACGGCAAGCGGCTGTTTTAGCAGGTATTCCATACCATGTAGAGGCTACAACTGTCAATAAAGTTTGTGCAGCGGGTTTAAAAGCGACTGTTCTCGGAGCGCAACAAATACAGTTGGGGTTGGATCAATTAGTGGTTACGGGAGGAATGGAAAGTATGAGTAATGTGCCTCATTATGCTCAAGTACGAAGCGGTAATAAACTGGGTCACTTGTCGTTGACAGACGGCATGATAAAAGATGGGTTGTGGGATGTTTATCACGATTTTCACATGGGCAATGCCGCGGAAATCGGCGTACGTCACTTTGGTTTTTCAAGAGAACAGCTCGATGATTATGCACTACAGTCTTATCAAAAGGCACAGAAGGCTGCGGCGGAACATCGTTTTGATGACGAAATGCTTTCGGTGCCCGTTCGCAAGGGAAAAGAAACCATAGACGTTGCTGCTGACGAAGATATTTATAAAATTATTCCCGAAAAAATGCCGCTACTGAAACCGGCTTTTGAGGCAGAAGGCCTACTTACTGCTGCCAATTCGAGTAATATCAACGATGGTGCTGCCGCATTAATATTAGCATCGGCCGAAATGGTAGCCGCAAAACAATGGCAACCCTTAGCAAAAATTATCGCTTATGCCGACGGTTCTCAAGAGCCAGAATGGTTTACGACCGCTCCTGCGATCTCCATAAGGAAAGCATTAAAACAAGTAGGTCTACAAATTGAAGATATTGATTATTTTGAAATCAATGAAGCTTATGCTTCGGTAATCTTATCGTTGGAAAAATTGTTGAATTTGGATTTATCACGCGTCAATGTTCACGGTGGCGCTGTGGCCTTAGGCCATCCGATTGGCGCTTCTGGTGCAAGAATACTCGTAACCTTAACCCATGTATTAAAGCAAAAAAAGGCACGTTATGGTCTGGCGTCAATCTGTAATGGAGGTGGCGGATCAACCACGGTGATCATTGAAAATCTTCAACGCTGATATAGAGTAGTCTGGAGTATTTCGATTTCATATACCCATTTCATATACAGTTCCCTTACTGTATATAAAATGGGTATATTCTAACAAGATCCGTTCATAAAAATAATTAAAGAAAAGTTCGGAATATTTTAAAAAAGGTGTGATTATTGTATATATTGTTATTAAAAGATATAGATAATGAATTTAACAATGATTATTAAAACAGTCGGGGTGCTGGTCCTGACGTTGTCGCTAATTTCCTGCAAGCAAGAAGTAAGAGACCATAGTAAGGCAGTTGTCGATGAGTCGGTCAAAACACGGACAAATCAAGAGATATCCGCATCCGGTAGTAAGCTGCTATATCAATATAAAAAAGACGACAACGAGATAATTTTAGATTTCGTACTTGAAAATGATTCGGCCAAGGGGACTTTAGATTATCGCCTCAGCGGAAAAGACAGAAACTCAGGAACTATAAACGGGGTGATTAAAGGCGATCTTTTAATTGCCGACTATGTTTTTATGTCAGAAGGGATAACGTCAACGCGTCAAGTCGTCTTTAAACTGGTTGATAACACCTTATTGGAAGGTTATGGAGATATTGTCGAACAAGATGGGAAAGTAATCTTTAAAGACGTTAATAAATTACAATACAATCCGGAATTAAAATTAGAACTCGTTTCCGATTCCTTTGCTAATTAGTTGGTGGTGAAATCCATATTAATGGTTAAATTTGAAACATCATTTTATCCAAATCACAAAATAAACAATATGCAAAAACATTTAAAAAGCGCGGCGCTATTAGGGCTGTTGGTAACAGTAATTTCTCTGCAATCCTGTGGTGCATGGTGTAAAAAGAAAACACAAGCTGTAGAGACTGAAACAGCAACTCAAAAGCATACAAAAATAAATTTAAAGCAACCCGTTTCCACTATAGATTTGCGAATTTTAGAGTCGGAAACCCTAACGGTAATCCCAAATGATTTTGCATCGATTCTCAAATTTATAGAAAAAGGCCAATACGATAAAAAGTGGAACGATACGGCTATCATGGTTAAGATGAAAACACCAGATTATAGTTTGGATTTAAAATCAGACGGGCAAGAGCCTCAGTTGGTTTATTTTTGGGTAGAGGGCTCAAGGCTAAAAGTAGATGATACTTGGTTTTTATTAAAACCCGCCGATTCCAAAAACTTAGCCGACTTTTTGTCAAAGTATAAAAACGCATTTAATAAGTAATTGGAGCGTTTTAAACACGATCAATTTGCGCCGCTGTGAAATATTTCATAGCGGTTTTTTTTTTAATTTTTTTTTGAACCAGTACATTTTCGATAATGAATAATTATGCTGTAAAAAGGGCTATTTATTAAAATATTTATGAGGTGTTTTTCGCTGGTATTTTTTAAAAAATTCTATAAATGCACTATCACTTGAAAACTCCAAATCAAAAGCGGTTTCGCGAACATTTTTGCCTCCTGCTAACCATTCAATAGATTTTTGAAGCCGCCATTGTTGCCGCCAATCTTGATAAGTCATACCGGTTTCTTTTAAAAAGATACGAGTAATTGTTTTTTCACTAGCACCGACTTCCTTCGCAAATTCTTTGAGAAAGGACGGCAAGGATTTTCCCTGATTCCAAAGTTCTACATGCGGTTTTATTCTTGCATCTTGTGGCACGAAAAGCGTTAAGTTTTGTTTTGGTGCACTGTGGAATTCTTCCCAAAAAAGGTTTAAGGTATTTTGCTGTAAATCAATGGGCATATCCCAAGGCCAAAAAGACATTCGTTCGATCAATTCTTTCAGTAGTCCATTTACATTCAAGATAGTGAATTCGAAGGAATCATCGGGCAGTAGAGAGGGGTTAAAATAGATCGACCGATAGGCTACGACATTTCGCATGATGACTCTATGAGCAAAATGAGGCGGAATCCAAGCTGCCATGGTCGGCGGTAGTATGCTTTGTTGGTTTACACTTGAAATAGTCATACATCCCATTGGAGCAAATAAAAGTTGCGCCATATCGTGCTGATGCGATCCGGAATCATGAGTGCTAAACTCTGAGGCAATGCCAATGACCATCGCATTGATCTCATCTGGATTAAAATAACGCTCTTTGGATATAAATACCATTTGTCTTCATTTCGATGTTTTATGTCTTAACATCATTACTATGGCAGTAAAAGTAAGTTTTACTTTTGTCAAAAAAAATTAAAACACAAATAAAACGTCATGAAAACCCAACCCAATTTGCTGTTACTCCTTGCACTGATTATGTTTCCCCAGTTTGTGGAAACGATTTATAGCCCTGCCTTAACAAGTATCGGTGCCGAGTTTGCGGTGACTAACGACAAAGCATCACAGACCATCTCCGTTTATTTTTTAGCTTTCGCAATCGGTGTGATCTTTTGGGGTATTACCGCAGATCGAATGGGTAGGCGAAAGTCGATGATTTATGGTTTACTCACTTATGGTGTTGGATCTTTATTGGCCTTATTAGCCTCCAATTTTAATTTGCTGATGATTGCGCGAGTCATTTCAGCTTTTGGTATAGCAGTCGGATCGGTTGTAACCCAAACTATTTTTAGAGATTTGTACGACAAAACGGAACTTGGTAAGGTATTTTCGATCATCGGCATAGCGCTATCGATAAGTCCGGTAATCGGATTGCTGATCGGAGGTATTGTAGTAGAGAACTATGGAATTAATGGCGTTTTTTCCACCTTGGTGTTTTTAGCTCTTGTTTTGGTAATAGTCAGTTTTAAAACGCTGCCGGAAACTAAAAAGGATTTTAATACTAAGCGCGATTTTAAAAGCACAATTGTCGCATTATTAAAGGATAAATTAATCTGGCTCAGTGCATTTTTGGTTGCTGTATTTAATATAATGCTATTTAGTTATTATGCATTAGCTCCGTTTATATTTGATAAACTCGGTTATAATTCCACCCAATTTGGCTATAGTGGTTTATTGTTGGCCACGAGTTCCTTGTTGGGCGGCTTGCTTAATAAAAAACTGCTAGGAAAGAGTATTTCTGCTACGAGTCTGATCGTATTCGCTTCGTTAATTGCCTGTGTCGGAGCACTGGGAATCTTGCTCTTACAACATAGTTTGGCTTTTCTAGTACCGATGATTTTTGTACTAATTGGATTTAGTGTCGCTATTCCCAATATACTAAGTGAAGCCTTGGTTAAGTACAGAGACGTTGCCGGAACAGCAGGGGCTGTTTTTGGTCTAATTTATTATACCCTGATTGGTATTGGACTTGGTATTTCGGGTTTAACTCAAAATTTAGGTCTTGTGCTGGCGATTTTATCTTGTTCTTCTGTAGCTCTTGCCATGGGTTACAAAAAATTAAAATCCTTTCAATCGCACTAAAATTAAATTCGGATTTAAAGATGTTTTTTTTTTAAATAATTCAAAAAAAGCCGAACTTCTTAATCGAGTTATTTAGTAAGTTTGTAATAGGGATTTAGCTGTCAAATAAACGAGTGCAAGCACAGTACTAACCAGAACGAATTCGTTAGCAGTAAAGCCTTTTATTCTCTTACAATGTGGTGTAGAGGTAACTGCAAGAGCGAGGGGTTTTAATAAAAAAGCCTGATTGGTATAAAACGGCAAAGGGTTATAATGTAGTAGCGTACAATACGATGAATACGATGAAACCGAATGGAGAACGAGCTCGCGCCGCAGTGACGATGGTCTGTGCTGTACTTGTCATAGAGATTATTACGATAATTTCGACTTACTTGCAGTATGATTTATTGGATAACTACGCAAAGGGAGTAGCCTATACCGATGAACAATTGGGAAATAATGACTTGCGAGTGCAATTAGTCATGGTTGTTTATTGGGTGTTTTTTATCATGTCGGGTATCATTTTTATCATGTGGTTTCGACGCGCCTACTTCAATTTACATCAACTCGGGCGTTCGCTGCAATTCTCAGAGGCTTGGGCTGTAGGATCTTGGTTTGTACCGATTCTAAGTTTTTTCAGACCTTTTATGATTATGAAAGAGCTCTTTAATACCACGGAGCTCGTTTTGTATAGGTCGGGTATTAAATCAATTAAAAACTTCCCGATGACTTATTTAGGACTATGGTGGGTGTTGTGGTTATTGAACAACATCATGGTACAAATATTAAAAAATATGACACCACAAGGCGACGAATTTCAGCAATTGTACAATGAAAGCTTGTTCTATATTGCTCAAAGTATTGTTTCAATTTTTACGGGTATCTTAGTCATAAAAATCATCCTTGCATATGATGTCAGGGAAAGACTTTTGCATAAACTGATGGCAGTAGAGGATAGGGAAGCGGAATAAGCCTTAGACAGCAAGGCTTTATTTGATACTGTCTTTTTAAATATTTAAGGAATCGTCGGTACTTTGTCGGTGAATCAATAGACAAGTAATCCTCGCGAAGTTTGGCTTTTGGCGGTTAAAACCCGAACTCTTCGCATTGTAATCGTTGGGATTTAGATTGATTTTTTTTTATTTTTTCAAACTAAAGCCATACTTATTTGTCGGATTTGCAGTATTTTTGGCGCTTATATTGACCCATATTCTTATTTTTTATGAACTTAATTTACAAAGGCAAAACCAAAGATGTTTATAGCCTAGATCAGCATCAAGTATTATTGAAATTTAAAGACGACGTTACTGGCGAAGATGGCGTATTTGATCCGGGTGCGAACACCATTGGATTAACTATCGACGGAGCGGGGAAATCGGGATTGAAGATGACAAAGTTTTTCTTCGAACGTTTGTCAGAGCTTGGAGTTGCTACCCACTATATCAGTGCAGATTTGGATGAGGTTAGTATGGTCGTTAAAGAGGCTGTGCCGTTCGGTAAGGGCTTAGAGGTGATTTGTAGATATCGTGCAGTTGGGAGTTTCTTAAGAAGATATGGGGCTTACTGTCAGGAAGGTGATCCGTTGGATTCTTTGGTTGAGGTAACCATCAAAGACGACGAAAGAGGCGATCCTACGATTTCTGAAGATACTCTTGAAATGTTGGGGATTTTATCGAGAGCAGAATACCAGGAATTAAAGAAATTGACCAAACAAATCTGTGATATCATCAAAGCGGAATTAGCGAAAAAAGATTTGGAATTGTATGATATCAAATTGGAATTTGGCCGTGATAAAGCCTCGGGAGATTTGTTGTTAATCGATGAAATTTCTGGCGGTAATATGCGCGTTTATAAAAATGGAACATACATCGCTCCAATGGAGTTGGAAAAAGACTTTTTAGGAGTATAATAGGCTTTAATTCGGTCAGAACTTCGCGAATTTATAAACTTAAAAACCGCCGTTTTGCTTGAGTAAAACGGCGGTTTTTTTATTGTAGATCGACTTGTTTTTTAATCAGTTCACTCACTGCCATCCTCCGCCTAATGCGCGGTAGAGTTTAACGGTAGCCTGCATTTTTTGACTTTGATCACGGAGGTTTTTTAAGGCTGCTTGAAGCAAGTTTTGCTCGGCAGTTAAGACGTCGGTATAATTGGTGTTTTGATGATGAAGAAATAATTCTTTATTAAACGCCACCGCCTGAGTCAGTGCAGCCAATTGTTTTTTACGCGTCTCCTCTTTTTGAGTAGCGGTGTCCAATTCAAATAAGGCATTGGAAACCTCTTGACTTGCGGTTAACAGGGTTTTTTCGAATTGATGTAAAGCCTGTTTTTGTCTCGACTGGGCAGTAGTCAGACGCGCCTTATTTACCCCTTTATTAAATAGGGGTTGTGTCAGTCCTCCGACCACAGATCCCATAAGACCGGCACTGTTAAACCATTGATCCAGTGTTGTACTGGAAAAACCACCTGAAGCGGTTATGGCTAATGCGGGATAAAAATCAGTGCGCGCCATATTGGTTTCTTCAAAAGCAGTTCTGAAATTTAATTCGGCCAGCTGTACGTCGGGCCGCAGAGCTAAAAGCTGTGCGGGAATTCCCGGTTTTAGATCGTAATTTATATTTTGAACCTCTAAGGTTTGTCGGGGTATAGCCGACGGATTCCGACCCAATAAGAGGCATAGGCTGTGTTCGGTTTCCTTTATTTTTTGTTCGATGTCGGGAAGGTCTAAGGCTACCTCATAATAACTGGCTTGACTTTGTACTACGGCTACACCATTGAGCAGCGCATTTTCAAACAGCATTTCGATGGTTTCGGCATCTTCAGCCCGATTCTTCGCAGTGCGATCCGTAAGTATTAATTGTTGGTCTAAAACCAGTAAATCGTAATAATGGGTTGCGATAGCTGCCACCAGCTGAGTTTGAACCGCCCTTTTGGTAGCATCGGTAGCTAAGAGCCTTGCTAGTGCCGCGCGTTTAGCACTGCGCAATTTTCCCCAAATATCAATTTCCCAATTCGTATCCAGTCCCCAATCATATTGAGTGCTGTTTCTCGAATCTCCAAAGGTTTGGAAGAGGGGCAATCGAGATTGCTTTACACCGGCACCAGTCGATACCGAAGGATAAAAAGCCGATTTCTTTAATCGCAAGTCAGCACGAGCCTCGACAATGCGCTCTAAGGCAATCTTAATGTCTAAGTTGTTACTAATGCCTTCTTGTATTAAATCTTGCAGTAAGGTGTCTGTAAATACCTCATTCCACTTCATTGTAGCTGCGTTTAACGTATCAGCCGTATTGGTGTCGGGCGTGCGAAAGATCGCGCCTAGTGCGGGTTGAGGTTCGGCATAGGGACGCGTTATTTGGCAAGAGCTCCAGCTGCCTAGCCCCACAAGTATCAGTAGGGCTGTTCTGTAATATAGGGTCTTCATAAATGTATTTTTTTTTATACGGTATAATGCCGGTTTCTAGTTTTATTTCAATGTCCGAGGGGGATGACTAGGTGTTTTTACTCCGGATATTTTTTCGTGTAATGCTTGAAAAACAATAAATAAGATGGGAATCACAAAGATGCCAAACACCGTTCCGATCAACATACCGCCGACAGCGGCGGTACCGATAGATCGATTGCTCAGCGCTCCGGCACCGGTTGCTAACATCAGCGGGATTAATCCGAAGATAAAGGCAAAAGACGTCATCAAAATAGGGCGAAGTCGCGATTTTGCACCATAAATGGCCGACTGTGTTAGCGTTCTTCCATGAAGTCGATGTAATAAGGCAAATTCAACAATTAAAATCGCATTCTTGGCCAGTAAGCCAATCAACATAATCAAACTAATTTGCAAAAATATATTGTTGTCTACATCAAATAATCGAGCAAAGATAAAAGCACCAGCCAAACCGATTGGCAGTGATAATAACACGGAAAAGGGCAGTATATAACTCTTGTACTGGGCGCTCAAAAGAAAATAAATAAAAATCAGACAGAGCGAGAAAATTAATACGGTCTGACTCGAGCTGGACAATTCTTCACGAGTTAATCCAGAGAATTCATAGGTATAACCGCGATCTAATGTTTGTTCGGCAACTTCTTCAATGGCTTTTATAGCATCTCCGGAGCTGAATCCCTCATTGGGAATTCCGGTTACGGTGCTTGAGGTAAACAAGTTAAAGCGCTTGATGAATTCTGGGCCATTGGTTTTCTTTAAGCTGACCAGTTCTGAAATGGGTACCATGTCGCCTTTTATCGTGCGAACGAAAATTTTATTGATATCATCGAGTTTAGCTCGATGTTCTGCCTGAGATTGAATCATGACGCGATATTGCTTGCCAAATCGATTGATGTCCGAAGCGTAGATACCGCCGAAATAACCTTGCAGGGTGTTGAGCACGGTATTTACGCGCACTCCCACGGCTTTACACTGAGCGACATTGACATGTATTTCTAACTCGGGAAAACCGATGTGAAACGAACTGGTCGCATAATTTATTTCGGGACGCTGGTTTAAGGCACCGATAAATTGATCGATATTTTCATTGAAGTGAACGTAATCGCCACCGGTTTTATCTTGCAATTGTACTTCAAATCCGTTGCTGTTTCCAAATCCTTGTAGGGTAGGAGCGGCAAAAAAGATGATGTTGGCTCCTTTGATATGAGCCGTTTTTTCAAACAATTGCTGTACTATGGCTTCGGCATTTTGATTTTTTTCTTTGCGTTCATTCCACGGTTTTAAACGGATAAATAAGGCGCCATACGAACCTCCATATCCGTTGAGTATATCCATTCCTGCTAAGGTGGAAACCAACTCTATCTCGGGAATGCTTTGCGCAATACTGTCGATTTGGTGTGCTATTTTTTCGGTACGCTCTAATGTTGAGGCCGGTGGTAAAACCACATTTCCCAAAATGGCACCGCTATCCTCATTGGGAACAAACGCAGTCGGTGTTGTTTTGATCAAAACCCAAAACAGCACGGCAAAGGCCGCAATACCAGTAAAGGCAATCCATTTTCTGCGGATTAAAAAACGGACTACGCCAATGTATCGGTTGCTAACCACTTCGAAGGCGACGTTAAAACCCGTAAAAAAGCGCGGTAAAAAACCGCTGGGCTTCTTATCGCTGTTCGAATGGGGTTTTAGCAGTAATGCACACAAAGCAGGACTTAGAGTCAAGGCATTAACAGCCGAAATCAAGATCGCAACGGCTAGTGTTAAACCAAATTGTTTGTAAAAAACACCTGCCGATCCGCTGATAAAAGTCACCGGCACAAAAACCGCCGACATAATCAAAGTAATGGAGATGATGGCACTGCTGATTTCACTCATCGCATGTATGGTTGCTTTCTTGGCCGATTTAGCACCCTGATCGAGCTTGGCATGTACGGCCTCGACCACCACTATCGCATCGTCAACCACAATACCAATGGCCAGTACCAAAGCAAACAGCGTTAATAGATTAATGGTAAAACCAAATACTTTTAGAAAAAAGAAAGTCCCTACTATGGCTACAGGTACGGCTATAGCCGGTATCAAAGTGGAGCGTAAATCTTGTAAAAAGATAAAAACAACGATAAAAACGAGTATAAAAGCCTCAATAATAGTATAAATCACCTTTTCTATCGAAGCGTCTAAAAAATCATTGGCATTGAGGAAAGTGTGGTAAGTGATGCCGGGAGGAAAATCTTTGGAAGCTTCTTCTAAAATCTTTTCACAGGCGATGATCAATTCCCGTGCATTAGAACCCGATATTTGACTGATAGCACCACCCGAAGAAGGATGGCCCTGAGCGATTAAGGTTGTCGTGTAGTCCAAGGCTCCAAATTCGATATCTGCCACTTCTTTTAGGCGTAAATAATCACCAGAACCTCCAGTTTTTATTATAATATCTTCAAATTGAATAGGATCTTCTAGTCGACCCGTAAATTTTAATGCATATTGTAAGGAGTGACGGCTATTTTCGCCGATTTTTCCGGGAGCTGCTTCTATATTTTGCTCCTGTAAAGCATCGATAATATCGTCGGGTATTAATCCATGGGTTGCCATAATATCTGGCTTTAACCAGATACGCATCGAATATTCGTGATTTCCATAAATCTGCGTACCTCCAACACCCTCAATACGTTTGATTTGCGGCATGATGTTAATGCGCAGATAGTTGTCTAAAAACTTCTGATCGTATTTGGCGTCAGTGCTGTATAGTAAAAAACTAAAAGCAGTACTACTGAGCTGTTTACTGGTGGTGATTCCGGCTTTAATCACTTCAGCGGGTAGTAAACTAGTAGCTTTAGTAACTTGGTTCTGTACGTTGACTGCTGCCATATCAGAATTGGTTCCCTGTTTAAAGAATACCGTGATGGTCGCGCTACCATCGTTTCCAGCGGTTGAGGTCATATAGGTCATGTTCTCAACCCCGTTGATTTGTTCTTCTAATGGCGCTATCACACTTTTCATAACCACTTCAGCATTGGCTCCCTGATAACTGGCTTTTACAACAACCGTAGGCGGCGCGATTTCTGGATATTGGGAAATGGGCAGTGAAAATAAACCCAAAATACCGAGTAATACGATGATGATGGATATCACTGTCGATAGTACCGGATTGTCTATAAATTTTCTTAACATGATTTTCGGTTTTTATTTGGCGGAAATAGTAGTAGGGCGAATGCTCATCCCATTTTTAAGCGTCCCAATACCGTCAGTTACAACAATATCTCCTGCTTTTAATCCACTTTGGATAATGTATTCGCGTTCTGTGGTAGTTGGTAAAACTTCGATCTCAACTTGAGCAACGCGGTTTTCAGATCCTACTTTATAGATAAAATATTTACCCTGGATTTCAAACACCGCTTTTTTGGGTACTAATAAAGCCTGATTTAACTGCGTTGGAATTCGCAATATTCCATTGGCTCCGCTCCACAGTATACCGTTGGGGTTTGGAAAAAGCGCTCGAAAGTTAGCCGATCCGGTTTCTGCATTTAAAACACCGCTCAAACTTTGTATGTGTCCTTTGTGGGTATATTCCTCTCCACCCGAAGTAATTAAGCTTACTTCTGGCATGTTTTTTAATTTTTCGGCTAGTTTATCGCCAGTATATGGAGCTAAAAAGCGGTTTAATTGTTGTTGATTGACCGCAAAATGCGCATAAACTTGGGTGGTGTTGGCTATCGTAGTCAAGGCAAGCTCGGCAGCACTTTGAACCAAAGCTCCTTTTTTAAAGGGCAATCGCCCGACTACGCCGTTGATCGGACTGACAATTTGAGTGAATGCCAACTGTGATTGCGCATCAGAAAGTGCCGATTTTGCCTGAGTCAATTCCGCTTTCTTAACGCGTTCGAGATTTGTGGCTGTCGTCAGTTCAAAGGAATTAACAATCTTTTTATCAACTAATATTTGAGTGCGAAGTACGTGTAAATGCGCCGTTTCCAAGGCTGCCTCAATCGCAGAAATAGCTGCCTTGCGTTGGTTTACTTCCTGCAAAAATTGATTGGCATCAATGCGAAACAGCTTCTGTCCCGATGTGACCACACTTCCTTCTTCGACGTAAACCTGCTCTATATAACCGTCGATTTTCGAACGCACTTCTACGGTCTCTAAACCTTCCAAACTTGTCGGAAATTCAAGGTGCACAACGGTTTCTTGAGCACTTAATGTTATAGTGGGATATTCGGCTACAGGCATTTCAGTAATGGCCTTGGATTTGTCGCACGACAGCCAGGCTGTGGCGACAATCATCAATAGGAAAAGGGAGTTTTTCTTCATGTTTTATTGTTATTATATAATAGGTGAATCGGTATGAGTGTTTTCAACAGTCTTCCAGTGAATTATTTAAATCTTTTTCGTTACAAGACATAGGAATGCCGCTCCCCGCTCAAACCTGTTTGATGGTTGGGGACTTTGGTGATTGATGCAGGAATGAAAATTAGATTTTCATTATCGAGTATGGGATTACTTCTTTAGAATGTTCCAATAGGGAACAACCAAAGTGAAAACAGCACTTAAAAATACAACCGTAGATTGTATAGACATTATTTTTGGATCTTTTAAAAACATAAAAATAAATTTTACCATTTTTATTTAGTATGATCAAATGCATAATGGGAATATAGCCCAAAATTTTTAGCTTTGAAATATGAGGCAAAAGTAGTACTTTTACATAATAAAACAATCAAATACTTGTTTTATTATTTTATGGCTACAAATAGAATATTAATGTTATTAAAAATGCGGGGTCCGTTAACGGCACTCGATATTGCCGCCGAGTTAAAAATAACTAAGGAGGGGGTTCGTTTACAGTTGGTTAAGTTTTTAGAGGAAGGCTTGATTGAGGTTGAGAAAGAATCCAAAGGCGTTGGACGACCTCAGAAGTTCTATTCCATTTCGAATCTTGGCAACACCAAATTCCCCGATACGCATGCGGAACTCACTGTCAAATTGTTATCAATCATAAGAGAATCGATGGGCGAGGAGGCTTTGCAAACGGTTATTGGATTAAATGAGGCTGCGGGCAAGAAAAGGTATCACGAGGAGATTGATCCTTTAGCAGATCTTGAATCTAAGATTCAGGGATTGGTTGCTATACGTTCGAGAGAAGGATATATGGCGGAATACACCAAAGACGAACCGGGTTATTTGCTGATTGAAAATCATTGTCCAATCTGCGCAGCGGCTACGATCTGCCAAGGTTTTTGTGCATCAGAGTTACAGATTTTTAGGTCGGTTTTAGGAGATTCGGTCTCGATTGATAGAACCGATCACATCATAGCCGGTGCTAGGCGATGTGCCTATAAAATTAGCGCGCTGTAAAAGCGGCTGTTTTCCAGTTTTTCAGGTAATTCAGCAATTGTTTTATGTGTTATTTATGATTTTAATAAAAAAACTACGGCGATTGCTAAAAAGAGTTTATCTTTAAAAAATAAAAAGATGGTCTATACTTATAAAACCTCACAACAATTAAATTGCACAATTGGTGAGGCTTGGGATTTTTTTTCTTCTGCTAATAATCTCTCGGAAATTACACCTCCAGATATGAATTTCACGGTACTGTCGGAATTTGAAAATGATGAGATTTTCAAAGGAATGAAAATTGATTATACCGTTTCTCCTTTATTTCATATTCCGCTTAAATGGCAGACAGAGATTATTCAAGTCGATTTTCAAAAGAGTTTTACGGACTTTCAAAATAAAGGCCCCTATAAGTTATGGTCGCACCATCATATTTTTGAATCAAATGAAGCCGGTGTTTTGATGACTGATCAGATCGATTATGAACTGCCGTTTGGATTCCTGGGGACCTTAGCTCATAAGGTTTTAGTAAAAAAGAAAATTGAGGCTATTTTTGAATACCGCCGCATCAAGCTAAAACAACTATTTTCATAATTTAAAAATCGCAATACGAACAGTTTTTCTACTATTGTGCGGCAAATATTTTTGCCGTTATTGTCCATCCTTCGCTTTATAAAGCGGTTTACTAGTACCTAGATGTCTTTTCTTTTACTGCTGTAATCGTGGTTCCACCAACTTAAATTTTTAAGATTCCTTAAGTATCCTGTTTCACTACAATAGATTTTACTATTTTTTAACTTTTTGATCCAAAGTGAACAATTCGTTAATTTTATGATTTTTAATCAAAATTAACATCCTGCTTCATTGCGGTAAACGCTGCACTTTTTTAACGGTTGTATATACGTATTCTTTGTACCAATCTGCCCTTTACGGTTTTACATTTCTCTTTCATCGATCCTCGTTTTTTAAAGTGGTTTCAGCCATTTTAATTCCAGTACTCATGCTGGTTATTTCGTACAATGCGCGAATACAGTAGCTTAGCAAAATTACTTTTTGTACTATTTTACAATTTAAAAAAGTGTCTTATCATTTTGTTTTTATACTTTTTTGAAATATCAGAGCCAAAATGCGCACCGTATATTTGCAAAAGAAATATGTATATAGTATAAATATATGTTCTTTGAGTAATATGAATTAATCGCATTTTATTGTTAAACTAAGTGGTAATAGTATATTTTTTACCTGCTTAGTTGTAATAAAATGAATATTTGTTGATTTATTTGGTTTGTGTGTTTTTATATTAAAAAATCAATAAATCTTTTTTGTGTGTTAAAATGATGTTTTTATTTATTAAAAACCGTTAAAATCTTGATATCACATAAATAATGGTAATACAAGTTTATTTTGGACTAGCTGTCTTAATAAAATTGTTCGATGATGCGGCAAGTTTTGAATTTGCAAATAAATGTTAAACATAGTGAAAAAACGTTTTAATCGACGGTTTTGGAGTTCTTGTAAAACATTTATCTAGTTTGAAAATAGATTAAGAATAAATTAAAATCATTTAAAGATGAAAAGAAAATTACTTCCATTAGCGGCTCTTTTTATTAGTGGTGTTACCTACTCTCAAGTAGGGATTGGTACTTTAACACCAAACAAGTCTGCGCAGATCGAAATCGTATCCTCTAATCGAGGAATGTTAATTCCACGTGTAGCTTTACAAAGCCCAGCTGATATTACAACTATTTCCGCAGGCAATGTGGAGAGTTTATTGGTGTACAATACAACTACTAATACTTTAATAACTCCGGGTTACTATTACTGGTTCGACAAAAGTTGGGTACGCTTAGTGAGTAACGCTGATGCTTCGAACTTAAATAATACTACAAACGTTACTTTAAGTGTTGTAGGGGATCGATTAGTACTTAAAGATAGTGATGGTAATACCGTTTCTGTGCCTTTGGCAGACATTAATGCGGCAGATATTGTAACTACTTTAATTAATAATGGTGGTGCTACTTATACGTATACATCGGAGGATGGAACGAAGACAGTAATTGATGTACCGGCAGATGTGATTAACAATTTCGAAGAAATTATCCAAGATAATACGGTTTTAGAACAGTTAATTAAATATTTAACCAATACTTATGTCGGCGGTAACGTGTATTACGACGGAACGAAGTTTACTTATGTAGATAAACAAGGAAATGTTCACAACATTACATTTGAAGATATCGTTCAAATGAATGAGACCTTGACCATCTTGGCTTTCAATCAAGCTACAGGTATCTTAACCTATCAAGATGAGAAGAAAAACATCACTGCTTTAGATATTAAAACGGCGATCGTAAATTTCGAAACAATCACAACGCTAACACCGGATTACAATGCGGGTACGATCACGTATCTCAACGAAGCGGGTGCCTCAGTAACGGTAGACATCAAAGCGATGGTTGCAGCCGGAGCGGAAACGATCACTACTTTAATCAACAACGGAGACGGTACTTATACCTATACTTCAGAAAACGGAACGATTACCAAAATTGATGTTCCAGCAGATGTAATCAACAATTTCGAAGAAATCATTCAAAATACTACGGTTTTAGAACAGTTGATTACCTATTTGACCAATACTTATGTTGGAGGTAACGTGTATTACGACGGAACAAAATTCAGCTATGTAGATATCAACGGAGTTAAACACGATATTACTTTTGCAGATATCGTTCAGGCGAACGAAACCTTAACGATCCTAGCGTACAACCAAACTACGGGAATATTAACGTATCAAGATGAGAAGAAAAACATCACGAGCATCGACATCAAAACGGCTATTGATCACTTCGAAACTCTGACGACGCTAACGGCTAATATGGCTAACGGTACAATTACGTATAAAGATGAGGCAGGACAATTAACGGTAATCGACATCAAAGCTTTGGTAGCTGCAGGAGCAGAAACCATCACCACTTTGATTAAAGGAGCAAACGGAACGTATGTTTATACTTCTGAAAACGGAACTGTTACCACTATAGATGTACCGGCAGATGTAATTGCAAACTTTACACAGATTATACAAGATCCAACGGTATTGCAGAAATTGATCACAAACCTAACAGGAACCTATGTAGGAGGTAACGTATATTATGACGGAACTAAATTCACTTATGTAGATCAATCTGGAACGGTTCACAACATCGATTTAGAGCAAATCGTTCAAGCTAACGAAACCCTAACTATATTAGGATATACGGCAGCAACGGGAATCTTGACCTATCAAGATGAGAAGAAAAATGTCACTTCAGTAGATATAAAAGGTGCGGTTAAATCATTTGAAACCTTAACCAGTCTAACGTCTAATGCGGCAAACGGAACAATTACGTTTAAGGATGAAGACGGACAATCAACGACTATCAGTATTAAAGATTTGATAGGAATGAGTGAAACGATTACTACGTTCATTAAAAATGGAAATGGAACCTATACCTATACCAACGAAGCTACTGTTGCTACAACCATAGATCCAAGTATGGTAAATGTAACTTATGCCAACGGTATTTATACTTTCAAAGATAATTTGGGTAATAACTTGACTCAAATCAATACCAACGCGAGCAATATCATTTACAACAACAATACTTCGGGATTGACGTCTATAAATGTGCAAAATGCCATTGATGAATTGGTAACAAAAATCAACAATGTTCAAGTAACGAAAGGTACCTTAACGGGAACGGGAATTACGGTAACGAATGGCGTTGATGCGGCCTTAAGAGATGTACAAGTTGCTATTACTCCGGGTGCTGCAGGTCAAGTGTTGGTTACCAATGCGAGTGCAACTGCTACGGAATGGATTGATAGAGCAAACTTTATTCCAACCATTACCAATACATTAACCAAAGAGGGAACCAATACGATAGTTTCAACGGTAAATAATGTAGTCGCTAAAGCGAATCTTGTAGAAACTGTAGCGAATGCGATTACGGGAAGTTCATTGATAACTACGGTAAATGGGGTTGCTTCAACAGCTATAGATTTAACTAATGTTATACAAACAGGACAAAAAACGGTAACGGTTGCCAATGGAGACAATACTACGGTATCCTCGACTGTAAACAATAACAATACCGAATATAAAGTCAACGTTTCCAAAGCGGCTATACAAGCTGCTCAGAAAACTACAGTTGTTGCAGCGGGTACGGGTATTACTGTAACGCCGAACGTTGTGGGAGATCAGACAACTTACACCGTTGCTTCAGACGGTACGGCTGCGAGTGTTACTCTAGCAGGTGATGTTACCGGACCAAATACCAATACCAAAGTAGAGCGTATTCAAAATGTACCGGTTAGTGCTATAGCACCGAGAAACAACGAAGTGTTAACCTTTGATGGTACAAACTGGAAACCAGCACTACCAACGGTTGATGCGGGAACAATTACCAATGGTAAGGCATTGACATCTACTGATTTAGATTTACAAGGTGATCCGAATACTTCTTTACTAAAAGCGGTAACAGCCAACATTAAAACAGGAGCTGTGACTTCAGAGAAAATTCTAGACGGAACTATTAAACCAATTGATATGAATTCAGAAGGAAATAACTTAGTCTTAACAACTGACGCTTCAGGTCGTCCAACTTGGATTAATAAATCAGACTTAAATCAAGGAACTCAAAAAACCAGTTCAGTAGTAGGAGCTACAACAGATGTTGTGGTTACGCCAACGGTAAGCGGAGATAATACAGAGTATTCTATAGCTATAAAAGCAGCGATGCCTAAATTCTTCTATATGCCAGCGGTGATCTTCGATACCAATACGAACGGTATTAAATCTAAAAACTTATATACAGAGTATACCGCACAATTCGGTTCAGGTGGTGGAATAATTTCTAGTGCAGGTGCATCAGGATCTATACCAGTTCTAGCAGCTGATCAATTAGAGTTTTATGTAACATATTACGATCCGGCTGTTTTTAGTAATTTAACTATTTCTGCCAGCGGTATATTAACCTATACAGTAATTGGAAAAGCTACAAGAGCTTCATATATGAATATAGTATTTGTGGTTAAATAAATATAAATACTGCATAGCATTCGAAAGAAGAGTAGGGTGCTATGCAGTTCTAAAAGAGTAAAATATATTTATTAAATAAACACAGTTTTGAAATTGATAGTATCAAAGCAAAATGTAAAAGGAATTATGAAGAGCGTTTAGGGGACTTTAATACCGCTAATTCAATTTCAAAAGCTGGTTTTAAAAACAAACAACTATGATGAAAAAGTACAATCAGGAAGAATTTCTACCCCAAGCGAGCTTAGGTTTAGAAATAAATAATAATTCTAACGGGCCAATTGGCGATACGATCAAAGAGAAGTTTTTACTTTATTTAATCCTCTTTCTAACGTTAGGATGGTTTGGAAATCACAGTACATATGCGCAGTCTATTGACTTATGTGACGGACTAAGTGATCCGGTGATAAGTTCTCAATATAGTAATCTTTTTAAAACGGATAAGGGATTTGTCGTGTTTGGTATGTCTGCAGAACCTGCAGGTAATCCGAGCTCTGTAAATACGGTTCCCGTTTTGGTAACACCACAAAATGGATATAACTATACGGGAACACCACTTTTAGCATCGTTAGGCTCTCGCAGTGCCAACATTGCGCAATACCTTTTGTTAACCACAACCGGTTTGTATTCTTGGGGAGGTGTTAGAGGAGCCCTTCCCTATATGATGAAAGCATCACCGGCATTTGGTGGAGTAGCTTTGCCAACAGGGGTGCTACCTACCGATATTAAATACATGACTTCAGGGGCAGGGATCACGGCGTTGCTAACGAACATTGGAGAAGTATATATTGCCGCTGAGAATATTGCGAGCTCTGGTATATATGGAGTAGCAACCCCAAATATTCATGGATGGAATAAGGTAAGAGGTTTAGGAGGTGGAGATCTAAAAGATGTCAAATTTATAAAAGTAACACCTCACGCTGTTTTTGCGGTAACCAATTCAGGGGACTTTTATACCTGGGGAGATAAGGCGTATTTAGGAGATGGTAAAGCACCAGCTGTGATTAAGACACCGAAAAAAATGACATTGCCCTTCCCTGCAAACGAAGTAGCAATGATTGCAATTACCTTAAATACCAGCGATGCCTTAACAGGAGTAAGTTACTATGCTTTGAGTAGTGTAAGTAAAAAAGTTTATGCCTTAGGTGATAACTATAAAGCACAATTAGGTCAAGGTAATAACTTGGATGTGCTGAGCTGGAAAACGGTAAAACGTGCTGCAGGTGTGGAATTGACTGGTGTCACCTTTATTAATGCCAACGACAATTCCCTTATACACCCATCTGCAGGGGCAATTACTGAGGATGGTACGGTCTATGTATGGGGACATGCCATAGCTGGAAAACTGGGGTCTCCAAGTCATATGACCGACGTGAAATTTGCACGTGTACCCGATGGTTTTGTACCGGGTAGTAAAGCAACTTATGTAGAGTTGGGCGGCTATTTCTCCATCTATACCACTGAAGACAATGACCACTTTTGCTTTGCCGGTTTGACCAATTATGGGGTAATGGGAAATGGTATTGATATTTCGGATGAGTTAAGGGTTTTTGATTGTGAAGATACCGGTATAATTGATGATTTTTGTTTAAACAAACCTAAAGTATCGACTTTTAAAGTAGTCAAACACGGTACATTTGAAAACCCTAGAGGCACTGGATTTGCTGAAGTTGGTGATCGTATCTTATACACTTTTCAAGTAGAAAACACCGGAAATGTTCCGTTGACCAACATCCAAATTACCGATCCTTTGATAACGGTAAATGGCGGGCCATTGAGCTTAAACGCGGGTCAAATCGATAACAATACGTTCTCTGGAGTTTATATTATTAAAGACGAAGATTTAGTAGCGGGCAAGGTTTATAATTTAGCTACGGCTACTGCAAAAAATCCTAAACTGGAGACTATAACAGTAGAATCAGTTGCGAAAAATCCGCTGGATCCGTCTGATCCCAAATATCCTACTTGTCCTACTTGTACGATGACAGAAGTACCTGAAAATGCTCTGTTGATTACAAATCCGATGATTTACCAAAAAGTAAAATAAAACAGCTATGAAAATCTTTAAAAATAAATATATGTTGTGTTTGTCTTTGAGTTCTATGCTAGGATTTGGGCAAACGGTTAATGAAGGGGTATTTATTATTCTTCCAGAGACCAACGTTTCTACTGTTTTTTCTTTTATCAATGAGAAAGGTGCAACAGTGCAAAACGACGGTGGATTTTATTTCTATTCTCATTTCACCAATGAGGGATTATATACGTTTGATGGAAATAAAAAAACTTCCTATGCTGTTTTTCAGCCTTACCAAGGAAGTGTAACAACCCAAAATTTACAAGGCTCAGCACCAAGTGGGTTTTATGATGTCTTATTCAATAACCCAACTGCGATGCGTGCTTTTGAATTGCAAAATGATATGAGTGTATCCGGAACAGCCAACTTTACCGATGGTATTGTTCAAATTGATTCCCTAAATGGAGCTATGGTTTTTGAACAAGGTGCGAAAGCAATCAATACTTCAGACAAAAGCCATGCAGATGGAGAGGTTGAAAAAATAGGTAGAGAGGCGTTTACCTATCCAATAGGTGATGAGGGCATGTATCGATTTGCACACATTTCTGCGCCGGCAGCCATTAAGGACGCTTTCTTTGGAAAATACTACTTCAAAAATTCCAATGCGGCACAACCTCATGTTAATAAAGTAGCGGAATTGGAGTTGATCGATAACAAAGAATATTGGACTATTGAAAAAATGGCTGGTAAAAGTGATGTTATATTAACATTGAGCTGGGACACGAGAACCACGCCGACTGAACTGCTAGATGATGTTGAAAATACCTTGCGCATTGCACGTTGGGATTCCAAATTAAATATGTGGGTAGATCAGGGAGGAATAGTAGATTTAGGTAATAAAACAGTGACTTCTCCTACAGAAGTGGACGGATATGGTGTGTTTACCCTGGCAAAAATAAAGGCTAAGGCAACCAATGATGATGTCGTAATCTATAATGCAGTGAGTCCGAATGGTGATGGTGAAAACGATTACTTTATCATTGACAACATCGAACGCTATCCAAATAATACGGTTCAAATTTACAACCGTTGGGGAGTGAAGGTATTCGATACCTCCAATTACAATTCGAATGACAATGTGTTTAAAGGCTATTCGGATGGTAGGGTAACGGTTAAGAAGAATGATAAATTACCTACGGGGACCTATTACTATATCGTTAATTACGAATATACTGATAAAGACGGCACACGCATGATTAAGAAATCTGGGTACTTACACCTAGAAAACAACTAAAACGAGACAGATGAAAGTAACAGATAAAATCAAAGGTTTAGCTTTAGGAATTCTTTTTTTAGGAGTCGTATTCCCAGCTGATGCCCAACAGGATCCGCAATACACACAATATATGTACAACACCATCAACGTGAATCCTGCCTACGCGGGTTCCCGTGGAGTGATGAGTGTATTTGGAATGTATCGTACACAATGGGTTGGACTTGATGGAGCTCCCAAAACAGCCAATATTTCGGTTCATACCCCGCTGGGTGATTCGAGATTGGGGCTTGGGGTATCGTTTATAAACGATCACATTGGTGCTATGGACGAAAACAATATTTCTGCCGATCTATCCTATACGATTGATTTAGACAAGAAATTTAAATTGTCTTTTGGTATTAAAGCCACAGCCAACTTGCTTAATGTGGATTACAGTAAATTAGATATTTACGATCCCAATGATGTGATGTTTCAAGAAAACATCAGCAGCCAGTTTAGCCCAAATATTGGTGCGGGTTTATACCTGCACTCCGACAAAACATATGTGGGTCTTTCGGTGCCGAATTTTTTAGAAACCGATCGTTATGACGACAATGATGTGACTACCATGAAACAGAAAATGAATTTTTTCTTGATCGGGGGACATGTTTTTGACTTGAGTCCAAGTTTAAAATTAAAACCGGCTTTTTTGGTTAAAGGTGTTCAAGGAGCTCCTTTACAGGTTGACGTTTCTGCAAACTTTATGATACAAGAAAAGTTTGTTGTCGGAGCGGCTTACCGTTGGGATGCAGCATTTAGTGGGCTATTGGGCTTTCAAGTCACAGATGGATTATTCATCGGTTATGCTTATGATGCAGAAACCACCAAATTGGCACATTACAATTCGGGATCTCATGAAATATTTTTGCGCTTTGAATTATTCAATCGCTTTAACCGAATCACTACTCCAAGATTCTTTTAATTGAACGCACTATGATAAAAAAATTATATAAAATAGGTGTTTTTGGATTTTTACTGATGAGTCTTGGAGTTCAAGCACAGGTAAATCAAGAAAAACGGGGAGATAAAAATGTAGAGAATTACGCTTATATCGAAGCGATAAAAATCTACGAACGCATCGCTTCAAAGGGATATGAGTCGGCAAATTTGTCTCGTAACTTAGCGGATTCGTACTATTTCAATGGGAAATTGGTGGAAGCAAATAAATGGTATGCAAAAATGTTTGAACAATTGGGCGATAAACCGATGACTTCAGAATACTATTACCGTTATGCTCAAACGCTAAAAGCCGTTGGAATGTATGGTGATTCCGATGCGTATTTAGAGAAATTTAGAATCCAAGAGGCGGAAGATAGTCGTGGGGTCCTATTCTCAGAACACAAAGACTATTTGGCTGAAATCAAAGCCAATTCAGGACGTTACAATATCAAGAATCTGGATATGAACAGTATCTATTCAGACTATGGTTCAACGGTTTATAAAGACCAATTGATATTTACTACAGCACGGGATACGGGTAGTATTTCTAAAAAAATACACAGCTGGACTGGTGCTTCGTTTACTAATTTGTATACGGCAAGTATCGAGTCAGACGGCAGTATAGGGGAAGCGAAACCCTTTGCTAAAGAGGTGCGCAGTAAGTTCAATGAATCCACACCGGTATTTAGTAGTGATGGAAACACCATGTACTTTACGCGAAATAATTTTATAAATGGTAAACGCGGTAAGGATTCAAAGCAAACTACGCTTCTAAAAATCTATAAAGCGACTTTAAAAGATGGAAAATGGTCCGATGTGGAGGCCTTGCCCTTTAACTCAGATCAATTTAGTACAGCACATCCAGCTTTGTCAGCAGATGGAAATTGGATGTATTTTGCTTCTGATAGACAAGGCGGTAGCGGTCAGTCAGATCTATATAAAGTTGCCATTCTCAAAGGAGGAAGTTTCGGTGAACCCATCAATTTAGGGAATGTGATTAATACCGAAGGAAGAGAGACTTTTCCTTTTATTACGCCTGATAATGAACTGTATTTTTCGACAGATGGACGTCCGGGATTGGGAGGTATGGATATCTATGTAGCTGAAATTCGAGAAGATGGAAGTTTTTCGGAAGTTCAAAACTTAGGAGCTCCTGCAAACAGTCCACTAGATGATTTTGCGTATTACATCGATTTCGAAACGCGTAAAGGTTTCTTGAGTTCCAATCGAGATAACGGAATTGGGAATGATGATATCTACTCGTTTTTAGAGACGAGAAGACTAAACCTAAAGTGTTTACAAAATGTTCACGGTATGGTTTATGACAAACGCACCAACGAACCTTTGGCAGGAGCCAACCTGATTTTAATGGATGGCGATTTTACAGCATTAGCTGAAACCGTGTCGGATGTAAATGGATTGTATCGTTTTGACGCTTTAAACTGTGGAGATCGAATTAGGATTAATGCCAGTCTTGACGGATTTAATACGGCAGAAATCGCTTTAAAATTACCGATGGAAAACGGGGAAACCTTGGTTGACTTCGGTCTAGAGAAAAATAGAATTGAAGTTAAAAAAGGGGACGATTTGTTTAAAGTATTGAAAATGGAACCAATTTTCTTTGATTTCGACAAGTCAAATATACGACCAGATGCAGCCTTAGAATTGGCTAAAATTGTCGAAGTATTACTCGAATATCCTGAAATGAAAATCGATGTCAGATCGCATACAGATAGTCGAGGTAAAGATGCTTACAACATGAGCTTATCGGATCGTAGAGCTAAATCAACAGTACAATGGATCATTGATCAAGGTATTGCGAAAAAACGCGTTACTGGTAGAGGATACGGTGAGTCGCAGCTGATTAATAGATGTAAAAACGGTGTCAAATGTTCTGAAGAAGAACATCAAGAAAACCGTAGAAGTGAATTTATAGTTCTCGACTTATAACAATTAACAAGAGCATTGTCTGATGCATTATAAAGGGGGAGGGAGTTTTAAAGAATGGTGATTAGTTCTTTAAACTCCCGTAACTCTTGAACTGAAATACGAGTTTTATATTGAACCTTTCAGTGAACTTAGGGAAAAAAAGAAGTTCGCAATGCATGCAGTTGATTAGATAAACAAGCTTAAAAAATACAAGTTGTAAATAGTGTTGTTTTAAAAAAGAAAGAGGCCGTCTTTTAAAGATGGTCTCTTTTGTATTTTATAGCAGGATCAATCGTTTCCGCTTATAATTTTTAAGAGATATTTTTAGTTTATTTAAAAGAATACGGTGCTTCATAAATATTATAGCGAATTTTGATCAATAAAACCGAATGAAATATAATTAACCAAACAATTAGACTCTGTTTTTTGGACAAATTTTTTTAAGTAATTTTTTTATTTTGTAATTTTATTAATAATTTAGTTCCTAAAAGTCTTAAAAATTGAAAATATTTCCACATTCATATAGTCCAGGCCAGCTGATTATCGATATGGTAGCTAAGGCGATGGGAGGTAATCTTGAAGGCAATTTTGTAAAAGGGGATACTCCTTTCTACAACGGCTCACATTATACCTTAGAGGGAGCAGCACCATTTTCGGCCTTATTAGCGGACGTACATTATAAAGAGGATGCCTTTATTAGTTACGAAAGTACTGACAGCAGATACGTCAATATTTCCTTTATAATTACCGATTGTGAAGTTTCATTCAACCTGAATAACTCCCTTCGAACAATTGATAATTGGACAAATAATATGTGTATTAATGATGTTGCTTTGCAAAATGACTATACGGTCAAGAAGGGAACCAATATATATTCAATAGGTATTTTTGTTGAAAAAGAGGCTTTAAAAGAGGCTTTTATAAAAAAAGGGGTATGGAACAACCATACCGAAAAAATTTTTAATGAAAAAAAGAATACGATCGTTCGTATGGATCGTATCAGTAATGAAAGTTTAGAAATAATTACAAACTTTCGAAAAATACCGTATGACAGTCCCTTCTTTGATTTGCATTTTAAAAGCGTAGTCTACCGCTTGATTTATCGGTATTTCCTGGAATTAGATTTAAAAAAGATAGTTATTGGTAAGGTTACCAAAGAGGATTTCGAAAACATATTAAAGTCAAAATCACACTTAAACGATAGTTTAGAGGGCGGATTTCCAGGCATTGATTCCTTATCGTCCAATATAGCGATGTCTGCTTCAAAGTATAAAAAATTGTTCTTTAAAATTACGGGTACTACTCCAGCCTCGTATTTCAATCGCAACAAAATACATAGAGGTAAAGAATTGCTTGAATCTAGGCAGTTTACAATTAATGAAGTGGTAGATCAGTTAAATTATTGCAGCACCTCTTACTTTGCCAAATGTTTTAAAGAAAATTATGGGCTTTTCCCTAAAGAATATCAAAAATTGCTGCTATGAAAAAACCGAAGTCCTTTGTGAAAGTAGATCATACGTATTCTCTAAGTTCCCAATGGCTAAAGGAATTGGCAATCAGTATGGGTGGAGAAATTGAACACAACAACCTGATGCACTTATCCAAATCGCTGGGCGAAGGTTTGGTCTTGACGCATCAGATCTTACCGGAATTGCATGTGGTTTTGTTTGATTTGGTACTCAGTCAATCGGTCCTTTTTACACGAGAACCCGTTGAAGAGGATTTCTGGGTTTTGTATTATGACCTGTCCGATTACAACAACATTCATATAGTTGAAAATATCAAACACAAGGTAGGCGATAACTCCCTATTGGATTTCGCAATTTTAGACAGTAAACAAAAAAGTTCTTATATGTCTAAGGCCTATAAAAGAGAATTTTCAATGAGAATACTAATCAGTAAATCCTTTGTGCTATCCTCATTAAAGCAACGCAATTTGGATGATAAATTCATGGAAATTCTAACCAATCAGAAAAAGTTTTTCTACGGATCTATCGACAGTAAGAGTAAGGCACTGCTATATGAACTGAAAAAACAGCGGATTGACAGTCCTCATTACGAACTATTATTGACAGGTGTCACATACAATTTGCTAGCTAATTTTCTAGAACGACAAAGCTCTTTAAGTATTGAGAGCAATGTTATTACCGAACGAGATCGCATGGCAGTAATCAAGAGTCATGAATATTTATTGTCGGATTTGACCATACCGTTTTTAGGACTCGAAGCTTTGGTACAAGTGGCTCATATGTCGGTATCTAAATACCGACGACTGTATAAACAGATCTATAATACCACACCAGTAAATTTCTTTAGAAATGAAAAAATGGTATTGGCTCGAGTTATGGTGGAGTCGGGTGATTACAAAAGCATTAATGAAATTGCGTTTGCACTGGGGTATGTCAATGTGGATTACTTTTCTAGAAACTATAAAAAGCATTTCGGAGTACTTCCGACGGAATTACTTTAAGATAATTATCATCTTTAGGCAGGAGATCAGTTTGTAATCTCCTGCCTAAAATTTATAAATTGTTTTTCTTGAGCAGGTCTAATTCGTATTGAGCCTCAGCAAGTTTTTTTCTTTTCTTCTCAATCTTTTCGCTTTTTTGTCTTTCCTGTATGGCCTGGTTTAATTCGATAGTGCGTTCCTGAACTTTTTTCTCTTTAGACTGAATTTTCTTTTCCAACTCTGAGGCATAGGTTCCCTTACCCGAATAGCATTTGCTTTCGACTTCTGTAATCGCCTTTTCCAAACCGCGAATTTGTTCCGTTCTACCGTATTGTTTTGCTTCAGTTAATTTGGTTTTCAACTCACATATTTTGCGTTCGCAACCTCTTAACTCTCTGCAGTTACTTTGGGCAAACCCACTGATAGTAAAAGCAAAAAATAAAATAAAAACACCTCTAAGCTGTACAATCATATTTTTTGAATTTAGTTGATAAAATCTATTTAAGCATTTATTTGAATCAAATAATTATATTAATTGTTTGATATTAGGTTAAATACATAAAGTATGCCAATGTGCTTATTTTTGAGGTTCTTTCGAAATGAAGCAGTGGTTACATAGCTTTAATAGAGAAAGGATGTATTGTGATCTAAATTTTTAAAAATTTACAGCGTATTAATTGTGGAACCGATTAGTCAAGGATGTTAAATGGATCTGTCGTTGAGAAATCCATAGTACTAGGAGAAGACCGGAATCGTATGTTCCTAACAATAAACTTATAAAAAAGCAAAAGCTCAAGCTAGTGGCCAACTGGCGCTTGAGCTTGAGCTTTTTATGATTTATAAAGGGTACTGTTTTATAACACGGTCGTCTCTGTTTTGGGTAGTCCACGGGTCAACCAACCTCTGCGATTGGCTGTGGCTATAGCATAAGGAGTGATCCAAAACAGGGTAAACGTATAAAATATGCTATAAGGATACACCCAAAATGATTCTATAATCGTATATCGTTTGGAATAAAAGATCACTTGAACACTGGAGAATATAAAGATACTCAACAAGGCTGAACTCAAAAACAAAATAGGATGCGTAAACACAAAAAACAACATTAACAAAATCATCGGATATGCCATAATCACTTTAATCCATTGATTGATTAATAAAATTCTAGAACCGGTTTTTGGACCTTTTCTAAAGTTTTTAAAAGCAAACTTACTCATCATGATGTTTTCGCGCACATTACTGCGTTCCCAACGAATAAACATTTTATACAGACTGGTATAGTTTTCTGGTATATTCGTAAGTACCAAGGCATCTCGTTGAAACAAGACCTTATATCCCTGTTTTAAAATCATGTTGGTCATGGCTCTGTCTTCCCCTATATCTGTGGGTTGTCCCATAAAAGTTTGATTCATCCAATCTTCCAAACAATTCATCACAGCATCTTTGCGGTAGGCGGCTAAAGCTCCGGGAGTACATAAAACAGTCCCCAACACGCTTTGAGCCGATCGGATAAATTCAAAACTAAACACAAAACTCACGTTTAGCATTCTTGGTATTATCGCTTTTTTATTGTTCAATACACGTACATTACCACCGACTGCACCACATTGTTCATTGGTTACAAATGGGCTAACCAAATTTCGTAACGTATCCGGTTTAACTATCGAATCACTATCTACCGTAACGAATACTTCACTGGTACCCAGTTTGAACCCACGGTATAAGGCATGTCTTTTTCCTAAGTTTTTAGGTTGTTGATATATCGATACGCGGTCTCCCAATTCACTTTTTGCTCGAAGCATCCATTCCCATGTATCGTCCTTGCTTCCGTCATCGATGGAGATCAATTGTATTTTTTCACTGGGATAATTACTTGCGGCAAGACTTCTCAAGGTTTCCAACACCAATTTACCTTCATTATAAGCCGGTACAATTATTGTACATGTCGGCAACAGCTCATCAGTTACAGAGGGAACTGCTTTATAACGGGTATATAAATAAAAGATATACAGCAAAAAGGCTATTTGGCTGGCCAGTAAACAAACGGTTACAGTCATTAGTATAGGACCCCAAACGGTTTTCATGCGTTCCAAATGGATTTGCTGAAAGTTGGGCTGTAATTCATACACTAAGAAAATAGCTCCAAATAACAACAAAAAAGTACCGATTAAAATCAAATAGTCCTTTCCCGCTAGTGGAGTTGGAACCGCGGTTTTCACCACTTTTGGTTGATAATGTGGTATTTTGAGTGAGCTAGAAAACGGTGCGGTGCTTTCTGTAGCATGAGTATTTTGATTGTTTTGATTCATCATGGTAAGGCTTATAATTTGTATTGAGTTTTTTGCGATCCGCTTACTATTTAAACGCTTTCCACTGCCTTGATTAACTGCTTTAAAACTTCGATTCAACTAAAAAAATAGTTTAAACCTAAGTCAGTTAAAAATGAAAGCATAATAAGAAGATATTGCTGAATGTAGTATCCAATTACTATGCCGTGCCATTTTACTGCATTACAGGTGTTTTTAAAGTGGTAAATGACTACATACTGTGGAAATGGTCAACAATCTACGCGCGGGAAGGGCAAATAATTCATTTTCAGTGCCGTATTCGCTGTTGGATTTTTGAAGGTAGGAAGAGGATATAGACTGAGGAAGTAACACCGTAAGAACCGCACAAAAGCAAGTGAAAAAAGCTTTTTTGGAACGAGGAGTACAGTTGATTTTTGCGCCAATATTCTGGAACATTGCTTAATAATGCAGCTCAAATCCCAAGGATTTGCACAGATTATAATGAGTGTCAAACAAGGTTTCCACCAACTCTGTTACTTCATCGATTTCTTGATACAATCCAAAAAATGCGGTATCTAATAAACCGCTGGATATCAGACTGGGAATACTATAGCCGGACAAGGCCTTAGCGCCGGTAAGATTTAGAAAATACTGGGCCGTTTCCGTATCGATATTCAGTGTTTTGCTATTGGCAAAATGAATGATTTTATCGGTCAATTTACCTTCAAATACCTCGGCTATTTCCTCTAAGGAGTACGTATAACGATCGATTTCAATGACGTTCTCAGCTCCTTTAAAAACAAAATAGAGAATTTCATAATCTTTAAAATTGCGATCTTCATAAAGTAATACATTTAAACTTTCCTCAAACCCCTCAATACTATCACAAGATTTATAAACATTAGTAATACCGTATCGCAAAGCGAGATGTTCCAAAAAAGGAAATACGGCACTGTCTCTTTCGTCCTCAACATCAGAAACTGCTTCGAGACAGAATAAATGGGAATTTTCGTTGGGTAAATACATGCTTACTTTTATCGTTCTACACACAAAAGTACTGTAAAATTATTTAACGAGTCGAAAGAACTGATCGTTGAAAAGGACGATGCGGTCGAGTTCTTGACTAAACATCATCGTCATCATAAGCGTATTGAGATACTATATAAAAGCAAAAAAGGATATTTATTACTTTTTGGTTTTTTTTTTAACTAGCATATTTGTAATAAAGTAGTAGTATTGATGTTTAGTCAATACCAATTGGCTTTTTTAATTAGAGATAAATAATAGTTAAGGTCTAACTGTTGAGAATCAGATAAGTGGCAGTTGCTTTGTGGGGTGTATTACGCTGATTATCTTAGGTGTATACTGATTGGTATTGATTAAATTTGTGATGAAACAGATGGGTATTTACGCTGTATTGTAATCTAAATAATAAAATAACCAGGATGAAAAAATGGAATATAATGGGAGTACTGCTACTGATCGTTTTAGCGAGCAGTTGCAAGGATAAGCAAAAAAACAACCTTAGTGATCATCCCGAGATAAATCAGATAGCTCGAGTAGTGGGCAGTGTAGAACCTTGGCAAAATGGAGATGTCATCTTTCAAACTTCGCGCTCTTCACAGAGTAAAGCCATACAAATAGCTACCAACTCGAAGTATTCTCACTGCGGCATTATCTTTTTAGACGGTGCGGATTATTTTGTTTTTGAGGCCGGTGATCAAGTGCAACGCACCCCACTGAAGGAGTGGATTGCTAGAGGAGTAGAGGAACATTATGTGGTCAAACGCCTTAAACAGGCAGAAGAAATTCTGACGCCTGCTGTGTTGAAACAAATGAGAAATATAGGGGAAGCTTGGCAAGGGAAGCACTATGATTGGGCTTTTGAATGGTCGGATGATAAAATTTATTGCTCGGAATTGGTTTGGAAAATGTATCAAAATACCACGAAGGTTGAATTGGGACAGCTTAAAACATTAAAGGATTTTGACCTGACTGATCCCGAAGTTCAGAAAAAACTGAAAGAGCGCTACGGAAACAACATCCCATTTGACGAACCGGTGATAGCCCCTCAAGATGTATTTGAAAGTGAAAACTTACTAACCGTTGGGTCAAGTTAATGGACCAGATTCTAAGACGCCTATTTGTAGCGCTACGATATAAAGCAACAGAAATTTATAGAGATCAACACTAACGAAATTTTTATAGAAATCTCGTTTTACCAGACTATTGTGTGCCGTCAATTGGGTATAACCGAACACCTACTGTGCGTATTCGAACAGCTGTAATTGGATTAAAAATTTAAGTACCTGAAATACAGTGAGTTGTTTGTGTGTGTATAAGTGGCATGAAATTCCTTTATAGGTTAGGTAGAAATAGCTAATAAACTTATAAAGGAAAAGATGCGTAAAGAGTTTTATTATTTTTTGGTTTTATTATTTGCGGTGGCTTTACCGATGCAAGCACAGCAATTTGTCATTTCAGGCAGGCTAACGGATCAGAGTAAGCAAGCGATTGAGTGGGCGGAGCTCTATTTGAAAGCGGCTGATTCTACGGTGGTCAAACAAACTAGTACGCAGGCCAATGGGCAATTTGTATTCGAAGCTGTAAAGTCTCAAAGCTATATTTTGGAGGTCCTGTATTTTGGTAAAACGGCTTATCAAAAACAATTGGAAATCGACGCTGATGTAGACTTGGGGCTTATAGAAATCACAGGTGACACTGAATTGGGAGAAATCGTATTAGAAGCGCAGAAAAAGCGAATCGAGCGCAAGGTGGATCGCATGGTTTTTCATGTTGAAAACACCATAATGGCCACGGGTGGAGATGCCTTAGATGCGCTACGAGCGACACCGGGTATCCGAGTTCACAATGAAAAAATAGCGATGGTTGGTAAAAGTGGTATGTCGGTGCTGATCGACGATCGTTTGATTCAACTTTCGGGTGATGATTTAGTCAATTTTCTAAAAACCATACCTTCGGATCAAATTAAAAGCATCGAGCTTATTACAACACCTCCTGCAAAATATGATGCAGAGGGCAATAGCGGATTGATCAATATAAAACTAAAAACCGCAAAAAAGGACAGTTGGAATGCATTGATCGGAACGGCTTACCTACAGCGTTTTTATCCCAGTACTTCTTTACAGGGCAGCTTTAATTACAACAAGAACAACTTTACAATTCAAGCAGCTATCAACGGAGGTAGTGCCACACGACGAAATGTTGATCAGGGAAAAACCTATTTTACCGATGAACTTTGGTCTACCAATAATCCGAGAAAAATAGAACAAGACTATATCAGTGCCAGATTGGGAATAGACTATCAGGTATCGCCAAAATGGAATACCGGCTTGCTTTATTTGGGGAGTTTTTACAAAATGAATATTGATGAGGATTCCCAAACAACGCGTTCGGACTATGAGTTTGACAAGGTTAATTCCTATATCAAATCGCTTTCTGAGTCTCGGACTACTCCCGATCTAAACTCCTTTAATTGGCATAATACCTACAAATTAGATACGATTGGTAGGGAGATAACTATGGATTTAGATTATTTTACATATCAAAGTCGCGATCAAAGGGATTATAGAGGAAACCAATGGAGCGCTGATCAAATAATCATACCCAATACCTATTTTGCGGGATTAAACACCAATCTTAAAAAACTTAATAATATCTCGGCTAAGACAGACATCGCGTTACCGACTAACTGGGGCAATTGGACTTTCGGTGGAAAATACTCTAAAACTACCACCAAAAATGAACTAGCTTTTTACGACAAACAAAGCGGTATGCCCATTTTAGATCTATCGCAAACCAATACTTTTGATTATACCGAGGTCAACGAAGCGATTTATATGGGAATAAACAAAAAATTAAATTCCCAATGGGAGGCTCAATTGGGACTGCGATTAGAAGCGACCCAAACCACAGGTGTTTCTCATAATTACGATCAAACCACAAAAAAGGACTACCTAAAATGGTTTCCCACTTTTTATCTCGTTTATAATTCCAATGAAGACAACAGCCTGTCTTTGGATTACAGCAAAAGGGTTCGCAGACCAAATTACGAACAGTTGAATCCATTTAGAATCAATGAAAACCCCTTTGTTTATATTGAGGGAAATCCAATTTTGCAACCGGCTTTAAGAGACAATTTAAGCTTTTCATACACCTATAAAGACAAATGGATTAATACCTTATACTTATCCAAGCAAACCGATGGTTTTGAGCAGGTGTCCATCATTGATTTAAACACGAATACCACACAGATCATTCCATTAAACTACCTTAAGGAATATGCTGTTGGATTGACGGAGACCTTGACATTCAATACGTGGTCGTGGTGGAGTAGTATGAATACCTTAGATGTATCGTATGTCTATGCCAAATCATCGATTCCGCAGACTGCCGAAACAAAGGAAGGAACAAAAACCGCCTTCAGTTCCAATAATGATTTTATACTTAATCAAAATAAAACGCTGTTGATGTCTGTAAACTATTGGATTGATTTCCCGGGTGTCAGTTCTTTTTATACCGAATCGGGAAGTTCGAGTTTAGACTTGGCGTTTAAAATGATTTTTTTAGACAAAAAATTAACTCTAAATCTCAGTGCAAATGATGTATTGGGCAGTCAACGCGGTTTGTCGACAAGTACGACCAACGGTGTGAAAATCAGTTACCGAAATTATTTTGATTCTCAAAGCATACGACTAGCGGTAAATTATACATTTGGCAATAGTAAATTAAAGGTGGCCAAACGAAATTTCGGAAACCAAGAAGAAAACAATAGAGTAAACTAATTCCCCTTCCCCAATGTTTTTAAGAGCACTGAGAAGGGGAGATTAAAGCATGGAGATTAGCACCTAGATTTCCCAATCAATATGACGGAAAGACATCAAACTCCGGAAGCGTATACTTGTTTGAGATATGCGGTATACAAACCGGTAGGTATGCTACGGAGTACTTTTTTTCGCTCCATATAATTATATGAAAAGAGGATGTTGTCCAGTGAAAAAACAAACACATTTTCAATCGCATTTTTGACTGTGGTATCGCCTTGGCTATAACAGCGTCCTACTAATTTCAAACAGGTATCTACGCGTTCACTGCGTCTTTGTTCCACCATCTTCTGGGTGTATTTGGCAATTACACGGATCAAGCCATACGAGTTTTTAAAGCTAAGGGCTCTTGATATTTCTTTTTTTAATTCCGGAATATTGCTGGTGATTTCATCGCCGACTTCGAGTTGATTCATATTAAAGGATATTGGTTTAGATAACAATAGACCAATTTCGTTCCAAAGTAAAAAAAAATGAGTTAAACAGCTGTTTAGTAGTGGTGTATCGGTTTTCAGGTTTTTAGTATACCGATAAAAAAGCTAGCAAAACGATAAGCTTATTATCGAAATGCTAGGCGAATGTTCAAAAATAATGGAGTCAAACAAGGGTTTTTTTTCAATTTCCCAAAATCTACCATATTTATGGTATATTTTCAAAAAATCGAAACCCTACATTTGTACAGTTCTTAAAGGCTAAATAAAAGCCGAGACCAATAATTTAAAGTACAGAAATTATGAGTACAATTGATTTGAGTGTAGCAGTCCTTTCTTCGAAGTTTGATGGAAAAACACCATCTGTAAAATCAATGCGTCAAAATCTTATGATGGCTTGTCCATACCTGTGTTGCCAATAGCACAACCCTCTTTACTCCAAAAGTAATTCTACAGGAGTTTTTACCACTATTTATTTTTTTCGATGCCTGATGGGGCTTTTTAACCTTAGCAAAGATATTGCTTACAGCTATATCTATTGTTATAAACTGTTTTTTATGAACAAACTTTATATCTTATTATTGTTGAGCGTGCTGTTTTCAAACGGTTTACGCGCTCAAGAATTACTCGTTAGCGGAACCGTTAGCGATAATCAAGGACCACTTCCTGGGGTCACTGTTACAGTAGTGGGTTTGCCGGATTCGGCTACCATGACTGATTTAGATGGGCACTATCAAATTCGCGTAGATGCTAATGGAACATTAGTATTCTCTTACCTCGGATATGAAACGCTAAAGGAATCGGTAATGAACCGATCGGTGATAAGCTCGGTTTTAAAAACATCCTCTGAAGAATTGGGGGAGGTCTTGATTACCATTCCGTATGGAACTGCTAAAAAGTCGACTTTTACGGGATCGGTTGGTATAGTAAGTGGTGCGAACATCGAAAAAGCACAGGTGAGTAACGTGACCAAAGCACTGCAGGGAACGGTTGCCGGTTTGCAATCCTTTTCGGCTAGTGGACAGCCGGGTTCGGAGGCTACCATTAGAATTCGCGGTATCGGTTCGGTCAATGCGTCGAGTTCACCCCTTTATGTAGTTGATGGAGTTCCCTATGACGGAACCTTATCTTCGATAGCTGCATCGGACATCGAATCCATCACCGTTTTAAAAGACGCGGCTTCAGCTACCTTATACGGATCCAGAGCTGCCAATGGTGTCATTATGGTCACTACCAAACAAGGGCGTAAAAACAGTCCGACTAGTCTTGAAATCACCTCGAAATACGGTTTTTCGAGTTTAGCCCGTCGCGATTACGACCAGCTCAACACCAACCAGTACTTTGAACTGTATTGGGAGGCCCTGCGCAACAGCCGTTTGGACAATCAATTTACAGCCGCTCAGGCAGCGCAATATGCTACGGACAATATCGTAGGGCGTATTGGAATCAACCCATACGGAACAAATAACCCACAACCGGTAGGATTGGATGGTAAACTTACTCCGGGTTTACAACCCTTGTGGAACGACGATTGGCGCGATGCCTTATCGCAAAGTGCCCATTACAAAGAAATCAACGTTAGAGTTAGCGGAGGTGGTGAAAACTCGAGATACTTTATCTCAGGGGGGTATTTGGACGACCAGGGAGCCGTGATCGAATCGGGTTTTAAACGATATAATTTCCGTACCAACATCACTTCTGATGTCAAAGATTGGTTGCAAGTGGGCTTAAACGTATCGGGTACTCATTCGATACAAAACTATCCGAAGCAAGATGATTCGGCCATTTCCAATGTCATTGGTTTTAGTCGTGGTGTGCCGTCTTTTTATCCGATTTATGAGCGCAATCTTGAAAACGGTGCATACTTAATCGATCCCAATACTGGACAGCGCATCTTTGATTACGGAAACTATAGAGCTACATCCTATGCCAAATACAATTTGGTCGGATCCATGCCTCACGACAAAAACGAAATTAAAACTGATGCGGCCTCGGTACGAACCTTTGCTGAGGTCAAAATCTTGGACAACTTAAAATTCAAAACCTCGTTGAACGTGGACTACAACAGTAGATTTACGCACAACTATATCAATCCGAGTTATGGACCAGACGCCTTAAATGGGGGTAGCGTTTCCAAGTCCAATGTACGTACTGTGGGAATGACCTTTAACAACGTCCTCAATTACAACTTAGACATCAACGACCGCAACAGCATCAGTGCTTTGGCGGGGCAGGAATTTTACAGTTACAATACCTCGAATTTTGGAGGAACGCGAGAGAAGCTGATTACAGATGGATTTTACGAACCCGATGCGGCTTCGGTACTGAGTGCTTTTCAAGGGAATAGCGACGAATACAAACTGTTGAGTTTTTTCGGGAATGTGGAATATGCCTTAGACAAAAAATACTTCCTTTCGGGATCGGTTCGTTCTGATGGATCATCGCGTTTTCATCCGGACAACCGCTGGGGAACCTTCTGGTCAGTAGGGGCTTCGTGGAGAGTGATTGAAGAAGACTTTATTCAAAACTTAAGAGATAAGGGACTATCCAATTTATCGTTAAAAATGAGTTATGGAGCACAGGGTAATGACAACATCGGATACTATGCTTATCAGGCTTTATATGCCATTCAAAACAACTTGGGTGAATCCGGTTTAATCGCATCGCGTTTGGCAACGCCAAACTTGAGTTGGGAAACCAACCTAAACCTAAACATTGGTTTGGACTACGGTTTGTTTAACAATCGATTGACGGGAACGGTAGAATATTTCGAGCGCAAATCCAAGGATTTGTTGTTTAACAAATCCTTAGTACCCTCAACGGGATTTTCGTCGACCAGTCAAAACATTGGAGCGATTAAAAACTACGGTTTTGAATTTACGATCGAGGGAACTCCTATTGCCACACCGGATTGGAATTGGAGGCTTTCATTAAATGCCACGACTTACAAAAACAAAATTGTATCCTTACCATCTGCGGAAATGTGGAGTGGTGCTAAAAAATGGGTTGAGGGCGGTTCCTTATACGATTTCTATTTGGTGGAATGGGCGGGAGTCAATCCACAAAACGGAAATGCGCAGTGGTATCGTTATGAGGCAGATGGCACTAAGGTCATCACGGAAGACTATGCGTCTACCAAAGAAACCGACAAGGTTAAAAGTGGTAATTCCTTACCGGATGTTTCGGGTGGATTCCAATCGGATTTATCTTATAAGGGATTTGAATTATCGGCTCTGTTTACATACTCTATAGGAGGGAAAATATACAATGGCGACAAACAGAGTTTGCAACATTTGGGGGCAGAGGGAAGAACGTGGAGTACGGATATGTTGGACCGTTGGACGCCGGAAAACACCAGTACCGATGTGCCTCGTTTAACTACTGATCCGAAGAGTTCTTGGCTGAGTCAATCCGATCGTTTCTTGGTAGATCGATCGTTTTTAAAACTTAAAACGGTCACCTTATCCTATAACTTGCCTCAAAATTGGTTACAGAAAGTAAAACTGGAGCGCGTGAGTGTTTATTTACAAGCGGAGAACCTATTGACTTTTACCAAAGAGCAAGGTTTGGATCCGGAGCAAAACCTCGATGGAACTACCTATTACAGATACCCATCGATGAAAACCATTTCCTTTGGAGTCAACGTAAAACTATAACAAACCATAAACCAACAATTCAGACCGGTCTTGTATGTAGGACATAAAACATCACAAGGCTGTACAACGAATTACAAACATAAAATAGTCACTGATGAAAAAAATATATAAACACGGACTACTCGTATTGCTCACCTCTTTTTTGGTGGTGTCTTGTGAGTTAGACACGGATCCGACTACGGCGGTGGATGCTGCTGAAGTATTTAAAACCACTACAGATGCCGATAAAGTATTGACCGGCTCGTGGAGTTACTTGATGGAAACCTTTAACTCCTATGCCAATCCAGGTTATGGAGCCATGTTGAGAGCGAATGATGCTATGGGATCAGATGTCGTATTAAACACCCGTTATGGATTCAGTTCGCACTATGCTTTTTCGGCCTTATATGCCAAGGGGGGTACCAACAGTTTGAGTTGGGTATTGGCATATAAAACGATCAACAACATGAATGCGGTTATAAAAAACATCGATCAGGCACAGGGATCAGCTACGGAGAAAAACAGAATAAAGGGTCAGGCCTTTGCGCTTCGTGGATTTATGTATTTGCATTTGGCTTCGAGTTATGCCTTTGCTATTGACAAAGATCCCAATGCTATAGCGGTACCGATCTACACAGAACCCTCAGATGAAAACACCATCGGTAGGCCGGCTGCTACGGTGAGTCAGGTTTATGGGCAATCCATTGCAGATTTGGAGCAGGCTTTGGCTTTGATTCCGGAAAACTATCAACGCAACTCTAAGTACAAGATCAATGATCAAGTGGTATTGGGATTACTATCTCGTGCGACATTATACGCAAGAGATTGGCAGAAGGCCAAAACCTATTCTGATCGATTGTTGGCGAAAGACAACTATTTGATGACGGAGACTGAATATAAAGCGGGCTTTAACGACATACAGAATAGAGAATGGATTTGGGGGCATCCTCAAACCACGGCACAGAGTGATGCGAGTTACCAATTCCACTTTTTAGACACGACTACTGAAGAGAGTTATTACTACAGTTTCAATGCCGATCCGTATTTCAGAACCTTATTTGACGATTCGGACTACCGTAAAAAAATCATCAACTGGGCAACGGATCCTGGGAAGGACCCGAAGAAAGAAGCCTTTGTTTGGATGCGTGTTGCTAAATTCAAATTCAAACCGGGTGCTATTGCAGATATCGTTTTGATGCGTACTGCGGAAATGTATTTAATCAATGCGGAGGCTAAGGCGCGATTGGGAGAGGGAGATGCTTTAGACGTCTTAAACCAATTAAAAACCGCACGTGGAGCGGTTGTTGCGCAGGGATTAGGTGGTCAAGATTTAATTGACGCGATCTGGTTGGAGCGTCGTAAAGAATTGTTTGGAGAAGGCTTTAGCTTAACGGATATTGTTAGAAACCAGCAAACGGTGGTAAGAAAAGAATATCCTCAAACACCTAAAATTGATTACAGCTATACCGATGCAGAAGGAAAACCGCAAACCGTTGCTTTAACTCCTCAGGGACATCGAATATTTGTATTCCCTGACCAAAGTAAATTTGTAGCGAACAGCAAATATTACCTGTATAGAATTCCGAATTCCGAAGAATTGGAAAACACGGACTTATACAGTGAAATAGCCAAAAGATAAAGTTGATTAGTTAGTACGAAAGGGGCCGCTTCATGAAGCGGCCTTTTTTGTTTTAATAAATCTGCGCGTCCATTTGCAATTCACGCTTGTACATCAACTTTTATCAGGCAGATACGCAGATACGCAGAT
>DCKE01000028.1 GCA_002320285.1 Flavobacteriaceae bacterium UBA1682 | reverse complement strand
CACATCGGCAATTACCGTGATGTCAACGGTAGCTCCCGCCTCATTGGTATAGGTATATACGCCTGTAGTTGCATCTTTTACCAAAGTCGTTACCGTTTCCGGCGTCGAAATATCGCTTAGCAGTACAGAAACGATATGTCCTTCGGTATCTTCTAATACCAATTGTCCGTTGATAACACTTAATTTGACGTTGCTCGTATTTAAAAACATCGTAGTATCGTCATCACTAATCATTCTAGTCCATCTATTTCTAAACCAGTAAAAATAACCCGGTTGCATTTCAGCATTAGAGGTTGTATTATATACCAATAGACTCTCAACATTCCCATTGGTAATCGTTGAAGCATCAGTTACACTAGTTAAAGCAATGCGCGGGATTAAAACCCCTTTGTCGTCGGATTTAATGTCCAACTGCGACGACTTGTCCGGATAATGTGTACCAATACCGACTTGGGAATAAACCATACCGCTCACAAGTAATGCTGCTAAAGGAAGTAATTTTTTCTTCATCTGAAATAAATTTTAATTATTTTTTCGTTTTGTGACTCTCTAGAGTAGATGCCTCCGAATAAAGGATAAAACAATATTTTTTTACAAAATCGCTTATACTATCAAAAGTATTAATCTCTAGAATGCGAATTTGGCAATTTATTTTGCTAAAAGTGTTTCAAATTAATGGACGCACGTAGGTCTAATAATATGGGACATATTTAAAAATCAGTCACTTAGTAGAAAACTTAATAAACAAAGTGATTCCTTAAAAATTTTAGAGCTGGCTTACAGATTTTGAATAATTCACATAAGAAGTTAGGCTTCGCTACAATTAATCAATTGATGAATAAGTTTAAATTTATCATAAAAAATACCCAATATTTTTTTTAGATGTACGAAAACATCGAGATATAGGCTCTGAAAAGCTAAAGATTCCATCGCTAATCGTGCGAAAACGTCAAATTGAGTGCTTTATCGAGAAAAAGTGACTTTAAAATTGCCAAAAAATACCGTTTGAAAAGGGCCAAATTGAATGTTAATTGCATAAAAAACAGTTATTACAAAAAATTGCTACTTTAAATTCAACAAGAAAAAGTCTTAAAATTTATGATTACACCAACAAATTGAGACATAATTATCAGATATAGTTGACGTTATAAATGTTTTCTAGAGAAATAATCAAAAAAAGCTCCTTGGTATTTGCATAACGGACTGCCGCTCTAGTCCAACATATAGGAAAGAAAAAGAAGCCTTGCTTTTAATAAAAACGCATACTGAGGTTTAAAGAATTTACTAGAGGCATATTACAATGGAGAAATGTGCCTTTCATACGGATGGGGTAATTGTAGGTGATAGGCCAATACAGCTGCTGCTGCTTGACATCTGCAAGCCGCTACTGGTAGAATTCTTACCGCTACTTACATGGTAGTGGAATTACCCCAAAAAGCTTGCTGTAGAAGTAAATCCTGCTTATAGCAGCATTCTCAAAAAAAGTAAAAAAAAACCTAGCTACTTGGCGGTAACTAGGTTGTAAATTATGACTTAAAAAAACGCCGAATGGCATCGGCAATTCGATGAAGTTCCCCTTCTTGTAAATTAGAACCCGACGGCAAACATAAACCGGTTTTAAACAAGTCTTCTGCGACCGTCCCTCCATAGTATGGTGTACCTGCAAATACGGGCTGTAAATGCATCGGTTTCCATAAAGGTCGTGATTCTATTTGATCTTCCAATAGATGTAATCTTAATTGCTCAGTAGTTTTGCTACAAACACTAGAATCTATGGTAATACAGCTCAACCAGTGATTCGAGAAAAAATCGTCAGACGGTTCTACAAATACCGAAACTCCAGCAATATCTTTAAACAATTGTCGGTAAAAGAAATTATTGGCTCTGCGTTGATGTATGCGATCTTCTAAGACTTCCATCTGAGCTCGACCAATACTTGCAGCAATATTGCTCATGCGATAATTATAGCCGATTTGAGAATGTTGGTAATGCGGTGCAACATCTCTGGCTTGTGTAGACAAGAAGACGGTTTGGTCTTTATCCGATTTTGTATTACAAACCAAAGCACCTCCTCCAGAGGTCGTTATGATTTTATTTCCATTAAAACTCAAAACACCAAAGGCTCCGAAAGTACCACATTTCTGTCCTTTATATGTACTTCCTAAACCTTCTGCTGCATCTTCTATTATAGGTATACCATATTTATCAGCTACAGCATTAACTTCAGAAACTTTGTACGGCATACCATATAAATGAACCGCTATAATCGCCTTGGGCTTTTTACCTTTGGTAATACGATCTTGAATAGCTTCTTCCAAAGCTTTGGGACAAAGGTTCCAAGTGTCATTTTCGCTATCAATAAATACGGGAATGGCTCCACAATAAGTAATCGGATTTGCCGAGGCAGAAAAAGTCATGGTCTGACAAAGCACCTCATCACCCGGTTTTACACCCAACTGAATTAAAGCCAAATGCAAAGCTGCAGTAGCAGTATTAGTCGCTGCAACAAAAAGATCAGGATTTAAAAATAATTTTAAATCCAGTTCAAAATAATCTAAACAATTTCCCTGAGCGGTCAGCCAGTTCGTTTCCATAGCTCTTTGAATAAAATGCAATTCATTTCCTCCCATATGGGGAGTGGAAAGCCATATTTTAGTTTTCATTTCCAATAATTATAGAACGAAATATACTTGTTATTTTTGATTATTTTCTAAAATTGTATAAATATATATGCTATTAAGAAAACTTAAAGTCAAAATTCATGGGCTCTAATTTAATTATTCTAAAAAACATAGTCTTGTCAGGATGGAATAAAGTCCTTCCTAGCTGAAAGTCTGTAATTACAAAGGTTTACAAGGTATCAATATGTTGCTTTTTGCCATTACAATCTGTTTCAAACAATTGGGGCGCTGCTATAGTCGATTAAAATTGATCAAATTTCGATTGTTTTGTCTTACCAAAACGACTAATACCGTATGTCGAAATAAGCGCTGTAGTCAGCTATTGAATTTGCCTCCTCTACTATGCGATAAATCATCAGTGATATCCGTGTACACTTTGTAAACTTAAAAGTATACTA
The DNA here is from genome assembly GCA_002320285.1 of Flavobacteriaceae bacterium UBA1682. Classification (GTDB taxonomy): domain Bacteria; phylum Bacteroidota; class Bacteroidia; order Flavobacteriales; family Flavobacteriaceae; genus Flavobacterium. The sequence continues at coordinate 31,544 of DCKE01000028.1, read as the reverse complement.
TAAAAAATCCTCCCTGTAACCTATCCGTCTCCCTTATAACGATAGTAGAAACAAGGAGGAAAAGACCATGTCTAAGTTTTGATCTACTCCGTTCTCGGGTCACTAAGTATACCGATTCGACTCTAAAATTATGATCAAAAAAAATCGAAATCACTCCAACACAGTATTTTTATTTAAATCCCTATAAAAGGTGGTAAAGACTATTAAAAAAAATCCTCCTTATATACCTCTATCGTTTCCCTGAAATATAGGTAAGAATAAGGAGGAAATCCCATGTAAAAACCCTCTATCTAATTGATCTAAGGCTGGGCGGTTCTCTCACTTAAAAAGGCAATTATTAAATAAATGAAAAATCATGAAAAATGAAAACATCGAAATACCGCCACATGGTGTAAACTCTAAATCGAAATTCATCAAAAAACGACCAGACTTTTCCAGTATAAAAAAGCTCGTACTAAGATTTTATATAAGCTGTTCATCTCCTACTGCAATCGCTGTATTTTTCTTTCATTGAACTATAAAAGCACCATCTTTTATGGTCACTTAACCCCAACAATCCAATGCTTTAAAACTTTTAACCATTAAAAAAAGGCGCGAGTACTCTACTCTACATTACAGACACTCGGCTTATCTATAAATAATTATCGAGCTCGCGCCAAAAACCGAAAGTTCCCCCCTGTTCTTTTCTGAGATCAAATGTGTTCAGTAAAGAGGTTTAACGGATGCTTTCAATTCTTAAAAAGAGTAACTAAAAAAAAGTATTAACCTTAAATCATTTTTAATTAAAAAGCTTCTCCTTTTATACAAGTACCCCATTCTCAGGGAATGTCTTGTGTTTTTACATTCTAATAGTACCGACACCCTATAAGAACAGATTCTTGTATTCTTCAAATACGCTAGTACTTTCAGCGTCACATAAACTTTCTAGTTTAAATTTCCTTGTAAAAAATCTATATTAACTCCATTAATTGCGCATCATCGTACGCAATTTTCTTTCGTTATTTGTGTTAATTTGATTTATGTTTGACATTAACTTTATTATTTGTAGTTACATTTACCAGAATTGGATACTCGAAGCTCATTCGCAACGCGGTTTTGCGCTAGATCACAATATAGAAGAAAGCATCGTTCGAAAAATCAAAACCACAGCACTGAAAACCGGAAAGGTAGTATACCATATACCCGTATTTACTTTAAAGAAAATCTGTGAAGCTCGCAATTTAAAACTTTACGAGTTTTTTAAGTTAATCGATCGTTAGTTTTGATTTGACAAGATTTTCTCTCCAAAAAATCCGGCATCATCCAAATGCATTTTCAGCTAATAAACTACACAATAATATTATATACAGTATCTCAAAGAGCTCTATTTTCTATAACAACAGGCTCCCAAAAGCCTGTTATTCCTACAATTTCAACTAAAGCCCGCCGCTCCATCTAGTTGATATTGACCCAAATATAAAAAAAAACTTTAAAAACAACCTATAAGTATCCAAATATTTTTTGTTAAAAATCGATATTTACTATTATGGACAAAAAACGATTTAAAGAAGAGAACGAGGCGTTGGGTTATCGAATTCGAGAACTGAGGGAGAATTATGTCCAAGAGAAACTTTCACAAGAAGAACTCAGCTATAAAACGGGTAATGCCAAAAAAACTATAGGCGAAATTGAAAGAGGCAATACCAATCCCACTTTCGAAACCCTGCTTAAAATAAGTAGAGAACTCGATATTACAATCAAAGAACTGTTTGACTTTGATATGGATGAGTATATCCAATTGTCTAAAGATTTTAAACTGGGCAAGAGACGATAGATTTCGGGAATCGAAAATCGAAAATCGAAGGTTTCGGTGGGTTGATTAGTTCGGTATAAGAGTAATCAGTAATCAGTGACCAGAAATCGTGAATCGAAAATCGTGAATCGAAAATCGAAGGTTTCGGTGGGTTGATCAGTTCGGTATAAGAGTGATCAGTAATCAGTAATCAGTGATCAGAAATCGTGAATCGTGAATCGAAAATCGAAGGTTTAGGTGGGTTGATTAGTTCGGCATAAGAGTGATCAGTGACCAGAACATTGCGAATCGGAGCTTGCATAGAATACAGAACTAACGAATCACGACAAACGAATTACGAATTCCGACAAACGAATTACGAATCCCGACTCAATCTCGATGCTGCCTCTTGATCCAAGACGTATTCCACATTTTTAAATTGCTGTAAATAGGTTGCTGGCACCCCAGACGATATCAATCCTTCTAGTGCCTGATGTATGATTTCAGCTTTGCGTTCCGATAAAGCCAATAGGATAATTTCTTTGGCCTGGGTAATGGTTTTGATCCCCATCGTTATGGCTTGCTTAGGTACGAGTTCCCGGCTTCCGAAGTCGCTAATAGCATCGTCTATAGTAATGTCGTTTAAAGTCACTAAACGCGTAGCAGAATGCAATTCTGAACCCGGTTCATTAAAACCAATATGTCCGGTGCGTCCTATTCCGAGTAATTGCAAATCCAATCCCCCATAATCGCGGATTTTCTTTTCATAGAGTTCGCAATGTGCTTGCACTTCCTCTAGCGAAAGCGTTCCATTTGGAATATGAATGTTTTCCGACAGTATATCGACATGGTCGAAGAGATTCGCATTCATAAATGCACTATAACTCTGCTGATCCACCGGTTGCATCGGATAATATTCATCCAAGTTAAAGGTCACCACATGTCTAAAACTCAAACCTTCATTTTGATGTAAGCGAATCAATTCCCGATAAACCAATTTCGGCGTCGAACCCGTTGCCAAACCCAATATCATTTTTTGCCCCTGCGACTTTTTTTGGTTGATCAATATAGCGATACGCTGTGCCACATAGATAGAAGCACTTTCGTTATTGGGATAGACTTTAACTATTTTTTCGACTTGGTTATTCAAAGACATGGGTTTAATGAAGTTTCTTAGTGCTTATACTTAATGTATCCTCAAAAATACAAAATCTATCTGAAAAAACATAGAAAAATATAACTGCGAACTACCGCATTTAAGCCACAGCTCATTGGTCTACCCAAAAAAAACAGCCCGGACCAAAAACAGAATTGGTACGAACCATTATATACTTATTATAGAAATATATCTGATTGTTTTTTGAACAAAACAAGGAGTTTTCCATGCTTTAGAACGATTGATCATCTAAACTGCACTAAATCGTAGAATTTCTACCGACAACTTGATTCGCATCTAGAGTCTTACCCTTAGAAATCAGGGCCCCACCTCCAACATATACCCCAGGATATACACTTACAAAATCCTCTATAGTAACGTCATGATCGATGGTCGTATTGGCATTGATTATACAATGTTTCCCAATTACAGCGCCCGTCTGGATAACCGCATTCGCAAAAACTACTGTTCCCTCACCGATAACTACGTCATTTGCAACTTGCGCAGAAGGATGAATTATGGTTGCAAATGAATGAGATATTGTTTTTGAAATATGCTGCCTTACCTCATTATTGCCAATGCCAATAATCAAGGCAACAGCAGACTTAAATTCAGGATTATATGGACAATCGCTATCGTCAAAGTATTCAATCACAGCCTTGTTATTCTTTTTTAAAATAGCGTCAGCAATGACATGTGCATGCCCACCCTTACCGTATATTAACCAAGACTCCATCTTTATTGTATGTTATATTTTTTAATTAAGCTTCGTTTTAAAACCAAGTAAACCGCACTTAGACCAACAAGCAACCCGACACCAAATATAATTTGATTGGTGGCGCTACAATCACTTACCGCGATAACAAGACATCCAACTATAAATTGAATAACCGCATAAGCAATAGATACGGCCAACTTATTTTTCTTGGCTTCATTGCTCAAAAACTGATACAAATGTGAACGATGTGCTTGAAATATATTTTCTCTTTTAAGAGCACGACGAACAATCGTCCAAACTGCATCGATTCCATAAACAGCTAAAAACAATATATATATAAAATTTTCGGTCTTGATCAATAACATACCCAACATAAATAATACTATAAAAGCCATACTGACACTGCCAACATCTCCAGCAAAACATTTCGCTTTGATTCGAATATTAAAAAAACCAAAAACCCCAGTCCCGATCATACTATAGTATATCAAGCTAGGGGCAATAAAGTTTACTTGAAAATTAACAAGGGCTAATAATCCTAAAACCGCCAAACTGTACAAAGCGGTAATACCGTTTATACCATCCATAAAATTGTAAGCGTTGATCGTTCCGATAACCACGATCAAACTTAACAAAATCCATAGGATCGAAAGGTCAAATAAACCCCACTGTTGAAACATCAACAATACAGAGACCAGATGTATCAGTAATCGAATCTTGTTTGATAAGGTAAATACATCATCTAAGAAACTGATTACCGTCATCAGCGTCAATCCTAAGAAAAACCAAGGATACTCAAAACCAGAATGCACAAAAAATGCTAGTACCGCAAAATAAAATACAACCCCTCCCCCTCGCAAAGTAACCTGAGAATGGGAACTGCGCTCATTGGGTTTGTCGATAATATTAAATTTGTCGGCTATTTTAAAATAAACCAATTCCACTACAAAAAGTAATATAAGTACTATAATATACTGCATCTGTTTTGTTTATATAGGTAAATATTGAGAGGCTCTGATTAAAAAAATCACTTAAACGCCAATTCTATTTTGTAAATTATACTTAAAATCCAGGTCTACTTAAACGAAATGAACGTTTTACGCAAACCCTCTTTTGCTGTCACAGGCAAGGACGTTACACCCAATGCCGATTTAATCTTTTGATTGGAAACGACCAAGTCTGAGGTCATCTTTTTTAATCTTTTAGAATTTAAAGGCAAGCTGATTCTATCACCTATTGACGCCAATACATAAATTAGATTTTTAGGTATCGCAAAGCGTCTAATCCTTTTGCCTAGCACCTCTCCGATTATACTGATCACCTCATTTGTAGAAACGGGTTGATCATCACAGACATTAAACGTCCCCGTTGTAATCAGCTGCCTTTTCTCTATAATATGGTGCAATACAAAATTGAAATTATCGATACTTAAAAAAGAACGTTTGTTATCAAATTTAGATAAAGGATAGGGTATGCCCTTTTTTACCAGTTTATACAGTAGGGTCAGATTTCCCTTATCACCCGCGCCATGTACCATCGTAGGTCGAAGTATCACGACTCTTTTCCCTTCCGGCAATTGCTGGTTGTTTAGAAAAACTTCTGCTGCTCTCTTAGATCTACCGTAAATTGATATTGGGTTGCAATCCGCTTCTTCGTCAATTTCAGAGTCACTACCAAATTCCTCCACCGCAGCTAATGAACTGATGTGAATAAAAAGACTCGCCTCCGATTTTAAAAACAAAGCAAAGAGATCTTGAGCTAGCTGATTATTTACAAAAAAATACTCTTCTTCGGTAGCTGTACCTTTAAAATCATGGGCTTTGCCAACCAAATTGATAAACACCTCAGCGTTTTTATACTGCTGTTCCGATATTTTACCACGAAGAGAAGCATTTTCGACGTCCCATTTTTCGTGAAAAGAATCGATTAAGTTTCTTCCGATAAAGCCCGAACCACCTGCTACTAAAATTTTCATATTATCTCAAGAATTTTTTATATAACCACGAAAGCATCGATTTAGGCAACAAACGCAGTGGCATCTTTAACAATAACGAACTCACATATTGCTTTGTATCGATAAATTTAAGGGTTTTAATTGACTCCAAAAATTTTTTTTCTTTTTTCAAATAACTATATCCACTTCGCCTGCCAATCATATCATTGCCTATTCTAAAATGTAACAAAGGTTCAGACAGGTTTGCAATTTTAAAGCCGCTCTGGATCATTCGTATCCATAAGTAGTAATCTTCAAAAAGCGGCATATCCTGATAGGACCCCGCCTTTAAAACAGCCTCTTTTCTAAAGATAACTGACGGATGATTCAACGGATTTCGATATTTTGCGTACTGCTCGAGTTCAATAGATTTTTCAGGTAGTCGTCTAAACTGCTGCAAGTCTCCCGGAATTTGATCAAACTCTTGGATGGCCGTCCCCAGTACACTAACTTCTGGATGTTCTTGTAAAAACGTTAATTGTTTTTTAAATCGATCAGGATAACAAATATCGTCTGTATCCATTCTAGCAACTAAGGAGTTACTCACTTTACTCAACCCTATGTTTAAGGCATTGCCCAAACCTACGTTTTCAGGCAAGACCACCACGTTAAACAAATCGGGATCCTTTTGGACGTAAGCAGCAATACATTCATAAAGCTCGGCAGTCAAAGGACCATCTTGTACCAAAACAATTTCATCGGCTTGTACTGACTGCACCAATAAACTATCTAAAGCTAATTTTAAGTTTTCAACTTTTTCATTGATGTATACAGACAACAGTACAGAAAATTTCTCCATGTTACTTTTTTAATAAATAAATTAATGATTTGGTATGTAACCTAAAAATACCTTTTAGCACTCCTACGACCATACTCTGCTTGTCAAAATTAAAATAACCCTTTTTATATACAACCTTTTTAAAGGCTAGGGCCTGACTGATCATCGTAGCATCTCCCCCCTGGCAACAGTATTTTAGCACTGAAAAGAATTCCAACGCAAAATAGGTGTTTAGATATTTAGACAAGGAAAGCAACTGCTCTGATTGCATTTGTTGTTCCATCCGAGAATAAATCGACAAAGAGGTCAGCCTGCGCGGCTGAAATCTGTGGTTCATAAAGGAGCTATTACGGTGTTTATAGACAAAGAAAATCTCTGAAACATAGACGATTTCACGGCTCTTCAAAATGCATCTCATCTCGAATTCCTGATCTTCACCCGAAAAAGTAGCTTCATCAAACTGGATCTGATGTTCGATCAGCATCGCTCGACGCACCGCAAACGAACACATGCATTGTTTAACTTGACGCGTTAAAAATTGTTTTAAAAATTCCTGATTGCTAAAGGTTTTTAAGTGGAGTTGAGGAGCTAAGAAAACTTGGTCTTCATTGGCTGTCTCCTTTAAATAACCAAATGCCATCATATCGAGATTTGGATGTGCTGAAAATTGATTCGTCAAACTTTCAAACAATCCAGGTTGATAAATATCATCACCGTCTAAAAACAATATAATCTCACCAGAAGCCAATTCAATTCCGCGATTTCTTGTAAAAGATACGCCACGATTTTGCTCGTTTCTTACGACAATTAACGGGGATTCCCTCTGCAATTCTTGCAAAATTTGAAAGGTATTGTCCGTCGAACAATCGTCTACCAATATGATTTCCACATCAGCCGTTCCACTTTGATTCCAAACACTACGCAGTGTATCTTCTATATAGTTTGCTACGTTAAAACACGGTATAACAACACTGATTTTGATCATGATCAAAAAAACAATTAATTAAATAATTTAAAATTAAATTGGAAAGGCAATAAGTTATTGCTTTCCCCTAGAAAGTAGACCGTCGTTAAAAACAGTAATGGCAATACTATATAAAGCACGCCACTGACAGCTTTGCGTTTGCTCTCTTCTACATTAGTTAATAGGAAAGGGATGATAATAATATAAATCGCCAAGAAATAATTGTGAAAACGCTTAATGAGCAACACCAAAGGACCTGATCCCTGTATGATGATGATGATCAACAACAGTATACTGATAAAATTAATATTGAACAGAAATTCCGAATATTTAGTCTTTTTAAATTTCTTTCGAATAAACTCAACTACAATACTCATCAATAAAAATATATAAATCTTTATATCTACAGCACTATCAAACTCCAAGCCCTCTGCATTATAAGCGTCATAAGCTGTAAACCCCACGAGAATCTTTAATAATGCTCCGGCTACAAAAGCTCCGATTAACATGACATTTTTCTTAAATCGACTCAAATCAATACGGCACAGTAAGGTTAACGGAATAATTAAAAGCAGCGAAAGGTGAAAAAACAAAGCCGCTATAATATTGATGATCAAAAACTTTTTAATTTTATTTTCAAAGAGTAAACTCAAAGAAAATAAATAAATACTACAGGCAGTCCACTGCCTGATAGCGTTAAACGTATATAAATAGAACGAAATTATCGAAAAAAACAACAGAAATGATAAAATCCGGTCTTTACTGGTATAGTCAATAAATTTATATACAAAATAAATGGTGATGAACGACAGGATGAGAAACATCAATTGACCAGTACCGCCTAAATAGTTGCAAAATTTCAAGAAATAGATAAATAACGGTTCTTTGGTCCCGTTTAATCCCTCTCTCCCCCATTCAAAAATTCGTTGGTAACCGTCATAGTCAATTCCCACATCATACCGAAAGCCAGAAAAAAGAGCCAATGCCAGGAACGGCAATACGATTAATTTTTTATGTATGGCCGTCAGTAATAGTAAAAAACACACTACAATTGCTAGGTAAAAATATTCTTCCATCTAAGTCGTATTTATACAGCTTTTGCGCTATATATTTTTATATTTAATTTTTGAATGTTTTAATATCTCTTCAAAATTTAGACTGTCTAATTGTTTATTGCACAATTTAGTACAAGCATTAATATCAGCAACATCATAAATGCGAACGGCTTTGATCTGTTTAAACAGAGGAATACGCGCCTTTACTCGAAACAATATATTCTCTGTCTTTTGAGTAATTCTCGAAAACATCACTGCCATATTGAACGCAAAAGATGTTTTTTCTACGCCCAAACTCACTTTGGTTTCCGTCAAAAACAAATCTTTGTAACCCGGATTATCATTAATGGCTCCCGCCAATATCTTTACGATATTTAATCGATTCACATCCACCGCAATACCTAAATCATCAATAGCCTGAAGCCCAGACTCCGACCAGATGGTTTGTACAGAATAATATCTCGGCACTATTTTCTTCCAATCATATGCAGCTCTATTTCTAAAGTGAGGAGCATTTTCGAGACTTCCCGAGTGTGTCCCTTTGGTATTATCGACTGTGGTACTTTTAGGACACGCTCCGGCAATAGTAATTGGAAAATCCAAAACCACATGTTTTTTAACTACCGCTGACAAAGCCACTGCCGAATAGATATCTGGACTTAATCCACCCAAATAATACCCCGTTTTTGCCTTGACTTGATCCAGACATGATTTTTTAACCAATCCGTGATACAATTTCGGTAAATTAAACTTGGTATACAATACAATGCCATCATCGACCAAGGCTTGGATATTTTCTAACGGCCTATTATACCAGATTTGATTTGTAGCGTTAGGCATAATCATACGACCAGTCGAGCTTTCATTAGGCCAAAGATAGTTTATAAAATGGCGCGGACACACGGAATCAATATCCTGTTCTGCTGCCCATTTAACTACTTCAAAAAAATTCTCTAAAACTCCATCATCATCGCCCAACAAACAAACATATTGACCTGTAGCCAGCTCTAAAGCGGCGTTAAAATTATCTATTGAAGAAAAAGGTGGCGGAGTATAGTTATACTTAATTCTCTTATCTGTAAAATTTAATTCAGCAAACGCTTTCAACTCGAGACTATCGGTATTGTCTTGAATGACTAACTCAAAGTCTTCTGGATATTCCAATAAAGTATTTACGGTTTGTATACAGTAATCTACTCTGTTTTTAGTAGCTATAACAATACTTATTAAGGGTGTATTCATAATCTATACGTTTATGATTTTTTTTATTTTAAGAAAAGCCGACTTACATTCAGACGGCATTAGAATTAGTGAACTTATTAATATAGTTAGTAGCGTGGAAACACCGATACTTATAAAAATTAATATTCTGTTTTCCTCCATTAAATTGGAAATATTCGAAAAGAAAAAGACTAAAGAAAGGGCTATGGTTAATGGTAAAATAAATTGCTTGAGGTAGACCTGAGTAAAGATGTTGTTTTTTATAAATTTTCGATTTATAAAATAAACATAAAAAAAAGTGGTCAGAATTTGCACAAAACAAAAAACATAAGCGGCACCTATCGCTCCAAAATATTTGGTAGCAATCCAATATCCGGGAAACGTTATGACCATACTTATTAAACCTAAATAATTATTTAACTTCGTATATCCGTTGGCAATTGCAACTTGATAAGGCAATACACATAGAGCAAGCATCGTCATCGATAGCGATAAAACAGGTAGAAAAACAGCAGCCTGATCGACCAAATCTTTTTGTCCTGTCCATGCCCATATAATCTCTTTAGAAAAAAGAGAAAGGTTAGCCATACAAGCAAAAACAACTATGGATACAACTATTCCTATTTTATTAAAAAGTTGAATTGCTTCTCCTTCTCTACCTTCAGAATACAGCGCGGTAAACCGCGGTAACACGGCCAAAGCAATCGGATTGACAACGACCACAATACATTGAGCTAAAGAAATGGCTAGAGTATAATAGCCCAAGCTTTCTAAAGACAACAGTTTGCTAATCGCAATTTTGTCCATTTGAGTATTTACAGCTCCTACTAGTGCTATCAACAACATACTACCCGCAAATTTCCAAATGCGCTTATAAACACTTTTTTCTATTTTTAAAGAAAAGTTTAGACTTCTCTTGCCGGTTAATTCTTTCTCTAAAGATAATTTGACTACTAACGAGAATAAGATTGTAGCCAGAGACTGCCAAATAAAGAAGTAAAGTAAATTTGGCACCACCATAATCAAGATTACTACCAAAGCATTTCTAAGCACCCCCCATCCAATCTGATAAAAATTTGCTTTTACTTGCTTTTCTAAGCCTAATAACCCACCCAGATAGAATCTAAATAAAAGCTGAAAACCAATATCAAAACTGATAATTTTTAAAAAAAGAGCTACTTCTTTTGACGTATATGCCGAAGTCTCTATCCACTTTTCCGCAATAATATTTGAACAAAGAAAAATCGCTAAAACTGAAAATCCAGTAACGAGCAAATATATGGTTTCAAGCGTTTTGAAAATTTTAATTTTCTGTTCGTCATCATTATCATTTCGAGCAAATTCACGTGAAAGCGTAGCTGTTAAACCCGCATCCAAGACTGCCATTACACCCGCGATAAGTAAGGTAAAACTAATCACGGAATAACTGTCAAACCCGAGGTACTTTATATAGAGCGGAATAAATAAAAAACTCGATAAAATACTCCAAAATTTACCGATAAAATTCGCTAGTATGTTTTTCTTCATTAAGCTCTTTCTTTTATAAACTTTGCCGGAACTCCACCATAGATACAATAGGGTTCTACATCTTTATTTACAAATGAATTTGCGCCTATTACCGCGCCCTTACCGATGCGAACTCCTTTTGCAATTGTACAATTTGATGCAATCCAAACATCATCTTCTATGATGACTTTTGCCTCTAAATCGATTTGTTTAGACATTGGCACACCATTTTTTGCAACTCCATGACTAAATGCTATAATAATCACATTAGGTGCTATCATTACATCATTCCCAATCTCAATACCTTCATTCCCACCAGAAAGACAACAATTCTGTGCCAGTGATGACCCTTCACCTATCTTAATCTTTCCCTTTAAATTTACGTTTGATGCTATATAAACGGTTTTGTGAATATCAAATCCCTGCCTTCTATAATAGCTCACCTTTATTGTGGTAAACTCCTCTTGTAACTGAACAATAACCGTTTTTATTAATGATCGAATTGCGATACCTATCTTGTGGAACATTTTACTACTGTTGCTTTAAAAAAATTAAATCCCTTATTTGATTGATCAGCTTCTGCTTTATTTTTAAGTTCAGACATAAAACAAGCTACTAAAATCCCAAGAATCACAAATTCTTGGGACCAAATTATTTTTATCCGTTATTAGGAATAAACCTCGCCTTATTGCCGTAAATAAATTTATATACTACCCTTTCTGTTAGGGAATTGGTTTTATTGAATGTTTTGTCGAAAAGGTAAAAGACACTTTGAGTCTTATCTGTTACTTTCTGCTCTCTAGTCGTGAAAAGAACTTGCTCATTATTTTTAAGATTGATCAATTGCAAATCCTGATCGGAGACTACTAATTCATAATTAACATCCCCATTTATACTAATAAATTCGGATAGCCAGTTTTTCATCATGTCAAACTTTTCCTGTAGAGTTTTAGGTAAATAAAAATTAGCATTTTCCATCAATTTAGCGGGACTACCAGCATAGGCTCTATTGGCTAAGGTATCTTTAGTCAATACGGAGTTGATAAGAGCCGTACTGCGATTGCCTAAGGTTATACCTGAACTGACGATACAACTACCTACCAACCAAACATCATCTTCTATAACGGTTTTTCTTTTGGAATACAGTGTACATCCCTCAATTTGTTCTCCACTTGCTACATGTGTCCAAATTTGAGAATACATTCCTACTCGAACTCCATTCCCAATTTCCAAACCACCAGCACCATCAAGTATGGTATTCTGACCGAACCAACCGTTATGTCCCACGGTCAAATGATCTTCTGCCATAATCAACATATCGTTGTGAAAAACATTCCAATCTCCAACTGTAAACGTACCATAGATCAGTATCTTCGTATTGTCGTTAATAATATTATTATCGCCAATGACCGCTTTTACATTGGGGTTATTTCCCAAAATATCAATGATTACATTTTTCCCAATTCTGTTATGACTCCCCAAAATGACATTTTCATGTATTTTAGCTGAACTATCTATTTGATTTGTATTATTCATCTTATATTTTTTTTAGATCCACCAACCACAAGGTAATGCTACATAGTGATCCATAAAATCATTTACTCCTTTAAGTACTTCTTTATTCTGGAAAACCGAATAAATATTATTATTGATATGTACGCCAGTAGCATACCATCCTTCACTCCTAAACTGATCAATTGTTTTGTTTTTATCCTCGCACAAAATTCCGTACACCCAATAATTTGGGACGGTATCCTTCGTTATAGACAAGGATTCTACACCGGATTGCACACTTATTTTTTCATCCCAAATTTTCGCATTCTTGTTCTGTATTGCCAACAGATCACTAACCCGCTTCAATTGTTCAATACCGATATAGGAATTGATTTCTCCCATTAGAGCACCATACCCCTCTAAAGTGATGTCGTGTTCAGCGCTAATTTCGCCACGAGCATCTCTAAAGGTCGTTCGATCAATGCCATAATCCCTTATTCGCTTGGCCTTTTGATAGAGTTCTTCATTGTTAAAAGTTATCGCAGCACCATCGATGGTATTTGGAAGGCGAACCGTTTGAAAGGAAAATACAGTAACATCTGAATTCACATTGCCAATTTGCTTGTTTTTATAAGTCGAGCCGAAAGCTTCGATACTGTCATCAACTACGAATAGACCATGACGCTTGGCAACATTCGAAATCGCCTCGATCTCACCCAAATATCCACAATAATGATTGTGAAAGATTGCTTTGGTTTTTGAAGTTATTCTCCTTTCAACATCTTCAGGATCTAAACTACCGGTTTTGGGGTTGATATCTGCCCAGACCACTTTGAGTCCTTTAATCGCAAAAGGTTGATTGGATGCCAAACAACTTACAGGAGAAGCAATAACCTCATCACCTGGCTTTAGACCTAAGGTAGACAGTACAATTAACATGGCTTGATTATAGGTACTCACGGAAATAATACGTTCATTTCCGATGAATTTTTGTAATTCCGACTCAAAAATCTTACCGTATTTACCGTAAGCCAAATTCCCCGAATACAATATCTGTTCTATTTCTGAACTAATCCCTTCGGGCATATAAGGTTTAAAAATAGGAATCATTACCAGCCTTTTTTGATGAGTTCTATCATTTTATCACAATCAGCTCTAGTTACCCACCATCCACATGGAATGTGTACCATTTTACTGTAAAAATGATCAAGATTAGGTAGTTCCGCAGGATAATCATTTAGATAAGTATGTAGATCGTTTCGTTTATGTAATTCTGAAGCCATGATACCGTTGTCAGCCATCATCTTGATAAAAGCTTCTCGATTATCTACTTTTAGAGTATAAAGCCAATAAGAAGGCTCTGAATCTGCATAATACTCCAGCAATTCTACTCCTTTAATCCCTTCTAACTGTTGATCTAAATAAATTCCGTTATCAATGTATTTTTGTACCAGTGCTTCGATATTTTGTAACTGCACTAATCCCACTGTTGCATTAACATTGTTCATGTGATACTTATATCCCTGTATAGTAATATCATTTTCCAATCGGGTTAACTTCTTATCCAATCCAAACCATCTGATCACCTTACCTTTTTCATACAATGCAGCATCTTGAATTTGTAAGGCACCACCATCGATAGTTGTCAAATGTTTGATCGCTTGAAAAGAATATACCGTAAATGGAAAATGGTTTCCTGTTCTTTTTCCCATAAATTTAGCACCCAATGCATGAGCTGCATCCTCAATTACGGGAATATTATACTTTTCGGATATTGCTTTTATAGCTTTGACATCTACCGGAATTCCAGCATAATCAACAACTATAATCGCCTTGGTTTTCTCATTAATCGCGTTTTCAATCGCTTTCGCAGAGATATTTCCTGTTTGAATATCAACATCAGCCCAACGAACTTTTGCCCCAACCATTTTAATCGCCACATTAGTTGGTTCAGCTGTTAAGGCAGTACTGATCACTTCATCACCTTGCTTAACACCGGCTAAGATCAAAGCGATGTGTAGTGCTGCAGTTCCAGAATTTAAAGACAACGTATGTCCGCTGCCGATATAAGCTTCAAATTTTCTTTCAAATTCTTCGACGGCTTCTCCTTGAGCTACATACCCACTGTATAAAATTTCTTCTAATCTCGGCATCAGTTCTTCACGGGGAGGAATACAAGTTTTAATTAATGGTAACATATCCTTAATTATTTTTATATGATGATAATTCTTCTTTAACGTAATCTAAAGTCAGTAATAATTCTTTGAGTTCTTCAACACTCAATCGTTCTGTATTATCTGAATTGTACTCTGTATCTAAAAGTGCAGGGCCGTCTTGTTGAACGTATTTGGTATAATTTAAATCTCTAAAATCCGCTGGCACTCTATAGAAACGTCCCAAATCTTCCGCTTTGGACATTTCTTCCTTAGAACAAAGGGTTTCATACATCTTTTCAGCATGTCTCTCTCCGATTATAGTTATTTCATTGTCGGCATTAAACAACTCTTTTAGTGCTTTTGCCAATACTTCAATCGTAGCTCCCGGCGATTTTTGAACAAATATATCTCCTGGATTTCCGTTAGTGAAAGCGAACATAACCAATTCTACAGAATCCTGTAATGACATCATAAAACGCGTCATATTAGGATTGGTTATAGTTAATGGTTTACCCTCTTTAATTTGTTTGATAAACAAAGGGATAATTGATCCTCGGGAACACATTACGTTACCATAACGTGTAGCTGTGTAAACGGCGTCAATATCTTTAACTCTCGAATCTCTAGCCTTTGAAACCGCTATTTTCTCCATCATTGCTTTGGAAATACCCATTGCATTTATCGGATAAACCGCTTTATCCGTACTGAGAACAACCACTCTTTCCACATTATTTTTCGCTGCGGCCTCCAGCACATTTTCTGCTCCTAATATATTGGTTTGCACCGCTTGTAACGGGTAAAACTCACAGGAAGGAACCTGCTTTAAGGCTGCTGCATGAAAAACAAAATGAACTCCGTTCATCGCTGCATTGATGCTGTTAAAATCGCGAATATCACCTATCACAAAATTTAATTTGTCATTTTTGTATTCGATACGCATGTCCTCTTGTTTTTTTTCATCTCTACTGAAAATGCGAATTTCCTTTAAATCAGAATTTAGAAAACCTTTTAACATAGCATTACCGAAAGATCCTGTACCTCCAGTAATCAATAATATTTTATCCTTAAACATCTATTTTATATTTTTTAAATAATCTCCGTATATACTTTTATAGGATCTTCCTACACTTTCGGCAAACTGTTTTGCGGTTATATAACTCATATTAAGAGCGATTTCCTCTAAACAAGCTATTTTTAAACCGGTTCTTTTTTCGATTACCTTTACAAATTCGGTAGCCTCATTCAACGATTCATGCGTACCCGTATCCAACCAAACGAAACCTCGGCTCATGATCTGAACCTTTAATTGATTGCGTTGAAGGTAGTTTTGATTAACGGCTGTAATCTCCAGCTCGCCACGTTGCGACGGTTTGATACTTTTAGCTATCTCAATCACAGAATTAGGATAAAAATACAAGCCGACCACAGCATAGTGACTTTTGGGGTCTCTAGGCTTTTCTTCAATACCGACTGCTCTATGATTTTGATCAAATTCAACGACGCCATAACGTTCTGGATCTTGGACATAATACCCAAAAACCGTAGCGAGATTTTGTCCTTGTACATCCGAAATAGCTTGAGTTAGCATTTTTTGCAAACCGGCACCATAAAAAATATTATCTCCTAAAATCATACAGACATCATCAGTTCCAATAAATTCCTCTCCAATGATAAAGGCCTGTGCAAGACCATCGGGATTTGCTTGTTCAGCGTAACTTATTTCAATCCCCAGTTGACTTCCATTTCCAAATAAGCTTTTGAAATTGGGCAAATCACGAGGCGTAGAAATAATTAATATTTCTTTTATTCCCGCTAACATCAATACCGATAATGGATAATAAATCATCGGTTTATCATATACGGGTAATAATTGTTTCGATACAGCAATTGTTAATGGATGTAATCGAGTGCCTGAACCTCCTGCTAATATGATTCCTTTCATCTTTTAATCAAATTATATTGCTCATCGTAATAGTTTTGGTAAGCACCACTAGTTACGTTGTCTAACCACACTTGATTATCTATAAACCAGTCAATGGTTTTAGCCAAACCTTGTTCAAAAGTTACGGAGGGTTTCCAACCTAACTCGGCATTGATTTTACGCGCATCAATAGCATATCGCAAATCATGTCCGGGTCTGTCTGCAACATAAGTGATCAGCGCTTCTGAAGTCCCCACCGCCTTGTTTAACTTTTCGTCCATCAACTGACATAAGAGTTTAATCAAATCAATATTGGTCCATTCATTAAATCCGCCAATATTATAGGTTTCGCGATTTTTTCCTTTGTGGAATACCAAATCAATAGCCTTAGCGTGATCTACAACATACAGCCAATCGCGCGTAAACTTGCCGTTGCCATATATAGGCAGCGGTTTATCATTTAAGATATTGTGAATACAAAGCGGTATTAATTTTTCAGGAAAATGGTTCGGCCCATAATTGTTTGAACAATTACTAATTACATACGGCATACCATGGGTTTCTCCATAAGCGCGAACGAAATGATCCGAGCTGGCTTTGGAAGCGGAATAAGGGGAATTGGGCGAATAGGGCGTTTTTTCTGTAAAAAGCCCAGTTTCTCCCAAAGTACCATAAACCTCATCGGTACTCACATGATAAAAACGTTTATCGTCCCAATCGTTTATCCAAAGATTTTTAAAGGCCTGCAATAAGATCACAGTACCCAAAACATTGGTTTTCACAAACGAAAACGGATCGGTAATCGAACGATCGACATGGGATTCAGCGGCTAAATGTATCACCGCTTCAAAACGATATTCGTCGAACAAAGTATTGATAAAACCTTCGTCTGTAATATCGCCTTTGATAAAATGGTAATTGGGTAAATCAGCGATATCGACCAGATTGGCCAAATTACCAGCGTATGTCAAGGCATCTAAATTATAAATATGATATTCAGGAAAATGCAACACAAACTGTCGTACAACATGAGAACCGATAAAACCCGCACCACCTGTAATCAATATTTTTTTCATACTTTAGTAACTAACCTATTTTGATGATTTTACTATTTTCTTTATCTGCTACTTCACGTCTTAAAGAGCTGCTCGAAAAACGGTGATCTCTGCGGTTGTAATACAACTCAATGCCCTTTTCCTCACAATAAGCTCTTCCCGTAAAATTCTTATCTTGATATTCGTCACCGATAATACGCACATCGATTTTAAAAGAGCGCAATACATCCTCCAAATCTTGTTCGGTAGCATAGGGAACAATTTCGTCTACAAAACGACAACCCTTAAGTTGAATATATCGTTCCACTACCGTTTGAGTGGGATGATTTTTTTCCGGACGGTCTAAGGTTGGATCTGTTTGAAGTCCAACAATTAAATAATCGCACTGGCGCTTGGCCTCTTCGAGCATTTTAATATGCCCTGCGTGCAATAAATCAAAGGCACTAAAGGTGATTCCTACTTTCATAACTTACTAATATTCTTTTCTTTACAATTTTTATAATCGAGCCGCGACATCATCGCGGTTTAATATGGCTTTGGCATCAAATACAACTCCATTGGTTACACACCAGCTTTTAACCGGTGCTGTATAAAACGATTGATGCGCTACTGCTAAAACAGCGGCTTCATACTGTTCAACCTGGGGTTCGTCAGTCAATAGGTTTAGTCGGTATTCCGACCAAACTTTTTTTGGACTTGCCCATGGATCGTAAATACTTACCTCTGCCCCATAATCACTCAATGCGTGGATAATATCTACTACTCGAGTATTTCTGATGTCCGGACAATTTTCCTTAAACGTAATTCCCATAATCAGAACTTTAGCTCCTTTTATTTTAAAATCGCGTTGTATCAGTAACTTTACCACCTTCTCAGCAATAAAATCACCCATTCTATCATTGACCCGTCGTCCGGATAAAATCACTTCGGGATGGTATCCCAATTCAGAAGCCTTATGCGCCAAATAATAGGGATCTACTGATATACAGTGACCTCCCACCAAGCCCGGTTGAAAGGGCAAGAAATTAAACTTGGTCCCTGCAGCCGCCAACACATCTTGCGTATCAATCTCCATACGATCAAAGATCAACGCCAATTCATTGACAAAGGAGATATTAACATCGCGTTGCGCATTTTCAATGGCCTTTGCCGCTTCAGCAACTTTTATTGAAGGTGCTAAATGCGTACCCGCCGTGATAATGGTTTTATACAAATCATCTACCTTTTGCGCGACCTCTGGCGTAGAGCCCGAAGTAACTTTTACAATGGTTTGTAACGTCCGTTTTTTATCTCCAGGATTGATTCGCTCGGGTGAATATCCCACGAAAAAATCCTCGTTATATCTTAATCCTGAGGTGTTTTGCAAAATGGGAACACATTCTTCTTCTGTACATCCAGGATATACCGTTGATTCGAAAATAACGGTATCACCAGCAGACAATACCCCGCCCAACTGTTCACAAGCTCCCAACAGATAACTCAAATCCGGTGCTTTAAACTTGTTGATCGGCGTAGGTACCGTAACGATATAATAATTACAACTTCTCAAATCTTCCAACTGATCGGTTATGGTCAACGAAGCATTCTGGGCTGTTGCCAAAACGGTTTCATCTACTTCCCGCGTTCTATCCTTCCCCTCTTTGAGCTGTACAACACGATCTGCATCGATGTCATAACCCACTACTTTAAAAAATTCGGAAAACGTTAATGCCAAAGGCAAACCTACGTATCCCAATCCCAATATTCCTATTTTAATCTGTGCATGCTCCATGTGTTGTTACTTTACTTCACTTATACTATCCAATAGTATAAGCCCCGATGTCTGTGGCATTGCCGTTAGGGTCAAAGCTACTTTACGGTCGATTAATACTTCTATTTTCTCACTTAACTGAGCCACATACTGGCTGTCAAGTGACTGTCCAACAATAGTGACACAAATAGTGCCAGAATCCAGTCCATTAGCATAATCCCCCGTAACGACTACTTGCTGCACGTCCCCCATACGCTCCACCACATTCGCAACCAAGGTGTCCAAACCCAAATATTTCCGGACGATATCTTGTAAAGAACCAAATAAAGGATGATGGATATTGGCTTTATATCTCACCTTATTCTGAACGTTTTCTTTTTCGAGATACCCCGCATCCGAAAGGTTGTTTAATTCCTTGCGAATAGCATTAGTCGATTCGTTAAATTCCGTCGCTAAGCCCCTTAAATGCGCTTCGTTACTGGTGTTTATAAAAAATTTCACCAACAACCGAAGTCGCGTTTTAGACGTAATAATAGAGTCTAACATTTTGTTGTTTATTTTAATTGTTGTTTCGTACAACAAAAGTACTCGATTTAACAAAACGAGCAAATTTTTTACTCTCTTTTTATTACATATTAGTACTATTTTATTTTAATATACTTATCATATAAAACCATTTTATCATTTCAATCCGATTAATCTCCAAAAAACCCAAAAAAATGATGAAACTCCGATAAATTTCGATTCAAATATAAAAACTGATTCGCTATTTCCAGCGCTATATTCTTTTATCCGTAGTAGCACTTCGAAATATTACAATTAAATCACACTTTGTACTTAAGATATAACAATAATTTTAAATTTATCCATAATATTTGTTATTTTTATAACATCATAAACAAACCAAACAAGAAATTTTAAAATACCGCTTCATCCTTAAATTCATTTGTCCCAGCCACAAAATCCAAGCGCCCTAAGAGCCTAAATATTTTACTAGTGAAATCTAAACTTTTGAATTATTCATCTCCGTTTATTCAAGTACCTTCCAATATGAAAACTCATCCATGCTACCTGCTTAAAACACTACTATTAGTAGGTGTCTTTTCGTTGTTTTCCCCTCCTCTATTTGCACAATACGAAAAGCTATTAAAAAAGAGCTATCTAGAGAAACAGCCTTTTTTCGTAGAACATTTCTATTCCAATAACAAATTATTAAACGATTCGATAGGCTATTTTAAGGAAATGCAGAAAGTTTATGATCTAGGCGTTATATCCAACGACCGAAGTCTTATTAACGAAGCCATCTTTATCAAGTTAAATTTTCTTGATCATACTAAATATTCCAATTATATACCCGAGATGCTTCATTTGATTACCTTAGTCGATTTGGATAAAAACAGTCAGTTACAAGCGCGAACTCGCCTCGCTCTAGCTGCTCACTATTACGAAAAAGGTGATTGCATCAATGCTTTCAAATATATTTCGCATTCCTTCGATTTTCTTAAAGAGATAGAAGATGATGAACTACCGGAAAAACAAGAGATGCTTTTCACTATGGCGTTATTACATTACAACATGGGGTCAGGGAGCAAATCTTTATACTTTTTAAACCTCGCTAATTCGCTGCCGCAAGATTTATATTCCGAAATTAAACTAAAGATCTTAAATACTCGAGGTCTGATAGAAACTACGAATAAAAACTTTTCGGTAGCAGAAGAGAGTTTTAAAAATTTACTCGATTTAAGTAATAAAAGCAACGATACGATTTGGAAACTAACCGCTATGACCAATTTGGCGACAGCTTATTTTTTCAACGAAAAATATCAACAAGCATTAGATGTTTTTAAGGATTATCATACTATAGACGCTAAAAAATTTATAAAACCCAACACTGATATTTTAGTGATCAAATCTAAGATCTATCAAAAGTTAGGACAACAGGATTCTTTTAACCATAGCGTTATGAAACTGATCAGTAATATAAAAAACATCGATTTAAACCTTGATGCAAAACAAGAAATATATCCCTTATTAGCTCAATTTTATAAAAATCGAAATCAATTGGATTTGGCCTATATCTATTCGGATTCCGCGCTTAGTTCTTTAAAGAAAAACATAGAACTAAAAAAAACTTCGGCCATACTCAACTTGGATATTCAAGACAAGATGAATCTTTTGCAACAGAAAGACCTCGAGTTAAAAAACAATAACGATC
Source organism: Flavobacteriaceae bacterium UBA1682 (assembly GCA_002320285.1). Classification (GTDB taxonomy): domain Bacteria; phylum Bacteroidota; class Bacteroidia; order Flavobacteriales; family Flavobacteriaceae; genus Flavobacterium. The sequence goes on along the minus strand of DCKE01000028.1, from coordinate 9,791 downwards.
GTATACGTATGTTATGGATTGTGGGTTTAAGCATTGGATGTGCCCTTAAATTAATCGTTTTTGGTATTTTTCGTTTTGTCAGAAAAACGGAACGCCGCAAACGAATACAATTGGAGTTTGAAAAATTAAAAATTAAAAATGAACTGCAAATTGCCAATGAAAAATTAAAAATTTCCTTACATGATTTATTAATTAGTAGAGGAAGTTTGACCGTTATTAAAAGCCAGTTGCAAAAAATTGATTTTCCCGAAGTAATTGACTCGGCCACACCAAATGATGTTTCTTTGTTGTTCAACGAGAATCACACCTTTTTTCAACAACATGCCTCAGGGCAACATTGGTCTGTTTTACAAGCCTCCTTTGAGAAAGCCTATCCCTTATTTGTGTCCAAAATCAAGAAAAAATTTCCGCATCTTACTTTGGTTGAAAAAAAGTTTCTCATCCTTAAAAAAATTGGTTTAGAGAATGCTGAAATAGCGCAAATCATGGATGTAAATCCATCTGCCCTTCGCGTGTACAGCCACCGTATTCGCAAGAAATACAACTTTGACAGCACCGATAGTTTGTATGAGTTTATCCATGAACTATAAAAACAATACCCCCATCTGATAAGATACGAAAAAAACCCTAACGATGTTAGGGTTTTCTCATTTTGGCTGTTCTTTAATTTTGGTTATTTGTTGTTTAATTATAAAGTCTGCTGAATATCGCTACATTTCCAACACGATAAACTCACTCCTTCTATTTTGTTGGTGTTGTACTTCTGAGCAAGGAACTCCATTTGAACACGAATTGACCAATTGAGTTTCACCATATCCTTTAGCGGACAATCGATTTTTATCAATGCCTTGTGCTTCAATCCAAGCTTTAGTTGCTTCAGCTCTTTTTTGCGATAATATCATATTGTATTGATCGTCTCCTCTACTATCAGTATGCGAACGAACATCAATACGAATCTTTGGATATTCTCGTAATACCTCCACTACTTTAGCCAATTCAACAGCAGCATCTTGTCTTATATACGACTTATCGAAATCAAAGTAAATTGGTTCTAGACTTAATGCTTTGAATAAATCGGTACCTTTTTCAATGATTATTTTTGTTTTCTCCAAACCGAAATCAACCTGAGTAGTGCCGCTTATATTGGGCAGTTCCACCGTTACTTCTGCGGTATTGTAGTCTGGGATTTGAGCATTAACTCGGTATTTTGCGCCACATTGTAGTTTATCAAATTCATAATACCCCAAATGGTTTGTAGTTGTTTCCCCTACTAAGTTAAACAAAGCATCATACAGGGCCATTTTAGCACCGACCTTTTTTTGTTGATCTGTTTTATCATATACGATTCCCGTTATTTTTTGAATACACGATAGCGGTTGCATTTCTATCAAGGAATAGATATCATCATTACCGACCCCACCTTTTCTATTGGAACTGACAAAACCTTTTTTTGTTGCAGTATTTATTGTCCACCCAAAATCGTCAAAGGGACTGTTAGCTGGGGCTCCTATATTTTGTACTGCGCCCAAGGTATTATCGTCCTTAATTTTCACTACAAAAATATCCAAACCGCCTAAACCAGGATGTCCATCAGAGGTAAAATACAATTCATTGAGTTCTGATATAAATGGAAAACTCTCGCGCCCTTCTGTATTGATTCGATTACCGAGATTTTCAGGTTGTCCAAAACGATCTGCCGCCAATATGGGAACGCGATACAAATCAGATTGTCCCAGTGTACCGCTTCGATCAGAACTGAAATACATCCATTTCCCATCTGGACTCAAAGCCGGATGTGCGGTACTGTAGTTATCAGAATTAAACGGTAATTCTTTGATATTGGTCCACTTTCCATTGACTTTTTGTGCACTGTAAATCTTTAGTAAGGTGGTGCGATTTTCATCTTTACCGCGTTTCCCGTTTAAGAAATTATTTCTCGTAAAATACATGGTTTGCCCATCTTTAGTAAACACTGGAGTTGATTCATTGAATTTTGAACGCACTCCGCTGTCAAAAGCGACCGCTTTTCCTACCGATCCATCAGCTAATATGGGTGCTTGATACAAGCTGGTGAAACTGGCATTAGTCCAGGAGTGAATTTTCTTGGACACACTGCCCGTATCGCGAGCAGAAGCAAATACCAACTGCTGATCTATTACCGCCGCTCCATAATCAGAATACGCCGAATTTAAAGATAAATTCTCCAGGGTATACCTTCCTGAATTGGCTTTAATTTGTTCTAAATAATCGAGGTTCTCCCTATATAATTTAGCGCGAATTTGATTGTTTTCAACTGTATTAAACTGCTTTAGGTACTGTGCCGCTAATTCGGTATTAGCCGTGGCTTTTAAAGTTTGTGCATAGCGGTATAAATATTCGCTTTCCACCTCTTGAGTCAGCTCAAACAAGGCAGCATACCAGGTATTAGCGCTTTCCAAATCGCCATTAAAATAATATGCATTTCCGAGTTTCTTGAATACGTCTGGGCTCTTAAAACCTTTCATAGCTACCCTTTCATAGACTTTTGAAGCCTCGATATAGGCATAACTATCGTATTTTTTATCCGCTCGTTTAATACTTCCCTCTTGAGCTGTAGCGCTTAACGAAAACAATATTAATACAGCGCTAAATAGATTTTGTACTGTTCTTTTCATTTTTTCTAAATATTAGAAGAATCTCGGTGTATTGATTCGGTTAAAGCGATTAAATAGTTCAAATCGCAAAAATATTTCATGCGATCCCGAATTGTAATGCGCCAGTTTGGTCGTCTCTGCATCGTAACTATAACCTACAAACAGTCCGTCTGTAACTTGAAACCCAACTAAACCACTAAATGCTGCATCCCAACGGTAAGCTCCTCCAATAACAAATTTATCTACAAACATAAAGTTCGCGGTGATATCTGCCTGTAAAGGTGCGCCCGAGACGGCTTTTACTAAAAATGCAGGTTTAAACTTAAGACTTGGGCTCAGGTCAAATACATGCCCCCCCATTAAATAAAAATGCATTTTTTGTTTGGCCGTCGACACGATATTGTCATCGTATCGCTCGGTTTCCAAAAAGTTCGGTACAGATAAACCGATATAGGTTTTCTCTGAGTGCAAATACACACCAGCTCCAATATTGGGAGTAAACTGGTTCTCTATATTGTTGGCCAGCATCGGATCGTTTGGATTATACTGATTTAGCTTGGTATAATCTACATTAAGCAGGTTGGCAGATCCTTTGATTCCAAAGGCCAACTTATAACGTTCTCCCAAATCAATCGTGTACGATAAATCTGCCGAGATGGCATTTTCATCCATTGCACCAATAGCTTCATTGACAAAGGAAAGTCCCAAACCCAATTTAGAGTTATTGATCGGAGTGTTTATAGAGAAGGCTGCTGTTTTTGGAGCGCCATCCAAGCCTACCCACTGCGTACGATACAATCCAAATATGCTCATCACTCCTCGTGAACCCGCATAAGCCGGATTGATATTAATCGTATTATACATATATTGGGTATACTGAGGATCTTGCTGTCCATACATTTGATTTATACTGCAAAAAACAACTGTAGCATATCCAAATCCTCTTATGATATCTCTTAATTTCATCTTGTTCAGTTTAGATTAGTTGTTTTCTAAATGCAGATAACCTGCTTTTTTGATAGTTTCCGCTGTTCCTCCAACAACCACTTCATATTGAACGATATAAAAGTAAGTGCCGGTTGGTAATTTCTCTTCTTTATTCAAAGTTACCCGTCCTTCAGATATGCCTCTGAAGACATTTCCCGAACTGTTGTATGCATCGGTTTCATAGACCTTCACACCCCAACGATTATATATTTGTACCGTATTTTTGGGAAATCTTTCGATGTTATCTATAATAAAGTAATCGTTTTTACCATCTCCATCAGGACTGACCGCATTGTAAATAACCACATCTCCTTCGAATACCAAATTGGGTTTTACCGTACCCAAAGTAAACATTCCGTAACCTTCAACAACTGTAGGCGAAGTCACCGTTTGGGCTCCGACATCTACTACTCCTCCTTCATCTACCCACAGAGATTGCACAGCATCCCATCGAAGGATTCTCAAATTTTTAGCGTCGTCGGTCAACAAAACCGCAGGAGTAACCTTGGTATTCCAACTCAATGTAAGCATGATATTATTTTGAGTGTTACTTCGCTCAACGATCCAATATTCTGCATCATTGATGAGGTTAATGACCCCTGTTTTACTACTATGAGCATGCTGTTTGTTGGAATTATCCAAATAATACTTTGCTGTAAAAGCGTCTTTAATATTCGGAGGCGCACTAATTTGAGCCATTCTGTATATGTTTTTATCACCTATGGGGTAAACAAAAGATTCCCGTCCTATTTTCTCTACGAGTCCATCAGCAAAACTCTTGTCAGAGACGTTGACTGCCTGTGCCCCAGATTCAAAAAGCATATATCCATTTAATGAATCTATAGTGACGATTCCATTTAAAAAATTCGCCTTTCCGTTTATACTCATATCGTTTTTTAAATCAAATCCACTACCGGCAACAGGGCTGTGAAACAACACGTCATAAAAACTTGAGGGAATACTCCCTGACAGTTGCTGGTTGGCTGTTTTATCAGCAGGCTGTTGAAAAACTGCATAGGATGATTTCTTTTGCGTTGAGTAAGTATAGAGTCCTTCGTTATCAAAATTGGCCTGATAATATATCGATCCGTCATTGAATACCGATGCATCTTTTAGGTTTAAGAAATCGGCAGCCGTTGTTAAGCTGGTTTCGGGCATCACGGTTAAGATCCCAGCATTGGCGGTCTGCCCTTTCCCCTGTATAGGGAAAAGAGCGATTACCCATGCACTATAAAAAAGTTTTTGTATCGTTTTCATATCAAATTCGTATTATAAATTTTGATGGTATCATCGGATTGGTAGGCAGCTTACAGCCTTTAAACGTCAGTGTTACCTCTTGACTGATGGTTTCACAACCGGCATTAGACTTCATCACAGCACGAATTTTAGCAGTCGAAACATTCGCATAGCCAATTCCGATAGAGATTTGATTACCATTTACAGTAAAAACACCCGACCAGTTGGCCGTACTTATGTCTTGCCATACATTTCCGACCATAATCTGCCAATTAATTTGAGCAGCTGTTGTTTGCAACTCAATCATCTGAACAGCATCGTCACAAATGCTGTATGCGACTTGTGGTAAGGTTCCCGTAGGTCCAGCCAGAATGGTAACCGTGAAAGCTATTTTATTTCCGACACACAATTGGGCATTGACCATTTTCCCTTCAGCGACGTAGTATGTATATACGCCTACTGCTGTTGGATGCGGAATGGTTGTCAAGGGAGTTGTGTTGGTGGAGGTTGCAAAATAATACAGTTCAAATTGATTGGTCACTCCAACAGCCGAAAGCGCCACATCTAAATTGTATGCAGCTCCAAAACAAGCCGTAACATTAGCGGCAGTAGGTATAGTGGTTACCGAGGTCAAATTGATATTAAATTTCACATAACAACCGGGTTTCATTCCATATACTACGGCATAAAAACTATTTGTTCCAGCCAATACACTAAAGTTTCCACTTACCAAATTGGCAGGATTGATTATTCCGTCGGTTTGACTTTTATAAAAAGTGGTTCCAGCAGGGTATTTCGAAGCTACCACAGCTCTGTCTATAGCATTATTTGGCACGCTACAGAAATAATTAAATGTCATTGGATCTGTCACTTGTGCAACACTTACACAATTGGCCAAAAAGGCCTCAGATGGCACTACATTGATATTATAAGGATCATAAATCGGTTGACCAACACAATTTGCACCGGTTATATAACCCTTTATAAACTTCAGATCTAATGGTTTTAAGGAATTTTTTCCTAGTCCGGTAAAACTTCCGTTAACTTCCGATTTTAAAGCACAGTCACTACTCGAAGTTTGCAACAAAGCACAGTTGGTCGTTACTCTTAATTTATATTTTAGGGTCGAATAAACCAAATTGTTATTTGGAATTTCAACACCAGTCAGATCCCACACAATTTTACCTCCTGGAGTTAAAACGGGATCGGTACTCGATGGATGACTCCAAGTAACCGTACCTACGGCCGGTGTAGCGCTTGCCGATACATAATGCATGTTGGGCGGAATGGGAATCTCAATTTTTCCATTGATAATAGGTTCCGAACCTTTGTTTTTTAGGCTTATCGTAAATTCTAATTCTTGTCCGGGCACTACATTGTCAGAGGCCGCTCCGGCATCGGTTCGCGTATTTAGCGCATCCATCTCGGGTACGTAGGCATCTACGGCAAAAGTAATGTTGAAAATACTATATACATCTTGGGTAGTTCCAAATCTAAAAGCCGTTTGGGTTTGATTGTTCCCGATGAGTACATTACCAGTATTGGGCAAATCAAACATGGCAATATCGATTCCATAATTGTTTAGATTATTAGGATTTCGGGCATTACCACCAGTAAAAATCGACGAATTAAAAAAGTTATTAGCCGTATTTTGCGTGTGTGACAGGGTTTGCCAAGTGTTGGTCGCCAATTTTCGAATATCAAACGAATCGCCACTAATATCTCTATCTCCCTCACCAGCCATCATACCCATCTTGATATTAATCGCGCCACTTTGAGCGGCACGAAATCCAGAAACGGCTAGATTACCATAAGTGGTCACACGACTAAGACCTTGTGTCGTACCATCCCAAGCAATCTGACTAAAACCGTCAAATACCGTAATATCTCGCCATTTCATCGTCGGATTTTCATAGATGACAACCATTCCCCAACCTCCATAATATCCAATATCACCACCTGTTCCTTGAAATGTCGCTATATTTCCAACAAAATAATCTCCTACACCACCAGCTTTGACATAAGTGGTTACATCTACATAACTGGAATACATACCGTATACATCTGAACCTCCATAATAAATTTTATCGGTAGTTAACTCCACATAGTTAGCCATTCCCGGTGCCTTGAACTGGATTTTTTTCTTATTCAATCCATTTCCTGCATTTCCCGCTTTGACTAATACATCCGAAGAGGTATCATCCCCACGTCCAGCCCAATATAAACCAGCATAAATTATTTTTGTACACGGTGCATCTACATTGTTCGGTATCGGTAAGGCCAATCTCGACGAAGAAGAATTCTTTATTGTAGCATTCGTGGGATCCAAATTGGAAAACTTCATATCTCCTGAATTATTTCCACCATCCGTATACGGATTTAGAAATACGTTAGAGTTTCCAATCATCACAAAATCACCGCGAAGATTATAGTTCAAAACGGACTTATACGGATCTGCTACTACAGCAGAACTTCTCGGTGCAAACGCTACTTTGTTCAATGCCTGCGCACGTGCAAATTGATTGCAAGCAACCAAACTCCACGCCATCAGTACCCACAGAAGTAGCCCTCTGTTGCAGATTTTTTTTCTTAAGATATCCATCTGTTTTCTTATTTAGGATTGTTAAGTCGCATTAAAACTATTTCATACGGTTGATTATGAATAGAACTATCCAGTAGTTTTTCAACTTGCTCGTATTTATAATCTTCGTAAAAACTAATGATCACATATTTTAAATGTGGAAATAGTGTAAAATAACTCGGATCAAGCATTGCTTTACTAGCTGGAGTCCATAGGATCTTAATGATCTGAACCTTATTCAGCAGCGATTGATTGGAGGTCGCTTTCAATTGATCTAATGCGTCCCACGTCATATCTACGCTCAGCACGGTTCCCTCCCATAACTGCTGCGAAGTATTTTTATCTGCATACCATTTCGGTACTGTTTCAAATAACATCCTTTTAATCTCCTGGGCTTCCACCGTCGGTTTATCCTGTATCCACTTATCGTATTGTTTGCTCTTAGTAGACTGAGCTTGTGCATCCACAGTGACGCACAATAGCATCAAAACACAAAGAATTGTATATATCGTTCTCATCGCTCAGTTATTTAATTACAAATACTATGTTTACAAAAGAATTGCGTGTTGCATTGCCGACTACTTTATAAGTTAGTTTTCCATCGTTTGATACGGATAAAACTTGAATTGCCAAATTGTCGAAATAAGTGATGTAATAATCCAATTCCGTATTTGTTGCGATATATGGTATATTCGCTTGTGATGTTGGATTTCTTTGCGTTGCCGGTACGTTTACAAACTGAGAGGTATATTGTGCATATAAATCCAGTACATAAGTTGCATTTAAATTTTGAACATCTATCAATATCGATGGCATATAAAAGAATTTCGGCATGGTTGATTTAACCGTTTTCAAAATTCCCGTCGCGTCTGCTACCACCACTTTATCCGTTGCAGCACCCACTGCTGTATTGATATCTCTAACTCTAACATTACCATTTGCTACATCCAATCGTTGTGAGGGAACCGCTACTCCCACTGCAACTTGTCCCATTTGATAAATAGACTGCGTATTCGATGTGGCTTTTGTTCCATCAGCAGCATTATTCCATGGTTCCACCGCTAGCGCATTCAAATCTGCAGAGACAGCACCTTCTGCACTATCAGTCAATGTTAAAACACCAGCCGCTAAAGTCAACGTACTGTTGGTCGTATTTTTGTCGATCGCGCTTAATGCAATCTGAACCGCTACGCCTTTGTTGTCGGTCAAAACCAAATTCGTTCCCACCACAGCCAAAGTCGCGTTGATGTTGTTGGTGTCGATGGTGTTTAACAAAACATCAACCGTATTGCCGTCGCTATCCGTTAAAATCAATTTGTCATCAGCTACCGTCAAAGTGCTGTTGGTCGTGTTTTTATCGATTGCGCTTAACAACACATCTACCGCATTACCGTCGCTGTCCGTCAAGACCAATTTACCATCGGCTACCGCCAACGTGCTGTTGGTCGTGTTTTTGTCGATCGCACTCAAGGCGATCTGAACCGCTACTCCTTTGTTGTCGGTCAAAACCAAATTCGTTCCCACCACAGCTAAAGTCGCGTTGATGTTGTTGGTGTCAATGGTGTTTAACAAAACATCAACCGTATTGCCGTCGCTATCCGTTAAAATCAATTTGTCATCGGCTACCGTCAAAGTGCTGTTGGTGGTGTTTTTATCGATCGCGCTTAACAAGACATCTACCGCATTACCGTCACTGTCCGTCAATACCAATTTACCATCGGCTACCGCCAACGTGCTGTTGGTCGTGTTTTTGTCGATTGCACTCAAGGCGATCTGAACCGCTACTCCTTTGTTGTCGGTCAAAACCAAATTCGTTCCCACCACAGCTAAAGTCGCGTTGATGTTGTTGGTGTCAATCGCATTTAATAATACGTCTACCATATTACCATCACTATCGGTCAAAATCAATTTGTCATCGGCTACCGTCAAAGTGCTGTTGGTCGTGTTTTTGTCGATCGCGCTTAACAAGACATCTACCGCATTACCGTCACTGTCCGTCAATACCAATTTGCCATCGGCTACCGCCAACGTGCTGTTGGTCGTGTTTTTGTCAATCGCGCTTAATGCAATCTGAACCGCTACGCCTTTGTTGTCCGTCAAAACCAAATTTGACCCTACCACAGCCAAAGTCGCGTTGATGTTGTTGGTGTCGATGGTGTTTAACAAGACGTCTACCGCATTGCCGTCGCTATCCGTTAAAACCAATTTACCATCAGCTACCGTCAAAGTGCTGTTGGTCGTGTTTTTATCGATCGCGCTTAACAAGACATCTACCGCATTACCGTCGCTATCCGTCAATACCAATTTACCATCGGCAACGGTCAAAGTACTGTTGGTCGTGTTTTTATCGATTG
>DCKE01000011.1 GCA_002320285.1 Flavobacteriaceae bacterium UBA1682 | reverse complement strand
TACTGCATTTATGTGGGAGAGTATGTCGTCGCCTTTCTTTAGCGAACCCTGATCATTTATTTGGTGAGGGTTTTTTGTTATAATCATGTCACCCCTACGGGGTTCTTCGAGAGTCGAGAGTCGATTTGCGTATACGCTTTAGAATCATGTCACCCCTACGGGGTTCTTCGTGAGTCGTGATTCGAGAATCGATTTGCGTATACGGTTTATAATTATGTCACCCCTACGGGCTTCTCTATGCCTATAAGCAAATGCGCCTATTTGCGTATACGCTTTAGAATCATGTAACCCCTACGGGGTTGTTCGTGATTCGTGATTCGATTTTCGAGAGTCGATTTCCGAGTCACGATTTTCGAACATCGACTCAGTCTGGAAAGTTGATTTCAAAACCAATACCACGAATCGAGAGAATCTGTAAATGCTTATCGTGCTGAAGATACTTTCTTAAGCGACTGACAAAGACGTCCATACTGCGCCCGGTAAAATAATCATCGGAATTCCAGATGCCGTTAAGAATCACCTCACGCTTGACGATACTGTTATTATATTGAAGTAGTAGTTGTAACAGGTCTGCTTCGCGTTGTGTTAATCTGATTTTTTCTTTGGGATGTTTTAATAGTAAGTTTTCGTGATCAAACAAATATTCGCCTAACGGTAAGGGTTTGGAGGTAGCTAATGGTTTGTGTCTTTTTAATATATTATGTATTCTCAATATTAACTCCTCGGGATCACAAGGTTTTGTTTGATAATCATCCGCTCCAATTTTTAAACCCGTGAGCCTGTCGATTTTTTGATTTTTTGCAGTTAAAAATAAGAAGGGTAAATTTGGATAGTTTTTTTTGATGGTTTGTGCCAACGTAAAACCATCCAGTTGTGGCATCATTACATCCAGTACAACAATGTCATATTTCGCATTTTGAGACATTAATGGTAGAGCATCTAAAGGATTTAGGACCCAAGTAACGTCAAATTCCGACAAATTAAGATACTGTTTTAAAATGATTCCAAAATCGTCATCATCTTCAATCAAAAGTAGTTTAGTCTTCATATGGAATGTTTATTTTGACAACGGTTCCAGAGTTTATTTTGCTCTTAAATGTTATCGTTCCGTGATATTTTAATACGATTTTATTCACAAGAAAAAGCCCTAAGCCTAAACCTTTTGTATTTTGAATATTATTTTTTTGAATGCGGTAAAACTTTTTCAGTATATGTTTTATTTCTACAGGCTCCATTCCTATTCCATTATCTGTTATCGTTATTTCAAGGCCTCTGACTTGACTATTAACATGGATTTCGATAATCTTGCCTCCATATTTTACGCTATTGCTAATTAGATTGCTTAGTATTGTTTGGATTTCGATATGTTGTAATATTGGAATCTTTTGTATAACCATTTTTGTTTCGAAACGAACTTCAGGATTGCTAAAGGCAAAGTCATTACACAAGTCTATTATTTCTTGTTGTTGAAATGGCTCCTGATAAGTGGAAGGCTCGTAGTCTTCATGGATCGGTTTAAGTATGTTCTCTAGGCGATTTATTTGCCGATCGATCAAAGGGAGTATTTCTAAAGAACCACCCTTAGATAGCGTTTTGGATGCAATTTTTAACGTGGCTAATGGGGTTTTGAATTCGTGTGCTATGTTATCTACAATATCGTGTAGAATGATGGACTCTAGTCTGTGTTTTACCAGATTTTTATAAGTTAGGTAGTAAAGCAGTGAAACAGATATTAGAATTAGGATTGAAGACAAAATAAGGGGAATTAATTCCAGTAATACAACCGTGTTTAGATTGGCGATGTCATAAGTCGTGATTCTGGTTATTTGAAAATGAAAGTTAGGTTTTTCTTTTCTGCTGTGGTTGTCGTAGTCGATAAGGTCAAATTCAGAATTTGAGCTACTGGTGATCCATTTTCCTTCTGTTACAGTACGTGCTTCGTTAATTGGAGTGTCGGTTTGATACATGGCTAAAGGTTTTTTTAGCAAGGTATCTCCCGAAGGTAGTGCGATTAAGTTGATCAATTCTTTTTTCAGAGCTACCTGATAACCTTGTTTTTGAAACAGACTATCTATATAGGCACTGATTCGGGGACTGGTTTTTGAATTTTTATCTCGGAAGTATTCCGTGATGGTATCGTATGAAATTTCCTTTCGTTGAAATTTAGAGAATAGAATTAGGATTTCGTCCTCTTTGTTCGTTGAGTCCTCAAAATAGGGAACTTGTTCTTCCAAATCCGACAACTGACTGTGTACGGTGTTGACGATGTCTTTTTGTTTTAACAGGTAGGAATTATAGAAATAATATGCGTGTATGGCCAGCAAGAGCAAGAATAAGATGGTTGACGTAGTGATGTATAAAAAGTTTTTGTCTTTCATATAAACAAATATAAACATTTCCATTTGACGTTTTCGGTGTTAACCCATCGTTAACCGAGCATTAACTGACTGATTGACTTTTTTACAGCATTTTTGTTGAAAATAAAAAAAGGATGAAATATTTGGTTTTTTTACTGTTTTTTTCTCAAGTGCTCGTTGCTCAGGGAAGAATTGTGGAAGGTAAAGTCGTTAATGAGAACGGCGAAGAATTGCCTTTTGCAACTTTAGTACTAACGGATAGTGATAAAGTACGATTGGCCGAAGCTGCTGACTTTGAGGGTCTATTTAAGATTATAATCAACACAACTGGGATTCTTTCGATTGAAGCATCCTATGTGGGTTATGTCAATTATACAAGAGTTTTATCAGAAGATGATTTTAAAAAACCTTTATCCATCGTTTTACAGTCTGAGGGGCGTGAATTGAATGAGTTAGTAATCAACAAGAGAGCTCCTCTTGTAAAGCGAAAGGTAGATCGATTGGAATTCAATATCGAAAATAGTGCTCTGACGAGTTTGAATGGTTGGGAAATTATCAAACAGACACCAGGTGTAGCTACACAAGGAAGTAACCTGAGTATTCGCGGTAGTTCTGGAATTTTAGTTACAATCAATGGAAAAAAAGTTATGCTCGCCGCTGATGAATTGCAACGTTTACTAGAGAATACTCCGGGCAAAGACATTAAAACTATTGAAGTTATAACAAACCCGCCCGCAAACTATGATGCTTCTGGAAGTGCAGTTTTAAATATCGTCATGACAAAACCCCAATTAGAGGGGTATAAAACTGTGATTTTTGGGCGTTATATACAAAGTAAATATGAGAAGGGATTATTTGGATTGTCACAGTATTATAGGTCTGGTAAATTGTCGTTGATGGGATCATATTATCGTGGAACTGGAACTTATTTGAGAGAGGGCCTTGATGTTGTTAATTATGTAGAAAATCAAACTACTTGGGAAAGTATAATGATAAGAAAAGATATTGGTAGAAATCAGAATTCTTACACCTTTAATATGGAGTATGATTTAGATACTTTGACTAATTTTACTTTTGGTGCCAACGGTTATATTAGTCCAGGGGAGTATGGAGTCTATGATGTTCCAACTTTGATTTACAATAAAGAACAAAAGGTTGAATCTTCGTATCGTACGGTGAATGATCATCGAAGTGCTACGGATTATCATAACCTCTATTTACTAGCTGATCGGAAATGGGGAAGCGATAATCGCGTGGTGTGGACCAGTTACTTAACGAAAAACCACAAAGATAATTTTCAAAATGTTTACACTCAACTCCACTTTAAGGATCAGGATCCAAAAGAAACCACTTTTGAGAGTATTAATCCCAGTAAGGTTTTGTTATTTTCTACTCAGATCGATTACAGTATTAAAAGAGAAAAATGGAATTTAGATAGCGGATTGAAATATAGTAAAGTAAATACCAATAGTGTATTAGATTTTTATGACGACGAAAAAGGAGAGTTGAATTTAAGGCCCGAAAAAAGCAATATATTTGATTATAAGGAGTCCAACTTCGCAACATTTGCAACGTTAGCATACTCTTGGAGACAATGGAGTTTTAAGGGTGGACTTAGAGCCGAATTTACGAATTTAACAGGTATAGTGGCTGAGCCCGAAGCGAAAAACAGTCAAAATTATTTGGAGTGGTTTCCCACTTTTTTTGCGCAGTATGAAACCAAGTCAAATCATCAATTTGGACTTTCTTATGGTAAGCGAATTAGTAGACCTTCCTATTCTAGGTTAAATCCAGCAAAATCATACTATAACTTATTTTCATATTTCCAAGGAGATTCGCAATTGAAACCGACGATTATTCATAATTTGAACGTGACTTATTCTTGGAATAATTGGAATCTCGATGTTTATTATAGAAAAGAAAACCTTCCTTCGATGGAGATCTCATTCCAAGATCCAGAAACCAATAACTTAATTTATCGCTATACTAATATTGAGAAAGGTGAAATGGGCGGAGTTGATTTGAGCAAGAATTTTGAAATATTTCCGTGGTGGACTGTTAATGTCTATACTTCGCTCCAATATAATGAGAATTATTTTTTTGGCTTAGACCAAGAACTTTATAAAAATACTATTACGATGTTTTATGGACGTACTAGTACTAATATTCGTTTGCATAAGGATTCAGACTGGAATATGGAAATCGGGAGTTATTATCATACTCCAACTATTCAAGGTACTTTTACGATTAGTGAAATGTCAAATACTTATTTTATAATGAACAAAAAGTTTCACGATAAAAAGATAGAAGCCAGTTTGATGATTGATGACATCTTTAAAACGGAGCGATCTAAAGTGTCTACTAAATATGCAAATCAGAACAACTATTTTTTAGATTATCAAGATTCTCAAAGTGTGTCTATCTCACTGAGATATAATTTTGGGAATCAAACTTTAAAGAACAAGAGAAATATGGATAAGACGGAAGAGCAGGGACGTATTTAATAATAAAAAAAACCGTTCAAATTAGATTTAGTTTCGAACGGTTTTTTTATGTGGTTTTGTAAAAATTATAGCAGTTCCAAGATGCGTTCTAATGCCATGCCTCTTGAGCCTTTGATTAATGCAATTCCGCCATCATTTAATGTTTTACTTTGAAAGGCCTCAACGAAATCGTTATAAGTCTTAAAAAAGTAAGACTGTGGTTGAATTTTTTGATGTTCAAAAAAATGATTTCCGATATAGTAGATCGTTAGATTGTCGATTTTGTCTAATTTCTCGATTAAAGCTAAATGTTCTTCTGAACTGTTTTGTCCTAATTCAAACATGTCGCCTAGGAATAGGGTTTTTGAACCCTTACTATCCAGTTGAATAAAATTATCTAGAGCCGCTTCCATACTGCTAGGGTTAGCGTTGTAGGCGTCTAAAAGAAATTTATGATTCCCTTTTTCGACCCATTGCGAGCGATTATTTGTTGGAATGTATTGTTCAATGGCAGTTTTACAGTCGGCTAGAGGTACTTTGAAATAAGTTCCAATGGCAACAGCTGCGGCAATATTTGTCGCATTGTAAATGCCGGTTAAATTCGAATTAAATACAGTTTCTTTAGCAGTAATACTGGCCATTGGTTGTGCCTTGTATTCTTCAATTACCAAGTCATTTTGCGGTTCGATACCAAAAGTATATCTGCTGAAAGTCATTGTTTTGATATCTTGTAGTGTATCATCGGTGTTTGTAAAAGCTAATTTGTAATTATTCTCTAAATAGTTATAGAGTTCACTTTTTGCTTTAATGACACCTTCAAAGCTTCCAAAACCTTCCAAATGAGCTTTTCCGAAATTCGTAATATAACCGAAGTCTGGATCTGCAAGTTCAGATAAATGCGCGATTTCGCCAAGATGGTTAGCACCCATTTCTACAATTCCGATATCGGTATCTTCATTGAATGAAAGTAAAGTCAACGGTACTCCAATATGATTGTTTAAGTTGCCTTTAGTAGCTTGTACTTGGTATTTTTTAGAAAGTACTGCTAGAATTAATTCTTTTGTCGTTGTTTTTCCATTGCTTCCAGTTAGTGCAATAATGGGTAAACCCAATTGTTGACGGTGGTATTTAGCTAACTCTTGTAGCGCCATCAATGCGTCGGTATACCAAAACATTTTATCGGTATTGGTGACCAATTTTTTATTGTCCATAACAACAAAACTAGCTCCTTGGTCTAGGGCTTGCTGTGCAAAATTATTGCCGTCAAAATTATCGCCTTTTAGCGCAAAAAAAAGGGAATTCGGAGTGATGTTTCGAGTGTCAATCGACACGCCATCACACTGTAAAAAACATTGGTAAAGCTCTTCTATTCTCATGAGTCAAAAGTATAAAAAAAAGCCCTAAAATTTAGGGCTTTTTTATAAAGAGTATGGTTGTATTAATTTTTTGATCTTTTCTTAGATGGTTTTGCTCCGACTTTAGTCATTGCACAACGGAATCCAATAAAGTCTGTAGCTTGGTCTTCTGCGTAGAATCTTCTGCTCGCAGGATCTAACCAATAAGCTCTATCTTTCCATGAACCTCCTTTATACACTCTAGATTGATTGTTAACTAGTGAAGTACGGTTATTGGTATCGTACTTTCTAACTACGTCTCCATTTTCATCTGCTAGTATGGTATGCTCTGGAGCATTGTAACCTTTAGTACCTCTTGAAGCTCCATCTTTGAAAGCTCTGTTATCGCTAGCGTCGAAGTTTTGTCTTAAGAAAGTATCTGATTCGTCAACCAAAACTTGAGCAACTGTTCCAGGTAGGTTACGAGCTTTGATTTTTCCGTTTGGTAAAGTGTCGTAAACAATAGTTTCAGCAGTTACAATTTCAACTTTTCCGTCAGGACCAATTTTATTTTTGTAATAAACATTTCCTCTGAAATAATTAAAATCATTGTCTTCTGAAGTAATGGAAGGTCTGTAAACATCAGCTACCCATTCTGCAACGTTTCCTGCCATATCATACAATCCGAAATCATTAGGAGGGTAAGATTTTACTTGGTTTGTAATATCAGCACCATCTGTTGACCATCCGGAAATTCCACCATAATCACCGCGTCCTTGTTTGAAGTTGGCCATTTGGTCTCCTAATTTATCTCTTTTTGCAGTTCTAGTATGTGAACCATCCCAAGGATATTTTTTTCTTCCTTTATAAGAATTGTATTCTCTTTTTCCAATTAAACCGACTGCAGCGTATTCCCACTCAGCTTCTGTTGGAAGTCTGAATTCAGCAGTAAACAAACCAAACTCTTGAGTTGCATAGATATTCTTTGCACCATCTTTAGCCTTGTTTCTAACTCCTTGGAAAACGATATCTCTATTTCCTTTGTACATAGCATCAGGTGCAGCCAAGTACGTTTCTGTACTGAAGTGGTTGTCTCCGTATGCTTCAAGAATTTTTGCATTCTTTTTTAGGTATCCTGCTTTCTCTAGAGTAGCTTCATTAACACGATCTGTTCTCCATTTCGCGAAATCATTTGCCTGTACCCAACTAACTCCTACAACAGGATAATTGGCATAAGCAGGATGACGTAAATAAGAAGTCGTTAAACTCTCACTAAATCCAAGTCTGTTTCTCCACACCATAGTGTCCGGAAGCGCTCCCTCATAAATATGTCTGTAGTTCTCTTCACTAGGAGGAAAAACAGTTTTAAGCCAATATAAGTATTCATTATACATTACGTTGGTTACCTCCGTCTCATCCATATAGAAAGACTGAACATATTGTTGGGTAGGGTTGTTATTCCAGTCGTACATTACATCGTCTTGGACTCTTCCCATGGTAAAAGTTCCCCCTTCAATAGCCACCATTCCCAACGGAGCCTGTTGGTCGCCGTAGTTGGTGTTGTATTGAAAACCTCCCTTTTTGTCATTTATTTTCCAGCCAGTTGCAGTTGATACTCCTTTAGTACTTGTATTGCTACAGCTAGTAATACCAAGTGATGCTATAATTCCGGCGATCACTTGCAATGTCATAAGTCTATTAATCTTCATGTTTAAAGTGGGTAATTAATTTGCTCGCAATATAATAATTAACGATTAATTAGCAATATTTATTTCGTAAATATTTAAAAAAAACTTAAAATTTGTTCGGTGTTCACAAATTTATCCTTCTATAACGTGTAATTTTGCTGAATATTGTCCTCCAAATTATTTTTTTTGTTAGCTTGTACTATTATGGAAATATTAACGTTTACTGTACTATGAAAAATGTTTTTTTATTTTTTGCCTTTTTACTTACATTCGGTCTTAGCGCTCAAAGTCGCGAGATTAAACTTTTGTGGCAAGACCCAAAACCGTATGCTCATGCTTTAGAACAAAAGAATATTCCTTTCTTCGATTCACAAAATTATAATTTTAATCCAATTTCCAATACATTATTATATATAGAAAGTGTTAATGTTTCGTCGGCAGTAGATCCATCATCGTTAAATATCACTCAAATAAACTATGAAACTATTGGTGTTTCCGACCTGAAAGACCTGCCTATTTCCGATTTGCCCACCCAAATTAATGCAAGTTTGCAAAATGTTTATGCAAGAGATCGAGTGAAATTATCTTTTTCTTTTTCACCTATAATTAAGGAAGGGCAAAATATTAAAAGAGTTACATCGATTCAATATACTTATAGAGAAGGCGGCTTTGATCAATTTGCAAATAAAAATGCAACAAGAGATCTTAGGTCTAATTCTGTTCTACAATCGGGTAACTGGTATCAGTTTTATATAGAGAAATCAGGTGTATATAAGATATCCAAAGCTTTTCTTCGCAAACTGGGAATGCCTGACGGAATCGATCCTCGATCGATTCGCCTTTATGGGAATGGAGGGAGTATGTTACCCCTTTTAAATTCTAAACCACATTTCGACGACTTACAAGAAAATGCGATTCAGATCGTAGGCGAAATTGGTGCGAGTTTTGACGATTCCAATTATATCTTGTTTTATGCAGAGGGTGTGGACCAATGGAGTGAAGAAAATTTAACTCACTTAAATTTGTATGAAACGAAGTCCTATTATTATTTGACCTATGGAGGGGAAGCAGGTAAGCGAATGACAAACTTATATCAGCCTTCTTCATCAGCTAATAGTACGTATAACACTTATGACGGCTATGTCTTTCACGAAAGAGATTTAACCAATGTCGGTCGATTGGGTAGAAAGTGGTTTGGAGAGAATTTTGGGGTACAACAACAGCAAAATTTTAATTTTGATCTTTTTAATATAGATTTATCTAAACCGGTAAAAGTGAATATCAATGCGGCGTCGGCCTCCTTCGGGAACACAAATTTCTCCTACAGCGTTAACAATCAGAATTTGGGTTCGGTGTCCTTTAACAAAATTAGTGGGCAAACTGTAGCGGGATATGAAAATTTTCTGAGCAAGTCTGTACAATTAAATAATGCAGCTGCAACAGTGGCGCTAACTTATAGCAATGGAGGTGTTCCCTCTTCAGAGGGTTACCTCGATTTTATAAGCCTAGAATACACTGCAAATCTTAACGGCAGTAACAGGCAGTTTGCATTTAGCAATAAATCGCTAGCTATGGAAAGCGGAACCGTTTTGTATGTGATGAATAACTCAAGCCAAGTAAAACAGATTTGGGACATCACAGATATCAACAACGTTCAGGCACTCTTTAATAATGGACAAAATAATTTGAGCTTCAAAGTCACTGGGGGGACTCATCGCAAATATCAAACCGTGGTGGAAAGCGATTTTTATGAACCGTTAATTTCGAGTACGACGAAAGTCGGAAATCAAAATTTAAAAGCTGCGGTTTTTAATGAAGGAGATGTCGATTATTTGATTATTACCGATAACAATTTAAAAGCAGCTGCAGAACGACTCGCTAATTTTCATAGATCAACCAATAATTTAAAAGTAAAAGTGGTTGCCGTAGACCAAATCTACAAGGAATTCTCGTCGGGAAAGCAGGATGTTGCTGCAATTCGAAATTTTATAAAGTATGTTTACAAAAACGCCTCCAATGCCGACTCGAGAATTCGTTATGTAAATATGTTTGGAGATGCTTCATTTGACTATAAAGATCGAATTCCTAATAATACTAATGTAGTTCCGGTTTTTTATGGAATGAACTTGGGTTTAAGAAGTACATCAAGTGGCGATGGTAGTAATTTTTCGTCCTATACAACATTTATGTCCGACGATTTTTATGTTTTAATGGATGATGAGGAGGGACTGATGGTAAATTCAGATTATGGAATGGACCTTGCCGTCGGAAGGATGTTGGCGACTAATGCAGATGAAGCTAATGCCATGGTAGAGAAAGTAATCGATTACAGTGGTAAAGAGTCTTTGGGAAGATGGAGAAATGTTTTGGTCGCATTATCGGATGATGTAGATGTTTTAGGAGATTTTGTTTTGCAAAAAGGACTAGATGATATGATGAATAATATTGCAGAGAAAAAACCGTTTTTGAACATTAAAAAAATTCATATGGATTCTTATTTACAAGAATCTACAGCAGGGGGGAATCGCTATCCTCATGCAAAAAAGGATTTTTTAGAGGCCATAGAGAATGGGGCATTGTTTGTCAATTATTTCGGGCATGGCGGTGAAGAAGGTTTGGCTCAAGAGCGCATTTTTGGTATTGACGATGCCAAGAAATTAAATAATTATAAAAAATATCCGCTCTTTGTAACAATTACTTGCGAGTTTACACGTTTTGATAATCCGTACCGTTTGACCGGAGGCGAAAGTATGTATAAAAATAGACGTGGTGGCGCCATAGCGTTAATAGCCACAACCAGAGAAATTGGAATAGAGTCGGGAAGACAAATCAATGCTATTTTCAGTGATCAATTATTTCCGGACTCGAATCAGTACCCAAGTATTGCAGAAGCTCTGATGGCAACAAAAAATAATTCATCACAAAGAGATAAAAACGTGGTGTTCTATATTGGAGATCCAGCATTGAAACTAGCTATTGCTAAGCCAAAAGTGGCATTGACGAAAATCAATGACATTCCTTTTTCCGACTTTAAAGGGAATCTTGAAGCATTGGGCTATGTGAAAATTTCGGGAGAGTTAAGAGATGAAAATGATCAGTTTCTAGATCAGTTTAATGGCTCATTAGCAGTTCAGATTTTTGACAAGGAGATTGACAGAAAGACTTTGGGTAATGATGGCGTTATGAATAACGGTACTTTAGCGTTAATGGATTTTAAAACTTTGGGCGAAACCGTATTTAGAGGAAATGCTACAGTTCGGCAAGGAGCATTTGGTTTTGATTTTGTTTTACCTAAGGATATTAAGATAGCAATTGGCCCGGGAAAGGTCAGTTTTTATGCTGCAACAGTAAGTGGAATAGATTATACAGGTAGTAATAATACAGTCAATATAGGTGGGATTAACAAAAACGCACCAGAAGATAAAATACCACCCGTAGTCAAACTATTTATGAATGACGAATCGTTTATATCAGGAGGGATCACATCGGAATCACCGGTTTTTTTAGCTTTTTTAGAAGATGAAAACGGTATTAATACATCGAGTGGAATAGGACATGATTTAACGGCGATCTTAGACGGCGATGAGGCTAATCCAATAATTATGAACGATTATTATGAGACTGAGCCGGATAACTTTAGAAAGGGGAAAATACAATATCAATTTAAGGATTTGAGCAATGGATTACATACCCTGTCGTTTAAGGCCTGGGATGTATATAACAACTTAACGACTTCGGAGATCCAATTTTTAGTTTCAAAAAATGAAGGGGTTAGTCTAGAGAAAGTATTAAATTATCCGAATCCATTTGTTAATTATACAGAATTTTGGTTTACTCATAATAGACCTTTTGAAAACCTAGAGGTACAAGTACAGATCATGACGGTTACGGGAAGAATTGTTAAGACGATTAATCAAATGATTACAACTAATGGTAATTTATCACGAGATATAAAATGGGATGGGTTAGACGATTTTGGGGATCGGATTGGTAAAGGGGTATATATCTATCGTTTAACGGTAAAATCGACCGTGACCAATCATAAATCCGAGAAGGTAGAAAAACTTGTAATCCTTTAAGAAAAGAGTATATTTGTTCAATTAAAAAGTCATAAATGAAAAAAACGACGATAGTAGCTATAGTAGCGATAAGCTCACAATTCGCAGTAGCACAAAAATCTTTACCCGTTCCGGCGAATTATAATGATTCAAGGGCAATTACTACCGGTGTTCCTTTTCTGCAAATTGCGGCAGATGCAAGGTCAGCAGGTATGGGGGATATGGGAGTAGGGACGTCAACTGATATCTATTCTCAACAACATAATCCAGCTAAATATGCTTTTGCAACTCAACAACAAGGATTTGCAGTAAGTTACACTCCTTATATGACCAGCATCACTAATGATGTCTCTTTGGGTCAATTAAACTATTTTAATAAAATTAACGACAGAAGTGCTTTTGCTTTTAGTTTGCGATATTTTGGAATGGGTGACATTGAATTAAGACAGAATTATAATGATGTACCCGTAACTAGAAGTCCTAATGAATTTGCGATTGACGGATCCTATTCGTTAAAGTTAAATGAACGATTTTCGATGGCAGTTGCCGGGAGATTTATTAATTCTAATTTAAAAGTTCCTGAGGATATGGGAGGCGGAGATGCCTCATCGGCTTCCACTTTTGCAGTTGATATTGCGGGTTTTTATGAATCTGAACAAATGGCTTTTAACAGCTATGACGGTCGTTGGAGAGCGGGATTTAATATTCAAAATTTAGGTCCGAAAATCAAATATGACGATAATGCTGATAATGCAAGTTTCTTACCGGCTAATTTAAAGTTAGGTGGTGGATTTGACTTTATTCTCGATGCCCATAATACGGTAAGTGTATATGGAGAAGTGAATAAATTATTAGTACCAACCCCTCAAATCCCAGATTTCCTTGATTTAGATGGAGACGGCACTTTGTCGGAGACAGAAAAAAATGCAGCTACCACAAAGGCGAGAGTGGATTATAATAATATCGGATGGGCACAGGGAATATTCAAATCCTTTGGTGATGCTCCAGGAGGGATGTCAGAGGAAATGAAAGAGTTTACTTGGGCTTTAGGAGCAGAGTATTGGTATGATGATGCCTTTGCTTTTCGCGTGGGTTATTTTAATGAAAACGAATTAAAAGGAGCGAGAAAATACGCGACTTTAGGTGCCGGTTTTAAATACAATACGATTACAGTAGATTTATCCTATTTATTCTCAACATCAAAAATTAATAATCCTCTAGAGAATACCTTGCGTTTTTCATTGGCCTTTAATTTTGGAGGATCAAGTAGTAGAAGTTAATAGTAGAATTTA
Source organism: Flavobacteriaceae bacterium UBA1682 (assembly GCA_002320285.1). GTDB lineage: Bacteria > Bacteroidota > Bacteroidia > Flavobacteriales > Flavobacteriaceae > Flavobacterium. The sequence goes on along the minus strand of DCKE01000011.1, from coordinate 51,565 downwards.
TAAAATATTAAAATCCAAACTTTTATAGTTTGGATTTTTTGTCTAAAAGAAGTACAGCATGAAAGAAATTAAATTGACTACTATATTTTTTGAATATCAAAGTTTAAGTGAATTGTCGGTTAAGGATCAGGAATTGATGCAGGCGGCAATTGATATCAGAAAAAAAGCTTACGCGCCTTATTCTAAATTTAGAGTAGGTGCTGCAATATTGTTGGAAGACGGTACCGTTGTAGTGGGGTCTAATCAAGAAAATGCGGCTTTCCCTTCGGGATTATGTGCTGAACGTACGGCTATTTTCTATGCTGGGGCAACACATCCCCACGTCGCGATAGTTACTATTGCTATTTCAGCTAGCTCAGATGTCAAAACTACGACAACTCCGATTCCCCCATGTGGGGCGTGTCGACAAGCGATTTTGGAGTATGAAGACAAACAAGCGCAGCCAATTCGAATGTTGTTTATGGGAGCAGAGGGACCGATTATTGAATCCCCTTCTTTAATCAATATACTTCCTTTTCACTTTGATAAAAATTCGTTGTAGTTACCTTCAACGCTGTAATCGTTAGAAAGGTATCGTCTTGTTTTTTAATTTTATATAATAAGTTTTGATAAAGCGATTTTTTGATTTGTTTTTTGCTTTAAGCCTACTGGCTTTTGTCGGGATTCCACTGTTATTTGCTTGGGTGCTGGCTTCATTTGATACGCGGTCAAACGGATTGTTTCGTCAGATCAGGATTGGACAGTATGGACGTCCATTTACGATATATAAGTTGAAAACCATGCATGCAGATTCAGTGGGTAATACTCAAATCATTACCGCTCTTGGTAGTTTTTTTAGGAAAACAAAAATAGATGAACTTCCCCAATTAATCAATGTAATTAAAGGGGATATGTCTGTGGTAGGGCCTCGTCCAGATGTACCGGGATATTACGACTTGTTAGTGGGAGATAATAGGCAACTGCTGAATTTAAAGCCCGGCTTAACTTCCGAAGCCTCACTAAAGTATTGTAACGAAGCAGATATACTACAACAACAAGAAGATCCACTGCGTTATAATGACGAAATCATTTTTCCGGATAAAATAAGAATGAACTTAGAATATCTTCAAAAGCAAAGCTTCTTAGGTGATATTAAAATTATTGTAAAAACGCTGTTTCGATAAACGACTAATAGAGTAAGGGATCTCTCAATTGCATTAGGAGTTTTTATTAGTAATAACGTATTGTATTGAAAATATCGGGAGATTCCCGTTTTGAATAAGGATTTAAAATATTAACGCTTATTTTCTTTGATTATCAGCGTGTTAAAATATAAGTTCACTGGAATTACTGTATAATATTTTATTATTTTTCAGCTATAAAATTTAAATATATATAATATGAAAACTTTTTTTAATGTATTCATTGGTGTGTTTATGTTTGTATCGTGTGCTTCTTCAGACAGTCAAATAGAAGGGCGATTAATAACAAATGCGACTTTATACAACCCAATGGAATTTGTAGGTGAAGATCATAATTTCATTTTAAATGATATCATGATAAAATGGAATAGGGAAGATAGTAAGGATGAAAAAATCAAAAAAGTAAAAGATTATTTTGATTTAAAATTATTTAACAAAAATATTGCTGAAAAATTCAATTTGTATGGTTTTGAAGGAGATATTAGTGATTTTAATTTAAATAATTTGGTCGAAAATCAAGATCTATACAAAGATCCGAGGCAGCTATATAAAGCCCTGATTTTTGAATTTTGTTCTATTGAGGATGTCATGCTCAATTTTGATAGTAAACTAGTAAGTTCCGAGCTTTTAGATGTTATTCATTTTTTAGAGACTTGTGATGCAAATCTTTTTAAGATGCTAGAGGAAATAGATCATAGGGAAAGCTTAGTTGATTTTGAATTTAGAGAGAAAAACTCTGAAATTATTTATAGTTTCTTTGCGACTTTAAAATTTTCGCTAAAATTTTGGGCTCCTATCAATGAAGGAGGAGAAGGAAGAGTCCAACGATATTATGATGAATTTGAAGGAGATCAGGAGGAGTTAAATGATAGAATAGTTTGGTGGAAAGTCGCCGCATGTGATGCTGTAGGCGCTGCTGTAGGTGCTATTTTAGGAGGTGGAAAAGGCGCTTTAGTAACAAGCCTAGGTGCGTCATCGATTTCTATTATTATGCAATGGTAGAAATCATGGATATAAAGTTAATTAAAACCTTCGGAGGTTTTGTTTTTATTTTATTTTTTTCAAATATACTGGTTGAGTTTATTTTTGAAGGACACTTAGGTAATTTGTTAAACCTAAAGTATTTAATTGTTACTGTGGTGATCAGTGTTTTTTGTACTGTTTTTTATGTATACGCTAAAAAGAAAAACATATCAGATAATCAATAGGTTTTCGAACTCGATCGTGATTTTACAAACGAAAAACGCTTATAACACTGTTTTTAATAGCAGTTATAAGCGTTTTTTATTTTGAAATTGGTAGATGTTGCGATAAAGTTTATTCTTTTTTAGTACTGAGCATCTTGTTCATAATTACGGACAATAAAATATACAGCATAATGATAATCGGTATGGCTAAATACTGTAACCATAATAGGAGCACAGCTGAGGTGATTAAGAACAAATATTGAATTTTATTGGTAGCCCAATTTCCGTATTTTACTTTTAGTGAAAATAAAGGGATTTCGGCGTTCATAATAAAAGCACTGAATAAGCTGATTACCACCAAAACGTAAGGATTGCTTAGAAGCGTAATAATCCATTCGGAATTTGTGGTCGAAGTAATCATCGGCAAACTTAGAATAAACAAGGCATTAGCCGGAGTTGGAAGTCCTATAAATGAATCGGTTTGTCTGGTGTCAATATTGAACTTAGCCAAGCGATAACAAGATCCCAAGGTAATGATAAACCCAAGATAAGGTATTACACCCATATAATAGGTTTCGGGAGATAAATTGTAAATCTCTTGATTCTCTTGTATACTGGCTAAAAGGCGATACATGATGATACCGGGAACTACACCACTGGTTACCATGTCTGCTAAAGAATCCAGTTGCACCCCAAGTTCACTTTTCACATGTAGAAGTCTTGCGGTAAATCCATCCCAGAAATCAAAGAAAATCCCTAAACAAACCCAAAAGAAGGCCATGTGTAGATTGTCATCAAAAGCATAAATTGCTGCGATTAATCCAGAAGTTAGATTTAATAAGGTGATTGCATTGGGAATGTGTTTTTTTATACTCATAGCTTTTTGTTTTCAAAAATGGGTTTGACAACGATGATAACTGTTTCATGCAAATGTATTATAAAACTTGTGAATAAGTAAACTTAAAATGGAGTTTAGTATTTGAGATTTTTATTACATCTTTGTATAAAATGATAATTTTGTGAAAAACTTACTTCTTTTTGTTTTCTTGATCTGTTCAGGAATAATTCATGCTCAAAAGGTTAGGAAGTATTCTAACGAATTCCTGAATATTGGAGTTGATGCCGCGGCAATGGGGATGGCAAACAGTGTGGTTGCAAGCACTGATAATGTCAATGCAGCCTATTGGAATCCCGCTGGATTGATTCATTTAGATACGAAACAATTGAGTTTGATGCACGCGAGCTATTTTGCAAATATAGCACAGTATGATTATGTGGCTTTTGCGATGCCGATCGATGAAAAAAGTGCCGTAGGTTTATCCTTAATACGTTTTGGTGTTGATGATATCATGAATACGACAGAATTAATCGATCAAAACGGCAATATTGATTACGATAAAATCAGTCTTTTTTCAACAGCAGATTATGCTTTCACAGCGTCATATAGTCGTGCCTTACCGATTGAAGGGCTTTCACTAGGAGTAAATGCTAAAGTGATTCGTCGTGTGATTGGGAAGTTTGCTAATTCATGGGGATTTGGTTTTGACCTTGGCGTGCAATATCAAACGGCTTCTGGCTGGAAATTAGGTGCTATGGCAAGAGATATTACCACGACTTATAATATGTGGACGATTAATAAAAAAGAATTTGAAAAGATCAGTAATGCCATACCGGGACAAAATTCAGAATTGCCTGAAACCACGGAAATTACTATGCCTAAATTGCAATTAGGAGCAGCGAGAAAATTTAATTTTAATGAGGATTTTTCTGTGCTAACAGCAATGGGCATTAATTTGGAGTTTGCAGAAACTCAAGCGATCATTTCTACTAAGGGATTTAGTGTTAATCCTACTTTGGGGCTGGAATTTGCCTACACCGATATGGTTTTTGTTCGGGGAGGTGTTGGGAATTTTCAAAATACCACACAATTAGATGGTACAGAAAAAATAGGATTTCAGCCGAACATCGGTATTGGTTTTCAATATAGAGGGGTGCAGATAGATTATGCCTTGACTGATATCGGAGACCAGAGTGTTGCTTTGTATTCAAATATTTTTTCCTTAAAGTTAAACTTAGATATTTTTAGTCGTTAACATGAAAACTATATTTTCCATATTCTTTCTTTTTTTCTCTGCGACACTTTGGGCTAATGACAGTGAATTTACCTATCCACAACTAACGGACAAGGCAGAGGTAAGTGTTTTGACTGTTGGTACCGGTTCTGAATTATACACGCTTTTCGGGCATACTGCGCTGCGTATTTACGATCCATTGATGCGTATTGATCGCATTTATAACTATGGTTTGTTTGATTTTAGAACTCCAAACTTCTACAGTAAGTTTATTAAAGGAGATTTGATGTATTTTGCCGGTTACGAGGATTATCGTGATTTTGTAATGGGATATGCCTATGAAGATCGGCCGGTCTATGAACAACATTTGGTGTTGAGTCAGGAACAGAAGCAACAAATTTGGGAATTGGCCAATCGTTCTTTGGAAGAAGATAGGAAATTTTATAATTATAAGTTTAGTCGTCAAAATTGCACTACAAAAATCGTTGACTTACTCAATGAGGTATTAAAGCAACCCGTGCAAGTAGATCCTTTTCAAGAAGAAGTAACCTACCGTAGTATTTTGAATAAATCGTTGGATGGACATTTTTTTGAAAAACTGGGAATCAACTTACTATTTAGCTCAAAACTAGATCAAAAACCCACTCTACTCTTTCTACCGGATACGTTTATGCGGGGATTGGCAGTTAGTTCTAATGACGGATTGGCATTGGTTGATAAAACTACAGTATTATACGAGAAACAGCAAATCTCGAAGGGTGACTGGTGGAATACGTTTGCATTTTTCGCCGTGATCATGGCTGGATTAGCTCTGCTGATTCGAAATACTACGGCTAGATATGTGTACTTTATATGCGTTGGTTTATTAGGTTGTTTGTTGGTTTTTATAAGTATCTACTCCTCTCATATTGAGTTGTCTGGGAATGATACTGCCTTACTATGTAGCCCTTTTATGTTGCTGTTGCCTTGGATAGGCAAACGTATAAAGTTTAAAAAAGCAGTTCTGGTTTTGTGTTTACTAATAGGTCTAGGTATACTGATTTTTGCTATTTTAAATCTTACATCACAAAAGTTGTTTATTACACTTCCGGTCTTTTTGATCAACTTATGGGCATTGTATTTGGAATTGAAAACACAAAAAATAAGTTTAAATTCAAATATGGATTGATATTTGCTATCAGGGTTGATGAAATATTAAACACTTCATTTTCGATATGATTTCATTTTTTAAGTCAAAAGCTTTTTTAAAAGATCTGATTCCAACTGGTTTTGTGGATATACATTCCCATTTGCTTTTTGGAATTGATGATGGTGCTAAGACCAGTGATGATACAAAGTTTTTATTACAGTCTATGTTGGATTTGGGGTTTGGTAAAATCATTACTACTCCTCATACTACTCCGTATATTTGGGATAATACTAAGGACATGATTGTTGATAAATACGAGGAAGTAAAGCGGGTATTGCCAGAGCTTAGTAAGTCTGTTAGTCTTCGTGTAGCCTCTGAATATTTAATGGACGACAGCTTTTTAAAACGCCTTCAATCGGAACGTTTATTGACTTTACAAGGAGATTATGTGTTGGTAGAAATGTCTTATATCAATCCGCCTATTCAATTGTTTGATATCCTCTTTGAATTAAAATCTGCGGGTTATCAGATTGTGCTAGCTCATCCAGAACGTTACAACTTTTACCATAATAATTTAGAAATCTATAAAAAACTAAAAAAAGTCGGTTGTTTGTTTCAGTTGAACCTGTTGTCTGTGACGGGTTATTATGGGGCCAAAGTGGCTGAAACAGCCGAGTATTTATTGAAATCAGCTATGATTGATTTTGTGGGTTCGGACATTCATCATAGTAACCACATTAAAGGTTTTGAATCCAAATTGAAGATTAAGGATAAGTTGCCTTTGGTAGAAGCTTTTGCTGCTAATAAAGTCTTTGATATTTAAACGAGTTACCATTGATCTTTTTGTCTTAGTTGTTTAACTGAGGGCCTGTAACTCTCAAGCAAAAAAAAAGCTGCCTTACGATTAAGGCAGCTTGAACTTTATATAAGTTTAATTATTTATTTTTCTACAACCTCTCCTTTGATACGGATAGCAACCTTACCATCTGTAAAGTTAGTAGCATTAGTTTCCACTGTAAGTGTTCTACTAATTCTTCCGACAGACATGTTGTACTTTACTTCGATTTTACCAGTTTTCCCCGGCATGATAGGAGCTTCTGGTTTTGAAGGTACTGTACATCCACAAGTAGATTGAACATTAGTAACAATTAAAGGTGCATCACCCGTATTCTTGAATTCGAAAGTCCTAATCCCACTATCTTGACCGCGAACCACTGTTCCATAATCGATAGTGTTGTTTTCTGCCGTAAATTCAATTTTCGGTCCTGATTGAGCGAATGAGATAGCGCTTACTAAAAATAAGGCGATCAATCCTAGAAATTTTTTCATTGTTATTGTTTTTGTTATTGATTCGTAAAATTAAAAACTTTTGACAAACTCACAAATTTTATTTCATAAAGTACCTTATAAACTTTGTTTTTATATTTGGAGACTTATCAGTAATTTTGTAGACTAAATTACAAAAAACATACCAAAATCAAAGAAAATATATTTTTCAAGGATTGGGATAGCGTTTTTTGAGAGAATAATAATATATTTAGATACAGAATTCACTAAATAACACGTATATATAGATGACAATCCCTACGCAATTTGACGCTAAGCAAGTAGAAGAAAAGTGGTACTCCTATTGGATGGAAAACAAGTATTTCCATTCTAAACCAGATCACAGAACTCCTTATACCATTGTGATTCCTCCACCAAACGTCACCGGTGTGTTGCACATGGGGCATATGTTAAACGTCACGATTCAAGATGTACTGATTCGTCGTGCGCGATTGAAAGGATTTAATGCTTGTTGGGTTCCGGGTACGGATCACGCTTCCATTGCTACAGAAGCCAAGGTTGTGGCAAAATTAAAAGCTGAAGGTATTGACAAGAATGATCTTTCGCGAGAGGAATTTTTAAAACATGCGTGGGATTGGACAGAAAAATACGGAGGTACGATTTTAGGTCAATTGAAAACATTAGGTGCTTCATGCGATTGGGATCGAACTAAATTTACAATGGATGCAGAATTATCTGCAGCAGTTACTAAATCATTCGTTGATCTCTATCAAAAAGGTATGATCTATAGAGGTTACCGTATGGTCAACTGGGATCCAGAAGCGCAAACAACTTTATCTGATGAGGAAGTAATTTATGAGGAGAGACAAGGTAAGTTATATCATATCAAGTATCAAATAGAGGGAACCTCGGAATTTTTAATCGTTGCGACTACACGTCCCGAAACCATTTTGGGAGATACTGCTATTTGTGTACACCCCGATGATGAGCGCTACGCGCACCTAAAGGGAAAGAGTGCAATAGTTCCGATTTGTAACAGAGTGATTCCGATCATTTTTGATGATTATGTAGATATGGAATTTGGAACAGGCTGTCTAAAGGTGACACCTGCACACGATATTAACGATAAAGCACTTGGAGAACGTCATAATTTAGAAATTATTGATATTCTAAATGCTGATGCCACTTTAAATCAACAAGCTTTACATTATGCGGGTAAAGACCGCTTTGTTGTGAGAGAGGAGATTGAAATGGAATTAAAGGGGATCGACGCTTTAGAAAAAGTAGAAATCCACATGAATAACGTTGGAACTTCTGAAAGAACAAAAGCCGTAATAGAGCCTAGATTATCGGATCAGTGGTTTTTAAAAATGGATGAATTGGTGAAACCGGCTCTTAAAGCAGTTTTGGAGACGGAAGAAATTAAATTGTATCCAAGTCGTTACAATACTACCTACAAAAACTGGTTGGAAAATATTCGTGATTGGAATATCTCACGTCAATTGTGGTGGGGTCATCAAATTCCTGCGTATTATTACGGTGATGCAAAGGAGGATTTTGTAGTTGCAGAAACGATAGAAGAAGCTGTTGTTCTGGCACAAAAACAATCCGGTAATGAGCGTTTAACCAGTGCTGATTTGCGCCAAGATGCTGATGCATTAGACACTTGGTTCTCTTCTTGGTTATGGCCAATATCTGTTTTTAATGGACTTACGGAGCCGGATAACGAGGAATTCAAATACTATTACCCAACTAATGACTTGGTTACGGGGCCAGATATTATATTTTTCTGGGTTGCCCGTATGATTATGGCAGGGTATGAATACACAGGAGAAAAACCTTTTTCAAATGTTTATTTCACCGGTATCGTTCGAGATGCACAACGTCGTAAAATGTCAAAATCCCTTGGTAATTCGCCGGATCCACTTGGTTTAATAGAGAAGTTTAGTGCCGACGGTGTTCGCGTAGGTTTGCTGTTAAGCGCTTCTGCTGGTAATGATATTCTTTTTGATGAAGAATTGTGTAACCAAGGTAAAGGATTTACAAACAAAGTATGGAACGCATTCCGATTGATTCAAGGATGGGAGGTTTCTGATGCAATTGTTCAACCAGAGGCTTCTAAAGTAGCTATATCATGGTATGAAGCTAAGTTGCAGGCAACTTTGGTGGAAATTGAAGATCATTTTGAAAAATATCGAATTTCAGATGCATTAATGGCTATCTATAAATTGGTATGGGATGATTTCTGTTCTTGGTTCTTGGAAATGATAAAACCAGCTTATCAACAACCTATAGATGCGGTTACTTACAAAAAAACAATAGAATTTTTGGAAAGTAACTTAAAGTTGTTACATCCGTTTATGCCATTTATGACTGAAGAGATTTGGCAACACATCACAGCGCGTACTCCAGATGAGGCCTTAATTGTGGCGACATGGCCCGAATTAAAATCTACAAATACCGAAATTATTAAGGATTTTGATTTTGCTCAGGGAGTTATAGCTGGGATACGAACAATTCGAAAAGATAAAAATATTTCTTTTAAAGAAACGATAGATTTAAAAATTATTAATAACGAACAGGCTTCTACTGCTTTTGATGTCGTTATCAAGAAGTTAGGAAATATTGAAAACCTGACTTACGTCCTGGAGCAAGTGGCAGGAGCATTGTCTTATCGTGTACAATCTAACGAGTATTTTATTCCAATTTCTGGAGCGGTAAATGTTGAAGAGGAAATAGAAAAATTACAAGAGGAGTTAAAATATCTAAAAGGATTTTTAAGATCTGTACAAGGTAAATTGACCAATGAGAAATTTGTAAGCGGTGCACCTGAAAAGGTGATAGATATCGAACGTAAAAAAGAGGCGGATGCGCTTTCGAAAATTGCCGCGATTGAACAAAGTTTACAGGGTTTGAAATAAAGGTCGATGAAAATTAACCTGCATACACATCAGTTTACCAACCACTTAAATGTTCTGGATATTGTAAATCAATATCCAGATGATTTAGGGGGGAATTTTGAGTTTTTCTCTATCGGAATCCATCCCTGGTATATCAATTTACCAGACTTAAATACGCATCTATCTATAATCGAAAGTCGTTTGTCGGAAGACTCTTGTCTTGCTTTAGGAGAGTGTGGATTAGACAAACGCATTGATACAACGATGGAAACGCAGATTTTGGTTTTTGAAAGTCAATTACTTTTGGCTGAAAAATATCAAAAACCGGTTTTGATACATTGTGTCAGTGCTTTTCAGGAACTTTTAGAAGTCAAAAAACGCTTGAAATTAACTGTCCCTTTTCTGATTCATGGATTTTCTAAAAACCGACAAGTCATGGAGCAATTGTTGCATAACAATTGTTTTATTTCATTTGGGAAGTATTTGTTGCAAAATGAAAACTTGGTGGAAGTTTTTAAAAATGTGCCAGATGATCGTTACTTTTTGGAGACAGATATGATGGAAAACGCTTTAGATGAGGTGTATGAAAAGGCAGCGAAAATTAAAGAATTACAAATAAAAGAAGTAGAACAACAAATTGAAAATACGGCTCGAAAGGTTTTTGAGTTTTCAAAAAAATTAAGGAATACATTAGCATGAGTCAGTGGCAAGAAAGAGCATCCCTTTTATTTAAAGAAGAGGGCTTGCAAAAATTAAAAGATTCGAATATCCTTGTTGTGGGATTGGGCGGGGTAGGGTCTTTTGCTGCAGAATTTTTGGTTCGAGCAGGAATCGGTAGTATGACCATAGTAGATGGGGATACGGTGGATATTACAAATATCAACCGTCAATTGCCCGCTTTGCATTCTACTATAGGACAACCCAAAGTTGATATAGTAGGTGATCGATTGATGGATATCAATCCCGATTTGAAATTGCTGCGTATTCAAGAATTTCTTTCTCCGGAACGAACCCATGAAATTGTAACAAAGGATTACCATTTTGTACTGGATTGTATTGACAGCGTAACTCCGAAGATTCATTTGATTTTGGCGGCAAAACGCAAAAAGGTTAAGGTGATCAGCAACATGGGAGCTGGAGGAAAAATGTCTGCGAGTAAAATAGTGATTAAAGATATTAGTAAAACCGAGGTTTGTCCATTAGCGAAACAGGTGCGAAAACGATTGAAAAAAGAAGGGATTTCGACTGGTGTGAAAACGGTGTTTTCAATGGAAGCTCCCGATGAAAGTAGTTTAAAATTGACTGACGGACTTAATTATAAAAAATCATTCTTCGGAACTAATAGCTGGATGCCCGCACTATTTGGGCTTCATTCTGCGGAATATGTGATACGTTACCTATTGTCAAAAGCATAAAAAAAGTCCAGTTTAACTGGACTTTTTTATGTGTTAACTTTTAAAAAAAGTGGTTCATAATCACGTAGAGGGAAGTGATGGAAATAAAAATCCATAATATTACGCCTTGTAAAAGAGGTTGAATGCCGACTGATTTTAAAGATTTCAGAGTGAGTCCAGCTCCGATAAAGAACAAGGTTAAGGTCAATCCCTTTTTAGAAATAAATACGATACCGTTTGTAATGTTTTCTGGAATCGGTACGTAGGTATTGATCACAATAGCAAGTACAAAAAGGAAGATAAAATACGGAATCTTAATTTTGCTTTTCTGTTGTTTAAAAATGAAGCTTACCAATAAGGAAATTGGAATGATCCATAAAGCGCGAGCTAGTTTTACTGTTGTGGCAACCTGCAAAGCCTCATCCCCGTATTTTTGCGCGGCTCCAACTACGGAACTCGTATCGTGGATGGCTATAGCAGCCCATAGACCGAAGTCTTGCTGGGACAATTCTAAAAGTGTACCGATATAAGGAAATAAAAATAAGGCAACGGAATTTAATATAAAAATGGTAGCTAAAGAAACCGATGTTTCTTCTTCATTAGCATCAATGACAGGGGCAACGGCTGCAATAGCACTGCCTCCGCAAATTGCCGTACCAGAGGATATCAATAGGCTCGTTTTCTTTTTAACTTTTAAGCGATAACCCAGCAGTAACCCAACAACCAAGGTTAGAAAAATAGATAATACCGTAAGCCAGAAACCGGTCTTACCCGTTTTCGCCGCTTCATAAATATCCATTCCGAAACCAAGTCCAACTATAGATATTTGCAACAACATCTTGGTGACTTTGCCATTGTACTTAAGAAAAGGATGTCCAATTACTAGCGAAAATATAAAACCAAGTAATAAGGCTACAGGGGGTTGAATCCACGGTGTCAAACACACTAGGGCAATAGCAATAAAGGCGACTTTTTTAATTTGAGTATTCATAATGGTGATTTATGAATACAAAAGTCCGTTTAAAAAAACGTCTTTACCAGATGTAAAAAGTTATTTGATATAACTATAAGTTATGATGACTTAATATAAATTCAATTAATTTTTCGATATAAGGTTTGTTGTTGCCATGGGAGGTGATAAAATAGAAGTTGCGCTCAAAACTGATGTTTTCCAAGTCGATTATTTTAAAAGTGCCCTCTTTTAATTCGGTTTGTATGGCTTGAATCGAAACGATTCCCAGGCATTGTGAGTGTTCTAAGTATTTTTTGATGCTTTCCGTACTTCCCAGATGCATCTCTATATTCAAATCTTTTAATTTTATTTTTTGTTCTTGCAGTACGTGTTGAATGACCTGGAGGCTACCAGAACCTATTTCTCGTAGAACGATCGGGCTTGTCAGAAATTCAGCAGTACTCAAGCTATCTCGGTCAGAAATAGGATTGGAGTGATGCGCTATTAAAACCAATTCGTCTTTCATGAAAAATTGATATTTTAATTGTTTGTTCTGCGATTGTCCCTCGATAAAACCGAGTTCTATGTTTTGTTTTAGAACTTCTTTTTCTATTTTTTGAGTATTCCCATTGAGTAATTCTAGTGCAATATGCGGGAACCGATTTTTAAAGCGCGGTAACAGTTTCGGTAATACATATTGTGAAATAGTCGTACTTGCTCCTAACTTTACATGTGTGGGAAATGAATTTTTTAACGAAGCAACTTGACTGTAGAGTTCTTGATATTGAGAAAGTATGTAATCGACCTGTTTTTTTAAATTCTTACCATCGTTTGTAAGTGTGATTTTATTGCCTTTTCTGTGAAAGAGTTGTAGTCCAAACTCTATTTCTAATTCTCGAATAGATTTGGATATGGCTGGCTGGCTTACAAATAATTGATCAGCTGTTTTAGAAAAACTTAAGGTTTCAGCGACGGTTTTAAATACTAGTAATTTTTGATCCCCCATAGTGTTTGTTGTGTTTTCAAATATAAGGTAATATGTTCATTAAAATTTGTTCACTACACAATTTGCTTATTTAGACCAAGCTGGTGCAGTATGGCTAATTTTAATTATAAATTAGCAACATCAATTTAAACCGTATTTTAGATGTCTATACCTGATAAAGATCAAAAGTTTCCATTGCCCAACTATGATAGATTATGTTTTTTAAAAAACATTATAACAAATCCGAATATTATCGTCGGTGACTATACTTATTATGACGATTTTGAGGATTGCAGTAATTTTGAGAAAAACGTTAAGTATCACTTTGACTTTATTGGTGATCGATTGATTATAGGTAAGTTTTGTATGATTGCTTCTGACGCGGTATTTATTATGAATGGTGCAAATCACTTGAGTTCAGGTATCACTGCATATCCTTTTGCGATTTTTGGAGGAGATTGGGCAAATGCTATGCAAGGGGCCACTTATCCTAGTAAAGGTGATACTATAGTGGGAAACGATGTTTGGATTGGTCATAATGCTACGATTATGCCCGGTATAACGATAGGTGATGGGGCAATTATTGCTACCAATGCAACCGTAACTAAGGACGTAGCGCCTTATACTGTAGTGGGGGGGAATCCGGCGCAATTAATCAAAAAACGATTTACTGATGAGCAAATCTTTAAACTGCTCGAGTTGCAATGGTGGAATTGGAATATAGAAAAAATAACACATCATCTTCCGTTATTGGTTAAAGGTGAGTTGGATTTGTTGTTTCGTTAAACATGTAACTGCTGAAAGGAGGTATTAAAATTAAAATTTCTAAATTGTAAGGAGGCTTGTGTATCATTATTTTGCTAGTAGCATATCGCCACAAAATTGCTTTTACTTGGAGGCGGTCTCGCATACTGATTATTACGAGACAAAAAAGCCACTTAGCGCTAAATGCGCTAATTCTTTTTTTTATGCACTATCACGGCGCTTAAGCAGGTTTGGGAATTATTGAGATACCAAGGAAAGAGGATTGCCTCCGCTGCGCTACGGCATCCTAACGGGAGGGATTCGACAAAAAAGCCACTTAGCGCTAAGCGCGCTAATTCTTTTTTTTTATGCACTAAAACGGCGCTTAAGCAAGCTTGCGCCGTTTTAGTGCATAAAAAAAGCCCTAACTTTCGTTAGAGCTTTTTTGTCGGGGTGGCAGGATTCGAACCTGCGACCTCCTGGTCCCAAACCAGGCGCGATGACCGGGCTACGCTACACCCCGTTTGTTTCCCGTATTGCGGTTGCAAATATAGAATTATTTTTTAATTAATCAAATACAATTTATTGATATTTTTTAATTATTCCACAATTGTTAATTCCAATCAAAATTCAAGTGATATTTTTTAATAAAAACTTACATTTGTAAGGATTCTCAATAATTAATTAAAGGAAGAAAGACATGTCAACAATAGAAACGATCAAATGTTTGATTATAGGCTCTGGCCCGGCAGGATATACTGCTGCAATTTATGCTGCTAGAGCAAATATGAATCCGGTGTTATATCAGGGAAGCCAACCGGGAGGACAACTAACTACAACGAATGAAGTAGAAAATTTCCCAGGTTATCCAGAAGGGGTGACCGGTCCAGAAATGATGATGCAATTACAAGAACAAGCCAAAAGGTTTGGTACAGATGTAAGAGATGGTTGGGCTACAAAAGTAGACTTCACTCAAAATATTAAAAAAGTATGGATCAACGATACGATTGAAATCCATGCCGAAACGGTTATTATTAGTACTGGAGCTACAGCTAAATATCTAGGACTGGATTCAGAACAACACTATTTGAAAATGGGTGGTGGAGTTTCTGCGTGTGCCGTTTGTGATGGATTTTTCTATAGAAATCAGGAAGTAGTAATTGTCGGAGCAGGAGATAGTGCTTGTGAAGAAGCACATTATTTATCTAAACTGTGTAAAAAGGTAACTATGTTGGTTCGTAGCGATAAGTTTAGATCATCGCGTATCATGGAAGATCGTGTGCGCAATACACCAAATATCGAAATCCTGATGAATACCGAAACGGAAGAGGTAATTGGAGATGGACAATTGGTAACCGCAGTTCGCGTTAAGGAAAGAACAACAGGTGTTATTCAGGAAATTCCAGCAACAGGTTTTTTCGTAGCTATTGGACATAAACCCAATACAGAAATTTTTGCGAGAGAACTGGAAATGGACGAGGTAGGATACTTAATTACTCAAGGCAAAACAAGTAAAACGAATATCGCGGGTGTTTTTGCCTGTGGTGATGTACAAGATAAAGATTACAGACAAGCAGTAACAGCTGCGGGCTCTGGCTGTATTGCAGCTTTAGATGCAGAACGCTATTTGGCGAGTTTGGACTAATAATCTGAATATACTAAACAAAAAAGGAGAAATTTCAGTATGAAATTTCTCCTTTTTTGTTTTCGAAAATGACTAGTTTTTGATAAACTTCACCGTTTTATAATTTCCGACTTTAATAAAGTAGACACCTTTATTTAAAGTATTAACCATAATAGGAGATTCAGTACTTTGATGAGTGCCTGAAAGAACGCGTTTTCCAAGTACATCAAATATGCTATAAGGAATATTATTAGCATCAATGTCAAGAGAGATATTTAAAACATCATTTGTCGGGTTTGGATAAAGACTAATACCTGTCTGTGCGTGTTTGTCAATTCCCAATGTCGAATTTTTAAATTGAAAAACCCTACCACTTTGTGGATACGTACTTAAGTTTTCAAAAGCATCATTAAGCAATGTTCCAACAGGATTTTGACTGTCTCCATTTAAGGAATAAACTTTAAGAGGTATTTCTTCTTCATTACCATCTTCGTCTTCTTCAATTTGGATTTTGGCAATCATAACCAAGAAATTTGGCGTTAATTGATTAGGAATCGAATAGTCATTAAAGAAAAAATCAAAATCTGTGATGGTATTCGAGCCATAGCGGTATTCGATCTGTTCATTAGCCTCGTAAAACCAGTATTGAAAGTTAATGCGCATGTTTTTCGTTTCTTTTTCAAAATACTCATTTCCATTTGCAGCATTAAGGACCTCAATTTTAAGAATTCGATTTCCTACCGTTCCCTCTACTTTATAGCGTAAAGGCGATTGACTTGGGGTAGATGGTCCTCCTGGATTAAAGATATAACCAACATCTAAAATTTCGGAAGTTTGAGCAAATAATTGATACTGGATATTAGCTAAGGTTTTAGATTCTGCGTAGAGAATTCCATTACTTAGACTGAGGTTTTTTATTTCATCACCAAATACATTAATTTTAAATGGTAAGGGAATATCAAAACTATGGTAAAACCAACTCTGAGTATTTAGAGTTGTCGCCCCCGCTAATTCTGTATAGGTCTGATCAAAATGATTGAAACTGTAGCTTTGTGCCTGCGCTGAAAGAGCACTAACGAAAGCTATAGAAATTGTAAGTAATAGTTTTCTCATAAAAATAGGGTTAGTTATAGAGCAAAAGTAATTGGTTTTTTTCTGATATATAAATTTAATCATTCCTATTAGTATTAATTTAATGATAAAAAATAAAATGATTTTTTAAGTTTCTTTTGATTCATTACGTTTTTACTCCTTTGTTAGTTTGCCTAGTGCTTTTTTCGTAAAAATGAAGATGTTGACCGAAACATAGTTGATAAATAAAAGCTTAATGTATTTTTGTGTTTCTTAATATTTATGTAAAAACGACAATTGAATGAAAAATTTTAAAACTTTGATTTTAGCAATGATGGCTATCGTGACGATGGTTTCTTGTAGTAGTGATGATAACGGAATTATTAAAACGCCAATTACCCCTCCTGTTGTAGTTGAACCTCCTGTTGTAGTTGAGCCTCCTGTTGTATTGGATGCGATCGTGGGTGAGTGGAGAATAGATGTGATGTATTTTGATGGAGATGACGTTAAATTAAATGACTGCGAGCGCAAAGCGGTAGTGATATTCGAAAAAGAGAACATTTTGAATGAAGCAGCTGTAGATTATGATTGTACAATTATCACCGATGATAGACACGGCACCTGGGAAAAAGGCGATGTAAGTGGTGATTATAAAATTAGAACTAACGCAGATAGTTTTAATGCTTTTTATAATGATGTGGAGTATACTCAAGTAGTATTTGAGGGGGATACCATGACTACAACCTGCGTGATAACTAATCAAGGTCCAAGACCTTATACTTTGGCGTTAAAATATGTAAAAGTTAAAAGTGAATAGTTGTAGTAATATAGCTTTAAGAAAAGGGTCTTTTTTCGTTATGAAAAAGACCCTTTTCCATTTCTTGATAATTTTAAAAGTATATAAATTCCCTTTGATGGTTTTGTACCATTGCGATCACGACCAGCTATTTCGCTTCTTTTTTTTTAGCCAGATCTAATATACCCTAAAAGCTAACTGAGTAAATGTTATC
This sequence comes from Flavobacteriaceae bacterium UBA1682, assembly GCA_002320285.1. Taxonomy (GTDB): domain Bacteria; phylum Bacteroidota; class Bacteroidia; order Flavobacteriales; family Flavobacteriaceae; genus Flavobacterium. The sequence continues at coordinate 34,029 of DCKE01000011.1, read as the reverse complement.
TACTATATTTTGAATACCTTTTGTAGGGTTGGTGTATATTTTTAATAATCTAATTGCAATTTCTCCTTTTCGTACCTTAAAAAATATAAAGTACGTTCTTAAAATAAGAAGGCTACTTTATTTTATTTTTTCATCAATTAAAATTTATCAATCACTGATCAAGTCTTATATTTGTCTACAATCATTTTTAAAAGAGAAAGCATGTTGCGAATTGAAGATGTGGAGTTTGCTTATGACGAAAAATCTGTTCTGAATAAGATTAATTTACAGATTAACAAGGGAAGTCATATCGCCCTTTTGGGTGAAAGTGGATGTGGAAAAAGTACTTTACTACAATTGATATATGGTCTATATGACACGAATTCGGGAAACATCTTTTGGAATGAAAAGCCGGTCTTGGGACCCAAATTCAATTTGGTTCCGGGTGTGGATCAGATGAAATATTTAGCGCAAGATTTTGATTTAATGCCTTATATTACGGTAGCTGAGAATATAGGTAAGTATCTGTCTAATTTCAATTTGACCGAAAAGAAAGAGAGAACAATAGAATTGCTGGATTTGGTTGAAATGACTGCTTTTGCAGATGTTAAAGCGAAGTATTTAAGTGGTGGTCAGCAACAGCGAGTTGCTCTCGCAAGAGTTCTTGCTGTAGAGCCAGAATTATTATTATTGGACGAACCTTTTAGTCATATAGATAATTTTCGGAGAAGTGCGCTGCGCAGAAATTTGTTTGCGTACCTAAAGGCAAAAAACATAACTTGTATTGTGGCTACACATGATAGTATTGATGCTTTAGGATTTGCCGATCAAACCATTATTATGAAAGATGGGGAGATTGTTGCCGAAGGTGAGTCTAATGCCTTATATGAATTTCCGGAGAATAAATATATTGCCTCATTATTTGGAGAAGTCAATGAATTGTTGTTGTCGGATTTTGATTCAGAAATTGAAGGCGAGGATACCATATTACTTTACCCACATCAATTGATGGTGTCTGCACAAGGTGTTTTAGATGTCATAGTTAAAGAGTGTTACTTTAAAGGAGATGGTTATTTAGTCAAAGCAGCGTTAAATAAAAAAGCAATCTTTTTTGATCATCCCTTAGAATTGGAAAAAGGGTTAGAACTGAAATTAGCACTTAAAAAATATCAGTAAAAAAAAACCGGATCTAGTCCGGATTTTTTTTATTTGAGGTATTTTTCTAAAAATTGATCTTGTTCCCATAATAGGTGGAGAATGTTTTCTTTAGCCACATAGCTATGGCTTTCCTTGGGTAAGATAACCATTCTCACAGGTGCACCCAACCCTTTTAATGCTTGAAAATAGCGCTCGGTTTGTAAAGTGAATGTACCGGGATTATTATCGGCCTCCCCATGAACTAATAGCATTGGTGTTTTCATTTTATCTGCGGTCATAAATGGCGACATGCTGTTGTATACCTCTGGTGCTTCCCAGTAATTTCGTTGCTCTCGCTGAAAACCAAAAGGAGTTAAGGTTCTATTATATGCGCCGCTACGTGCAATACCAACCGCAAATAAGTCAGAATGAGTCAGTAGATTTGCGGTCATAAAAGCACCGTAGGAATGTCCTCCTACACCGACTTTTTTTCTGTCTATATAACCTAAGTTATCTACGGCATCTATAGCGGCTTTTCCATTTGCTACAAGTTGCTTGATATAGGTATCATTGGGTTCTTCCGTACCCTCTCCAATTATTGGGAAAGAAGCGTGATCCAATATGGCGTAACCCTTGGTTACCCAATATACAAATGAACCGTAATAAGGGAAAGTGAATTCGTTGGGATTGGAGCTGGTTTGACCAGCACTATTTTTGTCCTTATATTCAGTGGGATATGCCCATATCAACAAGGGTAGTTTTTCTTTTTTCGCATTACGGTCATAATTTTCTGGTAAATATAACGTTCCAGAAAGTTCAACACCATCTTCACGAGTATATTTAATCACTTCCTTGTAGACATTTTTAATACTCTCAAAAGGGTTTTTGAAATGAGTAATCGCTTGTAAATCATCTTTCTTATGAATATTGCGGAAGAAGTAATTAGGGTAATCACTGCTTGATTCTAGAGAAACTAACACTTTTCCCTTTTTGAAATCTTCAATAGAGAAAATCGTTTCTTTTCTATCCTTTAAATCCGACGTATAAAGCCTTTTAGTTTTTAAGGTTTTTAAATTTAACTCCTCAATAAAGGGCTTTTGACCTTGGGGTGTATGTCCTTCTCCGATTAAAAATAGGTGGTTGTTCTCTTTGGCTAATACATAGCGATCAAAGTTGTTTTTAACGGTTTCGAAATTTCCAGGATCAGAATAGAGATCCTGCGAGTTTCTGTCAAAAACCACCGTGATGTTATTAGAAGCTTTTGAAGGATCTAAAAGGTATGTTTTTAAATTACGAGTATCGTACCAATGATCATATAGTACCGCTGTTTTTTGGTCTCCCCAGATGATTCTGTTATAACGTTGAGGTATTTTGACTAATGAAGTTGGAGCTTGTTCAAAGGGAGCTTTCCAGGTAAAAAGTTCATCTCTAAACGAAACTATTTCTGCCGGATCTCCATGATCCAGTGCGGTAACATAATATAAAGTCGCTGCTTCATCTGCTCGCCAAGCCATATTTCTTTTTCCTTCGCGTACAGCCATAAAGCCTTTAGGGATGATTTCATTTAATGGAACGTCATTGACATTTTTAACTTCTTTGCCAGTAGTAGTATAAACTATTGATTTCATCGGAAAACGACTCAAGGGTACTATATACGAAAAAGGGCGCTCTAGGGTAGTGATCAGTAGATAATTCCCGTCTGGTGAAAAGGATTCTCCAACATACATATCGGATTTTTTAAACAGGGCTTTATTTCCATTTAGATCAATACGGTACAATTCAGAAGTCGTAAGGTTTTCAAAATTGATTTCATCCGTTTTGTTTTTTAGTAGATCTTGGTAGGTTCGGTTTTGAGATACTGTGCCTTCTACTGCCGTAGAAATGATTGGACCTAACGGAATATTGTCTTTAGGATTGATTAGGGCAGGACGATCTTCAGGTAGCATTCTAACAAGTAATTCCTTGCTGTCCTTAAACCATGAAATCGGATTTCCAATATTGGCATTAAGGTAGTTGTTGGATATTTTTTTGGCTGTTGCTGTTGCTACATCCATTAACCACAGTTCCACTCCATTAGTAGCTGTATGGGTAAAGGCTATTTTCGACTCGTCTGGAGACCAAGATAAATTAGTAATTCGCGGGTTTGTGGGTAATCCTTTGACTTGAACATCATCCGTGTCTTTTATTTTACGAATCTTAAGATTGTTTATATAAGTGACGGTACTTGAGATGTTTGTGGTCGGATTGATTCGCAATCCGGCTAGTTTCATTTCTTCTTCATTGAGTTCTCCGAGTGTTTTATAGGTATTGCGATAACTCAATAATAAATATTCTTTTTTAGAGTCCATAGAAACGGAGGGAGCTCTGTCGAATTCGGTTAGGGCTAAAATTTCTTTAGAGGGCTTTTGATAAGTGATGTTTTCTTGTGCAAGCATAGAATTGGATAGAAATAAGCCTATTAACGATGCGTAAAATAGTTTCATGTAGCGTTAGGTTTTGTTGATGAAAAATGCAAGTTACTATAAAAATACAGTATTGCCTTACTAAAGAAACTACTTTTTTAAGTATAGATATTTCTCGTCTGCTAAAAAGTGTATTTTTGTTTGTTCAAACAAACAACAAAAACTCAAATATATGTTTCAATCAAGAATAACGGGATTGGGATACTATGTTCCAGATAACGTAGTGACCAATGATGATTTATCGAAAATAATCGATACTAATGACGAATGGATTGTTGAACGCACTGGTATTAATGAACGAAGACATGTTGTGAAAGGAGTTGATACCACTACATCAATGGGAGTAAAGGCAGCCAAAATCGCCATTGAACGAGCCGGTATTTCTAAAGATGATATTGACTTTATTGTTTTTGCAACCATCAGTCCAGAATACTATTTCCCTGGACCCGGTGTTATGGTACAGCGTGATTTGGGTATCAAAACCATTGGCGCTTTAGATGTTAGAAATCAGTGCTCTGGGTTTTTATATGCGATTTCTGTTGCAGATCAGTATATCAAGACCGGGATGTATAAGAATATTTTGGTGATTGGTTCGGAGGTACAATCCACTGGATTGGATATGACTACTAGGGGGCGATCGGTATCTGTAATATTTGGAGATGGAGCAGGAGCTGCTATATTAAGTCGTTCAGAAACAGATGGCGCAGGGATTCTTTCAACGCATCTGCACGCCGAGGGTGCGCATGCTGAGGAATTGACGGTGCTGGCTCCGGGTATGGGAAAACGGTGGGTAACTGATATTGTAAAAGACAACGATCCGGATGATGTTTCCTATTTTCCTTATATGAATGGTCAGTTTGTATTTAAAAATGCTGTAGTTCGCTTTAGTGAAGTGATTAAAGAAGGACTGGAGGCTAATCAACTCGAGGTAAAAGATATCGATATGTTGATTCCTCATCAAGCTAATTTGAGAATCTCACAATTTATACAAAACAAATTTGGTTTGTCAGACGATCAGGTATTTAATAATATTCAAAAATACGGTAATACAACGGCAGCTTCCATTCCGATTGCTCTTACTGAAGCGTGGGAGGGTGGAAGAATTAAATCTGGTGACTTAGTAGTACTTGCGGCTTTTGGTAGCGGATTTACTTGGGCAAGCGCGGTGATTCGCTGGTAATTATTTAGGGGAGCAATTGCGAACCTCTTTGCTAACTGTTAAAGGTGTTTTTTTGAAATACCTTTAACAGTTTTATTTTAAAAAATGCAGTATATTTATCTAGTACAATATATTTGATTATAAACGTATTACTGCTTAAATACTGCTGATTATGAGTGTGACCTTGCAAAATATTGAAGAAACGATTCGCATAACTGAAACTAAAATACAGTTACAATTTGTTGTTATTGAAGGTCGAGAGGAAGTATTTTTTTGTATAGTTGCGCCAGCTCTAATGATTAGCGGATATGGAGATACTCAAGAAGAAGCAACCGAATCGTTTCAACATAATGTCGATGTTTTTATCGATGATATCGCTGTGTTAACCGACCAAGAACGAGAAGTACTCTTTACGAATTTAGGATTTAAAAAAGATGCTTTGCTGAATTTCTCCAAGGCGTATAGAGATGAAGTCAAGGTTTTACAGGGTTTTACCAGTACTACGCTCAAAACGGCCGAAGTTGAAATTATCAGCTAAGCGACCATGGACAATAACAGGCCAGTAAAAACCAAAGATTGGGTTGTCTTTCTCAAATCAAAAGGAGGTATTTACCTGTGCACAACAGCTTCACACGACCATTACAAGTGCCCAAACTGTCTAAGAGCCATTACCTGCCGCGAAAAAGACAAAGAAATTCCCGTCCTACATTGCTGAATGAATCTGCATACTTTAGGATTAACCTTAAAGGATTTATGCGATTGGTTAGAAAAAAATAGATAATAAGGACCTAAAGGGTGTTTTTTTTGTTTTTAGATATCGATGTGCAACACTTGTTTTACTGGGATGACGGTTACACACTGACGCTAAATAAAGAATATTGAAAACTTAGCGCATATTTGCTGTTTTGATTTGCGTGACTACAATTATTTGATTTCCATGTGTTGTAGGAGCTTATAAGTGGTTTTGCTTTCACTTGTAGAAATAAAAAAAGCTCTTACTTAGTAAGAGCTTTAATTTTCGTGACCTCGACTGGATTCAAACCAGTAACCTCTTGAGCCGTAATCAAGTGCGCTATTCAGTTGCGCCACGAGGCCTTGTTGCTTATTGCGAGTGCAAATATAGAAACAAATTCCTTATCTACAAACTCTATGGCAAGTTTTTTTTAAATTTTCCGAGCAAAATAGCGACTTTGTGCGGTAAGTTTGCAGTAATCAGTCAGTTGGGGTGCTGATAAAAAATGATATTTTTTTTGGTTTTTTTTCGAAGCGAATTCATTCGAGCATTTTTAAAGCTGTATTTTTGCTGTACTGAATTTTAAATCGCGTTATGAGGCCTTTTGCATACTTTTCTTTTTGGTTAAAATCGTCTAATGAGCACGGCATACATTCTCCTTTTGTATTCAATTGGATTATGCAGGGTTTGTATATCAAGAACCCATTGTGGGATACTATGCCTAAAAAGACTGTTTTTGTCGAACGCGTTTTTGCTTATTTCAAGCCTCAAAAAGTTGCTTGGTTGTCCGAGCAACCCATTCCTGATAAAATAGCGCAGCAGTCGGTATTCTTTTCCTCTTTGGGTTCCATGCGGGATTCAGAGACTACTACACAAATGATCTATATAGATCGTGTACAGAAGTTCGGTGCAGTTGAAATCGTTGCGGCCTTAAAAGGTTTGGGGAACCATGCATTTGTATTGGTAGATAAGCGAAGCCAATCGTCAGAAATAAGAAGCTTTTGGCAACAGTTGGTTTGGGATCCCAATATTACGGTATCAATGGATTTTTATTATTTTGGATTGGGATTTGTACGCAAAGAACAATTGAAGCAACATTTCACAATAAGGCTTTAATGCTGTAACAATTAGTTGGCTTATTCTACTAATAGTAAAAGATTTTTTGTTTATTTGAGTAATATTTCGACTTAGGTCATGCGATCAGCGATGAATTTGTTGAAAATTGAATCGATGGTGACTGGTCTATAGTTGAAAATAATAAGTAGTTATATATGATACATCCCATTATTAAAATACAGGGCATTACTCGTAATTTTCCATTGGGAAGTGAAACGGTCTATGTTTTAAAGGGTATAGATCTGATTATTGAAAAGGGAGAGTACGTTGCTTTGATGGGGCCGTCGGGGTCTGGTAAATCAACCTTGATGAATCTGCTAGGCTGTTTAGATACACCATCTTCGGGGACGTATTATCTAAATGATAAGGATGTCAGTAAGATGAATGACGATGAGTTGGCGGAAATTCGCAATAAAGAAATCGGTTTTGTTTTTCAAACCTTCAATCTACTGCCTCGGATGACGGCATTGGATAATGTGGCATTGCCTATGGTTTATGCTGGGTATTCGAAACAGGAGCGCAATTTAAGGGCTGAAGAAGTCTTAAAGCAGGTTGGATTGTCTGATAGAATGGATCATCAGCCGAATCAGCTCTCTGGAGGGCAAAGACAACGGGTGGCGGTTGCGCGCGCATTGGTGAACAAACCGTCGATTATCTTGGCAGATGAGCCAACGGGAAATTTAGATTCTAAAACTTCTGTTGAAATCATGGGGTTGTTTAATGAGATTCATGCAAATGGTAATACGGTTATTTTGGTGACACACGAAGAAGATATCGCGGAACATGCTCATCGGATTATTCGATTAAGAGATGGGGTAGTAGAGAGCGATACGAGAATTAAATAAATAAAATATTTTATGAAGGTTTATACTAAAACAGGAGATAAAGGTACCACAGCTTTATTTGGGGGAACACGTGTTCCGAAGCATCATATCCGCATAGAGAGTTATGGAACGGTTGATGAGTTAAACTCTTATATTGGGTTGATACGCGATCAAGAGATTAATGTGCTTTATCAGGAAGCTTTAATTGAAATTCAAGATCGATTGTTTACTGTTGGAGCTATATTGGCGACAGATCCGGAAAAAGCGATTTTAAAAAACGGGAAAGAACGATTGAATATTCCGAAAATCACGGAAGCTGATATAGAATTTTTAGAAAATGAAATTGACACTATGGAGTCTTATCTGCCACAGATGACCCATTTTGTATTACCGGGTGGACATACGACAGTGTCATACTGTCATATAGCACGGTGTGTTTGTCGTAGAGCAGAACGCTTGTCAGTACAATTAAATGAGTCAGAACCGACAGATGAATTTGTTTTGAAGTATTTAAACAGACTTTCTGACTATCTGTTTGTACTGGCACGAAAATTGACTTTTGACCTGCACGCAAAGGAAGTGAAATGGATTCCTCGTCAAGACAAAGAATAGTTAAACACGGGGCTTTTTAAGAGCTTTTCTAAGGTGATATAATAAATGTTCTTAACTTTATCATAAAAAATATAAAAAAGACTTGATTATTTCAGTAATAAAATTATTTTTGCAAAAAACTTAAATCGATTAAGATGTATTGGACATTAGAATTAGCATCCTATTTAAGCGATGCTCCGTGGCCAGCCACGAAGGATGAACTTATTGATTATGCAATTAGAACAGGGGCTCCACTGGAAGTGGTTGAAAACCTTCAATCCATCGAAGACGAAGGGGAAATCTATGAGTCCATGGAAGAGATATGGCCAGATTATCCTACCGACGAAGATTATCTTTGGAACGAGGATGAATACTAAATAATAATAGAAAAAGTCTCAGTAGAGGCTTTTTTTTTATTTAAATTTGTTTACACACAGTATAATATAATTAACACATAATTTATGAATCTCATAAACACCATATTAAAGGCTTTTGTAGGAGATAAATCGCAAAGAGATATCAAAGAAATACAGCCTTTAATTGATAAAATTAGATCTTATGAAGGGTCGTTGTCGAGTTTGTCTAATGACGAGCTCCGTGCTAAGACCTTTTATTTTAAAGAAAGAATTCAACAATCTAAAGCAGAAAAAGATGCTAAGATTGCCTCCTATAAAGAGGAAATTGAAAAAACCAACGATATTGATAAAAGAGAGACTATCTACTCTTCTATTGATGCTTTGGAGAAAGAAGCGTATGCTTTGACTGAAAAAACCTTGATGGAGATTTTACCAGAAGCATTTGCCGTGGTAAAAGAAACAGCGAGACGTTTTAAAGAAAATGAAACAGTTGAAGTAACTGTTACAGAGAAAGACAAAGAATTTGCACTAGAAAAGCCTTATATCACTATTGATGGAGATAAAGCTAATTGGGCAAATACATGGTCAGCTGCTGGAAAACAGGTGACTTGGGATATGATTCACTACGACGTTCAGTTGATCGGTGGAGTGGTATTACACCAAGGTAAAATTGCAGAGATGCAAACGGGTGAGGGTAAAACTTTAGTTGCAACCTTACCGCTTTACTTAAATGCCTTGACTGGTAATGGAGTACACTTAGTTACGGTCAACGATTACTTGGCGAAACGTGATAGTGCTTGGAAAGCACCGCTTTTTGAGTTCCACGGTATGTCTGTAGATTGTATTGATTTACATCAACCAAACTCTCCAGGAAGACGTAAAGCTTATTTGTCAGATATTACTTATGGTACAAATAACGAATTTGGTTTCGATTATTTGAGAGATAATATGGCTCATACACCAGAAGAACTGGTTCAAAGAAAACACAATTACGCCATAGTTGATGAGGTCGATTCGGTATTGATTGATGATGCTAGAACGCCTTTGATTATATCTGGTCCTGTACCAGAAGGAGATCGTCATGAGTTTAATGAGTTAAAGCCGAAAATTCACAATTTAGTTGAATTACAACGTAAATTGGCTAATGGATTTTTGACAGAAGCAAAGAGATTGATTCGCGAAGGAAATACCAAAGACGGAGGTTTTCAATTGTTGAGAGCTTACCGTAGTTTACCTCGTAATAAAGCATTGATTAAGTTTTTGAGTGAAGAAGGAGTAAAACAAATTCTTCAAAAAACCGAAAATCAATATATGGCAGATAACAATCGTGACATGCACAAAGTGGATGAAGCCTTGTATTTTGTTATTGAAGAAAAAAACAATCAAGTTGAATTGACCGATAACGGTATTAAATTCCTTTCTCAAGATACTGATGAGACTTTCTTTGTTTTACCGGATATCGGAATGGAAATGACTCGTATCGAAAAGATGAACTTGTCTAAAGATGAGGAGACGGAGCAGAAAGAGCGTTTGTTTCAAGATTTTGGAGTGAAAAGCGAGCGTATTCATACTTTGAGTCAATTGCTTAAAGCTTATACTTTATTTGAAAAAGATACAGAATACGTGGTTATCGAAAACAAAATTTTAATTGTAGACGAACAAACGGGACGTATCATGGATGGTCGTCGTTATTCTGACGGTTTGCATCAAGCGATTGAGGCTAAGGAAAACGTGAAAATTGAAGCGGCTACTCAAACTTTTGCAACGGTAACTTTGCAAAACTACTTTAGAATGTATAAAAAACTATCTGGTATGACCGGTACGGCAACGACGGAAGCAGGAGAGTTTTTACAAATATATAAATTAGACGTTATCGAGATTCCAACGAATCGCGGTATATCACGTATTGATAAAGAGGATTTGATCTATCGTACCGTTCGTGAGAAATTTAAAGCTGTAATCGATGACGTAGTAGCATTATCAGAAGCGGGAAGACCGGTTTTGATTGGTACAACTTCTGTGGAAATTTCAGAATTATTGAGCCGTTCATTAAAAATGAGAGGGATTACTCATAATGTATTGAATGCTAAAATGCACAAGCAGGAGGCGCAAATCGTTGAAGAAGCTGGTAAGGCTGGAGTCGTGACTATTGCTACGAATATGGCTGGTCGTGGAACGGATATCAAACTTTCAAAAGAAGTTAAAGAAGCAGGAGGTTTGGCGATTATCGGTACAGAACGTCATGATTCTCGTCGTGTTGACCGTCAGTTAAGAGGTCGTGCAGGACGTCAAGGAGATCCGGGAAGTTCTCAGTTCTATGTTTCATTAGAGGATAACTTAATGCGTTTGTTTGGTTCGGAACGAGTGGCTAAGGTTATGGATAGAATGGGACTTAAAGAAGGAGAGGTGATTCAGCATTCTATGATGACTAAATCTATTGAAAGGGCTCAGAAAAAAGTTGAAGAAAATAACTTTGGTATTCGTAAACGTTTATTGGAATATGATGACGTAATGAATGCTCAAAGAGAAGTAGTATATAAGAGAAGAAAACACGCTTTATTCGGAGAACGTTTGAAAGTGGATATCGCTAATATGATGTATGACTTCTGTGAAAACGTAGTTGTAGAAAGTAAAGCTGCTGGTGATTATAAAAACTTCGAGTTTGAATTAATTCGTTATTTTGGAGCGGGATCGCCTTTTTCTGAAGATGAATTTAGAAAACTGTCTGAAGGAGAATTGACGAATAAATTATATGAGTTCGTTTTTAATAGTTATGGAGAGAAATCTGTGCGTAGTGCAGAAGAAGCTTTTAAAGTAATTAAAAATGTATACGAAAATAATAAAGGACAATTTGAGCGTATCGTTGTTCCATTTACAGATGGGCTTAAAAACCTAAATATTGTTACTGATTTAGAGAAGGCTTATAATTCTCAAGGGATGACTTTGTTGAATGATTTTGAAAAGAATATTACTTTGTCTATTATCGATGAAGCTTGGAAAAAACATTTGAGAAAAATGGACGAATTAAAACAGTCTGTACAATTGGCTGTTCATGAGCAAAAAGATCCTTTGCTAATCTATAAATTTGAAGCGTTTAATCTGTTTAAGAAAACCTTAGGCGACATTAATCAAGAGGTGATTTCATTCTTGATGAAAGGCGATTTACCGGTGCAGAACCCACCTGTGCAAGAAGCTCCGAAAGAAGTGAGAAAAGCAGATAACTATCAGATTTCTAAAGAGGAAGTATTGAATATTGAAGAGACGGTTGAAAAAGTGCGTCAGAATCAAGCGGGAGAAACCTTGCAGCATCAACAACCGGTTCAGGAAACTATCGTAAGAGATGCTCCGAAAATCAATAGAAATGATACCGTAACTCTTAGGAAAGTTATGACAGGAGAAGTTGAAACCATGAAATTTAAAAAAGCAGAAGCTTTGTTGAATTCAGGAGAATGGGTGCTTGTTGAAGAATAAATCTTTAGTGTATATAATATGAAATGGGATCGCCTACAATGGCGATCCCATTTTTTTTGGTATTTACTAAGTAGTGTTGTGTTAGGACGATTCTTTTGTATGAAGTATTGCTGTGTTTTTAGCTTAAGTATTATTTATAGGCGTGCTTGTTTGTAGGACAGCGATGTTACTATTTGTATATTGGATTCAGATTGTCAGTTGTGTTATTGGTTCTTTTCTGATAGCGGAACAGAGAGACGTGGGTGGGTTGTTGTCCGCACATGTATTTGTAAAAGGTTGTAATCAGTGGGTACTTTAAAGCAAAAAAAAGGAGCGCTTGAAAAGCGCTCCTTTAAAATTTAGTTTTGTTTTTCCAACAGTTGTAGTTCGAAAACCAAATTGGTATTTGGTGGAATCATTCCCATGCCGCGCTCTCCATATCCTAAATGTGCAGGAATAAAGATGACCGCAGTGTCTCCGAAACTCATTTGCTCCAATCCTTCGATAAATCCGGGGATTAAACCTTGTTTGTTCCCAAATTTAAAAGGGATTGGAATATATTGATTAGCTGCAGCTCTTCTAGGGTTAAAAATATCGAATTCTTTTGAAAGGTCTTCGTGACTACTGTCAAATAATCTTCCATCCTCGAAAAATCCGGCATAGTGAATAAATACGTCTTGTCCGTGTACGGGTTTTGTTCCGTTGCCTTTTTTGGTGATTACATAACTAAGGCCAGAATCGGTTTTGGTTGCTTTGCTTTGAAGGTCTGTGAAAAGCGCTTGGTATTTAGCTTGGGCTTTTTCAAGGTTTGCTTTTTTGTCTTGTTGAGCTTTGGCTTCCTCTTCAAAATACTTTTTAAATTCTTTCGCAGCATTAAATTTTTTGGCTTCTTTGCCTTCGCGAATGATGGTGATTTTTTCAATTTTGTCACCTTGTTGGATAGCGTTGACTACTTCAAGACCTTTGATGGTGTGTCCGAAAACACTGTGAACTCCGTCTAGATGTGGAGTGGCTCTATGAGTGATAAAGAATTGACTTCCATTAGTTGTCGGGCCACTGTTGGCCATAGAAAGAATTCCTGCTTTATCATGGGTGAGTCCTTCGACAAACTCATCCTTGAATACATAGCCTGGACCACCTTGACCGTCTCCGTTTGGATCACCGCCTTGTATCATGAAATCATTGACTACTCTGTGAAAAGTAAGTCCATCATAATACGGTTTTCCTTTATACTTTTTGTCTACAAATGGATTAGTACCCTCTGCAAGGGAAACAAAATTAGCAACGGTCATCGGTGCCTTTTCGTATTCGAGTTGTATAACAATATGCCCTTTACTAGTTTGGATATCGGCGTATAAACCGTCTCCGTATTGCTCTTTTGGAGAGCTACAGGCTGACATTACAGCAATTAAGCTAAGAAATAAACTGGTCATTTTTTTCATTTTATAGTTTTTATTGTTCTTTTTGTATATTGATCAAATGAACGTTATATACAAGGGGTTGGTTAATTCCTATTTTATCTTGATCTCCACTATAGCCATAAGCTAAATGCGATGGAAATACAAAAGTAACTTGTTCATTTTTTTTCATCAATTTAAGCCCTTGACGCAATCCGATCAAAAGATCCTCTTGGTCAACTAAGTAGCTTTTGATACCGATATTCGCTTTGGAATACAGTATATTGCCGTCTAAATCGCTGATCTCGTATTCGTATTCCACCAGATTTCCTTTCTGTGGTCGGATGGAGTCTCTGACGTTTTGATGCTCGTAAATATAATAAAATCCTTGATTTGAAGAAATATATTGTTTCAGGCTATCCTTGGCCATAAATTCTTTTAAAAGTTGTTCTTCTGCTTTGTTTTGCTCTTTATTGCGTTCCGCTGAAGTCATGGCAGGATTTCCGATGCTCTTGGCGACGGGTTTTCGTGCTTCTGTTTCTTTGCAACTCGTTAAAAGGCAAATGCTAATAAAAAAACTCAATAGGAAAGCGGTCTTTTTCATAAACTATGATTTAGTAGAAGCTATAATGGATTTGAATCTTTCCAGGGTTTCTGGTAGTGATAAGGTAGATTTTCCTCCCGCCGCATTAATATGCCCACCTCCTTCGAAGTGCTTGCGTGCAAACTCATTGACATCTACGTCGCCGAGTGATCGGAATGAAATTTTAATAATTCCCTCTTCTTTGTTTTCTGTGAAAAATGCTGTAAAATCGATTCCATCTATCGAAAGTCCGTAATTGACAAAACCTTCAGTATCTCCTTTTTTATGGTGAAACTGGTTGAGTTCATCTTCCGTTAAGTAGAGGTAGGACGTTCTATATTCGGGTAGAATGACCATATTCTGTAAGGCTCTTCCTAGCAATTGTAAACGGTTGTAGCTGCTGTTGTTAAACAACGCGTTGTGAATTTCGGGATTATCGACTCCTTTCTCAATTAAAGAAGCTACTACCTGATGTGTTTGAGAAGTGGTTTTCGGAAAGCGAAAAGAACCAGAATCGGTTACAATCCCAGTATAAATGCAATTGGCGGCATCCTTATTGATCAGAGGATCTAAATCGAGTTCTTGTAGTAAAATATATAATAATTCACAAGTGGAGCCGTAAGTGGTGTCTGAAAAAGTGAATTGGGCATAATCAGCCGGCATTTGATGATGATCAATCATTACAAAAGTCGTATTTAGACTTTCTAAAACGGAGGTCATAGCATCGCCAGTTCTCAATAGTACATTAAAGTCTAAAGTGAAAACGATATCCGATTGCTGAAGTTTTTCAGTGGCTTTTTTCTTGTTTTCTTCAAAGATTAATACCTGATCTGCAGCGGGCATCCAAGCTAAGAAATCTGGGAATGCATTGGGTGCAATTACTTGCACGTCGTGCTGCATTTGTTTTAAGACATGGTATAAACCTAACGTAGAACCCATCGCATCACCGTCTGGATTGCGGTGTGGAATTATACTTATTCTTTTTGGAGTACTGATTAATGTTTTTACTCCCTCTATATCACTTTTATTCATCATACTGCGAAAATACATTTTTTTATCATTTAAAAGATAAACTGTATCGCTTTTTAAGATTGAATTTATATAAATAAAGGCTTTTTATTCAGCAAGATTCTTTAATTGATCAAATCTTTTAATAACTATTTTTTTTCCAGATAACTCGATATAACCATCTTTTTTAAATTCCGACAACAGTCGAATACAGCTTTCTGTGGCCGTACCAACCATATTGGCAAGATCTTCTCTGGAGAGTTGAATGTTTAAAGAGCCGGTGATGGAATCAATACCCGCTATTTCGTGAAGTCCAAGCAATACAATTGCTAGACGTTCCTTAACGGTTTTATGAGTGTGATTGACTAAGACCTGATCGGCATCTTTGAGGTGGTTACAGATGTCTTTGGTGATGAGTAATGAAAATTTATTGTTCTCAGAAAAATACTTCATGACATCAGTCTTCGGAATAAAACATACCTTCATATCTTCTAAAGCGACAGCACTTAAATTAGAAGCCTCTTCATTGATCATCGAACGTTGGCCTAGCAATTCACCTTTGGTAACTAACTTTAAAATAGTGTCCTTACCGTTAGAATTTAGTTTGGTCAATTTACAAACACCTTCTTTTACACAATAAACCCCATTTAAATTATCACCTTCGTTAAAAAGAATGTCGCCTTTTTTTACTTCAACAGAACTTTTTGAATCTGAGATCGTTAAGAGTTCTTCTCTTGTTAAAGCTTTTAAGGAACTAAATTCTCGCACTATACATTGTTCACACTTCCCCATAATACGTAGTTTATTATTTTGCTCAATACAAATATAATAAATATTTATGATAAATGTCATATATTATCAAAGCGAATAACAGGAAATTTGTAAAAGGTAAATTTGAGCAAAAATGGGGAGTTTAATGTGTTATCACTGTGGCAATGAGGTGACTAAGTTTAATCGTGTGGTATACGATGACAAGGAATTTTGTTGTAAAGGTTGTCAAACTGTGTATGAGATATTTAGTGAAAATGATCTCAGTAGTTACTATGATTTTGCGTCATCTCCTGGAGCAAGTCCAGACGCGATTTCAACACAATATGATTTTTTAGATAATTCGGAAATTTGCAGCAAACTATTAGATTTCGAGGAGGAGAAGACTTCGGTAGTCACGCTTTATATTCCTCATATTCACTGTAGTTCGTGTATTTGGATCTTGGAAAATCTCCAAAAACTGAATGGGGGTATTTATCGTTCTGTTGTTAATTTTCCAATTAAAAAGGTAACGATCACTTTCGATTCCTCTGTAATTTCTCTAAAGGATATTGCATTATTATTGGGGAGAATTGGATATAATCCTTATATAAGTTTAGAAAATTATGATGTTAAAAAGCAGTCGATTGACCGAAGCCTGATATATAAAATAGGAATTGCCTTTTTTAGTTTTGGAAATGTAATGATGTTGTCGTTTCCTGAATATTTTAACATTGATGATTATTGGATTAACGAGTATCGTGATTTTTTCCGATGGTTAATACTTTTATTGTCTTTACCGGTGTTTTTTTATTCAGCTTCTGGGTATTATATAGCCGCATGGAAGGGGATTCGTTCAAAGATGTACACAATAGATATACCGATGGCTCTAGGGATAATCGTGATGTTTATTCGTAGTGTGGTCGACATTGTTGTAGGACATGGTCAGGGTTTTTTCGATAGTATGTGTGCCTTGGTCTTCTTTATGTTACTGGGTAAAATTTTTCAACAACGTACTTATAACTTTTTGTCCTTTGAAAGGGACTATAAATCCTATTTCCCAATTGCGGTTACAAAACTCAATTTAGATAAGTCGGAATCCGCAGTACAGATTTACGATGTGGAACCCGGAGATCGCTTGTTGATTAGAAATCAAGAGTTGCTTCCCGTTGACGGTATTTTGATCTCAGAGAGCGCTTTTATCGATTATAGTTTTGTAACTGGTGAAGCCGTACCGGTAGAGAAAAAATCTGGCGACAAGTTGTTCGCGGGAGGTAAGCAAGTGGGGGAATTAATAGAGATTGAAACGATTAGTTCTGTATCTCAGAGTTATCTTACTCAGTTGTGGAGTAATGATGTTTTTCAGAAAAAGGTAGATATCAAATACAGGACGATAACGGATCAAATTAGTCATTATTTTACGCCGGCATTAATTGCCTTGTCTATCATCGCCTTTGTTTACTGGGTTTTTATTGACGTTAATGCTGCGTTTAATGTATTTACAGCGATCTTAATTGTTGCCTGTCCTTGCGCGTTAGCGCTAACAGCTCCTTTTACTTTGGGAAATGTAATTCGCATAATGGGGCGTAAGAAATTTTATCTTAAAAATGTAACTGTAGTCGAACAACTGGCTAAAGTCGACACCTTGGTTTTTGACAAAACCGGTACACTGACTACCCAGATCGAATCTCAAATCCGCTATGAAGGAGAGGAGTTGACGGATCGAGAAAAAAGCGCTATAAAAAACATTATCAGGGGATCAAATCACCCCTTAAGTCGAAGGTTGTATAGTTTTTTACCGCAAGGTGTAATCGTGAAAGTTGAAGGTTTTCAAGAGATATCGGGCGCCGGTTTAGAAGGAGTTGTCGATGGAATGTCTTATAAAATCGGCTCGGCTAAATTCTTGGATGTTCGAGAGACTGTTGAAAGTGTGCAAACCTTAGTATATATACAAATAGCAGGGGTGAACAAAGGACGATTTGTTTTTGAAAATCAGTATCGTGCTGGATTGGAGGATTTATTTTCAAATCTGGTTAAAAGAGGTTATCAACTACATGTGTTGTCTGGGGATAATGAAGGAGAGGCGTCGTTTTTAAAAGCGATATTGCCCACTTCAACGACTTTGGTCTTTAATCAAAAACCCGAAGAAAAACTCGAGTATATAAAAACACTGCAACAAAACGGGGCCAATGTGATGATGGTTGGTGATGGATTGAACGATGCGGGTGCTTTGGCTCAGAGTAATGTAGGTGTTTCGATCGCTGAAAATGTCAACGTTTTTACACCGGCAAGTGATGCTATACTCGACGCATCTCAGTTTGGAAAAATCGATTACTATTTGACCTATTCGAAAAATGCGATTAAGACCATTAAAATGAGTTATGTTTTGGCGCTTACTTACAATGTTATTGGATTATCATTTGCGGTTAGTAACCATTTATCGCCTCTTATAGCGGCTATTTTAATGCCAATTAGTACGGCATCGATGATCAGTTTCGTGACGATTATGAGCAATTATTATTCTCATAAAAAATCTTAAAAAAAAATTAATAAAAACCAATCAAATTGATGGGAAACGTGATAAATATCATGTTTTATTAATAAAGGATAAGTTAATTTTGATGTAAATTATAGAGGTATGAGTGTTATTTATATTTTAATCTGTATCAGCATTTTTGTTGCTGCGGTCTTCTTGTACTTGTTTATTAAATCCGTTCGGAGTGGTCAATTTGATGACGATTACACGCCCTCTGTTCGCATGCTCTTTGACGATGAACTTAAATCTAAAAAGGAAGAGCCTAGTCTTAAAAAAAATAATGAAAATCAAATATAAACAACTATGGAAGTGCAACAATTTTATTACGATAACAAAATTGTAAAGAAGTTTCTTTATGCTTCAATCTTATTTGGAGCGATAGGAATGTTGGTAGGATTGCTCTTGGCTGTATTGTTTTTGTTTCCAAATTTAACCGACGGTATACCGTGGTTAAGTTATGGTAGACTGAGACCATTACATACCAATGCAGTAATTTTTGCGTTTGTGGGTAATGCTATATTCGCTGGGATCTATTATTCTTTGCAGCGATTACTTAAGGCTAGAATGTTTAGTGATGTACTAAGCAAAATCCACTTTTGGGGATGGCAGATCATCATCATTTCTGCGGTTATTACTCTGCCGTTGGGCTTTACTTCATCCAAAGAGTATGCTGAGCTAGAATGGCCTATTGATATTATGATTGCTCTGATCTGGGTGATCTTTGGAGTCAATATGATCATGACAATTATGCGTAGAAGAGAGCGTCATTTATATGTGGCAATTTGGTTCTATATCGCAACTTTCGTTACAGTGGCTGTATTGCATATATTCAACAGTTTAGAATTACCAGTTCACGCATTAAAATCGTATTCGGTTTATGCAGGGGTACAAGATGCCTTGGTTCAGTGGTGGTATGGGCATAATGCTGTGGCATTTTTCTTGACTACACCGTTCTTGGGATTGATGTACTACTATTTACCCAAAGCAGCCAATAGACCAATCTATTCTTATAGACTTTCGATTATTCACTTTTGGTCTTTAATTTTCTTATATATATGGGCTGGTCCCCATCACTTATTGTATTCTGCTTTACCAGAATGGGCACAAAATTTAGGAGTTGTATTCTCTGTAATGTTGATTGCTCCATCTTGGGGAGGTATGATTAATGGTTTGCTGACACTTCGCGGAGCGTGGGATAAAGTGCGTGTGGACCCTGTTTTGAAATTTTTTGTTGTAGCAATTACCGGTTATGGTATGGCTACTTTTGAAGGGCCGATGTTGTCGCTTAAAAACGTAAATGCGATTGCTCACTTTACGGATTGGATCGTTGCACACGTTCACGTTGGAGCTTTGGCTTGGAACGGGTTCATGACCTTCGGTATGGTGTATTGGTTGATACCAAGAATGACTAAAACGGAACTGTATTCTAAAACTTTAGCTAATTTCCATTTCTGGATTGGAACATTGGGAATCATACTTTATACCATTCCTTTATATGTAGCTGGTTTTAATCAACACTTAATGTGGAAAGATTTTAATCCTGACGGAACCCTTAAATATGGTAACTTCTTAGAAACCGTTACGGCTATCTTACCGATGTATTGGATGAGAGCTATTGGTGGATCACTATACATTATCGGTATGTTGGTATTGGTTTATAACGTATATAAAACAGTGCGAAAAGGGGAAGCTATCGTTGATGAATATGCAGAAGCTCCAGCTTTAGCTAAAATATCACCGAAGAGAATTGGTGCTGAAGGTTTCCATAGTTGGTTAGAGAGAAAGCCAATTCAATTAACCATTTTGGCTACTGTTGTAATCTTGATTGGAGGTATCATACAGATCGTTCCGACCATAGTAGTCAAATCAAATATACCTACGATTTCAAGTGTTAAACCGTATTCTCCTTTAGAGCTACAAGGTAGGGATTTATATATTCGAGAAGGTTGTGTGGGATGTCACTCACAAATGATTCGTCCTTTCCGTTCTGAAGTGGAACGTTATGGAGAGTACTCTAAATCGGGTGAATATGTTTATGATCATCCATTCTTATGGGGGTCTAAGAGAACCGGACCGGATTTAATGAGAATCGGAGGTAAATATTCAGACAACTGGCATTTTAATCACATGTATGATCCACAAAGTACGTCACCAAATTCAATCATGCCAGCCTATAAATGGATGTTTGATAATAAAGTGATGGACCATTCAGACATAGAAACGAAGATGCGAGTGATGGTTAAATTAGGTGTTCCATATACGGAAGAAGACATTACTAATGCAAGAGCCAATATGAAAGCTCAAGCGGAACAAATCGAGAAAAACCTAGAAAATGACCCAGACTTCGTAAAAAGTTATGAGGAAAGTAAAAAGAATGCAGCAACGCGTGGTGAAGAATTTGTTCCGATGAGTGAACGTGAAATCACAGCAATGATTGCTTATCTACAACGTCTAGGTACGGATATTAAGGTTAAAACAGCTGAAAAATAGTCGACTATGTTAAAGTTCATTAAACACAATATGGATACGATTTCAGGAATTGAGATTTATCCGATCATCGCTTTGATCATTTTCTTTGTCTTTTTCGCAGGACTTACCCTGTGGGTCTATACTTATAAGAAAGATAAAATCAAGGAGTTGAGTCAGCTTCCTTTTGAGGAAGAATTAGAAATGAATAATGTATCAAAAAAATAAGTAGACATGAAAAAATATTTTCCAGTATACGTCAGAGTTCCTGTCCTCTTTGCTTTGTTTTTCTTTGCTTTGGAGTACGCTATTGATTCAGGTGATCAACCTGCTTTTATGACGTATCCAGTGGTGTTAGTGCTTTTGTTTTTATTTTTATTTGCTTTAATAGCGGTTGAAATTGTTGCTGCAGCTACCGATAAAGTAATGTCGAGATTAATGACAGAAGAGGAACGAGCAGAACAGGAGCGTTTAGAAGCTTTGCCTTTTACAGAATCGGCTTTCTATAAAAAATTGATGAAAAAACTAACGCGTACAAAAGGTATCGATGAAGAAGGTGCTTTGCTGTTAGACCATGATTATGATGGAATCAAGGAGCTTGACAATGAGCTACCACCATGGTGGGTATATTTATTCTATGCAACGATCGTTTTTGCAGTAGTTTATATGGCGCGATTCCACATGTTTAATGGTGATAATCAGACGACAGAATTCGAGAAAGAAATGTTAGCTGCTCAACTTGCTGTGGAAGAATACAAGAAAACAGCTCCAGATATGTTGACAGCAGACCAAGTAGTGTTTTTAGATGATGCCGCTGATTTAGCTGAAGGTAAAAAACTATTTGAAGTAAACTGTGTCGTTTGTCACCGCGCAGATGGTGGAGGTGGAATTGGACCAAATTTAACTGATGATCACTGGATTCTTGGTGGTGGTATTAAAAATGTGTTTAATACCATTATGGAAGGTGGTCGAGATGGTAAAGGTATGGTTGCTTGGAAAACTAGCATCAAACCATCAGATATTGCTAAGATAGCGAGTTATGTTTTAACCCTTCACGGTACCAATCCTGCTGATGCTAAAGCTGCAGAAGGAGAAGTTTGGGTTGATAACACAGAAGCGGCACCTGCCACTACCGTTGCAAGTGAGGTTGCTAATGATTCGGTACCTGCTACGGAACCGAATCCAGTAGAATAACTAAAATTATTATTATTCGATATAAGCTGAGGTTGTAATACCTGAGCTTATATCGGTTTAAAACTTGAGATGCGATGTCGAAATTACCTGATGAAAGTT
This sequence comes from Flavobacteriaceae bacterium UBA1682, assembly GCA_002320285.1. Lineage (GTDB taxonomy): Bacteria > Bacteroidota > Bacteroidia > Flavobacteriales > Flavobacteriaceae > Flavobacterium. The sequence goes on along the minus strand of DCKE01000011.1, from coordinate 12,192 downwards.
TTAGAGATACTATTGGTACAATAAATGAAGAAGGTAAAAGAGCCTGGGTTTTCCCCAAAAAACCTTCCGGAAAATTTTATAACAAGAGGAAGATAGTTAGTTATGTCTTACTCGCGATGCTTTTCTCTTTTCCATTTATCAAAATTAATGGCAATCAGTTTGTTTTATTAAATGTGATCGATCGTAAGTTTAATATTTTCGGATTCACATTTTGGCCACAAGATTTTTATTTGGTAGTGATATCGATGATTGTAGGGGTGGTTTTTGTAACACTCTTTACCGTCGCATTTGGAAGAATATTTTGTGGATGGATTTGTCCACAGACCATTTTTATGGAAATGGTTTTTAGGCGAATTGATTACTGGATTGACGGTGATCGGGGAGCGCAAATCCGATTAAAAAAGCAAAAATGGGACGCTGAGAAAATACGCAAAAGAACGTTTAAATGGATTTTGTATTTTATCATCTCATTTTTAATAGCCAATGTTTTCCTTTCGTATATTATTGGAAGTGATGCGGTTTTGGCTATGATTAAAGAAGGTCCAGCAGATCATATAAGCACCATAATAGCCTTGTTGATTTTTACAGGAGTATTCTATTTTGTCTTTGCTTGGTTTAGAGAACAAGTCTGTATTATTGCTTGCCCTTATGGGAGACTGCAAGGTGTTCTATTAGATAATAAATCGATTATTGTGGCCTACGATCACGTTCGTGGAGAGCGGGAACAAGGTCGGGCAAAATTTAAAAAGGATCAAAATAGAGCAGAAGAAGGCGTTGGTGACTGTATTGATTGTAAACAATGTGTCAACGTGTGTCCTACGGGTATTGATATTCGTAATGGAACCCAGTTGGAATGTGTGAATTGTACGGCTTGTATTGATGAATGTGATCATATCATGGAGAGTATTGATCTGCCGAAAGGACTGATTCGATATGCTTCTGAGGATGAAATCGTTAAAAACGAAAAATTCACTTTTACACCTAGAATGAAAGGATATACGGCAGTTTTGTTTATCTTGATAGGGATTTTATGTGGATTGTTGTTTTTAAGAAATGATGTAGAAGCTACAGTGTTGCGATTACCTGGACAAACGTTTGAGCATAAAGGAGAAAATATAAGTAATGTTTATACCTTTAAAATAGTAAATAAAACGGTTAAGGATTTCGAACAAATTAATTTTAAAATAGCGGATCCTAAAGGGGGAAAAGTTATATTGGTTGGTAAACCAGTGATTAAAATTGAAAAAGGCGAGTACGCACAGGGAACACTGTTTATTGAAATCAATCCGGCATTTCTTAAAAGTTATAAAACAAATGTGAAAATTGAAGTATACGATGGCGATGAATTGGTAGAAACAACCACTACGAATTTCTTAGGGCCAAGAACCTTCAATTAAAATAAAGAATGGAATCGCACAATTAACGGCTTGTTGTAAGCAACAATATTACTATATAAGGATTGCGAAACCATTTTGATTAATTAATAAATAAGTACTTATGAAATTTAATTGGGGAACAGGAATCGTTATTGCTATAGTTTTATTTATGGCTTTTATTTTACAATATGTCATTAAAGTACAAACCAATTCTGCTTACGATAACGAATTAGTGACAGAGAATTACTATCAAGAAGAAATAAAGGTCGATGGCGTTTATGATCGTGAAGTAAATTCTAATAAAGTAAATCAGGCAGTCCAACTTATACAAGTTGCTGACGGATTACAAATCGTTTTTTCAGACGAATTTGATTATAAAGATATTACAGGAACTATATTCCTTTACAGACCGTCTAACCAGAAATTAGATTTTGAAATCCCAATTTCATTATCTTCTTCAAATTTGCTCATACCTAACAAAGATCTGGTAGACGGTCGCTGGAATATAACTGTTGATTGGGAACATAAAAACAAAGGATACCGTGTTACGGAATACCTTACTTTAAAATAGGTTATTTTGATTACAGCGTTGATTTTCGGACTCATAAGCAGTTTACATTGTATCGGTATGTGTGGTCCGATTGCTATAATGCTTCCTGTTTCAAGGAATAATACAGCGCAGAAGGTAATCGAAATATGTACTTATCACCTAGGAAGAATAACTGCCTATGCTAGTTTAGGCTTGATATTTGGTTTTTTCGGTAAAGGTCTTTTTTTAGCGGGATTGCAACAGCAGGTCTCGATCATCATAGGGGTATTGATGATTGTTTATGTGATGATACCACAGCAAAGATTGGGGAGACTAAACTTTTTAATGCCGATTTACCGTTTGGTATCGAAATTGAAACAAGCTTTGGGAAAACAATTTAAAAAAAAATCAAAGGGCTCCTTGTATTTAATAGGGTTCTTTAATGGTTTTTTACCTTGTGGAATGGTATATGTAGCCTTGTTTGGAGCTCTTGCAACACAAGATATTGCATTAGGGGCTTTGTATATGGCCTTATTTGGTTTGGGTACTGTGCCGTTGATGAGTGCCATAGTCTATGCAAAAGATTTGTTTTCGGTTTCATTCCGATCAAAAATTTTAAAGTACTATCCTGTAGTGATTGTATTTTTTGGTATTGTATTTATTATTCGTGGATTGGGATTGGATATTCCTTTTCTTTCTCCGGATACATTAAATCTCTTTGTAAAAGCAAATGCGGATTGTTGATTGTACGTGTCAATAACTTTTTTTTGAGAGCCGAATTCAATATTTATTGAGTTCGGCTTTTTTAATTTTAATTCACTCGCAACGATCTGCAGCCAATTATCAAAGTGCTTTCCTATATATGTGGTGAAAAATGATGGTTTTTTACTGTGTTTGCTGTCTAAAAAATAGTAATATTGCCGCTCTTGGTTATTGCCGTTAAGAGGTTCTATGTGGTGTATTTAGTGCAGCCTGCTCGATTTGTCAATCATCAAAATTCGGGTGGGGCAGAGTTTGAAAAAAACGTAACTGTGGTCCCAACGAAAAATCATACTTGTTTATTAATTAAAAATCCTTTTTTTATGAATGCCCAACATAATGAATTTCCAATTGTAGATTTTGAAAAAGTAACGATTGACAATGTCGATATGGTAAAGTCTGTGGCACGCGCTATTTGGCAGGTAACTTATAAAGACATTATCTCTCAACAACAAATGGATTATATGTTAGACAATATGTATTCCACCGATAAAATTATGCAGGAGATTGAGAAAGGATTCCAGTGGGAAGTCGCCAGTATTGACCAAGATATTGTGGGGTATCTCGACTATATTATGGAGCAGGATCAGCGTGTTTTTTTGTCTAAAATTTATTTGAGACCGGAAGTACAAAAAAAAGGTATTGGACAAATTCTCTTAAACCGCGTGATTGACTTTTCAAAACGCAATGGAGGACTTGCGGTTTATTTGACCGTCAATAAAGATAATACTAAGGCGATTTCGTTTTACGAACGCAATGGATTTGTAACGGTTGATGCTGTAGTAGCTGAAATAGGGAATGGGTATGTAATGGACGATTATATCATGCAATTGGATTTGTAGATATGCTTAAACGGCTAATGAAATATTGGCTTTTTTTTATGTCAAATTCACTTACTTACTAATAAGTATTTTTTATATATTTGTCAAATGAGAGATACGAAGCAAGAAATAGTAGATTTAGCTGATCAGTTTATTAGAACCCGAGGTTTTAATGCTTTTAGTTATGCTGACATTTCTAAGCTGTTGCAAGTGAAAAATGCTGCCATTCATTATCACTTCCCTAGCAAATTCGATTTGGGTTTGACTGTTATTCAACAGACGATTGTTTCTTTTCAAGATTTGACAGCGAGTTGGAGTGAGTTGGAATATACAATGCAGTTAGAGGAATTTATTAAAATTTATGATCGGTCGAAAGCTAAAAATTGTGTGTGTTTGATGGGGGCTTTGGCACCTTCTTACGATACTTTGTCTGCCGAAATGCAGCAAGCATTAACGGTTTTAGGGCAGACGATCATTGCTTGGTTGTCCGATCTTTTAGAAGAAGGGCGTGAAAATGAAGTTTTTAATTTTAAAGGATCGTCTCGAGCACAAGCATTTTTGATACAGTCGGCTTTGTTGGCTTCTTTAATTTTGGAAAAAGTATTACAAGAGAATGTCTGTCAAACCATTAGAGAAGGTGTACTCAAACAATAAAATAACAAATAAAACGGAAAGATCGTAATTAAAAAAGCGTGTATTAAAGCCAAAGTGCGCTTAGATTATATGATATGACCATAACGGAAAAATATATTTAACAGATGAAAAGAGTTGTAGTAACTGGAATGGGAGTCGTTTCTCCACTTGGTAATGATGTGGAGACTTTCTGGAATAATGCGGTTTCGGGTGTTAACGGAGTTGGAAAAATAACGCGGTTTGATGCCTCAAAATTTAAAACACATTTTGCTTGTGAAGTAAAAGATTTCAATCCTTCGATTTATCTAGATCGAAATGAAATTAAAAAAACGGATTTATTTACGCAATATGCTTTATATGCCGCGGCTGAAGCAATAGCAGATTCAAATTTTGATTCTTCCGTGATTTCGCCTTATGATATCGGAGTGATCTGGGGAAGTGGACAAGGCGGTATGGAAACCTTAGAGGTTGAAATTAAAGATTATGTTGAAAATAAATATCAGCCGCGATTTAATCCATTTTTGATACCCAAATTTATTGCAAATATGGCTCCGGGAATGATTGCGATTAAATATGGATATAGAGGAATGAGTTTTACCACGGTGTCTGCCTGTGCTTCCACCAACACAGCTATTATGGATGCGGTGAATTATATTAGACTGGGAAAGGCTAAGATAATGATTACAGGTGGGTCTGAAGCTCCGATTACCGAGGCTTCCATAGGTGGTTTTACATCGATGAAAGCGATGTCCAATCTTAATGATGATCCAGAAAGTGCCTGTAAACCTTATGATACTAACAGAAATGGTTTTGTTATTGCCGAGGGTGGAGGAGCATTGATTCTAGAGGAATACGAACACGCTAAGAAACGAGGAGCAAAGATATATTGTGAAGTTGTCGGTTCGTCCATGACCACTGATGCGTATCACATGACTTCGCCTCTTGAAAATGGTGAAGCAGCTGCTTATGCTATGAACTTGGCTTTGGAAGAGGCAGGTATTACAGCAGCGGATATTGATTATTTAAATCCACATGCTACGTCAACACCTGTAGGAGATTTATGCGAAATGGAAGCGATTCGAACAGTTTTTGGTGATCAGCCTAAATCGATGGTAATCAGTGCGACCAAATCCATGACAGGGCATTTACTTGGTGGCGCTGGAGCAGTGGAATCTATCTTATGTATAAAAGCTATTGAAAATGGAATTATACCGCCGACTATCAATATTGAAAATTTGGATGAAAAAATACCCACAGGTATTACAATTATTAGAGATCAAGCCGTTAAAAAAGAAGTGAATTATGCGATGAATAACTCCTTCGGATTTGGTGGGCATAATGCCATCACTATTTTTAAAAAGTTATAAAAACTAAAAAGGCAATCCGATATGGGTTGCCTTTTTAGTTTTATTGAGGTAGATTTATTTTTTTTGCATTACGGTTTCGCCAAACCAAATACAGCAAAGCGATTACAATAATGGCCGAAGAGACATAAATAATATCGGGTATATTGCTGATAATATCATGGTAATACCATCCAGCGAATAGGGCACCTCCTCCAATAGCAGCCTCTAAGGCAATATACATGGTAGACATGGCTTTCCCTCTTTCGTTTGGTCTGCTAAAATCAATGGTCCACGCATTAAGTGCTGGTGATAAAACACCTAGGGAAATTCCGTAAATAAATGCACCAGCGATGATTCCATTTACTGTTTCGAAGTAAGCAATAACGATTAAAGCTAAAAAAAGCAACAACAATCCGACAAAGATAACCTTGACTCGTCCGTATTGATCGGAGACCTTTCCCGCTACAAAACGTATCAATAATGACGAAACGGTAAATACCATAAAGAAAGTCCCTTTGTTAGTCAAACCCAAATGATCGCTCCAATCAGGAATCAACGTTAAGATGGTTCCATAAGAAATATACGATAAAAAGGTAATTAGGGCCGCGGGAAAAACTTGTTTGTCAAATACATCTGCCCCAGATATTTTTAGCAACGACCATCTAAATCGTTCTTTAGTTTCCAAAGTTTCCTTCATATTCATCAATATCAAGATAGACAGTAAAGCAAGTAGAGAGGAGGCGTAAAATAAAACATTCATCGAACTGTAGAGTTTGATTGTGCTACCTAGTGCTGGTCCTATGGCCATACCGGTACTAAAACAGATGCCGTGCATCCCCAGTGCTTCTCCCCAACGTTCTTTAGGTACGATGTCTGCGACATATGCAGCAGTGGCTGTAGGTTTAAAACCGGTTGAGAATCCGTGTATCAGTCGTAGAAATAAAAAACCAGACACAGAGGTCAACACGGGATATAAAAAACCGCAGATAAAACAAACGATAGAACCAATTGCCATTATGGGAACTCGCCCCACTTTGTCTGTGAGTTTGCCACTAAATGGACGAGATATTCCTGCTGTCAACGTAAACAGCGCAATAATAAGACCTTTGTATTCCGCGCCTCCAAGACCTGTTAGATAACTAGGTAGTTCGGGGATTAACATATTAAAACTGGCAGAAAAAAGCAGAGAACTCAAACATACAAGTCCAAATTGTAAGTTGTAAATGGGGTGTGCAGCAGCTGTTTCGTGTGCAGGTGTTGAATTCATTATGGACCAATTTTTAAAGCGGCAAAATTAAACCATTAGATGTCTATTCACAACAAATTCGTTTTATATAATTAACGCAGAGGTCTATCACTTTCAGTGAGCAATTCGTATTTATAAAACTAGAAGCCTAGGGGCAAAAATAATTTAAACCGCAGAGTGGGAGATTTGAAATGCATTAACAGCTTATGTTCGATCCTACTTAAAAAAAATACCTCTTTCGCAATTGAAAGAGGTAAAAGTGTAAAACATGAAAAAACACAATGTAACTTATTTATAAAAACACAAAAAAATAATTTGCATATATTGAAATCGATTAATATAATAACTATATAAATATAGTGAATAATGTGATAATAACAAAATTATTTCCACAAAAAATTATTATTTTTCCAAAATTAGATATCCTTATGTTAAGGGCTGTGGAGGTATATGGAGAAAAAAAGACGCTTAGTATATTGATTTTTTTAAATCAATATCAAGAATCGATTTAATAATTGAAGGCTTTTATAGTTTTTTAAAACAGGATTCCTTGTTATTTAAGAATATTGTATATTTGGATGTAATTGTGTCTTTCTTGTAAAGTGGGACCATGTTTTTATTGATGATTTATGGAAGGATTTATTTTTTTGATGGTTATAGTTATTTTAGCTGTAATCGTTTTATTTATAGTGGGATTAGCAAAGATTTTTTCAACCCATTCTAAATTGGATTCACTTTTTGTTCGTTTAGGATCGGTCGAACAGGAAATCCATAAGCTGTCAGTAATGCTGAAGGAAAATTCGACACGTACAGTAGTAGGGAAAGAAGGGCTGGTCGTTGAGGACGTTGTTTCTGAACAAGATACAGTACAGTCTATAAGTGAACTCAAAGAAGTCATAGCAAACTTAGATCCTATAATAGTTCCGGCTCCTATTGTTTCTAATATTGAAATTGGCGAAGAAACGATTGTGACAGCAGATCAAGATCTTGACATGGAAGTTCCTGTTGTTGCAGTAAAAATTCCTATGCCTGAACAACCACAAGATAATAGGCTCAAATATCCTAGGAAAAAATCTGCTTTAGAGTTGTTTTTTTCGGACAATATACTAACGAAAATAGGAATTATAACCTTTGTGTTGGGAATTGGGTTTTTTGTCAAATACGCTATTGATCAAGAATGGATCAATGAAGTGGGGCGTGTAGGAATTGGTATTTTGACTGGGGCAATAATGATTGGAATAGCACATCGCTTGCGAAAATCTTTGAACGTATTCTCTTCTTTACTCGTTGGTGGTGGAATTTCCGTGTTCTATATTACAATTACCTTAGCTTTTCGCGAATATGAACTGTTTAGTCAAACAGCCGCTTTTATATTATTAATAATAATCACGGGTTTTTCAGTTGCATTATCGTTGTTATACAACAGGAAAGAACTCGCCGTATTTTCTTTATTAGGAGGCTTTATGGCGCCTTTAATGGTGAGTACCGGTACAGGAAATTATGTGGTGTTGTTTTCGTATTTATTAATTTTAAATTCGGGTATGCTCTATTTGTCCTTTAAGAAAAACTGGATTATAATTGGATACATCGCTTTTGTCTTGACGGCTATTTTTAAAATGACTTGGGTCGCAAACGGATTTGTCGACCAATATTTAGGAGCTTCTATTTTTGCAGGATTATTCTTCTTGCAGTTTTATATCGTTGTTTTGGCGAATACGGCTAAAGACAAAAAAGTGACCCCTCATATTCTATTGATAATACTAAATAACATGGTGTTTTTAGGGGTGTTTTTATATTTATTTGCAGATTATCAAGGCGTAAATTTAAGGGGGCTGATCGTAATGATTTTTGCCTTAGTTAATGCTGCGGTGTTGTACGGTTTGTGGAAAAAGCAAAAAATAAACTCTCTGTATTTATATACGGTCTTGGGCGTGGTGATTTCGTTAGTCACTTTGGCGGTTCCGATTCAACTAAACGGGCATTATATTACGATGTTCTGGGCTGTGGAAAGTGTGGTTTTATTAGTGTTATTTATAAAATCTAAACTTAAAATTTTCTATAATGGGTTTCTTTTAGTATCCTTTTTAGGATTGATTTCTTATATAATGGATATCAGTACATGGAGTGTTGATTCCTATGAAACCTTTATTTTTAATCCAATATTCATTACAGGATTAGTAGTGTTTACCTCCTTTTTTGCTGCTCAGAAATTGTTGAAACGCTACGATATAAAGTATTGGGGAGCTAGTTTATATCCTATCATAGTGCGGGTTATTGGCTATGTGGTACCCATGTTGGAAATCAACAAGGAATTGGAATTACTTGGAGACACAACGGCTACAGGGAGTTTGAATGTAATTGTGTTTCTGGTTTACAGTGCTACTTTTGCAGCTATAGTGTTTTTGCTGTCGAGTAAGAGCAAGTTGAACTATGTAGTTAATGGATTGTTCTTATTTGTCGTTACTTTATTTTTTTGGGGCAACCTAGGAAATTTTAGAATGGAGATTTTTGTTGAGGGTATTTTAAATGTTAGGTACTTTTTAATCTGCTTTCTCGCTATTCCAGCATTGATCGTCTTATTGAGGCAGTTTTATATTCATCCAAGTTATAGTAGCTCTCCAAAAATAGTTCGTTGGATGTTACCTCTTTCCTGTTTGATATTGATTTCTTTATGGATTGATAATTGTGCACTACTTTTAAATGGAATGAACGGACAAATGAGTTTTGAAGCATACCGTTCCATATTAAAAAACACACATGTAATTGTGTATCCGGTAGTATGGGGAGGAATTGCTTTGCTGTTGACCTTTATAGGCATCAAGAAGCATCAACTTTTTTTACGTCAAATAGCCTTGGCTTTATTGGGGCTTACTATAGTAAAATTTTATATTGTAGACGTATGGTCTATGAACGAGGGCGGAAAAGTGTTGTCTTTCGTGCTACTCGGATTGATTATTTTAGTAATAGCATTCCTGTTGAATAGAATTAAAGGTTTGTTGGGTGGAAGTGAGTCTAAAACAGATCAAAAGGAATCTTCTGATCAAGTTAACGAACAAGAATAACTGTTACGGCTATGCGTTTTTTTTATTTTTTATTATCATTAATGGGGTGCTCCTCTTTATTTGCGCAAAATCTATATACAGAGTCTTTAGCGCAGGTTGAGAAATCGGGATATTATCGTATTGCTTTGAGCCAGGAAATGATTGGTTTAGCGAGAGATCATGCATTTAATGGAATTCGTATTAAAGATCAACAAGGTAGGGAACTGGCCTATTTTATAGAAGATCAGGCATTATTAAAAAACAAGGTCCAATATGATGATTTAAAAATTGTAAACACAGCGACAGATTCTAAAAATAGTTTTGTTATTGTCGAAAATGATCAACAGATCCAGTCGATGTATGTTCAGATCAAAAGTTTGGATGCGTTAGGCAAACAGGCTCAAATTCGAGGTAGTCATGATCGAAAACAATGGTATTTAGTACAAGCTAAATTGGATATATCAAAGTTGGACCAACACTTTAATGAAAATGATGAGGTTTTCGAATTGTCTTTTCCCAAAGGTAATTACCCTTACTATGAAATCATGTTATTCAACAGTCAAGAACAGCCCATTGAAATCTGGTCGGTTAAAACAAAAAAGAAACTGCCAATGGTGGAGCCTGAATGGCAATTGTTGTCATTGGGAAGATTGATACAAAGAGATAGTAGTGATAAAAAAAGTTATATCTCTTTTCCCGATCTTAAGAATCAATATGTGGTCGGTAAGATAAAAATGGAAGTAATTAGTCCTAAAAACTACTATAGGCGAAGTAACTGGAATGGCTTCGATTTTGTGATGTCATCTAAAAATTCTTCAACTGTTTTTACGGATCTGTTGAAGGTCAAAAGCGGAGATGTTTTAGTGGTTGGGAATCAAAACAATGAGCCACTGCGCCTTGGCGCTATTCAGATATATGGGATTCCTGTTTATCTCTGTGTTTACCTAGAAGAAAAGCAAGATATATCCATTTACCTCGACGTGAATATGAATGAACCACCTAATTATGATATTGTTCATTTTAAAAATGATATTCCTAAAGAACTGCCTGTTCTATATGCTTCGAATTTTAAACAAGCTATTTCTGCCAATAGCGAACCACCAGCAAGGGAGGAAAAGTGGTATGAGAGTAAACTGTTGATGTGGTCGGTTATTGTAATCGTTGGGTTATTCTTAGTTTGGATGTGCTATCGAATAGCCAATGACTTGCAGAAGAAAGACCTAAATGGATAAAACAGGTTTTTTTCGAACTGCAATCATCGTTTAAATGAAATCAAAAAATAAGTGGAGACTAACAAAAATAGCTTATTTAAGTTATTTTCGTTTAAAGATGACGATATCTTGATATTCTCCAACAGTTACTGGATTCGGTGACTTCCATTTGCCATTGATTAACTCTATTATATGAAGGTCTGAACGATCGATTAGTTGTCTTAGGAGATTTTGATGAATCGCTATATTTCCCGATTTCACATTGGTATTCATTAGTCGGTATTGGTCTTTTAGGATTGGAAAGGAAAAGGATTTATTTTGACTTATATACTCTTCCGTCTCATCTGTATAAGTGAAAAACGTAGAAAGACATACGCCTCCATCTTCGAGCACTCGGTGTATCTCCTTTAAATAATTTTCAATTTCATCGATTTGCATATGTGTAAATACAGAAAAAGAGAAAATAATTTCAAATGAACGATTGGGGTATGGAAAGTCAAACGTGTTTGCTTGTGCTCCAGTATCGTTATATAGGTCGTTGTATATAGGGATGTATTTAAAGGTAAATGGAACTAAGGGGCTTTTGATCTTTTTTTTGCACCAGTCTACGCCGCTTTTGACAACATCAAAACCATCGTAACTTCCGCCATTTTTTAAATACGTTGTCAGAGCTATGGCTGTCCGACCGATGCCGCTTCCGATATCCAAAACGGAGCTTTGTGGATTTAAAGGTGTCAGTTCTTTTAATAAATCGAGTTGATAAAGACCTTGTTTTAAAAAATTAACAGCACTCGCTGCCGATCCTGTATAGATCGCTCCACGTGGAGGAACCATCGGGTGTCTTTTTTTTGTAAGTAGATCATAGCTGTCTATGGGGAAGTAATACCACTTCCTAATCGCAAAACGTTGTTTAGAGGATAGTTTATACCAGATTTTTCTTAAGATTTTACTTTTTTGCATAAACAAAGAGTGAGTGAGCTTTACTATATAGAGTGATAGCTGGTCAAATATAGTTATTTTGATTTTTCTTTTCCTTATAAATGGTGTTGCTTCTGTGGATTTTGTGAGTCGTAATTCGTTAATCGTAATTCGTTAATCGTAAATCGTCGGTTAATTGTGAATTTCTCGTTCCTTATATATAGGTGGTTTTTCATCTACGACAATCCTCGAATCCCGAATCCCGATTTTCGATTCCCGAACTAGTCACTGATCACTGTTTACTGATCACTA
>DCKE01000009.1:49611-71286 GCA_002320285.1 Flavobacteriaceae bacterium UBA1682 | reverse complement strand
GGGCGATTAGCTCAGTTGGTTCAGAGCATCTCGTTTACACCGCGAGGGTCCGGGGTTCGAATCCCTCATCGCCCACCATTAAGGACAAAGAAATTAATTTCTTTGTCCTTTTTTTATGTCAAAATTTTCAAGTTCCCATTTCCAATTTATTTCAGCGGTAACTGCGGTCAGAACTTCTCCGTTCGACTTCGTCAATTCAACAGTGAAGATGTGCTTGGCGGCGCTTGGCGTCAAGGAATCAATATATGATTTTGTGATGTGTAAATCAGGTAAGTGAGCATCTATCTTTTATGTATTTTAGATAGTCCCAAAATGTTTTTTTTTACTACATAATAAAATCTCATAATGAGATTTTATTGGTTCTTTTAGTTTTATTTTAAAAATGGAATAAAAATCAATTTCATCTAATTTTTATGATATTGATTCTTTTGCTAAGTTTTGTTGATCATATTTTTTAAAATTATCTTTATTGATTGTGTTTATTTGTTTTTAGTTTAAAAAAAATGAATTAAATATAATTTTATGTATTATTGAAAACACTCTTATTGTAGTTTTTGTTAAAAAATTATTTCAAAAAATGCAAATTATGCAGGTAAAAATTGTAATTTTGAAAGGCAACGGGCTGATGTTATCAAAGATAAGACGCCATTATGGAAGATATTGGTCGTTTTAGCGCGCGATAAACGCATATTTCGAAAATTTCAAAATGTCATTATTATTGATTTTTATCTAAATTAATCTCTTTTTGCGATTTTTTGAAGGAAAAAGTACAAGTACAAAAAAGGTTCATTAATTTATAGTAGCTATGTAAAACAAATTAACTTCTAATGGCGCTGTAGAGTGTTGACGGTGTTGGTTGATTAATTTGCCCTTTTTCAGTTGGTACGTGAAATCTGTGGAGTGTTTGAATTTTCAAGTCTTCACTCGATAACCAGTTGCGAAACTTTATTGATGGGAATTTTGGAGATATTAGAATTTTTTAAGCGCCGCTCTCGAACGATTTTTCTATAGCAGCCGATTAATATATAAGAGCATGTAATAAAGTATCGCTTGTAAAGTATTGCAGGCGGAGGAAGACTAGCTAGCAATGGGGGGATTTAACCAAACAAAAACAGGCGGTTTGCGTAGTTATTGAATACAGTATATAGGAACAAAAATATCATAACGCACAGGGGTACCTGTGATTTTAAAGCAGTTGACTTTCATTTAAAGCATAACTAAAAGACGAGCACATGAAAACATTTACAATTAGCAAGGGAATTATTATAGGGACCTTATCGATGTTGAGCTTTTTTGAAGTTCAAGCACAGCAAGATCCTCAGTATACACAATATATGTATAACACTATAAATGTAAATCCGGCTTATGCAGGTTCTCGTGGTGTCATGAGTATTTTTGGTTTGCACCGCACTCAATGGGTTGGTTTAGATGGAGCGCCTAAGACCATGGCTTTTTCCGTCAATACGCCTTTAGGAGATTCTAAATTGGGTTTAGGGGTTTCCGTTGTAAACGACCGTTTAGGAGCGATGGAAGAAAATAATATTTCGGTCGATCTGTCGTATACGATTGATTTAAATCGCAATTATAAATTGTCATTTGGAGTTAAAGGAACAGCAAATCTATTAGATGTTGATTATGGGAAACTGAATATTTACAATCCTAATGATGTGATGTTTCAAGATAATATTCGCAATCAATTTTCTCCTAATGTTGGAGCGGGATTGTATTTGCATTCTGAAAAAACCTATTTCGGATTATCCGTACCTAACTTTTTGGAAACAGATCGCTACGACGATAATGTGTATGCTACGATGAAACAACGCATGAACTTTTACCTAATTGGAGGTCACGTATTTGACTTAAGTCCCAATTTAAAGTTTAAACCAGCTTTCTTGGCTAAGGCCGTTTCTGGAGCTCCACTACAAGTTGATCTGACAGCCAACTTTATGATTGCCGATAAATTTGTTATCGGTGGTGCTTATCGTTGGGACGCAGCATTTAGTGGTTTGGTCGGTTTCCAAGTTACCGATGGTTTATTTGTCGGATATAGTTATGATGCTGAAACCACGAAACTAGCACACTACAATTCGGGTTCTCATGAGATATTCTTGCGTTTTGAATTGTTCAATCGCTTTAACCGAATCACTTCACCGCGATTCTTCTAATTGAGCTAATTATGAAAAAGACATTACTTAAATGGGTTTTCTTTGCGCTTGCTTTGACTTCTTGGGGAGCTATGGCTCAAGATAAAAAATCAGAAAGGGGCGACAAACAATATGATCGTTATGAATATATCGATGCTATCAAAATATACGAACACGTAGCTAAAAAAGGACATTCCAGTCCTGAGTTATTTCAGCATTTGGGAAATGCTTATTATTTTAATGGCGAATTGACTCAGGCAAATACCTGGTATAAAGCTTTGTTTGAATTGACTCAAGAGGTGCCTGCTGAATATTATTATCGCTATGCACAAACCTTAAAGGCTACTCAAAATTATGAAGCTGCAGACCGCTATTTGAAGGAGTTTGCCAAGAGAGATCAGGCAGATCAACGATCTAAATTAGTTTTAGAAAATCCAGACTATCTCAAGCAAATCGAGGCGAACTCCAATCGTTATGAATTGAATAATCTATTGATTAACTCGATGTATTCCGATTATGGGAGTTCTATTTACAATCAGCATCTGATATTTACCTCCGCTCGGGATACGGGTAGTGTGTCTAAAAAAATACATACATGGACCAATGAATCGTTTACGAGTTTGTATCAAGCTCCAATTTTAGAAGACGGAACTGTAGGGGAAGTGACTAAATTCGCCAAATCCGTAAAATCAAAATTTAATGAGTCGACCCCCGTTTTTAGTAAAGACGGTAATACCATGTATTTTACACGTAATAATTTTAATCATGGTAGACGTGGAATCGACAGTAACAAAGTGACTCTATTAAAAATTTACCGTTCCCAATTGGTCGATGGCAAATGGAATGATGCCGAGGAGTTATCGATCAATAGCGATAATTTTAGCACGGCGCATCCTGCTCTAAGTGCAGACGGTATGTGGCTTTACTTTGCTTCTGATCGCGCTGGCGGACAAGGTCAGTCAGATTTATATAAGGCGGCTATTTTGGCTAATGGAAGTTTAGGGGCAGTTCAAAATCTGAGTGAAATCAATACAGGCGGGCGGGAGAGCTTTCCGTTTATCAGTGCGGAGAATGAGCTGTATTTTGCTTCAGACGGTCACCCGGGTTTAGGTGGCTTAGATATTTTTGTGACGAAGATTAA
This sequence comes from Flavobacteriaceae bacterium UBA1682, assembly GCA_002320285.1. Classification (GTDB taxonomy): domain Bacteria; phylum Bacteroidota; class Bacteroidia; order Flavobacteriales; family Flavobacteriaceae; genus Flavobacterium. The sequence continues at coordinate 68,001 of DCKE01000009.1, read as the reverse complement.
TGCTGACGGATCCCTGGGCAAAGTGCAGAATATTGGGGCTCCGGCCAATAGTCCGTATGATGATTTTGCCTTTCAAATCAATACCGTAAATCAACGGGGTTTCTTGAGTTCAAATCGTGTAAAGGGGCATGGTAAAGACGATATCTATGCCTTGTTAGAAACGAAAAAACTCGCATTAGAATGTATTCAGTTGATTCAAGGTGTAGTTTACGATAAGTCGAGCCAAGCCAAGTTGAGTCATGCTAAAGTAGTGCTGTATGACAGCAATTTTAAAATACTGTCCGAGACACATACAGATATCAAAGGGTACTATGAATTCCCCGCTTTAAGCTGTGGAACCCGTTATCGAGTGAATGCGGTTATTCAAGACTTTAATACGGCCGAAGTGTCGGTTGATCTATCCTTACAGTCTGGTGTGACCCAGGTGGATTTTGGATTGGAGAAAACCAGAGTGAAAGTAGAAAAAGGAGATGATTTGTTTAAGGTCTTAAAACTTCATCCGATTTATTTCGATTTTGATAAGTCCAACATACGTCCTGATGCTGCTACGGAACTAGCTAAGGTTGTAGAGGTATTAAAAGAATACCCGACGATGAAAATTGATGTGCGCTCGCATACCGATAGCAGAGGTAAAGATGCTTACAACTTGAAATTATCTGATCGTAGGGCGAAATCTACTATAGCGTGGATCGTAGATCAAGGTATCGATAAAAGCCGTGTAAGTGGTAAGGGATATGGGGAGACCCAATTGATTAATCATTGTGTGAACGGTGCTAAATGTAGCGATGAGGAGCACGAGCAAAATAGAAGAAGTGAGTTTATAGTATTGGAATTATAAACCTAGTAAAGTGGATAATTAAAAAGGGCTGAAATTTTTCAGCCCTTTTTGGTTTTAAAAGAGTGCTTCTTGGTAAGTATCGGTCCTGTTACAAATTGTTTGCTTTGACTGATGGTTAATAGTTCGTGTGCTAGGGTAGCGATCTGGGGTGTAGGTGTTTAGAAGTTCTTTTTGGATTTTATATACAGCTATCTACATTCGTGTCGAAATGGAGTTAATGCTTAAAAATCGATTTTATAGCGGTACAGATAGCATCGATAACTATCCCGATAATATTAACATTAGGAGCTGTATTTTAACTGTAATAAGCGCAAAACAAAAAGTGTTCCTATTACCTTTGTATTTTTAAGTTTGAGCCTAATTATGAAAAAAAATATCAAGCGTACAGCTCGTATTACACGATATGTAATCTATAAAGAAACCTTAATCGACTCCAAAGAGCATTTTTGGTCTTTTGTAGGAGCTTTTGTCGGTATTGGTATTATTGCTTATATCCAGAGTTTTTGGTTTACCCAATTGGAAAATGTTTTTTTAATAGGATCTTTTGGCGCTTCTTCAGTGTTGATTTATGGCGCAATTGACAGCCCTTTAGCGCAACCTCGAAATTTGATCGGCGGGCATGTCGTTTCTGCTTTAATCGGAGTGACGGTAGCCAAGATTTTTCCGGACCTCATCTACATCGCTGCGCCCTTGGCTGTGGCTCTATCCATAGTGGGAATGCAGATTACAAAAACCATACATCCTCCAGGAGGGGCGACGGCTTTGATTGCTGTAGCAGATACGGGAGTGGTGAAAAGCCTCGGGTATTATTACGTGTTATCACCAGTGCTTTCCGGTGCACTAATATTGTTTTTGGTAGCGATGATTTTTAATAATATCACCTCCAATAGAAGTTATCCTAAAAACTCCAAATTCTTTAGCAAAAGAAAAAAACGCAGTATTTTTCGTAAAGCATGACTGTGTTTTTTAGTTAATGCATTGGTTTAGCGGATATAAAATGCTAAATTTGAAAATACAGTAATTTCAAAATAAGGGTATTATGGGGTATTATATTTTTTCTTGTGGTATAAAAAAAAATCATATCGATAGTGCTTTCGGCAGTCAAAGTGCGGAGATATTGGAAAAAGTAATTCAAAATAACTTGTTTGAGGGATATAGTCATTTTGAAGTGAAGGGTTTGGATAAAACGCCACTTCAGGCATTAAATGATATTATTTACGGCAGAAGCTGTGATGAAAAATCGAATTATGCTTATGGTTATGCGCTGATTGGAATTTGCACTACTTTAGGTATGGAGTTGCCTTATACGCAAGAGATTAAATTGGGGTATGAAACCGATTTGATTAATAAATTTCTCATTGATGAGTATGCCGTCGAAAATTTCTTGATTGAACACGCAATGTTTGGTGATAACCGTATTCCTTTTCCCATTCCTATTATAAAAGACTGGCCTTTAATCGGTTTGTTAACCCTAGCACAGCTCAAAGAAATAAAAACTCAATTAAAACACGTAATGATTTCCGATGTTATGATAGAGGAGTTCCTAGATTCAGAGGATGAAGATGAAGAGGAAAAAGGATTTGCAAGCGAACACATTCAAGGTGTCTTGGCGAACATCGATTTCTGTATTGAAAATGAACTGGATATGATTTCTTTCTGTCATTAGAAATGGCCTAAGCAGCTATCTTAAAAGGCATCTTATTGTCTGGTAAATTAAAGGTTTTGTGCTTGTTTTTATTGTATTACATGATTTCGTGTCTGTAAATCGCTTTTATTGCCTATATTTGTACTCTAATCTAAATACAATTTCATGTTGTAAATCATTTCTTTCGGAAAATAAACGGCACTAGCGACTTCGCTGGATACTGTTATTATTCATTCTTTACAAGAGAGAAATCATGATTATATTACACGATATTACCTATACACATTCCGATAAAAGCGTATTGTTTTCTGCGATCAGTTTTAATGTCCAAACCGGTGATAAAATCAGCTTGGTTGGAAATAACGGCGCGGGAAAATCGACGCTATTACAGATTTTAGCCGGCAATTTACAACCGACACAAGGACATTTGACTTCGAATTCGAAGCCCTATTATGTGCCCCAACACTTTGGACAATTTAACGCGGATTCCGTAGCAAAAGCATTGGGTATTGACCATAAGCTAACCGCTTTAGAGGCAATACTAAATGGTGATGCCACCGAAGAAAATTTTAGTCATCTTGACGATGATTGGACCGTGGAAGAGCGCGCGAGGGAGGCGCTGAGTCACTGGCAATTGGAGGATGTTGATTTATATCAAAAAATGCAAACTTTAAGCGGAGGACAAAAGACTCGAGTTTTTTTGGCGGGTATACGCGTACACCAACCTGAAATAGTGTTGTTAGATGAACCCAGTAATCACTTGGATCTAACGAGCAGAGCGATTCTATATGGTTATATAGAAACGACTCGGGATACCTTAATTGTGGTAAGCCATGATCGGGTATTGCTGAATAAAATTCATAAAGTTTGTGAATTGAGTGCTAAGGGTGTTGCTATGTATGGTGGTAATTACGATTTTTATGTCGCTCAAAAACAAGTACAGAGCCATGCTTTGAGTCAAGATATCAACAACAAAGAAAAAGCTTTACGCAAAGCAAAAGTTGTCGAACGCGAGACTCTGGAACGGCAACAAAAATTAGATGCCCGCGGTAAGAAGAAACAAGAAAAAGCTGGTATTTCAACGATCATGATGAATACGCTTCGAAATAAGGCAGAGAAAACCGCATCGAAGTTAAAAGGAGTTCACACGAATAAAGGAGATGCGATTGTAGGCGAATTACGTGTACTGAGAAAGGAAGTACCCGATTTGGCAGCAATGAAAATTGATTTTGATGATTCTGATTTGCATCGTGGTAAAGTAATGATTACCGCAGAGGCTGTAAATTTTGAATATGAAGCGGGTCAACTATGGCAAAGTGCTTTAACTTTTGAAGTGCGCAGTGGAGAGCGCTGGGCTATCAAAGGAGCAAACGGATCGGGTAAAACCACCTTGATAAAAATGATATTGGGTGCCTGTGTTCCCGCTTCGGGTAATTTGTTTTGTGCAGCGGTTCATACTATTTATATCGATCAAGATTACTCGTTGATCAACAACAGCTTAACTGTATTTGAGCAAGCGCAAATATTCAACCAGGGGCTTTGGCCTGAACATGAAGTCAAGATGCGGTTAAATCGATTTTTATTTGGAAGTGAAGATTGGAATAAATCTTGTAGCGCTTTGAGTGGAGGTGAAAAGATGCGACTGATGTTGTGTTCGTTAACGCTGAGTATCCGACCGCCAGATATGATCGTTTTAGATGAACCGACAAATAATTTAGATATTCAGAATCTCGAAATTTTAACCCGCGCTATTGGCGACTATAAAGGGACTTTATTGGTAGTTTCTCATGATGATTCATTTTTACAAGAAATAGGGGTAGCACACTATATAGCCCTATAAAGTGCACTTGTTTTTTTGTTTTTTCGTTGTAAAAAATGTAATAAAAGAAGTGGACTATGATCACGATCAGCCCGGATTCAGGAAATGATGGACTGTACCCGGATCTGATCATTATGATCACATTATCTTTATTGTTGTAGAGGTTCTTCTTACTAGATTTGAAGAGCCTCTTACCTGATAATGTCAAAGTTCTTGCTCTTGCTCAGGGTGATGGAATCTAGTATGTTGATGAATTAATTGCAAGTCTTATATACTAGGGAATAGGGTAAAATGTGTTTGTTTTACGATCTGGCTAGCAAGTGTTTTTATCTGTAAAATTTTAATTGGTTAATAAATCTTCCGCGCTTTTCGATGTCATAGAAATCAATTTGCAGTATTTTAGATGGTTGCCCTCCAATAAAAAATGTTTTGTCAGTGATTTAAAAGCAAGAATTGGATTTTTTATTTGTCAAACTAATAGCATCTTTACGCTTTAAATACCGAGCTTATGAAAGAGGGAGAAGTACATCAATTTACGCGTATTGCCAAAGCGATTGACTATATCAATCGTCATTTTAAGGAACAACCGAGTTTGGAACAGATTGCCGAGGCGGTACATTTGAGTCCGTTTCATTTTCAGAGACTGTTTACCGAATGGGCGGGAACCAGTCCTAAGAAATTTTTGCAATACATCAGTATCGGTTACGCAAAACAATTGCTACAAGAGAATCGGGATATAAGTCTCGCTGAGATGGCTTTTCAAACTGGATTATCAAGCAGTAGTAGATTACATGATTTGTTTGTTAAGATTGAGGGGATGACACCGGCCGAATTTAAAAATGGAGGTGAAAACCTGATGATTAATTATGATATAGTGGAAAGTCCTTTTGGAATATTGATTTTAGCATCAACCTCAAAGGGGATTTGTCACATGGCTTTCGAAACTGATAAAAATCAAGCTGTAGCCCATTTAATTAATCGGTTTCCCAATGCTGTTTTTGAGCAAAAATCCGATGAGATACAGCAAACCGCATTAAAGTTTTTTCAAAGCGATTCTACGAAATTATGCGAGGTCAAATTGCATTTAAAAGGTACGGATTTTCAATTGAAAGTGTGGGAGAGTTTGTTGAAAATACCCATGGGACAACTGACAACTTATGGTGATATAGCGAAGGAAATTGGGAAGCCTTCCGCTTTTAGAGCAGTGGGAACGGCAATTGGTAAAAACCCCATTGCTTTTTTAATTCCCTGTCATCGGGTTATTCAGACTTCAGGACAGTTAGGTGGTTATATGTGGGGGATTAATCGTAAAACCGCTATTATCGGTTGGGAAGGGGCGCAAGCTGCTTCACAAGACGAATGAACTAGAAAAAAATAGAACGACACCGTTGGTAGTTTGATAATAAATCGCTAACTTATAATAGAGACCTTGAACGTTAAAAATCTGAAAAATGGATCTTTTTGATAACCGACTTGACGAAAACATCAACCTGCTACCCGCTGACGGAGAGGTTTATTATTTTGGAACCTTGTTCGATAAGCAACAAGCGGATTTGTATTTGCATAAATTGTTGAATGGCATCGAATGGCGCCATGATGAGGCTGTTATTTTTGGTAAAAAGATTATTACCAAACGCAAAGTGGCCTGGTACGGCGATCTGCCTTTTGAATATACTTATTCGAATACGACTAAGCGAGCTTTACCGTGGAATAGCGATTTGCTGGTATTAAAAGCTATTGTAGAACAGAGAACAGGAGAAACGTATAATTCCTGTCTATTAAATTTGTATCACAACGGTGACGAAGGTATGGCCTGGCATAGTGATGGAGAAAAGGATCTCAAAAAGAATGGAGCTATAGCGTCCTTGAGTTTTGGTGCAGTACGAAAATTTGCGTTTAAACACAAACGGAGCTTGGAAAAGGTGGAGCGTATTTTAGAACACGGTAGTCTTTTGGTGATGAAGGGGACTACGCAAACCCATTGGTTACACCGTTTACCACCAACAAAATTAATACATACAGCTCGGGTAAATCTTACGTTTAGAACTATTGAAGAGTGAGCAGTAATTCGTGATTCGTGATTCGTGATTGGTAATTCGTGATTAGCAATCGGGAGGTAGGAGTGATTAAAGCTGTTGAGTTGAGTTTACTGCAAAAAAAAACACCTAATCATGGATTAGGTGTTAATTTACGTTGTATCTATATAGTATGTTAAGCTAAGACTACGTTTACTGCGTTAAGACCTCTACGACCTTCTTCTACGTCATAACGAACTGCATCGTTCTCACGAATATTATCCATTAGACCTGTAGCGTGAACAAATATTTCGCTATCACCATTGTTTGGTGTAATAAATCCGAAACCTTTGTCTTCATTGAAAAATTTTACTGTACCTTCTTGCATTACTTTTGTGTTATTTAATTCCTGCAAATATAGAATGAATATTTAATATCTGCAAGTAAATGCTAAAATATTTTTAATAAAATTTTATATTTTTTTGAAATATTACTTGTAAGGCTAGTAAAATAGGCGTTTTTAAATAAAAAAAATAATAGTTTAAATCCTGCAATATGGGTATTGGAGAATACAGATCTGATAAGGGATGTCGAAATTTATTGTTATTAATGGAGCGATTACTAGGAATGAACTACATATAATAGCGCCAATAAAAGTAAAAATGCTGTTTAGGAAACAGCGAAAAAGTTTCTATTATATAAAATGTTTTTATTAAATTAGCAGCTTTAATAAGTAATCACTAAAAAAAATTTATATATGTGGGGCATCAGTAAGATAAAATTCAGTAATGTGTTCTTTTTGTCTTTTTTGTTTTTTGGGTTATCTACCGCGAGTAATGCTCAGAGCTCGAAAAGCAATGAGAAAGCAATCATAAAAACAGCTATTTATTGTGAACATTGTAAAGAATGTGAAACATGTGGGCAAACTTTTAAAAGTACCTTATATAAACTAAGCGGTGTTCGACAATTTGATATCGATCAAGAAGCCAATACCATTACGGTTTATTATAGTCCAAAGAAAGTAAGTCTGGATCAAATTAGACAAGCGATATCTAAAATGGGGTACGATGCGGACGATGTTAAAGCAGATCCGGAAGTATATGCTAAATTGGATGGCTGTTGTAAAGAGAAGGGAACAGAAAAAGTGTAGTTAATAGAAATTTAATCACACAGTTCTAACAGAAAAATCCCCTGGTATCATATTGATACCAGGGGATTTTTTATTTGATGCACACCTAATTGGTTTCAGGCAAAATATGTTCTATAAGTACGGACTGAATTTTATCGATAAGGATGCTGCTCGTGTTAAAATTACATTTAAACGATTTACAAGGCCCGACGCCATTTTAGTAAGAGCCAGTAATAAATATGGTGTTGTCCAAACGGGTTTTCGTATTCGGATACTTGCAAGGAGGTATGATTGATTATAAGGCAAATCATGACTGCCGATTAAACATTGAATTGATGGTAGAAGGGACGATGTGTGAAGGTGAATAAGAAAAAAAACCTAGATGTTTAATCCGAAAGTACATTAAAATTTGTGGTTAAAAGATATTTATCTTTGCCGTTTATTAAATAGATAGATGAATTATTTTGTAATTGGAGATATACACGGTTGTTATTTTACCTTTTTAGAAATTTTAAAGCACTGGAATCGGGATACTGAAATTTTGATCTGTGTCGGTGACTTTATAGATAGAGGAAATTACAGTGTTCGCGTCGTTGAGGAATGTAGGAAGCTTTCGAGTGATTTTCCTCATAACACGGTTTTTCTAAAAGGGAATCATGAAGCCGAGATTGTAGAACATGTTGAAGTAGTTTTTAATGACAATTGGGTTAGACAATGTGGACAAAAAACCTTAGATGAAATCAAATCCCATCAGCTCGATATCGTTTCGTGGATTATATGGTTAAAAGAGCGTCCCTTAGTTTTTGAAACAGAATTTTTGGTTGTGACTCACGCTGGGATATCTCATACGCCTTTGCCGTTTGAAGAGGTACATCCTTCCAGTGTTTTGTGGAATAGAGAACCGTTGAAAAATATTGGAAAACTACAGATTCATGGACATACTCCATTAAAAATGAATCAACCGCAGTACGATGCCGAATCAAATTCTTGGAATATAGATACTGGGGCATTTTATGGACACGGGTTGACCGGACTAAAAGTTTCGCAAACGGCAAAAATTCTGGATGTCATACACATTAAAACCGATAGCCGTGATGTGAATTAATTATAAGTTTTTCGGACAAAATGTTGCTTTTGGAGGGGTCTTGCTAGATGACGGACCTTTCTATTCGATAGATCTTGAATGCCCGTTGTTGAAAACTTAAAATTTTAACGGCAACTTTCTTTTAATACATTTGTTTTTCATGCATTACTAAGGATGCAGAGCTGGCTGTAATTATATCCCTACAAAAGTAAAAAAATACTGAAATAACAATTATCTTTGTTCCTTAAAATAAATAAGCAATGACATTAAATCAGATTCTAATTCCTCAAATCGAAAATGCAGTACAAACTCTATATGGGGTTACTATTGATAAAATTGAATTTCAAGGTACGAGAAAGGAGTTTGAGGGAGATACAACAGTGGTGATTTTTCCGTTCTTAAAAGTAATCAAAGGAAATCCTGTTGAAATTGGAACTAAGATCGGTGAGTATTTAGTAGAAAACGCAAAGGAAATTGAGCGTTTCAATGTGGTTTCAGGTTTCTTAAATTTAGTAGTTACAGATGCTTTTTACTTGAATTTTTTCAATGAGATTAAAGACGATGAGCATTTTGGTTTTCAAACGACATTAATAGATGAAAAAGCGGTATTGGTGGAATACTGTTCGCCAAATACCAATAAACCACTGCATTTAGGGCATGTTAGAAATAATCTATTAGGTTATTCCGTAGCTCAAATATTAAAGGCATCCGGTAGAAAAGTTTATAAGACTCAAATTATAAATGATAGAGGAATACATATTTGTAAGTCGATGTTGGCTTGGCAGAAATTCGGTAACGGACAAACTCCAGCTAGCACAGGGTTGAAAGGCGACAAATTGGTGGGGAATTTCTATGTAACCTTTGATAAGGTTTATAAGGAGCAAATCGCTGAATTGATGCAGTCGGGACGTTCGGAGGAAGAAGCCAAAAAAGAGGCACCAATCATTCTTGAAGCACAACAGATGCTGTTGGATTGGGAAGCTGGCAAACCGGAAGTTATAGCCTTGTGGAAAGAAATGAACCAATGGGTATACGAAGGTTTTGCGACAACCTTTAAAAATTTGGGTGTTGATTTCGATAAAAACTATTACGAAAGCGATACGTATTTGTTGGGTAAGGATGTGGTAGAGAACGGTTTAAAAGACGGTGTGTTCTTTAAAAAAGAAGACGGGTCAGTTTGGATTGATTTAACCCCTGAGGGCTTAGATGAAAAGCTGGTTTTACGCGGTGACGGTACTTCGGTTTATATGACCCAAGATATCGGTACAGCTATCCAACGTGTTAAGGATTTTAAGGATATCGGCGGTATGGTGTATACTGTTGGTAATGAACAAGATTACCACTTTAAAGTGTTGTTTTTGATTCTTAAAAAGCTCGGATTTGAATGGGCTGATAGCTTGTTCCATTTATCCTATGGTATGGTTGACTTGCCATCTGGTAAAATGAAGAGTAGAGAGGGAACTGTTGTTGATGCAGACGATTTGATGCAAGAAATGACGGATACCGCTCAACAAATATCTGAGGAATTGGGTAAATTAGAAGGGTATTCTGAAGAGGAAAAACAAAGCTTATACAAGACCATAGGGCTGGGAGCTTTAAAATATTATATATTAAAGGTAGATCCAAAAAAACGAATATTGTTTAATCCAGAGGAATCTGTTGATTTTGCTGGAAATACCGGTCCGTTTATCCAATATACCTACGCGCGTATCCAATCTATTTTAAGAAAATCAAACTTTGATTATTCTTATAAAGTAGAAAATATTGCTTTAGACAGTAAAGAAAAAGAGCTTTTGAAATTGATAGAATCTTTTACAGAGGTCATTCAAAATGCAGGGAAATCTCACAGTCCAGCTTTACTGGCTAATTATATCTATGAGTTGGTTAGAGAATACAATTCTTTTTACCAAACCATTCCTATCTTGGGTGAAGAAGACCAAGATTTAAAAGTTTTCCGAGTACAATTGTCTCAGAAAGTAGGAACAATTATAAAAAATGGTTTTTCTCTATTGGGAATTGCCGTTCCAGATCGCATGTAACTTTTATTAGTGTGAAGATATCTAAATCGTATGCATTTCAATCATTCGCCATTGCAATAATGGCGACTGGTTTTTTCTTGGTTTTTAAAACTTATTTGCCAAAGAAAATATTCAAAGAGTCCGAAGTTAAAAACAAACATATCGTAGTAGATAGCTTGCTTTTAGAGGCAATTCAAGAAGAAAAAGACGCTCACAACAAAAACAAAGCTCATCCTGAAATTGACTCTTTAGCAGTGGATAGTCTGGGGGGATTTTCGATGATCGAATCCGATGAACCAGCATCTACTTTTAGAGGATTTGCATATATGAAAACCTTTTACGAAAAGTTGTATCAATTAGAGATGGAACAAAAAGGAAAGGTTAGAATAGCGTATTATGGCGATTCGATGACCGATGGCGATATGATTGTTCAAGACTTACGTAAGAATTTCCAAAATAAATACGGTGGGGAAGGAGTTGGTTTTGTATCGATTACTTCGGAGTCCGCAGGATCTAGAAGCTCTGTGTCTCATCAATTTTCGCCAAATTGGAAAACCCAATCTTATTTGAATGTGAAGAAGCCAATAAAACCTTTTGGTGTTAATGGACATGTGTTTTTCACTAAAGACACGATAAATAGCAGTTGGGTGCGTTATAAGTCGTCTGCATTGATGCATTTAGGCTCCCTAAATCGTCCGACCTTGTTTTATGGAAGATCTAATAATGGTAGAGGACAATTGCGTATGATTGTTGGCAAGGATACGGTATATAAAAAGTTGAATCCGGTCAATGATCTCAATACGCTTGTATTGTCTGAAGGGAATCTAAAAGCGTTTAAAGCAGATTTTATACATACAGATTCGATACCGTTTTACGGATTTAATTTTGATGATCAACATGGGATACATATAGATAATTTTTCAAATCGAGGAAATTCTGGTTTGCCTTTATCGACGTTTAAACCGAGTTTGATGAACCAGTTTCAGCAAAAAATACCGTATCAATTGATTATTTTACATTACGGAACAAACGTATTAAACTACGGTTCTTATAATTATTCTTGGTACGAACGTCAGATGAGTAGAGTGGTTGAAAATCTGAGAAATTGCTTTCCAGGTGCAACTATATTGGTGATTTCGACCGCGGATAAGGCTACAAAGTATGATTTAACGATGCAAACGGATTCGGCGGTAGTGCCTTTGGTGAATGCGCAACGTAAATACGCGATTTCAAACCAAGCGGGATTTGTCAATTTATATCAATTGATGGGAGGTGATGGTTCTATGGTGAAATGGGCAGATGAAGTGCCCGCCAAAGCCAATAAAGACTATACCCATTTTAATCATAGAGGAGCTAAAGAAATTTCTAATTTGATCTTTAAACAGTTAGAAGAAGGATATGAGGCTTATAAAAAGGGTAAAACCGAAGTTATACATTCAGATCAACCTAATGCGGTTAAAGCCAAACCCAAAGCCAAGGATACCATAAAAATAAAAAGAAAAGATAGTGTAAATGTTCATTAAAAAATTAGTTGTCCTATTTATGTTGCTAAGCGGTCTCTTGAGTTGGTCTCAAGAGCAAATGCTCAGTGCCGTGAAGGAGGAGTCAGATAGTTTGAATTCGGTCAAACACGCCGAAAACAAAATTTTGAATGAAACCGTTTTGAAACCGTTCTTCAAAAAGCTTTCCGAAGTAGAAACGAGCAAAAAAGGTAAAGTCAATATTGTTCATATCGGGGATTCTCATATTCAAGCGGATCTATTTACGGGTAAAATCAGGGAAATGCTGCAAGGTGAATTTGGAAATGGTGGTTTGGGATTTTCTTTTCCGTATAAGTTAGCGAAGACCAATGGGAATGCGTTTGTACAGTATTCGTCGAATGTCGATTGGGCGAGTTATCGGAATATCTATCCGTTAAACGGATCGTCAGTAGGATTAAGTGGAATTGCCTTATCGTCTAAGAAGGATGATTTTGTTCTCGAAATTAATATGCGCGATTCGAAGTATCAATTTACCAAGATGAAAATTTTCACGCCCGGTAATGACGATATTTTTGACGTGGCCACAGCTTCAAAAACCATTATGGTAGAACAGAAGGTGCCTCAGAAAATTAATCATAGAATTAAAAAAGGGGAAGCCATAGGAAGTATTGCTAAAAAATATGGGGTAACCTTAGAGCAAATCAAAAAAGCCAATAGCTTAAAAGGAAATTTGATTCACGCGGGAAAAGTATTATATATTCCGTCAAATCTCGTTGAAACTAAAGCTATCGCTAGGTCGGAATTTATTCCACTAGAGACTGTGGATAAAAATTTATATCGCGAATTTACCAATTCTTCTGCTCTATCTAAAATTTATTTGCTGCCTAATAAAAAAGCGGAAAATTATAATTTAAACGGTTTGGTTTTTGAAAATGATCAAGCGGGAATTGTATATCACAGCATTGGAGTAAACGGTGCCAAATTTTCGGACTACAATAAATATAATTTATTTTTTGAGCAATTAAAAGGATTGAAACCAGATTTAGTGGTGATCTCCTTGGGGACTAATGAAGCTTTTGATAAAATGGCAACGGCAAATTATCAAGAACAGATGAACTTTTTTATCAATGAGATAAAAAAGGATAACCCGCGGGCTACTATTTTAATCACAACACCACCACCTTCTTTGTTTCAAAAGAAAATACCTAACAGTTATTCTGAGGGATATGCCGACTCTATTATAGAGGATGCCGTAGCCCAGCAATATGCTGTTTGGGATGTGTTTCACATATTGGGAGGAATCAATAGTGTAAACGAAAATTATGACAAGGGTTTGGTTTCTAGAGATTATGTCCACTATTCCAAATCGGGTTACGAATACAAAGGTGAATTATTTGCAAATGCACTACTTGAAGCTTTTAAAAATTTTAAAATTTCTCATAAGAATTAATGTCCATACTCGATTTTAGTTTGCCTGTCCTCACGATGGCTGATGTCATCAAATGGTTTTCTTTTAACCCAAAAGAACCGCTATTGTTTAATTCCGGTTTATTCCTCGGAATGTTCCTTGTATTCTATTTGTTTTATATAGGTATCAGAAAAACCTTTCATCTGCGCTTAATATACGTAGTGCTCTTCTCGCTCTTTTTTTATTACAAATCGAGTGGTATGTTTTTTTTACTGTTGGTAGGTTCGTCTATTATAGATTATTATTTAGCGAATATTATTTATCGTGAAAAGAGTCAGGTTAAGAAAAAGACCTTATTGACCATCAGTGTTTTAGTTAATTTGGGAATGTTGGGATATTTTAAATATACCAATTTTATTTTAGACGGATTTAATCTTGTGTCTGGAAGCAGTTATCATCTCAATGATATTATCTTACCAGTGGGAATTTCTTTTTTCACCTTCCAATCGATCAGCTATATCATCGAGGTATATAGAAAGGAAATCGAACCGACTAAGAGTTTTGTGGACTATTTGTTCTTTATCTCTTTTTTCCCTCAATTAGTAGCGGGGCCGATTGTGCGTGCCAAGGACTTTATTCCTCAGATCTACCAACGCCTTCATATATCGAGAGAGTATGTCAATGAAGGGCTGTTTTTAATTATTGGTGGTTTACTTAAAAAGGCAGTGATTTCAGATTATATCTCTGTGAATTTTGTCGATCGAGTTTTTGATTCGCCAAACAGTTATACCGCATTTGAAAACTTGATGGCTACTTACGGTTATGCGATCCAGATTTATTGTGATTTCTCAGGATATTCCGACATGGCCATTGGTATTGCCTTGCTGTTGGGGTATCGTTTACCGATCAACTTTGACGTGCCTTATCAATCGGCATCGATTACGGAGTTTTGGAGACGTTGGCACATATCGCTTTCAACTTGGTTAAAAGATTTCTTGTATATCTCTATAGGAGGTAATAGAAAGGGAACTTTTGCAGGTTTCTTGTTTCCAGGATTGTTTTTTGTTGGAATACTTGGATGGGGGATCTATTATTATGAAGAAACCGTCGTTCCCTTAGCTATAGCTATAACCTCAGTGGTTGTTTTCTTGTTGACTATTTTATTATCAAAGAACAAGGAGCGAACCTTGTTTACCAATTTCAACCTTTTTACCACAATGTTGTTAGGAGGTCTATGGCACGGAGCTAGTATGCGTTTTATTATCTGGGGTGCTCTTCACGGAATCGCTTTGGCTATACACAAAACAATCGATGAATTATTTCCATCTAAGAAAGGTACTAGAGTTGTGAATAGCTTGGGTGTATGGAATATCGTATCGGTACTTCTAACCTTTCATTTTGTAGCTTTTTGTTGGATTTTCTTTAGAGCAAAAGATTTTGACACAGCGCTAAATGTTATCTACAATATTGGAAACTTAACTTGGGATATCGAGCAATGGCAAACAATTATTGTGAGTTATAAAAATGTATTTTTGTTAATAGCGATTGGTTTTGTATGGCATTTTATACCTAAAAGTTGGATGGGCAGTGTTCGTTCATTATTTGACAAAATGCCGATGTTGATCAAGGCGGCGGTATTGGGATTTATTTTTTGGGTGGTCTTCGCAACCGCTGCTGCGGGGCCACAACCGTTTATATATTTCCAGTTTTAATACGTGTCTAAAGCCTTTTTAGGTTCATCTATATCATTTCGATTCGTTATAAGCAGTTGTTTATAGCGAATCGTTTTATTTTAGGGCTATCAGTAAGTGAAGAAGACTATGATTTATTTACTACAAATGTTGTGGTATTGATCCATTTTTATGAGTTAATTGGATATAATAAGTGTTAATTTGTGTGTGTTTTGTAAATTATTTTTATGTTTGTATCCGTATAGTACATACAGGATTTTATTTATTTACACGTTTAAAAATTATTTATGGACAATAAAATTATGATCACTGCCTTATTAGTGGTTTCGACACTGTTTACCACTTATGCTCAAAAATTGCAGTCTGGAAGTTTTGAATTTTTAAAAAATCAGTCGGAGATTAATGTGACTTTTGATTATTCGAATCTTACGGTTACTAAAAAAAAGATATCTGAGCAGGCTTACCTTCAAAAAAGAGACGAAGAAGTAAGGAAGAAGAAACCAGAAGAGGATTTTTACAAAACCTGGCAACAACAGAAAGAGGAGAATTTTCCCAATAAGTTTTTTGCCAGTATCAACAAAAACAGTAAAATACACTTTTCAAAGAATCCGAAGGCCAAATATACCTTGGTAGTAAAATCGGAATGGTTGGACCCGGGAACACCCGGTATGAAAAATGCGCTTTTAAATTCTAAATTAGTATTTGTAGAAACTGAAAATCCTGAAAACGTTTTGTTGGTTATCGGTGTAGATAAAGCCCAAGGTAAAAGTATGGCTATGCATCGAAACATAATGATTTCCGAGTGTTACGCGATGACAGCTAAGAAATTAGGGGCTTTTTTAGAGGATAAAATCAAATAATGGCTGTTTTAAAAAGTAAAAAAGCGATCAGACAACTGTCTGATCGCTTTTTTTTGTCGTTTATACAGCGTTTAAACGCGGTCGTCTAACTGAGTGGCTTTGTTACCATCTGATCCTGCAGGACCGCCGTAAACGGCATCTCCGAAACCTAAAATCGGATAAAAGATAAAAGGTAAGAAAAGCATTCCAACCGTAAAACCTTCTGTTTTTCCAAAACTCTTAGCGAGCAAGTTCATTGTCCAAATTCCAATAACAACGTTGACCCCAGGAATAAAAAACAAGAAAATCCACCACAATGGTTTTCCTATGATTTCCAATAAAATCACGGTATTGTAAATAGGTACTATAGCAGCCCAGCCCGGTTTACCGGCTTTTACGAAAATTTTCCATAAAGAGGCAATCAACAAAATGATAATTGCAAAATAAATAATAAAAAACAACATTCCTCCGGCTGCAGCCGCTGTACTCATCTCTGAGTTTGTGTAAATTTGGTCGTCCATAAAATGAATTTAAATTATTGAATAAAACTTATACTTAAAATTAATGCAAAAATATATTAAGTGATCTTAAAATTATAAAAAAAAAAGTAAATAAACAGCATAATAGGGCGGAAACCTCTTTTTTTAAAAGTCGGCTGCCACTTCAAAAATCATTTTTTCCTTTGTTTTTGGATGTATAAGTTCGAGAAATTCGGCATGTAGGTAGAGTCTATCAGACTTTTGACCGTATAAATCGTCGCCGATTATGGCACAGTCTAATCCTAATTTATGTGAAGCATGAACGCGCAGTTGATGGGTTCTACCGGTAATGGGCCAAAAGTGAATTAGTGTACGTGCTTGCCTTCTTTCAATAACCTGATATTGGGTTTGGGAGGGCTTCCCATAATCATAACAAACCAATTGACGCGGCCGATCATCAAGATCAACGCGTAACGGCAAATCAATCAGTCCCTTTTCAAGGCATATGGAGCCGTTTAATAATGCGGCATACCGTTTTTTTACTGTTCGTTTGATAAATTGACTCTGTAAATTTTGGTGAGCTTCTTTATTTTTTGCTAGGACTAACAAGCCGGAAGTTGACATGTCTAATCGATGAACGATAAGTGGACCGGTCGCTTTGGGATAACGCGCTTTCATGCGTTGGTAAACTGAATCTTGAATGTAAATACCGGGAACCGATAAGAATTCTGCGGGCTTGTTTACAACCAACATAACATCGTCTTCATAAATGATTTCCAAATCAACGCCTAAAGCAGGATTTACCAATAACGGATTGTCTTCAACGTTTAATCCTTGAAGCATGTGTGATAATATGGGCTCACATTTGCCACGACAAGCCGGGTAGAAATAGCCGTGTTTGCGAATTTCAGATTGCGGAGCAGCTCCCCACCAGAACTCTGCCAAGGCAATGGGCTGTAAATCGTTTTGATAAGCGTATTGCAACAATCTCGGAGCTGCACAATCACCAGCCGCGGCTGGTGGCTGTAGTAAAGCGGTTTCTTGGAATACATGAACCACGTTTTTTGACTCTCCGCGCGCATTTAAAAAATTATATTGGTCAAATAAACGTTGTTGTAAGGCATTGGACTGATTTTTTCTCAACTCTTTGAATTGATTGATCTTGTTTTCAAAACTTAGAATTTGATCGGAAATAACCGATAATTGTAAGGCTAAATCGGCATTTAAAACATTCAAATCGTGCTTGTCTCGCAAACTTTGCTTGATCAAATCGCTATTGTAATTCTGATACTCTTCGGCGCTAAGAAGTGCCCCTTGCTCCAAGCGCTGTAATTTACGTTCCGCTTTTAATTGACGCAATTGTATTTTTTTTGACGTTATGATTTCTGTAGCCTTTTGTTGTTCGAAGGCATACTCTTTCTTTAAAAGCAGAAAATTTGCGTCTTGTTGTAAATTTTCAATGTCTTTATTGATTTGATTGAGTTCTCGTTCTCCAGTTAAAAAGAAACTGTCGGGCGCAAATAAATCAAAAATGGGGGGAACGAATCGAGCTTGGTTTTTTCCCTTCGGCAATTTGCCGGAATAGGCGGTAAGATACCCCAATTTATTGTCGCGATTTCGAACGACCAATACTCCAAACATTTTGCCTGAAGTTGTTTGTGTGGTTGATGAATCACCGATGATCTCTGGCTTCCAATCCGTGCTAAGGAATTGCTGAAGTTCCGCAGCAGCCAATTTGGCAAGCGGATGTGGCTCGTAATAAAACGGAAATGTAAATTGGGTCGGAAGATCATAAGTAGTAATGTCCGTGTGAAAGTCATGCCAGATGGAGGATGGATCAGTTGGAGTCAAATTCATAATGCTGGTTTTGAAACGACAAAAATACGACGAAATATGTGAATATGCTTGTGCGCAGATACGTCTATACGCTGATACGCTGATACG
>DCKE01000009.1:0-49447 GCA_002320285.1 Flavobacteriaceae bacterium UBA1682 | reverse complement strand
GATTCGCTGATTCGCTGATTCGCGAATGGGCATATAGGCTTTTTGATGCATATAGGCTTTGAACTAAATAGTTGAATTAGCCATAATTTGATACAAAACGGATAATTTTATCGAAACTCCCGAATTCCGAATCTGATTACCAATTACTGGTTACTGTTTACGCAAAATCAAGTGAAAACGAAAAATAAAGTGATTTTAGTCTAAACTTTAATGATAGAGCCGTTTGCGCCTTTAGTAGTTTATATTATCTTTGTCGATTCAGTATTAAACGATACAATCATGTTTGACAATTTAAGCGATAAATTAGATAAAGCCTTTCATATACTTAAAGGGCACGGAAAGATTACAGAAGTAAACGTTGCCGATACCTTAAAAGAAGTGCGTAGAGCATTATTGGATGCCGATGTCAATTTTAAAATTGCCAAGGATTTTACCAGTAGAGTTAAGGACAAAGCCTTAGGACAAGATGTATTAACAACCCTACAGCCGGGTCAGTTAATGATTAAAATCGTAAAGGACGAGTTAATTGAATTGATGGGAGGAGATGTTGCGGGTATCAACCTGTCGGCTAGTCCGTCTATTATTTTAATGTCGGGTTTACAGGGATCGGGAAAGACCACGTTCTCGGGTAAATTGGCGAACTTCTTAAAGACCAAAAAGAATAAAAAACCATTATTGGTAGCCTGTGATATTTACCGACCAGCAGCAATCAATCAGTTGCAGGTTGTCGGTGAACAAATCGGTGTGGAAGTATATACCGAGGCGGGAAATATGAATCCGGTAGAGATTGCACAAAATGCGATCAAATATGCAAAATCAAATGGCTTTAATGTCGTAATCGTCGATACGGCTGGACGTTTGGCTGTTGATGAGCAAATGATGACCGAGATTGCCAATGTACACCAGGCCATTCAACCGCAAGAAACCTTGTTTGTAGTGGATGCTATGACAGGTCAAGATGCTGTTAATACGGCTAAGGCGTTTAACGATCGATTGAATTTTGATGGGGTTATCCTAACGAAATTAGATGGAGATACCCGTGGAGGTGCTGCGATATCAATTAAGTCGGTAGTAAATAAACCGATTAAATTTATCGGTACAGGCGAGAAAATGGATGCGATTGACGTGTTCTATCCAGATCGTATGGCTGATCGTATTTTGGGAATGGGTGACGTTATCTCCTTGGTGGAGCGTGCACAAGCGCAATACGACGAGGAAGAAGCGAGAAAAATCCAAAAGAAAATCGCTAAAAACGAATTTGGTTTTGACGATTTCCTTTCTCAAATTCAACAGGTAAAAAAGATGGGTAATATGAAGGACTTGGTTGGAATGATTCCAGGTGTGGGTAAAGCGTTAAAAGATGTGGACATCGAAGACGATGCTTTTAAACATATCGAAGCGATCATCCATTCGATGACTCCAGAGGAACGTACCAAACCCGTATTATTGGACGCTAAGCGAAAAGCGCGTATCGCCAAAGGATCGGGGACAGACATTCAACAAGTCAATCAATTGTTAAAGCAATTTGACCAAATGAGTAAGATGATGAAGATGATGCAAGGGGCAAAAGGCAAAAACCTGATGAGAATGATGGGGAATTTAAAAGGAATGCAATAAAAGATACCAAATAAGGTTTAAGGTTCAACACGAAGTTTAAACCTTATTTATTTTAGACAACAACACCTAACATTTTATATCAATGCAACTACTAGACGGTAATAAGGTATCTAACGATATCAAAGATGAAATTGCAGCCGAAGTTTCTAAGATGGTCGAAAAAGGGGAGAAAGTACCTCATTTGGCCGCAGTAATCGTTGGAAACGATGGAGCTAGTTTAACTTATGTAGGAAGTAAAGTTAAGGCGTGTGAACGCGTCGGTTTTGAATCGACTATGGTTCGTATGTCCGGAACTACTTCTGAAGTGGAACTGTTGGCGAAAATTCAAGAATTAAATGAAAACGACGATATCGACGGTTTTATTATTCAATTGCCTTTGCCTCCACAAATCGATACCCAAAAAGTTTTAATGGCTGTAGATCCTAGTAAAGACGTTGATGGTTTTCATCCCGAAAACTTCGGAAAAATGGCTTTGGATATGACTACATTTATTCCGGCAACTCCGTTTGGTATTCTGGAACTATTAGAACGATACAATGTAGATACCCAAGGTAAACATACGGTGGTTATCGGTAGATCTCATATAGTGGGTCGTCCGATGAGCATTTTAATGGGAAGAAAAGGTTTTCCTGGAAACTCGACAGTGACCTTAACACATAGTCATACTAAAAACATCACTCAGATCACTTCACAAGCAGATATTATTATTTCGGCTTTGGGAGTACCTAATTTCTTAAAAGCCGAAATGGTAAAAGACGATGTTGTGATTATTGATGTGGGTATTACTCGCGTTCCAGATGAAACTGCTCCGCGTGGATACAGAATCACGGGTGATGTCGATTTCGAACATGTCAGCAAAAAAGCCTCTTTCATTACTCCAGTTCCTGGAGGAGTAGGACCCATGACGATTTCAATGTTGCTAAAAAATACACTTTTAGCAAGAGAAAGACGTGCGTTGATGAAACAATAAACACAAAATCAAATCCAATATATGAAAAACCATCCTTAATTCTTTGAGGATGGTTTTTTTTAGGTGTAATTTGTAAATGCTAATCAAGAATATATTCATGGATTTATATCAAAAATTTTTCGATCAGTTTGCTGATAAATTTCACCATTTAAGAAAAAAGTACCGCATTATTGGTACATTGAGGCTGGTAGTAGTACTGGCGATAGTCTATCTTTTTTATAAATTTTTACGCACGGAACAGTCGAATTATCTGTGGATGGTTTTCGGTTTGGTGGTATTCTTTATAGTGCTGATGCGTGTACATATATCGATGTCGTGGAAGATGAGGTATCATCAGGCATTGATGGAACTAAACGAAGAAGAAATCGGCTTTTTAAAAGATAAAAAGAAACCTTTTGACGACGGCAAGGAGTTTTTACAACAACAACATCCTTATGCTTATGATTTGGATATCTTCGGATCCCAGTCTTTATTTCAGTTCTTAAATAGAACGGCTTCTTATGTTGGGAAATTTCAGTTGGCAGGACTGCTAAATCAGGTATTGACGCCTAAGGAAATTCTTGAAAATCAAGAAGCGGTCAAAGAACTGTCTACACAAATCGAGTGGAGACAAAATATTAGCGCCTTATCTAAAATGGCTCCTATTCAGCGTGTGGAGTATGACAGAATCAAACATTGGGCAACGACTAATAGCAATAATATATCGCGGTGGAGATATATCTTATCGTTTGCTTTACCGGCTTTGTTACTGATATCTATACTCGGTACTTGGTTGTTAGGAGATACCTTTTGGGGTTATTTGGTCTCCTTACTCTTTACGGCCAATTTGATTTTAGCAACATCCAAAACCCGAGATATTCAAAAAGAAATCGTTGGAGCCGATAAAATACATGAAACAATTCAAAACTACAGCTTGATTATACGCAAAATTGAAAAAAGCGAATTTAAGGGTGCTAAATTAAAGCGTTTCGTAGCTCTTTTTAGTCAGGGAGACCGCAGTGCTAGTCAGGAATTAAAAGAATTGTCTGATTATTTCGAAAAGATCAATACCATTGCTAATATCTTTGTCATGGTCGTTTTTAACGGTTTCTTTCAGTATCATATACACGTTTTAAATGGCTTGCTAAAATGGAAGAAAAAACACGCGGCAGCAGTTCCCAATTGGTTGGATGCAATTGGAGAATTGGAAGCTTTAAATGCTTTGGCCAATTACTCCTATAACAACAGGGGATATTGCTTTCCCGTGTTGAATACGGAGGGTAAAATGAACTTTAAAGATTTAGGGCATCCCTTAATTGACGCCTCTAAGCGGGTGACCAACGACATCGATTTCTCCAATCAGCGTTTTGTGATATTAACGGGATCCAATATGTCTGGTAAGAGTACCTTCTTAAGAACGGTTGGCATGAACCTGATTTTGGCTGGAATCGGTGCGCCGATTTGCAGTTCAAAAGCCAGCTTTTTTCCAATGCCGTTGTTTGTTTCTATGCGATTAGAAGACTCTTTAAGCGATAGTGAATCGTATTTCTACGCAGAGGTTAAACGATTGAAATTGATCGTCGAATCGGTCAAAGAGCAGCCCTGTTTTGTGCTGTTAGACGAAATCTTACGCGGCACCAATTCCGATGATAAACAATCGGGTACTATAGGGGTGATCCTTAAATTGATCCAAGATCAAACCTTTGGTATGATCGCGACTCACGATCTCGAAGTCTGTGAAATCACTAAAGATCATCCGACGATTTTGACTAACAAATGTTTTGAAGTCGAGATGCACGACGATGAGTTGTTTTTCGATTATAAAATTCACGACGGTATATGTAAAAACAAAAATGCCACCTTTATCATGAAAAAAATGGGAATTATTTAATTCCCATTTTTTTTTGCTTTAAAAAAACGCGTAAATTCTTGCGTATATTAAAATTTCAAATAACTTTGCATTTCAAAGTGAAAATCTAAAAGCAACAGGGACTAATTCTAAATGCTATTTTATATGAAGAACAATACTATGGATGATTTGGCACATATTCGTGAGATGATGGAACGCTCGTCTCGCTTTATTTCTCTTAGTGGTTTGTCTGGTATCGTAGCCGGCTTTTTAGGATTGCTTGGTGCCTTAGGAGCTTATCTGTTAATGCAACGATCGGGATTGGACTATTTTGAAAAAGGCGGACAAACATATAGCAGTGGTTTGACAGTAGAATTGTTGATTTTAGCGGTTTCAATATTGTCGCTTGCCGTTTTATTTGGGATTTATTTTACCGTCAAAAAAAGCCGTCGCATGGATTTGCCAATTTGGACCGGCACCACTAAAAAGATGGTTTTTAGTTTGGCGATTCCGTTGATTGCAGGCGGTGTTTTTTGTGCTGCAATGCTCTTTCAAAATCATTTTGATCTAATCGCGCCCTCCTTGCTGATTTTCTACGGACTAGCATTGATTAATGTAGAAAAATATACCTATTCCGACGTTAAGTTTTTGGGTATTTTAGAATTGATTCTGGGTTTAATTGCCCTGTTTAATTTGGGGTTAGGCTTGGTATTCTGGGCGATTGGTTTTGGTTTGTTGCATATTTTATACGGTATTATTCTCTATAAAAAATACAATTAACCATGGGGATTATCGACGGTTTAAATAAAGATTTTGAGAGTAGGGTGCGACTGGGTATGCTGTCAGTTTTGATGGTCAACGAATGGGTAGACTTTAATGAAATGAAACAACTCTTAAAAGTAACGGACGGTAATTTGGCGAGTCATTCCAGCGCTTTGGAGAAAAAGAATTATTTGGAGGTCAAAAAAGAGTTTGTCGGGAAAAAACCTCGAACTTCTTATAAAGCGACTGCGCTGGGCAAGCAAGTGTTTAAAAAGCATTTGGATGCTTTAGAAAAATTAATGAGGCCTTAATGGACTTATTTTTTTACCTATATGCTTTGAAGTGCAAAGTACTTTTTAATTAATACATTTAAAATAAATTAGAAATGAAAAAACAAATTTTGATTGGATTGTCTGTATTGTTGTTTATCCTATTGTTTTATAATCAGGGTTTGGGGGTCAATGTCGCGGTGTTTGCTATCGCTTTATTGGGGTTTACAGCCCATAAATATCCAACAATTTATCATACAGCTAAGGGGCGGTTTTTAATAACTGCTGTTTTGATGACATCATTGTCTTTTGCATGGTTACCCGATTTTAGCAGTTTTTTCGCCTTGATGGTATCGATGACCTTATTGCGAATGTATGCCGCTGATTCCCGGTTAAACTGGTTGTTTGCACCAGCTGTTTTAATCGTCAATAGCTTTTCGGTAGTATATAGGGTTTTTCTGAGAAACCGCTGGATAGAGGGAGATTTTAAGCTTAAAAATCAGTATGCTTTGAAGTTGTTGATGTATGTGGTAATTCCATTGATTTTCATCAGTGGTTTTGTGGTTATTTATACGAGTAACAGCGATTATTTATCTCATATAGTTTCGTCTATTCACTGGGAATTTGATATTTGGTCGTTGTTGGTTTACGTCATTTTGGGAATTTGCATTTCATTTGTGTATTGGGATTGTTGGATTTTGGAGACGATTCAGTCCAATAACTTAAAATGGAAATCGACTTTTGATAGGAATAGTCACAGCAAACTTCCAAATACGATTGCGGTAGTCGATTTGGATTTACAGCGTAGAAGTGGTGAAATTACGTTGTTGTTGTTAAACGTTTTTCTAGGAGTCTTCTTAGTGTTTTATAATTACGAACAATTTTTTGAAGCGAATGTCGGTGGCAATTTAAGTGCGCAAACACATCAAGGAGTCAATTCACTGATCTTATCAATTGTTATGGCGATAGGTTTGTTGCTGTTTTATTTTAAGGGCAGTTTTAATTTTGATTTAAAAACAAAGCGCTTAAAAGTCCTCGCCTACACTTGGATAGTGTTGAATGCAATCATGGTGGTAAGCACCGCTATAAAAAATTTGGAGTATGTAATGGAGTGGGGCTTGACTTATAAGCGCTTAGGTGTTTTTGTGTTTTTGGCGCTGAGTATTATTGGCTTACTGTATACTTATTGGAAAATAAAAGGGCAAAAGACTAATTTTTATTTGTTTGATCGTATGTGTATTGCTTTTTATGTCTGTTTATTGGTTTGTGGGATTTTTAATTGGAGTGCCTTAATCACGCGTTATAATTTAAACTTTGATAAAATCGATTGGGATTATTTAAGGGGGATTGATTCGGGTAATGAATTTTTATTATTGGACTATGCACAACAAAAGAATATCGACACTGGGCAGTATGGGATTGATATTAAGAATTTAATATATAGTGTAACTCAGCAACAGCGAAAAGACGTCCGATCTATGGGCCTATATTACCAAACTGTCGATTTGGCGACAACCTATCGCGAGCCGATTAATGCTGATATAGATCAAGAGGATTCATCGGCTGTTACCGACGATAGACCTATCGAATAAGCCATTTTTATAGCTAAAGTAAAGCCCTGCTGTTAGAGCAGGGCTTTGTGTTTTTAAGAAGTTGATTGTTCGGAAGAAGCCGCTTGTGATCGGCGAAGCCCGCTGTGTTTATAACCATAAAAGATATAAACGACCATGCCAATGGCAAACCATACCAAAAACCAAAACCAGTTGTTGTGTGTCATTCCCGTCAGTAAATACATACAGGAGGCGAGTCCCAACAACGGTATAAGGGATAATTTTTTAAAAAATGTCAATATACTTAGCCCAAATAAAACCACTAAATAAATACTCATTGAAAGTCGGAATTCGCCCTCTTTTGGATCTCCCCATTGCAAGATGGTTTTAAAAAATTCGGGATACAAATAATAAAAGGTCACTACGGCTATGATACACAACCATGGAAACACGTATTTGGCATTGACAAAGGGAATTTTAAATTGTCCTTTTTCCTTTTTGGGTTGTGGATAAAATAAAATCCCACCGCAAACTATGCAAAACGCAAAGATAGTTCCTATACTGGTAAAGTCTAGTATAAACGATTTCTCCGTAAAAAAAATAGGTATGGCTACGATAATACCGGTTACTATGGTCGCAAACGATGGGGTTTTGTATTTGGGATGTATGGTTTGAAATTTTTTAGGCAACAAACCGTCTTTACTCATCACATACCAAATACGCGGTTGACCCATTTGATAAACGAGTAAAACCGTGGTTATCGCAATGACACCAACGATGGAAATAATGAATTCCATCCAGATTAAATTGGCGTTGCTGCTATTAAAAATAAAAGAAAGGGGATCGCCAATACCGTCAAAAGCGCGGTAATCGACCATACCTGTCAATACCAATACCAAAAGCACATAGACCGTGGTACAAACTACTAAGGTAATCATCATGGCTCGCGGTAAATCGCGTTTGGGGTCTTTACACTCTTCAGAGAGCACACTAAGCGCATCAAAACCTACATAGGCAAAGAAAACCCCACTCACGGCAGCCATAACACCAGAGAACCCGTTAGGCATCATCGAGCGCACATTGGTTTCGGCATTGAGCGGTGTCCAATTGGACAAGTCGATATAAAAAGAACCGACGATGATAATCAATACGATCGCGATCAATTTGATCAATACAAAGACATTGTTTAGGTTACGACTTTCCTTGATTCCGATATAACAAACATAGGTGATGAATAGATTGATACACAATGCGGGAACGTCTACGATTATTTTGAGATTTCCCAACATAGGTGCGTGCTCCCACGCATTGATTAATCGTTCGTTTAAGGTGCCGCTTAAAATACCTTTTTTAGCTTCAAAGTAACTCGTTGATAAAAATTCGGGTATATGTATACCGAGGTTCTTCATCAATGACGTAAAATAATTGGACCAAGAAAAGGAAACAAAAACATTTCCAAAACTGTATTCCATGATTAAAGTCCAACCGATAATCCAAGCGACTATTTCTCCGAAAGAAGCATAAGCATAAGTGTATGCAGAACCAGCGGTGGGAATTCTACTGGCAAATTCGGCATAACACATAGCGGTAAAGCAACAGGCAAACCCACAAATGATGTAAAGAAATATAACTCCAGGTCCACCGGCAAAGATGGCTTCGCCCAAACTGCTAAAACTTCCAGCACCGATGATCGAAGCAATTCCGAGAAATACTATATCACCCAAACCCAACACTTTCTTTAATTCACTAGGTGCGGCTGCGGCATTATAATCTTTTCTTGTTAGTAAATTTCTAATTAGACTCATGAGTTTATTTTAGTGTAAGTAAATTGTTGTAGTGAAAAAAATGGATAAGCAAGTTGCAAATATAGTCATGCAATGAAAGATATAAAACTATTTTTAATTTTATAAAGACGCGAAGTCCAAAACATTTGGATAAAAAACCAAGTACAAAAAAAACCTCCCTATTTGGGGAGGTTTTATGAAATAAAGTTTTTTTAAAAAAGAACCGTTATAGTAAACCGTTCGCTTATTGATATAAATTAGAATTTATAAGTCAACTGTGCAGCAAAGTTTCTAGGATCGATTTCGTTGATGTTTCCTCCTCTAAAATAAGAGGTATAGCCCAATCTATCTGCTAGGTTGTTACCAAATACGCGTAAAGTAGCATTTTTGTAGGTATAACTAACTTGCGCGTTTAACGTTAAGTAAGAAGGCATATCAAAAGGTTTTACGCCCGGTTTAGTATTGTGTCCATCTCTTACCATTGAATATTCGTTTACCGGTCTTTCACCTACGTAATAGGCTCCAAAACCTACTGATAAGCCTTTAAGAGCTCCTTCTGAAACTTGGTAATTTGCCCAAGCATTTACCGTATGGTTTGGCGCATTCATCGGTGCAGAACCGTCTACATAACTTGGACTATTTTTGTATTGAGCATCCAAATAAGCATACCCCAAAATTACTTGTAAGTCGTTGGTGATTTTACCGGTAATATCTACTTCAAACCCCGTTCTCTTTAAGTCTCCCGCTAGAATATACTTTCCTTTTACTTCATTAAAATTTTCATCGTAATAAGGTGCAGCTAAGTTTTCGTTGTTTAAGATAAAATACGTGAAATTAAAGTTTAAACGTTCGTTTAACCAATCCGATTTAAATCCGAATTCAATCTGCTTTGTTCTTGAAGTACCAACTGTACCGCCTTCATATAATTCGTTATTAGAACTACGATTACTACTGGTAGTGGTATACGATCCAAATACATTGATGTTTTTGGTAGGAGATAGGATTAATCCGTATAAAGGATCCCAAGCATCGATTGTGCGGTTTTTTGTAGTATTTCCGTTTAAACGACTGTATCTAAGTCCCAATACCGCTTTGATATAAGGATTGATTTCGATAAAGTCCTGTGCCATAAAACCGATCGTTGGCGTAGTAATTGTAGTTTGACCTTTACTTGAAAAATTATAAGTTTTGTCAGCAGGTAGTACATTTGAAATAGATCCAACTACATTTATGGTGTCCACGACAAAGGTATTGTAATTCTCACTAGTTACTGAATTTTGTCTATAATCAAATCCGATTTGAAAAGTGTGTTTTAAAACCCCAGTTTGGATTTCTTTTCCGACTAAATCGATTTGTACAACGGAGTTTTTATCGTTGGTATATGATTTAGAAAGCGTTCTTTCTCTTTCATTTACTGGTAATTTTGCGTTTAGACTGTTATAACCAGCAACAGAAGAACCAATATTATCAGTTTTGCTTATCGAGTTAATCGCAGCAATACGAATGCTTAAATTATCGGTCAATTCTCTTTGAAAACGAGCCGAATAATTAAAGGCGTCTAAGTTATTTTGATCGCTTTTAAAACCTAAAAACTTGTTATGAGGCATATCATACAATTTGTTCTCATTGATATCGCCTAAGTTAACCGTTCCTTTATCGGGTGTCACTGAAGCGCCCAAATAATCCATTTCTACGTTTAAAGTACTTTTACTATCTACTTTCCATTCCAAGGCTGGATTGAAGTAGATTCTTTCTCTTTCTGTATTTACTCTAAAACCGTCGGCTTTTTCATAAGCAGCGTTTACACGTAGTGAAACGGTCTCTTTTTTGTCTAATATTTGTTCGAAATCAACCGTTGGACGAATTTGATTCCAGCTTCCAGCTCTAAATCCAACTTCGGTTTGGTTACGGAAGTTTGGGGTTTTAGTTACCACGTTGATCACACCACCTGCACTACCTAAACCATCTCCAAAACCTTGCGTAACTGCTGCAGATCCTTTGATGACCTGTACACTTTCCACTCCTTGCATATCCGAAACAGCAGCGGCTGTTCTAAAATCAGAATCCATCATCACACCGTTTCTCAAAACTGGCGTTCCTCTAAATCCACGAATACTCATACTTTCTTTTACACCACCGTAAGTGTTAAACAAGGTTACCCCTGCTACGTTTCTCGCCGCATCTGTAATTGTTAAGGCTCCTTGTTCCTTGATAATAGCATCAGATACAACACTTATAGATTGTACTTGGTCTTTTATCTTTAATGGCAAACGGGTTAGGTTTTGTACTTTTCTTTGATTTTTATTGTCGTTCGTATAAAGTTCAATGGTCCCTAATTCATTGTCAGAAGTTTTTAACGAAAAGTTTATAGTCTGATCTTCTTTGGTAATAGAAATGTTTTGTGAGTTGATCACATAACCTATCAACTGAACCTTGATAATTTGCATTCCAGGTTTAAGATTTCTCAAAGTATACTCGCCGCGCTCATTGGTTTGAGTAGATTGTTTTGTAGCTTCTATAAAAACCGTGGCATAGGCTACGGGTTTATTATTTTCGTCATTAACACGACCTTTTAACTTCGAATTTTGGGCATATCCAAAACTTAAAGAAAACAACATTAAAAAAGTTAATACAGCTTTCATAGCAATTATTTATTTAGACTTAATTTAAACTACTGCAAAAGTAGCTAAAAATTATTAAAAATAATCAACTCTATAAGGGCTAACTAAAAAAATGCAATTGTTTCTTATTCTTTATGATAAAACTGATATTTTTGTTTATTTGATAATTTAAAATTGATGAATATTTATTTTTTTGTTAAAATCATGGCGGCTTTTAAGTGGTGATTTAAGTATTTTGGACTGTTGTGACTGATTAATACGAATGTTTTTGCCTTTATTTAGACTGATTCGGTCTACGTGTTATTTAGGATGAAAAAGGTCGTGCGAACACCTTTGGCTTGTTATGCATTTTTAGTAAAAAAAACCTCATGTCAAAGCAACTTTTGACATGAGGTCGTGTTTGTAATTACACTGTTAAAAGTTAAATAGCGCACCTAATTGGTATCTTCTCCCGTCCAATCGAAATGTATATTCCTCCTGAGTTACTTCTTTATCGAGTAGGTTATAGGCCCCAGCTGTAAGCGATAATTGCTTGTTTATTTTCCAAACACTGCCTAAATCCAGTAATACATAACTCGGAATAATGCTATTTGTACTCGATCTACCCCAGGAAACTGCGGTTTTATCTTGAAAATTCATTCTCGTCCACAATTGCACAACTTTTGTAGGATCCCATTCTAAGGTCGATATGATAATGTGCTTGGGAATATTGGTTACCGCGTATCCTTTTCCCGGTCCGGAAGTGATTTCGCTTTGTGTAAAAGTATAGGAATTTTTAATTCTAAAGTTTGTCGTGAAATTCCAATTGAGGGTGAATTCCATACCGAGCATTTTGGCTCCATCCAAATTGATACGCTCTTCAATAAATCGATAGGGATTTCCTTGAAATTCTAAATTTCCATCGGGTAAAACGGGGTATTTGTTGCCGTGCTCTGCTACGTTTTTGGCATCGATTCTAAAGGTCGATAGTTTATCGCTAAAACGCGTATGGTAAAAGGTGACACTTGTCGATAATCCTTTGCCGTTTTCCCACATTGCTGTTATTTCTTGGTTAAAAGACGTTTCGGGTTTTAAATCGGAGTTACCAATAATTACGGCGGGTGTCGTTTGACCACCACCACCGGTAATTTGCCCCCATGCTTCGCTGCTTTGACGCAATCCAGGTGCTTTATAGCCCGAAGCGACTCCTCCCTTTACAGTAAATTGTTCGTTGATATTCCAAATCAAATATCCTCTAGGCGTTATTCGCGTGCCATAGTTTTCATCTTTTTCAAAACGTCCCGCTGTTACGACATTAAAACGCGGAAGCAAATTCCAGTTGCCTTCGAGGAACAGCGACAAATTCCAACGATCCAATTCACTAAGAGTGCCGGTAGGGCTCGTGAATAAATTTCCCAGATCCTCAAGCTTTTCTTGCCTAAATTCTCCACCAACGGTAATGCGATGGGTATACAGACTAAAATTGGTGTTGGAATTGACGATGAGACTTTTGTATTTCATATCGCGACCGGGATTTTTCGATTGGTCAAATTGTATATAATTTAAAGTTTTGGTTTTGCTGTAATCACCATCGTGTGTCAAGGCCCAACTGTCGCGTTCATAGTTGCTGATGCTGGGCTTGCTTTTTGCAGAAGCAGATAAACCCGGAGTGCTTATACGATCTTGTCGACTGTAATTGTATCCCAAGCTAAGGTTGTCCTTGTCGGTCAGTTGACCACTAAATTCCAAATTACCGCTTTTCATTTTTTGTTCGTTGTAACCTCCAAGAATTTTGTCTTCCTCTCTTTCTGAATACAATCCGCTGGCCTTTATACCGAGTTTGCCGGGGATAATAGGGCCGGAAATATTGGCATTAGCCTGATATAAATTACCCGAATCGCTGTTTTCTTGCACGGTAATGTCAGAAGCTACGGTTCCATACCAACCCCTAGTTGACGGTTTATGCGTGATGATGTTGATAACTCCTCCCATAGCATCAGATCCGTATAATGAGGACATAGGGCCTTTGATGACCTCAATTCTTTTGATACTTGAGATAGGGGGCATCCAACCTTGTTCAATACCCGAATTATCAGAATTGGGACGTGTCTCTCGCGAATTGACTCGCTTTCCGTCGATCAGGATCAAAGTGTAACTCGGATTAGCGCCGCGAATCGATATATCGGAAGTACTGCCCCCGCCTGTTATCATTACGCCTGGAACATCTCGAAGCGCATCGGTGATATCGCGATAGGCTTTCTTCTGTATGTCCTTTTGCGTCAGTACTGAAATGGTGGCAGGAGTATTTTTGATTTTTTGCTCGTAGCCAGCACCAGTAATGGTGATTTCGTTTAGGATACTGTGGTCTTTGGAACGGTGTATCGTATCCTGAGATTGGTTTTGTGCCTGTATACTCGTATGAGTTATGACCAATATACAACAATAATAAAAGTGCTTCATCTTATTTAATTTTATTTAGACTTAATTAAAACAAAGTAAAAATATTATAATTTTCCTCAGTAAAAAAATTTGGTGTTACTAGAGTGGTGTAAAGCTTAATTAATGGGTAATCAATTGTTTAATGCGGTTCTTAAATTTCAAAACGATTGATAGAATTATGGGATTTTATTTGGTGGCTATCGGAAAAAGGTGTTTTAACTCTGTTAAAAATTTATTTTACTTTTTTTTGATAAATAATTCTGTAACTGGAAGATTAGTTGAGATTTACGGGTGCTATGTAAAAAAAAATACCCCGACAATACGTTCGTTTTGTCGGGGTTTATGTAAAGATCGAGCAGGGGCTTAGTTGCCGCGTCTCGAGGATCTTCTCTCATTTTTTGGTGCGCGATCGCGATCTCTAAAAGTTGTTTTTTCGCGATCAAATTTTTTGCGAGGTCTTGCCGTTGTGGACTCGTTGTCCGTGGCAGGAGCAACTGTAAAATCTAAACTAGCTTCTTCGGTTTTTAAAGACGGTTCTACCAATCGGTTCAGTTCAGCCAATTCCTCGGCTGTAATTTCGCGATATTGACCAACGGGTACATCTAAAGAGATGTTGATGATACGAACCCTTTTAAGGGCAACTACTTCATAATCTAAATAGTCACACATACGACGAATTTGTCGGTTTAGACCTTGGGTCAAAAACATTCTAAAGACAAATTGACTGACGCGTTCTACTTTACACGGTTTGGTAATGGTATCTAAAATCGGTATACCGCCAGACATGCGTTTGATAAATTCCTCTGTAATCGGTTGATCTACCGTCACTATATATTCTTTTTCGTGATTGTTTTTTTGGCGTAAAATCTTGTTTACAATATCGCCATCATTGGTCATGAAAATCAAACCTTCACTGGCTTTGTCTAAACGTCCAACCGGAAATATTCGCTTTGGATAATTGATATAATCGACTATATTGTGCCTAACGGTTTGATTGGTTGTACATTCAATACCCACGGGTTTGTTAAATGCCAAATATATCGGCTTATCGTTAGATTCTTGAATGCGTTTACCGTCGACGATGATTTCGTCGTCAGCACAAACTTTCATCCCCATTTCTGGCAATAGGCCATTAACGGTGATTTTACCTTGTTCGATTAAACGATCGGCCTCTCTACGAGAGCAGTAGCCTACTTCGGATAGGTATTTGTTGAGCCTAGTGAATTTGTTTTCCATTTCCATACTGCAAAAATAACTATTTTAAACTGGAATATAAACAAACTTTTCTAAAGCTTAACTACGACGTTTTATTTTTGGCTGATAAACTGTTTAATACTTTGATATACTTGTTGGTCTTGAAGGCTGTGCCCTAAGTTTTCAGTGGCAATAAACGATGCTTTTTTAGCGGCTTTTGCAATGGATAGTGCTTCAGAAAAGGGGATGGTTTCGTCGGTTTTGTCGTGAATGATTAAAGTGGGTAAAGCTATTTTTTGTATAAAATAAGCGCTGTTGTACTCTTCTAATGGCATTGGAATAAGCGTTTCTAGAAAGGTGACAAGGGCTCCGTAATTTCGATTGGAAAAAGACAATAACTTTTGATAGTTGATCACGATGCTTTTAAAGGTGTTCGGGCAACCTAGAATAATGTTTTTTTCGAGACTGGGATAGGTGTATTGGGTCAATTGAAATAGGGAAGTAAAAGAACCCAAGGAATGGGAGATTAAGATCTTTGGTTTGTACTGTTTTATAGCGGTGTCGATAAAGGAGGCATAGATGGGAGGGCTGAACTCTTTACCGTTGCTCAGCCCCTGACCAGGAGCATCCAAAGTGATCAGGTTGTAGTCGGATTGATTTAAAAATTCAATCAATTGTTGCCAGCGACTCGAATTGCTTTGCCAGCCGTGAATTAATAAAATGGTCGAACCGTTACCGGCCCAATGATAAGTTTGTATTTGGTGGTGCTTTAAAATAAGGCGTTCCGATTTGGCACGGTCAAGAAATTCTGGAAGTTTATCAGAAGTCAATCGACCGCTTTTCGGTGTTGAAAATAGGGTATAGGCAATAGAAGTACTCTTTTTAGCATTAAATAAAAAAAGTATATTCAGAAATAAACCCACGCTTTTAGTCAGGGCTAAATCGCTTAGGGATTTAAAAAAAAGTTTCATAAAAAAAGCCTCTAGAATAGAGGCTTAATTTAATTATATTTTCGCGATAATTGCTTCGATTTTTTCTCTTTCTTCTTCAGCAAGAGCACTGTCAACTAAAATACGTCCACTATGCTCATCGGTAATGATTTTTTTACGTCCAGCGATTTCCATTTGGATCTGTGGAGGAATCGTGAAATATGATCCACCTGACGCACCTCTTTCGATAGATACTACTGCTAAACCATTTCTAACTCCGTTACGGATTCTATTATAAGCTAATAACAAACGCTCTTCGATGTTTTCTTGAAATTCGATTGATTTCTCCAAAAGCAATTTCTCTTCGCGTTCCGTTTCAGCCATAATGCTGTTTAAT
This sequence comes from Flavobacteriaceae bacterium UBA1682, assembly GCA_002320285.1. GTDB lineage: Bacteria > Bacteroidota > Bacteroidia > Flavobacteriales > Flavobacteriaceae > Flavobacterium. The sequence goes on along the minus strand of DCKE01000009.1, from coordinate 33,108 downwards.
TCTGATTCTTTGTGCTCTAAATGCGTTTGTTTCGCTCCTAAGCGCTCCAAAGTTTCAGCAATATTTGTTTTTTTGAATTCGATACTGGCTTTCATCTCTTTGATGTGCTTTTCAGCAAGCTCAATCTCTAGATTTTGAAATTCAATTTCTTTAGTCAAAGAATTGAATTCTCTGTTGTTACGAACATCGGTTTGTTGTTCGGTATATCTTTTTATTGAATCCTTGAAATTGTCAATAGAAGTTTTCTTTTCTTTGATTCCAGTTTCAATATTGCTTAAATCCGATTGTAGTTTTTCTGAGCGCTTGCTTAATCCAGCAACTTCATCTTTTAAATCTTCTACTTCTAGAGGCAATTCCCCTCTCATATTTTTGATTTCGTCAATTCTAGAGTCAATTAATTGCAAATCGAATAGCGCTCTTAATTTCTCCTCAACGGTTAATTCTTTTTTCTTTGTCATATCTATAAGTAGTTAACTGGATTTGTATTTATACTCGATAAAATAATTGCAAAATTAGGCATTTTTTTTGTAAGATAATCAACTATATAGTTTTTTGTATATCGTTCACTCTCAAAATGACCGATATCCGCTAAAAGTATTTGATTTTCAGCCTCGTAAAATTGATGATATTTTAAATCTGCCGTAATAAATGCATCTGCACCTTGCTGAATTGCCGCTTTAATAGCAAAACTTCCCGATCCTCCTAACACAGCAACGCGCTTAATCGGTCTATTCAGTAATGGACTATGGCGGATTCCTCCGGTTTGTGTACGAATTTTAACGTGTTCTAAAAAATCGGTTTCGCTCATGGCCATGTCCAATTCTCCGATCATACCCATACCTATATGTTGGTAGGCATTTTCTAAAGTATAAATCTCGTAAGCCACTTCTTCATAGGAATGTTGGTCAAAAAGAGCTTTGAGGATTTTTGTCTCTAAGTGTTTTTCAAAAGTCACTTCAATTTTTGATTCTGCAACAGTTTGTAATTGTTGTTTGGTACCTATAGTGGGAGAGCTATCCTCATTACCTTTAAAACTGCCCGTTCCTGTCGATACAAAGCTACAATCTTCGTAATTGCCGATCTGACCCGCTCCCGCATTAAAAAGTGCTTGTTTAATAGCTGCGGTTTCTTCGACAGGGGCATAGGTAACCAGTTTTTTAATATAGCTGCCTTTCGGTAATAGAATTTTGGTCTGCGTCAAGCCCAAGGCTTCGCAGAAAATTTTATTAACACCTTCTTTGTGGTTGTCTAAAGCAGTATGCACTGCGTATATAGCAATGTCGTGACGAATCGCTTTGATCACCGCTCTTTCTACATAGTTTTTTCCGGTTATTTTCTTTAAACCAGTAAAGAGAATCGGGTGAAAACAAACCACCAAATTGCAATCCTTTTCTATAGCTTCTTCAATAACCGTGTCTAGCGCATCATGGCAAACTAAAATTCCGTTGATGTCTTGATGTGGATTTCCGACTAATAAACCGACATTATCAAAGTCTTCGGCATAAGATAATGGAGCCATTTCTTCGAGTATGTCGATAATTTGTTTGATTTTCATAACTGTAAGGTAAAACGTTGTCTTCTCCAGGGAGATATTTCTCAAAGATAAAAAAAAATGCTACTTTCGTAATACGAAATGGTATTAAAGCAACTTGTATTTTATTGCCGTTAGCTATATATAGAGTCGCACGATCTGTACTTTATAAAATCCTTATTATATTTAGATGAATTTAATTCGAAAAATACTATTCCCCTTCTCCGTGCTTTACGGTTGGATTACCGAAATCAGAAACATCTTATATCACAAGAATATTTTAAAAAGGCATACCTTTTCGATACCCTTGATTGTTGTGGGCAACCTCAGTGTCGGCGGAACCGGGAAAACGCCTATGGTCGAATACTTGATTCGACTATTGTCCGATAAATATCGATTAGCTACGTTAAGCAGGGGATATAAAAGAAGCAGTCAAGGTTTTATCTTAGCGGATCAACACACTAAAATGACGGAAATTGGGGATGAACCCTTTCAGTATCATCAAAAATTCAGCGGTATAGCCGTGGCTGTCGATGCCAATCGCGTTAACGGTATTGAGCAGTTACAGCTGCTTAAACCCGATTTGGAATTGATAGTCTTAGACGATGCCTTTCAGCATCTACCGGTTAAGGCAGCTATGAATATACTGTTGACTACCTATTCGGAATTGTATTGTGATGACTGGGTTTTACCGATGGGTAATTTGCGGGAAGGTCGTAAGGGAGCTGAACGGGCACAACTTATTGTAGTGACCAAATGTCCTAAAAATCTTAGTTCCTTAGAACAACAGCAGATCGAACAGCGACTAAAACTCAAAGGTGATCAAAAAATATTTTTCACCTATATTGAATTTGCTGCGGAAGTTTTTTCTCAAAGTGAAAAAATTTCGGTATCTTTAATAGACAGGTCTCAGTTAGTTTTGGTTGCGGGTATAGCCAAACCCAAAACTTTTTTCGAACAATTAAAAACCGAAGATACCGTTTGTATGAGTTTTCCGGATCATCATGCTTTCAGTGATCGCGATTTGCAGTTGATCATAAAAAATGCAGCTGGTAAAAAGATCATTACGACGGAGAAAGACTTTATGCGATTGCAAGGGCTTTTACCCGATGAGCAACTATATTATTTACCGATTCAAACCGCTTTCCTTGCGAATGCAGATCGGTTTGATCAAATTCTTTTAAATTATGTGGAACAAGATTCAAGAAACCGTTCAATACCTGAAGGATAAAACCGGTTTTCAACCCGAAATAGGTATTGTATTGGGGTCGGGCTTAGGGAATTTTACCAAAGAAATACAGTTAGAGCACAGCATTTCCTATGCCGATATTCCAAATTTTCCAACATCAACGGTGGAGGGACATCAGGGGAAATTGATTTTGGGTACTATAGGTGATAAAAAAGTCATGGCGATGCAGGGGCGTTTTCATTATTATGAGGGTTATGACTTACAACAAGTGACTTTTCCCATTCGCGTGATGAAATATATGGGGGCGGATAAGTTGATTGTTTCCAATGCTTCTGGAGGAGTAAACCCAAATTTTAAGGTTGGTGATGTCATGATGATATTGGATCACATCAATTTTATGCCCGAACACCCTTTGAGGGGAAAGAACGATGAACGCATGGGACCTCGTTTTTTAAATATGCATCATGCTTATAGTCCAAATTTAATTGGCAATGCTCGAGAAATAGCTAAGAAACATCAAATTGATTTAAAAGAAGGGGTTTACTTTGGGTTGCAAGGGCCTACTTTTGAAACCTTGGCAGAATATAAAATGGTGCGTATTCTAGGCGGAGATTGTGTCGGTATGTCAACGGTTTCTGAAATTATCGTAGCGCGACATATGGATATGGAATGTTTTGGTATTTCGATTATCTCTGATATGGGGGATGAAACGGGAATAACACAACTAAGCCATCAAGAAGTTTTAAAAGCCGTTCAAAGTGCCGAACCTCATGCGCGTAAATTAATTAGGGAATTGATTTTGGGTATGTAGCTTATTCGCAACTTTTTGAATGTGCGAATAAGCTTCTGAAGGCTTTAGTTGTGCTGCATACAGTTATTACGATAGTTTTTTGATTAAATCAATAATGCGTGAGGAATATCCAACTTCATTATCGTACCATCCCACGACTTTAACCATTTTGCCTAAGGCGGAAGTCAATTGAGCATCAAATAAACAAGAATGCGGGTTTCCGATAATGTCTACAGATACTATAGGATCTTCGGTATAGTCCAAAATGCCTTTTAAGGTGGTCTGTGATGCTTTTTTAAACGCTGCATTAATTTCGTCTATACTAACTTCTCTTTGTACATAACAGGTGATGTCGGTTAGCGAGCCATCAGGCACGGGAACGCGGATACCTCCACCGCCGATTTTGCCATCGTATTCAGGGAATATTTTCGTTAGCGCTTTGGCTGCACCCGTAGTAGTAGGAACTATCGATTGCGCTGCGCCTCTGGCACGTCTGAGGTCTTTGTGGGGCTGATCGTGTAAACTTTGATCGGTAGTATAGGAGTGTATCGTCGTGATATAAGCCTGCTCGATACCGCAGAGTTCTTGGAGTACTTTAATCATTGGAGCAGCATTGTTGGTGGTGCAACTCGCATTGGAGATGATCAGCTCATCGCCTGAGAGGATGTCTTCATTAACCCCCAATACTACGGTTTTAATACTGTTGTCATCTGGGGGAACAGAAAGTATCACGCGTTTAGCACCTTGTTTTAAATGCGGTTCTAGCGAAGCGTAGGTTTTGCGTTTGCCGGTGGCTTCAATTACAAAATCGATATTTAGAGATTTCCAATCCATATTTTCTATTTCGGCCTGCTGCAAATAGCGTATGCTATCGCTGCCTACTAAAAGGTGGTCGTCGTTGTGACCGACTTTCTCCGGAAGTATGCCGTGTATGCTGTCGTATTTTAATAAGTGGGCCATAGTGTGTATATCAGCTAAATCATTAACTGCTACAACTTCAATGGAAGGGTGTTGGCGCAATAGTCTAAAGAGTGTTCGACCGATACGTCCAAAACCGTTGATGGCGATAGGTATTTTTTGCATAAAAAAACTAAAAAAGCAAGGTCGCTTTTACAAGCGACCCATGAGATTATAAAAGGTGTTTTTGAGCTTTATAAGAGGAGCGCACCAAAGCACCGCTTTCCACATGTCTAAAGCCTAAGTCCAAACCGATTTCTTCGTATTTTTTGAATTGGTCGGGTGTGATAAATTGTTTTACTGGTAAGTGTTTTTTACTCGGTTGTAAATACTGTCCGATGGTTAATACATCTAAATTAACACTTCTCAAATCGTTCATCGTTTGAATGACTTCAGCTTCAGTTTCGCCCAATCCCAACATGATTCCCGATTTGGTTCTATTGATACCGCTGGCTTTTAAATATCGCAAAACTTCTAAGCTACGATCGTATTTGGCTTGGATACGCACTTCGCGGGTCAATCGACGTACGGTTTCCATATTGTGAGAAACCACTTCCGGGTGTACCTCTATAATACGGTCTATATTTCTTTCGATCCCTTGAAAGTCGGGTATCAAGGTTTCCATCGTGGTCTCCAAATTCATTCTGCGCACAGCTTGAACCGTCTCTGCCCAGATGATTGAACCACCGTCTTTTAAGTCATCGCGATCAACACTGGTCAAAACCGCGTGTTTGATGTTCATCAATTTGATCGAACGGGCTACTTTCTCCGGTTCATCCCAATCCACCGTTTCCGGACGACCGGTTTTAACACCGCAAAAACCACATGATCTCGTACATACATTTCCGAGTATCATAAACGTAGCAGTACCTTCTCCCCAGCATTCCCCCATATTAGGGCAACTACCAGATGTACAAATTGTATTTAATTTATATTTGTCAACCAAACCTCTAAGTTCCGTGTATTTTTGACCCGTAGGCAATTTTACACGAAGCCACTTTGGTTTCCCTTGTGGGAGTATATTTGATTCTAAAACAGTTTCCATAATAAAGAAGTTCTTTCTAAGGCAAAGATAATTAATTTTATTCTTCTATACGTCTATTCTTCCTTTCGTTTATTCTTTATATACGCCTATGTGTCTATACGCCCATTCGCCCATTCGCGTATCTGCGTATCTGCGTATCAGCGTATCTGCGCATCAGCGTATCAGCGTATCCGCTCATCAGCAAATCCAACAATACATTTGTCTAAAAAACTTAAAAAAAGTATCTTCGTTGCAAATAATAAAATAAAAAACATGGAGCAGCAAATTAAGAGTACCCCTATAGAAAGATGGATTACCAATCCTTTAAGTCGATGGGCCAGTAAATCTACTTCAGGTGGTATCGTTTTATTTCTTGCGGCATTGATCGCTATTTTTATGGCCAATTCCCCTTGGGCGGAGTGGTATCACCATCTTTGGGAACACAAAATAGGTTTTGGGTTCGACAACGAATTATTTTTGAATTTGAGTTTGCATCATTGGGTTAATGATGGTTTGATGGCGATTTTCTTTTTTGTTGTCGGTTTGGAATTAAAGAGAGAATTGACTTCGGGAGAACTTTCTTCTCCAAAGAAAGCGATGTTACCGATTATAGCCGCTGTTGGTGGGATGGTAGTGCCGGCCTTGATTTATACTTTTTTTGCTTTTGGAACTGATGCAGCACACGGTTGGGGAATTCCGATGGCGACAGATATTGCTTTTGCTTTGGGGGTTTTACATCTCTTAGGCGATCGTGTTCCTGTTTCTCTAAAGGTGTTTTTAACTGCGTTAGCCATTGCAGATGATTTGGGAGCAGTATTGGTAATCGCGATTTTTTATACCTCTGAGTTATCGATGATGCATTTGGGTATTGGACTGGGATTCTTCTTGGTTTTGGTAATCAGCAATATTATTGGAATTAAAAATGTATTATACTATGCGATAATTGGTATAGTAGGTGTTTGGTTAGCTTTTTTACTTTCGGGTGTTCACGCGACCATAGCTGCGGTATTGGTTGCTTTTGCTATACCGTCAACAGCACGAGTTGGTGAAAGTTATTTCGTTCAAAAAATGAATCTGTTACGCGACCGTTTTAGAGGATTGGATCCTAAAGAAAAAATATCAAATTTGACAACGGAACAGGTATATATCGTCGAAGAAATGGATACCTTGTGTACAGATGTAATTCCGTTATCCTATCGTTTGGAGCACGGCATGCATGGATTTGTAAGTTTTGTAGTTATGCCGGTGTTTGCTTTGGCCAATGCAGCTATTCCAATTTCCATGGGTGAAGGCGGAGGCTTGAGTTATGTAACTATGGGGGTGGCCTTAGGACTGCTATTAGGTAAAGTAATAGGAGTTTCTGGATTGACCGCCTTATTGATTAAAACCAAATTGGTAAAAATGCCGGAAGGGATGACTTATACCAATTTATTTGGTTTGGGATTCTTGGCGGCTATCGGATTTACCATGTCGTTGTTTGTAACCGAGTTGGCTTTTGATGCACAGTTGCATCCCGAATATCCTGGTCAAGCTAAATTGGGAATCTTGATTGCTTCCGGATTAGGTGGACTCATAGGTTTCTTATTATTAAATAGAAAAGCTAAATAAATTTTAGAATTTGGGCGTTTCCCTTCGGGTCAGGCCTTACATTTTATCTTTGACTTCGCTAGCGCTGTGTCAAAGGATGCCATTTCAGTCCTTAACGCAAGGATGGAGCAGGCAGAAATACGGTTAAAATCAAAACTAAAACAACCGCATTTATACTAGAGACAAAAAGCTATATTTGCAAAATAGATAAAAGACAATTCGATGATTACAGTAAATGATGTAGCTGTTCAATTTGGAGGAACAACCCTTTTTAGTGGGGTAAGTTTTTCGATTAATGAAAATGATAAAATTGCCCTGATGGGTAAAAACGGAGCGGGTAAGTCCACTTTGTTAAAAATAGTTGCTAATCAGAGCAAACCCTCTTTGGGGTCGGTTTCCGCCCCTAGAGATGCGGTGATCGCTTATTTGCCACAACATTTATTGACTCAGGATGATTGTACGGTGATGGAAGAAACTTCCAAAGCCTTTGCTTCGGTTTTCAATATGAAAAAGGAAATCGACGAAATCAATGAACAACTAACCATACGCACGGATTACGAAAGTGATGCGTATATGAAGCTGATCGAACGCGTTTCTGAATTGAGCGAGAAATTTTACGCGATTGATGAGGTAAATTACGAGGCAGAAGTTGAAAAAATATTGAAGGGACTAGGATTTGAACGTTCAGACTTTACGCGTCCAACTTCGGAATTTAGTGGAGGATGGAGAATGCGTATTGAGCTGGCTAAAATCTTACTTCAAAAACCGGATTTGATTTTGTTGGATGAGCCAACCAACCACATGGATATTGAAAGTATTCAATGGTTAGAGGAATTTCTGATCACTTCGGCTAAAGCGGTAATGGTCATATCTCACGACAGGGCTTTTGTCGATAATATCACCAATAGAACCATTGAGGTGACTATGGGAAGAATCTACGATTATAAAGCGAAATACTCCGATTATTTAGTGTTGCGTCAAGATCGTCGTTTACATCAGATCAAAGCCTATGAGGAACAACAGAAGATGATTGCCGAAAACACCGAATTTATCGAGCGTTTTAAAGGAACTTATTCCAAAACCCTACAGGTTCAATCTCGAGTAAAAATGTTGGAGAAACTCGATATCATTCAGGTCGACGAGGTTGATAATTCGGCATTGCGCCTAAAATTCCCACCAGCAGCGCGGTCTGGACAATATCCGGTTGTGGTGGAAGAGCTGACAAAGGTATATGGCGATCATGTGGTGTTTCAAAAAGCCAATATGGTTATTGAGCGCGGACAGAAAGTAGCTTTTGTCGGTAAAAATGGAGAGGGAAAATCAACGATGATCAAAGCGATCATGAACGAAATTGACTTTGATGGTAAACTTGAGGTGGGGCATAACGTACAGATTGGTTACTTTGCACAAAATCAAGCCTCTTTGTTGGATGAAAACTTAACGATATTCGATACTATTGATCGAATTGCCGAGGGAGATATTCGAACGCAAATCAAAAACATATTGGGTGCATTTATGTTTTCGGGAGACGATATTCAGAAAAAAGTAAAGGTGCTTTCGGGAGGTGAAAAAACGCGTTTAGCGATGATTAAATTGCTGTTGGAACCGGTGAATGTATTGATACTCGATGAGCCGACCAACCATTTGGACATGAAAACCAAAGATATTATCAAGGAAGCTTTAAAAGATTTTGAGGGAACCGTGATTTTGGTATCTCACGACAGGGACTTTTTGGATGGTCTAGCAGAAAAAGTATTTGAATTTGGAAACAAACGAGTGCGGGAGCATTTTGAAGATATCAAAGGTTTCTTGGCACATAAGAAGATGGAGAACTTAAGGGAAATCGAAAAGAAATAAATGAAACTAAGGTTTGAAAAAAAAATAGGGACTGTCGTCATTGGCAGTCCCTATTTTTATGGCTTATAATTATTTTTTAAGGTGTAAGTAGTAGGTATTATTATCTTCTTCTTTGTACTCCAATTGTAGTTCTGTTGCGGTTAATAGAACTATTTTAACATCTGCTGTTTCTGTTATTGTGGGAATTTCGGTAGAGGTGAAAGTTAAAAGTAGTGATTTTTCGTCCTTAAGTAACCATGTTCCATCCTCAATATGAGTAGTGCAGTCTTGATTTTGTTGTTTCTCATGGTATTCGTTGATGTATTGGAAGTCTTTGGTAAAGTCATAAGTATCTTTGGCTGAACACTCGTCCATTACATACGCTTTTTTGATACCACTTGTAATTTCTCCTTCTTCTTGAATATTCCATTTTCCAATCAACAATTCCTGTGTTGTAGGTTCTGGAGGAGGAGGTGTGCTACTATCGTCACTACTACACCCAATAGCTAGAAATAAAAGACTTGTAAATGTTAATGCTGTAATAATTTTTCTCATTTTTCCTTAGTTTTAAATAAGGTGCGAAAGTAATTATTTAAAAGAAGTTAATCGGTATAGTTTTAAGTTGTTTTATTGTGTTAAAAGGATTGTTTTTTCGTATAAAAAAGCGCCATATCGCAAGGGGATATAGCGCTGATATATAGATCTGCAAACGATTTATAGGTTAGATGATTTCGGGATTATTTTTCAAATAGGCTTTCTTCTTGTAATACAAACCGAGATAACTGCAAAAACCGCAAACTATTATGATAATTAGTAAGGCACCTATAAAGGCATAGGTTTGATCGAGTCTGCCTTCTTCAATAATCAAAACTCGGAAAGCCTTTAAAAAGTGGGTTAAAGGGATGATGTCTGCCAAATACTGCACCCATAAGGGCATTTGGCTGAGCGGCCAGGTAAAACCACTTAAAATAAAACTAGGCGTTGCAATAACCATAAGAATTTCGGTCGCTTTTAGCTGGTTCGGAACCATAATACTAACCAGTACTCCGATAAAACTTACGGCTACAACAAATACTCCAGCAACCAGTGTTAAGGCACCGAGATTTTCGTAAAAAGGTACTCTAAACCAAAAAGTAAACAACCAATACATCAACCAAACGCCAAAACTCATTATCAGATAAGGAATGATTTTTACTGCTAACATCTTATTGATCGATGGGGCTCTTTTTATTAAATCGCCAAAAGTACCGTTTTCATATTCGGAGGCAAAGGACAGTGCCAATCCTAAAAGTAGCACTTGTTGCAATACTGCGGCCAATACACCAGGCCATAAAAAATACATATAATTTGTGCTGCGGTTGTTCTTTTTGATAAAAGTGGCTTTAAAAGGTTCGTATTGCGTAGCGGCTACGGCAGGCGGCATTCCTTGTTTCATTAAGGTTTGAATTTGAATTCCCGCTTTTAAAGTTCCCAAGCACAATTGAACGGCGCTGGATGCATAGTTTGCAGTCAATATATTTGCGGTATTGACGATGGTTACTATTTCTGGGTATTTCTTTGTAGAAATTTCATTTTGAAACCCCTTTGGTATCACAACCACTGCAGAAGCATCATGTTTTATGGTCGCATCGGATAAACCGCGTTCATCATGAAGTAGTTGCGCAATATATAAAACCTCATTGTCTTCAAACATCTGTATGGCTTTGGCGCTCATTTCAGTACGGTCTTCATCGATGACGATGATCGGAATATCTGTGGCCTTACCCTTTCCATATACATAGCCCAACAGTATACCATACATTAACGGGGCTCCTATAAAGAGTAGGCGGAGAATTTTATTTCCCCAAAACAGGCGAAATTCTCGTTTTAAGAGCGAAAAAAAGTTCTTCATGGTTATAGGGTTAAAGTTACTGTGGTTTTGGTCAGTAAGTCATTGGCTTGATTCACGTCTAACGGGATTATTTTTATTTCGAACAGCGTTTCTTGCATCTCGTAATCTGGATAGGCTGTCGCAATATTAGCATAAGCACCCAATTGTTTGATATTGATGACCTTTCCTTTGATTTGGCTGTTGTTGTACGGAACGTTTACCGTGATTTCTTGCCCTTTTTGTACTTGGTTGAGCTTGCTTTCAGGTATGGTAAATCTAAAATAAACACTATTGGAAAGGTAACCGCTAAATAAAGCATAACCCGGTAAGGCCAGTTCGCCGACTTTTAAAGAGATGTTATCGATACTCATGTCTTGTGGTGCGATGATGTAACGGTCATTTTCAGCCGATTGAACTTCCTGTAGAGCTCCTAAGGCACGCTCTTTCTGACCTAATGCCATGGTTTGTTGTTCGATACGCACACCGTGCTGTACATCTGCAATCTCCGCCTCAACGGCCAATAGTTGCGCTTGAGCGCCCTGGTATTTAGTAAAGGCCTCGTCGTAGGTTTGTTGGGAAATCAGGGAGTCCTTGATCATCCCATCCAAGCGTTGAATCGATTTCTGTGCAAAATTAAATTGCTCGCGTATCGCTTTCTCTTTAGCGTGTAATTGCTTTAGTTGATTCTCGGTTGCACCTTTAGTAGCCATTTGATATTGTGCATTCGCAGAGGTTAATGCGCCTTCTGCCTGACTTTTCTTTGCATCAACTTCTGGAGCATCTAAAAACGCCAAAGTATCCCCTTTTTTGACAATATCGCCTTCGTGTACATATATTTTTAAGATGCGTCCCGGTATTTTACCCACAACAGCAATTTGATCTCTTTCGATCTTTCCTTGATTTAGTTGATTATCTAAGGGTTGTTTACAAGATACCACCAAGGTTAAAATAGCAAATACTGAAAATAGATTTTTCATCTGTAGTATGGTTTAGTTGTTTTTAGAAAGATAATGAGTTAATTGCCCAGTCGTAGTAATGGTCTCTATGGCTGACAAACGTTGTTCAATCAAAGTGCTGACCTTGTTTAAGGCCGCTTTATAAATGTCATTTTCTGCTTCCAATCGCTCAGAAACCGTAATCAATCCCTGTTGGTATTGCTTGATAGCCATAGTTAGATTGTTGTTTGCGATTTTTTCTTGCTGTTCTGCGATCGCAATTTTCTCTAATAAAACCTCATATTTAGCGAAGTTGTGATTCAATAGCAAGTCTAATTTCTCTTTGGTATCGTCGATTTTGGTTTGCATTTGCGCTATGTTGATTTGGGCTTCTTCCACTTTGTGTTTGCGTTCTAGTCCGCTGAAAATCTCCCATTTTAAGGCTACACCAAACATCCAATTCGGACTGATTGTCAATTCGTTTAACTTGAGGTCAATTTCTTTTTGAACGCCTAAAACTGTGGCGTTAGAGGAGGCGTTGATGTCAAAAAGACTGGTGTAGGATAGTCCCGCAAAAGCGCCTACCGTAGGTAAAAACGTTCCTTTTTCTTTTTTAAGTAAATAGTCCAATGCCGATTTAAAAGATTCCAGTGCTTTCAATTCTTGTTTTTCACTTGAGCTAAGTCCGGTTTCTTGGATTAAATAAGGGGTCAGTTCGTAGTGAACGCTTTCAATCTCTTGGTCTGAATAATCCGTTAAATAGCGTATTTTTTGATACAGCACCTTGCGGTTGCCACGGCTTTCAACTTTTTTGGAGTTGAGTTCTAAGCTGGCGTATTTGATCTTGTCGCGATCGTAGGGGATCGCTAATCCCAAAGAAATCGCTTTTTCTACCCGTTGCGTTTCTTTATCTAGGCGTATTTCGCTCTCTTTAATTAATTTATCAGCCTGATTTAAAAGCGAGATCTGATCAAAACTGCTGATGACTTCTTTGATGATTTCATCTTTTTGAGAGGCTAGCAGGTACTCCGTTCCTTCTATTTTTTGTTGTAAGGCTTTAGCACCATTGGGAACTTGCATACCCGTGAATAACGGAACTTTAGCGGTTAATCCAGCGTGAAAAGCCTGAGCTGAGTTGTCAAAAGAGCTCTTGCCTTCAAATAATTCAGCTCCCCAAAAGGTCGAATACGTTGGTACATCTACGGTTAGCCTGTTATCTAAATAGGCATACATTGCAGTTCCTTCTACTCGAGGTAGATAAGTGTTTAAAACTCCTTTGCGTTGCAATTCGAGTTTTTTGATGTCGTAATGCTGATTTTTGACAACGGCACTTTTTTCAAGTGCTTTGTCAATAGCTTGTTCCAAACTGTTACTAAGACCTATCTGTGCTTGTGCAGGCACGAACGTTAAAGCCCATAGACAACCGCATAATAAAGTTTTTTTCATCTGTAGATCATATTTGTTTTGGTAATAGGCAGTTTTTAATGGTTTTAAACTATTGCAGTGTTTAACACTTTACCGCTTGGTTTGTCCAAGATTAAATGCCGATTTCATTATTTTTATAAGTAAGAGTTGTAGCGAGCATTTTTTTAATAGCTAAATGATGACAAACAACTGCGTATTATATCTTTTCAATATTGAGGTAAATCGTTTTTATCGTCTGCTTTAAAAGATTCATCTGATCGTCACTGAGGTTTGATGTGGCCTTAGCAACGGTTTCATTAACGGCTTGTAAAGTAGGCGCTTCAAAAGATTTCCCTTTTTCAGTTAAAAAAATTAAATTCAATCTGCGATCGTTAGCATCAGCTTGACGAACGATTAAATTATCGACTTCCATTTTATCGAGCAATCGCGTTACACTCGGTTTATCTCGGTGTGTTTGATCGGCGAGATGCTGTTGTGAACAACCGTCTTGTTTCCACAACACCGCTAGTATGGACCACTGCTCCTTACTTAAGCTTATGTTCTTTGAACGAAAATTGTGAACCAATGCGCGATTCATGGCCAAAACAATTCTTCCAGTCAATAAATTATAGATTTCCTCGTGAGTTAATTTAGTTTCCATGACAACAGTTGTTTGAACAACTACAAAGATATTTTTAAAATACGACACATCCAAAAATTCTTTGATTTTTTATTAAAATTCACTATATTTATAATATATAGTCGCTGTAGTTGATATATATCTTATATTTTTAGGTGAAGCTTATAAATATCTGCCTCCTTTGAATCATTATCCGCATCTTCACAAAGAAGAAAAGTTAAGTCTTTTTTGTTTTTAGAAAATAGCGTCAGCCCTTCGAATTTATGTGTTTTACTGATTATTTGTGTTGATTTAACTTTCATCTTTTCGAGATCAATACTTCCGATTAGACTGCCTTTTACGGTACCATCGAGGTAAGTAGATGCGCTATCTTCTGCGGCCGCTAGAAAATACAATTGCCCGTCTACAACACAGGCATCGGTAAATCCAGCACGTATCCCATCGATTTTTGGTAATTTGATTGGGTTGTAGACGATGTTAAAACTTTCGAGTATATTTTCACCGCTAATCGTAAAGATGCCATTTTGCTCTTTAGGGCCGTTACCGCGATTTAAAAAGTACCATTTGTCTTGATAGAGACTGACTCCTTCGATGTTAAAGTTCTCGGAATCGATGCCTGAAAAACTCTTCATTGATTCATACAAAACGGATAGATCATTGATGCTGATGACTTCTTTGCTCTCGCGATTAATTTCGACTAAGGTGTTGCGCATCGGGCCAGAACCCGATCCAAAAATATAATAATTGATACCGTCCGTGGTCATCGATTCAAAATCGGATTTTCCTACCTTACTGAGGTTTTCCGCCAACACACCACTTTCATTTAAGGCATTTTTACTCAATTTTTCATTTTGGATTTGGTATTCATACAATACATCGGATGTGTCAGCAATTAAGTGAATCACGTCATGTTGGTAACCGATGCCTGATGCGGCACTAATTCCAAAAATTTTAATAAAGAGTTCTAATGTGAATTTTTTCATGGTTTTTTATTATCAATGTTAAATATAAGGTAATTTTTTGGCATAAATAAGCGATTTAGGAATAACTAATCATTATTTTTTTTATACTTTTAAATAAAAAAGATGAAAGAAACCCATTTCACATCCCGCTGTAAAGTTCAGGATAAAATAACACTAAAAGAACTCCCGACTGAAGTAGATTTGGGGATGACCGATGAAAAAGCGATCAAACAACTCGCTAAACTTCGAGATAAACTCAGTAAATTTCAGGATAAGATGTATGCGCATAACCGTTATAGTGTTTTGATCTGTATACAGGGAATGGATACCTCGGGTAAGGACAGTTTGATACGCGAGGTTTTTAAGGAATTTAATCCTCGTGGAGTCGTGGTTCAGAGTTTTAAGACTCCCAATTCAGCGGAGCTGGAGCACGATTATCTCTGGCGTCATTATATCGCTTTGCCCGAAAGGGGTAAGTTTACGGTATTTAATCGTACCCATTACGAAAATGTGTTGGTAACGAGAGTGCATCCGGAATACTTATTAAACGAAAACCTGCCTGGTATTGAAAAGGTAGAAGATGTTCCGGCAGATTTTTGGGATAAACGCATGCAGCAAATCAATAATTTTGAAGGGCATATTTCTGAAAACGGCATGATTGTTTTTAAGTTTTTCTTGCATCTAAGTAAAGCCGAACAAAAGAAACGACTGTTTCGTCGATTGAATAAAGACGAGCACAATTGGAAGTTTTCTGCGGCGGATTTGAAGGAACGCGAATTATGGGATCAATATGAAGAATATTATGAAGAAGCGATCAATAAAACATCGACAGAGAAAAATCCTTGGTATGTGATACCTTCAGATAACAAAGCTTTATCGCGATTAATGTTGGCGGGTATACTGTGGGAAGAACTGCAAAAATACACCGACATCAAACAGGGAGAACTCGAAGCGGGAATGGAGGAGAATATCGAATTGTATAAAGAGCAGTTGAGGAATGATTAGTTTTCTTTTTTATTGCAATATTTTTTTATTAAGATGGAAGGTATAGACAGTAAGGTCAAGTTTTTTCTTTATTTTATGATGTTTTTTCCTCTTGTAGGGCTTTTCGGATATGTGTTTTGGGAAAGTATGACTGATGATAGAACCAGTAGTGAATTCTATCTAAGTTATAAAGTAAAAATAGTTTGTTTTGGTAAAGTCAAGTCGATATATAGAGGAGATCGCCAAGTTTTAGTCTTAAAAACTTCTGACGGTCTTTTTGAAGTACCTTTTGAGTGGGAGGATAAATTCAAATTGGACGATTCTATATCAAAGAAAAAGGGAACCTTGTTAGTATATCATTATCGTAGTGGAACACTGATTGAGATGTTAGATTATAACGAAATCGCAAAAAATATTAAGTATTGATTTCAATGATTTCAACAATTTTACCTAGCTACCGCTTGAGTCCTTTTGCGTGGTTTATATTAAACACAAAAACCCTCAACTATATTGAGAGTTTTTGTGTTCCTAAATAATGGTTTATTTAGAATTATGATTAGTAAGTATGCTGCTTTTTTCAAAATAGGATAGATCTCTTCGCACGTTACTTTGATTCTTAAAGAATGTTAGGAGTGAAGTAGTTGCTTTACCTTCTATAGATATACTCTCGTTCGACGATTTGATTTTTTGCAATTCTTTCAGCTTGTAATGCCCGGAGTTCGACTCTTCGGATTTTCCCGCTGATGGTTTTGGGTAGTTCGCTGACGAATTCGATCAGTCGCGGCATTTTGTATGGAGCTATATGCGTTCGGGAATAGGCAAACAATTCATCGGCCAGTTCTTTTGAACCCAAACTAAAATCTTGCAGTACGACAAAGGCTTTCACTTCAAAACCCTTTGCTTCGTGCGGACTTGCTACAACTGCCGATTCCAAAACTTTGGTGTGTTCCAATAAAACACTTTCAACCTCAAAGGGGCCAATTCGGTAATCGGATGACTTAATCACATCGTCATCTCTGCCGACAAACCATATATACCCATCTTCATCTTGATAGGCTTTATCTCCAGTAAAATACACACCGTTGCGAAACACTTGTCTTTCGCGTTCTTTATCGTATAAATACCCTTTAAATAGTCCATTAAGGCGCTGCGTACTGGTTTTTACGCAGATATTTCCCTCTTCATTATTGGGTATTGGATTTCCTTCTTCGTCTGCGATGATGATTTCATATAAAAACGTCGGTTTTCCCATCGATCCCATTTTTAGCTTTTTACCGGGAAGATTGGCAATCATACAAGTGCTTTCGGTTTGTCCAAACCCATCGCGTATCAGAATTCCGGTGCCCTTTTTCCATTGCTCGATAATTTCGGGATTTAACGGTTCTCCTGCGGCGACACATTGTCTAAACTTAAAAGTATAAGATGCGAGGTCTTCCTGTATAAATAATCGTAAAACCGTTGGAGGGGCACAAAGGGTTGTGATTTGATGTTTTTCGATCAGTTGTAGGGTTTTCGCTGCGTTAAAACGTTCGGTTGTATGGTGTGCAAATACAGTTGCACCAACATTCCATGGAGCAAAAACACTACTCCATGCAAATTTTGCCCAACCGGGTTGTGAAATGTTGTAGTGTATATCATCGGCAGTAAGTCCAATCCACGAAGCTGTTGTTAAATGACCGATGGGATGACTCCAATGGGTATGACATACGATCTTCGGTAAACCGGTAGTTCCAGATGTAAAGAATAAAAAAAGATTGTCATCAGCTTGAGTTTTCGCAGCCTCTGCAGTGCTTGCTTCCAGTTCGATTTCGTCTAGTGATACCCAACCTTCTCGCGTTCCTTCTGCGATAATTTTTACGGTGATTTTATGATTGCCTAGACGTTCTGCCTCGTCTATTTTAGCCGCATTGTCCAAATCGGATACGATAACTTTTGGGGTGGTTTTTTCGATGCGATATACCAAATCCTGAACACCGAGTATACTAGCGGCAGGAACCAGTTGTAAACCGCCTTTTATCGTAGCCAAAATGGCAATCCAATTGATGGGCTGGAACATCATTTGAGTTAATACCACATCACCCTGTACGATGCCTTTGTTTCTTAAAAAACTAATCAATTGATTATATCGTTGTTGTAAGTTCTTAAAAGTAAAGTGGAGCGTTTCGGTTTCATTGGTCCACAATAAAGCCGTTTTATCAGGATGGTTTTTGACGTGAATCGCTTCAAAAACTTCGGTAACCCAATTGAAATACAAGGGCTTTTTTAATTCTACATGATTTAATGCTTCGTAATCTTGTAAGGAAATCAATTCGCTGATTTTTTTAAAATAATCCGTCATGATCAAAATGAAATAAGGGGTTGATACTGTGTTTTATAAATATATTGAAATATTTGGTATATCCCTAGAGCTAAATGTTAATTCGTTTATACGCCCATTTGCCCATATGTCTATACGCCCATAGGCTTATGTGCGTATTCGCGTATAAGCTAAAAAAACGTATTTTTGTCCAAAATTCTTTTATATGTTTTCCTTGTCTATTAAAAACCGCATTGCTTTCTATTATATTTTGGGAACGGCCTTTTTAATTTTGATTTTGTTTATTGTGGTACATCAAATTGTTTCTATAACTCTGAATAAGCACATAGACGATAATATACAAACCGAAGTACAGAAGCACCTATCGGAATACCAATATGTCGATGGTAGGATAGAGCTTTTGTATGAGGACGAGTGGATGGAACGTGAGCATAATGCCATTGATGTCAACCCGGTCTTTGTCGAATTTGTATCGGAACAGGGAATTTTATTTGAAAAATCACCTAACTTAAAGGACAAGGAATTGCTTTTTGATAAAGGGTTTACAGATGGAGATTTGTTTGATACCACTTTAGAGCATAAACTAATTCGTCAAATCCAGGTGCCGATTTATGAGAAAGGAGACAAGGTGGGTTATCTGTTGGTAGCCATGTCTCGTGAAAATGCGGTGATGGTCATTTTAAATCTCGAACGAATACTGTTGTTTGCCTATCCATTTGTATTGGTGGTTTTGTTTTTTCTGGCTCGGATCATTGCTGGAAAAAGTATACGACCGGTACAAAGTATCATAAAAACGTCGCGTCGAATTTCCGAGCGAAACTTGTCCGAGCGCGTTCCCTTACCTCAAAATAAGGATGAGTTATATGAGTTGACTTTGACGATTAACAGTTTGTTGGAGCGCATTGAAAAAGCTTTGGAACGCGAGAAAGAGTTTACTTCTCATGCTTCTCATGAATTGCGCACACCATTAGCTGTACTTCAGGGGACTTTAGAGGTATTGATCCGAAAACCAAGGGAGCAAGGAGAATACCGAGAAAAAATTGATTTTTGTATAGCAGAAATCAAACGGATGAATACTTTAGTCGATGACTTGCTTTTATTGGCACGAATAGAAAATACTCAAAGTGAGATCAACAAAGAGCCATTGTACTTAAGTCAATTAATGGAAGAAGTGATACCGCGCTTTGGCTGGGCCATACAACAAAAAAACATTGAGATACAAGTATATTTAGATCGAGCACCTGCGGTTTATACCGACAAACATTTGTTTGTGATGATGTTAAATAATTTAATATCCAATGCGATTAAATACAATGTCGACAACGGAAACTTGTTGATTACGTTCACAGACAAAACAGATCGGGTTGAATTGATCATTTCCGACAGTGGAATTGGTTTTGAGCAACGGGCACAGGAGGTTTTTAATCAATTTTTCCGTGCTCAAAATGCGATTGATTCTCAAGTGAAAGGCACGGGTTTAGGACTTTCCATCGTCAAAAAACTCGGTGAAATACTACAAATCCAGATTGATATTAGTAGTGTGTTGAACAAAGGAACTGAAGTAAGACTTATTCTAAATAAACCGATCTAATCCATTTCTAATTGTTTCTTAAGTCTAGCTTAAGGAAACTGTCCAATATCGAGGGTAATTTTGTAAAAAAATAAACAATCATGTTGGAAGGAATGATCAAATTTAGCTTGAAAAACAAGCTTATAATTCTGCTTTTTACATTTGGACTAATTGGTTTTGGACTGTATTCCGTGACGCAACTTTCTATAGGTGCTGTTCCCGATATTACCAATAACCAACTTCAGGTGATTACCACTTCGAGTACCTTATCCACGCAAGATATAGAGCAGTTTGTTACCTATCCGATTGAGATTCAGATGGCCAACTTACCGGGCATAAAAGAAGTTCGATCGATTTCCAAATTCGGTTTATCGGTGGTGACCTTAGTTTTTGAGGAAAGTATGGGAACCTATTTGCCGAGGCAATTGGTAGCGGAGAAGATCAAAATTGCCGCAGAAGAAATTCCAGAGGGATTTGGGAGTCCAGAAATTGGCCCGATAACAACGGGTTTGGGAGAGATTTATCAATATACCTTAGAGGTTAAACCCGAATTCAAAGACCGTTATACGACTACCGATTTAAGAACCATTCAGGATTGGATCGTTCGCAGACAATTATCGGGGATTCCCGGAGTGGTGGAGGTCAACACTTGGGGGGGACATCTAAAACAATATGAGGTAGCGATCAATACGGCTCAACTCAAAGCGATGAATGTTTCGGTGCAAGAACTTTTTACGGCATTGGAAAGCAATAACAGTATAGCTGGAGGGGCGTATATAGAAAAGGAAAATCAAAGTTTCTTTATTCGAGGGGAAGGAAAAATCACTTCTCTAGATGATATTCGTGCTATAGTGGTAAAAAACCACAACAACCTGCCCATTTTAGTGAATGATGTAGCTCAAGTGCGTTTAGGTAGTGCCAATCGTTTTGGAGCCATTACAGGGAATGGTGAAGGTGAAAAAGTTTTAGGTCAAATCATGATGATTAAAAACGGTAACTCCAAACAGGTTCTAAGCGCAGTAAAAGACCGTGTTGCTGAGGTGCAAAACCGACTTCCGGAGGGAGTTTATATCAATCCGTTTTTAGAGCGTAGTGAATTGGTGGGTAAAACGACTTTTACCATAGCAGAAAATCTAATCTTGGGGTGTTTAATTGTTATTTTCGTCGTGGTTTTACTATTGGGTAATCTTCGATCGGGATTGGTTGTTGCATCGGTTATTCCGTTGTGTTTGTTGTTTGCCATATCGATGATGAATCTCTTTGATATCGATGCTAATTTGATGAGTATGGGGGCGATTGATTTTGGAATCATCATCGATGGAGCGGTTATTATCGTCGAATTTGTAGCCTTTAAAATTGTGCGTAGTGGAGCCGATTTACGATTGTTGCCCAAGGCAGATCGACAAGCAGCTATTGACGAAATTACGTTTAATAGCACCAATAAAATGATGAATTCCGCCTTTTTTGGGCAGTTAATTATATTGATAGTTTTTATTCCGATTTTATCGTTAACCGGGGTAGAGGGGAAAATGTTTAAACCGATGGCGATGACCTTTAGTTTTGCGCTAATTGGTGCTATGATTTTGTGTTTGACCTATGTGCCTGTTATTTCTTCCTTGGTGCTAAAACCTGTTGTAGAAAAGAAAAATTCTTTTTCCAAAAGACTGATCGCTCAACTCAATCGTTGGTATCAACCGTTAATTGAATGGGCGTTAAAGCGCACTAAGGCGGTCTTGATCAGTGCAGGTGTATTATTGATTGTAGCTATTGGATTATTTATGAAGATGGGAGGAGAATTTATTCCAAAATTAGATGAAGGAGATTTTGTAATTCAACCGGTTTTGAAAACGGGTACATCGCTTTCTAAGACTATTGAAATCATGACTAAAATTGAGAACATACTCTTGGATCGTTTTCCAGAAGTAGATCAGGTAGTCACCCGAATTGGAGCTGCTGAGGTTCCTACAGATCCGATGTCGATGGAGGAAACAGATGTGATAATTAAGCTGCATCCCAAAGGCGAGTGGACTTCAGCCAAAACCAAAGATGAGTTGGCCGATAAGATGAAAATGGAAATAGAGAAATTCATTCCAAATATGGAAATTGAATTTACACAGCCCATTGAAATGCGTTTTAATGAATTGATTTCAGGATCTAGGGCAGACATAGCTATTAAAGTATTTGGAGATGATTTAGAAGTATTGAGTAAGATGGCACATCAGATTCGTAACTCGATTGAGAACATAGAGGGTGCATCAGATATTATAGTAGAAAAACAGGCTGGTTTAAAACAGATGAGCGTGGTATTTGATCGTCAGAAGATAGCGCGATATGGCTTGAAAATAGCCGATGTCAATGAAACGATAGCTTTGGCATTTGCAGGAAAACAAGTCGGAAATGTATTTGAGGGCGAGCGAAAGTTTGACTTGGTTGTTCGATTAGATGAACAATACAAAAAAGGCTTGGACGATTTAAAGGGACTGTACATTACAACGCCTTCTGGGCAGCAAATACCTTTAGAGGAAGTAGCAATGGTTAGTTATACCGAAGGTCCTGCTCAAATATCGAGGGAGGATACTAAGAGGAGAATCGTCGTAGGGGTTAATGTTAGAAATCGAGATTTACAAAGTGTAATTTTAGATATTCAGAAAAAATTAGGTACAGAATTGCAAATGCCTGCGGGTTACTCGATTGAATATGGAGGACAATTTAAAAATCTACAAAGTGCTAAAGATCGCTTAATGATTGCTGTACCTATCGCTTTGTTGTTGATATTTTTACTGTTGTATTTTGCGTTTAATTCGATTCAAGAGGCGCTGATGGTCTATACAGCCATACCGCTTTCCGCAGTTGGAGGAGTACTGTTTTTATGGATGCGGGATTTGCCCTTTAGTATCTCGGCAGGGGTTGGATTTATCGCCTTATTTGGAATAGCGGTTTTAAATGGAATTGTATTGGTGGAACACTTTAATGAATTGACCAAGTCGGGAATGAAAAATATAGATGAATTGATTATCAAAGGAACAACAGATCGATTAAGACCGGTATTATTAACGGCTTCGGCGGCGGCTTTAGGGTTTTTACCGATGGCTATTTCGAGTAATGCGGGGGCAGAAGTACAACGACCTTTAGCAACCGTAGTGATTGGAGGTTTGTTTACAGCTACCATCTTAACCATGTTGGTCTTACCGGTGTTGTACAAATTGTTGCGACTCAAACAACTTAAAAAGCAAAAGAAAAGTGCCTTGCCGGCCTTGATTGTAATTGGTTTATTGGGAATGAGTACCACAACTTATGCACAAGGTCCAAGTGAATTAGAGCATTTAATTGCGACTGCTCAAAAAAACAATAAAGGGGTGTTGGCTTTGGATAAGAAAACCGCTCGTGCAAAAGCAGAAATAAAAACGGCCTATTCGATTGAAAAAACCAATGTGTATTACAGTTTTGATGAAAATAATAAAGCGGATAATGACAAGGCACTTCGGGTTTTTGGAGTAGAACAAAAAATCAGTTTTCCAACGGTTTATCAGGCTAAAAAGAAATTAGCTCAGGCGAATTATACCGTTGAAGATGCACAGTCCACCTGGGATAAGACGCGATTGTCCTATGGAGTTGCGGGGTCATACTATCAGGTGGTTTACCTAAAGAATAAATTGGAGCTTTTAGAACAACTGGATAGTTTGTATCACAACTTCTCCTACGCCAGTCAACGCAAATTTGAACTGGGCGAAACCAATTATCTCGAGAAGATTACTTCTCAAGCCAAGTACCAGCAGGTAAAGGTACAGCTCAATCAATTAAAAAAAGAATTGCAAATTGAGAATCAGAAACTACAAGCTTTGGTGCAAGGGCCAGATACTATTGTGGTTGTGCAAAAGCGTTTGGAATGGGAATTTGGTTTGGAAGAGCCGTTGGTAAGAGAGAGTTACGAACAACTACTAGAAGCAAAGTCGGGACAATTTTCCGCGGCGATTAAACAGCAAAAACAAGCTTATATGCCCGATTTGACCTTTGAGTACTTTCAGGGAACCAACAAACATTTGCCACAGGCGATGTATGGTTTTCAAGTAGGTGTTGCCATACCCCTGTTTTTTGGAGAAACCAAAGCACAGGTTAAGGCTTCCAAACTCGCTGCAGAAGGTTGGGAATTCGAACGCGAAAATTTAGAAATCACGATGAACCAATTTGTGAAAAATCAGCAATCTGAAATTGCAAAAGCCAAAGAGGGTATGGATTATTTCAAATCATTTGGTAAACAAATGGCCGATGAACTTTTTAAAGTAGGTGCGATGAGTTATCAAAACGGTGCAATTGATTTCTTTCAATACATCAGCAGTATTGAAAATGCCCTAGCTTTAAGACAAGAATACCTCGAAAATCAATTGCTTTATATACAAGCCAATCTTAATCTTTACTATTTAAACTACTAATATGACCACTAAAAACATACTATTATTCGGATTTCTGACTTTGTTTTTATCGTGTAACAAAGCGACAAATACAACGGAAGATCAGCAGCAATCAGCACTTGCTGCAGATGAACGCCTCATTACGCAAGAGCAGTTTCAGTCTATAGGAATGAGTTTCGATACACTGACTAATTACACCTTTAGAGATGAAATTGCTGCAACGGGACAAATTGATGTAGCACCTCAGTTCAAGGCTAAGGTCAATGCCATGTTAGGCGGGTACATCAAAGCAATTTTAGTTGCAGAGGGGCAATATGTAAAACAAGGGCAGGTCGTTGTTCAGATGGAAAACCCGGACTTAATTGATATTCAAAAAGAGTATCTAGAGACCTATGAACAAATTGGCTATTTAAAATCGGAATTCGAAAGACAAAAAATGCTGTTTGAAGAACGGATTGCTTCTCAGAAGAATTTTTTGCAAGCGCAAAGCGAATATAGAACTGCACAGGCGAAATTAAAGAGTATTACCGCAAAATTAAACTTGCTTAATGTCGACTTAAAAGCGGTTGCTCGAGGACAGTTTTCCTCTCGTGTAGCTTTGGTAGCTCCGATTTCAGGAACGGTAAACCAAGTTACGGCGGCCATAGGAATGTTTGTATCTCCAGAGCAATCCATGATCGAGATTGTCGATACTCGGGCTATGCAGTTAAACTTAAAAGTCTTTGAAAAGGATATTGATAAAATTAAAGGGAATCAAGATTTGACTTTCCAGATCTCGGAGACAGCATTAAAGAGTATTCCAGCAACGATTTTTTCGATCGGTAAAACGATTGATGAAACCAATAGAACCGTTTCTGTGGTTGCACATTTCCCAAAAGAATATCAGGAGGGGGTGTTTTGTGGCATGTTTGCAGAGGCAAAAATTGCTACTTCAGAGCGAATTGCTTTGGGAGTTCCCACTAAAGCCGTGGTGACAGAGGGCGATTTAAGCTACGTTTTTATTTTGGATCGCAAAAGTGAAAATAATATGATATTGAAAAAAATCAATGTGCAAATTTTACTAAAAAATGAAAAATATGCTGAAATATTCGCTAAAGAGTTGAAAAAAAACACAAAAATATTAGTTAATGGTGTTTATGACATAAATGCGGTGTAGGTTAAAAATGACCCAAATTGGCAGAAAAGTATTAATTAATTCTTAAAAAAACAATTAAATCTTTTTTTGGTATATTCTTTGAATCTTACAATTGTGAAAAGAAAATTTGAGTAATATGATATTAGCACTTACTATATCTTTGTTTCCGAGCTCTGGAATTGAGCCGAACAACGAAAAACGCTCTAAGGATTCTAGAAAGAATGCGAAAGATAATGGTTCAAAGAAAAAGAATGAAGATGAGTCTTTTTTTAAAGCAGTGGGCAATGAACCTTTTTGGAATATTTCCATTAGTAAAAAGGGAATAATTTATTCTGCATCAAAAGCAGATGAGACAATAGTGTTTCCGTATGTTGATTCGATACAGGTTGGAGAAACCAAAGTGTATAGAGCACAAACGAAAAGAGAGGAAATTGAGATCGTGATTTATGAAGAGTTGACTTCTGATATTTTCACTGGAATTGAATATGATCACTCTATAGCGGTACATCTAAAGAGAAATACACACAGCAATGAAGTGGTTTCCGATTTTGCCGGATACGGTTATTATATTTTTGATCCTAAATTATCAGGTAGTTGGATTTTGCAATCTTTCGAAGATAAGAAAGTAGAGGATTTGAATATTGATCAGATTCCATTGATTAATATTGATGTGAGTACCAAGAGTTTTTCAGGTAGTGGTGGTAATCATATTATCTATGGTGATCTGGCTTGTGAAGGCGACGGTATACAATTTAAGAATATTATGGCTCCCGAAAAATCAATTGATGAATTTGTTCGTGAAAAAGAGCTTTTAAATGTATTAGAACATTCTAATAAATTTAAATTGGTTGAAGACGAATTGCATTTGTTTATCGATCACGAGCGCAAGATGGTTTTTAGAAGAGATACCTATGTCTCTCTATAATTAAGTTAGATTTTACAAAAAGTAACCGCGGCTATCTCAAGGAGATAGCCGCGGTTTTTTATAAGATTAAGTTGCTGTTTGCCGTTTCCGGTTTGAGCTAAGATTTTTGTATTTCGATCTGTTCTTCCATGGTTTTATAGGCAGCAACGATTTTTTTAACCAAACGGTGTCTCACGATATCCTTATCATCTAAATAAATCATTCCGATTCCCTCTACGTCTTTTAGAATATGCAGGGCTTCTTTAAGTCCTGAACTAACTTTACGCGGTAAATCGATCTGTCCGGGGTCACCGGTGATAATAAATTTAGCATCTTTTCCCATACGAGTTAGAAACATCTTCATCTGAGAATGCGTGGTATTTTGAGCTTCATCTAAAATGACAAAGGCATGATCCAGTGTACGTCCTCTCATAAATGCCAGCGGAGCGATTTGAATAACTCCTTTAGCCAGATAATCTTCCAGGGTCTGCGGAGGTAACATATCGCGCAAGGCGTCGTAAAGCGGCTGCATATACGGATCGAGCTTTTCCTTCATGTCTCCGGGTAAGAAACCGAGGTTTTCACCTGCTTCAACCGCGGGACGGGTCAAAATAATGCGTTTTACTTGCTTTTCTTTTAAAGCACGTACGGCTAAAGCAACACCGGTATACGTTTTACCTGTTCCAGCTGGACCTATGGCAAAAACCATATCGTTGTTTTCAACGAAATGTACCAAGCGTTGTTGATTCGGTGTTAATGCTTTGATTAGTTTTCCTCCAACTCCATGCACCAGTATTTTGTCACTGGGGTTCATCTGTTGTGGTCCATCATTCATAACGATCCGCTCCATCGAATTTTCATCCATACGGTTGTATTTCGAAAAAAACTTCACCAAGCGATGAAATCTCAATTCAAATTCATCGAGGATTTCATCCTCCCCATATATTTTTAACAAAGAGCCTCTCGCTATTAGTTTTAATTTGGGATAGAGGCGTTTAAGAGTTTCTAAATGGGTATCTTGTGGTCCCCAAAAATCTTTAGCTGTAATTTCTGTTAGTTCTATAGTTCTTTCGTTCAAATGGGGTGAGATTTAATTAAAAAATAAACTAATTTTGCAATTACTCAAAGCTAATACAAAAATTCTATACTATCGATCAAATAGTAAAAAATATATAATGGAAACTATCATTACTTTAACAACAGATTACGGAACGAAAGACTATTTTGTCGGAGCGATTAAAGGGAAAATAATTTCCTATATTCGTGATTGTCAGATTGTTGATATTTCTCATTGTATTGATTATTTCAACATCAGTCAAGCGGGGTATGTAATTTCAGGAGCCTATCAGAATTTTTCGAAAGGCACCATACACATCATTGGTGTAGATGCTGAATTGACTGAAATTAGTCGACCCTTAGCCATGTATTTAGACGGGCATTACTTTATTTCTGCAGACAACGGTATTATGAGTTTTTTGACAGCGGACAAACAAGCGGATCATGTGATTTATCTCGACTTTGAAATCGGAACGCCATCTATGGATGTGTTTATTGCAAGCGCAGCTAAAATTGCCAAGGGAACACCACTAGCAGAATTGGGGCAACCCGCCGAGACCATAGTTGGAGTGAGTGAGCTAAAAGCGGTAGTGGCGAAAGATAACGACAGCATTCGAGGCAATATCATTTATGAAGATCACTTCGGAAATGCTGTCAGTAATATAACCCAGAAAATGTTCGATGAGATTAAAGGGGAAAGAAACTTTATAATAAATGTAAAAAATCGACCGATTAAGAGAATAAATAAGTATTTTTCCGACTTTAAAATTACGGATTCCGCATCTTTAAAATCTAGAGAAGGGGAGTTACTCGCTATCTTCAATGAATTGGGTTATTTGCAGTTTTCACTCTATCGCGCCAATCCATTGACTACCGGTTCTCCTAAGATCTTACTAGGGCTGGAATATCGAGATACTATTACCATTGAGTTTGATGAATAACAAAAAGAGATATTATGTTTGTTAGAATTGTGAAAATGAGTTTTCATGAAGAAAAAATACCGGTTTTTTTAGCGCATTTCGATACGGTGAAAGAAGTTGTGCGTCATTATCCAGGCAACCAGTTCTTAGAATTGTATCAGGACAAAGAAAATCCTTCGATCTTTTTTACCTACAGTTATTGGGGGCAGGAGAGTGACCTTGAAGAGTACCGAAAATCCGAAACCTTTAGAGAAATTTGGTCGTTCGTTAAAACGCTTTTCAATGATAAGCCACAGGCTTGGAGTGTAGATAAAATAGTTACTTTACCCTAAAATTTAAAGATGAACGCACTTTTATTTCGCGAAATCAAATCCTTTTTTGGCTCCTTAATGGGCTATCTTGTTATGGCTGTCTTTTTGGTGTTAAACGGACTCTTCCTATGGGTTTTTGATGGTAATTACAATATTTTACAAAGCGGTTATGCCGATATCAATCCGTTTTTTAGCTTGGCACCCTGGATTTTAATTTTCTTGATTCCAGCTGTCACGATGAAGAGTTTTTCAGAAGAGATAAAGCAAGGTACTATGGAGCTGTTGTTGACCAAGCCACTGCGTATCTGGGAAATTGTTATGGGTAAATTTTTAGGTGCTTTTGTGCTGATCGTAATGGCCGTAATTCCTACATTGATTTATGTTTGGGTTGTATCAGATCTGTCGTTGGCAGGTACCCATTTTGATTGGGGAAGTACATGGGGATCTTATTTTGGATTGTTATTCTTAATCGGTGCTTATACGGCAATCGGAATATTTGCTTCTACTTTATCGGAAAATCAAATCGTATCCTTTATAATTGCTGTGTTGCTGTGTTTTTTGTTTTTTGTAGGTATCGATGAATGGAGCAAAATAGGAGGGAGCTGGAGCAGTATTATAGCTAACTTCGGCATAAATTCTCATTTTAAGAGTATGGGACGTGGTGTGTTAGATACTCGAGATATACTGTATTTTGTTAGTTTCTCTATATTCTTTTTGAGTGCGACTATTTTTAAAATTAAATCCATGAAAAAGTAATGAATACAAAACGCAAACAGCGCATTATATCGTTATTAGGAGTTGTTGTACTACTGGTTTTAGTCAATGTATTGGGTGCTTATGTCTTCAAGCGTTGGGATTTAACTCAAGACAAGCGCTATACCTTGTCGGAAACTTCGTTAGAAGTGATTAAAGGGGTAAAGGAGCCTTTGTTTGTCGATGTGTTTTTGGAAGGACAATTTCCTCAGGAATTCAAGAGGTTGCAAACGGAAACCAGACAATTGCTCGAAGAGTTTAAAGCCTATAATTCCAATATTAATTTTCAGTTTATCAATCCTATTGAATCGGAGGATGAAAAGATGGAAACTGCTCGAGCATTGTTTGAAGCGGGCATGAAACCGATTAATATTACCGTTGCCGATAAAGGAAAACAGGTACAGGAAATGGTTTTTCCGTGGGCTGTGGCGACGTATGGTACTAAAACCACGCAAATTCCTTTGTTGAAAAACATGATGGGAGCAAATACAGAAGAAAAAGTCATTAGTTCTGTACAGCATTTGGAATATGCGATTACCGATGCCATTCATCGGGTTATCTCGGAAAAACAAAAGAAAATTGCCATTATCAAAGGTAATGGGGAATTAGATGATCATTATATAGCTGATTTTTTGAAGTCGGTACGTGAGAATTATTTTATAGGACCGTTTACTTTGGATTCTGTAGCGACAAATCCGGTGCGTAGTTTAGAGGAATTGCAGAAATACGACCTGGCGATAATTGCGAAACCGAGCAAACAATTTTCTGAAGAGAAAATCGAAGTTTTGGATCAATTTATTATGAATGGCGGAAAAACAATTTGGCTGATTGATCAGGTTCAGGCGGATATGGATAGTTTAAACCAAACCGGAGTGATGATGGCGTATCCGAAAGATCAGAGTTTGGGTGAGATGTTATTTAAATATGGTGTGCGCGTAAATCCGGTTTTGGTGAAAGATGAGCAGGCGACTCCGATTAAACTGGCTGTAGGACGTCAGGGTAGTGAAACCCAGTATGAGGAGTTTTTATGGAAATTTGCTCCATTTGCTTATCCGCAAGGTGATCATCCGATAGTTAAGAATATCGAAGGGGTTAAGTTTGACTTTGCCAATGCGATTGATACCCTAAAGAATGGAATTCATAAAACGATATTGTTGCAGTCATCACGTAATTCTGCAGCGGTTGGTACACCAGCTCAAATATCCTTGGATATGGTGAATGAAGAAGTGACCCCAGCGGATTATCAAGGCAAAGGGTTTTATAATTTGGCGGTATTACTAGAGGGTAATTTTAAATCGGTCTATCAAAATCGGATTTTGCCATTTAAGCCAAAAAACTATAAAGAACAAAGTCCTGCGAATCAAATGGTCGTTATTGCAGATGGCGATGTGATTAGAAACCAATTGGATCAAAATTTTCAACCCTTAGAGTTGGGCTATGACAAATGGACCAATAAACTCTATGGAAATAAAGAGTTTTTACTGAATGCGGTGAATTACCTCCTGGATGACTCGGGACTTATTAACATCCGTTCAAAAAATGTCAGCTTGCCCTTGTTGGACAAACAAAAAGTATATGAACGTTATAGCTATATTCAAATAATAACTGTCGGATTACCACTGTTTTTCCTTTTAATTTTCGGTTTGGGCTTCACTTTTTATAGAAAGAAACGATTTGCGCGTAAGTGTTAATAAAAATTCTTTTATAATTGGTTATAATCCGATATATTTGTAAAATGTAAAAGTAATTTTACACCTAAAAAAGCAAAATAACATGAAGTTTATTGTATCGAGTTCCTATTTGTTAAAACAATTGCAGATTCTTGGAAGTGTTATCAATAGTAGTAATACTTTACACATTTTAGATAATTTCTTATTCGAATTGGATAATAGCGAATTAAAAGTTTCGTCTTCCGATTTAGAAACAACCATGTCTGCTAAGCTAGAAATAGAATCTACCAGTCAAGGAAGTATTGCAGTTCCAGCTAAGTTATTATTGGAGACATTAAAAACTTTCCCGGAACAACCTTTGACTTTTACCGTTAAAGAAAATAATACCATAGAGATCAGTTCTGATTTAGGGAAATATGTTTTGGCTTATGCACAAGGAGATGAGTTTCCGAAGGCAGAGACTTTGGAAGATCCTTCTACGACAGGAGTTCCGGCTGAGGTTTTGGCTACAGCGATCAGTAAAACGATTTTTGCGGCAGGAAATGATGATTTGCGTCCGGTGATGTCTGGAGTGTTTTTTCAGTTTTCACCAGAAGGATTGATATTTGTTGCTACAGATGCACATAAATTGGTGAAATACTCGCGTGCTGATATCAGTTCGTCAAGTCAAGCTAATTTTATCATGCCTAAAAAGCCATTGAATATTTTAAAAAATATATTGATGACTTCGGATGCAGAAGTAAAAATCGAATACAACGATTCCAATGCGCAGTTTTCTTTTGAAAACTATACGTTGACTTGTCGTTTGATCGATGGTAAATATCCAAACTACGAAGCGGTTATTCCAAAGGAAAACCCGAATAAGTTGTTAATTAATCGTGCGCAGTTTTTGAGTTCAGTGCGTCGTGTGGCTATTTATGCTAATAAAACGACACATCAGATTCGTTTGAAAATTGCGGGTACTGAATTAAATATTTCTGCGGAAGATATCGATTATTCGAACAAAGCGGATGAGCGTTTGACTTGCGATTATCAAGGAGACGATATGCAAATCGGATTCAACTCACGTTTTTTGACTGAGATGTTAAACAATCTACAATCAGATGAAATCATGTTGGAGATGTCTTTACCAAATCGTGCGGGGATTTTAACTCCAGTTGATGGATTAGATGAAGGAGAAACCGTAACCATGTTGGTTATGCCGGTTATGTTGAATAACTAAGGTTTTACCTGTTTAAATATAATAAAAAGTCCGATGATCGATCATCGGACTTTTTTGCGTAAATCGAGATTTGTAAATCGTGATTCGTGATTCGTCAGTTATTGTGAGTTTTCTGCTCCTCGTACATAGGGGGCTTTGCGTAAACGAAAACCTTCGAGTTGCGAATCTCGATTCACGAGATCTGTAGGTTTTTATAAAAAATCACTCTTATTAAGGTAAAGATGTATAGCTTTTCATATACGTAAACCTTCTAGTCACTGATCACTGATTACTGTTCACTAGAATAATCGAGTTTTCATCTACGATAACCCTCGAATCCCGAATCACGACTTCCGAATCCCGAACAAGTCACTGATCACTGATTACTGATCACTCGTATAATCGGCTTTTCATCTACGATAACCTTCGACTCCTGGCTCCCGAATCTCAAATCTCGACTTTCGATTCCCGAGCTAGTCACTGATCACTGATTACTGATCACTAAAACAATCGGCTTTTCATCTACGATAACCTTCGACTCCCGAATCTCGACTTTCGATTCCCAAGCTAGTCACTGATCACTGCTTACTGATCACTCGTATAATCGGCTTTTCATCTACGATAACCTTCGACTCCCGAATCTCGACCTTCGATTCCCGTACTGGTCGCTGATCACTAGAATAATCGGCTTTTCATCTACGATAACCTTCGACTCCCGAATCCCGACTTTCGAATCCCGACTTTCGAATCCCGAACCAGTCACTGATCACTGATTACTGATCACTCGTATAATCGTCTTTTCATAAACTCAAACCCTCGATTGCCGAATCCCGACTTTCGAATCCCGACTTTCGAATCCCGACTTTCGAATCCCGAACTAGTCACTGATCACTGATTACTAAAACAATCGACTTTTCATAAACTCAAACCCTCGACTCCCGAATCACGAATCTCGAATCTCGACTCCCGAAAAAATGTAAAGTTACGGTTACCAAGTTGTTAAGAAAGGGGCTTGAGAAATACCCAAAATAAAAGAACAAAAGATTAGGAATGCTGGTAAAAAGGCCTACTTTTGCACTCGCATTACCGCAGAAGTTCTTTGCTAAACTGATAGAGATTAGAAGTAGAGACCGAGTTTGGATTTGGTTTGTAT
>DCKE01000003.1:10973-62232 GCA_002320285.1 Flavobacteriaceae bacterium UBA1682 | reverse complement strand
ATACGCTGATACGCTGATACGCTGATACGCTGATACGCTGATACGCTGATACGCTGATACGCTGATACGCTGATACGCGGATACGCGGATACGCTGATACGCGGATACGCTTTAAAGTGCTGTGGGCTTAAAATTGCTCTATCTGATTTACTATTCACAAATAGGCAAATGAGCGAATGAACCAATAGGCATACCAAAACCATACCTATATATAATGAAGGCGAATGCACGAATGGGCAGATGGGCATATTCGCTTTGGAGGGCTATGGCTTTAAAATATGGGTTTGTAAATTAAGGGCTCTCGCAAATGGGCAACCCGAGATGTCAGCCGAACAGGCGAAGCAATAGACGAATGCGCGAATAGGCAAACAAAACACACCTCTATATAATGATGCGGATACGCGAATGGGCAGATGGGCGAATTCGCTTTAAAGTGCTGTGGGTTTAAAATTGCAGTGTTTGGTTAACTATTCTTGAATGAGGATACGCAGATGGGCAGATAGGCGAATTCGCTTTAAAATGCTGTGAGTTTAAAATTGCTGTAGTTGGTTATTTATTCATGAATGCAGATACGCGGATAGGCAGATGGGCGGATTAGCTTTAAAGTGCTGTGGATTTAAAATATGGGTTTGTAAATTAAGGGCACTCGCGAATAAGCTAATAAATAAGCGTATCGGCAAATAGGCCCATCAAAACCATACCTATAAATTAGGAATGCAGATACGCGAATGGGCAGATGGGCGAATGGGCGAATTCGCTTTAAAGAGCTGTAGGTGTAAAATGGCTCTTTTCGGTTATTTATTTATAAATGCAGATACGCGGATGGGCAGATGGAAGAAAAGACTAAAAAAAACAGGTTGCTCGGATATCACCGGCAACCTGCTCTCTGCAAAAAAAAGAAATCAATAAAAACTACAAAAAAATCTATTTAACAGCGGGAACTATCATTCCCTCTTCTATTTCTTCGGTTGCCATTTTCAAAATAGCATCCCCATTGGATAAATCTCCAAAAACCTCAACCATATCCCCCATCATCCTTCCTTTGGAAACGACTTGATGTTTTGTTTTTCCATCTTTGACCTGAATGACGTAACGGGCAACACCCCCATCTACTACAGCCATTTTAGGAACGAAAAAACTGGGTTGTAAAGCCTTTAACGGAATCTTAGCTTCTGCAACCATCATGGCTTTTAAAAGTCCAGAACCGTTTTCGATATCCGCTTCCAGCTTCTCTGAACGAAGTTTGGAATCTAGTGAACCCGATTTTCTCGATATTTTAGCTACAAATTGCATTTGCGGTACTGCCTTTACTTGGAATTTTATGCTGTCACCCAAATTCAGATAGGAAGCTTGCGCCTCGGGTACAGATAGTGATAAACGCATTTTTTTATTATCCTGAAGTACGAGTAAAGGTAAATCTGAACCTTTGCCTGATGGTCCTACATAAGAACCCAGCTCCACATTACGCTGAGCTATTACTCCGTTAAAAGGCGCGCGAATGATTAGATAATCTGCCATTACCTGAACTTCGTTATAAGCCGATTTTAAAGCGACTAATTGCGCTTGGTCGGCCGCTTTTTTAGCTATGATTTGATCTATAGCGTCCTTTGCCACAGCACCTTCGGTTTCATTGGCTCGAAACAATCGATCGTAATTCGCTTTTGTCGCGATATAAATCGCCTCCTGCGCTTTCCAACGCGATAATGCCGCAGCCAATTGCGCCTGAATTTCTGGTGCCTCCAAAGTCATTAGGACTTGTCCTTTAGCCACTTTAGAACCTATATCCACTGACAAGGTTTTTACAAAACTGTTTACTTTAGCATAAATGGCCGTTTGTTTGTCTGGAATCAACTCTCCTGTCAACTGCAAAAAGGTCAACGGATTGGTTTTTTCTAAAGTAATCGTTTCTAAATTGGGTTTCATACCCATCTCCATTTTAGGGGTTTCTACCTCTTTTTTTTCTGAATTACAGGAAATAGCAAAAAGCGACATTCCCAAAAAAGTATAATATATAATTTTCATCTTCTACCTATCTTTTAAGTGATCTAAAACCGCGTTCACATAGAAATCCGAACACAGCTTTGATCACGTTATTTTAATTATTTATTAATGTAATAAGCACTGTCTTTATCTTCTGGGTCTAAAGAAGGTGATTGTATAGATGATTTGCCCTGTATCCACACAAACATCATTGGCAGCAAAAACAACACGCTAAACGAAGAGGCAAACAAACCTCCAATTACCGCACGTGCTAAGGGTGCCACTTGATCTCCACCTTCACCATGACCAATAGCCATCGGTAACATTCCTGCCATCATCGCCAAAGTTGTCATTAAGATCGGTCGAATACGAAGCGATGCCGCTTCAATCGCAGCATGTAAAGCCTGACCGTTTTGCATTCGCAAGGTTTCAGCATGACTGATCAACAATACCGCATTGGCAATAGACACTCCTACAGACATAATAATCCCCATATAGGATTGTAAGTTTAGCGTTGATCCAGTTAGATTTAGCAATAATAACGATCCCAATATCACAAAAGGAACGGTAGTCAAAATAACTAAGGAAACCCTAAAAGACTGAAAATTGGCCGTTAACATTAAAAAAATCACTACAATAGCCATCAATAAACCCATGGATAAACTATCCATAACATCATCGAGTACCGGAGTCATTCCCGCAACTTGAATATTAACTCCTTTAGGCAATTCTCCTAAAGAGGCTATAGCTGCCTGAACATCTTTTTGTGCCCTTCCTAAATCGGTTTTATGAACATTGGCCGTTACAGGTGTATAGGCCATAGTACCGAGATTATAACTCTCTCCAAAAACTTTTGTAGGAATCAAGGTTGCTACATCACCTAATACTGGTCGATCTGCATTCTTCGTCAAGGGGATTTTTAATAATTCCTCTTGGCTGTTTAACTGACTCTGTGGCGTTTGAATCTGCACATCATAGGCTATCCCCATCATGCCTTCAACCCACATATTTTTATTGGTATATCGGGATGAAGCCGTACTGGGAACCAGGGATTTTGAAATATCCTGCACATCTACTCCCAATTGAGCTGCTCGAACACGATCAATAGCAATTTCTATTGCTGGATAGTTTAACGATTGGGGAATTTGCTGATCCCTCAGATAATCAATCTCCTTGAGTTTAGCCAATAACTTATTGGCATACATCACATTCATCTTTTTCATCATTCCAGAAAACCGAACTTCAATCGGAGTATTGGTACCTTGACTTAAAATTTTCTCGGTTAATTCAATCGGTTCAAAAGACAAATGAAGTTCCGGTAACTTTTTACTGATATGCTCCCGGATTTGATCTTTCAATACGGCTATATCCCCATCAAAGTCATTTAAGGCAACCTGCATTAAGGCTTCATGAGGTCCTGCATTATACAGATAAACCGGACTCACAGCAAAAGAAGAAGGGTGTTGTCCAATAAAAACCGATGAAATCGCAATGTGTTCTTTACCAATCAAAGTTTCCAACTCTCTGAGGACAGCTTTCACTTTTAATTCCGTTTTTTCAATTCGCATACCTTCAGGGGCTTTGATTCTTACCTGAAACTGACTCGAATTAGCCGTAGGTAAAACATCTTTTCCTGTCCAGCTATACATCAGAGCAACCGTGACCGACACCAAGACCAAACTCAGGATCAACAAGATTTTACGATGCGGCATGATTCTATTTAAAAAAGCCGTAAATCGGTCTTTTAAACGGTCAAATCGTTCGGGTTTGTGGTGTTCTTCTTCCGTTTTGGCTTTCATCATCCAGTTGGCCATGACCGGTACAAATGTTTGAGATAAAAGGAATGAAAACAACATCGAGAAACCAATCGCTAGAGCCAAAGGCATAAATAACGACCCCGGAATTCCCGTCATCATAAAGGCAGGAGCAAAAACCGCCAATATACACAGCAATATCAATAATTTAGGAAAAGCAATTTCTTTACAGGCGTCCCAAATCGCTTCCGCTTTGGTTTTTTTCATCGCCAGATGCTGGTGGATATTTTCGATAGTCACCGTACTTTCATCCACCAATATCCCAATCGCCAAAGCCAGTCCGGATAAAGACATGATGTTAATACTTTGTCCAAATAATTTTAGAAATAATACTCCCGAAATAATCGAAATTGGAATCGTTAAAACCACTATTAGTGCCGCCCTTCTATCGCGTAGAAATAGCAAAACCATCAAACCGGTCAAAATCGCACCCAAAACTCCCTCGAGAATCAAACTTTTAACCGCATTAATCACATAGACGGATTGATCAAATTCATAGGATATGGACACGTCTTCAGGTAGATTCTTTTGAATATCCGGTATGGATTTTTTCAATTTATTCACCACATCCCAAGTCGAGGCATTTCCCGCCTTAGCTATGTTGATATACACAGAACGCTTACCGTTAATCAATGCATAACCCGTTGTAATATCAGCGCCATCTTTTACTGTAGCGATGTCGCGGATATAAACATTGTCCACGGTACCCTTAAAAATCGGAATGTTTCCAAAATCCTCTACGTTTTTAATGGTGTTATTGGTTGGCGTCAAATAATTGATGTCATCAATATACAGATTCCCAGATGGAGCTGTAATATTATTTCTGCTGATTGCTTCAACAATCTGATCTGGTGATAATTGATGTGCTCGTAATTTATTGGGGTCAATATTGATCTCCACGGTTCTCGGACTTCCTCCAAACGGTGGCGCGGTAGTCAATCCGGGAATTTTAATCAAAAACGGACGCGCCGTAAAATTGGCAATATCCTGTAATTGATTATTCGTTTTCGAATCACTTCTAAAAACCAATTGTCCAATCGGCTGTGTTGAGGAGTCAAATCGGATGATAAATGGTGGCGGTGCTCCCGGCGGTAAAAACACTTGCGAACGATTCGACAGCGCATTGATCTCCGCTATGGCTTGCGCCATATTTGTACCTTCATAAAAATTAATTTTCATCAGGGTAAGTCCCTGAGAGTTTTTGGTTTCAATACTTTCTATACCACTGGTAAACAACATCATGTTTACATACATTTTTGTAAAATACCCCTCCATTTGTTGAGGCGTATACCCGTTAAACGAGTGTGCAATATAAACTACAGGTAGGTTCATCTCCGGTAATATATCTACCTTGATTTCCTTGGTAGCTTTGATTCCAAAAAACAGCAACCCTATCACCAATACCATAATGGATATCGGTTTGCGCAATGCAAAACGTATTAGATTCATCTTTTCAAGCTTTTAGTTTCGTTCAACAATAAATCTAAATCTCCTGTAGCGGCAGCTACCATCCACAGTGCTTGCCATAGATTGTTTTGAGCTATTTCCGCATCGATTTCCGAACGATGCAACAGATAAATCGCCTGTGTCAAATCGACTATGGAACTGAGTCCGTTGTTATATAAAGCCGTATGTTGTTTATAGGCCTTCGATGCTGCCGTAACTTGAATTTTCGTTTGTTCAAAAACTTCCAATGCGTTATTCCACTGCTCTTTGGTCAGTTCTTTTTGGGCTTTAAGGCTCTCAAAGGCATATTGATACTCCTCTTGAAGTGATTGCGTGATGTATTTCTGCTCTTTTACTTTTGAAGATTGACGCAGGATTGACGTTAGATTCCACGACAAATTAAGTCCAACGAGGTAGTTCGTTCGATCAATACCCACCCCATCGTTATAGGATTTTGAAAAAGCCGTATTGTCTTGGACATAGTTCCATTCAAAACCCGACCCTCGCCCTTGAACAACTCCAAATAGGGATAAGGATGGTCTTTGCAAAGCGGCAAATACTTTTTCTTGTTGTGCACTGTTTTCTACCTGGCTTTGTTGCCATTCCAGAACGGGATGATTTTCTATATTTCGTTCGGAATCCGACAAGTAAGTCGGAGTTTGATAGACATACAAGCTATCTAACTGAAACTGTTGATAGTTATCTCCTATCAAAACAGCTAGAGATTTTGAATATTCTAATTCCTTATCTAGCGCTTTTATTCGAGCTGCTTGTGCATGGGAAACCTCTGCCTGAGCTGTTGCATAATCTACCTCGGGTATCAAGCCGCTTTTGGCACGACTTGCAGTTATGGTTTCCATAACCAAAGCCCGTTCCACGTTGCGTTCCTGCACAAATTTGATGCGTTGTGCAGCTATTAAATTAAAATACGCTGCCCCTACTTTTACTTGATGTTGGAATCGCAATTGTTCCAGATCCTGTTGCATGACTTGCTGCTTGGATCGAGCTGCATCAACCTCATTTTTGATTTTTCCAAAGGTGAAAAAATTCCAGTTGATATTTGCTAAGTATAACGATCCAAACGCGGCATTCCAATTTTGCTCTTCTAAAGGCATAGAAGACGCAGCAGATCCCAAACCACCGTAACTATATAAGGGGCCATTTTGTGCATTTATAGTTCCATAACTCTGCTGAGCAGCTAGCGTAAAATCGGGTAAATAGGCCCGTTTGTTAAAACGTACATTTTCTTCAGAAGCATTGACAGCGGCCTCTTTCGCTTTTATTTTTTGAAAATTCAGAACGGATTGTTCTAAAGCATCAGACAAATTAAGGGTTTGCCCGTGTAGACTGACTACCGATAAACACCATAAGCTTGTCCATGCAAATAATTGCATTTTCATCATGTATAATTTAAAGATTAAACCATAGAAATTGTGTTAGCCATTCTAAAAGAAGGCTAGTTTAATTCAATGGAATAAAATCAAATTCGATAAACGCAGTGGAATATATAGAGCGGATTGCTCGGAAGGGGAACAGTATAGGATTGGTAATTGAAAAACGGAACCTTTTCTTTAACAGCGACAACTTCGAAAACGGCTCCAAAGAAACGATGAGGCAAAGCATCACCTAAAAATTTAGCGCTAAAATCAAGTAGTTTTGGCAGTGCCGTTTTTACATTGAGTTTAAAGTTTTTTGCAACTTCTTTACAACAGTCTTTATCTGAACTCGACATTTCATCAGCAAGACAAAATCCGCATTTACCTAAAACATCGCGACTGGAATCGGAAAAGGATATGTTCTGCTCCACTCCTTGACACAAATGCGTATAGGTAGTAAAACCGGAGCATACTACTAAATACAAAATCGCCAAAAAGAAAACAGTTGTCTTTTTCAATGTTCTTCAATTAGGCTACAAATGTAAAGTAATCCCCTTAATCTAATTGGTTTTTAAAACGCATCAATTGGTAGTATTCGGACATCTAATTCTCCTATTTATTGATGAATCAAGTCGCTGATACGTCGCATAATAAACAATTCGTCCATTTGGGTATTGGCAAAGGGTAGTGATTTATTGTACAGTTCTAAGGCTGTTTGTATTTTACCTGTCTTAACATAAAGATAAGCCAGACCCGTATAATAAGTAAATTCGTGATTTTTAATTTCATCTCGACTTATCTTAGCTAGCTGTTGTAAACTTTTCTCAGGCGCTCCCAAAAAACTCTCCGCTATAATACGGTTAAACCATACTATAAAATTATTCGGCTTTAGTACTTCCAACTGCTTGTAGAGTACTACGATCTTTTGCCAATTGGTTTCTTCAAATTTAGCCGCTAAACAATGTAAAGAAACAATCAATGCTTCTATATAAAATACGTTTAAAACCTTATTCGATGCATCTCTTTGTAAATAATAAATTCCCTCTTCCATATAGGTTTTATTCCATAAACTGCGATCTTGTTCTTCTAAGGTCAACCAATATCCCGCTTCGGATATACGCGCAGGAAAACGAGCGATGTTTAAAAACATTAGCGCGAGCAAACTTCGCGTTTCAAAATGGGAACTGCGATTCAATAATAAGAGTTTCGTTAATCTTATAGCCTCGAAGCACAAATCCAAATTGATTCCGTCTTTTCCTTTGGAAACTTTATACCCCTCGTTAAACATTAAATACAGGATTTCCAGTATCGGTTTATCTTGTTGAGAAATAACTTTTAACGAGTTAACCGACCTTGTTGTTTGCGTTGTTCTCCACAATGCTTTAATCCGCGTTATTGCCTTTTTGACTGCTTCATCAGACATTAACAGTGCATTGGAAATTTCCGAAACTCCAAAACCACATAATACATGAAGGCTGATTGCAATTTGATTCTTTTGCGACAAATCCGCACGACAACAGAGTAGCAACAGTTGTAATTGGCTGTCCATGATTTCTTCGTCTGTAAAATCACACATTTCTTTACCCTCAAACTCAGCTCGCTCAACCTCATACGAGCGTTCCCACTTTTTTGTTCGCTTAATTGCGTTGAGAGTTTTGTTTTTAGCTACTTTCATCAACCAAGCACTGGGATTTTCAGGTACTCCTGAGAATCGCCACCGCACTACGGCCGTTTCAAAAGTATCCTGAACGGCATCGGCAATGATATCCAAATGTTGTGCACCAAAAACCTTAGATAAAACCCCCATCATCTTACCGGAGTTTTCTCGAAAAAGATGATGGGTTAATTTATTTATATCCGTATTATTCGTCTGATTCATCTTCGGTTTGAAATACTTCTCTAATTTCAATGGTCGCTCCAAAATCCAAGGCCGGACATCCCTTTCCTATCTCTGTAGCTTCTTCTAATGAATCGGCTAACAAGAAATAAAACCCACTAATACACTCCTTACTTTCCACAAATGGTCCGTCGGTTTGAACTCTGTCTTTACCCTTTATGGATACTCCCGCTGCATCCAAAGGATTTCCACCTTTAAAGCGCCCTTCTTCTATCAATTTTTCTACCCAATTCAAATGTTCTTCAATCTCTTCTTGCATTTCTTGAAGGGAATGACTGCCGTAGTCGGCATGCTCGCGGATTAACAATAAAAATTCTTTCATAAGTCGTTTTTTTTTAAGTTAAGATAAACTATTAATGTCTATTTATTGAATGACAATCGACTTTCAAATTTAGGGACAAAAGAAAACAATAAAACAATTTATTTATCTTTGATAACGATTTTAATTCCCAATGCTTGACGTGAAAATACATACTATATCCTTAGAACAACTCAAACCCAATTTGTGGGCCGGTGGAAGTACCTATCAATATTACCTTTATCCTGCCAATAGTAGCTATGCGGAAAAAGATTTTCTATTTCGGATTAGTAGCGCAACCATAGAACAAAGTCCGTCGGTTTTTACACAATTTCAAGGATATACCCGATATCTGTCGATGTTAGACAATGCCCTAGATGTAACCATAAACGAATCAGCACAACACTTTGAGAAACAACAAATCTTTTTATTTGACTCCAATGACACCGTAGTTTCAACCTCATTGGGTACCGATTTTAACTGGATGATTCATAAGTCTATCAAACAGCATCATCTCGAGATTACCAAACAATCCCAACAGAGCAACAACCCTTTTATCCTATTATTTGCTTTAGAAGCAGTTGAAATTGCCATTCAAGAGCAAATTTACAACCTAGAAAAATCGAGCTGTATCGTGATTGAAAATCCAGAAAAAACTACACTTCGTTTGAACTTTGACACTTCTTTGATTTTTATGACGCTAACTATTTAATCGCTTATGATGCCCAAGCCTAGTATAATCCGTCCGTACCACCCCAGCGATCAGCCCGAATTATTGGTATTATTTGATCTCAATACACCTCAATGTTTTTCAGCTGATGAACGCGATGAACTAATTGATTATTTAAACCATCATAGCGAACGGTATTTTGTAGTGGAACTGCAAGGGCAAATTGTAGGTGCAGGTGGTATTAACTTTTCAGAAGACCAAACCGTAGGGAGAATCAGCTGGGACTTTTTTCATCCCGAATATCAAGGCAAGGCATTGGGGAGCCAATTAACTCAATATAGAATTGAACTGCTGAAACAACTCGACCACGTTCAAACCATCAGCGTTCGAACCTCACAAGTAGCTTATGTGTTTTATCAAAAGATGGGATTTGAACTACTTGAAGTTGTACGCGATTATTGGGCGAAAGGTTTTGATTTATATCGTATGGAATTGCCGGCGAATCAAACGAAAAAATAATTTCACAACAAGCTTGAATACATAAACTATTAATCAGATATACCCTATAAAAATGACCGATTTTGTCGCCATAGACTTTGAAACTGCCAATGCTAAAAGAAGCAGTATTTGTAGCCTTGGGCTTGTAATAGTTGAGAATAATATCATCACTGATCGGCTGTATAGTCTTATAAAACCAGAACCGAATTTTTACACGTCCTTTACGACCAACGTACACGGTTTAACTTT
This sequence comes from Flavobacteriaceae bacterium UBA1682, assembly GCA_002320285.1. Taxonomy (GTDB): domain Bacteria; phylum Bacteroidota; class Bacteroidia; order Flavobacteriales; family Flavobacteriaceae; genus Flavobacterium. The sequence continues at coordinate 52,004 of DCKE01000003.1, read as the reverse complement.
TCAGGATACCATACAATCTCCGCTATTTTTCGACGTATGGGCACAGTTATTAGCCAAGACTAAAAACCTGCCTTTTGTCGCTCACAAGAGTTCATTTGATTCGAGCTGTTTAAAAGCCATTTACGCTTCATTTGAAGTGGATTACCCGAACTTTGAATTTTATTGTACACTGAAAACAGCCAGGCAAAAACTACCTCAACTGCACAATCATCAATTGGGCACGGTTGCCCAGTACTTTGGTTATGATTTAAAAAATCACCATCACGCCTTAGCCGATGCTGAAGCTTGTGCCGTTATAGCAACACATTTATTATAACTCAATTCGTAAAATTCTGCCCATACAAGATCGATTAACCTGATAAATTAACGATACTAAATCGATTATGAAAATAGAAACTCAAATTACGATCCATGCGACTCCTGAAAAAGTCTGGAAAATCCTGACCGATTTCGAACGTTACCCACAGTGGAATCCGTTTATCAAATCCATAGAAGGAAAAATGGCCGTTGGAAATCGCATAAAAATTGCATTACCCGATATGAAATTTAGCCCCCGAGTTTTAGTTTTCGAAGAAAACAAAGAATTAAAATGGTTGGGGCAACTCCTTTTTAAAGGTGTGTTTGACGGAGAACATCGTTTTCTGCTAGAGCAATTGCCCGATGGAGATACGCTTTTTACACACAGTGAAGCATTTTCTGGTATATTGGTTCCCCTGTTTAAAAGCAATTTAGAAAAAAACACCAAAGCCGGTTTTGAAGCGATGAATCAACAGCTAAAAATTCAAGCAGAGTCTTAAAATAATAAAGCCTTTTTCACAGTAGAAAAAGGCTTTATTTATGTATTCAAAATGATAACAGTATTATAATTACGACTGCTTTTTGACGAATTTAGTAAGGATCACGATGGTTTGTCCATCAACCTTTCCTTCGATTTGTTCTGTATTGTCGTGTACCAAACGGATGTTGCGCACTGCAGTTCCAATTTTGGCGTTTAGCGTTGAACCTTTTACATCCAAATCCTTAATTAAGGTTACGGTGTCTCCTCCAACTAAAATATTACCGTTGCAGTCTTTGTGTAAATCCACTCCAGCATCTCCTTCGTGATCACCCGTTGCTTTAGCCCAAATCATCATGTCTTCATCTAAATACATCATTTCCAAAAGATCAGCTGCCCAGCTTTCATTTCTAAAACGGTTTAACATTCGCCACGCTACAACCTGTACTGCGGGAACTTCACTCCACATAGAAGACGTTAAGCAATTCCAATGTTTTGCGTCGAGTTCTTCCCTTTTTTCAATCTGTGCGGTACAGGTATTACAAATATAAATTTCTCTATCTGTAACGTTACCCGAAGTAGGTGGTACTTCATAAATCTGTAAGTCTCCTGTTGCGGCACATAATTCGCATTGATTTCCGCTTCTTTCCTGCAATTGCTTTTCGATTTTCATATTTTGGCTGTTATTATTGATTCGACTTGTATTAAAAGCGCAAAGATAGTTTGAATAAACAATAAATAAAAATCCATGCTGTTTTAAGCTTCAATTGCAGTTAATTTATCAAAAACAGTAGGATCCTAGGCAGCAAATGATGGTGTAGCACCATTTTAAAAATAACTCGGGCTATTAAATTTTCATATTCGAGCTATTTTGATTAAAATTGCAGTTGTAAATACCTCCCCAAAAATGGAAAATAAAGAGTTGATTAGAGAGACCTTGGTCTTACCGGAAAATGGAAAAAAATTATTGTTACATTCTTGCTGTGCTCCTTGTGCTGGTGAAGTAATGGAAGCATTGGTTGCCTCCGATATCGATTTTACTATTTATTTTTACAATCCCAACATACATCCAAAAAAGGAGTACGATTTGCGCAAAGAGGAAAACATTCGTTTTGCCGTTAAGCACAATATTCCCTTCATCGACGGAGATTATGATGTAGAGGATTGGTACGCACGTGCTAAGGGGATGGAACAGGAACCTGAAAAGGGAATTCGTTGTACGATGTGTTTTGATATGCGTTTTGAACGTACGGCTTTGTACGCTTTTGAAAACGGTTTTGACGTGATCAGCAGCTCTTTGGGTATCTCTCGTTGGAAAAACATGGAGCAAATCAATAAATCCGGATGTTTGGCAGCAAGCCATTATCCAGATATTACCTATTGGACCTTTAATTGGCGTAAAAAAGGCGGTGCAGGTCGAATGCTTGATATCAGCAAACAGGAAAAATTCTATATGCAAGAGTATTGCGGTTGCGCCTATTCTTTACGTGACACCAATCAATGGCGTATGGCAAACGGTAGAGAGAAGATTGTTCTAGGGAAAAATTATTACTAACACAATCACTACTAACTTGATCTATTAAAACAGCCTGTATGCACATTCAAAATGTAGAGTTTAAAGCTCGCGTCGAAAATCTTGAAATAATAGAAGCGTTGCTTTTAAGCATCCAAGCAACTTTTGTAGAGACCCAACATCAAATAGACACCTATTTCAACACTTCAACAGCAAGGTTAAAGCTGCGAGAAGCTGGTGAAAATCACAGCCTTATTCACTATGATCGCGCGAATACCGATACCGCTAAAGAATCTGATATTATTTATTATCAACATATACCGAATGTCGCTTTAAAAGATATATTGACCGCACAGCTCGGAGTAAAGGTCATTGTAGATAAAGTAAGAACGATTTACGCCATCGACAATGTGCGCTTCCACTTGGATATCGTACAGCAACTTGGCACTTTCGTGGAAGTAGAGCAATGAATGAAGGACAAAACCATAGCATGAAAAGTTTAAAAGAACAATGTGATTTCTATTTTCACACTTTTAAATTGCAAACAGAAAACCTTATCGATCGCTCTTATAGTGATTTGCTACTGGATCAAAACGCGGACTAGATTATTTTTTATTTGTTGGTCTTATAGTATCTTTACTATAAAATCAATCATTTCTAACCCATGCTTAGTTCTACAGGAGACAATCGAACGTTTAAACACAACTTATTATTAGCTGTCTTTTTTGCTTTTGTTGCCGGGATTATCAATGTATTTGGATTTTCTGAATTGGCAACCTTTACTACAAACCTAACCGGGCATGTAGGTGAATTGGCCATCGCTATAGAAAACCAATCTCCGAATTCTCAACTCTTAAAAATAATCAGCTGGATAGGTTGTTTTGCTTTGGGTTCTTTTATCGCTTCGCTTTGTACGAATCTTTTCACCGGAACGCGAATCAAATTTTCTTATGTATTGCCCATAATATTAGAGATTGGTTTTCTAACAAGTTGCCTTTATCTACAGAAAAATTACAAGCTCGATGAAATCATCGACCTTGAAATCTTATTGCTGTTCACGGCAATGGGATTGCAAAATGGGATTGTATCGATGGTTAGCGGAAATGTAGTACGAACCACCCACTTAACAGGTATGGTAACCGATTTTGGAATAGGACTCGGGGAAATTATCATGCGAAAGAAGGGCGAACGACAGTCTAAAATTCGAAAAATCCAACTGACCATATCGATTATCTTTTCTTTTGCAGCGGGTGCTATTTTATGCGCTTTTTTAATCGGATACGCGCACCATCAAGTGCTGCTGATTCCAATACTATTGCTTTTGATTTTATTATTCTACGATTACAAAATACTGGAGAAAAGTCTAGACATGATTCGAGAACGCTTACACGTTTAGTTTGGTAAATTAAAATTCGTTAATTAACCACTACATAACTGCCTTTTTCCTCATTTTTGTAAATTGATATCGAACTTGGAATACGCTCTTGAAGTTCTTCTACATGCGAAATAATACCAACGACCCTATTTTCCTTGTGCAAATACTGCAAGGTTTCAAATACGGTATTGATACTCTCTGCATCTTGAGTACCAAAACCTTCATCGATAAAAAAGAAATTTTTATCGGCTTTATTTAAAGATTGAATACTCTCCGCTAAGGCCAAGGCCAAACACAAAGAAGCCTGAAAACCTTGTCCTCCCGATAGTGTTTTTACCGAGCGCGCATACCCGTTGTTCAGATAATCCAGCACTTCAAATTCATTGTTTTCATTTAACTTTAAACTCAATTGATTTCGAGTGAGACGGTGAAAACGCACATTGGCGATATCGCATAGATTTTGCAGGTAAATACTCGATACATAATTGACAAAACCACTCGCTTTGAACAAGTTGGTCATGGTGGTTAAATTCAAAGCTCTTTGTTCCAAAGCATTGGCTTGTGCAATCAATTCTTTTTTCTTTTCCAAAGCCGATTGTACCCGAAGGAGTTCTTGCTCCAAAGCGCTAACTTTCCCCACTACTTGCTCTACTTCGATTTGCAATTGACGGTATTGTTGTTCTTTTGCCTCAAATAAATGCTGATCAAAATTTAATCCGGCTGTTTGCAATTGCAATTCTGCTATGATTTGCTTGGTGTTTTGCAATAGAAATTGAAATTGATTGATGCGTTGGCGTTCTTGTTCTAGGTTCCAGTTTTTAGCTAAGATTCGGTGTACCTCATCCCTATTTTTAAACTGTAGGCGCTCTAAGGCTTGTTCTATATTTACTTTTAAAAGCTCGCGGTTCTTACGAATAAACTGGAGCTGATTTTCTATGGTTTCCAAAATTCCGACCTTGGTAGCTAATTGCGGCTTGAGCTCTTGTATTTTATCCATCGCCAGCTTATAACTTTTTTCGATCAAAACATTTTCCGCGGCCAATGCATTTTTCTGCAACTTAACAGTTTCCACATCAACCGTTTCATAAGCCTGTAAATCCATCGTTTTAATTTGTCCCTTTAATTGATTGCATTGCCCTTCTAAACCCGAGATCTCCATCTCAATAACAGCCATTCTTTTATGAGCCTTTTGAGTAAGTTCTTGTTGCATGACAAGTTTTTCACGAAGCGATTTGATGGTCTGCTCTAAGGTGTGAAGCTCTACTTCCAATGCTTTAGCGCGCTGCTTCTTACTTTCAAACAATTCGGGATTGTCCGTACTAAACTCCTTCCAAATAAAAGAACTTAAATGTTCGGTAATTTGAATTTCTAACGCTTTCTTATCCTTTGCTAATCGCTCGGCTTGCACAATTAAAAAGTCGTAGATTGAAGAAGCCTTTTGAAGTAGTACTTGTTGTTTTTGCAATTCTGTATGCTCCTTCTCTAATGTACTTTTCAGGCGTTGAGCTAAAGTCAATTGTTCCGTAGCATCTGCTTGATGACTGATTTGAGGATGTTCTAAAGATCCGCATAAAGGGCAAGCCTCACCATCTTGTAAATCACTGGCATAACGACTCAATTCTGTTGCTACAGTCCATTCTGTTATCAATTGATTTTGCTGTGTAATTTGTTGAAGCAATTGATCCGTTTTACCTGTATACACCGTAATCCAAGTAGCTGGTTCAACCTTTAAACCTTCAAATTCTTTTAAGGTGTTTTCGCATTCGCGCGTATTTTCGATCTGCTTCTTCGCTATATCCTCCAATTGTTTTGTCAAAAAAACTTGGGTTTGATACCAATTGCCTATGGCTATCCATTGAGACGCATCGATGCGTTCCGATTTTAGGTTTTCTAATATTGTCTCACTTTCTTGAATTTGCTTTTTAATAGCCGTTTCTACCCTTTCTTGTTCCACAACAAAGACAGCCCCCTTGTCCAGAGCCTCTCGTTGAGTAAACAGGCGCAACTCCAATTCTTTAAGGGTTTCTAAATAACCCAAGTCCACAACCTTTTCTTTTTGGCTATCCAATTGTTCAAATGCCGTTTGCCACTTTAGTATTTGCTGATTCTGAGCATCGATTTCACGGCTCAACTGCAATTTATCAGCTACTACATTTTGCTGACTTTTTATTTGCTGTTGTTCTTCATTCTCTAAAGCAACTTCTCTATTAATCAGTTCTTTAAAAGCCTTTTCAACAGTTTCAAACTCCAAAATATCAGCTTGGAGTTTGTCGATAATTATTTTCTGCTGTTCTAATTCCTTCAATTCCAACTCCCTCTTGCGCAAGGCTTCTAATTTAAGCTGCGCCTCTTGTAAGGATTTCCATTCCGCCTCCACCTGTACAAAATCGTTTTTTAGCAAGGTCAATTGTTGTTGTGTAGACGTTAGGTCGTTTTGCTGTTGCTGAACACTTTCAAAAGAAATCGATTCAAAACCCGATAATACCCCTTTGAGGTTTTCAATTTTAAAATTATTCTCGCGTTGGAGATTGGAAACCTGTGGACTTAAATCAAATCGTTCCAAATTAAAAATCTCCTTCATCATTTTCGAACGATCGGCTCCTTTTAATTCCAAAAACTCCTTGAATTTACCCTGTGGAATGATGATGGTTCTACGAAAGTTCTCGTAAGTCAATCCCAATACCAAAGTGGCATCGGCAGATTCCATTGGAATCCATGCCTCGTTTTTCCATTCATAGGCCAAACGTTCTATAGGAGTGGTTTCTTCAAACTTCTTTTTTCGTTTCCACGATACGGTAAATTTGAATTTACGTTCTTCAAAATTGGTAAAATCAAACTCGATATAAACCTTGTCCGATTTTAAATTCAACATATTATATCCGCGACTGTCTCGGCTATTTAAGCGTTCGGTTTCGCCATATAAGGCTAAACTGATCGCTTCCAATATCGATGATTTACCAGAACCTACACCTCCAAAAATCCCAAACAAGCCCGACTGGGTCAAGGTCGTAAAATCAATGGTTTGCTTGGATTGATAAGAATACAATCCCTCAATAGTCAGTTGAATCGGTAACATATTATATTTCTTTTTGTTGTCCGCTTATCTCTCGGAACAAATTCAATAATTCTTCGTTGGGTTCTTGCTTGTATTTAGACGTAAAGTAATCGACGAATAAGCCTTCTCTATTCTGTTCCAAATTAATAGAAACCTTGGCATCGCTATCCTCCTTTAGTTTGGTCAATATTGGGATAATATGTATAATACCATCGTGGCTATCGTAGAGTCGTTTTAGATCTATGGTGGTGATAAACGTATCACTAACTATAGTCAATTCTACCAAAGCATAAGGATTTTCTAACAACCACGCTACAGCCAAATCAATTTGCTCAAATTTTTTTCGAAACAAAGGTCTCCCAGCTGTCAATGCAACAGGTTGATAGGAAACCGGAGCGCCGGGTTCTGCCTCTATAATCATCACTTGTTTCTGTTGCCCTGCTTCAGCAAAAGAATAACACAATGGACTACTCGAATAAACAACGGGATTTCGATTTCCACCAATATTTTGATATCGGTGTAAATGACCTAAAGCGGTATATTGAATTTGAGTTGGAATACTATCGGAATAGATCAAATCTGCATTACCGACCTTTAGTGGCTTTTCACCATCGGGTTCCTCTAAAATTTCACCACCGCGTTTTAACATATAAAGATGGGTGGTTAATATATTAACACCGCGATCATCACAATACCGATCGGCCAGAGCCGTCCAACTGTCGTGAAGTACTTTATTCATTTCCGCTTCTTTGTCCGCTGTGCCCAAATAGGTTTTTAAACGCAATTCATTAGCATAGGGCGTTGTAATCACACGAAGCGGTATGGCTGAATGTGGCAGTGCTATTTCTAGAAAGCCGCGGTCGGTTTTTGTAATAGTAAATCCACCTTCAATTTTGATGGGACGCAAAGTAGCTTGTGGATAACCTACAAATATAATTCCACATTCCAATGCCAATGCATCTGGTGCATCGATACGATCTGGGCTATCGTGATTTCCGGCTATAGCAATTACCGGGCGTTGACCATTATTGGTCAATCGCTTTAAAGTTTTATATAACAACTCCACAGCCTCGACAGCTGGGTTAAACACATCAAATAAATCTCCTGCAACAATTACAGCATCAACCTGTTGCTCATCTGCAATCAAACATATTTCCTGCAATACCAGTTTCTGCTCGTCGATTCGAGAAAAAAAATCCAATCTCTTTCCCAAGTGCCAGTCTGCAGTATGAAGTATTTTTATAGCCATTATCTCCTTTTATCTTACAAATATAGGTTATTTAGTTTGTTTGGCTAGCTGAAGATTCGTCGGTATTCGAGAGTTGTTGCTCAACACGAGTTACGGTTAAATCGTTCGTTCTTTACCTGCAATAATTCCAAATACCAACAACGATAAAGAAGCGACTAATAAGAGAACTAACGCATAACTCCAGTCTTGGGTATAATCATAAATCATACCGAATAAGGGAGGTCCGCAACCCGCTATCAAATATCCAATGGACTGTGCCATACCCGACATCTCAGCGGCATCTTTCCCGTTTTTAGTGCGCAATACAAAAAACATCATGGCTAAACTAAATGCCAATCCGCTAGCTATTCCAATGCTAATACACCATAAAACGATAAAATCCGTTTTAAAAACAATCATTCCCAAAATACCTATAGACATCAGCAAAGCGGTAATCCAAACCAGCGGCACTTGGCTTTTCATTTTACTCGCGATGATGGGGCCGATAAAGGCCAAAGGCAATTGGGCAAACTGTATCGTTGATAACATCCAACCGGAATCTACAGCAGACATGCCCCAACTTTGCAGTACCTTGGGAAACCAAGCCGCCGCGCAATAGAAAACCAACGACTGTATCCCCATAAACAAGGCAATACTCCAAGCCAATTTGGAGCGATATATTGGTGTTTTCACCGACGATTCCACCTCAGTATGCTTTTGAAGATTAGTGGTGCGTTTTTGTCTTTTGAGCTGCGGCAACCAAAACACTAAAGCCAATGCCGCCAAAAATATCCATACTCCAAGAGATCCTCTCCATCCATGTCCCGTAATTTGTCCGATTTGAATACTAAATCCCGCAGCTAAAGCTGCTGTCAAATTCATGGATACAGCATATAGCCCAGTCATTAAACCCATGCTATCACTAAAATTATTTTTTATAAAAGCCGGCATCAAAACATTTCCGATGGTTATTCCAATCCCCACCAAGGCCGCTCCTAAAAACAAACTAGCTGTGCCGTCCATCGGTCTTATAAAAAGGCCTACAATCAAAATCATCAACGATACTAATAAAGTCGTTTCCATTCCAAATCTATTTGATATTCTCGGTGCAAAACCCGAAAGGGTTGCAAAAGCAATCAAGGGTATCGTAGTGACCATACCCGCCAAAAAGTTTGATAATTTTAAACTGTAACTGATTTCCGAGATTACCGGACCCACCGAAGTTAGCGGCGCGCGTAAATTGGCGGCAATCAACATGATTCCAACTATCATTAAAATGGTTGCTCCCTTGGAAGCTGCACTTTCATCTTCCGTTTTCACTGAAATTGCTTTCTTTTTCATTGTTGTGACGACTTAAAAATTCTTTATTGCAAAATTAATGTTGTAATTTTATTTAATATTGACAACCTTTACACTTAAAACGACAAATTACAATTATGCTAACAGAAGATTCTTTAGTTATCCTCGAGCGTTTGACCAAGAAGAGTTTTGTTTTACATCAAAATCACTGGATTTTTCCAGATACTTTTCACGATCATCCCAAAGGGCAATTGATTTTTGTTGAGGAGGGCTTCCAATATTTACACCTCGAAGATCAGGTGTATTTATTACCTCAGAATCACGCGGCTTGGATTCCATCCAGTTTACCGCATAAGAGTTCTTCTACCGCCACCAACGTGTATTTGCGTACTTTGTTTTACGATTGTGAATTAACCGATAATTTTTTCAATCACTTACAAATATTTAGCGTACCGCAAGTGTTGCGGGAGATGATTTTATACACCGAGAAATGGTCGATGAATACCGCAGTAAATCAGGCGGAGGAATCATTTTTAGCGGCTATCCTATCAGAACTACCGGCCTTTGCAAAGAATTCTTTGACGCTGAGTATACCGCTATCATCGAACGAGAATATCTTGGGAGTGGTTCGCTATTTATATCAAAACTACCAACAACCGGTTTCCATAGATGATTTGGCAAATCATTTACACTTTTCTACCCGAACACTGGAACGCTTATTTAAAAAAGAGACTGGGCTTACCATGGCGAAATACCTTCAATTGATTCGCTGTATCAAAGCGGTAGAACTGCTTAGTAATACCTCTTTGACCGTTAGTGAGATTGCCTATCAAGTTGGTTATAAAAGCGTGCAGTCTTTTAGCAATAGCTTTTATAATTTATTGGATAAAAGACCGCATGAATTTTTAAAAAAATAAAAACGTTTTAATGCTTTAAAATCCAACTTTAGTAACAACAAAAAAAGCGCCTTATCAAATGAATGATAAGGCGCTTTTCGCATTTATATTAGTCTAGTTGTTCAAAGGTAAAAAACCGTAGTTTTTAGAATAGTACAACATTTGTTCCGCAAAAGTTTTTGGGTATTCCATCTCAAAAGAAGTGATTTCACCTTTATCGTTAGTTTTAGGAACAATCACCGGATTTACAAATCCTCTATACGGAGCGGATTTGAATTTAGCGTTTCTTGCCAAAACTTCTTTGTGTATGGCTTGATCTACTTTTACACCGTAGTTTTCAACCAAATTCTGAGCGGCTTTATAATCTCCTTCCGATTTGATTCTTTGCGTTTCTTTTAGTAACTCTCCGAACAAATCGTGTAGTTTTTCATAGTTGGTAATGTTGAAATAGGTTTTTCCATCGCGCACGATTTTTTCGATAACGTTATCTTTTTTCCCTTTTTCATATACCCAAGCACTTACCCACTGACGGTTTCTCATATGTGCTTCTTCGATGTCTGCTCCCAAATCTAAACGCACCAATTGCGTCATCAATCCATTACGGATATAGCCATCATAAGCGGCCATTCCCATTTCTTTCCAATTGTCTACCAATCCCATTTCTTGCAATTTAGGATTGTATAAATAATAAAGCCCTACTAAATCCGCTCTACCTTCTTCTAAGGTAGAAGCATAACTTTTCAAGGTTTCTTTTGGTGTTCCCACACCCGGATTGATTTGTCCAGAAGCATGTCCTACTACTTCGTGTAGTGCTGTATGCATTTTATCAGCAATTTCGCCGTACTTTTCCTCTAAACGCACTTCTTCCTCATCATGTGCAAACTCTTTTAAACGATCAGATCCACCGGCATGATTGTAAGCATCGATAATATTTCCTAATGAAATGGATTTAGAACCGTGTTCTGCACGAATCCAATCTGCATTAGGTAAGTTTACTCCGATAGGAGTACTCGGTGAAGCGTCGCCCGATTCCGAAGCTACTATTACGGTTTTGTAGGAAACTCCTACTACATTTTTCTTTTTATGAGCCGGAAATAAAGGTGAATTATCTTCAAACCATTGTGCGTTTTTAGAGATTACCTCCATTTTAGCCGACATATCAAAGTCTTTGATTTGTACAACGCTTTCATAAGATCCTCTATGTCCTAAAGGGTCTGCATAAACCTCGATAAAACCGTTGTTGTAATCGATATTGCCTTCAGTTGCTTGAACCCAAGCTACATTATACTCATCCCAAGTTTTTAAATCACCAGTTTGATAATAGCGGATTAAAAGTGCTAAAGCATCAGCTTGTTTTTGATTTTCTGCTACGGTTTTTGCTTTTTCTAACCAATAGATGATTTTATCAATAGCATCTCCATACATTCCACCACTTTTCCAAACTTTTTCCACCAATTGTCCATTCGCATCGCGAACCAATTTGGAGTTTAATCCTGTAGAAAGCGGACGTAAGGGATCTGCTGGTTTCATTTTATTATAAAACGCATCCACCTCAGCTTCCGTGATTCCTTCGCCATAGAAATTAACTGCCGATCCTTTTAAAAGACCTTTAGACAAATCTAAATTGACCTTTTTAGAATCTTGATTATTAAACAAAATCGCCACCACTTCTGGAGCTAATTCTGCTTTAGTTGTACTCAGTAATTCTTTGAAATAAACTTCAGTAAACTCCGGTTTAATCTTTTCATTGGAATAATGATGATGTATACCATTTGAAAACCAAACTCTTTTTACATAGGTTTCAAAGTTCTGCCAATCGCTAGTTGTTTTATCTCCTTGATAATTCACATAAATGTGTTCCAAGGCCTTTCTAATCTTTAAATTGTGTTTGTAATTCTGATCCCATATAATATCACGTCCTGCCATTCCAGCTTGACTTAAATAATATACTAAGGTTTGTTCCTTTAGAGTTAGATTTTCCCAACCCGGTACTTGATATTTTAAAACTTCAATATCCGCAAACTGATCAATACTAAATTCAAAATTCTCAGTTCCTGCTTTTAACTCTTCATTTCCTGTTCCCTCTGTTTTTGCTTTGTTACAAGCCAAAAACATCGATGAAGCTAAAACTACACAAGCAATGGTGTTTAATCTCATAATTATTATTTTAAATAATTGGTGACACGTTTTTATTGGTCTATTAGATCGCTCTTATATCCCTCGTCTCAAACGTATTTTACATTTTTTTAATTCTACTTCAACAAATATAGAAAATATAGAAATAAAACCTCTTTTAAATTATATAATTAAAAAATACTCCAGTCCTAATCCCATCTGCATTGGTTTAATTCATCATCCGTTTTTTAGAGCAAAAAAGAAAGCCGTCTAAAAAACGGCTTTCCGGCACTCTTTTTAAATAATTCTATGATGAAATATAATCTACTTACAACTAGTTTTAATCGATTAATACATTTTTCACTTCCATCATTTCCCCATCGCAATACAAGACTAATTTATACAAACCTCTTTGCCAAGGGGATACATCGATAAGCACTGAATTGTCTGTAATTTGAAGTGGTATGCTAATAGCGTTACCTACAGCCCCGTAGATTGGCACGAAATCAAGTCTAGCATGTCTTGCCTTATGGATTTGATAATTGACCTGTAATGAGGTTTTGGCTGGATTAGGAAAAACTTCTTTTAGGACACTTTTTTTCAGATTTACGGAAACCTCGTCATAAGCTGCATCTCCGTCATCATCTTTAATTACTTCTAATGTCCATGTAGTACTTTCAGTGAAGTTTACTGTAAAAATCGGGCCTTCGTGAGCTAAATTCCCATCGCGATCATACCAGTTGTAGCTGGCAGGCTGTCCTATATCCTTAGCGGTTAGTGTAATGATGTCTCCGATATCAGCTGATTGATCTGGTCCAGCATCAGCATCTACGAACTGCGATTTCTGTGGCTTACGAACGACAAAAGAGGTTCCTCCGAGCAACTTCTTATCTTTGCTCAGAACTTGATCAATATGAAGCACATTCTGCCCCATTTTTAAAGGATCGTTATTCATCAATTCGAAGTTCATATTGACCACACCCCTTTCAAAAGGTTTTAAAATTATATTATTGAGTCGAGCACCGTTATTGAGTAATTGTACGGTATACTTCTGATTTCCCGCTTTGATTCCGCTGCCTTTACTTCCACCAAGCACCCAGGCATTATATAACGAAGGGCTTAATTCTACGGTAATATCAACTGTCCTTAATAATTCTGAATTTTTAGTTTGCTCATTCGTGAAGAAGCTAAGATCATAAGCTTCCGTTTTTTCCAACGGATTTTCAATGATAAAAGCACCACTATTTTTCTTTTTATTAAAAAGACCGATGACTGTCAAATTCTTCCAAGCAATATTATTGTTGTTTCTAACATTGTCTTCTATATAGAATTGCTCTGGGGTAGTCATGCGATCCTCTTCAGAAATAATTCGTGCCAGCAGAGAGAAATGCCAAGGTTGTGGCGTGATTCCTATAAAATTATTGGGATTTGGTACCTTCCACTCAAATTTAACAATGGTTTCTGCGCCCGGTTGTAAGATGGGTATTTGTTGTGTTGCTAAAACTCCACCCAACGGAATATTGTTGTGTTTTATAGTGCCATCCCAATAATCCGGCCACATTAAAGACGTAGCCGCTTTTGCCCAGTGTAGCCTAACAGAGTCTTTAACCGTCGAAGCTACCGTACTTCTATTTTTTACGCGAACATATACATAACTGGATTGTGTTGCGCTATATATTGGATTTTGATGACGTAATCCTCCATCGTCTTTATTTCGCACCCAAATATCTGGGCTTCTATAGAACACGGAGGTCGTATTTATATCCGGTTCATTTCCGACATCTTTAGGAGAATTGCGTATAAATAAATCAAGAGTCGGGTTTTCTTTTATTGCTTCATTTACGGCTCTTTCGGCATCCACTAAACCATAACCCATCTCATAATTCCATGTGCCATTGTCTCGCCCTAAGGTAGTCGTATAAGTATATAAATCACTTCTCACTTTTCGAGTAGTACTTTCAATGATATCGCGTACTTCTTTTCCGGTTAAATTCGGATTGGCCGATATGACTAAGGCTGCTACTCCAGCAACAAAGGGACAAGCAGAGGAAGTTCCATTAAAATGTTCTATATAATCCCCCGGTCCGTATCCGTTTTGACCTTGTTGGTCTGTGGTAGCAATTTTGACTCCGGGTGCTACCACATCTAATGTAGGACCGTAACAGCTACCCCACCACGTTTCGAGTTCACAAGAAGAAGGAGATTTTCGCTCACCACAAGGACTCATAGCGCCTACAACTAAAATTTCAGGAAAATAATTTCCCGGATAACGTACAATAGTATTGTTTTCGTTACCAGCAGCAAAAACTACAATACACCCTTTTCCTTGACGTCCCAAGGTCAGTGCATCACTAATGGCGTCGGTAATGATATTGGAAGGTGCGTATCCACCCCAAGAATTACTAATCACATCCATACCGTTTTGCCATGCCCAAGAAAACCCGTTGGCCAACATCATAGGAGTATCTGAAAACATTAGATTGATACTAATTGAAATCAAACTTGCTTCAGGAGCTACACCACTAATACCTAAATGATTGTTTTGAACGGCTCCTATAATCCCAGCACAAGGCGTTCCGTGAGGTCCTCTAACTTGTGACGGAGAAGTTGCTGTAGTAGCATCATAACCTACGCCGTAGACATTGGGCTGTAAATCGGGATGATTCATTTCAAATCCATGGTCAAAAATCGCGACTTTTGCTTTTGCTCCCTTAGTTATAGCCCAAGCATTTTCTACGTTGACATCAATTCCAAGTATACCTCCGTATTGACCCGTATTTTTTATTCCCCATTGTTTGGGATAAAGCGGATCATTAGTCAACTGAAGATTATGGTAAATAAAAGCGGGTTCAGCACTTTCAAATAAATGGGTTTCCTCAAAGTAATTTGCCCATTCCAAAGTATTCTTTCTCGATTTTTCGGGCAGCTGTATCGCATAATACAGCGGCATATAGATATTGTTTCCCAAGATTTGCACTCCAGCCTGATCTGCCTGGTCTTTTAATAATTTAAAGTCCTGTAACTGCTTTAACTTGACATAGAAAATATTCGATAAACCTAACAACCCACCTTCTTTGGTTTTATAGGTTGGAAAAGCATTGATAATTTCACTGCGTCCGTTGATCTCTTCTAATAACTTTACATAATTGTCTAAGGGTTCCTCTATTGCAAATTCCATCTCATAATAATAAATAGCCTTTTGATTTTCGATCCCTTGACTACCTTTGATGTTACTAAGACTATTTTTAGTGTAATCTTGCGATACTTCGGACAGCTTTGCCTTATCCACTTTCCAATCTGTAGACTTATTCTTTGTATTCATGGATACCCTTTTTAAATCGAGTTCCAAGTAGACCTTTTCACCTTTATAATAATAAAAGTGTTCTTGTGCTTCTGTAGTTATCCCTAAAAACAAAAACACGACTGCGAAAAATAATTTCTGCATCATAATTTTAAATTTTTATTAATAAATTCTTAACCTGCATATCAAGTCAAGTAACATCAAGACACAATCTTACTGCATTTAAATATAACAAAAAAGTACAATTATAATCATTATGATAAATATTTTAACACTTATTATTTAAAAACAACACTTATATAACTCCACAAGAAACATATTTGTAATACCATACAAAATTATACATTACGGATACCATAGATAAAAAATTGTACGGCAACACTTTAGCACACCGTATTATTGAACATCTTTATCAAACAATTGCCTTAAAAAAGCGATTAAAACGTTGCGTTATGCGCCTATTTCGGTAAAATATAGTTGCCCTTTATACAGAGTGCAGTTAAACGACAAAAAGTTCCTTTACAGGAACTTTTTGTCGTTTAACATACCTAGTGCTAAATGCCTTATCACTTTCTAACTTTTCAGAAAATCGTCTGTAAAGTGCTTGTCTGCATTTGGATTTGAAAATTTCTGATCGTTATATTGTAATGATCCTCCTTTGGGAATAGACAAACTCTGCCAATTGGTATTCATCAACATTTTTCCTTCAAAAACGATTTGCCCTATATGATAAGGATAATGTGATAGCTGTCTGATAATGGCATCAAATACACTTTGTTCCTGGCTGCGGATTACTACCGTTTTATCCAAATCGTCATCGGTCAGTGCATTTAAGCTATCCATCATACAATCCCAGCCTTGATCCCATTTCTTGATCAATTCATGACGATCATAATGCCCCTCTGCAAATTCCGCATCCCGATTTCGAAATGATTTTTCGCCATCTGACGTCAAGAAATCGGTCCATCGTGACAACATATTCCCACTGATGTGATTGATCAACATAGCGATCGAATTGCTCGTTTCGTTATAAGTCCAATTAAGTTGGTCTTGAGACAAAATCAATATGGTTTTATCTCCCAACATTCGATAGTACTCCATTTGTTTCCTAATACTATCTAATTTTGTTGTATTCATCTATGCCGATTTTAAGTATTTCGCAATTCTATTTTTTGCATTGTTATAGGGAGATGCCGTATTAAATTGTATCATTCTGCCCAACGTCCATTTACCGTACCACGGTTTTTCATATAAATCAAAATTAGTGGTTTGCTCTATGTTTCGCAGTATTTCTGATACAACGGAATCCAACAGCTGTAGTAGTTCTTGAGTATTGTACTCTTTATAATCCAGATAAAACTTTTGTGCTAACCGCCCCAATTCATTCCATTTATAGTTGGTTTCCGGAAAATCGATAAGCTCAACATTTTTGTAGTTCTTTTGCCACTTCAATACCAACTGCCCCCAACCGATTAAATACGACAGCAAATCATTGAGGCTCATCACCGTGTCTTTTGCATGCCCTTCCATCACTTTATAAGCGCTATGTAATGGTGGAACTCGATCGATTTGAATTTTCAGCAACCGATAGTTCTTCTCAATAGCGTCGATCAGTTGTTTTTTATCTTGAGGAACCGCCATATCACCCTACTCTTTTAACCAAAGGATGATTTAATCCGCCTACTTCATTTCGTATGATTTCATAACCTTTTAAGCTGCCAAACAATTGAGTCAAATTTTTAAAACCATAAGCTCTCGAGTCAAAACTAGGTTTTAATTTTCTAAGATTTATCCCCACTTGTGCGATGTAAGTTTCCACCTCCTCATTGACTGACATATCAAAAGCTCTATCGATTAATTTGATATCGGATTTCGACAGCTCCTTAATCTCAACATCCTCGGTATGAATACTTTCTGCTTTCTTAACCGATACAACATTCGCTTCTTTAGTATTCTTTGGTTTTCTAGGAATTAAGTTTTCACAATAGGTGAATATTTCACACGACTGTACAAAAGCATTCGGCGTTTTCTTCTCGCCAACTCCCATTACAAATATTCCCTCTTCTCGAATTCTCTTTGCCAAACCGGTGTAGTCACTATCACTTGACACTATACAAAAACCATCAACAGCCTTATCGTGCAAGATATCCATCGCATCAATAATCAATGAACTATCGGTAGAATTCTTTCCTGTTGTATAGCTAAATTTTTGGATGGGACTGAATGACAAGTCATTCAATAAATCTTTCCAACTATTCATTTGAGGGGTGGTCCAGTCACCATAAATTCGTCTTATAGTCACTTTTCCATATTTGGAAACCTCCTCCAAAATCAATTCAAGAAGTTTCGCTTGCGCATTATCTCCATCAACTAAAATGGCAATATTATTTGTGGATTTTTCCATTATTTTTAAATTTTAATTAGTATTTCAATTATGGAATCTTCAATTATTGTAGTCCTAACTAGATGAGCTATTGTCCAAATTCAAAGATTCCCTTTACAAAGGTACTCGAACGCCCACCACTATGGCTCTTTGCATCATTAAAAGACCAAAAAGCCCTGACTTCTCCTGTTTTGGTGTCGATAACCTGACTGACTGTAAAACCCGAATTTTCAATCCAATTTACAAAAAATTGATGTTCTGAGATTTGAGCATAGCTAATCTGCTCTGTGCCGTGCAAAACGGCATTATTTTTATCGGTAATTTTCCAATGCATCGTATGTTCATCAACATACTCTACCTCAGCGGTTCTATCTGGAAATACGATCTTGCCCCTACGTCCCAGAAGTTGATATTCTTCGGTGTTTTCCATTAATTTCTCTACCGTTAAATCCGCAGGAATTTGGATAGCGTCTTCTAAGTCAGTCATTTTCTTCTGATTGCAAGAAGTCGTGACCACACCTATTAGTACGACTAAAAAAAACCGCCACCTTCTGCTATCCATTCCTTTTATAACCATGTACTACTGAATTAATTATAGCTCTATTTTAAATTTGTTCTTTTTTAATCCATTTTCCCGTCAGGGGAGCTTTGTAATTCTTCATCTTTTCCAACAAACCAGCGATGTTATCGTCTACAACAATCATATCGCGATTGACGGCTTTTAGAAAACCTTGAGCAACCATATTATCTATTAGCGAAATTAAGGAATCGTAAAACCCAAAAACATTTAATAAAGCTACGGGTTTTTGATGTAATCCCAATTGTGCCCACGTCAACATTTCAAAAAATTCTTCTAAAGTTCCATATCCACCGGGTAACGCAATAACACCGTCTGACAGTGCATCCATTTTCGCTTTGCGCTCGTGCATGGTTTCTACCAAAATCAATTGTGAAATCTGTGTATGAGCAATTTCCACCTGATGCAAAAAGTGGGGTAAAACACCGATGACTTCTCCCGACTGCGACAAAGCACCGTCGGCAACCTTTCCCATCAAGCCTACATTTGCACCTCCATAAACCAAACCAATGTTGTTTCGAGCCAACGCTTGCCCTAAAGCCTCAGCGGCTTGTTCAAATTCCGGAGCATTTCCCATACTAGAACCACAAAAAACGGTATATCTCATTGCTGATTTTTATAGTACAAAGTACAATTTTTAGGCCATTTATCACAATTAAGGGGCGTTTTTATGTTAAAAATCATTCTAAATAACGCATAATTTCAAAACAAGTAAAACATACAATATTCTGATTATCAATATTATAATCACAAAATAAAACAAGATCTTAAAATTCAATCCATTGTTGTTGTAACAAAATCTTAGAATAACTGTCTATTACTGTAATTAAACGGAACGGAAAACTCAACCTTCAAAAAAGTAGAAATGAAACTAAAACTATGCTTACTCGTGTTCTTAGGGATTCTTACAACTGGTTTTGCTCAAACCAAGTTAAAGATTTCGGGAAATATTTTGGACAAAGATCTAAAACAAGCAGTGCCTTATGCCACTATTTCGGTTAAATTGCACAATATTGTAATCACAGGTGCGATGACTGATGACAATGGAAATTTCACAGTAATCAACTTAGCTCCTAAAACTTATAGTATCGACATACAGTTTATCGGTTATAAAACCTTACATAGAGACGTTGATTTATCTAAGGGTGCTGATATCAATTTGGGAACACTTTATCTGCAATCTGAAGCTATAACTTTAGATGGAGTAAACATCGTAGCTGAACATTCTACTATCGAACAAAAAATAGACCGAAAGGTTATCAATGTCGGTCGTGATTTGACTACAGCTGGATCAACGGCTTCGGAAATCATGAATAACATTCCTTCGGTTAATGTTGATCAAGATGGAAAGATTTCATTAAGAGGAAACGAAAATGTTCGCGTATTAGTAGATGGAAGACCGACCAATATTGAGGCCTCTCAATTGCTTAAGCAGATTCCATCTTCTTCGATAAAAAAAATCGAATTGATCACCAATCCAAGTGCTAAATACAACCCAGAGGGGATGTCGGGTATTATTAATATTATCCTACATAAAAATTCCAATGACGGGTTTAATGGTTCCCTAAATTCTGGTGTAACCATGAAGAATGAACCACGAGGTAATACTACTTTAGACTTGAATTATAGAACGGGAAAAGTTAACTTTTTCGGGAATGGAGGAAATAACTTTGGAAAATCCTTTAGCGGTGGTGAGATGTATCGTTTTGACCAACAATCCAACCAATTAATCAGTACTTCTAATGATAATGAATCCTATCTGTACAAACTCGGTATGGATTATTATATCAATGATCGCAATACGCTATCGGTATACAGCAATCAAAACAAAGTATCGGGGCAAACTTTTGTGCAAACACAGGTTTTCTATCCAAAAGGTATATTTGAAAACATCGATCAAAAATCAGATTATGATTCGGACAATACCAACAGCACTTATAATTTAGCCTATAAACACCTCTTTAAAAAAGAAGGTCACACCTTTGATCTTGAAGCCAATTATAGCGAGTATAAAAGTTCACAGGTTGCAGACTTCAACACTTTAGAAGGAGTGCAAAGAGATTTTTACACCGACAATATCGACGACAAGAACAAGATGAGTACGGTAAATATCGATTATGTAAATCCGTTGTCGGAGACGGCTACTTTAGAGTTGGGAGCAGAATCTCGTATTACCCGTTCAGAGAACTCATATTTATCAAACAACACACGTCCAGAGACGATAAAG
The DNA here is from genome assembly GCA_002320285.1 of Flavobacteriaceae bacterium UBA1682. GTDB lineage: Bacteria > Bacteroidota > Bacteroidia > Flavobacteriales > Flavobacteriaceae > Flavobacterium. The sequence continues at coordinate 31,260 of DCKE01000003.1, read as the reverse complement.
GACTCGAACTACAATTACGATACGGATATCTTTTCGGGTTATGTAACCTTTGGTCAAAAATTCAAGAAATTTAGTTACCAATTAGGTGCTCGTGTTGAGAGCTATCAGGTCAATGCGAAAACCAATGGCGAAAAATCTTTTAAAGATGATTATATCACCTTATACCCTTCTGCATATTTAACATATGCACTTACGGACAACAACAGTTTTCAATTGAGTTACAGCCGTCGGGTAGACCGTCCGGGCTTGTTCCAAACCAAACCGATACGCGAGTTTTCTACTCCTACTGTTGTCAGTATCGGAAATCCAGAATTGAAGCCACAATTCACCAATTCTGTTGAGCTAAACTACACCAGAATGTTATCTAAGGGAACCCTAACGGCTGGTGTTTATTACAGACGTATCAATGATGAAATAAACAGAGTCGTATATCAAGATGTAGAATCATCTAATGAAAATGCGATGATTATGTCTTACGACAATTTTGATAATAATTCAGCCTATGGATTTGAGATTTCAGCCAATTACAGATTGACTTCTTGGTGGGATATACAACCGGCAGTTGACTTTTCTTCCTTATCTCAGAAAGGTTTGATTGCGATTAAAAATGAAACGACCTCACAGTTAGATTATATTCAGCGCGAAGTCAATGCCAATGCCTTTAATGCCCGTTTAAACAGTAATTTCAAAGTAACAAATAACTTTAGATTGAATTTGTTTGGATTCTACCGCGGTCCAGTAGATGGAATTCAAATGAATAGTAAAGAGATGTATAAAATCGATGCAGGGGCACGCTATAGCATGCTTAAAAACAAATTAACCTTTAGTTTACGTGTTAACGACATTTTTGACACGATGAAATACACTTTTGATTCTCAGTATCCCTTTCCACAAAAAGGACAATTCTATTGGGAAAGTCAAAACGTATATTTTGGTGTAAATTATATTTTTGGAGGTTCAAAGAATAAAGCAATGCAACGTAAATATCGCGAAGACAATACCAAACAAGGTAGTGCCGGAGGGATGTTTTAATCGGTAAATTGTTTTAGTTAGTGAAAATGGTTATTCTTAGTTGAATAACCATTTTTTTTGTCTGTTTTATAGTAATGCCAACCACGTCATCGTACGTTCAAAAACCGCATCTCTGACACTTTTCTTCGATAAAAACAGATCGTGTAAGCCGTCTTTCGCAATAAAATGCGTGACCTGATTCCCCATTTTTAGCCCAATACGTTCGATATCCTTAACGTTTAATACCAAGTCTGCTGTTTGTGCTTTTGGTGTCCACACCTTTGTTTTTAAACTGGAGTCGGAATGCATTAACAAGATCGGCAAATCTAGTTTGGCCCTATTTCGAATCGTTTGTTGTGCTTCATAAACCGCTAAAATCCAAGCGTAAAAAGCAGGAAATGCCCGTACGGGCTTCCACTTTTGATTAAATTCCCATTCGCCATAATACTCCTTTAATAACGATTGCCCATATACATCACTAACCCCTCCACTGTACGAAGCATAAGCGTTAAAATGCATCATCAATTTAGCGCTAAAAGGAGTAAAGAATTTTACAATATTTGATGTATTGAAATCGAAAAAAGGAGAATTTAAAATCAAACCGCTAAGTTGATTTCGCAGTACGCCATAATGCGCATAATAACTGACCAGTAAACCACCAGTACTGTGGCCCATTAAGAACAACTGGCTTTGAGGATTTTTAGCTTTTATAAAATTAATCGCGTAATCCAATTCCGGAAAATACTCTTTCAGCGATTTACAATAATTGGGATGCTGATGTGGCAGCAGCGATCGACCATATTTTCTTAAGTCCAGCGCATAGAAATCTACAGCTGCCTGATTATAGGCTTCCATCAGGTGTTCTTGGAAAAAATAATCCGAGAATCCGTGTATATACAATATACTCTTGCGAAGTGGTTCTTGATCTATACTATTGGATCTTGATTCCATTAAGGTTGCCAACACTTTTCCCTCATAATCTACGGGCAGATTGTGGATGTGGTGTATCATTTTTGGGGTACTGAAATGTAAATCCATACTGGAAATTTAATTACTTATAACAGTGGAGAAAACAATCGAAGAAAACTATTTTTCAAACGTTTCCAATGATTTCTTTTAAACCATCTTTTATAATTTAGTTGAACCGCATTTTCACAATCTTGGTAAAATATTTTTCGCATTTGATCCGCAAAATCGTCGTCGTAAATTATTGCATTGACTTCGAAATTCAAATCAAAACTGCGGTGATCCAAATTACAAGTTCCAATCGAACTAACCCCTGAATCCGTCACAAAACTCTTAGCATGAATAAAACCCTTTTGATAAAAATACAACTCCACTCCCGCTTCTAACAGTTCCTCAAAATAAGATTGGGAAGCCCATTGTACCATTTTAGAATCGGAGACCTGAGGTAATAGTATCTTAACTTTTTTACCACTCATAGCAGCCATAATCATCGCTTGCTGTAAGGTCTCGTCTGGAATATAATAAGGAGTGGTAAACAGTATTTCACTTTTAGCGTCATTTATTGCTTTAACCACGCTATACAAGATACTCGGCACTTGAGAATCCGGTCCTGAAGCCACGATTTGCATCGGCAACTGTCCCAGTTTTTCATGTTCAATCAGCGGAAAAAAATCGCTATTAACTCTTAAACTTTGTTTACTGCAAAAATTCCAATCCGATAAGAAGATATGTTGCAAAGCATAAGTCGCATCGCCATAAATACGCAGGTGTGTATCGCGCCAATATAACGAATCCTTTAACTTCTTAGTATTGTCATAACGATCCGATATGTTAATCCCCCCTGTATAAGAAATCGCTCCATCAATAATCACGATCTTACGATGGTTGCGGTAATTCATTCTGTTGGCTAAGGCGATCCAAGTGATTTTATTAAATGCAAAGATCTCTACACCAGCGTCACGCAATTCAACCACTATATTTTTTCTAATCGAGCGGCATCCAAAATCGTCATAAATAAAACGAACCTGAACTCCTTGCTGTACTTTATCTATTAATAAATTTTTAATCTGATTGCCAATTTCATCATTCTCATAGATATAGTACTCCAAATGTATATGATGCTGAGCCCCTTTTAAATCCTCGATTAAACGCGGAAAAAACGTTTCTCCATTAAGTAAAATATCGGCTTGATTACTGATCAACAGCGGACTGTTTTCCATGTTTTTGTTCGCCAACAAACGAATCATCGATTGATTACTATCAACGAGGGGAAACTGTTTTTCGGAAAAAGATTTTTTAACTTTTTCCATACGTTGTTCAAAATTTTTCAGAAAGATTTCGTCGGTTGCTAATTTCTTCGAATACATCTTCCGCTTTCGATAATTGATTCCAAACGAGAAGTAAAACAATATACCTACGACGGGTACGAGTATAATCAGAAGCAAGTATGCCAAAGTCTTAGATGTCGAATTGGAATCGTAAATCACGCGCAATGCTACAGCAAGAACAAGCACACCATACAGCGCTTCCACCAACAAAAACCAATCTATATTAACGTTCATCTAAAAAGTTTTTATTCAACGTTTACTACTAGCACGGAAACTTGTTTACCCCCCTCTTACCTCTACAACATACCGTTGCGATTGATCATCACTTCAGGAACGGTTTGCTGAATATCCCAATACTCCGTAATTAAATGATTTTCGAATCTAAAAATATAAACCGCTATAGTTCCAACGTCATCACTTGTTTTCTTAACCAACGAATGTACCATAACTAAATCATTCTGCTCGATTAAACGCAAATTTTTAATCAGCATTTGCGGGTTTTTCCTAGACTCTTCAATCAAAAATTGTTTCAGGTCTTCTTCCTGTCCCATCAAATAAGGATTATGATGTCTAAACTGAGGGCCTACATAATTGGTGAAAGCTTTTTCTATTTCACCTTTTGATATCAAATACAAAAACTGTTTTGCAATTTCTTTTTTTGGGGTAAATTCCATAATCATTACATTTTTATATGTTGAAATAAAATTACCATCCCAAAACAATAACATCATGAGATGGAGTTCCCTAAATTTATAAAAAAAAGCGTTATTAGTAACACAATTTGATATAAACAAATTGAAAAAAGAGTGTTATACTACTTTGCGATCCACTAAAACCATAAAACATTTGTCAGATTCGCCTAATACTTAATCGATTATCGCTCGGGAAACATTGAAAGGATCAAAGTTTGGGTGTTTTATAATTGCCTCAGCCCCCAAAGTTTCAAACGCTTGTATTTCAGTCTCCCGGATGGGGTACAAGGCTTGCAAATGGATAGGATAGTCAACCTCTATATTCCATTTTTTTTCTTCGTTTTCTAAAAAAAGCGGCTCCCAAATCCAAAAGGCATTCATGTCTGATTCTTCTACAATAGCAGCACCGAATTGAATGATTTGTCCATTTACAAATGGACATGCGCCCCTCAGTCTACTTACGAGATGTCCCAAAGCTTTAGCCCAGTTTTCATTTTCTGATTTGACGAGTATACAGAGTTCTGGTCGGCTTAGCTTCCACAAAGGATGTGTACCGAGTGATAGACCATAGGTTACTGCTGTCAGAAAACCACGTCCAGGTACATCTCTATAGATCACCACAACCACCAAAGCATCACTTTTATTTTGCTTAGTAGGCAACCAGAATTCGGGTTCAGTACCGAAAATGGCATTTACTTTTTCGAGGAAACGCACGAATAAGGCATCTTTTGGAGGTTTAATGGTTGGGTTTAAAAATTGAAACAGGTTCATAAGTTAGAAGATTAAAGCTACACGAGGCGTGTTTAGAGTTTAGCGAGGAATGCTGTTATTCCATCGATGTATTTTTTTCCATGTGAACTACTAGAAAGGGATTGAAATCCTTGTAAATGTCCTGCATTAAACTGGATAACTTCACTTTTTGGATTTAGAAATTTAACACGCATACTATCGTCGATCGTCGTCAAGCCATCACGTCTGCCCGCAAAAAACAAACACGGTATTTTTAACTGAGACAATGCGGCAGCGTACAAATTGGCATTGGGAGGAAGTTTGTATTCCTCTTCCTTATATTGCTTTATTATTTTCACAATTTCAAATGGATCCATAACAAAACCTTCTGCCACCATAAAATCAACTGGATTTTTCTCTATGGCGATCGTAGCCATAATACTTCCCATTGACAAGGACCAAATACCGAGACATTCATTTTTGACCTCTTTCTTAGTCCACTGTATCACTGCTGCCAAATCGGTTGCAAATTCGTCGTAATAGAGATACTTTTCATCAATAGCAAAATCTTGACTACCACCAAAACCCCTATAATCAAATAAAACGATCGTATAACCCGACTTGACCAATTCAGAAGCTTGCCTAAGCCAATACGACATATTACCGGCATCTCCATAGGCTAAAATCAGCGTGATTTTATTATCCGTCTTCAGATCAGGATAACAAATCCAAGACTTAAGACTCACTTGATCTGCAGTTATAATGGTATTTTCTTTGTATTTAAATTTAAAATCTGACGGATGTTCGACATATTTTTTCTCTGGTTTCAGCGCCCAAGCTCCTATACTAAAAAGCAGGGTGATTACGATCAAACCAATATTTTTAAACTCCTTCATCACATCGTTTATTATTAAGTCTTTCAAAGATATATAATTTTGAGCGGATTATCAGATAGAGCGATTCGTTTCCATACCATTCGATCAATCGCTTTCTTTTTCCTACAAACTCGCGGTAAAAAACAGATAAATAATCGTATTTTTGTTTACATTAAAAAAACTATTAGTATGCAACACATTATTGATCGTTTCATTAGTTATGTTACTGTAGATACAGAATCTGATCCCAATTCAGATGCTTGCCCAAGTACAGAAAAACAGTGGGACTTAGCCAACCAATTGGTTGAAGAACTTAAAAAAATAGGTTTAGAAGAAGTTACAATTGACGAGAATGCCTATATCATGGCTACCTTGCCAAGTAATGTAGATCACGAAGTGCCTACCATTGGTTTTATCTCACACTTTGACACTTCTCCAGATTTTACTGGAGCAAATGTAAAACCTCAGATTGTTCCCAACTATGACGGTGGTGATATCGTATTAAATAAGGAGTTAGACATCGTATTGTCTCCAAAATATTTTAAAGATTTATTACAATATAAAGGGCAGACCATTATTACAACTGATGGGACAACCTTATTAGGAGCAGATGACAAAGCGGGAATCACTGAGATTGTAACTGCTATGGAATATTTAATTCAACATCCAGAGATTAAACACGGAAAAATCAGAATTGGATTTACACCTGATGAAGAGATTGGACGTGGTGCACATCTATTTGACGTTGAAAAATTTGGGGCAGACTGGGCTTACACTATGGATGGAAGCCAGATTGGAGAATTGGAATATGAAAATTTCAACGCTGCTGGCGCTAAGCTAACTTTTTCTGGAAAAAGCGTACACCCGGGTTATGCAAAAGGGAAGATGATTAACTCTTTGCTGATTGCTAACAAGTTTATATCAAAATTACCAAAGGATGAAGTTCCTCAAAAAACTTCGGGATACGAAGGTTTTTTCCATGTCAACCACATTACTGGAACCATTGAAAAAACGGAGGTTCAATTGATCATCCGCGATCACAACTTAAAGAAGTTCGAGGACCGCAAAAAGACTATTGAAAAGATCGTTAAAAAAATAAACAAAAAATTTGCTTCTAAATTCGGAGGACCAATTGTTGAGTGTGTTATTGAAGATCAATATTTCAACATGAAGCAAAAAGTAGAACCGGAAATGCATATAGTTGATATTGCTGAAAAAGCGATGAAAGAATTAGGTATTAAACCTTTAATCAAAGCTATACGTGGTGGTACTGACGGAGCACAGCTTTCCTATATGGGATTACCGTGTCCAAACATTTTTGCCGGAGGACATAACTTCCACGGTAAATATGAATATGTGCCGGTAGAAAGCATGCAAAAAGCCGTTGAAGTTATCGTTAAAATCGCGGAACTAACAGCTAAGAAATAACGCTCACCAATAAAGTGATTGTCCTATTTAAAAAAAGGTCGTATCTTATAGATGCGACCTTTTTTGAATCCTAAACTTTGTTAGGTCAATTCGTTCCAAAAAAAAAACTCCCTAAAGGGAGTTTTTATATAGATGATCAATTTTTTATGCTTGATTATTTAACTTTTGGCTCATTTCCATTGAAATAGCAGAACGCTCCATTTTCAATTTACCAGCCATAGTTTCTAATACGATAGAAGTTTCAGCCAATTCTGCAATTTTACCGTGAATTCCAGATTTAGTTATAATTCTATCTCCAACTTTAATCGTGTTTTCGAATTCTTTTTCCTTTTTCACTCGCTTTTGTTGTGGGCGAATCATTAAGAAATATATCACAACAAACATTAGAATGATTGGTAAAAACTGACCTAAATTCCCTAAATTTTCCATAAATAAACTTTAATAATTATTATTGTTTTGGAGCAACATTGGCCTTAACAGTCAATATTTCTTCTCCTTTTTCAGTATTTGTAGTAAGTGTTACCGTTTTTTGTTGTTGTCCTACAGCTGATGTTGTAAAAGCAACTTTTAATTTGGAAGTTTCCCCTGGTTTAATTGGAGTTTTTTGGTATTCCGGTACTGTACATCCACAAGAAGCTTGTGCATTGATGATCAATAAATCCGCTTTACCAGTATTGGTTACTTCAAATTCTGTTTCCACTCTTTCATTGTTTGCAATATTTCCAAAATCATGCATCTCTCTATCAAATTTGATTTGTGGGAAAGCATTGGTTGGAGTTGCTGTTTGTTCTACTTCCGTTTGAGCCACCGTAGACTCATCGATACGGTTAGTAGCACTGTTTTCTTTACAAGATGCTGCTAATAATACAATTGCAGCGGCTAATAATAAGGTACGTTTCATAATTACTATGCGTTTTTTTTGATTACAATAATCCTTTACCGATTTTGTTTAATTTGTTATCTGCTTGGTATGCTTTAGAAATATTATCTAAAATTCCGTTGATAAAAATACTACTTTTTGGTGTAGAATACTCTTTTGCAATCTCTAAATATTCATTAATTGTAACTTTTATGGGAATAGACGTGAATTTTAACATTTCGCAGATCGCCATTCTAAGAATAATGTTGTCAATCTCTGCAATTCTATCTGAATCCCAATTCGGAGTTTTATCAACGAACTCTTTATTTAATTCCGCACTGTTTAATAAGGTCTTACGGTACAATTGTCGTGCAAAATCCTTATCGTCAAAATCTTTATACAAACGAGGTACCAATATTTGCAAATCCTCTTCCGTCAATTGTTTTAATTGCTTTTGAATCATGGTATTTACCAACGGTAAATCATCTAACCAAGTCAATTTGGTGTCTTCGAAGAAATCGTATAATTTCTCATTTGGAGCAACAATCTCAGTAAAAACACGCCAAACAAAATTTCTATCCTCTTTAAAAGAAACCAAACCACTGTTCATGTATTCCTCATACAATTCACTTTCCTTGATTTCATTGATTAAAATCTGAATGTATTGATCGTTTACTTGCCAATGAGCAACAGCACGATCTTCTAATGCATTCAAGACAGAAACCGATTCAGAAAGGGCTTTTAAAACTTGATTGTCTACTAATTTTCTGTTGGGATTGCGCTCTTGAGATGTAGCTAAGTGTTTTTTTTGAGAAACCGCCAAAAAGTCTTCTTCTTTTCTTTGGATTTCTATTAACGAAGTCAGCATTAACAAATATAGATCTTGAATATTTTCAATACTATTGAATAAAAATTTCTCCCCACCGTCTAATTTGTCGGAGTCATTTTGTTGCATCGAATAAAGGGTTTGCATCACTTTAATCCGAATGTGTCTTCTGTTTAACATACTACTATAAGAACTTTTTATGTATTTGAAAAATATTAGATCATTTTCTAACAGTCTGCAAAGGTAGAAAAAAAATGCATATTGGATATATATTTCAATATGTTTTTTATTTCATCTTACTAAAAAGTAATTATTACTACTTAAATATAACTTTCTACATTGAGCAATACCGTCTAAAAAAAGTATATTTGCTCTTTGATCCTTAAACGCAAACTTTTCTTGTATTATAGGAATCGGCTATAGGGATTATTACAACAAGTCAAATTCTAGAAATCAGCGCTATCCATGAATGAGCTTCGCCATTTAAATAAATATTTCATCAAATACAAATACCGCTTTTTAATCGGTATTTTTATAACTATCATCGCTCAAATATTCACCTTATTCACACCTAAATTAGTCGGTGATTCGATCCGTGCCTTGGAGCAACTTAAAGTTCTTAAAGCCGAAGAAGTGAGTGCTTTGTTATTGCAAAACATCTTTTGGATCGTGGTAACAACACTTATTGCGGGTTTTTTGACTTTTTTAATGCGTCAAACTTTAATCGTGATGTCGCGCCATATCGAGTTTGACTTAAAAAATGATTTATTCAAGCATTACGAAAGCCTATCTCAAAGTTTCTATAAACGCAATAGAACCGGTGATTTGATGAACCGCATCAGTGAAGATGTAGGAAAGGTCCGCCAATACGTCGGTCCCGCAGTTATGTACTCAATCAATACTTATATTCGTTTTGCGGTAGTGCTGGTGCAAATGTATTTGATATCACCACTATTAACGTTTTATTCTCTATTGCCCTTACCTATTTTGGCCATTTTCATCTTCAAATTGAGTCGTCAAATCAATGAGCGCAGTTCGATATTTCAACAAAATTTATCGCAACTCTCCACTTTTACCCAAGAGATGTTTTCGGGAATTCGCGTGATTAAAGCTTATGCAATTGAAAAAGAAAAACAAGCCGAATTTGAGCTTTTATCACAGGAAAGTAAAACCAAAAATCTCAGTCTATCCAAGACCAATGCTCTTATTGGCCCGCTGATGGTTTTATTAATCGGAATCAGTAATTTGGTTGTCATATTTACCGGTGGTATGTTATACATCAACGGCAGTATTTCCGACATTGGAGTAATTGCACAATTTATTCTATACATCAATATGCTTACCTGGCCGGTCGCATCATTAGGTTGGGTTTCGACGATGATCCAAGAAGCCAAGGCTTCACAAAAAAGAATTAATGAATTTCTTCAAGAAGAACCGGATATCCAGAACAATACCACTGAGCACACTCCCATTCAAGGACATATTACTTTTAAAAATGTCTCTTTTGTCTATGAAGACACCGGTATAGAAGCCTTAAAAAACATTAGTTTTGATCTTCCAAGGAAAAAAACTTTGGCTATTTTAGGAAAAACAGGTTCAGGAAAATCAACGATACTATCACTTATTGCCCGTTTATACGATGTGGATACGGGTCATATATACCTAGACAACAATTCGATTGAAAAACTCAATCTCGTCGATTTAAGAAAATCCATAGCTTTTGTTCCTCAAGATGCCTTTTTGTTTTCGGACACCATTAAAAACAATATCAAATTTGGTAAAGAAGATGCTACAGATGAAGAAATTATCGAAGTAGCACAGCAAGCTGCAGTGCACGACAACATTATTCGTTTCGAAAAAGGTTACGATACCGTTTTGGGTGAACGCGGACTCACCCTTTCTGGAGGACAGAAACAACGCGTTTCCATCGCTAGAGCATTGATTAAAGATGCTCCCATTTTATTGTTGGATGATTCGCTTTCTGCCGTTGATACCGAAACAGAAGAAACCATACTAAAAAACCTTGAAAAACACAGTAAAGATAAAACAACCATTATAGTTACACATCGCGTATCATCCGCAAAAAATGCCGATCAAATCATCATTTTAGACGATGGAAAGATTTTGCAACAAGGTAGCCATGACGAACTTTTAAATACTGAAGGATATTATAAAGATTTATATTATAAACAACTCACTGAAAAAGAAATAATTTAAATAGTTGGTTTTATAAGTTTTTTTTTAGACTTTTGAAAACTAGAAAACAATCAAACTAATTGATAGAAGGATTATGAGAGATAACGAAATGTTAGAAAAAGAGGAAATTTTTTCTAAAGTATTACGCGCAGGTAGAAGAACCTATTTCTTTGATGTAAGAGCGACTAAAGCTGATGATTACTACATTACCATTACTGAAAGCAAAAAATTTACTGAAGACGACGGTTCTTTCCATTTTAAAAAGCACAAAATTTATTTATACAAAGAAGACTTTGCTGCTTTTAAGGAAATCCTAAACGAAATGACCGATTACGTTTTATCACAAAAAGGAGAAGAAGTAATTTCTGAGAGACACCAAAAAGACTTTAAGAAGGAATTTCAAAATGAAGAAATAGGAGAAAGCAGCAGCAGCTTTACCGATATAGACTTTGATGATATTTAAAATATAATGCCTTAAAAAAATCTGAATAGTTCTCTATTCAGATTTTTTTTTTACTTTTGTTATATACTATGGCAATGATGTCTGCCTCGAACCGCTTTTTGCTGATGACGTCTACTAATTCTAGCTTATCCATAAGTTATTAGTACACACCTATGATGAATTTTTCACTAAACAGCAAAGCAAAATTTCAAAACATCTTACTGGTTTTTCTACCATTTCTTATAAAATGGGTTGCAGTAGCAACTGTGATTGGGATATTAATCGGATCGAGTTCCGCCTTATTTTTATATTTATTAGACGAGGTTACTGCGTATCGATACCGTCACAACGATTTGGTTTTCCTACTGCCGTTTGCCGGTTTGTTTATTGGCCTGCTGTATCATTATTTTGGAAAATCTGTATCGGGTGGCAATCATTTGTTAGTACAAGAATACGGTGCTCCAAAGGCGATTATACCCTTAAAAATGGCGCCACTAATTTTAGTTGGAACTTTAATTACACATCTTTTTGGTGGATCAGCTGGTCGTGAAGGAACTGCGGTTCAAATCGGAGGTTCGGTAGCCGATCAATTTTCCCGTCTTTTCCATTTGGACCCAATTCACCGAAAATTACTTATCGCCATTGGAATTAGCGCTGGTTTCGCAGCTGTTTTCGGAACTCCCTGGGCGGGCACCTTATTTGCCATTGAAATATTAGTTGTTGGTTCACTGCGTTATAAGACTTTTTTACTTTGTGTCATCAGTGCCTTCGTCGCTAATTTCACTTGCGAATGGTGGTCCATACAGCATACAGTATACCAAATTACTGATTTACCCAATTTTACAGCGAGTAGCTTTTTTATTACAATCGGTAGTGGTCTACTATTTGGCTGTATTGCTTTAATATTTATGAAAGGAACGTCTCAATGGAATACTGCTTTTGAGAAATATATTTCCTACCCTCCCCTACGTCCTTTTATAGGTGGACTCTTATTTTTAATCCTCTACATCTGGATTGGCGATGTCAAATACCTAGGGCTCGGCATTCCAACCATCGTAGAATCTTTTGCACACCCTCAAGGATTTGAGGTATTTATGCTAAAAATACTCTTTACATCCCTGACACTGGGTTCTGGATTTAAAGGAGGAGAAGTAACACCCTTATTTTTTATCGGAGCAGCTTTAGGAAGCTTTTTATCGATACACTTTGCAGCGTCTACCTCTTTCTTAGCCGCATTGGGGTTTGTCGCAGTGTTTTCTGGAGCGACAAAAACCCCTTGGGCCTCAACATTGATGGGAATTGAACTCTTTGGAATTGAAGCCGGACTGTTTTTACTATTAGCCTGCTGGATGTCTGCCGCCTTCTCCGGACCGCAAAATCTGTACAACAGCCCTCCGCATCCACAGTTATCCAAATTATATCAAAAACTTCTTGATTGGTCGAAAAAAAACAATCTTATCCGATCTTCCAACCGTTAGCGACTTGTTTACCCGGTTGAATCAAGATCACCTCTTTATCCATTCCAACTACCCCCAAAACCAAACATTCACTTCTAAAATCGGCAATCTGTTTTTTAGGAAAATTGACTACAGCAATAAGCTGCTTACCCACTAATTCCTCTTTATTATATAAGGTAGTAATTTGTGCAGAACTCTTTAAAACACCAATTTCTTCGCCAAAGTCAATAAACAATTTATAAGACGGGTTTCTGGCTTTCTCGAAGTCAAGTACTTCCAAAACCGTACCCACACGCATATCTATTTTTTCAAAATCTGAGAATTCAATCATAACACAAGTATTAATAGTCAAAGATATATATTTTTAGTAATTTAGTAGCTCAATAAAAATCAAAATGGCAAAAACCGAGTCCACTATGCTTCCCCTAGGAACCACCGCTATGGATTTCTATTTAAAGGACACCAATTCAAATGATTGGATCGGCCTATCCGATGTTCGTGGATCGAAAGGAACCTTGATTGTCTTTATATGCAATCATTGTCCGTACGTTCACCACGTTATGGATGAGATTATCATGATTGCCAATGATTACCGCGTTCAGGGAATTGGCATCGCAATGATCTCTAGTAACGACGCCCTAACTTATCCACAAGACGGCCCAGAAATGATGACCGAATTCGCTTTCGAACATGCATTTGGTTTCCCCTATCTATATGATGAAACTCAATTAACTGCTAAAAATTATGATGCGGCTTGTACGCCAGATTTCTTTTTATTTGATTCCCAGGATCTTTTAACCTACCGCGGTCAGCTCGATGATTCGAGACCGGGAAACAATATTCCCGTAAGCGGAAGTGATTTAAGAAGTGCCATAGACGGACTGCTGTATAACAGACCGATAAATACTATTCAACGCCCGAGTATTGGGTGTAATATTAAATGGAAAAAAATTAGTAGTTAATAAAATCTTTACTACCTTTGCCCGCGAATTGCATTATTTTTTGGCTCATAATCCTTGAAAAACTAAGGCTTTATCAGTAAAATGTAAAAATGTAGAATTTAATTTTACAAAATAATTAATAGAGTAAGTAATTAATAAATAAACGTTTTTTTTAAACAAAAATTAAACTGCATAAACATCCTCTTTATGTTACACAAAAAATTCTTAAATCGATTTTCACTGAGTCAAGTTATCTTGTCATCGGTAGTACTTTATTTGCTTCTTGCAGCGTATTTTGTAATTTTTCAAGGTGCCAGCTATTTTCATTTAGTGTTACCTGTGATTTTGAACATAATCGCTTTTAATGACAATGCGCAAACCAGACACACGATTCGTAAAAACTATCCCATCGTCGGACGATTGAGATATTTATTCGAATCCATTCGACCAGAGATTAGACAGTACTTTATCGAAGGGGAATTAGACGGAAAGCCATTTAACAGAAGAGAGCGCTCTATCGTTTACCAAAGAGCAAAAAACGAGAAACAAACCGTTTCTTTTGGAATGCAAGATGATCCCAACCGTATCGGTTATGAATGGGCTTCGCACTCTATTTATCCAAAGAAAGTTAATATTACCGACTTCCGAACGACTATAGGTGGTAAAGAATGCGCACAACCTTATAGTGCTAGTATTTACAACATCAGTGCCATGAGTTATGGTGCTTTGAGTAAAAAAGCCATTACTTCTTTAAATGAAGGAGCTAAACTAGGAGGATTTGCACACAATACCGGTGAAGGTGGAATTAGTGATTACCACCGTTCTGGAGGTGATTTGATCTGGCAAATTGGTACGGGATATTTCGGATGTAGGGATGAGAATGGATTTTTCTCAGAACCATTATTCGCAGAAAGATCCAATTATCCAGAGGTAAAAATGATCGAATTAAAGCTTTCTCAAGGAGCAAAACCCGGTCATGGTGGTTTGTTACCAGCAGAAAAGAATACGCCAGAAATTGCAAAAATTAGAAGTATAGTACCTTTTACAACCGTACATTCCCCTTCTTCTCACTCTGCTTTTTCCAATGCGACAGAATTGGTTTATTTTATCCAAAAACTTCGAGAACTATCCAAAGGGAAGCCGGTCGGTTTTAAAATTTGCATCGGTCGTAGAGATGAGTTTAAAGATATTATAAACGCTATGGTTACTACGGGTATCTACCCTGACTTTATCACGGTTGATGGTGCTGAAGGAGGTACTGGAGCTGCACCATTAGAGTTTATCGATTATATGGGTATGGCCTTGTCAGATGCTTTGGTATTTGTCAATAGAACGCTGATCCAAAACAACATCAGACAAGAAATCAAATTGTTGGCTTCTGGTAAAATCATTTCAGCCTTTGATATTGCTAAGGCAATGGCTTTAGGTGCAGATGCTTGTTATAGTGCTCGTGGAATGATGTTTGCCTTGGGTTGTATTCAAGCTTTACAATGCGATAGCGGACACTGCCCAGTGGGTATTGCTACACAAGATGAGCAATTATACAAAGCCATGGACATTACAGATAAAAGAGTTCGTGTAGCGAATTTCCATAAAAACACGATGAAAGCTTTTGGCGAATTTATCAGTGCTTGTGGTTATGAAAACGCCAGCGAAATCGACCCTAAGATTTTCCATAAAAGAGTCGAACACGGACTTAACAAGAGTTTTGCTGAAATGTATTTTAGTGATGTCATTAAAAAACCAGCTAGTCCAGTTATTTAAAACAAAAAAGACCTTGATTTCTCAAGGTCTTTTTTGTTTGGTGCTGATACGCCTATAGGCGGATGGGCAGATACGTTAATGCGCGAATGGGCAAATGCGCTTATAGACAAATGGACCATTAGAAAAAAGGTAAATTGTCCAAATCTACATTACCTCCCGATATGATAATTCCTATTTTTTTGGCTTCATAACTCTCGCGTTCCTTGATCAATGCCGCTAGCGCAACGGCACTTGAAGGTTCAACGATAATCTTCATGCGTTCCCAAATCAGTCGCATCGCACATATAATTTCATTCTCTTTGACTCTAATAATTCTGGAAACGTGTTTTTGGATAATCGGAAAATTGAGATCTCCCAATTCTGTCCTTAATCCATCTGCAACGGTATCGGTTGTTTTATTTGACTTGATTTCACCGCTGTGAAACGAGCGATAAGCATCATCTGCTTCTAAGGGTTCTCCGCCTATAACGGGACAGTTGGCTCCAAAATAATGGGCTGCTAAAGCAGTCCCTGCTAGGAGTCCGCCACCACCAACAGGTGCAAAGATATAATCCAAATCCGGATGTGCTTGCAACAGCTCCAAAGCTGCTGTTCCCTGACCTAAAATCACGTGCTGATTGTTGGATGGGTGTATAAACGTAGCCCCGTATTTTAGCGTTACTTCTTTGGCCATGCTTTCACGCGCGTCTAAGGTTGGCGCGCATTCCAAAATATGTCCGTCGTATCCGAGTACAGCATTTCGCTTGACATTGGCTGCGGTAGTCGGCATTACGATATAAGCTTTAACACCCAAACTCTGTGCCGCTAAAGCCAATGCCTGAGCAAAATTGCCCGATGAATGGGTCACCACTCCACGGCTTTTCTGCTCGTCGCTTAATTGCATAATGGCATTGACAGCACCACGCATTTTAAAGGCACCCATACGTTGAAAGTTCTCACATTTAAAATACAACTTCGATCCGACTAATTTTTCAATCAATTGAGACGACATCACAGGGGTATTATGAATATAAGGCGCTATACGCTGCTGGCATTGAAGTAAATCTTCTTTCATACATTAAATACATTTCACTAAAAGCCTTCTCTACAAGGCAATAAAATTTCGAGTTATTATCGAATCAAATTTACTGTTTTTATTCTAACTTTCTCGACTTGCAATGGCGCACTACAACGAAAAGCTAATACGGAATACAACATACGACTTCCTGATTTATAAATAAAGAAAACTCAAAAAAAAACTATTTACAGAGCATTCCTAAAAAAAGGGCCGTCTTAAAAAGACAGCCCTAGCTTATTAATAACCGTATTAAATCGGAAATTTTATTTTACATCCATCAACTCTACGTCAAAGATCAAAGTAGCATTTGGTGGAATAACTCCACCTGCTCCGTTGGCTCCATAACCCAAATAAGATGGTATCACAAAACGCGCTTTGTCACCAACTTGCAACAAGGCGATACCTTCGTCCCATCCTTCGATCACATGACCCATTCCCAAAGGAAATTCGATAGGCTTCTTGCGGCTGTATGAGTTATCAAATTCTTTTCCATTTTCCAATGATCCCTTATAGTGAACAGCAACTGTTTTTCCTTTTACGGCTTGTTTACCATCCCCTTTTACAATCATTTTATATCTTAATCCACTTTCGGTTTTGTCGAATCCTGCTGCGATAGCCTCTAAAGAAGCTTCTGCTTTTTTACGAGCTTCCAAGGCTTTCTTCTCTCTTGATCCTTCAAAAGTACGAAATGCTTCAACCGCATTCCATTTTTTAGCCTCCTCACCAACTTTGATGATCTCCACAGACTCGATTAAATCTCCTTGTGCTATAGCATCAACTACATCTTGTCCTTCTACAACATGACCAAAAACAGTATGTTTACCGTCTAACCAAGGTGTAGCAATATGAGTGATGAAAAACTGAGAACCGTTTGTTCCTGCACCGGCATTAGCCATAGAAAGTACTCCAGGAGCATCGTGGTTTAATTCTGGATGAAACTCATCGTCAAATTGGTAACCCGGACCACCTGTACCCGTTCCTTGAGGACAACCTCCTTGAACCATAAAATCAGGAATTACTCGATGAAATTTTAATCCATCATAATACGGTTTCCCCATTGGTATGGCCTTATTTTCTAAATTTCCTTCGGCTAGAGCCACAAAGTTCCCTACAGTTCCAGGTGTTTTATCATAAGTTAGTTTAACTAATACTGCTCCTTTTGAGGTATTGAATTTTGCGTAAATTCCGTCTTGCATGTTTGTCAATTTTAATTATAGATTTTACAAATATAAGCACAATCGCAAATATAAACTGATAAAGAATTTATAAGTTATTTCTTTTTTGCACTTTTTATATAAATCCCCAAGGCTATTAACCCGAGAAAAATAGCTCCTAAGCTTACTCCATCCCAACCAAAGTATTTCCATAAATACAACCCAAAGGCAGAACCTACGGCTGTTCCTAAAAAACTAAAAGCCATAAAAACGGTGTTGAGTCGATTTCTAGCCTCAGGTAATAAAGCGTAAATTCGAGTCTGATTAGAAACGTGAATCGTCTGTAATCCTAAGTCAATAAGAATAATTCCAATAACCAATCCCACTACGGAGGTTGATGAAAAATAAAAAACCACAAAACTGGCTATCATCATCAGCAGTCCCAGTCCAATAATCTTACTAGAATCACCGCGATCACCTAATTTTCCAACCAAAGGAGCTGCAAATGCTCCGCAAGCACCCACTAAACCAAATAATCCAATCGTTGCACTATTGAATTCAAACGGCTCTTGAGAAAGCAATAAAACCATCGTAGTCCAGAAAGCTCCAAATTGCGCAAATGATAGACTATTGAGCCAAGTAGCTTCACGCAGAACAGGCTGTTCTTTGATTAAAACGAATAAAGAGCGATATAACTGTTTATACGTACCTTTAAACTGTGCACTGTTGATCGGAAAGCTTTTTTGAATGATTAAGGCCAATAAAAAACAAACCACAGCGGCAATCCAAAACATACCACGCCATCCGAGCCAGATTCCGACAAATCCACTTACGGTTCTCGAGACCAAGATTCCTATTAATAAACCACTCATCACCGTCCCTATAACCCGACCGCGCTGTTCCACAGATGATAAACTCGCTGCCATAGGTAATATCAGTTGAGGCACTATAGATGCTACACCAATCAACAAACTAGCCAATTGCAGCATCAAGAAATTCTGCGAAACTGCCGCAATAACCAAGGCGATACTCGCACATAGTGTCGTAATGCTAATTTGTTTTTTGCGTTCTAATTTA
The DNA here is from genome assembly GCA_002320285.1 of Flavobacteriaceae bacterium UBA1682. Lineage (GTDB taxonomy): Bacteria > Bacteroidota > Bacteroidia > Flavobacteriales > Flavobacteriaceae > Flavobacterium. The sequence continues at coordinate 12,458 of DCKE01000003.1, read as the reverse complement.
TCACCTAATGGAACCATAAAAAACAGTCCCAAAGCATAACCTGCCTGAGTTAAATAGGTAATCGTACCCGCCTTAGCCTCGTCAATTTGAAATTCGTTAGCAATTAAAACAATTAAGGGTTGACAGTAATATAAATTGGCCACAACTAAACCGGTAGCCGCTGCCATAAACAGTACTTTTGATTTGGATAGATTCATGCGGCAAAATTATTTCTTTTATCCCTATTTTCAGCCTGAAAAACAACAATTTATTCCGCAGGCTTTTACATACAATAAAAATGTAATTTTGTAAAAATCACAACGATGAAAAACTTAATCTTCCTTTTTATAGCTATTGTTTTAGAAACCATTGCCACCAGTTGTCTCAAAGCCAGTGACAGCTTCACCAAACTACTCCCTTCTATATGTACCATAATTGGTTATGCTGGAGCATTTTATTTTCTAAGTTTAACCATACGGACGATTCCATTAGGAATCGCTTACGCTTTGTGGTCGGGTATTGGTATCGTATTGATTACAGCTGTTGGATTCTTCCTATTTAAACAAAAATTAGATACCCCTGCCTTAATCGGAATCGGGTTAATCGTTTTAGGGGTAGTTGTTATTCAATTGTTTTCTAAAACCGCATCCCATTAAAGCTTTTAGCAAGACCGTTGCATCCTAACAGAAAGGATTGTAAATTTGTACAAATAATTTTCCACTTATGCGTATTGATATCATCACTGTATTGCCGAATTTGATTCAAAGTCCTTTCGAAGCCTCTATTTTAAAACGAGCTATTGACAAGGGCTTGGTTGAAATCAACTTTCATAATTTAAGGGATTACAGCACCAATAAACACAAGAATGTTGATGATTATCAATTTGGTGGTGGCGCTGGTATGGTCATGAGTATCGAACCCATCGATAAATGTATCTCCGGATTACTTGCCGAACGCGAATACGACGAGGTTATTTATATGACCCCAGATGGCGAGACCCTGAATCAGTCGATGGCCAACGGTATGTCGTTATTAAATAACATCATCATTCTATGCGGTCACTATAAAGGAGTGGATCAACGGGTTCGCGATCAATTTATCACACGCGAAATCTCTATAGGCGATTACGTTTTATCAGGAGGAGAGTTAGGAGCAGCAGTATTATGCGACTCCATTATTCGATTAATTCCAGGTGTTTTAAGTAACGAAACTTCCGCATTGACCGATAGTTTTCAAGATAATTTATTAGCACCACCTATATATACCCGACCAGCGGAATACAAGGGATGGCGCGTACCCGATATCCTATTAAGCGGAAATTTTCCCGAAATTGAAAAATGGCGCGAACAAAAAGCCTATGAACACACTCTAAATAGACGACCGGATTTGCTGGAAGAATAGTTTTTTTTAGGCAGATACGCGGATACGCTGATAGGCTGATAGGCTGATAGGCGAATAGGCGAATAGGCTTTAGAAACAGAAAAGTTGAAAGGCTGATTCCTTTTA
>DCKE01000003.1:0-10893 GCA_002320285.1 Flavobacteriaceae bacterium UBA1682 | reverse complement strand
GCGAATGGGCGTATGTGCAAATGGGCATATAGGCTTTAGACGCAGATAGGCGGATAAACTTTTTTTAGTCTTTAATAAAATAATTTATTATATTTGCACCCACTTTAGCCCAACCTCTAGCGAAAACCGTATATGTTGTTCTGAATTAACAATTGCTAATAAAATTAAATCATGGCAGATTTATTAAAATTCGTTCAAGACGAGTTTGTAACTAAAAAAGATTTCCCTGAATTCGGTGCAGGAGATACAATCACTGTATACTACGAAATTAAAGAGGGTGAAAAAACAAGAACACAGTTCTTCAAAGGTGTAGTTATCCAAAGAAGAGGTACTGGAATTACTGAAACTTTCACAATCAGAAAAATGTCTGGTGCAGTTGGAGTTGAGCGTATTTTCCCGGTAAACATGCCTGCTTTACAAAAAGTAGAAGTTAACCAAAGAGGTAAAGTTCGTAGAGCTCGTATTTTCTACTTCAGAGAACTTACTGGTAAAAAAGCAAAAATCAAAGAGAGAAGAAGATAATCTACTTTCTGAGAATTATAAAAAACACTGTTTCACAAGAACAGTGTTTTTTTTTGTTTAGAAATCGAAAACCGTATAACCAGTGATCAGTAACCAGTGATCAGTAACCAATGATCAGTAACCAGTAATCAGTGTACGAATCACGAACATCGAATCACGAACATCGAATCTCGAACATCGAATCACGAACATCGAATCACGAGTTAAGTACAAAAAAACTGCACCCTTTCAGATGCAGTTAGCCTTAAACCAAAATTAATGCGGTTTAAATTTTCATTCGGTTATCGCTTGACTTGGTATCAATGAGTTTATTATACGGATCAACTCCTACTTCCGATGGTTTTGAATCGACTATTATGGTAAATTTATTGTCGATTTGATTGATTTTTCTTTTCTCTAAATACAAAACTTTTTCTTTATTGTTTTTTTCATCTTGTGCAAAAACACCAATTTCAATATAATCTTGTAAGGGCAAAGAATGTATACTTTCCTCTTTAGTCGTTTTTAAGCTAAGTGTCTTCCCACTTGCATCTTTAAAAATTCGCGCACCTTGATCATCAGAACGATATTTAGCAACCTCCACTTCAAAAGTCACTTTGAACTTCCCATTTTTTAATGGCTCACTAGAAACTTTAACTACCTTATTATCATATAATGTAATGGTTTCAAACATATCGGGAATCAAATACTTTAAAGAATCTGGCGTAGCTTGATTTAAATAATCAACCAATTCCGATGCAATGGTATATGGCGGTTCTTGAAAGGCCACTTTTTGAACATATTTTTTCAAAGCATCATTCATGTTCTTCTCACCGATATAATCGCTTAAAGCATATAAAACCAAAGACCCTTTATTGTAATGGATATATTGCTGATTCTCGTTATACATCAATGGTTTTTCTTTTTTACGCTCCCTGCTTCTTCCGCTTAAATAGCTATCCAAAGCAACTTTTAAAAATTTACGCATCTGAGGCTTACCATATTCGTGTTCTAAGACTTTTAAAGAACTATATTCAGATAAACTCTCAGATAACAGGGTTGCCCCCTGCACATTTGCTCCAATCACTTGATGTGCCCACCACTGATGCGCCACCTCATGTGCAACTACACTAAAAGGATAGTCAACGGCATTTTCATCCTTATCATCGATTTTAGCAATAAATCCAATGGCCTCAGAAAAGGGAATGGTGTTAGCAAAAGACTGAGCAAAGGTCCCCATACTGTTCGGAAACTCAATTATACGAACCTGTCTGTGCTGATATGGACTATAGTTTTCAGAATAATAAGCCAACGATTTTTTAGTTGCCGCTATCATGCGATCCAAGTTGTACTCATGCCCTTTATGATAGTAGATTTCAATATCTACACCGTTCCATTTATCCCGTTTAACTTCATAACGTGCCGAATTAAAAGCATAGAAATTCAACATCTTTTGATCCATCTTATAATGAAAATAACGGCGCCCATTTGCAGTCCATTCCTTTTGTAAATATCCCGGAGCTATAGCAATTTGGTCGAAACTCGTACTAACCGTAGTCTCAAAATCAATCCAATCAGAATCCGATGAGATATAATTGTTTTGACGTGCCACCATATCCGTTTGTTCAGCCATGCGCTCTTTAGGACCAAGTCCATACTTTTTCCGAACCTCATTATCCTCTAATTCCCCAGCATTGTTGTAACCCAAACTAGGGAAAATACCGTTATTAATAAAAGTCCCATTTTCCAAAACAGGCGAATGATTAGTCAGTAAGGTATTGGGTTTGTTATGAAGCGAAAACGACATAACCATAGAATCTCCCGGAATCAATGGCTCTAATAATCTATATATATCAAAGTGATATACCGTATCTCTAGACAGCAACTCTGTTGACCTACCAAACTCTAAGGTTAAAGGATAATCATTGTAGTTAATCAATAAGGAATCTATCACTTTTGCGGTCTTATTAACCAATACGTAACTACCAGCGGCTTTAAAATCGCGCGTTTCGGGAAATAGATCCATATTGATTTTTACACCGCTAATACGAGGTTGAGCCTGATGCTCATACTTTTTGTATGTCTTTTCCCATGTCGCCTGTTGCTGCTCTGACTCTTTCGCAGTTACATAGACATTCTTTACCGTATTTTCATAATAAATTGCACCACCTATAACCACAAATGACAACAATGCCAGCAATATCGGTACAATCACCACCGCCTTAGCCCTTCTTTTTGCCCAGAAAAATCGCTCCGACATCGATGCCGGCAATCCACGTCTCCAAAACAATAAAGAAATACCAAAAAACACTAGAGCTAACAGAAACCAATACAACACATAAACATAATATTCCCCCAACCTACTGCCGTAACCATCCATATCGGAATAGCTAAAAAATGTAGCACTGTTTAAATGAAATATATCCTGTTCCACACCCATATCAGAAAGAAATGGAATGCCAATTAATAAGGCTAATAAGCTGAAAAAACCCAATAAATAGTTTTTGAAAAACGTTTGCACCATCAAAGCCGTAAATGCCCAAATGGCGTAATGAATAAAGTCTAATCCATATAACTCAAAGAAATACTGTCCCAATTCAAAATTATAATAACCCTGATAAATTTGCACCATCACTCCAGACACAACCACAACCAAAAGCAAAACCAATTGCATTTTGAACAAGGCAATCAATTTAGACAGCAACATCACCCAATTGGGTACCGGAGTTACATCGATAAGCAAATTCATTTTAGACAAAGGGCCCCGTTGAACCAAAAGACCGGAGAACAGAAAGGTTAAAAACAAGATAAAGAACCCAAAAGTATCTCCTTGTATCATCAATACCTTCCAAGTAACCGGATAGGTATTGGTTCCAAATATCTGCCCCATAGAAATAGACGACAGCAAAATAAATACCAAACCAACCACTAGAATACTGATAAACACCCAGTTTTTGACGATATATCTAAACTCCATTCCCGAAAAATTCCAAGCATTTTTTAAGTTTTGAACACAACTAAAGTCATAATCTACCTTGGGTAATTCAATTTTAGTAATACTACCAAAATTATTTTTCGTTAGTCGTTGTGCTTTTTTTCTTCTTTCAAAGCTGATTCCCTGTTGGGTAAACTCAAATTTCAAATACAAGCAAACCAATACAACTGCCGATACGGCCAACCAAATCAAACGGTTGTATATAATAGCTCCCTCAAAAGGTAAGTTTTTAAAATTTTGTTCTGCAACCGTCCAGTATTTGGTATAAAAATGCATGGCTTGCCCCCCAAAAGGCTCTAACAAGGCCGAGAGGTACTGATTGTCCATATCAGCAGTAAGACTGCGTAAAACCCCTTGAAATACCAATAGAAAAATAATGGATATAAAACCGATATAAACATTTCGCGTTAAGGTTACTATCGCAAAGACAATCGCCCCGAAAAATATCATATTCGGAATCACCAACAATACAAACGGCTGTATATATGCCATCAAATTAAACGGCCCCAACATTTGTTCATTGGCAAAAGGCAATAAGGTCGCGGCAAAAACACCGGCACCAATGCAAAAAGTAATCAAGATTGTGATTGCCAACGAACTCAAAAATTTCCCCAACAAATAAGCCGGTTTCGAAAAAGGGTACGAAAATAAAATATGGTGAACGTGATACTTAAAATCTCGGTATACTGACGCTCCAACTATAGTTGGCAATAAAAAATAGGTCAGCATCGACAATCCGTTGATCAATCCATTCAACGCATAAGGTGAATTGGAATAGGCATTCGACGCTACGGTAACCTACAAACTATCAAATACCCCAATCGAACTGGCCATGGTCAAAAGTCCAATCAAAAAGAAACTGGCACCATATACATAAAACATCGGGTTTTTGAGCCATCTTTTAAACTCAAAAGAAAATATAGTAGCGAACATAAATTAATCTTTTTTAAGTGCTACAAAATAAACATCTTCTAATTGGGGCGTCACTCCAACAAAGCTATGGTCGGGCTGTTCTGAATTATAAATCCTTACGGTTAATTTATTTTCTTGATTGTATTTGGATGACAATACTTGACAGCTCGCTTCGATTGCTTCCAAATCTTCACGTTCAATGACTTTACTCCAAATCTTGCCAGCCAATTCTGCTTCTGCATCTTTTGGTGTGCTGCGCTGTAAAATTTTCCCACCATTTAAAATAGCCATTTCATGACACAATTCATTGACATCGTCTACGATGTGTGTAGAAAATATAACCACATGATTGGTCCCTATTTCGCGTAAAACATTCAAAAAACGATGGCGTTCCGCAGGGTCAAGACCAGCAGTTGGTTCGTCTACAATAATTAACTTCGGATCATTGAGCAAAAGTTGGGCTATTCCAAAACGTTGTTTCATACCGCCAGAATAACCACTGACGCTTTTGTAACGCGCCTCCTCAAGGTTGGTTATCTCCAAGACTTTCGACACCATCAGCTTGCGCTGCTGTGTATTGGATATCCCTTTTAAACGCGCAAAATAATCCAATAAACTCTCGGCAGACATATTGGGATATACCCCAAAATCTTGCGGCAAATACCCCAACACCTTTCTCAAGGCATTTTGATCTTCTAATACGTTGATACCGTCAAATTCAATACTACCCGAATCCGGTTTCTGCAAAGTAGCAATGGTACGCATCAACGAAGACTTTCCTGCTCCATTAGGACCTAGAAGTCCAAACATCCCTGTTTCGATTTCTAAATTTAAATTATCTAAAGCTTTGACTCCATTTTTATAGGTTTTGCTAAGATTCTGAATTTTTAGTTTCATATGTATTTTATTAACTGTGGTTCGTGTTTTTCAATAAATGTGTCTGGAAAAATATAGAAACGATATCTGTATTAAAAACTTTAATCATTTCAAGTTCAACTATTAGTAGCGCATTTTTATTTTTGTTACACAAAAGTTAAAACAAAAAAAAGAGGAAACATTTCGTTTCCTCTTTTTACAATCTATTTCTTAAAATTCTATTTTATATATTCGATTTTAAGCGCTTCTTCTCTATTAACATTATCAAAAAAGCCTTGCTCAGTCATCCATTCGTCACTATACACTTTACTCATATATCGCGATCCATGATCGGGAAAAATTAGAATAACATTGCTGTTTTCGTCAAATTCACCTTCCTCAGCAAATTGCTTTACCGCCTGAAAGGCTGCTCCAGAAGTATAACCTACAAATAAACCTTCGGTTTTGGCTAATTCTCTTGCTGTATGCGCACTGTCTTCATCCGAAACTTTGATGAATTTATCAATGACATCAAAATCAGTCGCTGTAGGAATTAAATTTTTTCCTAAGCCCTCGATTCTATATGGATAAATCTCTTTTGGATCTAACTCCTTGGTCTCATGGTATTTTTTTAATACAGACCCGTAAGCATCCACGCCTAAAATTCTGATTTTAGGATTTTGCTCTTTTAAGAATTTAGCTGTACCGGAAATAGTTCCGCCTGTACCTGAACAAGCTACTAAATGCGTAATTAAACCATTGGTTTGCTCCCAAATTTCAGGTCCGGTAGTTTTGTAATGTGCTTCAACGTTTAAATCGTTGAAATATTGATTGATGTAAACCGATCCTTTAGTTTCTTCATGCAAGCGCTTGGCTACACAGTAGTACGATCTCGGATCGTCAGCTGCAACATGGGCTGGGCAAACATATACCTTAGCTCCCATAGCTCTTAGCATGTCTATTTTATCTGCAGAAGATTTGGAGGTAACTGCTAAAACACACTCATATCCCTTAATAATGCTCACCATTGCAATACTAAACCCTGTATTTCCCGAAGTGGTTTCGATGATGGTATCTCCCGGTTTTAATATTCCTTTTCTCTCTGCTTCTTCAATAATATGAAGCGCAATTCTATCTTTGGTGGAGTGCCCTGGATTAAAAGCTTCAACTTTAGCATAAAAATTACCTTTTAATCCTGTACTAATTCTATTTAACTTAACTAAAGGAGTGTTTCCTATTAGCTCTAATAGATTATCACAGGCTTTTATCTCTTCTTTCATAAGTATTATTTTAATTAAGGCTCCTAACTTGGTTTAATTATTGACCTTTAAAACATTGCAAATTTAATAAAAAAAAACGAACTACTTTTTGATTCCTTCTAAATCTAGTAAAAAAGCGTATTCTTTGGCGACTTCTTTGATTGCCTCAAATCGCCCCGAAGCTCCTCCGTGTCCTGCTTCCATATTGGTATCCAAAAGCAATAGATTCTGATCTGTTTTAAGAACACGCAGTTTCGCTACCCATTTTGCTGGTTCCCAGTACTGTACCTGAGAATCATGAAACCCCGTCGAAACATACATATTTGGATACTCCTGTATACGTACATTATCGTAAGGAGAATATTGCATCATATAGTCGTAATATTCCTTATCATTAGGATTCCCCCATTCATCATATTCACCGGTTGTCAACGGTATAGAGTCGTCTAACATCGTAGTAACTACATCAACAAATGGTACCTGAGCGATAATTCCGTTATATAACTCCGGCGCCATATTAATGACAGCTCCCATTAATAAACCTCCTGCTGAACCACCCTCGGCATATAAATGTTTTGGTACTGTATATTTCTGATCAATTAAAAACTTCGAACAATCGATAAAATCGGTAAACGTATTGATTTTTGTCAACAATTTACCGTCGTCATACCACGCTCTACCCAAATCCTCTCCGCCTCGAATATGTGCAATTGCATAAACAAACCCCCTATCCAACAAACTCAATCGTATTGACGAGAAATAGGGCTCTATCATCGTACCATAAGAACCATAACCATATAACAATACAGGATTGTTACCATCTTGCTCTATTCCCTTTCTATAAACCATTGAAATCGGTATTAGGGTTCCATCTGTAGCTGGTGCCCATACTCTTTTTTCAATATAATTTTCTTTATTAAAAAGCCCGCCCAGAACCTCTTGTTCCTTCTTAACCGCTTTCTCTTTAGTACGCATATTAAAATCAATAACAGAAATCGGCGTCGCTAGAGATTGATATCCATAACGCAAGATTTCAGTATCAAAATCAATATTGGTTCCCGTGTAAGCCGTATAAGTTTCACTTTCAAAAGGCAAATAATATGCTGGCTCCGACGGTGACCAAGGTTGAATCTTAATTTTTGACAATCCATCCGAACGTTCAGAAATCACTAAATAATCCTTAAATATATCAATTCCTTCTAACAAAACGTCATCTCTATGCGGAATTAATTCCACCCAATGCGATTGTTTTGTTTCAAATTCAGGAGTAATCATCAATTTAAAATTCTCCGCATCATCCTTATTCGTTAAAACATAAAAGCTTTCACCATAGTGAGCTATAGAATACTCCAATCCTCTCTCCCGTTCTTGAAACACTTTAAAATCACCATCTGGTTCATCTGCTTTAAGAATTTGAAACTCTGAAGTCAAAGTACTCTCTGATTCAATAACGATATATTTTCTAGATTTTTCTTTATAAACACCTGTTGAAAAGGTATTATCCTCTTCAAAATATACCAAGACATCTTCGGAATTTGGCGTACCCAATTTGTGTTTAAAAATTTTATCCGATCTTAAAGTCAAGGCATCCTTACGCGAATAAAACAAGGTTTTATTGTCATTAGCCCATGTAGATCCACCCGTTGTATTTTCGATCTTGGTATCGAGTATTTCTCCGGTCAATAAATTTTTTAACTGAATGGTATATTCCCTACGCGAAACGGTATCTACAGCAAAAGCTGCCCAGATATTATCATCAGAAATATTAATTCCCTTTAGGTTAAAATAAACATGTCCTACTGCCAATTCATTACAATTGAATAGAATTTCTTCGGCAGCTTCTAAGCTTAATTTTTTTCTTGAATAAATAGGGTAATCTTTACCTTTCTCAAATCTCGTAATATAATAATAACCATTATACAGGTATGGTACAGAAGAATCGTCTTCTTTAATTCTAGCTTTTATTTCGTCAAACAGCGATTTTTGTAAATCCTCTGTATGAGCGGTCATTTTTTGATAATATTCATTTTCTTGATTTAGATAATCAATCACTTGATTATCTTCTCGTTGATTCATCCAATAGTAATTATCTACCCGCAGCTGCTGATGTTTTTCCAAGTTCACTGGAATAATTGGAGCAATAGGTGCATCAATACTTTTATTCATTCTATCTTTGTTTTTTAAACTCGTGCAAAAGTACCACAATTGCTTATTTTAAAAGACTGCTTTTGGAGATACTTTTTTCGATTTATAAAATGCAATTTAATAAATTTGTAAACACAATCACTAAAAAACAATATCATGTTTGGAGACCTAATGGGTATGATGGGAAAACTGAAAGAAGCCCAACAAAAAATTGAAGAAACCAAAAAACGTTTAGACCACGTTTTAGTAGACGAACAAAGTTCGGATGGACTCTTAAAAATAACCATCACAGCAAATCACACGATCAAATCGGTCCAAATTGACGATGCCCTACTTCAAGACAAAGAACAATTAGAGGATTATCTGGTATTAACTCTAAATCGAGCTATTGCACGTGCAACCAAAATTAACGAAGCAGAAGTAGCTGCCACAGCTCAAGATGGAATGCCAGACTTACCTGGACTAGATCTATTCAAATAATTCAAAGCCCAAAGCTACCTTATTGTTAATAACAACTACAAATGAGAAACACACTTTTATTATCTATACTCTCCTTATCTTCCTTATTTATTTCTTGCAATAAAGACACTCAGTCTGGCAACCTAACCATCTCAGGAAAGGTTGAAGGCCTAAAACAAGGTACGCTTTATATTCAAAGAATCCAAGATACTACCATGATTACCCTGGACAGCATCATCATCAAAGGGAATTCCGAATTTCAAACCACGTTGCAAATAGAAGACCCTGAAATGTTTTTCCTTTCATTAAATAGAGGAACCACTGCTTCACAGGATAATCAATTGATGTTTTTCGCTGAACCCGGTAAAATTAACATTGAAACTTCCCTAAAGAATTTTTATGCAGATGCTAAGATTAGCGGGTCAAAAAATCAAATCGTTTATGAAGATTATTTAAAAACGCGTGCATTAATTACGGACAAACAAAACGAAATATTGATTGCCATTCTAAATGCTGAGAAAGAAGGTAAACCAGCACAAAAAGACAGCTTGTTAAATCTCTCAACCAAAATCAGCGGCAAAAGGTATTTAAACGCCGTTAATTTCGCCATCACACATGGGGATTCAGACGTAGCGTCCTATATAGCGCTTTCTGAAATCTATGATCGTCCAATAAAATATTTGGATACCATCCAAAATTCCTTGAAAGATGGTGCAGCAGATCGAAAATACGGTAAAGCCTTAAAAGAATTTATCAAGGAACGCAAGGAAGGCGAAAAAGCAACTGACAACTAGTCGCAACTATTCACCACTTCGAACAAAAACAGCCTAAGTAATACTTAGGCTGTTTTTGTTTGAAGTCTAATATCAGACGATTTCAAGAAAAAATCACAATCTATCGAATCTAAAAAAGCTTAAGCGTTAATTAGGATCATTCTCAAAAGTTGTGTGTGAATTAAAAAAATAATCAGATTTTTGCAGAAACTATCCTATCGTGGACAATTATCTAGACCTACTAAAATTAATACTCCCTGAGTTCCTAATTGAACATTTTGATTTAGTAAAAACAACTAAACAGAATGAAATCATGCATCTTTATTTTGAGGAGCGCAATATTGTTCCATCCGAGCATAATAATCTTATATTAGTTGCTCACGGTTTCCATAACGAAGCTACGATCCAAGATTTCCCCTTACGTGGTAATAGTGTTTATTTACATATAAAACGACGTAGATGGCTTGAAAAAGAATCCCGTAAATTAGTACAACGTGACTGGGAATTAGTAGCTAAGGGAACTAGGATGACAACCGAGTTCGCTTCTTTTTTAAAAGAAATTAATAGATACTAAGACCAATGACTGTCATACCATTGGTAGTTTCTTTGGTGTAGATGGTAAAAAACTACAACGACAATACAAAGAATCGTTAAGTGACTTTCGTAATTGGAACGCTAAGAATCATGCCAAAGAATGGCTTATATATCCCGAGAACATAGGTCCGTATCTTTCTATAGACGAAACAGCATTGTCTAAGGGTGAATTATATACTATCATAACCAATAAAAGAGCCAAAGGAAAAAAGGGAAGTTTAGTAGCTATATTTTCAGGGACTAAGGTAGAACCTATTGTAGAAAAACTACTTGGTGTCAGCTCAAAAATAAGAAGAAAAGTACGCGAAGTAACTTTAGATATGGCTAACTCTATGAAAAATATTGTAAGGAAGAGTTGTCCTAATGCTATACAAGTAACGGATCGTTTTCATGTACAAAA
>DCKE01000024.1:317519-317709 GCA_002320285.1 Flavobacteriaceae bacterium UBA1682 | reverse complement strand
GTCAACCTTATTTAGGGATGTACATGCTACACATTTCTTGAGAAATTAAAATATGTCTATTCTTGATTTATGACTACACTGAACACTCTTTACTGATTACTGATTACTCTTTACTGATCAACGACTCCCGATTTTCGACTCCCGATTTTCGATTCCCGATTTTCGATTCCCGATTTTCGACTCCCGATTT
>DCKE01000024.1:230032-317386 GCA_002320285.1 Flavobacteriaceae bacterium UBA1682 | reverse complement strand
CCGATTTTCGACTCCCGATTTTCGGCTCCCGACAAATATAACTTTAAGTTGTGTTTTCAGGAAGAATTGGAGGCTTCTTTACAAAGTCAAATGCTATAATTTTGTGTTGGCATTAATAAGCTAAACCCTTAACAAACAGTTTTAATCTGTTTTCATAGAGAAAGGAGGGAGTAAGAATTGGATGCAAAAGAAGTAATAGCCTTGTTTTCTGCGGATATCTTTAATATTAAGAGGAGTTGATAGCGGGTGTTAAGGTACTTGGAGTTGATATGAATTGTAGATGAAATAAATGGATGTAAACGATTTAATAGTAGAGTTTCAACATATTGTTTCCTTAACCTTAGTTAGGCGTAAAAATTTTGTAAAGAAAATGGGAACAACGATACGTGAAGAGAGTAAGATACGTTTGAGCACGGAGAAACCGCGTGGTTTTGGTCACTTTTTGGAAATTTCTGAGGACATATCGGTATATGTTTTAGATGTAGAAACCGACGAGACTATTCGATTAATAAGTGTGCCTTCTCAGCAGGACTTTTGGGTTATTAATTATCAGATTCAATGTGACATCAATGAGCAGAATATTAATCAAGTCAATGGTGGGAGTTGTGAACAGGTCTTTACGATGATCGACAGTCAGCATAAGGGTAATTTGGTCTGTGAAAAAGGGCTGAGAATGTTTTCATTGCGATTGTTCGTTGGTAAGCCTTACTTTGAAAACCCCGATTTGGGAATTGATTTAAAAAAAATATTTAGAGAGGATCATTTTTATAGCGGAGTTATCGATGATAAAAGCCTATCTATAATAAAAGAACTGATGCAAGTGGGTTATAATCAATGCAGTTTTGATGCGGTACTAAAACCTGTAGTATATAATTTAGTTGCTTTATTAATAGAGCGATTAAAGAGTGCTGATCTTGAACAATTTATTGTTTCTGACCATTAATGCTTTTACGAGTTTGTTGGAACGGTGTGGTTAAGTACTGTTGTTTCCTGTATGTGATCGTCTTAGTTATATTGAAATAGTATACTCGGGCCTCAGGCTAACTACTTTTTCATAGCGGCCGTGATGACTTATAGAAACGGCTTGCCGGTCGATTTGATTTGGCATTATGCGATAGGGGATACCGTATTTATCTTTTAAAATGCCTTGGTTTTCAATTTCACTGACCCGGTTAAAATCATGCAGTGAAGTGACTGCAACACTGTGGATATATTCATCGCATAGCAGGGTTTGAGTATAATAGACATCGCCCTCGCAATACACTGTTCCACTAACCATTTCTCTATTTTGGGAATTTAGACTGCAGACTAGTTTTATAGGCATAAATTGTCTTATATTGGTTTGTCTATGGTATATCTTATAAGCAGCTTCCTTCATACTCCACAGCAGCCACAACGTAATTTCTGAGTTTGTACTAGTAGCAATTAACTGTTGTTCGTCTAGCGTAAAAAGCTTTTCGCGTAAACCTTTGCGTTGCCAATTGCTTTCGACACGGCTCTGTCTGATATCGATTACATCATTGCCGATCATTTGTCCGCTAATTTAGTTTGAATGATTTCGACTGCGGTTTTGACGTCGAGCATGCGTTCCATAGACTCATTATCAATGATGATGTCAAAGGCACTTTCAATATCTAAAACAATATCGACTAGATTGGCAGAATTAATTTGTAAATCCTTGATAAAATCGGTTTTCTCTGTAAGGTTTTGATGTGCTTCAGACTGTTCGGTATACGGTTTAACGATTACTTTTAGTTGTGCTATGAGTTCTTCTTTTGTCATGGGGCGTTTTTTAAATAGTATGGTTTTATTTTAAGTCGTTATATTTTTCAAAAATAACACAAGCATTTACATCGCCAAAGCCAAAACTTGCTTTGGCGATGATATTTAAATTGATATTTTTCGTCTGCAAGGGTATTTTAGACGGATGAATGAGCGAGGCTATTTCCGGATTCAAATCATTACAATTGGTGTTTCCGAATAAAAAACCGTGGTAAATCTGCAACACTGTCGCTACGCTTTCGATGCTACCGGCTGCGCTGAGGCAATGCCCCGTCATACTTTTTAAGGAATTGATATAGGGAAAATCATCCTTAGCGCGATTCAACGCCTTGGTCCAGTTTTCGATTTCCAAACTATCCTTGGACGTCGCAGTGAGATGACCATGGATAGCGTCAACCGCTGCTGCTTCTATACCGGCATTTTTAAGGGCATCCGTGATACAGCGTTGAACTGCAACGCTGTTTGGTGCGGTCATGCTGCCTGTTCCGCGTTGTCCACCGGAATTTACCTGACCACCCAATATTTCAGCATAAATCGTAGCACCGCGTTCTAAAGCACTTTGGAGTTCTTCAACAACCAAGGCACCGGCACCACTTCCGGGTACAAATCCAGCTGCGGTAGCACTCATTGGTCGCGAGCCTTGTTCAGGATCAGTATTGAACTTGGAACTGCATACTCGTAAAGCGTCAAAGCCCGCCCAAATATACGGGCCACTATCGCTAGTGCTGCCCGCCAATATGCGTTTGGCTTTGCCGGATCGGATGCGGTCATACGCCATTAGTATAGCTTCTGTGCCCGTTGCACAAGCCGATGAATTCGTCGTAACCTGATTGCCAAGTCCGAGTTTTCCGCCTAAATAGGCGCTAATACCGCTATTCATCGTTTGAGCTACTACGGTACTTCCCAGTCTACGTGTCTGTAAATCGTCTATTTTATAAATACTTTCTCTAAATTTATCGATACCCGATGTACCCGATCCGAAAATCGTACCGCTATCCCAATCGGGATCCCCTTTGATCTGCATCGAAAGTCCTGCATTTTTCCAAGCTTCGATACCTGCTATTACGCCGTATAAAATTCCGGTACTGTTAAAGCCCCGCAGTTCGAGATCCGTAAAATACTGCGATTGGAGTTCAGCTGTAATTTGGGGCTGACCGGCTATTTGACAGGAAAACTGTAATTGCTCTAATTGAGGATCGTGGCGGATACCCGACATGCCATTTTTGATCGCTTCGGTAAAAGCGGCTATACCAACACCATTTGGAGCGACAACCCCCAATCCTGTAATTACAACGCGATTCATAACCTCGTTGTTATCATTCCCGACAAGATGCCTTTACAAACTTCTTGCCCGGCTTCATTTTTCATAACTACAGTACACTTCAGTTTTCCAAAGCGAAAAAATGTCTTTTCAGAGCTCACCGTGACCTTTTCGTTGGGATATACCGGCTTTAAAAACTGCACATCTGCAGATGTAAACGCGATGACCGTATCTTTTTTTAAATCGTTATTCAGCAGATAGATTCCCAAACAAACCATACCAATTTGCGCCATGGTTTCGGTTAGTATCACTCCGGGAGTAACCGGATTACCATTAAAATGCCCGCGGTAAAAATCGAGGTTTTCGTCAAAGGTATAGGTGCCTGTGGTACCGTTTTCATCGGCGTGTAGCAATTCATCTACGAATAAAAAAGGTTTGCTATAAGGCAGTTGTGCAATAATATCGTTTAAGTTCATCGTTTTGTTTTTTAGTGATTACCATTGTAATAAAACCCGCTGTGCGGAGAATCCAGGACCGAAGCTCAGCATCAATCCCTTTTCACCGGCTTGGGGTTTGCTCTCCATGATTTGCTCCAATACGTAAAGTACGGTAGCGCTAGACATATTGCCGTAGTTCATAAGAACTGCTTTTGTGTGGTCGATGTTTTTTCCCAAACCAGAGAATAACTCCTCAACGGTGGCTACTATTTTTTTACCGCCGGGGTGAAAGATCATATGGTCTATATCTTTGATCTCCAGTTCGTTTTTCTGTAGGAAAGGATAGATGATCGCATCGAAATGTGAGGCTATGGTGTTGGGAACTTCGATGTCTAATACCATGCGTAAACCGCTGTTGGTCAGTTTAAAACCCATCATTTGTTCCGCATCGTAAAAGTGAAACATTTGTTCGTCGATAATCGCAGGTCCGCTGTCTTCCTGATTTGATGACAACAAGCAACAGGCTGCGCCATCGCCAAAAATAGCGGCACTGACGATATTCGGCATCGAAAAATCATCGAGTTGAAAAGTTGCTGTTGGTGCTTCGACTGCTATTACTGCCGCGCGCTTACCCGGATTGGCCTTAAGGAAGTTTTTAGCATATATAATACCCGATACTCCTGCGGCACACCCCATCTCGGTAACGGGCAATCGAACAATGTCCTGACGCAGTTTCACATTGTTGATCAGATAGGCGTCTAGTGACGGAATCATGATACCGGTACAACTCACGGTAATAATAAAGTCTAAGGATTGCGGGTCCCAATCCGCTTTGTCAAGCGCCTTTCTGAGGACTTGTTCTCCTAAGATAATCGCTTCCCGGCAATAAATATCATTTTTCTCTTCAAAAGATGTAGCGGTAAATACCTCCAGAGGATCCATTATAGAATAACGTTTGTTGACGGCTGCACCTTCGAAGATCTTTTTGACCTTTTTAATAAAGCGTTCGTCTTGCCCGTGTAGCCAGGTATCCAATAGAGGAAGTATTTCGGCTGTAGTGCGCGAATATTTTGGGAGTTGCTTGGCAACTGTAACTATTTTTACATTCATATCTTAGAGATTATCCATTGGTACCGAAAAGCCCATTTCCACGAGACGGTATAATTTTTTAGTTGTAGTTTTTTGGAAAAATTTTCGAGTTCCACTTTTTTAAACCCTCTCAAAATAGATACCAGCCCATCTTCGCGAGACATGTGATTCAATCGAAATAACACAGCAACTATTTCAAATAGCCTATAAGCGAGCTTACTGCGGTGTAAATCATTAATAACAATACCCATACGCGCGTTGGAATTAAATATAGTGATTAAATCGATTACTTGCTCGTTGGTAAAATGATGTAAAGTCAGGGTACACAAAGCTATATCGTACTTTAGGTTTTGAAATTCATCGCTAAAGATATCAACACAGCGATAGTTGATATTGGAGTAATCAGCAGATAAATCTTGCGCATATCCAATGGTGAAAGCATTGGCATCTAGGCCGGTTAGTTTTAGATTTAAATCGTTTTTGCTGCCATAATCGGCCAGCATCCGCAACATATCGCCGTTGCCACAACCGATGTCGGTGATGTGAATGATTTCATCAGTTGCTGTTTGTTTTAATAGCTGTTCAATACCGTCAAGAGTCAGTTTATTACCACCTAAAAGTTGATTGATTCTCGCAATTTTATCTAAAGCCTCGACTAGTTCTTCGCCTCCGAGCGAAAAATCGTCCATGATTTCGGTTTTCTCTGTTCGGTATTTGGTGTTGATACTCATTTGATGGAAAGGGGTTTACCGTGGGTTTGTTTGATGATCCAAGGCAATAGGGACGGGATGGCTACAGCTGCGTTTAGTATCACTGTCGTAATGGTTTCGTACTCTAAAGCCTTAGCTAATAGCCTACCAATAAGTAGGCGCTTGGCAAATTGCTTGTTCCATTGTTGGGTATATTTTTTTTCTAAAAGTGCTCGGGACTTTGTAGTAGTTGCATAATATTCGAGAACGACTTCTGAAGCGATTTTTGCACTGTCAATGGCCATGGCCATGCCGTTGCCACAAAGCGGATGAATTAGTCCCGCAGTATCACCAATCATCAATATATGATTTTCTACGGTGGATTTTTGATCAAAGGAGATCTGGCTTATCGTCAACGGTTTTTCAAATTGAAGTGTACTTTTTTCAAAAACTTCCTTTAAGTGTTTGTTTTTATAGAGTACTTGTTGTTGATACTCAGTAATATTTTTATACTTCTTAAAAGTTTTATAATCGGCGAGATAACAGATGTTGATGCTGTTGTTTTCGACTTTAGATATACCGCAATAACCGCCTTGAAAGTTGTGTAAACCTACCAGATCGTTTGGGAATTCACCAGTATAATGTGCTTTTACTGCCAGCCATGGTGATGGCTTGCGCATAAAATCGCGCTTTAAGACCTGATCGATATTGGATCGTTTACCATAGGCCCCCATAACTATAGGAGTCGATAGACTTTGATGGTCTGTAATAACGTTAAATGCACCTTCGACAAACACCATGTCGGTCACGGTTTCCTTGAGTATCGTACAGCCATTTTTTAGGGCTTTTTGGTATAGGAAGTCGTCCAATGCATATCGACTGATTCCGAAGCCGCCAAGGGGCAGTGTTGCAGTAACCATCTTTCCACGACGGTTACTGAATTGCAGTTTTGTAATCTGCGTCGGATTTAATTGAAAAATATCGACATCCAAATCTTGGAGGTAGGCTAAAATTTCGTTAGAAACATATTCGCCGCATACCTTATGACGCGGATAAACAGTTTTTTCAATCAAAGTCACGGCTAATCCCGCTTTGGATAAATGTATAGCAGCTACCAAACCGGCAAGTCCTCCACCAACAATAAGTACCTCGGGATTTGTTTCCATATAGCAATTTAACTAAAAAAATAGAATATTCTTAGTTCCCATAGCTTATAATTTATTTTTTTTAGTATGGATTTACTGTAAGTGTTTTGGTTTTTGTTTGAGGAAAAACAACGTTTTAACGCATGGTGGTTAGTTCTACTCTTATTGATTCCCTTTGTTGTAATGCTTTATATCGCCTCTAGATCATTGTTGTTTGATGAAACAGTTGGTACTGAAGTCATCAACAATACTGCCTTACTTATATTTATGGGTTTTTACCTGTTTTTTTTGTTTTATTTTTTTAAAATTCAATTGGTTACTCAAATACAAACCAAGGGAATACAAGTTGTTTTCAGACCGTTTTCCGATCCTCAGTTTTATCGATGGGAGGATATAAAAAGTATTTCGATGGTTCAGTATGCCCCCTTAAGGGACTATATGGGTTGGGGGATTCGACAGGGAAAAGATGGAGAAGCATTTACGGTGAAAGGAAATAAGGCGATAAAAATAGTTTTGACCAATAACTGCAGTTTGCTTATCGGGACACAGCTTCCTTACGAAATGGAGGGGGTTTTAAAAGATCGCGTACTTTGACAAGGTTATAATTACAGTAAAAAATAGCTCTAAGGTGAATTTTAAAGTTAATTCTAATAATGGTAATTTCAGTTACCATTAGAGTTCTTAAATTCCCAAAAAAACCGCCCCAAATGAGATTGGAGCGGCAGTTAACTGTAACAATTGTGGTTGTATAAATGAGCTACAACACCACTATGAGGTCAATTGATTTATTCGTGATTTTTCCATTGGAATTGGCTTTTATGGTAAAAGTTGATTTTCCAACTTTCTGCAAGGCTTTAATTTGCAATTTACCGGCCACTAGCGCAATGCTGGCAAAAGTAGGATTCACGTTTTCAACGGTAATTTCGATTAATTTCTGAGGATTGTCTTGATCGATGATGCTGTTTTCTAACTCGATTGTTTTGGTTTCGCCAAGTTTTATCCCAATCTGATTTAAGGTGATTTGCGGTGCATTATTATCTTGAAATAGGGGAATGGCTGGAAACCAGTAATGTCCATTAGATGGATTTTGGGTTCCACCAGCTATAAAAACCTCTTTCTTTTTTATTCCGGTATTGGAAACTATTTGCGCCCAATTATAACTTCCGTTAATACCGTAATTTTCTCTTTTCACCATCAACACCAAATCATCACTAACCGGATCAACTCTTAAACCCGCACCGTAAAAAGAAAGTTTGACATCGTCAGCATCCGTCCCTAAGGTGTAGAAACTATTATTGATGTTAGCCGTTGTTATATCAAAAGATACAACATTTTTACCACTTGTCCAATATAAAACATCGTTTTTAGAGCTGCTAGATAAGGATCCCGCATTCCAAGCTCCCGCACTTGAAGGTATAGGCGCTGTGCTGGTGTCGTAGCTGATCGCTGCTGCTATTTGCTGGTCTACTGCTAGTGAAGTGTCGTACTTTCTCAAAGTGTTAGCAGTACCCGCCCAAATATTTCCCTGTCTATCTATAGTCAATTGATGGACTCTTTCTTTAGTGTTTGCCACAATCTCATCTGTTTGACTATCTATGATCAATAGTCCATCCATTGTAGCGGCATATACATGGTGGTTTCTATAGATTAATGTTCCCACCTCCTTGGTATATCCCGATATGGTTTTAACCACACGAATTTGGTTTGCGCTAATGTCCAATACGGTAATACCTTTTGAAGTGGAAATATAAGCTTTGTTCTCATTGATACCCGTGAAAGACCTTCCGTCTCCTCCAATATCGGTTAAGATGGCTTGACTTTTAAATTTCTTGTCCATCATTACCAAGCGATTTTCCATTTTGGATACCGCGAAATAATGCTGTCCATAGGCTGTAGCAAATTGAGTGGTTAATCCCAATTCCAGTCCTGGATTAGTATTTTCGAATATGCGATAGTTGATATTTAGGTCGGAATCGATACCGTTAATACTTCCGTTTTCGTGACCGAACCAACCTTCATTGACGAGGTAAAAAGAAGTCGGTTGGATTAGGGACTCAATTTGATCATCAGGTCTTAATTCATTGGTTTTTTCTATAACACTATTGTCGTCAGAACTGCAAGAAATACTGATAGAAAGAAGTCCAATACATAGGAACTTCACATAATTTGATTTGTACATTATACTGTTTTGTAGGTTTTACACATTCGCAAATTTAAGTTTTATTGAAGGCTAAAACAAGATTTAGTTATTCACAGAGGCAAACAGCAGCCCCATGCAACCTTAACTTCTATATTTGCTTTAAGATAGGGGTTCCAAACCTAAGAGGAGCTCCTAGTAGCGGTTTGATAATGGAAAATGAGTTGTATGTATTGCAATGTAATTAGTGGCTCAATAAGTCATTCAAAGCTTTTAATGGGTAAATTATTAGTACACCTCTTTTCAGTAGCCTTTTTTAAAATATAGTGCGGTTTAATAATACAGATCGTGTTTTGGAAGTAGCGCTTGTAATTCCTCGTATTGCGACTGGGTAAAACCTACATCTGCTAAATACAATAAACCCCGCCAACTGATGCCGTATAAGGATTGTTTATAAGTTTCAAAATCCAATGGATTGTTACTCATACCAAAGAGTTCTAGTTTGGGAAGTTTTTTGACCTCATTGGGGAAAACGAGCAGTTGATTTCCATCGAGATACAATTCGGACAGTTGGTTTAACGAAGCCAATGAAGGTGGTGGTGTTGTGAGCTCGGTATTGGAAATGTTAAGCGTTTTTAGGTGGGGCAATTGTTCAAACAAATCGGGAATAGCACCTATACTATTGGAGCCTTCCCGAACGAAATGTCCACCGATCAAGAGGGTTTCCAGTGAGGGAATTTCAAAGAGTACTGTGGGGAATTCGTCGAAATTGGTAGATAATAACGATAAATACTTCAAGTTTTTAAGCGCACTTAAAGTTTGAGGTAGCTGTTCAAAGTGAGGGTTTTGGAGTAGACTAAGTTCTTCTAACCCCTTTAAATTTGACAGGCTTTCAGGTAGTGTTTTGAGATCATTATAAGCCAATTCTAGGGTCTTTAAGGAAGTATTTTGATGTTTGATCTCTGGAATAGCTGTGATATTATGGCTGATGCTCAACTTTTGAAGTTTGGGCATTTCATTTAAAAATAAGGATAAGACTTCTTGATTGAGTACTTCTTTAGAACCCGGTTGTGCTTGTAGCTTTGCTTCTTTGACAGCGTTGTAATCGATGTTTTTGAGTTGATCAATATCGTTAAAGGATACGATTTGATTGTCGGACATCGTCAAGCGAAAAGATTTTGCAGCCAGGGTCGGTTCTATCTGGGCTTGAGTACCATAAAAAAACAAAAGAGCAACGATCAAAAACAGGAATTTATTCATAGCATTTTTATAAAATTGTAGGGAGTAAAACAACGAATTTAAGTCTTTAGGAAATGCAACAACAGTATTTGTTCCAAATTGTTTTCAAAATTATCATTTTGCGATTAATCTATAAAAGGTAATGGATTTACTTACAATATATGTGTGAAAATTTCAATTATCGATTTTTGTTATGTATTCAGTACCCGCTGAAAATTTCCTTAGTACGTTTTTTTAATATATTTTATTTTTATTTATTACTGTATTTTAACAAAAATTATGTGATTTTGGTAATCCAATAATCTCGTTTAATCCTATTTAGATTAAGTAAAAAACAATTTTTGGCAGAATATTCAGAATATATCTAAAATTTTTTAACTTTTTTGAGTTGATTTAATAAAAAATTTTTATCTTTAATCTGAATTAGAGCAATAATTTAACCATTGATTGTTTTAAAAGAGCGTCGCAAAAACATATTGGTTTTTGTGTTCATAATTTTAAATTTTTAGCGGTTTTGTTTTTTTCTAATATCAGCTTACATTTTGTACCCATAAATTTAGATGATGGTGTAATCATGAAGTTCTCAAGGCTGCTGGTCATGAAGTTGAAAAAACTTAAAACGCGATTTGTAATCGTAGTCTAAGTGTTATGATGCTTTGTGCAGGGCTGTTTATTCTACCTTTTAATAAATCTTTATAAACTATATAATACTGTCATTATGAAAGCAACAAGAAGAGAACATGATTTTTTAGGGGAATTGGATATTCCAGATCATTTGTACTATGGAATCCAAACTTTTAGAGCCGTTGAAAATTTTAATATAACAGGATTACCCATTTCCAAAGAGCCTTTGTTTATTAAGGCCTTGGGTTACGTAAAAAAAGGAGCGGCGATGGCCAACAGAGATTGTGGCGCTTTGGATCCAAAAATTGCTGAAGCCATTTGTTATGGAAGTGATCAGGTAATAGCAGGAAAATTTAATCAAGAATTTGTTAGTGATCTTATTCAAGGCGGTGCAGGTACTTCTGTGAATATGAATGCCAATGAGGTGATTGCCAATATAGGTTTGGAATATTTAGGTCATAAAAAAGGGGAGTATAACTTTTTACATCCCAATAACCATGTGAATTGTTCTCAATCGACTAACGATGCCTATCCTTCAGCGTTTAGAATTGCGTTGTATTTAAAGATGGATCATTTTATTAAAACTTTAGAAAAGCTAGAGGTGGCTTTTAGAGCAAAGGGCAAAGAGTTTAACAGGGTCTTGAAAATGGGAAGGACTCAATTACAAGATGCTGTTCCGATGACTTTAGGGCAAGAATTCAATTCGTATGCCACTACCATCGGTGAGGATGTTAAGCGCTTAAAAGACGCTCAGAGTTTGCTGTTGGAGATCAATATGGGCGCTACGGCGATTGGTACCAAAGTCAATGCTCCAGAAGGATATCCTGAAATATGTGTTGGTTACTTAGCTAAGGAAGTTGGTATCCCGTTGACTTTAGCACCTGATTTGATAGAGGCCACTGTAGATACAGGTGCTTATGTACAAATAATGGGCACGATGAAGAGAACGGCAGTTAAGGTTTCGAAAATCTGTAATGATCTACGTTTGTTAAGTTCAGGACCCCGTACAGGTTTTAATGAAATTAATTTACCGGCACGTCAACCGGGTTCTTCTATTATGCCAGGAAAAGTAAATCCAGTAATACCGGAAGTAGTTAATCAAACTTGTTTTTATGTGATTGGTCAGGATTTAACTGTCACTATGGCCGCAGAAGCCGGACAATTGCAATTAAACGTTATGGAGCCGGTTATCGCTTTCGCGATGTTTACTTCATTGGATTACCTGGGTAAAGCCATTGAGGTATTGATCGATAAATGTGTTAATGGAATCACAGCAAATGAAACGCATTGTTTTAATATGGTGATGAACAGTATCGGAATCGTAACCCAGTTAAATCCGATATTGGGATATGAAGAAAGCGCTAGTATAGCGGGTGAAGCTTTAAAAACCAATAAAAGTGTGCACCAGATTGCGGTGGTAGAACGCAAGTTGATTACTCAAGAAAAATGGGATGAAATTTATTCTTTAGAGAATTTAATCAATCCGAAATTCATCACTTCTTAAACGCTTTATAGAGACTTTAAGTTTTCCATATAATAGGTTTAATTAAAATATACAATTATGAGAAAAAGCATTCTTTTATTACTACTGTTTGTAGTAAGCACTCAAGTACCTGCTCAAGAGCAATCCAAAGGGTCTTCTAGAATAATTATATTAGCTACTGGTGGTACTATTGCCGGTTCAGGAGAGTCGGCTACCAAAGCAGCTTATACTGCTGGAAAAGTTCCCATTGATGATTTGCTTAATGCAGTTCCGCAGATTCACAATTACGGAAAAATTAGCGGAGAGCAAATCGCTTCTATAGGTAGCCAAGACATGAACATTGCTACTTGGTTAAAATTGACTAAGCGCATCAATGAAATTTTTGCAAAAGATGAAGCCGACGCTGTTGTGGTTACCCACGGAACAGATACTCAAGAAGAAACGGCTTATTTTTTAGATCTGACGGTAATGTCTGACAAACCCGTTGTAATTGTAGGAGCTATGCGTCCTTCAACGGCGATGAGTCAGGATGGTAATAGAAATTTATTAGATGCTATTGTCGTTGCCGCAGATCCTAAGAGTGTTGGTAAAGGCGTACTGGTTGCGATGAACGAAAAGGTTTTTGACGCGAGAGATGTCACTAAAACCAGTACTACGGATTTGGAGACTTTTAAATCTAAAAATTTCGGACCGGTAGGTTTGATTTACGACGGTAAAGTGCAATACTACTACCAATCGCTGAGAAGTCCGCTGAAAAAATTTGATGTGACTAAGTTAAATTCTTTACCGCAAGTAGAGATTATCTACGGCTATGCGGATGCCAATCCAAACAGTGTGTACTGCGTTACCAATTCTGGTCCAAAAGGAGTGGTCTATGCCGGTATGGGTAACGGTAATTTTAATGCTCCAGTAGGAAAAGCCTTAGCAGAAGCTGCTAAAAAAGGAATCATCGTGTGCCGTTCTGGTCGTGCGGGTTCTGGTCGTATCACCTTGGATAACGAGGTTAAAGATGCCGAACTGGGATTTGTGGTTTCCGATGATTTGAACCCACAAAAAGCTAGGGTTTTATTGATGTTATCCTTGACCGAAACTTCTAATAGAGCCAAAATTCAGCAAAATTTCTTTGATTATTAATATCCTTAAGAAAGAGAATCTGTAGTTTGATATGGATTCTCTTTTTTTCACCAACAACAAAGTAGTCATTAACTTAAAATTCTAACTATGATCTGGATTGAATTTGCTATTCTCATTGCTATGATCCTTATAGGGTCGCAAATGAAAGGAATTGGCTTGGGTGTTATGGGAATGGTCGGACTTTTTATCTTTATTTTTATTTTTAAGATGAAGCCGACGGATCCTCCTCTAGATGTGATGCTGATTATTATGGCTATTGTTACTACAGCAGCTACGCTACAAGCGAGTGGTGGGTTGGACTATTTAGTCAGTTTGGCTGAAAGAATCATTCGTAGTAATCCATCCAACATAACTTTTATCGCACCATTTACCGTCTATTTTTTATGCCTGTTTGCAGGTACAGCCCATATTGTTTATTCCTTACTGCCGATCATTTCAGAAGTATCTGCTAAGAAGCGTATTCGTCCGGAACGACCTTTAAGTATATCGGTTATTGCTTCGCATTTGGCACTAACGGGTAGTCCGATGAGTGCTGCTACTGCTGCCTTAGTTGTTATTTTGGCCTATCATGGTGCCATGGTCGACATCATGATGATCTGTATACCAGCTAGTATTATCGGGTTATTAATCGGCTGCTTTTCCGTAATGAAGAAGGGTGTTGAACTTAATGATGATCCGATTTTTATGGAAAAAATGAAAGACCCTGAATTTGCCAAATCGATGAATAGTGGTATGGAAGGTAAAGAGGTGGCCTTAAAACCGGGTGCTAAAACATCCGTTTTAATATTTGGTGTAGCCATCTTGTTAATCGTAATTGCTGGAGCATTTCCCGCTATCGTTCCTAGTTTTGAGGCTGGTGCGGAATCTCTGGCCGTAAAGGCAGATGGGTCGTTAACCATGGTGACCATCATCAGTGTGATTACACTAACGGCCTCCGCCGCGATGATGTTGATTACGAAAACCACTACTGCAGAAGTTACCAAAGCCAGTTTATTTGTTTCGATGGCTTCGGCTGTAGTATCGGTATTTGGCGTGGTATGGATGAGTTCTACCTTTATGTCGTCCAATAACGATATCATACAAAAGGCTTTAGGGGGAATCGTTTCAGAGTATCCGTGGACTTTTGCAATTGCGGTGTTTATCATGGGGGCTCTTATGTTTAGTCAGGCCGCAACAACCAAAACCATGATGCCATTAGGGATTGCTCTTGGTTTACCACCATCTGCTTTGATTGCAATTTTTCCGGCGGTCAACAGTGATTTTGTTTTGCCGGGTTATCCTACTTTACTAGCGGCGATCAACTTTGACCGAACAGGAAGTACCAAAATCGGGAAATTCGTCATCAATCACAGCTTTTTTGTCCCCGGGGTGGTCACCATATCTGTAGCCATTGCCGCAGGGTTTTTACTGGGTTCTTTTTTGTTATAAATCTGTAAAAGTATCGTTATGTTATCGCTATAGTAAAGCGTTTGACTCCCCCAAACCCCCTGAAGATGAAGCGATTTCATATGAGTATAAATATTTAAAAAATCAACATATGAAAAAAATTTTCTTCTATTTGATCATCGGATTACTTCCGGTCATTGTGCTTGGACAAGTAGATCAAATGCAAAAGCAGACGGATCTGGGGAATTTTATTATTACGGATTCCGCCAAATCGCTAATTCCCATTTCAAAGCAGTCGCTTTTGAGGGATGTAGATGTCATTTTCAATACGCGAATGGCTTTTAATAGTTCTTTTACCGATGGTAGCCATACGGGTTCAAAATTTAATGCCGATCAGTTCCGGTTTGAAATCAAAGGTAAAATCCACGATAAGGTGTATTTTAGATTTCGAAACCGATATACCAGAGAGCAACTTCCCGGAGATCTAGATAATATCAGTAGGTCAGTGGATTTGGCTTTTATCAAAGTGGATTTGTCGCCAAGAACGAATATATCTGTTGGAAAACTATGTGCAGATTGGGGTGGATATGAATTTGATCTGAATCCGATTGATATTATTACCTACAATGATATCATCGAATATGCCGATAACTTTTTAGTAGGTGCGGGGATAGCACATACGCTGGCAGATGGGAAAAATTCATTTTCTTTTCAGGTATTGAATTCCAGAACGAAAAGTTATGAGGAGCAATATGGAGCCAGTGCACCGCCCGATATCACGGCTTCTAAATTTCCATTAGCTGCAGTGGGGAACTGGCGAGGTAGCTTTTTTGACGGTAAGTTTGAAACGACCTATAGTTACAGTTTCTTTAATGAAGCCAAGAATACCAATATGAACTATTTTGCGTTGGGAAATAAGTATAAAGCCAAGAACTTCGTGTTGTATTACGACTTCCAATATCGCGATGAAGCGCTTGATCGCTTGGGTATTGCCTCGGAAATCGTCAACTCTCAATATCCTTTTGCGACGCAAAAAACCAAGTATATAGCCAATTGGATCAGAGCGGAGTATCTGGTAACTCCCAAGATCAATGTGCTCTTAACGGCTATGAATGCTACGCATTCGTGGAACGACAATCCCGATCCGAATGGGAGTTCAAAATTGTCGACGAGTTATGGTCTTATTCCGATGGTGGAATACATGCCCTTCAAAGACATGAATATCCGCTTTTATATTGCCTATACGGCGCGAAAATACGATTATACCAAGTATGCTGAAAATGCTTTTGGTGTTAAAGATTATAATACCGGCTTTTTAGGCATCGGTTTTATCGCTCCTTTGTTGGTTTTATAATGATTTGGCTTTAGATTACTATAACCACGCTTTCACCTTAAAAAAACAGCAGTAGATTTCGATTTACTGCTGTTTTTTTATAGATACCAGTAAGACCATTAAAAAAAATCTTAAGGTTGTTATGGTTTTTGTTTTAATGTTCCAATTAAACAACACTTTTTTACGTACTATTTCCCCAAAACTAAAAAGATTTATTAAAAAAAGATTGTTAATTATCTAAAAAATTATATTATATTTAACTTTATTATCGTTTGCAACTGATAATCGTTTGTTATTTGACAGCTATTAAATAATTATTAGGAGTAATGAGGGTATTCTCGATTTTCTATCCGAATAGCAAATTTTATGTAGATCATGGGATTACTCAGCATATTCGGCTAGCTATAATTCACAGATCAATTGGGATAATATATAAAACTGTAAAGGCTTATTATTAACGACAGTTTAGAAATAAAAAACTGTATCACTATTATTTAAATATGAGAAACTTTAAAAGGCATAAGATTGGAATACTTGGAGCGGTTTTGTTGAGCTTCGGACTTTATTCGTGTAGTACAGAAGAACAAACGGCAGAGCTGTCGCAAAGTATAGTCGACACTAAGGCTATGAATGGGGACCAAGTTGCTATTCCCGAGGTGCAACTCTATTATGACAACTTAAAAACAATTGTATTTGCCACAGAAATTAATAGGTTGCAAGTAGCAGAAAGCTTTTTAGAAGATGAAGTTTCCTTAGTTGAAAAATTGAAAAATATGCATATAATCGATGAAGAGACGGTCAAGCAGCTTTCGTTTTACGATATGGAGGAATTGTATCAGGTATCGTTTATCGATCAGTATATGGATGAAGCTGCGATAACTGTTTCCAATAAGGTACGCTTAGTACCCGAATTAACTAAGTATTTTTCGCTGCAAAATGGCATTGTAAAGACGCTACTGCAAGAAAATCTAGTGACTTCTATAGAAACCAAAGTCAAAGATCGCAAAAAATTCTTTGAAGATTTGAATATAAGAATTGGCGAAATACAAATTAGTAATCCACCTGTAGTGAATTTGCCAACACCAACAGTTCCAGATGTTAATGCGGCCACCAAAACAAGAAATTTATTGGCTTCTATGAATGCACAAAGAGGGGATATCTTAGTAGGACTTCCCAAACATGGTTTCAAATTTCAGTTATTAGCTACCGACAACAAAAGATTTGCTGTTGGACATACGGGAATTGTTACTGCTAATATTACCGCAGCTACTTTAACGAACAGTTTGGTTTTTGTGGAAGCATGGAGAACAGGAGGAATACAGAAAAAAGCAATACAAAATGCTTGGGATGAGTCCAACTTTTATTTGATGGAATTGAAAGAGAAGAGAACTAAAGTGAAATTTACTTGGAAAAAAGGCGTACATACCACGACAAGCTATCACCCGATTAATAAAAATTCGTTTGCCGCTAAAGGAGAGAGCTTTATAGGCAAAAAATATCTCTATAACGTTGATGAGTTCCTGCACATGAAAGCGACTGCGCGAATTCTAAATCGATTTGTATGTTCGTCACATGTATGGTTTGCCGCCAAAAATTCAGTTAGTGTAAATTTAAGTAATCCACTTTCGCAAATTGTGACTCCTTCAGATGTTTATTCCGATAGTGAGTCCTTTGTAAAAGGAGAAATTAAAAACAAACCTTAAATGTTAGAAACAAAATGAAATCACTTTATATAAATGCGGTGCTTGTTTTTTTAAGTTTAAGTATGGTTTGCTGTGATAAGGATGACAATGCGTTATATAAAAATTACCAGAATCAGCATCATTCCGAAGAACTAAAAGGCTGGTGGCGACATATCGGTGAGGAAGATAATAAGTATCCCTTATATGAACACTTTACCGACTTTATGGTAACCACCTACGATTACAATGTTTATACAAACAAATACGATCATAATATGGGAAGATATTGGTATAATGACGATGCAAAGATTCACTACTTAACGATAGGAGATTACAAGACAAAAGCAGAGGAAGACAGTTATAATTTTGTTTTAAATCCAACTAAAGATACGTTGAAGATCTATATGGAAAATCCACCTTATGTTTTTGTGAGGTCAACCGGATTGTAAAGAAAAAGCTGCTTTAGAGCAGCTTTTTTTAAAATTTAAAGCGTCTTGCTTCATTCTAATAAATAGTCTTTACGCCATCATTAACAACATGTTATCGCATTGCGAATCAATCCCTACTAATACAGACATCTAATAATAAATAAAATTTTGCAAATGGAACTAGCGTAACTTGTTTACTGTTGCTTATTCTTTTGAACTCGGTAGGCTTTTAAACTCATTCCCTTATGTCTTTTAAAAAATTTATTGATATGGCTTACATCAGTAAATCCAAATTCACTCGCCAATTCATGGAGCCGTATATCGGAAAATTGCAGTCGGTGCTCGATCAGTCTTATTCTATAGGATGAGATATAGTATTGTAACGATTCGTTGCATTGCTTTTGAAAATAACTACCGAGGTAGGTAAGCGAAAGACCGAATTTTGCCGCAATTTCCGCCATAATCAAAAGTTTCTAATAGCTTTAAACTGCTTTTTAGTAAAACGTTTTTGGAACCTTTACTATCTATAGAGTAGATGACCGTTGTTGCATCGTCAAATAAGTAAAAAACTAAGTATTTTTAGTTTTGGGTTTGATTTGTGCCACTTAGGAAATTTTAATACCATTATCTTGTTGTTTTCTAAACGATAATATATTCATATTAAAAGAACTTTAGAAAAAATGCCAGCAACGCTGATATCAACTGTACCTATCATAGTAGAGACCTTGACAAAAATGCTTTTCATAGATGAACTACTTTAGATTTTATGCTGAAAATTAAATGCTGTTATTGGTATTGGTGAAACTTATTTTACTCAAGCTTTAGGTTATCAAACCTGTTAAATGGAATACAGGGCAGTTTACTATGATGCAGCAAATCTTATTCATCTTCTAAAGTTTAGTAAAATAGAAAGAACCTATCAAATTGGAAAACAAACCTTTAGCGATTGAAATTTTTTATTTATTATTGTATAACTTTTCAAAATGACACCATTTGATCAAATTAGGTGGCACGGTCTCAATGAAATACCCACCCAACTATTAAAGACTAATTAAGATGGTTAGATTTGAATAATAAAACATGAACTTTATAAGCTGTATTTTAAACTTAAAAACTATAAATATGAATTTAGAAAACGATAAAAAACTTAGAGATATTATTACTAATTTACGAAATTGGCAAAAATTAAAAAACAATCCTTCCTTGATATTGGAATTGTTGAGTAAAGCTAATTATTTTGAAATAGATAATTCTACCTCGGAAGACGAATCAGCCTGTTATCATTTATACCCAGCTGTAGAAATAGAGGAAGATATCGATAAAAAAAGTAAGGTATACAGTCTTATATTTTATATGATTTCAAAGAACAGAGACAATAAAGAATTTTTAGACAGGAATAAGGACAATATCGACCAATTTATAAACAAGTTTCAGGTAATTAACCGGAATTTAATTGGGGATACTGAGATATCAAAGGATGTCGCTGAAAATAGAAAAAAAAGATGGAGTCGTGAAATTAAAAAATGGCTATTTGAGAATGAAGTGTTTGAAGTGTTCGAAATACCAAAAGAGGACTTTAAATTTAATGATGATCATGTAGTTATGCAAGGGCATTTTGGTATAAAGGATATAGTCGATAGTCAGACAGATCAACCCGCGATTACAGGTTATTCTCCAGATATAATGATCTATCAAATTCATCCACAAGCTCAGACAGAATCTTTTTATGATATGGCTAGATTGAGTCCCCCATATCGGAATATGGAACATGAGAAGCAATTTTCATTACTAAAATACAACCTGTAATCAGCGAGACCAATTTTAAAATGAATGAATACTATTTAATAGTAGCAGATACTATTAATGGAATAATAACTTCTATAACGTTTATATTGTGCTTTATTAATGTTTATATTTTCAAAAAATTGAATAAACATTGTAAAGCACTTTCTTTATATATAATCAGCTGTTTTCTTTTCGATTTTTCAAATAATATATTAATTCTATTTAATTATTACAACATCGGTTTATTGCCACTATTTAATATTATTGAAGTATTTTTACTAATATACTTTTTTTTAATAAAAAATAGTAATGATTATATGATAAAATTGATCCTATTAGTTGCCGTATTTATTAATTTATTTGAATTTATAAATTACTTGTTTACGGGTAATTATGTAATTAATATAGGTAGAGTATTTAATTCACTTCTATTCATTACCATCATTCTCTACATTTTAGCAAAAAAAAAGAAAGAAATAAATCATTATAAACTTTTTTATATGATGCTTATCTATTTTTCAGTGACTTTTATTCAATTTTTATTATTAGAATTTTTAATTAAAATTCCCGACGATTCCATATTTATTACTTGGATGATGTATGCCATTTTCGGAGTTATACTATACCTTAAAGCAACATATTATTTATGGAAAAATACGAGAATTTTGCATATATAATTCCTTACGTTATCGTGTTAATGTTCTTTATGGTTGGTTTGATACTTGTATTTACTAGAATACATTTTAGAGCTCAAAACGAAATTTATAGTATTGAGATTAGACAAGGACAATTAGAATTAAAGCATCAGAAAGAATTATTAAATAAAGTGATACAGGTTCAAGAGGATGAGCGTAAAAGAATTGGTCGAATCATACATGACGACATCGGTAATCGTATTCATATTCTCTCGATATGTGTACAGGAAATTGAGATGAAGGAGGGGAGAAGTAAAGAAATTTTGTTATCTCAGCTACCATTATTGAGTAATGCAACCAGAACACTTGCTCATAATATGTATCCAGTAGAAATTGAATATTTAGGATTAAAAGGAATGCTGGAACAACTGCAAATGTATCTTTTTCAAAATATAAACTTTCAAATCCACACTTCAGGAGGTTTTAATATCAACCCACTTCATATAGAACTTCAAATATATCGCATCATTCAAGAATTTTTAAATAATGTATTAAAACATGCTTGCGCATCTAATCTTGTTTTGAATTTACGTCAAACAGACAAATATATTAGTCTTGTTTTGTGCGATGATGGAATTGGTTTTAATCTGTCCGAAGTTAAAAAAGGAATGGGAATGCATAATATTGAATACAGGGTTAATGCGCTATTTGGAATTCATAAATGGAAAAGCAATCCCAATAAAGGAACGTCGTTAATTATTAAAATTCAAAATTCAAATGAAAAATAATATAAATATCGGTTTAATAGATGATGATTTACTGTTAGTAGAAGGTCTAAATCTACTTTTATCAACAATACCCCGACTAAAAATTACATTTTCGACCACTCGGCCAGATACGGTAATTAAGCTTTTATCCACATTAGAAACTCAAGATTTCCCGGATGTTTTATTAATTGATATCAAGATGGAACCCATTGATGGTTTTCAATTAGTGGAAATGGTCAAAGAAAAATATCCTAAAGTTCGAATAATCATTTTGTCATCCTATTATCGTCAAAGTTATATAGGACAAATGGTAAAACTTGGGGTTTCTTCTTTTTTACCAAAAAACTCTTCCAAAAAGCTGCTTTTTGAAGCGATACAGCAGGTGTATGAGAACGGCGTTTATTTTACGGATAGCGAACAAAAAATGATCATTGCATTTATTCAAAATAAGAAATCAAAATACGATGAAGAACCTAGTTTCACTGCTAGAGAATTAGAAGTTATTAAACTAATATGTAAAGAGTATACTAACCAAGAAATTGCTGATGCATTATTTCTAAGTAAACGAACTGTAGAAACACATCGACAACGTATTTTAGATAGAATTGGTGCAAAAAACACTGTGGGCTTAGTCGTTTATGCAGTTGTAAATCAAATTTATAATTAGTCCTTTACGTATAAACACCTAATATGAAATTTGGTGTTTTATACTGAATTATCTTCTATTCCATTATACTTTCTTTGTCTTGTTCAGGTGAAAATTCCTTGAGCAAGACATTTTTTTTGAATCTTATTTGGGTTTTCAAGTTTAAAATTACAAAGTATGACGTCTACTTTTAATCAAATTAGAAAAGCTTTTATACTTAAAATTCGATTCGAAAAAAATTTAGTAGTAAATGTGAAGATCATATACTGCTTAGATTACTAAGGCGTATCCCGAAAAGCCATATGAGTAGGGTATAATTTTAATACTTTTAATTATGAGTGAATTAGCTAATATTGCTGAACAATTTCAAGGATTACCGATGGATAGTTTAATCGGAGGTCCGTTGAATGCTATAGCCGATGCAAATGGTAAAATGGCAAAAAGTCAAACGCAATTTATTTTAGAATCAGGTTTTAACATCACTAAAAAAGATGTTGTTCATCATGAATGGGACGAAAACGAATGGAAAAAAGTAACAGAGCAATTGTCAGTTTACGATCCTATTATGATTAATCTATCTTTAAGCAGACCTTCTTTAGATGAGAATGGAAATCAATTGTTGATTGAAGAGCTTAAAGATGGTAATATTATTAAAAGGGCAGTTCCAAACGCTGAGTTTACAATTAAGGTTCCTTTATTATCTGTTATCCCCATTAACTCTTTAGGTGTACAATCTGCTGAGATTAATTTTGAAATGGAAGTGAAGTCTAGTTCGGACGAAAAAAATTCGGATTCGTCAAAGACAAAACTGGATGGCTCTGCTACGGTTAATGCTTCTATCGGTTGGGGACCTTTTAAAGTAAGTGTTAAAGGTTCCGCAAGTTATTCCAGTGAAGATGCTAAATCTAGAGATACGCATTATCAAAAAAGTAATAATGCCAAATACACTGTAAATGTAAAAGCAGGTCAATTGCCTTTACCAACAGGGATAACTACAATTTTAGATATTTATGCTAAAAATATTTTCCCTGTATCTTCTGTAGATCCAAAGCGACTATCTGAAACCACTTCTGAAGAAAAGGAGAAAAAGGCTGATAAGGCTGATAAGGAAACAAAATAATCGCAATCAGTTTTAAAGATAAATCACACAGGTTAGATTATTTTAATCTGTGTGATATCATATCTAAACAGTATTCAGTTAAAAACAAATCATTATGAATGATAATAAAAATCAACCTAATGCTAATGCTTATTCTTTGAGTAACGATCGTAACGATGTTAAAAATAAAGAAACAGCGGTTTATTTCGATGTTCAAAATTCAGACCCTAATTTCCGTGATCAAGAATCAGAAATCAATCTGGATTCCATAATTAGTGCCCCTATGGTAGCCGTATCTAAAGCAAATTCAATAATGCTAAGCGGTCAGTCAGAGTTTATACTTAATTATTGTTTTAATAGAGTAATTGCACCAGATAATACTGTTACCTACCAGCCTAAAATGATTGTTCTTGTCGCTAAAAAGGGATCCGAGGGAACTTCCTTTATTGATATTCCACTTTTAACATTGTTGCCTATAAATTCGTTAGCTATTGATAAAATGAAAGTAAAGTTTAATATGGAAATTACTTCAATATCTAGTTATAAAGCCAATAGTAACGACAGTTTGGAAAGAAAAGCGCAATTAAGCGGGAAGCTTAGTGGGGATAAAAAAAACAGTAATAAAGGTACTCATTCAAATAAAAACTTAAGTGTTTTTGTTGAAGCCTCAAAATTGCCATTGCCCAATGGTTTATTAAATATAATTGATATGTATAGTAAAATAAATTAGAACAAGATGATAGATAGTAATACAAAAATAAATTGTCCAGATTGCAATCAGGAAATTATTATTAACACAAAACGATTATTATTAGGAGTTAAATTTTCATGTTTTAAATGTGGGCTTATTGTTGGTTTAGCCAATGAGAGTAAATCATTGGTTAACGATGCACTTAATCAATTTTCTAAAATAAAATCTTAAATAAAATCTTTATGCAAAATTTCGAATTATTTGTAAAGTCTTTACAATCAGCTATTGTAAATTCAAGCGAGTCCATCAGAAAAAGAAATGAATCTATCTTAGATGAGTATTTCTTTAAAGAAACAGAAGAAATTATTTTAGAGAATAAAGAATATAATAAAGAGCTTTATGCACTTATTCAGCCTATTCGTTCTAATGATATTTTCATAGACTATGTTAGCAATGAAAACCTCAATGTTCTAGGTGAAGTAAATCTTAAACAAAATGATATTACCAACTTTAAATCTGATATTTCTAGAGAAGATGACTTACTAGCCGATTTTCTATTGGAATCTTATTCATTTAATAAAAAGTATAATTTACTAAAAATAGTAAAAGAAAACAATAGTAAAGAACTGATTTCTTCTAAGTTGTACAATAGTTCATTAATTGATCGTATCAAAAAAGACAACATATCTATAGAAGTTACGCTTAATGAAATAAAAATAAAGAAAGAACTGCAGGCCGATTTACAAAATCAATTGCAATTACTCAGTTCTAGATATGAAGGATTTTTAGATAAACAACAAGCGGCAATTCTAAATTTAGAAGAACTTAATGCTCAGTTAAAAAACCTTGATTTAAGTGTCAATGAGCTTAAAAAAATTGAAGTTAAGATGAGCAATCTAAATAAAGTAATTGACAAAATATCGCTTGATCTTATACATATTGAGTCAGAAATCGCTAAGAAAAAAATCGATTTAGATAATGAAAAGTTGGTAATAGATCAGTTGGAAATAAAAAGACAGGGAATGCTTGATTCGATTTCTAATTCCGAACAATTACAAATTTTGTATAGAAGTAATCTAACACAGCTGATTCAAGAAGGAGTACATGTAGTACAGTTAATTAAAACTTCAAAAGTTGATCGGGCTGCCATTATTGAATTGATTAAGAGTAGCAAAAGATATATTAAAAAAAGTATCGAATCTTTAGTACCAAAAACCGTAAGAGTAAATTATCCTGCTACATTTGATTTTGCGACACCCGATAACGATAAAGAGTATAAAACTATAAGCACCCCTATTGAGGTTCCTTTATTGACATTAGTCCCCATATGTAATTACAATATTGAAAAAGCTACTTTTAATGCTAACTTCAAATTTGATGTCATAGATGATCAAGTGATGATTGATTTTTCTAAAGAAACTATCAAAGAAGGGGAAATCTCTAATAATATCGGAAAACTTGAAATAGTACTGGCTCCTCAACAAACTCCGGAAGGCTTAAGATCATTAATAGAAAGCTATGAAAACTTTTTAAAACGTCAAATTACTTAGGTTAAACTAGAGTATTATTAAACCCATGATTAGTCTTGAAAAAAGGAAAATGGTATCGAAAAAAAGTCTCCTCTTAAAAATAATGGGTTTATACAAGAGAACGAGTAAAAATCGGAGTCTAAATATACGATTCCTAAAAACAAAAATCACATTCAGTGACAAGATAGATCAATGGATTTTTAGAAAGCTTATTACGTAAGTAATACAAATAGAATCGTATTTATAGTTTTGACTCTTTACATTAAAATTATTTTAAATTTATCTAGTATGTTGTACGAAAAATATAAATCGCTATTTAGTAAATATGAGGTGAATACCTCAATGCGAATCGCTCATTTTATGGCTCAAATTGAACATGAGTCAAATTTAAAGCCTATAAGCGAAAACTTAAATTACTCTAAGGAAGGTTTGCTAAAAGTATTTCCAAAGTACTTTAGCAAGGATAATGTAGATCAGTTTTCGAGAAATCCTCAAAAAATAGCAAATAAAGTATATGCCAATAGAATGGGCAATAAAGGTGAACAATCAGGGGATGGTTGGAAGTATAGAGGACGTGGATTTATTCAATTAACAGGATTCAATAATTATAAAGCTTTAAGCGAAACCTCAAAGATTGATTATATAAATAATCCCGATTTATTACTAACCGAAGCAGATGCTTTAAATGCTGCCCTCTGGTTCTGGTCTAACAATAATCTAAATCAATTGGCTGATAAGGACGAAATAACAGCGATCACCAAAAAAATAAATGGCGGTTTAAACGGAATTGACGATAGAAGGAAAAAGTTGTTAAAATGGAAAAGCGTGCTTAAAGTTTAATAATACATTTTTAAAGTTTATTGGGTCTGTAACCCGAACGGTGTTAGATGTACATCATCTATGAGTTAATTGGTTTTATGGTAATAGCGAAATGGCAGGAGAAGGTAAGTCAATCCGTATCCAAATCATTCAATAGAACTTCTAGAGCCATTAAAATTCCTTATTAGACCATATTAAACTATTTTGACAACAGAAGTACCCATGCTTCTGCAGAATCCTTTAATGCGAAAATTAAAGCTTTTAGAACTCAGTTTTGAGGAGTAAGAGATATAGAATTCTTCTTGTATAGATTGGTTAATATTTTTGCATAAACACAACATTTAGGATTGATCCGGGATTACCTTCGCTTCGCTGCGATGTTCCCTTGTGAAGGAAGCGGTTCAGTAGCACGATCACAGTAAATAGGCATTGAATTTATTAAAGAGGGGATAAGTATGGGATTACCTCCGCTTCGCTACGGTGTTCCCTTGTGGGAATAGCATTTCATGAAAATGACATCATTATTTAGATAATCGGGATTACCTCCGCTTCGCTACGGTGTTCCCTGTAAGGGGAGAGCGGTTCATAAAAACGACACCGTTACTGCGTAACAGTGTTTTTTTGTTTTTCAAAAATGTTGTTTCGAGCGAGCTCGACAACATTTTTATAAAACAAAAAACCCGACCAAGGTCGGGTTTCATTTTTATGGCGGAGAAAGAGGGTTTGCAGTTGAATTTCTCTTTCCTTTAGTAGTCATACTTTCAAGATACTGTTTTAAATAAGTACCCGAATTTATCCCTTATATCATACTTGAACTATCAATATACTAGCACAAGATACTTTTTTTTTGAATAAATACCAAAATATGTAATCGAAACATTACTATTTAACATTCTGATTTTTAGTCCGCTTATACGATAATTGTTATCCGAAAATAAGGTGCGATACTTGGTCGTATTTTATACCCGTGTAGGTACAAAATTCATCTATGGTCAAGAATTGGTCGTCACCTTTATTGAGCTCTTTTTTTATTTTTTTTATCAGTCGGTTACTCTGACTGTAACTTTTGCCTGTGATGAGCTGTATGTCTTTTGGATAGATGCATATTCTGTTCATATCCTTTTTCATGTACATGGTTTTTCGTTGTTAGGTTTCTTTTATACTTTATCTATACTTCAAATAGGGCTTTGTTGTTTTGTATTCAACCCTATATGTTTTTGATTTTTGAGTATTAAATATATAAATAACATTTGATTTATAGTCTTTTAAGCTGGATGCTAGCTAAAAAAACAGGTGTATTTAACAGTTTTAGAGTCATTTTTTACGCTAGGATTCATTTGAAACAGCCGTGTGCTTGTGGTTTGCGATTTATTTTTAATTTTTGTTTAAATGTCATTTTTAAGGATGTTTTCAAGTGATTGGTTAACTTAAATTTGAGAATTATGGCTAGGCAAAAAGGTATTATAAAATTGAAAGGGAGTATTGGAGATATTACTTTTTATAAGACTCAGGATGGTTATTTGGCTCGTGAAAAAGGTGGGGTTGATGGACATAGAATTGCTACTGACCCGTCTTTTCAACGTACTCGTGAAAATGGTGCTGAGTTTGGACGTGCGGGTAAGGCCGGAAAGTTGTTGAGAAGTTCTATTCGTTCGCTGTTGTTTAATGCTTCGGATAGTAGAGTGGTAGGAAGGCTAACTAAAACAATGGTTAAGATTCTGCAGGCTGATACGGTGAGTGAACGTGGTTTGAGAAATGTTGTCCTGGGAGATTTGGGTTTGCTTGTTGGTTTTGAGTTTAATATTCGTGGGAAACTAGGTACAACATTATTTGCGCCCTATACCGTTACTATAAATCGGGTGGACACTGTTTTAGAAGTGAAAATAGTTTCTTTTGTTCCTGTCAACATGATTTCTGCACCTAGGGGAACAACGCATTTTAAAATTGTTTCAGGGGCTATGGCCATAGATTTTGAAGAGGAGTTTTTTGATATGGTTAGTGCGGAATCTGATGTATTAGAATGGAATGCCGTGGCGGTACCTGATTTGACGCTTAGTAATCAATTTACAGAGGATAATGGTTATCCTTTGCTTTTTGTTTTGGGTATTGAATTTTTTCAAGAGGTAAACGGTAAGCTGTATTCGCTAAAGAACGGTTTGTTTAATCCTCTGTCTGTTGTAGCTGTGGATATTGTTAAATAAGTATTTATGGAATTGTATTTAATACGCGCTTATTTTGAAGGGGGAACCAATGGACGGATTGAAGTTGATGGGGAGCTGATTTGCTATGCAATTGAGTTGCTTTGGAGAAA
This sequence comes from Flavobacteriaceae bacterium UBA1682, assembly GCA_002320285.1. Classification (GTDB taxonomy): domain Bacteria; phylum Bacteroidota; class Bacteroidia; order Flavobacteriales; family Flavobacteriaceae; genus Flavobacterium. Next base: position 289,255 of record DCKE01000024.1, on the reverse strand, counting down.
TAATGAACGAAGGGTTTCGTGTATACCCGAAGGAAGGTATGCGTTGAGAAAGCGTTATAGCAAGCGGTTTGATTGGCATTTGGAGGTTATGGGTGTAGCAGATAGAAGTTTTATATTGTTTCATCCTGCCAACGATGCATTGAAAGAATTGAACGGTTGCATTGCTCCGGTAAGTCAATTGACTGGTATGGGTAGGGGAACGGCTTCCAGAATGGCTTTTTCGAAATTGAAGGAATTGGTATATCCTAAATTGGAACGGTTGGAAGAGGTGTTTTTAGTTGTAGAATCATAAGGGAAGTAATGATGAATATATTGGATAGAGCTAAAGCACCAACGCCCAAATTGTTTAAGGTGCTTAGAAGTATCGGTTTGATTTTGGCAGGTGTTGGGGGTGTGTTGTTGACCGCTTCTGTGGTTTTGCCGGCTTCGATTATAGCGGTTGGTGGGTATATGACGGTTGCGAGTGGTGTGCTTTCTGCTGTAAGCCAAATTACGGTTGATGATGGAAAATACGATAAAACGATTCAAAAATAGTTTAACTCTTGTTGTGGTGACCTTGGAGTTAAATCAGAAAGTCAAGTCTTCGGATTTGGCTTTTTATTTGTTTCTACAGTTGTTTTTATACGTTTAATTAAAATATTTTTATATGGTATAATTCTTTAGATTTGTCAAAATTTAATCTTAAGATATTTTGAAGAATACTACTATAATAGCATTTGTATTTATAATAATTATTATATTATGGTATGCAAGCTCTGTGTATATTGATAATTTGTTCCCTGTCGGAACTTGTGATTACTTAGCAAATCGTGGAACTTATGGTGATAAATTTGGAGCTATTAACTCTTTATTTGCAGGTTTAGCTTTTACAGGTATTATATTTACTATTTTATTACAAAGACAAGAGTTAAAATTACAAAGACAAGAATTATCTTCTACTAGAAAAGTTTTTGAAATTCAAAATGAAATGCTTTCTAAAGAGAAATTTGAAAATACTTATTTCCAAATGTTGAACTTGTTTCATTTGATTGTAAATAGCTTAGATGTTAAAAGTAGTGATTCTACAGAAAATTTAATAAAGACTGGAAGAGATTCTTTTCAAATATTTTATAATGAAATAGAAAAAAACGTAAACGATTCTATTAAGGTAGGTTCAAGCAATATTTTTAGTAAATCTAAATTAGAAGAGATTAAAGAATCGTTAGAGGTATCCTCTTATATTGATGCATATGGGATGGTTTATGATAAGTATAAATCTGATTTAAGTCATTATTTTAGAACACTGTATCATATAATTAAATTTATTGACAATTCTGAAATACAAACGAAAGGGCATTATACTTCGATTGCACGCGCACAATTATCAAGTTACGAGCAAATTTTATTATTCTATAATTGTTTGCATGAAAATGGGAACGAGAAATTTAAGCCGTTGATCGAGAAATATGCTTTGTTTAAAAATATTGATTCATCTTTATTATTTAGTAAGACCCATCTAAAAGAATTTGATGATAGTGCATATGGACATGAGGATATTAAAAAGAAGGAATAATAATAATTATTTAAATCAGATTTTTGTTAAAACATAAAAACAGCAATTTATCTACTTCTAATGTATCGATATAGTACTACTCTGCGGGCATCGTTTATGAGGTTGATGTTGTGTAGAAATTGTTTTTCTCTTAGTTCTAACAGTTGTAGGGTTTGTACTGCTTTGCGGTGTTTTTCGTAGTTGCTTAAAAACTTGTCGGCTTTTTGGATAAATTCACTTTTGAATTCGGGTAAGCGCAAAAAAGGAATTACGGAGCCCACGAGATAGGGATGCCAAAAATTGGCCTGCCAGAGTGAAAAAGCCACCCAATAATGATTTTCCATTTCTTCTTGGGTTGTAAAGAAGATGACAAAGCAATTTGCGCAGGGTTCTGAGAGTGGTTTGCCACTGTTGAGTCCTTTGTTAAGGATGAAGAAATAAAAGCCTTTGTAAAGGTTTCCTTTTTTGTGGGTTTTGATTAAGATTTGTGACATGACAACGGAATTTAGAAAGTTAACTTTCTTTTTTTCCGAAGGACTCGCCTTGGTATTCTAATTTTTTTCAAAAGAAAAAGGAAAAAAAGAAAGCCTCTTTCATTCGTGGAGGGTTTCAAAAATCAAGTTTGTTTTAAAAAATACTACCCGTAGGGTGGAGATTTTTTGAAATACCCGAAGGGCTTGAACTTGGGTTTTTGAGAAACCCGAAACGTAAATTCGGCTTCTTTTTATTCTTTTTTGGAAATGGTTATTTTGTATCTAAATATATTTACTTTTTCAATTGGATGTAACTTACCCGTTCGTCTTTTTTTTTATTGCATTTGAAATCTGTAAATCATCATCTATTTTAAGCAAAGTTAGGACAACTAATTTTAAGTAGGTAAAATATGCATATTCGTGTTTCTTAATTTCTTCTGGATTTGCTTGTGTACCATGCAAGTAACTGTTTCTTAAATCTAAACCATTAGTGAAATCACTTTTATTTAGAAAATAATTAAAATATGACTGCTCCGATTTTGAAAATAATGTACTTTCAAATAAAACTATATTTTCATTTCTCATTTCAAGAACTTCTTTTTGGAACTCAGTAGGATAACGATAAAATGATGCAAATTCACTGTCGTGTAAGTCTTTAAAAATTAAGAGACGTGCTGGATTGATAACTTGAATAAAACCATCATTATTTATTTCAATGAACTTTCTTTCAATTAAATAACTTAAATTGGGTTTATGGAATTCTTCATAATTATTGAAATTAACTTGTTCATTTGCTAGTAAGTCAAAGAATGTATTGTACTTTTTATTTTTAAAAGGATCAACATAAGCAAGAAGTGTTTGGTCGGAAAAAAATAGTTTTGAACAATTTACCATTTCTTGGTTGTCAGTATTAAAATAGATGTATTTATCTTGTATAAGACTTGGGATATTCTTGATTGTTGTTGGTGAAGATGATATTTGTAAAAGCTCAAAATCTATCTCTCCATCTTCAACATAAAGTTTAAATTGTTTTAAGATTGATTCAAATTCAGGCGCCAATAATCGTACCTTCTCAAAGAATGTGTTTGTTCGTGTCGGAACTGAAAAGCGGGCGTTGTCAGCAAAAGCGTATAATTGTTGAAATGCCTTCGTAAAAACAAAATGTAATATTTCTTCTAAAGAAGTGTTTAATTCCGTAATAATTTTATTGTAGCCACAAATTTGAGCTTGAGATGACATTTCAGTTAAACGAAATTGCGTACCAATCATATATTCATTTTGAGATTGAACACCAAAATTTTTTTCAAATAAGCCTAATTGACTTTTTTTACTTACTAGATTTATTCTATTCTGTGTATCAATAAAATCAAAGAGTAATTTAAAATTTTGAAATAGTCTGTATGGATGATTATTATTCTTTATGAAGTCCGAATTGAAAGTGTAATTTACTATATTATCGTCATCTATATAGCTATCTTTTAGTTTAGATATATTTGGAGAAAAGCCAACAGAGACACCAAAACTCATTCCTACATTGCCTGCTAAGAACTTATCTGTTTTACTTTTCTGTAACCGTTTTGCTTTTAACCTTGTTTTATCTGTGATTCTGAGTTCTGTTTTATTTCTTAAATTTACAATTAAGCCAATGTAATTCAAATTTGGTTCTTCTGAGTCTAAGTATTTTAAAATTATGGTTTCTTTATCCTCAGTGGTTAGACTTTTAGGAATGTACTTTTTATTTCTTTCAAATTCATCTTTTGTTTCATAAACTGAAAGCAAAATCTCAGTTGATGTAGCATAGTTTACTAAAAAGTTTTTGAGTTCTTTATCGTAATGGTTAACTAAAGCTTTATAAGTTAAAATCTCGTGTATTAGGTGTGGGTAGTTTTCTAATATTTTGATGAAATTTTGTTTTGAAATTTGCCTAAGTAGGGAATGGTTACATACTATTTCCCAAAATGATTTAATATAGTCGTGTAGAATTTGCTCGAATATTTCAAAGACATTTTCGTTGTTTATAGTTAAAAAGAAATTTCCAACTATTTTCCCATATTGTATAGTTTGTTGTTTAAAGTCTTCTATTTCTTTTGGTGTCCAACTTATTAAATATAATTTGTTGTCTATATATTTTTTAATACTATAAAGTTCTAAAACATCATTGACGTCAGTATAGTTTGGTTTAAGTTTAGTTCTTAAAATTTTTTCACCTTTTGAAAGTTCATGTGCGCCTGCCATATCTTCTAGGGAATAAAAACGAACTCTATTTAAATCGTATCGATACATATTTAAGGGGGGGTAAATTGATGGCTACCTTTCTTTCAACCATATACAATTTGCTAATATACAAAAAAGCCAATCATATGGTCTTTTATGGGTTGATACGAATAAACTTAGATGTTTACATTTTGCCAGCCATCTAGGGTCAAGACATGTTAAAACCCCTTAATTTTCTTATTCATAATTTGGCCGAGATGTTTTAAATTAGTAAGTTTGTTGTTGATTAATTTAATTTAGAATGTTATGAGAGTTGTGTCATTTTTTGCAGGTGCTGGAGGTCTTGATTTAGGTTTTGAAAAAGCTGGATTTGATGTAGTTTGGGCAAATGAATATGACAAGCAAATTTGGGCTACATATGAGAAAAATCATAAGAATACAGTTTTAGATAGAAGAAGTATTGTTGATATTCCGTCAAGTGAAGTTCCTGACTGTGATGGAATTATAGGTGGTCCGCCTTGTCAAAGTTGGTCAGAAGCTGGCTCGAAACGTGGTATTGCAGATAAGAGAGGTCAGCTTTTTTACGAATTTATGCGGATTCTAGCCGATAAAAAACCAAAATTTTTTCTTGCTGAAAATGTGTCTGGAATGTTATTACCAGCTCATAAAGAAGCATTAGCAAACATTAAACAAATGTTTACTGATATTGGTTATGATTTATCTTTCCAATTATTGAACGTATCAGATTATGGTGTACCACAAGATAGGAAACGTGTTTTTTTTATTGGTTATCGTAAAGATTTAGGGTTAAAATTTAGTTTTCCGAAACCAACAACGCTTGAAAATAAAATGACACTCGAAAATGCAATTAGCGACCTAAAAGACAATGTTTTACCTGCCAAAGAAGGCAATTATACTAATGGTAAAGATTGTAAAGTATTAAACCACGAATATATGATTGGTGGATTTTCGTCAATGTTTATGTCAAGAAACAGAGTTCGTTCATGGGATGAAGTTTCGTTTACAATTCAAGCTGGTGGTCGCCATGCTCCAATACATCCACAAGCTCCAAAAATGCAATTTATCGAACAAAATGTGCGTGAATTTGTAAAAGGTCATGAATATTTATATCGACGATTGAGCGTTCGCGAATGTGCAAGAATTCAGACGTTTCCGGATGATTTTTCTTTTGAATATAGTAGTGTTGTTGCCGGTTATAAGATGATTGGTAATGCTGTTCCTGTAAGTATGGGTAAAGTTTTAGCAGATAAAATATATAATGATATTGAAAGCGTTAAAATTAATAAAGCAACACCAACACTTATACCTAATGAATATGATGGAAATATAGTAATTGAAAAATTAAATGAAATTGTAAATAGCGTTACTGTATAATGGCGAAAATTGCAACCCAAACAATAAATGGTAAAGCATTTGAGTATGCTTTACTAAATCAATTTTTAGAACGTTTGAAGGTAATTACTTCAGTTTTAGTGATTGAAAATGAGCCTTACAAAACTGCGTTAAAATGTTTTATGAGTTTTGACACAAAGGAACAAGATAATTACAAATTAGTTGCAAGTTGTGCTGTGAATTTTTTGCTTGAAATTGAGCCACGTTTGAGCCACGGAATTGATGATAATGATATTCTGCAACTCGAAATTGTAGCAGACAAAGCTGGTCAAATTGGTGATGTTCGTGATGTTTTGGCCATTCGAGCATCGCAAAAATGGGAAATAGGTATTTCTGCGAAGAATAATCATAGAGCTGTAAAACATTCTCGTTTGTCAAATAGTATTGATTTTGGTCAAAAGTGGTTAGGTGTTCCTTGTTCTAGTGATTATTTCCAGGAAATAAAACCCATTTTTGATAATTTGGCAGAATTAAGGACAGCAAGTAAAGCAACTCAAAAATGGGATACATTGGGCGATTATCACACAACTGTTTATCTTCCTATTTTGAGTGCTTTTAAGAAAGAGTTACTACGCTTAGATAAAGGAAAACCTGGAATTGTAGCCGAGAATTTGATTAAATATTTAATAGGTAATCAAGATTTTTATAAAGTAATTAAAGGTAATAAGAAGGTCGAAATACAAGCCTATAATTTGCACGGAAATCTAAATTTGCCTTTTGTAAACATAAAGCCGAAAGCTAAAATTCAATCTTTGAAATTGCCAAATAGATTAATTGAAGTTGTTTTTCAAGAAAATTCTAAAACAACTCTTTTAGTCACATTAAGTGAAGGTTGGCAAATTTCTTTTCGTATTCACAATGCAAGTTCGCGAATTGAACCATCCCTAAAGTTCGATATTAATTTAGTGTCAGCACCACATTCACTTTTTTCAAACCAATTGTTTATAGACTAAGATTGTTCTATAGAATGAGGTAGGTGATTTGTCTATTAGGCTTATTCTTCGTCTTAGCTTTCAAAGGCATCTACGCTTACTTCGAGTTTTTGTACTACTTGTTGTATTAGACTACTCTCTATGGCTTGTTATCTAAAGCGGGATGATATGCTATTATATCTGTTCGAGTTTGGAAATCCATTCGTTAAACTTAAGGCATTTTTGTCTGATAACGGGCAATCCTATGGATTCGGCAAGGTAGTGGCCGTGTATTGATTTTATATAGCCTATGATGTTGTTTTCTAATCTTTTGGAGGGGGCTGTTGTGGTGCCGTTGTTGATGAGTTCAATGTCTGGATGTTGGTTTATGATGGTTTGTAAGTTGGGATAGTTTAATTCACTGTTATCGATTAGTTGCTGAATGATGGTTATGTCGCTGAATAACAATGTTTCAAATTCGTGTACGATGATGTTGCCAATAAAGTTACGGTGGTTTATATCAAGGTTCATGGCTGATTCAATGTGGCGAACCCTGTCTTTTACATTTGGAATTTCTTTTGAAGGCATCCAATCGGGGAAGTTGTAAGAGTCTTTAATGCCGTACATGTCTATAAAGGTGGTGACATAAGCTCCCGATTCATTGAGATGTGTTATAATTTGCTTTTTCAAGGATTCCCAACTCCCAATACCACCAGCACTGCGTTTGATGAGCGGATAGGCTATATGAATTTGTCTGGTTGCAAAATGTGGGTAGAGCAGGTGTTGACAAAAATTACGCTCTGTTTCTCCTTCACAAATTATAATTAGTCTTTTCATCGATTCAAAAATTGGGTTGTCCTTTGCTTATTATGTTTCGTTTCCATAGGTCATCTATGGTGTAGGAATCTAACCAATGGGCTAGTGTTTCCGCATTCAATCGTTCAAAGATGCTTTCGCCGTCTTTGTTATCGACCGTAATGATATCTTCCGGCTCAAAGTAACTTATTAGGTCGGTTGATTGTGTGGCTACAATAACTTTGGTGTTTTTTTTGGATGCGGATTTTATTAATCCACTTAGTTTATTGATAGCGGATGGATGCAGTCCTAATTCTGGTTCGTCGATGATAATGGTACTCGGCAAATTGGGTTGCATAAATAGAACGGCTAGTGCGATAAATCGAATTGTACCGTCGGAAAAATCTCTTGCATTATATATGGTTGAACTGTGCTTGGATGTCCATAGGAGGGTTAGGTTACCGTTTTCGTCTGGCTTAAAGTAAAAGTCAGAAAAATAGGGTGCTATATGCTGTATCGTGCGCACTATCAGATTATATTGTTGCGGATGGTTTTCTTTTATGCCATAGATGAAAGCGGATAAGTTTCGTCCATCTTCATATAAAAAGTGGGTGTCTGAATTTATATTTGATGTTGCGTTGAATGGAGAATTATTTCCGGTATCGTGAAAGTGATATTTTACAATGGAATTTAAATAGTTTCGAATATAGGTTGCTCTGGGTTTGGCATTCCATTTTAGTTTAGATTCAGAACTGAATCCATTTATTTTGTCGTCGTTATCATAAAAAGATTGCTTGTTATAGGATAGTGTTTCTTCGATAAATACAAATCCGTTATCTGCTTGTTTGATGAGAAAAGAATAGGCGTTATGACCAAAATGTACTTTCGCATAGATTTCAGAAGTGTTTTTAGTGCCTTTATGTAAGATTTTTTCGGTTCCTCCTTGTAAAGCTACGTGACTTTGTAAATTTTGTTTGTATATTTCTTTTAGAAAGTTAAAAAAGGATAGGAAATTGCTTTTTCCACTACCATTACCGCCTATTAAGATGTTAATGGGTTTGATGTCTAAAGAAATGTTCTTTATTGACTTGTATCCTTTTATTTCTAATTTTTCTAACATTTTTCTTTTATATATTAAATATAGAAACCGTATTGTTTTTTAGTACAGTTATGCTCTATAGTGTAATAAGTTGGCTATGATAAAGATATAAAACGTTATTTTACTATTTTATAGTATCGTCATGTAATATGACGTTATTTATTTTGTAACAATTTCTCTAACTTCAACATCATTTCGTCTTTTTCTGTAAGCATGCGCTCGTAGAGGGCAATTTTCTCTTGGTGAAGTTGTAGGACGGTTTCAATGGGATTGATGTTTACTGTACCGTAATTAAAAGCATTATCTCCGAATGTACTTGCTATAATGTTTACGGCTTATTCTTCGTCGAAGTTTTCAAAGGCTTCTACGGGTACTTTGAGTATCTGAGCTACTTGTTGTAGTAAACTGCTTTCTACGGCTTCTTTTTGCTCTAAAAGCGATATTTTTTGTTGGTTCCAATCGTCGCCCAATTCAAAAGCTAGGGCGTCTTGTTTGATGCCCAACATTTCACGAAATCGCTTGATGTTTCTGCCCTGGTGTATTTTATGGTTGGTGTTGCTCTGTGTCATGGCATTAAAATTAGCATAATATTCGAGTTAAAGGTAATTATTTTGCTGTAAAAAACATATAAAAAACTGTAATTCACAGTGTATCTGTGTTTTATACTTGGTTGTGATTTAATTTTTTTATTGGTGAATTATTAAATGTGATGATTATGAAAAATGCAGTTAAAAAACAATTCAAGAAAAGAAAGTTAACTATTAGCAAAAATTATGTGATACGCGGGAATGGCAATATTACTATTGTTCCCATTGTTACATTAAAAGGGAAGTGGTTTGAAGCGAGCGGTTTTAAAGCGGGTCATTTCATTGAGATTGATTGTGTGGGAAAGGGAAAATTGGTGATTACGCTGGCCAAGAAACAACGGTTTTAGATTGTTTAATGGATTTTGAATGGTGTGGTGCCTGCGGAATTTTGATAGGTACGGGGAGGGGCTGTTTTACATAATGTTATTATAGCGGGGCTTGCCCCCCTTGCCCGCAGGGGCTATAATGCTACATTATGTAACACAGCTTGGGGAAAGTTTTTACTAGAACAAGTCACTGCCGGAGGAACGGAGGTAGTGTACGGCTTTTTGTGGAGCCTGAAGCAAGCTCTTTGGGGCATAGTTACGTAATGATATTTTTCACACGCGTTTTTTCTATGCCCACAATGTACTTGCGGAAGGTGGAGAAAAAAGTGTGATAGAAAAACTTGAGGAGCGTTGGCTTTTTGAATTTAACGGGGTTTGTTAGGTACGATATCCCCAATACATCTTAATATATTAGGGGACTATTTGATATACTTTCTAAAGGCTGAGATTATTTGAAAGATTAGAAATGCAAGAATTAATTTTAATAGGTAATCAAAAAAATGTACCGTAAAACTTAATTCTAATTTTGGGTAGATATGGCTTAAATTATGAACTGGATTCATTAGTTGGGGTAAAGTATAAAGGTTTGCAAAATAGATTTCACAAGTTGTTCTTAAACTTCCGTCACTACAATTCGGTTTGAAACTCAAATTATCAGACACACCAATTGTAATTAAGAAATGGAATAGGATACTAAAGCCTATTGCAAACAGCGTTGGTTTAAACCAGTTTATACCAAAATCGTTTATCTGACTTAACCAAAGTATAAATTTATCAAAGACAGAAACGTCTGTTGTCATTGTCTTGTTTAAGAATACATGATTTTTATATGCTTCCATTTCCATCGCTTTGAATTTTAGAGTAGTAATTCTGTCGCCTTGTTTGTCTAAGGCATATTTCAGCTGTCTGTAAATCTCTCGTTTTTGGTCGAAGAAATTTAATTCTTCTTTTTTATCGCTATTTAGTCTGTCATCACTAAACCATTTGACATTGGCAGAAATGATGTCCATTAAGAAACTGTTGTTGATATTGATGGAGTCAAAAGAATTTAATGAGGTATTAAATAGATGCGTTTTTCCTAAATTGGAGTTTTCAATATTTATACTAGAATTGGTTTTATATGATTCTACAGAGCTTAAAGATATAGTACTGTAGTTGTAGAAGTTGCTAAATAGTAAGTAGTTGAAATTACAATGATTAAAAATTAAATTACAATTACTAATATCGCCTGAGATATTTGTTTCCAAAATATTTAAGTCAGTAAAACTCAATGTGCCCTCTAGTTTTTTAGATGCAATTATTTTAATTTTTTCAACTTCGGTGTTTTTGCCTTTTATGACAAACTGGTTACTAAATATAGATGTAGAAATATAAAGTTTTGAGATAAATCTAATTTTATCATTTTCTGAATTTTTATTGTAAACAAACAAGGAATCATTAAATTCAGAATACATAATTGTAATTGTATGAGAAACTACAACAGTATTAATCTCTAACTTTCTATTAAAAATGCTTTTAAAGAAGATTAAATCATCAATATTACTATCCCATAAATAAATTTCATCATTAAAAATAGATTTTTTGAAAACGATGGAGTTACTCTTTATATTTTCTAATCGAATTAAGCTATTAATATTTGAATTATTCTCAAATACTATGCGGTTAGATTTCGTGTTTGAAAAATGTAACGAGTAATTTATTGTAGAGTTGCTAATAATGATGTCTTTGTCCGTTTCAAAATTCTCTGAAATGAGAAAACTTTCTATTTCTGATTTATTAGTAATACAAATGTCCTTTCTAAAAGTGCAACTCCCTCTAAAGGAAAGAGTATTAACTTTTGAGTTAATAATTGATATACTTGGTTTGTTTCCAAATTCAGATAAAATGCCATCTAAAACTACTTGAGCACTATTAAACGTTAATTTTTTAAGAAAAGTACAGTTGATAAATTCAATTCCATAAATTATTTCAACACTATCAAAAGATATATTTTCCTTAAAAACACAATCTTTTATTATAATTCCTTTAGCTGGTAACTTTTCTGTGACTGTAACACTGTCGGAAAATGTATATCCTGTAATATTTAATGGAGAACCGACTTCGTTAATTTTATTTATGAATTGTAGTGCAGTCATTAGTATTTGTGAGATAAGTATTTTTAGAGTATAATCAAAGGGAATGATTCTGATGACGAATATTTACAAATTTTAATCTTACGTGTATTTTATTTATTTAAAATCAAGTAATTACTGGATAACCGTTATAGTTTTTTCTAGAATATTTAATTATTCGAATAATCCAAAAAAATTATTGTAAAATTCCCAGATTGATGATTTAAGTTTGGTGAAATTTTTCAGGCATAAATTGGTACATAGTTCGTTTTTGAGGTATTTACTTTATTTCTTTCAAATTACTATATAAATTAACGATTTCTCGAGAGTGATTGTTAGGATTTAAGTTTTCCTTTATTTCTGTAATGTATGTATTTAATTTTGACTTCAGCCAATTTAGTTTTTCTTGAGTTTTCTCATCTTCTTTTGCATAGTTTTTAAAAAATAATTCTTTCAACTTTTCAATATACTCATAGAGACCAATTATAGGGTCATCAAATTCCGTACTAGATTTAGATATATAATCAATAAAATATAAACCGTCATCATCTTTCGTAACTATGCCCTTGATATGTTGAAATTCTTCATCTTTAGTATGTTCATGTTCTGTAAACTCTGTACCTATTTTTATAACTTCTTCACTAACAATAATTCTAGGACTTTTGGCTGTTTCTGATTCGATTTTATACGCATCTATTAACGCCGGCCCAAAAATATAATTTGAATTATGTAAAAGTTTTCCAATACTAACACCGCCTCTAGTAAGAAAGCCATTAGATGCTAATTCAAACGCAACATATAATAAATCTAATAAAGTGTGGAAAAGTTGACTTGGTTCATTGTACTTGTAGGATATTACAATTGAGTCAGAAAAATAGGTTGTGACTTTAGACTCTGAGCAACCAATGTTGTCGGTCATTTTTTGAGATAATGCTAAAATAGATACAATAGATTTAATTTTTTTAATATTATCTTCTCCAGATTTTGTAATAGTTTCGTCTATGTGGTTTTTAAAACCTAAGATATCTATAAAACAACATACTCTATTTTCGTAATTCATTTTTTTATTGGTTTAATCAAGGTTATTTATAAAATTCTTTGTTTAGTATGTATGAAAATCTAGTGAAATTTTAATCTTATAAAAATATCGCAAACTATTTGCTAAAGTATTAAGCAAATATAAATAGCCTTAGGAAATATGGAATTACCGAAGTTACACGAGTTCTTAATCCGCAATTTCTACAATATACAATTAGCTATAATTTTTCTATATCATATAAAAGTTCCTCACAATTAGTATATCTTGTTTCAATGGGATTTAAACATTTGGCTATTATGTTTAGTACGTCATTATGGATTCCTTGAATTAATAAAATTTCCATAAAATTTGAACCAGCTGGGGGTTGGTTACACAATATTGCATACCAAATTGCACCAATCGAATAAATATCTGATTTCTTATCAATTAATTTGGGATTTGCTACAAGTTCAGGTGCGTTATAATATCCACTTATTGTTTGTGAACCCGTTTTAGTTAATCTTGAATGCAGTTCATTTTCTATAAAAATTCCTAATCCAAAGTCAATAACTCTAAATTGATTTGGTATTGATGCCATTATGTTACTTGGTTTCAAATCTCTGTGAATTACCCCATTATCATGTGCGTGCTTAATTGCACTTACAATATTCTTTATAGCTATTATAGATTTTTCCACACTTAAGGAACCGTATTCTTGTAAAATCTGATTTAAGTTTTTTCCATCAAAATATTCCATTCTAATAAATGGTCGTTTTCCATTTAAACCAGCATCATATACTTTGATAATATTAGGATGATTAAGTTTAAATAATATTCGCGCTTCCTGAAAAAAACGTTCTAATTCTTTTTCCTCGCCCCCACTTTGATAAAAAGAAGGAGAGAATACTTTTACTGCAAAATTTAAGTTAAGTAATCTATGCTCATATAAATATACCATTCCAAAACCTCCATGACCTATCACTTTTTTTTCTTCATAAATTTTGTTGAATTCTAACGAACCTTCATCATTTTCATATTCCAGAATTTCTAAAATAGGATTGATTTCTTTCGCAATTATATCTCGTCTTGCTTGGTATGTAGAAGCTTCTGCTTTAATCCAGTTCCAATATTCATCTGTGGTTCTACAGGCTCTTAAAAATTTAGGAATAACTTTTTCTAAATTAGGATTTGTAAGAATTAGTTTTCTAAATCTTGAATATTCTTTTGTATCAAAAGAGCCATTTGTAGCATGAGCTATTAAACCCTTTTTTAATTGCTCTATTTGAAGTAATACATCATCTTCTTTTTCTATGCTTGGTAAATTTTCGGATGTCATTTAGTTTGTAAATACTTTTTTTAAGAATTATAGTTAATAATTTTTTTTAAGAAACCCTACATCTAGCTATTTAATAAAAAACGGTTAAATAAAAATTTTATAAAATTATCGCAAACATATTCAATAATTAATTAACATAGATATGGAAATCCGTAAAAACGATAAAAAAATAAATTCTATTTTTGTTAATCACTCTTAAAGCTTATGAGGGTAAATAAACATCTATTTTTAGTCTACAAAAAAAGCCTAACCGAAGGTTAAGCTTTACTGTATAGTTGTAATGATTTTTATTTGTTTTGAATGAGCTTTTCTAAGCGTACCATCATTTCGTCCTTTTCCTTGAGCATGCGCTCGTATAGGGCGATTTTCTCATTGTGAAGTTCGATAAATTTATCAATTTGATTTACGGTAGGGTAATAGCTAAAGAGGGAATTCCCACTCGCATTATCATGATTATTTACAGTGTTTGCAATTATATTTATTGCTTGTTCTTCATCAAAATTTTCAATGGCTTCAACTGGTATTTTTAGTATTTGGGCCACTTGTTCGAGTATAATGTTGTCGATAGTTTCTTTTTGTTCGAGTAGGGATATTTTTTGTTGATTCCAATCGTCGCCCAATTCAAAGGCCAAGGCATCTTGTTTGATGCTTAGCATTTCACGGAAACGTTTGATGTTGCGACCTTGATGTATTTTGTTGTTTGCCATAACTGTGTATTGTATGTTCAAATATAGGATTTTTAATTAAAAAATGTAAGGATCGGGGTTTAAATCCTTATAGAATCGTCTGTAGGAAGGTGTTGATACGGTTATTGTAAGAGTTCTAAGTCTTGTGGTTTTCTGCTGAATTCATCGTCAGCGGGTAGTTTAAGATGTTGTTTTGTAGTTCTAAAACTTTTAATAGATTGAATTTGGGTATATTTTGGGAAGATAATTTGTGGTTTGGTACTCCTATCTTTTTGTTTGCTATTTCGTTCAAAAGTATTTTTTGGCACGAAATAGCAAACCTTATGTCTTTGTAAATCAGTTGTAATGATATGACTATTTGCGTTTGTCTACTGTTGCATTGGTAAAGGCAATGAGGTTGCAGAGTTCTCGGAGTCTGCTTCGGACGCGGTTGCCGTAGAAGTTTTCTATTTCTGTGGCTGATAGGTTGGTGGTGATGTGGGTTTTGATTTTTTTGCGCACGTAGAGGTCGTACCGACTTAGTAGTATTTCTGCCATGACGTTGCATTCATTTCCATAGTATTTGATGTTGTTTTCTACGCCCAGGTCGTCGAAGCAGTAGTTTTTGGCACCGGTTTCGTAGATGATGCCGTCGCTGTATCGGTGTATGATGTCGTAACCGTGTTTGATGAATTCGAAGGTGATGTCACGACAGGATTTTAGGGGGTAGTTGTTTTGGGGCGGTGTGATGTGTCGCATGAGGGTCATTAGGCTTGTTTTACCGCACCCGATAGGTCCCGATAGCAATATGCCTTTGTGGAGGTTTATTTTTAGTTCTGTGGCTTTGGTTTGGTCTTGGAGGAAATAGACGGCTAGTTGTAGCAGAGTAGGTTGGTCTTGTTGTCGGAAGTGAAAGTGTTGGCCAAAGAGTTTTTTGCCCTGTTGTTCTAATAGGGCTATGATTTTTGGATAGTCAAAGGTGGATTTGTCGTCGGGATGGTTTTGCTGTGGTGCCATTGTGATTGGGTTTTTAGAGTGGTTCTGAGTAGTTTTTGTTTGTTGTGGTATTGAGGTTTCTGGCTCTGTTTTCTGTTGTGGGTTGTTTGTATTTTTCGGCATTCAATATCCAATTTCGAGCGGAAGCTTGCCAGTTTTTCATTTTGGTTTTTCCGCCAACTAACCATCCGTTGCTGGAGAAGTAGTTGAAGAATTTGTGTGCTTCGATTTCGGGGTATTGTTGTTCGTCGAAATAGGTTAGTATTTCGGTTAGTGTGGGAATGGGGCAGGGAGTGCTTGGTTCTTTCTTTTTTTGGCGCAACTTTTTTTCTTTGATTGCTGGTGTTGTTTGGTTTTTTAAATCGGGATGGTCTGTTGCTTCTTTTTTAGGGTGCTCATCCATGTTTAAAGGGTTAGGTAGGTTTGTATCGTTTATACTGTTTATAGAAGGTACTAGGGCTTGTTCAGCGCTTGTTTGACTGTTGTTTAAAGCTTGTTCGTCTAGTGGTTCAGAAAAAGTGTTGGTTTTTGGTGTGGTTTGCCTTGGTTTTGGCTTGAGATGCTCGGAGAAGTCAAACATATAAACTTGACTTCCCTTGAATGGGTTGTATGAGGGTTGGTAATTGAGGTATCCAAGGGCATGGAGGTTTTTTAGGCATTTGTGGTAGGTGGCCTTGGATGCTATTTTGCTGATGCGCATGATTTCGTCGCGGGTGATGCTGATGGGGTTTCTGAATCTGTTGAAGTTCCAGAATTGAAATAGGGCGATGTATAGACTGATGTGGGTGGGATTGAGTGTTTTGTCTTGAACAACTTTCTCAAAGAATCCGGTTAGGTGTTTGATGTAGTTCATGGTTGAAAGAGTGTTTTTTGAGATTTTACGGTGTTTTTTTCTAGGATTTTCACAATGTCTTCCTGAACATAGTAGATGGTGTTACCTATTTTGGAATAGGTTAGTGTGCCGTTGATACGGAGGTTTTGGAGTGTTCCGGATGAGATGTTGAGTAGTGTGCGAACTTCTCGCGAGCGCAACCAGGGTTTTGTTTGCTGGGTTTTGCTTTCGAGTAGTTGTTTGATGTCGTTGACGAGTTGTATTCTAAACTCTTGTAGGTCTGCTTGAGTTATTATTTCTATGGCCATAATCAAATGTTTTAGTGTTATGGTCCAAAATTGTGTTTTTTAGAGTTAATTGTTTCACACTTCGGTCGAGCTTGTGAAGGATTTTTTTTAAAATAATTATTTAAGGTGTTGGTTTGTAGTTTTTTATGTTTTATTCGTCGGCTTGGTTCATTCGTCTTATGAGGTTCTCTTTGAGTTGGTCTAAGAAGTTGGTTCGTCCAGATTTGCGATTTTGAATTTCAATGAAGGTTCGGTGAAATTGTCCGAGTTTGATGTTGAAGATGTTTTCGAATAGGGAAACAATTTCTTTGAGGTCTGAGTTACCTTGGTTAATGGCTCCTCCGCAATGTAGGGCGTAGATGAGTTCGATTAAGGCTACTTTTGAAGCTGTCCAATTTTGGGTTGTTTTGGTTTGTTGTGAGAGATGGGTGTAGTTTTTGGTGTTGAGCTGGGTAAGGGTTTCTTCGAGGTATGATTGTATTTTGTCGTTTGCGATGATTTTAGCCACTTTGTAATCGTGGGAGGTTGAAAAGCTTTTGTCGCTTTCGATGTAGTAACTGTCTAATGCCATTTTAATGTCGAATTCACGCCTTAGAAAGTATTTGTCGTCTAGGTAGATGCTGTCTGTGCGGTAGTATCTGCAAAACTCTGAGTTCTTGTCGAAGTATTGCTTTATTTTGGTTAGCTCTTCATTGAAGTATTTTTTCTTAATGCGTTTCCCGCCTAAGGGTGTTTTTGCCTCGATTTTATAAAGAGCATTGTAGTAGATAAATTCTGCGAGAAATTGAGGCTTTATCTTTTTGAAGAAGTATATCTCTTCTTGTTTGGTTTTGAATCCCTTGTTTGCTGTATAAGCTTTTATTTTTTTCAGGGTTAATAGTATGGCATCAAGCGCCTGCTCGGAGAATTCTATTTTGTTGTCGCTATCTATACGAAGTAATTCGAGATGTTGTTTTAGTTCATATAAAATATTTGTGAAATATTTATTCATTAATGCCGAGATTAAATTATTAGTCGATTTAATACTTTGGGCTAGTTAAATTAATTAAAAAAAGGGATTATTGTTTAATTTTAACTTTATTCAACTCTGTTTTAGTTACTTCGGTAGTGGGGTTTTAGTAGTTTTAAGTAGAAAAGGGTTTCTTGAATTGTGAAACCCTTGTTATTTGCTCTTTTGGATAGGGTGGGGTGTTGTTTTGGTTTGTTGTTCGAGTTTGTCAAGTAGGAGTTGCATGTCGTCACTGACTTTTTTGTCGAGTATTTTGGCGTAGTGTTGGGTGGTACGTATGTTTTTATGTCCAAGCATTTTACTGACGGTTTCGATGGGTACTCCGTTGGATAGGGTGACGGAGGTGGCAAAGGTGTGTCGGGCTATGTGAAAGGTTAGCTTGTTTGGCAGGTTGCAAATCTGCGCTATTTCTTTTAAGTAGATGTTTACTTTTTGGTTGCAGAACACGGGCAATAGTTTGTTTTGGATAACGGTATAGGGGTGCGTTTCGTATTTTTGAATGAGTTGTTCGGCAATGGGCAATAGTGGGATTCTGGATGCGGTTTCGGTTTTTTGTCGGTTGGTGAATATCCATTTTTTGGCGTCTATGCCGATGCTGATGTTGGCTTTGGTTAGGTTTTTTACGTCGATGTAGGCCAGCCCGGTGAAACAACTGAATATAAAGATATCTTTGACCAAGGTGTGTTGTTCGTTTTGGAATTGGGTGTTCTGCAGTTGGTAGACTTGCTCCATGGTGAGAAATTCCCTTTCTACTTCTCGTACTTTAGATTTGTAGTTGACAAATGGGTCGCGGTCTAACCATCCGTTGGCCAAACATATTCGAATGATTTTCTTGAAGTTTTTGAGGTATTTGACCGTGGTGTTGTTGTTGCATTTGCGCACGCTCCGCAAGTAGAATTCGTAGTCCATGATGAAGGCATGGTCGATTTCCGCGATGTCGATGTCGGTGATGTTGTGTTTCCACTGCATGAAGTCGACCGTGTGCTTTAGGGATGTTTTGTAGCGTTGCAAGGTGCCTGGTGCGTATTCTTGATGTACTAAGCTCTCGATTTTGTTGTTGTGGTCTTGAAAGATTCCGACTAACATTCTGCTTTTTCCCGTAATGCCCAATAGTTGGTTTTTGATGCTTTGTATGGTAATCGGGATTTTTTTCTGCAAGAGCTCTACTTGGGCTTCGTGTACTTGCATTCGGATGGTTTCAAGGTGGTTGTTTATTAGTCTGGATTCTTCTGTGGTATTCTTCATTTTGCCCTTTTCCAAAGACCATTTGTCGTAGTCAACGTATATTCCTGTGGAGGATTCGAACCTTTTTCCATCGACCGTGATTCTGGTGTAGATGGGTACTTGTCCTTGTGGACTGATTTTGTGCTTCTTAGCATAAAATAGTAGGCTGATAGTTGTTTTCATCGTGGTAACCTTTACTGTTAATTCTTAATTTAAGTATTAATAGTTCACGATACAAGATGTTTAGTAGGTGGTTAGGTCACTTTTGCGGTTGGTGTTCTAGTTGTGTTTTTCCCGTTTTTACTGGGCTGAACCGCCATTTTTAGGTACCCGAATTTATCCCTCGCAAGTCGTTTTTTAGTGCTTTTTTCACCATATCCCAAAATGAAAAAACCCCGTAAATCGTACGATTCACAGGGTTTTGTTCTTTTTTGTATCTCTACTTGCGGAGAAAGAGGGATTCGAACCCCCGGACCTGTTACAGTCAACAGTTTTCAAGACTGCCGCAATCGACCACTCTGCCATTTCTCCAGTGCCTTTCATTGCTGAATTGCGAGTGCAAATATAGGGGCTTTTTCGACTTAAACAAACTTTAATAACATAAAAATATCAAATTTTTTAAGTGTCTTTTTTAACTGATTTGCCGTAAGCGCTTTAGCTGAAAAACTTTTTTATTAAAAAGTCACATATTCATCAATTTCCAAGCCGTAACCCGTCATACCAACGCGTTTGGTCTGCTCAGAATTCGTCATCAATTTGATCTTACTGATGTTTAAATCATGTAAGATTTGTGCTCCTATACCGTAATCCTTATTGTCCGTAGTCATTTTCGGAGCTTCTATAACTTCCGAAGATTGTTGCTGTTCTTTTAAAAGGGCCAAACGACTTAATAAGTTAGAACTCTGCAATTCTTGATTAATAAACAAAATAGCGCCTTTTCCAGCTTGATTTATCGCCTGGAAGGCTGATTCTAGTTTCTCGTCTAAATCGCCGCTTAAAGCGCCTAATACGTCGTTATAGACGGTAGAGGCGTTGATACGGGTTAAGATGGATTCTCCTGTATTCCAAGATCCTTTGGTCAAAGCCAAATGCACCTGTTTGTTCGTCGTTTGTAAATACGCTCTGAGTCTATAGGTTCCAAAACGCGTTTCTATTTCAAAATCTTCTTTCTTTACAATCAAGCTGTCGTGCTTCATGCGATAAGCCACCAAGTTTTCAATAGAAATGATTTTTAAGTCGAATTTCTTAGCTACCAACATCAATTCAGGTAGGCGAGCCATAGAACCGTCTTCGTTTAAAACTTCTACCAAGATACCCGCCGGTTTAAATCCCGCCAAACGAGCCAAATCAACCGCTGCTTCCGTATGTCCGGTTCTTCTCAATACACCGCCTTGCTTGGCAATTAATGGAAATATATGTCCCGGGCGACCTAAGTCTTCTGCTTTGGTATCGTCATGGACTAAAGCAGCTATGGTTTTGGCACGATCGTGAACTGAAATTCCCGTAGTACATCCATGTCCAATCAGATCAACAGATACCGTAAAAGCCGTTTGGTGTAAAACGGTATTGTTATTCACCATAGGGTGTAAGTCCAATTCCTTACAACGCTTTTCAATTAATGGTGCACAAATCAATCCACGACCGTGTGTGGCCATGAAATTGATCATCTCTGGGGTTACTTTTTCTGCTGCGGCGATAAAATCACCTTCGTTTTCACGATCTTCATCATCTACTACAAGGATTACTTTCCCTTGACGGATATCTTCAATCGCTTCCTCAATTGTATTGAGTTGTATATTAGAATTAGACATGATTAGTGTGTTTGTTTTTTTTAAATATTTTTTTAAAGGCGTTTTGTATAGGCAATAATACATTGTCCATATTAAACATGCCGCTGTCGTTTGTCGCTTTATACGTTAACAGTATCGCCAGTGGTGTCAATACTATAGATGCCAACCAGGCTCCTAAAAATGGAGTCATTCCGTTTTCTTGAGCAACTTTCTTTCCAAAGGTATTGATAAAGTGATAAGTAATAAAAATCAAGATCGCAAAAACGATCGGTAGTCCCAATCCTCCTTTGCGGATAATAGCTCCTAAAGGTGCTCCGATATAAAACATTAAGAAGCAGGAGAAGGCAATCACGAATTTTTCGTGTAAGGCCAACCAGTGGGAGTTGATGTATTTCTGACGATCGAAGATGGAGGTGTTATTGCTTTCTGCATTAAAACTTAAATTCGATGTGTTGTCCAAAGCTGCTTGTAGGATTCGTGATTGAGTTTTCTTTTCAAAATGCTCTAATAAGTCTTTAGGAGCAACCTCTGCAACAGATCTTTCACCTAGTGTCGATTTCGTATTCTGAAACAATCCCTGTGTTCTAAGGGATAAGTTTTCGGTATTGGATGTCTTTTCTTTTATCAAAGAGGTTTCTAAAGAGTCTATGGTATAGTTGAGTTCACGAACGTTTAACATCGAGTTGGTGTTGGTGATCTTTTCACTGTCTTCCGAACTGTTTTGAAAATTGTTTAAATCAATATTCATCGTGTATTTATCAAATTTTATTTTGACAAAGGGCTCTTTTTGCGCTTCTTGGTAAGTTTTTGCTTCTACTTCCTCATAGTAATTTCCATCGAGTAGGTGAAGTTGCAAGATGTTGGACTCCTCTAGAGAAGCCAGTTCTCCATTTAAAGATTTGATCACGGTCTTATTTTCATAACCCACATTCGATTTGATATGCATGGTTACGTTTTCGAGATATTGTCCTTGTTTACCTGTTTTTTTATCAATCTTGATATTGATTTTCCCCAAATCATTAAACTGACCAGCGGCAATAGCCATAGCCGGTTTGGTTTGTAAAATTTCCTTTCTCAGGTTGATAAATTGGTATTCCGATTTGGGAATGACATCGTTGGCAAACCAAAAAGAGAGTAGGGCCAGAGATGTAATAAAAATACTGAGTACCCGCATGGCTCTCTGTAGCGAAATCCCCGAAGATTTCATTGCGGCAAATTCATAGTTTTCAGCAAAACTTCCAAAAGTCATGATCGAGGATAGCAGAACCGATAAGGGCAATACCAGCGGTATCATTTTTGGCGAATAGAAGAGCAGGAATTGCAGAATGATCCAAATATCCAAATCCTTCCCAGCCAAATCAGCTATAAAAAGCCAAACACCTTGAAGGATAAAGATAAAGTAAAGAATGATAAACACCGTTCCCAGTGTTGATACAAATGTCGTTAGTATATAGCGGTCTAATATTTTCACTCCAGAAATTAGTCTAATTTATTTATATAATAATTAGGGTACTTTGATTCTGTAAAGTTAAAATGATTTTTCGATAAAGGTTGGTTCGTTTTAAAAGAATTAATAGTTAAAATGGTTTTTGTACCATCTTTGTTGACTTCAATTTTATTATAGATATTTTTTGTTTGGGTATCGATACCCAATAGAATTTCTTTAATGTTTGATTTTGAATTGCTTGGAGTCAGTTTTACATATTGTATTTGTCTTCCGCGAATATTTTGTAGTATATCCCAGTTATAATTATAACCCGTATTAAAAAATACCAATATTTTAGATGGAGTTAGGGCATTGGAATCCGAAGGATTGTACTTGCTAATGGTAACTTCTTCATCTTCGGGTACTATGGTATAGATCTTAGTGCCGTCAAATATTTTAGTCATCCCCATAAAGTTGAAAACATAAAGGTCTTTCTGTACCGTTAAGTTTCCCTTGCTGTCTTGATTGGAGTTATCATGAGAATTTCTCATGCTGTAATTAAAGTCAATAACGATGTTATTGTAGCTGTTGATTTTATTAGACACTTCATCTAAAAGGGCCTTAGCTTTGGCACTGTTTTGTGCAGTGGCACTAAAACAAAGAAAACTCAATAGGAATCCGTAAAGTATATTTTTCATGGTGGTTAGTTTTGTTCGTCTTTAAAAAAGTTATCTAAAGCGACTAAGTCTGAAATCATGACGCTACGAGCTTTACTACCTTCAAATGGACCTACTATACCTGCAGCTTCCAATTGATCGATAATTCTTCCGGCGCGATTGTATCCCAATTTTAATTTACGTTGTAATAGAGAGGCGGAACCCTGTTGTGCAACAACAATGATTTCTGCGGCTTCTCTAAACAAAGTGTCGCGATCACTGATATCAATATCAAGACTTGTGCCACTTTCTTCACCAGAGAATTCCGGTAGTAAATAAGCATCTGCATAGGCCTTTTGAGATCCGATAAAATCGGTTACTCGTTCTACTTCAGGTGTATCGACAAAAGCACATTGTACACGCACCAATTCATTTCCATGAGTAAATAACATATCTCCTCTACCGATTAATTGATCGGCACCTTGACTGTCTAAGATCGTTCTAGAGTCAATTTTCGAAGTTACTCTAAACGCAATTCTAGCAGGGAAGTTCGCTTTGATAATACCTGTAATAACGTTTACCGATGGTCTTTGTGTAGCGATGATTAAGTGAATACCAATAGCACGAGCTAACTGTGCCAAACGCGCGATTGGAGTTTCAACCTCTTTACCGGCTGTCATAATCAAATCGGCAAACTCATCCACTACCAAAACGATATACGGTAAAAATCGGTGTCCGTTTTCTGGGTTTAATTTGCGTTGTTTGAATTTGTCGTTGTATTCCTTGATGTTTCTAACCATAGCATCCTTAAGTAGGTTGTAACGGTTGTCCATCTCCACACAAAGTGAGTTTAATGTATTAATTACTTTGGTGTTATCTGTAATAATTGCATCACCTGAATCGGGTAGTTTGGCCAAATAATGGCGTTCAATTTTGTTGAATAAGGTTAATTCTACCTTTTTCGGATCCACCAAAACGAATTTTACCTCGGCTGGATGTTTTTTGTATAGTAATGATGTCAGTACGGCGTTTAGTCCTACGGATTTACCTTGACCCGTTGCTCCAGCCATTAATAAATGGGGCATCTTAGCTAAGTCAACCACAAAGGTTTCATTGGAAATCGTTTTACCCAAAGCGATAGGTAGTTCCATTTCAGCATTCTGAAATTTAGGTGAAGCCACAACACTGCGCATCGAAACCATCGATGGGTTTTTGTTGGGAACTTCAATACCAATAGTACCTTTTCCTGGAATCGGTGCGATAATACGAATTCCCAATGCAGATAGGGAAAGGGCAATATCGTCCTCTAAGTTTTTAATTTTTGATATACGCACTCCGGCTTCTGGAACAATCTCGTAAAGGGTCACCGTTGGTCCGACCGTAGCTTTGATTTGTGCAATATCTATTTTGTAGTTGCGAAGGGTATCGACAATTTTGTTTTTGTTTTCTTCTAATTCGGCTTGATTTATCGTGATTCCTCCTGTGCCATAATCCTTAAGTAATTCGATGGTAGGGAATTGGTAATTAGATAATTCTAGGGTAGGGTCAAATTCACCAAAGTCTTGCACGAGTTTAGCGGCTAAATTTTCTTCAACAGTGGCTTCTTCCTGTACGGCTTCAATAACGAGTTCTTGACCTTGTTCTGAACTTGTATCCGCAACGGCTTTTTGATTTTTGTGAAAATCAATTTCAGAACTGTTTTCGATAGTAGGTTTAAAGCTTTTGTGATCCAAGTCAAGTGCAACTGCTTTTTGAGTACTTGTAACGACTTCTTTTTTTGATAAAGAAGCAGTTACAGCTGCTTGTTGAGTAACGGAGAAAGCTTGTTTATTTTCGGCCTCTGGTTGCAATTTAGGGGATTCTTCCGCGATGATCTCGTCGTCGGATTCTTCCTTGTCTTTGGAGTTTGAAAAATCCTGTATTTTGTTTCGCAAGCCAGTAGGAGATACCTTTAATCTAAAAATGACGAAGACCACTAGCGAAAAAACCAACAGTAAAATAGTTCCGGTTTTGCCCAAATAATCTTGTAAATACATATTGATTTCAAATCCGATCACCCCACCTAAAAGTGGATTGCTGTCCCAAAAGAAACCAAGAACAACCGATAGGATTATAATCGAAAACAAATCCCAAAAAAGAATTTTTTTAAATCTGCTAGCTGCGATACCAAAGAACAGGAATAAACCCGCGTATATCAGAATTTTAACAAAGATAAAGGAAGCCAATCCAAAACCTTCGTAAATAAAGAAATGCGATAAATAAGCACCTAATTTTCCCAACCAATTGTATACCACTTCATTTCGTTCCGAAAATAAATCCACATTGCTTTGATCGTAGTATCCAGTAATAAAATAGGAGATAAAACTAAGCAATAGTGCTACGGCAGAGATGATTAATACCACGGAGATGATAAACTTACTGTTGTTCATCACTGAGGTATTTGGAATCGGTTGTTCCTTAGGTGTTTTATTGGATTTTTTCTTAGTCGTTTCGTTTTTTGTTTTCGCCATTAGTGTAAAAAATTCTTTTTAAAACAATTTAGGGTAATAGATAATGATACCGATAATCAGTGCTGTCAGTGCCGATATTGTCACGGCACCTGCAGCTACATCTTTGATCAGTCCTATCTTTTTGTGAAAATCAGGATGTATAAAATCAGCCATTTCCTCAATTGCGGTATTGATGCCTTCCATGCTTAAAACCAAGCCTATGGAGAAAATTTGCATGATCCATTCTGTAGTACTGATTTTAAAGTAAAAACCAGCTATAGTGGCCAAAGCTGCGATAATCAATTGAGTGATGATGCTGTGCTCTTTAGAAATCAAACGATACAATCCGACAAAGGCGTATTTGATGCTTTTCAATCTTCCAATCACAAATGATTTTATACTAGCCATTATTTTAATGCTTCAAATACTTTTGTGTAATTAGGTTCGTTGGCTATCTCACTAACTTGTTCTTCATAAACAACTTGGTGATCACTGTTTAAAGCAACGATACAACGAGAATGCAAGCCATTTAAAGGACCATCAATAATGGTTAGTCCGTAGTTTTTACCGAAATCTCCAGTTCTAAAATCGGACAACATAACCACGTTTTCAATGCCTTCAGCACCACAAAAGCGCGCTTGAGCAAATGGCAAGTCACGGGAAATACACAATACAACTGTATTGGCAAGTGAAGCAGCCTCTTGGTTGAAATGTCTGACAGATGCAGAGCAAGTCGGTGTATCTATACTTGGAAAAATGTTTAAAATAAGACTTTTTCCGCTGAAATCTTTTAAAGATACCGTAGAAAGGTCTGTTTTAACCAATTCGAAATCAGGCGCATTAGTGCCGATTGCAGGTAATTGACCAACTGTATGAACAGCATTGTTTTTTAAAGTAATTGTAGCCATAGTGTTTCGCGATTTAAAAAATCAAAATTAGACATTTTTATCCGAGTCTGGAAGTTTCGCTTTCATTTTATTTATACCAACGGTTTTAGGATAAAAATCAATATTAATAATATTTCCTAACGTTTTTAAAATAAAATTATTTGTACTAGGTTGGTTGTATTCACAGTTTAGTAAGCCGTTAGTTACTCTATCTATTTTTGAGATAGTAATCGGGTTTTAATATTTCTTTACTAAAGCGTTTTCACAGGATTGTTTTACGGTATTGTAATTTACCCACCAATTTTCTAAAGTATCAATTACCGGTAAGAGGGTTTTGCCCAAAGGTGTCAGTTTATATTCAACACGGGGCGGAGATTCAGCAAATACTTCGCGTTCGAGTATTCCATCGCGCTCGAGTTCTCGCAGTTTTGCAGTAAGGGTACCTTGCGCTAAATTTTCCATATCGCGCTTTAGGGTTCCAAATCTTTTAGGACATTCATGTGCAACGGCTTTTATCAATAAAATTTTCCATTTTCCACCAATTACTTTAAAAAGGGAAACCAATTCTAAATTATCGGCTTTTAATTCTATCTTTTTTGAGTGGCTAATCATCTCATTATCACTATTGGTCTGATTTTTCATACTAAGTATGTTTTTTATAACTAGTTGTGAATCTCTTTATTAAACTCTAATTTCGTTTCAAATTTACAAAAAAAACAGTCTTAAAATGGAAGTATCTCGTCAGAAATGGATCGCACTAGTATTGGTATCTATGGCTATTTTTCTTTGTGTGATCGATTTATTTATAGTCAATGTCGCTATTCCGTCAATCAAAATGGCGTTAAATGCCAGTGATGCGGATTCTCAGCTCATTGTAGTATTATACGTGATTGGTTATGCCGGTTTTTTGATTGCAGGAAGTAAGGCAGGAGATTATTTTGGTAGAAAAAAGGTTTACTTAATCGGTATGTTGATTTTTACTGTTGCATCGGCATTGTGCAGTATATCACAAACCGCCTTACAGCTCAATTTATCCCGACTTTTACAGGGAATAAGTGCTGCCTTTATGGTTCCCCAGGGTTTGGCGTTGATTCCTTTGATATTTGAAAACAGTACTGAAAAGATCAAAGCCTATGGTGTCTATGGCAGTATAGCTGGTGTAGCTTCAGTGATTGGACAATTTCTAGGCGGTTTATTACCCGATATACACACTTTTATCGAGGGTTGGCGAATGATTTTTGTCATCAATATACCGGTTGGTCTGATCGCGATATATTGGGGATATAGAGTGTTGCCCGAAAGTGAACGACAAAACCGCTTGAGTTTTGATTTTGTTGGACAAACACTACTGTTGTTTATACTGGTGGGGTTTATCTATCCACTGATCGAAGGACGCGAGAAAAACTGGCCGTTGTGGAGTTTGATTATATTGGGGTTGAGTGGGGTGTTGTCTGTGGCATTTGTAGTTCATCAACGATACCGGAAGCAACAGGGGAGATCGGTATTAATCGATCTCAAAGTTTTTGCATTTGCCGATTTTAATTTGGGATTGGCAGCTGTTATTTTTTATTTTATGGTTCAGGATACCTATTTTTTTATCAATGCTATTTATTTACAAAATGGTTTAGGTATTAGTTCAACTCAGACCGGTTATTATTTTGTATTACAAGGATTAGGATATGTATTAGCATCGGTAATCGCGGTTAAGTTACTCGATAAATTACAAGAGAAATTGATAGTGATAGGTCTTTTTATAATGGTTGTTTCTCTATCAGCCCATTTGTATGTTTTTAGCACAGCAGAGATTCATCCGGCATTGGTTTATGGAATTTTATTTGTGTATGGATTGGGTTGTGGTACGGTATTACCTTGTATGTTAACAGTGGCTATTCGCCGTATACCTGATGACTTAGTAGGAGCGGCATCCGGTGTTTATCTAACCGTACAACAATTAGCCATAGCACTAGGTATAGCATTAATAGTTGGACTGTTTTTTAATCGGGTCGAAAGCGCGTCATATTTTATAGCATACCGAACCGTTACCTGGTTCAACGTGATGTTGTTGGTCTGTGTAGCAGTTATGTTTGTCTTTAAGATACGTAAAAACCATCGTTAATTAGGAAGGGTGCAAAAGCTGGTGATAAGTTGATTCGGCTTTGTCAATTCTTTTTGTAATTTAGAGTTTTCAAAAAATATACTATGACTGGATGTAATAAAACGATTACTGGGTTTGTAATGATGGTATTAGCTGTAGCAGCTAGCTCTTGTACCGATAAGAAAGAACAGCCAACCTATGAGGTTAAGGCGCCGACAGCGGTAGCTGTCGAAGATGCCTTGTTTGAAATTCAGATTTTAAATTCAAATCTATCGACGGTTCAAGAAATCAAGTATACGGGAAAGAAGATGGGTGATTTTTATAAGATAGAGAATCACAACACGAAGAAGGAGGGTGATGTGTCGAAGACCTTGTTTAGCAAATCGTATTTAGTAGAGGCCTCCAAATTCAAACTGGTGTACGAACTGATAAAAAATCGCGTAAATCACAACCAAGTGCCCATAGTGTTTTCCGATTCGAACCCTGTTATAACATCAATCAGTTTAAATAGTGAAGGAAACGTAAAAACCAAACAACTTGATTTGGAAGCCGCTGCCGCATTTGAAAAAGAGTTATTTCACTTGTTGGATGGGGATAGTGCTGCAACTAAAATTGTGGAGATACCTACGCATTAGAAAGCTTTAATCAAAGCGAAAACTCTGTAACATACCAGGAAACTCTAACAGTAAAATAGATAGATAAAGCTAGGGAATGGAATAATTGTTTTTGAGGTGTTATACGATCCTGAATGACTAATAGATTTTTAGTAAAGACAAAAAAACAGAGAATATTATTATTTGAATGGGTTATAAAAAAAAGCCCTCTATATGAGGGCTTTTTATGTTTACAAAAACGAATATTATTTGTCAATGGATCCTAAGACACGTTGCATAAATGCATTTAAAGCTTCTTTTTTGCTAGTGCCTTCCTTGATCATTTTATTGACTTCAATAGCACCATACATATTGGAAATTAGTTCGCCAATAACATCTAATTCTTCATCTTTTAAAGAAGGAACTTCTGTCAGTGCTTCGAGCACTTCAATGGTTTCAATGATGTAATCTTGATCGTTTTCTTCAATAAACGCTGTTAAATGTTTGATTATCGGTAATTTCATACTTATAGGACTTATGAGTTAATATTTATAGAAATTAAGCTATTTCGTTTACCAATTCACTTAATACTTCTGCTTTATTGGTTTGAGTTTGATTTTTCAATGTTCCTCCTACAAAAGTAGCAAATGTCGGTAAGTTAGATACGTCAGCCAGTTTTCTTGATTCCGGAAAATTCTCAGCATCGGCAATTACGAAAGTAATGTCTCCTTTCTCTGTTGCCAATTTTTTGAATTTAGGTTTCATAATTCTACAATTTCCACACCAAGAGGCTGAAAATTGTACCACTACTTTTTGGTTTGAATTGACAATTTCTTGTAAATTATCTTGATCTAATTCGATTAGCATATTTTTTTGTTTTTTTAATTAGTTTTGACTTAGGTAAGAAGCAACACCATCTCTATTGGCATTCATCGCTTCTTTTCCTTCTTCCCAGTTTGCAGGACAAACTTCACCGTGAGTTTGTACGTGGGTATAAGCATCAATCAATCTTAGGTATTCGTTTACGTTTCTTCCCAATGGCATATCGTTAACGGATTCATGGAAAATTTTTCCTGTTTCGTCGATTAAATACGTAGCGCGGTATGTCACATTAGATCCGTTGATGATCACAGCATCCAATTCTTCATTGTATTCCGTACTTTCAACGTCTAAGATACCTAATACGTTAGAAAGATTACGTGTAGTATCTGCAAGGATAGGGTAAGTAACACCTTCAATACCACCATTGTTTTTTGATGTGTTTAACCAAGCAAAATGCACTTCGTTAGTATCACATGAAGCACCAATAACCAAAGTATTTCGCTTCTCAAATTCTGGTAAAGCTGCTTGGAAAGCATGTAATTCTGTTGGACATACAAAAGTGAAATCTTTAGGATACCAGAACAAGATAACTTTTTTATTGTTTTTTGTCGCCTCTTCAAATATATTGATTCTTAAATCATCTCCCATTTCAGAAATGGCGTCTACTGTAATGTTTGGGAATTTTTTACCTACTAATGACATAGTTTTATGTTTTATGATTACTATTAATTTGGAATGTCAAAATTAGGGATTCAAGTAGAGAATTACTATTGTTTTCGATTATCATTTTTTATAATAGAATAGAATAATTCTATTGTTGATAAATAAAAATAAGGCGAACCCTAAGTGAAAACCCGTTTTGAAATTCGACATTAAATATAAGCTTAATTGCTTATATATAAAAGGCAATAGCTATTAAAAAAATGTAAAATCACACTTCTGATTGCACTACCCATACTTATTAATTAGGTCTTTGTAGTTCAATAAGGAGGTGGATTTACTATTTATACTCTCTAGGGCGATCAAAAGATCATTAATACTATGAAGAACTATTTAAAATCAAAAATAAATTATTATTTTTTGAATTATAAAATAATGAAACTGAGATATTAAACCTTTTTAGTTGTTCTTTTATCGGTGTTTATCGATAAAAACCTTGTTTTTTTAGTATAATTTTTCTATATTTACTTTATAGAAGTCTAATAGAAATGATAGTTTATTAAACAATTCAATGAGATTAGGCTTTTTTTTGATTTGAATTATAATTTCAAATAAATGTTGTTCTGATGTTTAGAGGCATCCTGAATCGCTATTTTTATCTACCGATAGAAGTAGCGATTTTTTTATGGGTTGTTCGTAACTTTGTAAAAAAAGAACGCTATGATAGTTAGATATAGAAGCACTATTTTAAGGATGTTATTTTCATGGAAAGGTTCCGTACTCAAAAAAATATATCCCATCTTATCGTTGTTGTTTGTATTTTCTTGGGTGGTGTATTATTACCACTTATCATTTCCGCATATAGACTTTCCGCTAAATGTAACTGTCTTTACTTTAATGGGGATTTCCTTGGCTATCTTTTTGGGTTTCTGTAACTCAGCGGCCTATGATCGTTTTTGGGAGGGACGCAAGTTGTGGGGGAGTTTGGTTATTCACAGCCGTTCTTTGAGTTTTCAGTTGCTTAATTATGTAGCTGCGTCCAAAAAGGAACAGGAATACAGTATTAATCTGATTATTGCTTTTACCTATGCTCTTAAGGGACAGTTGCGTTCTGAAGATGTGATGCCAGAAATGAAACGATTGTTGCCTTCAGCGTTTTGCAGCATTTTGGAAAACAAAAAATATAAAACAGCTGCTATTTTAAATGAATTGACACGTTGGTTGCACAGTCAACATAAGGCTGGTAATATTGATTCGATTGAAAAGGTGAGAATAGATCAAAACATCAATGAACTTTCAATGATACTCGGTGGCTGTGAACGGATCTTGCACACCCGTATTCCCTTTGTGTATTTTGTACTGTTGCACCGTACGGTTTATTTGTATTGTTTTATGTTGCCTTTTGGATTGATTGACACCATCAGTTGGGCGATGCCGTTTTTTGTAACATTCGTAGCCTATTCGTTTATCGCATTAGACGCCATAGTTGATGAGATTGCTGAACCTTTTGGCTATGACGAAAATGATTTAGCCCTTAATAATATGTGTGAGAATATTGAGTACAGTCTTTGTGAGTTAGCTGATAAACCTTTACCAAACATTAAAGGCTACGATGAGAAATTCATCTTAAACTAATTTTTGTAGTTTATTTTGTTCATACTCTCATTTAAAAAACAAAAGAGGTTATTCCAACTATTGGAATAACCTCTTTTTATTTAAAAATTTATTTCGTTTAGTTCAACGTGGATTTTTGAAGATGTGTAAAGAAGTAATCGGCTATTTTTTGATTTAAGTGTACGCGATCTTTACCGGATACATTGTGTTCATGGGTAGGATATAGGAAGTAATCGACTTGTTTACCCGCTTTGATACAGGCTTCGATAAACTCCATCGAGTGCTGCTGAACCACTACAGGATCTTGAGCGCCGTGAATAACAAGTAAACGATTATTAAGTTTATCCGCCTTATTGATTAAACTGGTTTTCTCATAACCTTCTGGGTTTTCCTGAGGTGTATCCATATAACGTTCCCCATACATGATTTCATAGTATTTCCAATCCATCACTGGTCCTCCAGCAACTCCAACCTTAAATATTTCTGGATGATTTATCGAAAGGGTAGTGGTCATAAATCCTCCAAAACTCCAGCCATAAACGCCGATTTTATCAGCATCTACAAAACTTTTTGATTTTAAAAATTCAATTCCCTTTAATTGGTCGGCCATTTCATTTTCACCCAGTTTTCGGTGTATAACATGTTCGAAATCGCGACCTCTGTTATCACTTCCTCTATTGTCAACTGTAAAAACAACATAACCATTTTGAGCCATATAATAGTCAAATAAACTAGCACCACCCAACCATTTGTTTTGAACTAACTGCGCATGAGGCCCACCGTAAACATATACCATTACCGGGTATTTTTTAGTAGCATCAAAATTGGCAGGGTAGATCAATCGACCATTTAGGGTAGTCTGACCGTCAGCAGCTGTTAGGGTAACCATTTCCATTTTCGGAAGCGTCACCGTTCCTTCGTAAGGATTTGGCGACTTAACTAGTTCAACCGCTTTTTTGGTTTTGGTATCTACTATGCTGATTTCATTAGGTGTTGTCGTATTGCTAAACTGATCTAAGAAAGCAGTTTTGTTTTCATTCATTTGAATGTTATGCGTTCCGGATAGCGTCGTTAGCAGCTCTGTGGTTTGGTTTGCTAAGGTTACTTTATAAAGTTGTCTATCCAATCCTCTGTTGCTAGTGCCTACATAATACAAGGTTTTTCCAGTTGAATCAAAACCCAATATCTCTTTGACGACAACGTCTTTATATCCCAATTTCTTCAACTCCTTACCATCGGTGTTGTATAGATAAATTTGACGGAAACCGTCTTTTTCAGTAAGGTATAAAAATTCATTGTTTTTATTAGGTACAAATGTCAAAGCATGAGACGGTTCTGCATAGGTATTTGATTGGTCTTCAAATAACTTTTTGTCGAGAAGCCCCGTAGTTGCATTATATCGATTAACTTGAATGTGATTTTGTTCGCGATTGAGTAGACCAACATAAACGTATTCGCCTTTTGGATCCCAAGTAACCATCGTTAAAAATTGTTCTTTGGGCTCACCGGTTTGTAAGGTTACTTTCTTTTGAGTTTTGATGTCATAAACCACTAAAGTAACCTGCTCACTAGTCATACCCGCCATCGGGTATTTAATGTTTTTTACTTCCGCAACACGTGATCCAAAATTGACTAAGGGATAGGAGCTTACCATACTTTGATCTTTTCTATAGTAAAGCAATTGATCCTTTGTGGGATTCCACCACATACCGCGATCGATACCAAATTCTTGTCTATGGGTATCGTTACTTCCATTAATGATGTCTAAAGCAGCATCATTAGTTACTGTAATGTCTTTGTTATTAAGATCAGAAATCACGATGTTGTTGTCGTTTAACCAAGCCATATAGTTTCCCTTTGATGAAACAAGCTGGTTTTTAGCGAGTTTGTCCAATTTAAAAAAGTTACTCACTTTTTTGGAAGCCACCTCGTATTCAATGTAGTACATATTGTCCTTTCCCGTGGCTGTAAACGTCAATGTTTTTGCGTCTTTCCAAGTATAAGCATAAGGGAAAATTCTCAGGTTTATTCCCGCCTCATTTAAGGTTTTGTCAATGGCACTTTGTAAATCTGTCTTAGAAATTAAAACGGTTTCTTTCCATTTATTCGATTGATTTCGACTCATCAAATTCTGATAAGTTGCATCCAAATAGCTCAGTTGATTTTGATCTTGCCATTGCGGAGCTGTAATGGTTTTCGGAGCAAACTTCGTGAAATTACCCGATGTCGCTTCTTCTATAGTTAGATTTCGTTGCGCAAATAAAAAATTACCGGCTAATAGAAATACAAATAAAGAGGTTTTTCTCATTTTCTATTTTAGTTTAAGTCGCTAATTTAAGTTTTTGAGCGCAACTCAGCAACTGTTCGCTTTAAAAAGACATTTTTATTCTCTTTTTGAATTCCCGCATGAGAAAAGTTGAATTGACGGGTGTAAATTTTTAACCTGGTTTAGGCTCCAATTTTATTCTAAAATCACAAACACACTTTTTTATTAATCGGTAGCCTATGCGTTTAAGTGATTTTTGTTTACTTTGGTCGTTCAGATATTGGCGTTTTATAGACTTTTTTGAAATAGAACTAGAATGTGCCCTGTTTGAACTTGGATCAACTATCTACCAAATACGATGAATGTAATAAAATTGATTTTTCCGATGAGAATGCTTGTTTGTATTGTTTTGTACACCAAGCTTTCGGTTGGATTTGCCCAAGTAAAAATTCCCGTTTCCTATTGTGAAAGCGCTCCAGAAATAATTCCTTTTATTAAAGGGCAAAAATACGGATATGTCGATCGTCAGGGTAAGGTGTTGATTCCCGCTAAATTTGATCAAGCAGGTATGTTTAAAATGGATTTTTATACCTTATTAAGTCAAAATGCTTCTGTGATGGGAACTGCGGATTATGCCTTGGTAACTTTGGATGAAATCAAGTATCGGATCGATAAAAAAGGCAGTATTGTTTTAAAAATGGATACGGTTCAATCTGCTCCAGCTGTATGTTGTCCTCAGGTCGAACACAATTTGGTGTTATTTGAAAAGAATAAACTGTGGGGTATACGTGATATCAAGGGAATGGTAGTGGTTGAAAATCATTATCAAACCTTAGATTATCTATTTTGGTTAGACGGTAGTGAGAATTACTTTATAGCGAAGAAAAACGGAAAGTATGGAGTCATAGATGCTCAAGGGCTTGTTAAAGTCAAGTTTTTATATGATTTTCTTTATAATATGAATGCGAATGCAACCGAAGACAGTGGTATATTACTAGCCGGAACTTTAGCTGGTCAACCGATAATTATTGACTTTTGTGGCAATCGCTATTACTATAAATAGCGATTGCTTCAAAGCTTTATCCAATCAAAAGATCTTGTGAACCGGGATTTTTATCAAAGACAAAACGAACAAAGGAGCAGCGTGGTTTTATTTTGAGCCGGTTGTTTCTAGCATAGTCAAAAACTTCTAAGACCATCTTTTGTCCCAACCCCTTTCCGTTATATTCTGTATACACTTCTGTATGATCAATGGCAATTTGATGATCATTAATTCGTGTAAAATGAACTTCACCTATTTGAATATCCTTTTCAAATCCATGAAAAACGCCTTGATCTCCCTGATCTATTAGTTCAATTATCATATTCTTTTTTCAGGTAAGGGTACATAACCGTCATCTCCAGGAACTTTTGGAAATCGAAGTGCGATCCAGTCTGCCTTAGCTTTTTCGATGGTATTTAAATCGGAAGAAACAAAATTCCATTCGATATGTCTCGGTTCAGGAAAAACCGCACCTCCAAAAATATAGACCGTAGTATTTTCTGCCATTTCAAATTGGCAGAGTTGACTGTCTTTGGCAATTAAGATCTGTTTGGACTCAAAGCGGTTTTCCTCACTAACAATTTCGCCTTCTAAGATATACATACCACTTTCTCCAAACAGACTTGAACCGATATTGATGCTTGTGCGTTTTTTGCTTTTCAATTCCAATAGGTATAATGGACTGTGTACGGGAACAGGAGACTTTTTATCAAACAAGTGGCCTGCGATCAGTTTGTATTCCACGTCATCTTCGGTCCAATGCGGCAATTCGTCGGCATTGATATGTGTAAAAGACGGATCCATATGTTCTAGGTCCTTTGGTAAAGCCACCCATATTTGCAGTCCGTGTAAATTTTTATCGGTGTGACGTAGGTATTCTGGTGTTCTTTCGGAATGGGTAATCCCTTTTCCTGCCGTCATCCAGTTTACGGCACCAGGCGTGATTTCTACTTCGGTTCCCAGGCTGTCTTTATGCATAATACAACCTTCAAACAAATAAGTAAGGGTTGATAAGCCGATATGCGGATGTGGGGGAACATCTAGATTTTCATAATCCTTTAGTGCGGCCGGTCCCATATGATCAATAAATACAAAAGGTCCGACAGATCGTTTTTGACGAAAAGGCAATAAACGACCAACTAAAAAATTCCCAATATCTGCGGGACGTTCTTCAATGATAAATGAAATATTTGACATAGTAAACTATCAATTTAATTTTAGCGACAAAAGCGGTTTGTTTTACTAAGTTAGTAAAAAAACGAACAACTACGCTGTTTTTGTTGAGATCTTAATTAGCCTAAAAAGATCTTAACGCGCAATTGGATGACCAACAATAGATTCCAGTTCCTCAAACATCGCATCTATGGGCAATACCTTTAATTGCGGATGACTTTTCAGCCAATCAGAATGCAATTGTGTAAGATCTTCGGTGATGGCTGTAAAACTGACATCGTCAATAGTTGATTTAATGGGGTTTTTCTCAGAGAAACTTTGTTCAAAAAACTTTTTCTTTTTCACGCTACTTAAGCCTTTCATTCTGCGTTGTTGCTTTTCAAAATAGGCTAAGTGATCCACTGCTTGCATCATCTCTAATCCGACTGCGATTAATTCATTGATTTCCTCAGACCATTTTGTATTCCATACAAACTGTGAAAATCCGCCAGCTGTAGTTTGTGTGAAGTAGTAATCTACTAAATAGCTGATTAATGCATCATCAAATAATTCTGAATCTTCAATTCCCTCTTCGCGCAATACGTTGAGCACTGAAATGTTGGATAGTATAACCTGATAAGGATCAGGGTTGGTAAAGGCATTCTCGGATACGATGATTTCGTTTAATTCCATTAGGGTTAGTTTTCTGGGGTTAACATTCTCTTGAGGACAAAGTAAAAGCCTATGGCTGATATGGTTGCGACAACAGCCGTACCTATCCACAATACTTCAAAGTTATAAATTTTAGCGATTTTGGTGCCGAGTATCGGAGAAATTACAAATGCAGAAGCAAAGGCTAGTCCGTTAAATCCCATATACGCACCTTTATTATTGATACCTGATCGCAAGGCGGTAACTGTAGAGGTAAAGGGTAGCGCGAGCATCTCGGAAATGCATAAAATGGTCATGGATGCATAAATGATGATCAGACCGTGAGAAAAAGCTAGTATTCCGTAGCCGATTCCAGTCAAAAAAACTCCATATACAATAATTTGAGTAACGCTTAGTTTCTTTTCAGCAATATGGACCAATAACATTTCGAATATAAAAATAATCAAACCGCTATAACCCAAAATGATTCCAATATCAAACTGGCTCAGTTTTCCTACTTCCTGGTAAAAGATTGGTAGCGTGCTAAACAATTGAAAGAATGCAATAGCATATAACGCACAAAATAGATTAAAGAGTATAAAGAGACCGTCTTTATAGGGAGATCTCTCCGGTTTTAGCATTTCTGGATTGATGATTTCTCTTTGGTTGTCGCGATTGATCTCCTTTGTTGACTTTTTATTGATAAAGAAATAGACAAATAAACAGCCCGCTAGAAAAGCGGCTACCGCATTGACATAAAACAATAAAGCATAGGAAATGGATGCGAGAAGTCCGCCCATCGCTGGACCTATAGAAAAACCTAAATTGATAGCCATTCTGTTTAGTGAAAAAGCCCTGGTAATGTTTTCGGGTTTAGCATATAAGGTAATGGCTACGGAGTTCGCAGGCCTAAAAGCCTCACTAATCGTACTTTGAATCAACATAATACAGCCCAACCCAATTGCCGTGTCAAATAAGGGCATTATGGCAAACATCGGAGCGCTAAGAAACAAACTTAAACTCTGTACTTTAAAATTTCCAATTTTATCGGTCAACCAACCGCCAAAAAAAGAACCTATCAGCGATCCGATACCAAAACAGGCCAAAACATAACCGGAATTTTCTAAAGTAAATCCCAGTTTTCCAGTCATATACACACCTAGAAAGGGCAAAACCATAGAGCCAGAACGGTTCAGAAGCATTACAAAAGCCAACATCCATGAAGATGGAGATAAGCCTTTATAGGAATCGATATAAATTTGTAGAATTTTTTTCATACAGGGGTACTGCGGTTAAAGTGAAAAACCCTTGCAATTTAAGAACTCTTTTTGGGTTTTTTAACAAATATACTAGATTTGCTAAAAACGAATATTTAGTAAACAGATCTTATTTAATCGTTTGATTTATTGCGATTAATTTAGCGATTATGCAGTGATTTATCGAACAGTACAAAGCTTGGACACAAAGTTTTAAAAAGGTTTATCACAGCGATGATAATTGGATTGTAAATGCACTTTTGAACATCAGAAAGCTACTGTTTTCGATGTTGGATGTCTAAGTTATCGAGAATAGGGCTATTTTTGCATTTGAAGTTGTTTAAAAATTAGAGTATCTTGAAGAAAAAGCTGTATTGTGTTGTTGCGTTACTGGCTATATGGTCTTTGTGCCATATGGGATATATGATTTGGGATGGACTTCAACAACCTACAGTACGGGCGGATATAGCCGTTATATTGGGAACCACAGTTCACGAAGACGGTACTTTATCTGCTCGATTGGAACAGCGTATGCAATGTGGTTTGGGTCTGTATAAAAAGGGATTGGTTGATAGGATATTAGTCAGCGGTGGTTTGGGCAAGGAAGGACATGAAGAAGCCGAAAAGATGAAAGAATTTTTATTAAAACATCAGGTTCCGGAGAGTAGTATCCTCGTTGACAATTGCGGCAATAATACCTGGGCCACTGTAAATAATACGCTTGATTTACAAGCTACAGTTGCATTTAAGCGTGTGATTGTCGTATCTCAGTATTTTCATATTACCCGCACTAAGATGATGTTTAAAAAACAGGAGTTTTATGAGGTTCAAGGCGCTAGCCCTCCTTACTTTGAGGGTAGAGATTTATATGGTTGTTTTCGTGAATTTGTAGCGTTTTACTGGATTTTTTTCACTAGATAAAAGTCTTTTTGATAAAAAAAACGGATAATATTATTTAAAATCTTTAAATTTGAAAATAAGGTCTTAACTTTTAGTAAAAAGTTGGAAAAAAATATAATCATGACGACATTAAATAAAGTGGTTTATATCACTGGAGGCACCAAGGGAATTGGATATGGAGTAGCAAAGGCATTGGTTGATGCGGGTTGCCGCGTTGCCATATCGGGAAGAAACCTAGATGACGCTGAAAAAGCGGCACGCAGCATTGGTGCAACGCATCAAATTATAGGCTTAAGATCTGATGTCAGAGAGGCTTGCGATGAAATTGAAGCAGTTAATTTGATCATTCAACATTTTGGACAATTGGATGTTGTTATTGCTAATGCTGGATTAGGGAAGTTTGCTTCAGTGGATGAGCTTAGTGTGGACGATTGGAAAGCGATGATTGACACCAATTTGACAGGTGTTTTCTATACGCTAAAAGCCGGTGTAAGCGAGCTAAAAAGAAACAAAGGTTATTTTATGTCGATAGCGAGTTTAGCGGGAATCAATTTCTTTGCAGGCGGTTCGGGCTACAATGCTTCTAAGTTTGGTGTGGTTGGTTTCACGCAAGCTGCCATGTTGGATTTGCGCGACAAAGATGTCAAAGTTACGGTGATATTGCCAGGATCAGTTACCTCTCACTTTAATGGACATGTTCCCAATGCGGAGGATTCTTGGAAGATACAACCTGAGGATGTTGGCCAATTGGTCGTTGATTTATTGAAAATGAACCGAAATGTTTTGCCGAGTAAAATAGAAATCAGACCTACTAGAACCAAGTAAGCACTTTTAGTACATAATTTGTTGCAATTAATAATTTAGAATTTAGGATGAAAGCATATATAGCAGTAAATTATAAATACAGGAAAAATTTAAGTAAAGAACTCATAGCGATTGGAATGGCCTTGAATG
Source organism: Flavobacteriaceae bacterium UBA1682 (assembly GCA_002320285.1). Classification (GTDB taxonomy): domain Bacteria; phylum Bacteroidota; class Bacteroidia; order Flavobacteriales; family Flavobacteriaceae; genus Flavobacterium. The sequence continues at coordinate 249,175 of DCKE01000024.1, read as the reverse complement.
GAGTCAATGTTGAAACGATGATTTTTGTCGATCAGTACTCCTTCGATGAAAACAGTGAAAAAGAAATGATGCGACAAGCGATGGCTGAGATTGATCGTTGTAGTTTTTTATTGGCAGAATGCACTTATAAGGGTATCGGAATCGGAATCGAAGCGGGATATGCTAAAGCGAAGAAGAAACCCATTATCTATATGCGTCACATACAGGCTGAGCACTCTACAACGTTAGCTGGTATTAGTGATTTCCAATTGTTATATACCAATCCCAAAGATCTTTTTGATCAACTTAATGAATTTTTAAACAAGGCAATTGTTAAGAAGTAGGAAATTTAATAGATTATTAAACAATTAATTACACAAAGGTATTTAAACCAATTCTTTATTCCAAGCTACTACTTTTATACCTTTCGAGTAATTGATGTAGTCGGGGTAATTTACTAATTTAAGAGTTCCGATTTGATAGTTTACATGAAAACGACTTGAATCAATTTCAACATTTTCGAGTTCCCATACTGCATGATGAATGTCGTAGCGATACAGGACTGGTCCTTGTTGGACATACAGACAGTAACGCTCCGTCAACCAAACTTCCAATAGACTTTTGGACGCTGTACGTGGACTTGTCTTAAAATTGACCGAGAAATCATATCCTTTAGTATTGTTGACGGCGGTATATTTTTGATTGTTTCCATCGTATTCCCTTTTTATCGTTGCATTTTCGTAAGGCAATCCAGATAATTTTTTTGCCAATAGGGTAGATAGCCACTTTTGTGAACCAATATTGATAAAGTATACACCGCTCTTTCCATTTTTAGTGACATAAGTACGTAAATTGATCTCATGAAAATTTGAAATAGGCGCAAAATAGGGTAGGAAAGATGGTCTGATTTTCTCCATTGTAAATGGTACTAAAGAAATCCAAGCTTTTTGATTATACAAATCCAGTTCGAGGTTTTCTGGTATGAGTTTCTTTAATATTTCGGGTTCAATTTCCCAATGCATAAATAAGACTTCGTTCCACTCCTGATAGTATAACCAAGGAGTAGTGGGTAAATCCCATGGCCTGTGTTCGGTTTGTTTCAAGATTTGGGTTACGGTGCTCATAAGACGACATTGGATTTTTAGTTACTGCAATCAAAGCTAGTCACTATAAATGGATCAAGCAAAACAATCGGGAATTTACTTTTCCTAATGAAAACTTTTTTTTAGCATTATTCGATTTTACTATTTATATAGATCGATTTCAAGGGATCGTATTACTCAATACCGCTTGAAATCAGTAATTGACTAAAGCGAAAGTACAGCTTCTTTTTCATTATAGATAAAAACTATTATATGTTTCTAAATACTATTAAACACCATTAAATTAATAGTTTAAGTACTGCTTAGTAAAGTAGAACTTTATAATTACTTTTTATAAAGATTTAAAAGATATCCTGATTTCCTGATGAAGTGCATATGAATTTACAGTCGCTGAAGAGACAAAAAATTTGTAATCAAAGCATAAAATTTTGTAATTTTAAAACTGGTTAATCACTCTAAATTTGTTGAGAATTACGGACCAAACATAAAAGAATATTTATATGAAAAATCTATCAGGGAGAATAGCCATCGTAACGGGAGCTTCAAAGGGAATAGGTGCCGAAGTAGCTATAAAATTAGCTGATCTAGGAGCTAAAGTAGTAGTTAATTTTTCAGGAAGTAAGGATGCCGCCGATGCGGTAGTGCGAGAAATCAAAGAAAATGGAGGAGAAGCTATCGCTATTCAGGCAGATGTAAGCAAGACAGCTGATGTTAAACGAATATTTAGTGCGGCCTTGGAATATTTTGGGCGTATCGATATTTTGATTAATAATGCCGGTATTATGATTACTAAAACTATCGAAGCAACTACTGATGATGATTTTGAAAGGCAGTTTAATATTAATGTCAAAGGTGTTTTTAATACGATGCGAGAGGCAGCAACACATTTATCGGACAACGGGAGTATCGTAAATTTTTCAACTTCCGTTAATAGAATCATATTGCCGGGTTATGCCACTTATGTGGCGACTAAGGCTGCTGTTGAGCAATTAACCCGAGTTTTTTCAAAAGAAATAGGACATCGGGGCATCAATGTTAATACCGTATCACCGGGTCCGACAAATACCGAACTCTTTACAACGGGTAAGTCAACTGATGTCATCAATCGGTTAGCATCTTTGTCTGCATTTAATAGAATTGGAGAAACCAAAGATATTGCCGGTGTTGTAGCGTTTTTAGTCAGTGATGATGCTAAATGGATCTCTGCTCAAAACATTGGTGTAAATGGAGGTATGGCTTAGACAAGCTTTCTAAAACAATAAAAGAGAAGTTCAAAACCTTATAGATTTTGAACTTCTTTACTTTTTAAAAGGGGCTATTTTTTTGGATATAAAGCTCTAAATGCATTAAATACCGCTGGATGTGTTACTGTTGCATGATCCTCTTCTGGAAGAAAATCAAAAAACACTTCGATGTTTTTGGATTTGGACGATTGTAATTTTGTTGCGAGTAATTGAGCGTCCTCTTCCATGATGTGGTTTTTCGATCCGTCGATGGATCCTTCTTTTCCTACGCCGATATAAACTGCTGTTGTATGGTTATAATCCGTTTGGAGTATTTCAGGAGAAGTATTAAGTAAATAACCGTCATTCCACCACAAACTCGGACTAATAATGATGTATTTATTAAATAATCTTGGTTTAGTAAAGAGTATTTCGGTAGCTAAAAGCCCACCTAATGATTGTCCAATGATCGTTTTTGATTGAGTAGTGCTATAGTTTTGCTCGATGTAGGGTTGCAGTTCTGTTTCCACAAAATCGATAAATTTTTGAGAACCACCAAAATTTGGTATCATTTTCTTTTGGGAATCAATTTCAGTGTTTGCTGTGAAATCTCTTTTTCGGTTGGTATTGGCGATTCCGACTACGATCGATTGCGGAATACGGTCAATCCACGGGAACGTATTGTATTGCACCAAACCCACAATATGGATAAAATCTTCATCTGCACTGCCATCCAGGAGATATATAACTGGATATTGTTTCTGATTGTCGTAGTCTTCCGGTAAATAGATATTTAAAATTCTATCTTCCTTTAGATTTTCTGAATATAATGTTACTACTTTTCCCAAGACAAAGTCCTTGTCGAGCCTTTTTGTGCTAATAGCGCTTGTATTTTCAAGGGGTAATTGCTTTTTGACCTGACAGCTGATCACTGTCAATAGCGTAATCGGTAATAGAAATAATTTAAACTTTATCATATGATTCTTCGTAAAGAGATCAAATTAAAGAAAATTATTTTTAATCTGCACGGCTTTTAAAATTAAAAACTCCTCATTTTTTAGTGAGGAGTTGAAAATGTATTTATTAACTACGATTATTTTAGTCAATAAAACTAAAGCTGTTTTCAAATGTTTTTCCAATTATTGGTAAAGGTTTCTTTTGAGCATTAGCCGCGTTAATAATACCGATAATGAATAATACTAAAAAGAATATTCCCAAGAAAGAAAGGAAAGAAAGCATCGGCACTATAAAAGTTAAAATGGAAAGAGCAAGCTGAAAAACAAAACCACAAATGATTAAGCCTAAGGATTGCTTTAAATGGTATTTCAGCAAGTCGTCAGCCTTATCTTTTCCTCCAAAATAAGCTACTAGCCACCCTATAAGTGTGATATACGAAATAATTGAAAAGGTTTTATTATCCATTTTTTTAACATTTAAAATTTATAAATGTAAAAATAATACTTTTTTTAACAAATTCAAGATTTCCGCAAAAGATTAATCATTTGGTGACAAGGAGGATGATTAAAAAAAACTAAACCTTATTAATTCGACCATTTTGTTCTGAGATAAAACAAAAAAAGGTCAACAAACCGTTGACCCTTTTTTTTGTTTGTAAAAAATGTTTACAAAATATTTAATTCTTTCATACATTTTATGATCGATTGATAAGTTCTTTCGATATCGTTATCCAATCCAATGGAAATGCGAATTAACCCATCAGTGAGTCCCATTTCTTTTTGTTCTTCCAAAGGAATTTCAGACGAGGTAGAAGTTCCAGGTGCGCTGAATAACGTCTTGTAAAAACCTAAGCTCACTGCGAGGTAACCTAAATTGTTGTTTTGCATTAACTCCATTAAGGCATTTGCCTTGTCAAGGGTTCCTACATCAATGGTCAACATCCCACCAAAGCCATAATCCGCATTAATCATGTTGCTATATTTTGCATGGCTCGGATGACTAGCTAAGCCGGGATATACCGTTTTAATACCGTCTAATTCGAGTTTTTCTGCCAAATACTGTGCATTATGGCTGTGTTGTTTGATTCTGATATGGAGGGTTCTTAAGTTTTTTAAAATACTTGAAGCTCGTAAACTATCCATAGTTGGTCCCAGCAACATACAAGCGCCATCATTAACGCTCTTTAGAGCATTGATAAAATCACTTGATGCACAAATGACTCCGCCCACAGTATCACTGCTTCCATTGATATACTTAGTCAAGCTGTGAATAACGATATCCGCACCTAATTGAATCGGAGCAACAGATAATGGTGAAAAAGTATTGTCGACGATCAAGGTAATCTGATGCTTTTTAGCCAATTTTGCTAAAGCCTCAATATCTGCGACTTCTAATAAAGGATTACTAACCGTTTCACAATAGATTACTTTGGTTTGCGGTAATATAGCCGCTTGCACACTTTCGATCTTTGTAATATCAACAAAAGTAGTGCCTATGGCAAAACCGGGAAGAAAATTCTTCATAAAGGCATAGGTTCCTCCATAAATGGTTCTACTGGAAACAATGTGATCGTTACTTTTGCAGAGTTGTAATAATGTTGAAGTGATGGCGCCCATACCAGAAGCAGTTACATTGGCTGCTTCTGAACCTTCCATAGCAGCAAGTGCTTGCGATAGATATAGATTGCTTGGAGAGGAATGACGCGAATACAAATAACAGCCGTCTGTATTACCTTCGAAGGTATCAAACATGGTTTTGGCAGACAAAAAAGTATAAGTAGAAGAGTCTGAAATTGAAGGGTTTACTCCTCCGAATTCTCCAAAGTATTGTAAATCTTGAATATTATCGGCGGCATCGAAATTTTTCATCAGTTTAATTTTTACATTGAATATCAAAATACGTGAATTAATGTCGTATTAGCAATATGTTATGGTAAATTAGATCAAAATGGTTTTTTTTATATTAAATAAACCATTTTCATGGTTTATTATTCTGGTAGATGATTTTAGTTTGGTAAATAAAAGAGGTTAAAAACGGTTTTATGTGATTTGTTGATTTATTGGAGTCTGTTGCAATATTATAGTTTTAATTAAAATGAATACAGTAAAAAAAGGCTTTTATTGTTCTAATTGAAATTCAAAAATCTTTTCGCTAATTACTTCGCTAGTTAGTATAAAATCGTAAATTTGTACTTTATATTATATACACAACATAAACAAAATATTATGAGTTCATTTGACGTAGTTATAATTGGTTCAGGACCTGGTGGATATATTTCTGCTATCCGTTGTGCACAATTAGGATTTAACACTGCTATTATTGAGAAGTATTCAGCATTAGGAGGTACTTGTTTGAATGTGGGATGTATTCCTTCAAAAGCTTTATTATCGTCTTCACATCACGTCGAAGAAATGGCTCACTTTGCGGCTCATGGAATAGAAATTCCCGGGGATGTAAAGATTAATATTGAGAAGATGATTGCTCGCAAACAGGATGTGGTTACTCAAATGGTTGGTGGAGTAAAATATCTTATGGATAAAAATAAAATTACCGTATTTGAGGGAGTAGGTTCTTTTGAAAGCGCTACGGTAATCAATGTAACAAAGGCTGATGGATCTGTTGAGAAGATCGAAGCAAAAAATACGGTTATAGCAACGGGATCAAAACCATCTTCTCTACCTTTTATCACTATTGATAAAGAAAGAGTTATTACGTCCACTGAAGCTTTAAATTTAAAAGAGATTCCAAAACACCTGATCGTTATTGGTGGTGGAGTTATCGGATTAGAATTGGGTCAAGTGTATTTAAGATTGGGAGCACAGGTTTCTGTGGTCGAATATGCAGACCGTGTTATTCCTGGAATGGATGGTTCTTTATCTAAAGAATTGACCAAAGTGTTGAAGAAACAAGGAATGAAATTTTATACCTCTCACAAAGTTCAGGCTGTAAAACGTGCTGGAGATGTTGTTACGGTTGAAGCCGAAAACAAAAAAGGGGAAATCATTACACTTGAAGGAGATTATGCATTAGTTTCAGTAGGTCGTCGCCCTTATACAGACGGTCTTCAAGCAGAGAAGGCTGGTGTAAAACTAACAGATAGAGGTCAGATTGAAGTGAATGACCATTTACAAACGAGTACTCCAAACATCTACGCTATCGGTGATGTGGTTCGCGGTGCGATGTTGGCACATAAAGCAGAAGAAGAAGGCGTAATGGTTGCGGAATTGATTGCAGGACAAAAACCGCACATCAACTACAATTTAATACCTGGTGTAGTTTACACGTGGCCAGAAGTTTCTGGAGTAGGTAAGACGGAAGAACAATTAAAAGAAGCGGGAGTAGCTTATAAATTAGGTAGTTTCCCATTCAAGGCCTTAGGTCGTGCCAGAGCAAGTGGTGATGTTGATGGTTTGGTAAAAGTACTTGCAGATGCCACTACGGATGAAGTTTTAGGAATCCACATGATCGGTGCTCGTGCTGCAGATTTAATTGCGGAAGCGGTAACCGCTATGGAATTTAGAGCATCAGCTGAAGATATTTCAAGAATGTCACATGCTCATCCAACTTTTGCAGAAGCTATTAAAGAAGCGGCTTTAGCTGCAACTGACAATAGAGCTTTGAATATATAATTAACTGTTGTTAATTACTAAAAAAATCTCGATAATATATTATCGAGATTTTTTATTTAGAATTAAACAGTTGTAAATAAAAATATTAGGTTTTGTATGTAACCTCTATATATAAAAATAGTTTCTATAGTTTATAATAGTTAAGATGTTTTGTTTTAGTTGGAAAAGTACATAAAGTGATTAATAAAATTTGGCATACATATTGGGTGATTAAGCCTGTTTAAAACTCAAAAAAAACATGAAAATAATTCACGATATTAAGAATAATCATATTGAGATCCAAGATGATATGAAATCGTTATTGCGAGCTCAACGTATTGTTGTTACTGTAGTATTAGTTGCATCTTTTACTAAATTATACTTTATAAATTGGCAGGATATTACTACTTACGATTATCTTTTTGTAGTTATATTTGGTCTTTTTGTTTATTTCTTTGTAAAGAATTTTTTCATTAAAACCAGTAAATCGATTATCAGTCTTTCGGAAATTAAGTATTTAAAAAAGGCCAAAGGCGTTCGTTCAAAAGCGTATTTAAAATTAAAGGGCGGTAAAATCCGCGAATTTTCAAATATCACTTCTCGAGATGAAAAAATAGATATACCAGAGAAATTTCGAAAAGCCGGTGTAATAATAAAAGTCTGATGGAATTGGTTGAGAAAACATACTGTAAATTTGTACATGGTTTAGATGTTGAAAGTCTAAATCCCAATAAAAAATATCACGATACGGAATATGGCTTTCCAGTTGAAGATGACCGGGAACTATTTGCCCGTCTGGTATTAGAGATAAATCAGGCTGGATTGAGCTGGTCGCAGATCTTACATAAAAAAGACAATTTTTATCAAGCATATGACAATTTTAATATTGCTAAAGTAGCTTCATATCAAAATGAAGACTTTGAACGTTTGTTGAATAATTCTGGAATTATTAGAAATAAATTGAAGATTAAGGCTGCTATTTTCAATGCGCAGCAAATATTACTAATTCAGCGTGATTTTGGTTCCTTTAAACAATGGTTAGATTTACAACACCCTAAGAGTAAAGAAGACTGGGTTCTATTGTTTAAGAAAAACTTTAAATTTACAGGAGGAGAGATAGTCAATGAATTTCTTATGAGTACTGGTTATTTAGCTGGTGCACATCAAGTGGATTGTCCGACTTATGCACAGGTACTTAAATGCAAACCCAAATGGTATGAAACACTAAATATCAGAGATTAACGAGCATACTTTATAATCATTAGAAAAACGCAGCAATATATGAAGCAAAATCATTTACAACTTCGCACAGTTGACGTGACCAGATATATTACGCCATTGAGAGAGGGCGGTTCTTTACCGGCTTTGGCCGATGCCGATGATGGATTCAAGTACGTTTTAAAATTTAAAGGAGCTGGCCACGGGGTTAAAGCTTTGATAGCGGAATTACTAGGTGGAGAAATTGCACGTTCTCTCGGTTTAGCAGTGCCCGAAATTGTTTTTGCTAATTTGGATGAGGCTTTTGGAAGAACAGAAGCAGACGAAGAAATTCAAGATCTATTGCAATTTAGTCAAGGATTAAATTTAGCCTTACATTTTTTATCGGGTTCCTTGACTTACGATCCTGCTACGACTTCAATAGATGCTATTTTAGCCTCTAAAATAGTTTGGTTAGATGCTTTTATTACAAATGTAGATCGAACCTTTAGAAACACTAATATGTTGTTTTGGCATCAAGAATTGTGGTTAATCGATCATGGTGCTGCGTTTTATTTTCATCATGCATTTACCAACTGGGAAAAAAGTGCATTGACGCCTTTTGCATTAATTAAAGACCATGTATTGTTACCGCAAGCTTCAGAGCTTGACCAAGTTGATAAGGAATTTAAAGCATTGTTAAATTCTAGTGTATTAAAGGATATCGTAAATTTAATCCCTGAAGAATGGCTAATTTGGGAGGGATCTGAATGGACAGCAGAACAAATACGCGAAATCTACTTGGCTTTTTTAACTACTCGATTGGAAAATTCGGAACTATTTATTAATGAAGCAAAAAAAGCGCGACATGCAATTATATGAGTATGCTGTTATTCGTTTTGTACCCAAGGTAGAACGCGAGGAGTTTTTTAATATTGGAGTCGTGGTTTTTTGTAAACAATCGCGTTACATTCAAGTTCGTTTTTTTGTTGATCCAAATAAGTTTAAGTTGTTTCGAACAGAAGTCGAGTACGAAAATTTGCTGGAGTATGTTAAAGCATTTGAAAATATAGTAGTGGGAAACGCATCAGGTGGACCAATAGCAAAAATGGAGATCGCTGAACGATTTCGATGGTTGACCGCGGTGCGAAGTTCATGCATACAGACTTCACGACCCCATCCAGGTCGAAGCCTAGATTTAAGTGAAACGTTTGATAGGCTTTTTGATGAAATCGTTCTGTAAGTCTAATGACGTACAAAAAAGTAGCGAAGTTTCTATAAAATGGGCTTGATTTTGTTCGATTCAGAATCAAGCCCACTTATTTAGTTTACCAAAACAATTTATTCTATTTTTTTATCCACATAATCGGAGTTCATAATTCTCAGTATACCCATATAGTCCATTTTAAAGGGAATAAGGTCTCCAACTTTAATGTCATCTTTGTTCTTATCCAAATCGATCACTATCATATCAGAGCTTGCACCAACAATTTTCATGGAAGGGTCGAGGGGACTGATGTGTTCGGTTTCTATATCGAGTAATCCCAAATCGATAATTGCTCTATAGTTTATAGACCCTTCCAAGGCTGGATCAAATTCCGTTTTATCCCCCAACAAATTCAGTCCCAGTTCTCCTGAAGGAATCATCGGTTTCTCATGCAGTTCGATGACTTCGGCATAGAGCTTAAAAACGTCGTAATGCATATTTTCTATTAAAGAATTATCATATACATTGGTTCCAAGATATAGGGTCTCTCCAACTCTAAAATGATTGATAGCATCGGGTATGGTACCATTTAGAATCAATGGTATAGTGACCGAAGCACCTCCTGAAAGGTATTTGATTTCCCTATTGAATTTTACCTCTAAAATTTGTTTGTAGAGCGACAATTGTATCAACTTATCCGCATTGGGTAAAACGCCATACATACAGGTAAGATTGGTCCCAATGCCAATAATTTCGATATGAGGTAATTCAAATACTTGTTCGTAAAATGCAATTAGGCTTTCACCGAGTATACCTTCTCTTAATTCGCCGAGCTCTACCATTATGACTACCTGATGCAGTACATTTTGTTTTACTGCCGATTTAGACAATAACTTAATGGTTTCCAACTCAGTATTAAAGCTGATATTGGCATATTTTACAATTTTGTCAATACTTCGTTTTGGAGGAGGTTTGATATAAATTGTTTCAACACTAGGATTAATTTTCTTAACCATTTGGAGGTTTGAAGCTCTTGAATCACAAATTTGCTTGGGATGGAGTTCTAAGAGTTTTTCTAAGTACAATTGATTGCCACATAGCAACTTGGCAACTATAGCCCATTCAATTCCTTTGTTTTCGAAAATCCCGTTGAGAGTCTCAAAGTTTTCTTTTAATTTTTGCGTGTTTAAAGTGATATAAGCCATGGTTATTTCTTTAGACGCATTTCTAAATATTTGTTTTCAAAACCCAATTTTTCATACAATTTCATAGCCGGATTTTGTGCTTCAACGTGTAGGGCAATGGAACCAGAAGTTTCTTTGATGGCTTCCTCTATGAGGGCCTTACCGATACCTTGACCTCGAAGTGCGTGATCCGTTGCGATATAAACCAAAATGTGTTCGGGAATAAATCCGTCCATTTGGGTATCTAAAATAACAACTATACCTGCAATATCCTCCGCATCTCTTTTTGCAATAAGTAGAAAACCTCCAGGTTTACCATGTTTGGCTAAAGCATAATTCAAAGCTTTTTCAATATCTACTTTTTCATCACCGTATTGTTCTAAGTGTTGATATAAAAAAGCGATATAGCTTTGTAATTCATTTTTAGACGGTAGATGCTCGGGTGATTTTTTGTTGATTTGAATCATTTAATCTTTTTTTTTGCCGATAGTAAAAACTAATACAGCGGATAAGATCTTTGGCAAATAAGGTGAGTAAGGGAAATTAGCGTAAGCTAAAAAACAAAGAAAATATCAGAAGCTGTTTTTCTACTAAATCAGCTGGTTTAAATAAAAATATAAGCAAATATAGTTATTATATATTTAAAAACAGTAAAAAAATTATATTTTCGTCTTTTTTGTTAACAAAAAACCAGAGGAAAGCCTCTGGTTTTTTTTAAGATTATAGTTTAATTTCAGCACTCTTTTCATCAAACAAATCAGCTATCGACCAATAGCGTTCGCCCGTATCATAATTAAATGTGAGCACTTTAGACCCCTTCGGAATATCCCCTAAGGTTTTGTGTATGGCTGCTAAGGAAGCACCAGTTGATATCCCGGCTAGTATACCTTCTTCTTTGGCGATACGTTGTGTAAATTCAAAAGCTTCTTCTTTTCCTACTTTTATAATTCCGTCAAATAATTCCGTATTTAGTATTTTAGGTACAAAACCTGCTCCGATTCCCTGTAATGGATGGGGGCCAGGTTGCCCACCGCTTAAAACGGCCGATAATTCCGGTTCCACTGCAAAAACTTTAATAGCGGGAAACGTCTCTTTCAAAACTTCTGCCACTCCTGTAATATGTCCCCCAGTGCCGACCCCAGTAATCAAATAATCCAAACCTTCTGGAAAAGCCTGCAAAATTTCTTGTGCCGTTGTCTTTCTGTGTATTGCAGGATTCGCGGCATTATTAAATTGCTGTGGAACCCATGAGTTTTCTGTTTGTGCAGCCAATTCGACGGCTTTATTTACGGATCCCGTTGTGCCTAACTCCTTGGGTGTAAGTACAAATTTTGCACCATAAGCCGACATTAATTTTCTTCTTTCCATACTCATCGATTCCGGCATCACCAGTATCAGTTTATAACCTTTTACAGCGCAAACCATAGCCAAACCAACCCCTGTATTTCCTGAAGTAGGTTCGATAATAGTCGTATCTTTATTGATTAATCCTTTGCTCTCAGCATCTTCGATCATCGCCAGAGCGATACGATCTTTTAAGCTACCTCCAGGATTTGACTTTTCTAATTTTATCCATACCTGAATATCCGCGGGAAACAATCTGTTAATCTTGACATGAGGTGTGTGGCCTATAGTGTCTAAAATGGTATTTACTTTCATGATATTTCTATATTATAAAGTTAATTGGTTCTGGAATAATTTCTTTGTCTTTGGAATATATTTTACTTTTATTATAAATAATAGAATGGGGTTTGACACTTTTAGTCAACCAAACGTTACCGCCGATAACACTGTCATGACCAATAACGGTCTCACCTCCGAGAATTGTAGCTCCAGAGTAGATCACTACATGATCCTCTATAGAGGGATGACGTCGAATATGGGCTTTATCCTTTGATACCGATATGGCACCAAGAGTCACTCCTTGATATAATTTTACGTGATTTCCAATTATGGTAGTTTCGCCAATTACGATACCGGTTCCATGATCGATAAAAAAAGAATTTCCGATGTTTGCGGCAGGATGTATATCAATTCCTGTCTTATTGTGGGCAAATTCCGTCCAAATACGCGGAATTAACTTTACTTTTTGCAAATGCAACTGATGTGCAAATCGGTAGATTGATATCGCATAAAAACCGGGATAAGAGATTAATATCTCCTGCAAACAAGTTGCTGCTGGATCATTGTCCAATATGGCATTGGCATCACTTAGTAGCTTAAAATAGATTTGTGGTAAAGCGTCAAAAAACTGATCTACGATCACTTGTACTTGCAAAGCATCGTGAAAAGAATGAAATAAAATCGTGGTGAACTCGCTTCTTAGACTATTCAATCGTACTTCAATAGCCTCCTCGGAAAGATATTTTTTATCTTCAAGTTGAAATAAAAAGCGAAATAATATATCGGTAAAACTCTCAATGCGCATTTTATCTAAAAAACTTGCTGAACTGCGATTGCTCTCTAATAAAGTCTGAATAAAGGGATTTTTCATGTTTTTTTCTGTTATTTACCCATAGCTAAAACGAGCCAAAAGTGCTTTATGTTTTAGTCGATGCCGAGATAGATGTAATACAGCAGTACTAAGTCTATAGCAATGGAGTAAATTTAATGTGTTTATAATGTAAATATACTTTGTTTATGTAGAAGATTTGGAAGAATGAACTTTTTTAATACTTTTTTAATAATTAGTAAAAAAACCGATTAAAATATAGTATTTAACAAAATAAAAATCAGTTATATTGCAGTATAATCGTTGATTTATTTGTTTTAATAGTATGGCACTTCAAAATCATTTTAACATTTTTTATCTCAAAAGGACCTACTTTGTTAAATATGCTGTTCAGTGCTTGTAAACACAGAAAACTAAACTAAATTTGTTCTCAAGTTTATGAAGAGCAATCAGAGTGTTTTATATATAAACGGAGAATTAGACTTTTTTATTTTTGAGTTTTTCTTGAGCTGGCTACTTATAGGGAAAATTTGGTTTTGTTGTTTTGTTGGTCTTTTTTGAAGTATTAAAATATTTTGTTTTTTGATTTTATTTTTTTCAACACAACCCTTTTCCATATGGGGTCAGAAAATAAATCGATCAGATATCTAAATTTGCTATGAAAAAGGGAACCTGTAAAGAAATTTACAGGTTTTTTTTTGCATAACTGTTTTTGAATTAGCAACAAAAAAATGATAATTACCATAATCTTCAAAAAATAATATCAGATTATTTTCTAAAGCTAAATATTTATTAATATTATCATAACTAGTGGTAATATTTTATATATATGCATGAAAATTTATATATTTGTGATTAATATTACTCTTAATCATCATTAAAATTCTTTATAGATTTATTGAATGATTGTAGTTATTTGCGGCTATATTTTTTTTAATCCTGCATTTATCATGATAGTTATTGAACCATTTTACAGAGCCGATCTCCGTTGGATCGAAGTATTATCACAAGCCATAGGCGGTATTGTAGAAGGCGATTTTATAAAAGGGAATAATTCCACTTATGAAGGCTTTCACTATATACTCCCAATTGAAAATCATATAACGGCCATGTTAGAGGACACGCTATATCGAGATGATGTCCATTTCAAGTATACCAACGAAGAAGCTAAGTTTGTAGGTTTGTATTTTTATAGTGCCGACGAGCGCGACATCGATTTTAGTGTTGATGATCAAGAAAATAATAAATTGGGAATACTCAATTATAACTTTTCAATTGCAGATAGTAGCTTGGGTTTAAATTACAATATTAGAAAGGGAACTAAAGCTTTTACAATTTGTATTTTCATCGATAGAGAACTGCTAAAAACGTATATAAAAAACATACCTGAAATGGCTTTTATATCGGAGGACATGTTTAATCAAGACAAAAACACGATTGTTAGATTGGATAGAATGACTCCCAGGTCTTCTTTGCTAATTGAAGCGTTTCGGAAAATATCGCGTGATAATGCCTTTTATGAATTTCACTTTAAAGCATTGGTTTATGCTTTAATTTCGGAGTATTTAACTCAATTAAGTCTCCATAAGATAGTGATTGGAAAAGCCATTAATGAGGATTTTAGATCCATTTTAAAATCCAAACTTTTTTTATTAGACTCTGTTGAAGACGACTTCCCAGGAGTAGATATTTTAGCGGCGCAATTACTGATGTCAACATCAAAATACAAGATTCTTTTTACCAAAATAACTGGTGTAAGTCCAGGTCTGTATTTTCAAACCAATAAATTACAACGGGCAAAAGAACTACTGGCTACAGGACAGTACACCATAGGAGAAGTTTCTGAAAGACTTAAATATTCGAGTATTTCCTATTTAGCCAAACGATTCAAAGAAACCTATGGAGTTTTTCCCAAAGAATATCAAAATCTACTGTAATTCATGGCAAATTCAACAATAAAATTTAAACATACTTTTAGCCTATCTCCAGAGTGGCGACAAAAATTTGTAGATGAACTGTCTGCTAAAATTCTCGATAATCAGAAAATCATGGAGTTTGATAAAACAATGGCTACTGGTTATTGTTATTTTACAGAAATTATTCCAGGACTGTCCGTTTTACTTATCGATACTGCAATCAATGCACCTATTGAGTTTACGCGTTTAGCTTCTGTTGATGATTTTTGGATCATCTATTTTGACCTCAGTGACAACTTGAATAAACATAAGATCTACAAGCATAATTTTGAAATTGGAGATCGTTCCAATTTTGGTTTGGGTGTTATAGATAGTCATATTAGCAGTACCTATTTTGCTGATGAAGACAATAGGATTTATTCATTACGGATTTTTATAGACAAAAAATTAGTAGACGAGCGCTTGAAAAATTGTGAACTAAATGAACAATTCAAGGGGGTTTTTAATCGAAATAAAAAGAAGATATTTTTTTATAAGCACATCGACAGCAGGAGTAAAATAGAGCTATTCACGCTAAAAAAACAGTTTGTTAAAGATCCGAATTACGAGCTAAAAATTAAAAGTACTGTTTACAATTTACTCGCTTATTTTTTTGAAAGAGCTAGCGAAGTATCAACAGCAAAAGTTACTTATGAAAAAGATATAGAGGCCATTAATAGGAGTCAAGAGTATTTAATATCTAATTTATATCACCCATTCCCTGGTATTGAAGATTTATCGAGAATAGCCAATATGTCTGCTTCAAAATACAATAAATTATATAAGCTCATCTATGGTATGAGCCCCGCTTCATATTTTAAAGACAGAAAATTAGATTTATCGAAGGAATTATTGTCAAGTGGTAAGTATAAATATATAAATGATATCGCATTAGAGTTAGGATATAGTAAAACCACTTATTTTACGATGATTTTTAAAAGTAATTTCGGTTATTTACCCAGTGTTATATTTATAAAAAAAGACGATTAAACGCGGATTTTTGCCTTTTTTTTTGTAATTTAAACAGAAGTTATAATTACCGATTACTTTTGATTCGTCAGCAAGCGTCAATCCACATCAAAACAACAACGAAACCGGCATGAATTCATCACTCAATATAGGAGACCAAGTAACTAATTTCACCTTAACCGATCAAAATGGTCAAACATTTAACTTAGCAGACGAGTTAATCGATAAAAAACTAGTGATCTTCTTTTATCCAAAAGACGACAGTTTGGTATGTACCAGACAGGCCTGCGCATTTCGCGATGCATATAGTGAATTAGAAGTTTATGGTGCACGCGCAATCGGTATCAACTCGGGTACAGTAGAGAGCCACCAAGCCTTTAGCCATAACCGACGTTTGGGAATGACACTACTCAGTGATCCTGATGCTGCCGTTTTAAATCTTTTTGGCGTTCGAAACGGGTTGTTTTTAACCGGTAGAGAAACTTTTATATTGGATCAAACAGGAACTGTAATATTTAAATACCGCAATTTATTCCGTGGAAAATCGCATCTGAATAAGGTGTTGACCTTCTTAAAAACCACGGCGAAGTCCAAATAAGTAACTGCATACTTTCCCCATTTATAAAATCTTAGTCAAGAGTACTGTTTGTTAAGATTATCGCTTTAATTAACATTAATTTATAAGATTATAATTTTAAATGACTTATGTTTTAGTTAAAAATATTTTAGTTTTCGATTGAATTTCAGATATTTAACAGCTCGAATATTTAATTAGTGTTTTTCAAAAACTCTTACAATGAAAAATAGTCATTTTTGTTTTGATCAACGAGATGATTTTAAAAATTTTTTTAGTCTACAAGAACGTAAAGATCATATTGAAACCCATAAAATAGTGTGGGATCGGCCTATTGTTAATATGCCTTTTCACCGAAGAAATTTTTTTATCATCAGCTTAATCAAGTCACCGATTAATTTTGTATTTTTAAATAAGCAAATCACGGTTCAAAAGCCAGTATTGTTTATTTCTAATCCATTATTGCCATTTTCAGTACATACGAATAACTCCAGTCATAGTGGATATATTTGTCTTTTCAACAAATCCTTTATCAATAAATATTTTAAAGATGCTCTTATCTCTAAAGCGCTGTTATTTGACAATGAAGAGATTCCGTTATATGATCTTACAGCTTTGCAGTTGGATTTTCTAAGCCAAATGTTTGAACAAATGATGTTGGATATAAACTCCGATTATCTCTATAAATTTGAATTATTGCAAAATTATTTATGCATTATGATTCACTATACTTTAAGTATTAGAACTCAAACATTTAGTAAGCTTTACAGCGGCTCTAGTCGTATTGCTTTTCTCTTTAAGCAAGCGATGGAAAGTCAATTTCCCATTTTGTCGCCGCGTCAGGTAATCAGATTGCGAAATCCCAGCATGTATGCACAACATCTAACTATACACATCAATCATCTCAACGCCGCTGTTCGGGCAATTTTTGATAAGACAACCTCTCAAATGATCGCCGAACGCTTGAGCAATGAAGCTGAAATATTGCTCAGTACAACCGACTGGACTATGGTAGAAATTGCCAGTTGCTTAGGTTTTGAATACGTTACTTATTTTAATCGTTTTTTTAAAAAACACACGGGGTGGACTCCCATGGCTTACAGAAAGGCCCATTTTTTCTTTGATTGATATTCAGATCTATTTGATTTGTATTTTAACCGCTTGCTATTAATATTAAAATTTGGACGAATTTTAAATATAGCCCTATGGCAGTTGCTTCAAACAGAAATAATGTCCATCCAGATGCCATCCGTTTTTTATTAAATCAGCCCAAAAAATTATTTATCGGAGGAGAATGGGTTCCCGCCCAATCTCAAAAAATATTTAGAACTGTAAATCCTGCAACTGAAGCTGTTCTAGCCAAAATAGCCAAAGCAGACAAAATAGATGTCGACTTAGCTGTAGAAGCGGCTAAAAAGGCTTTAAAAGATCCAAAATGGTCACACATCAGCGTCCATCAACGCGCAGACTATCTGTTTAAGATGGCAACGATACTCGAAAATCATATTGATGAGATGGCAACGATTGAAACACTTGACAACGGAATGCCCCTGACAACTAGTAAATATCACGTAGCATATACCGTAGAGATATTCCGATATTTTGCAGGATGGATCACCAAACTTGCTAGTAAAACCAATTTTTTAAGAGAACCCATAGGTGTTATTGGTAGCAACATATCACACCATGGACCGCTCGTAAGCATTGGTGCAAAAATAGCTGCTGCTATTTCAACGGGAAATACCGTGGTACTCAAAGTGTCCAAATACACCCCCTTGAGCGCTTTGCGCTTGGCAGAATTGATAGCAGAAGCTGAACTTCCCAAAGGGGTTATTAATATCTTAACCGGCTTTGATACCACGGCTGGCAATGCCATTAACGCCAATCCAGACCTCAATAAAATATCATTGAGCGGTACGGTATTAACAGGAAAAGCTTGGTTATCCTCGTCCGAAATAAGATATAAGCAAGGTGTACCAATCAACTTCGGCGGCAAATCGCAATTTATCATATTTGATCATGCCGACCTCGATCAGTCTATAAACTGCATTATGGCAGGTTTTACTTCCAGTTCTGGGCAACTGAGTATTGGAGGTTCACAAATACTCGTACATCAAAGTATTTACGATGAAGTTGTTCATAAAATCAGACAAAAATTAACTGCAATACCCGTTGGAGATCCATTCAATCCAGAAACTCAGGTAGGACCCATGATATCTAAATTACAACTAAATAAAGTGACTAAACAGCTCACAAATGCTATACAAGCCGGTGCAACCCTGTTGAACGAAGCTATCGCTTATACGTTTCCCAAGGGCTATTTTCTACCACCGTGTATTTTGATCAATGTCAAAACCAATATGCCCATATATAAAACTATCGTTCAAGGACCAGTAGGTTGTTTAATTGCATTTACGGATCAGCAGGATGCCATTTTAAAGGCGAATCAAGCGGGGAGTAGTTCGGCGATATCCATTTGGACTCAAGATGTTGGCTTGGCTAACAAAGTTTCCACGTTGGTTAAAACAGAATTGGTGTGGATTAATTCGTATTTTGAAATCAATACAGCTAATCCTAATGGACGGTTTAAATTATCTGGATTCAATGGCGAATTTGCCGAGGAAGTAATCAAGGCCTATACTCAGGTAAAATCAATGTAGTAATCCATTTTCGTGAGTCGTGAGTCGAAAGTCGTGAGTCGAAAGTCGTGAGTCGAAAGTCGTGAGTCGTGAGTC
>DCKE01000024.1:205796-229881 GCA_002320285.1 Flavobacteriaceae bacterium UBA1682 | reverse complement strand
GTCGTGAGTCGAAAGTCGTGAGTCACGAATAAAGCAATCAAAGTGGAATTAACAAGCTTGAATCGGTAAAATAATATTATTTTATATGCGACAATCTGAAACTTAAAATCTCAAAAATGAGATAATAAAAATATAAGTAAATATATACAAATAAAAAATTTAAATAAAAAATTAACAAAACACTTGATATTACATAATCTCTATTTATATTTGTTAGTATAACATTTAAATAAAAGGCATGAAAAAAGGTACAGTAAAGTTTTTTAACGAAGCCAAAGGTTTTGGATTTATTAAAGAAGACGGTTCATCACAAGATATTTTTGTTCACAGTACAGGTCTATTGGAAAGTATCCGTGAAGATGATGAAGTAGTTTTCGAAGTTGAAGAAGGAAAAAAAGGATTAACGGCAGTTCAAGTTAGACGCGCTTAATTTTTCACCCTTCTTTAAAGTTCTTTTGATACTTAAGTACACAAGGATTTAAAAAACAAATAACCACTAGCTACGATAAAGTGTTAGTGGTTTTTTTGTACAGGGTTGTAAGTGTTTAATCAATTTTAGTTTTGAATTTATCAATAAGTTTCCTACTGCTGTAACAACAAAAATAATCGACAAGCAAAAGATTATATCGACTACTTGCTGCAACTTTGATGCGGAAAAAGGAGTAGGGTGAATTGGCCGTAATAAAGAATAAAATATAAAAACCCTGACTTTAATATCGGTCAGGGTTTTTATTTGTGGAGTCGCCGAGAATCGAACTCGGGTCCAAACAAGCAATCAAAAAGCTTTCTACATGTTTAGTTCCTTCTTAGTTTTTCGTCAACAAGCTTGGCTAGGAACCGCCACCTGTTGCTTATTCTCTTAATTTCAGAAACCCGTCGAGACTAAAGGCTTCCTAGGTTTATTTTTACGGTTCTCCTAATTAAAACGCCACAAACCAAGGCTTTTTTGGAGAATCTAGCTTTCTCACCTGGTGAGAACTAGGCAAATCTTACTATAATTCAGATTAAGCAGCTAAAGCGTAATTATTTTCGCCGTTTGAAAAGTTTGAAAAATGATATTTACGAGCTGTTTTTCAGCGCTCGACATGCTTACAATCTAATTCCACTTGCTGTCAAAGCCAATCGACCCCAAATATTCGTACTATTGACAAGTCAAAAGAACGAAGGGCAAAGATAAAATAAAAAATCGAGAGCTAGCGTATTTTCTGTCGAATTATAATTTATTAAAAAATTAATAAAATGGCAGTCGCGCTGCAGTAAATAAGCTAAAGTCTTATAGGCAAATGCGATGCTAGATGAATATTTGATATTTTTTTTTAGGCTGCGAAATGAATTCGCCATTTTACTTTGTAAAAGGATTAAATAAGCTTAAATTTGGAAGATTATACTACTAATAGCCTTAACATTTTTTTTATGGAATCTGTATCAAAGTTTTGTTTATGACTTATAAACATCAATCCATTTAGTATACGCCATAAAAAAGTTATAAAATAAAATATTCTACCTATGAAATTTGGACTTATAAAAGAGAGAAAGAGCCCACCAGATCGACGCGTTGTTTTTAGTCCTTCTGAATTGGTTGAAGTCGTAAAGCGCTTTCCTGATGCACAATTTGTCGTTGAATCCTCAGATATTCGTGTATTTTCGGATCAAGAGTATAAGGATTTGGGTTTTGAAGTCAGCGATGATCTTTCCGATTGTGATGTATTACTAGGGGTAAAGGAAGTGCCCATTGATGCGCTTATTCCAAATAAAACCTATTTCTTCTTCTCGCATACTATAAAAAAGCAAAGTCACAACAGGGCACTATTACAAGCTTGTTTGGATAAAAATATACGATTAATTGATCACGAGACTTTGGTTGATGAAAACGGTAAAAGACTTATTGGTTTCGGCCGATATGCCGGTATCGTTGGAGCATATAACGGATTTAGAGCCTTTGGCATTAAATACGAATTGTTTAATTTAGTCAAAGCGGAACTCTTACTACACAAAGAAGATCTAATCGCTCGTTTAAGCAGGCCTTATTTACCGCCAGTTAAAGTTATATTAACAGGACATGGTAAAGTTGGTATGGGAGCAAAGGAGATCCTAGATGGCATGAAAATGAAGCAAGTTTCCGTAGAGGACTTTTTAGCTAAGGTTTTTGATGTACCCGTTTATGCTCAAATTGATGTAACGGACTACTATAAGAGAATTGATGGAACAGCCGTTTCAAAAAGTGATTTTTATAAAAATCCAGAATTATACGAATCCAACTTTGAACGGTTCTCACGTGAAGCAGATATTTTTATTGCGGGCCATTTCTATAAAACGGGTGCGCCTAAAATTCTTAGCCAAGCCATGTTAAATGGTGCGCATAATCAGATTAAAGTAGTGGCCGACATCTCTTGTGATATCGATGGTCCAATCGATTCTACGATACGTACTTCTACTATTGCTGATCCTATTTACGGTTATTATCCTAGAGAAAATAAAGAAGTTAGTATTGAACACCCCGCAGCTGTTGTTGTTATGGCAGTAGATAATTTACCCTGTGAATTACCCAAAGATGCCAGTGAAGGTTTTGGAGAATCCTTTATAGAACAAGTGATGCCAGCCTTCTTTAATCAAGATAAAGACGGGATTTTCAGTAGAGCCTGCGTTACGGAAAACGGTGAGTTGACCGAAAAATTCCGCTATCTAGAAGACTTCTTAGTTGAAAAATAATTTTCTATCAGCACTTTAATATAGTTTAGGATTAAGAAAGGGATCTTCATTTGCAATATGAAGATCCCTTTTTTAGTTCTGCTAAGCAGCGAAAACCGTTTTCTTTAGATTTTTCTTATAAGCCAATTTCTTCGCTACCTTTAATATCTGCTCGGATAAATTGGTCAACCAGATCAATTGCTCAATGACGAGTTGTGATTCTTCCATTTTAACTTTGATGTCTTCATCATCATCGATCGAAAGTTTTAATTCCTTTTCACGTATATCTTTTAAATAGGAAAAACTGATTTCATATTCCTTTTGCTCATCTTGCGTCATGATATACCGTTCTTTAGAAGAATCTTGAATCACCTCAATAGTCGTATTTAAATTTTTGACAATGGTATCCATCACCACATTAAAAGCTTTAGAGGCTTCCGTGGTTTTGTGCGATTGTATATAGGTGCCTATAGAAGCAGCAGAAGACAATAACGTATGGTTTAAAACGGCTAATTCATATAGTTCGGATCGGTATTTCTGCTTTGATTTTGGTTCTTGTATCATTCGCTGGAAGGACGACATCAGGTTCCCAATTTCGATAAAGGCATATTTACGAGTTAATCGATAAGGCAAAGTTACTTCTCCTTTTTCATTGTAATAAATAGAAATTTCTTTCAAATAGTCTCTATTGGCTTTAATCGATTTGGTCAAGTGAACATTGAGGTTTAAAAACTCCCAAGAGGGCCACAAAAGATAATTAGCACCAAAAGCCAGCACAGCACCTATTAGGGTATCAATAATACGATAGGTGAGTAAGTCCATAAAATTTGGGGTCAAAATACCGTAAATTAAGACGACATAAATCGTTATAAAAGTTACCCCAATTTTGTAATCGGTATGAGAAAACCAATACCCAACAATCATGGTAAAAATCGTTAGTAAGGCCAATACAGTCGTGTTATCAATAAATGCCAGCAATCCGAATGCAACAAGACCTCCGGCAACGGTACCTATAACCCTCTCGAAGGAACGCTGTTTGGTCAGTCCAAAACCAGGGCGCATAATCACAACGATAGTCAATAAAATCCAATATGCATTAAGCAAGTTAAAGATCTGACCTATCATAAACCCGATTAAAATAGTAATGGTTAACCGCAGTGCATGACGAAAAATAGTCGAGGAAAAATTCATGTTTTCCTTTAACGTATCCCAGCGGTAATGTTGAGGAGTTAAAAATTTCTCCAAATCTTTATGTTTACCTTTTAGGTCACTTTCCGTAACTGTGTTGGTTAAAACACGTTCCAATATTTTTATTTTTTCGATCTGTTTACCCGCATAGTGGATCACGTTGGAAAACATCAAAACAGCTTCTGAAGTGGAGTAGGATTGACTGTTTTTTTGAAATTGATGCAGTTTATCCTCAATCTTTTTTAGATCGTCTGTTAAAGAGGTTTTCGGTATATATTTTTTACCGAGATTCAGAGAAAGTGAGATATTCGCGATCGTATGGGCAAATTGATCCGCCAAATTTTTATAGTCTTCGATAATATCTAAGTGATCCTTAAATAAGCTATATAACTTTTTATGATCAAAGGCAGTTGACAGGGCAATTTCCTGAATATCTACCAACGCAGTAAAAGCGACTAACATCTTTCGGTTATAGGAAGAATTCCCTGTATTGGCTTTATTTCTAACGAGGTATTCACGCAGATTTTCGTGTATTTCGTTGAGTTTTACCTGAATATTCAATTGTTCTTCAATTATTTTATCTCTATTGGCATCTTTGGCCCATAGATTAGCACGCAATTGTAAATATTGGGAAGTCAAATCCATACATTCCGAAGTTTGCAAAGCCGCATATCTTCTTGGTCGAGCTAAATTAAACAGCAGGGATACGACCAAATAAAGTATTCCACCCAGCAAAAGCATCAAGCAATGCATATACAAATCTTTGCCTTGATAAGGATGAACGAAAGATAAACTGACGGCCAATAAACCGGTAAAAGACAGCATATTTGCGCGATGTCCATAAACAGAAATCATACATAATGCGAATATAATGGTCAAAAAAACGGGATAAAACAGGAAAGTTCCAACCACAGTACACAATACAAAGGTAATAGTTGGAATTAATAGCGCACCAACTAATAGCCCTACTACCTTGTGTTTGAGGTTACTGGGTATATCTACTGGGGCAGTTAATAAAGCTCCCATTGCTATAGTAAAAGCAAGCGTAAATTCCTTGTATGGCATCAACACCAAAAAGGGAATAATAGAAGATATGGTAATTTTTAAAGAGTCGGTAAGGTGTAGGTTATCCGTGAATTTTCTCGCTGTCTTAAACATAGCTATTCCGTGGGCAGATTTAAAATTAATTTTTTGTGATCGTGATTGTATAGGCAAGATAGTGCAAAATAAATACCAAAATTTGTATATTGTAATAATTCTTTCTGTTTTTTTGATTAATTTTGTGTTTGCTTAAAATTTTGAGCAGCATAAATATTAAACAAAACTATTATGATATTACCAATTGTGGGTTATGGTGATCCTGTATTGAGAAAAGTAGGAGAAAATATTGGCCCAGATTATCCGGAATTAGCTGATCTTGTAGAGAATATGTTTGAAACGATGAATCGTGCACATGGAGTAGGCTTGGCGGCACCTCAAATAGGTTTGGCAATTCGATTATTTGTAGTAGATTGCGCTCCGTTCGCAGAGAATGACGATGTATCAGAAGAAGAAGCCTTGTTCTTATCTACGTATAAAAAAGCTTTTATCAACGCTAAAATCTTAGCAGAAGAAGGTGAAGAATGGGCTTTTAATGAAGGTTGTTTAAGTATACCCGATGTTAATGAGGATGTATACAGAAAAGAATTGGTGACCATTGAATACTACGATGAAAATTTCGTAAAACACGTTGATCAAATTGGAGGTTTGGCAGCGCGAGTTATTCAACATGAATACGATCATATTGAAGGAATACTTTTTACCGATAAAATTAATAGTTTAAAAAAACGATTAAATGCACGTCGTTTGCAAAACATATTTGAAGGGAAAATAGTACCGAATTACAAGATGAAGTTTGCTTCTAAAAAAGGGAGATAATATAAAAATCACAAGAGAAGATATTTGTTACTTTAAAATTAAAATAATTTCAAAAAATGAGTTTAGATAGAATATTAGCCATTTCAGGAAAACCAGGATTGTATGAATTAAAAGTACAAACACGTACAGGTTTTGTTGCCGAGTCTTTAGTAGACGGAAAAAGAAGTACTATTGGATTAAAACATAATGTGAGTTTGCTTTCTGAAATCTCGATGTATACCTATGATGATGAAGTAAAATTATTTATTGTATTTAAGTCGATTGCAAAGAAAGAAAATTACCAAGCGGCAGTTTCTCACAAAGAAGACAATGCGGTATTAACAACTTATTTTAGAGAGATACTTCCACAGTTTGATGAAGAGCGCGTGTATGTATCGGATATTAAGAAGGTTTTAAATTGGTATAACATTCTTCAAAATCGAGGTATGATTACTGAAGAGGCTTTCGGAGAGCATGCTGAAGCAGCAGCTCCAGAAGTTGAAAGCGCTGAAAAATAAAAAAAAATCCCGTTTTTAACGGGATTTTTTTTTGCGGATAAAAGTTATTGCATGCTTATATTTACACATAGATGGATAATATAGAAATTAACTTCAATCATAATTAAACCAAAATCTTAGACATGAATACTAGAGAATTACAATTAAAAGCAATTGAAAGGTTATTAAATATCATGGACGATCTTCGAGAAAAATGTCCTTGGGATCAAAAACAAACCATGGAAAGTCTTCGTCATTTAACCATTGAAGAAGTTTATGAACTGGGAGATGCTATTTTAGATGAGGACTTGGAAGAAATCAAAAAAGAATTGGGCGATGTATTGTTACATATTGTTTTCTATGCTAAAATCGGTAGTGAAAAAAATGCTTTTGATATCGCAGATGTTGCACATGGAATCTGTGAGAAGCTGATATCAAGACACCCTCACATCTATGGTGATGTACAAGTCAGTACATCGGAAGAAGTAAAACAAAACTGGGAGAAATTAAAACTACAAGAGGGCAATAAGTCTGTTTTGGGTGGAGTTCCCAAAAGTCTCCCCGCTTTGATTAAAGCAAGTAGGATTCAAGAAAAAGTTCAAGGAGTCGGTTTTGATTGGGACAATCGAGCGGATGTTTGGAACAAGGTTAAAGAGGAGTTAGACGAATTTGAACAAGAGGTCGATTTGAAACAAACCGACAAGATGGAGGAGGAGTTTGGCGATGTATTGTTTTCCTTAATCAATTATGCGCGTTTTTTAAAAATAAATCCAGAAACAGCCTTAGAGCGAACTAATAAGAAATTCATAACTAGATTTCAGTATATTGAACAAAAAGCTTCGGATTTAGGTAAAACGATAACCGATATGAATTTGGAGGAGATGGATCGTTATTGGAATGAAGCAAAAAAACTAAAAATTAACTTATAGTGATTAATGTTTTTTTTAACTATAACTGATACAAAATTACGAAATATATGCATTCAACATGATTTATGATGTCTTTTTTATCATATATTAACCATTTGAATGAATTATACTCCAAAGCAATGATAAAAAAAACGTTTTAAATGTTTAAAAAAGTGTTAGTTTTATGGACTAGTTTTTAAACTCTAATTATGAAAATTAAATTACAATATGCTTTTTTTGCTTTTGCAGCTTTGACCTTTACAGCACAAGCACAAAATATGCAAGTCAAAGCAAATATTTCAAAAAACACTCAAGTAGATATTTTAAAAAGCTTTGCAACTGCCGATGAAACATATGCTATCGAAAGCCAGTCGAAAGCACGAGAATATGCACTTGCAAAAGGACTACCTTTAAGTGGCTTTGACAAGGATGGAAATTATTTTGCAGTGTATGAAATCGATAAAAAAGGCCATTTAATTTATTATAGTACAAAAAATGCCGGATCTAGAAAGACCGCTCGAGTTGATAATATCAAAACAGAATTGGGATTAGACCTAAATGGAGAAGACATGACTGTCGGTGTTTGGGACGGTGGAGTTGGCTTATCAACCCATGTAGAACTCAATGGACGAATTATTTTTAAAGATAAAAGTTCTGCTATCAATCGTCATGCAACCCATGTTATCGGAACTATAGCTTCTGCAGGTACCAATAATGCAACATCCAAAGGAATGGCACCTAAGGCCACGATATGGAGCAATGACTGGAATAAAGATACTTCTGAAATGGCAACACAAGCAGCAGAAGGTTTACTGGTCTCTAATCACTCCTATGGAGTTGATACTACGAACGATGATTTTCCGATTCCAGTAGATTATTTTGGTTCCTATGATTTTACCGCATATCGATTTGATATGATTGCGTTTAATGCACCTTTTTATCAGCCTGTTGTTGCTGCTGGAAATGATCGTCAAAACTACTTTGCTTTAAACCCAACGAAAAAAGGAAATGATTTGTTACTGGGATCTTCTCTAGCTAAAAACTCGATTATTGTAGCTGCTGTTTATGATGTACCCAATTATACAAGCGCGAATCAAGTAACCATGTCACCTTTCAGCAGTTTTGGACCAACCGATGATTTTAGGATTAAACCGGATATCTCTGCTAAAGGAGTTCAGGTTTTTTCGACAACCAACAATCCCGATAATAAATCGTATGAGAGTCTAAATGGTACGTCTATGGCAGCTCCCGCTGTTTCAGGTGTGTTAATTCTATGGCAACAATACGCTATTCAAAAAAATGAAACCCCATATAGATCAGCAACGCTGCGCGCTCTAATGGTTCAAACCGCTGATGAAACAGGAACAGACCCTGGACCAGATCACAAATTCGGATGGGGATTAATCAATGCTAAACGCGGTATTGAAGTGATTTCACAAAGTAAATCTGATTCAGCCTTAATTAACGAATTGACCTTAACGCAAGGAGCTACCTACGAAAAGGAAATTACAGTTGCAAAATCGGGAACTAATTTAACAGCCACTCTTGCGTGGACGGATAGCCCAAGAAATTTAAATGACCAATTTGCTGAGTATTTGGATGACCCAACACCTGCACTTGATAATGATTTGGATTTAAGGATTTTTAAAGACGGTACCGAATATTTCCCGTGGAAACTAAATAAAGATTTCAACCTGTTATTTGCTCTAAAAGGTGATAATGACGTTGATAATATTGAAAAAGTAGAAATTCCCAATGCTGATCCAGGAGTTTATAAATTAGTTGTATCTCATAAAAATAATTTATCAAGAGGCAAACAAGATTTTTCTGTGGTGGTAAGTTCGACACAAGGAACTTTATCTTTAGAGGATAATTTGAAATTAGAAAATGAATTAAAAATATGGCCAAATCCGGCAAAAGACGTGATTTCCATTGAAGGTAGTAGTGATCAATTGAAAGGCGCAACAGTAATACTATATGATATTGCAGGTAAAGCCTTACTAAATATAAGCAATACCGATACTTTTTCTTCGAATTGGACGATTCCTTTGAATAATTTATCGTCTGGAGTTTATTTTTTAAAGTTTAAAAATGCTGGTGGTCAGTTTACTAAAAAGATTTTAGTAAATAAATAAGACCATAACTTCCATACAGTTAAGCATACCAATGTAGTATAAAGCAGTGATGAACGCAAGTGCATCACTGCTTTGTTGTTTTAAGCAACTAAGCAGGCATATCAACTCTTAATTATTTGCAACCACTAACTATATTATTGATAATAATGTAGTTTTTTACTGAGATAATCATAGACAACATTCTTGCTTTAACTTTAAATTGGCAGTTTATCTAAAATATTTTTAATAGATTTATAATCTAACCCAATACTTATCAATTATGGACAAATTAGAAATAGAAGGAAAATGGAATCGAATTAAAGGCGCTGTTAAACAAAAATATGGCGAATGGTTTGACGATGACAAAGCTTTCGCTGAAGGAAAGTTTGATGAAATGGTAGGAAAAATTCAAGAAAAAAGCGGCAGAACCCGGGAAGAAATTGAGAAGGAACTGAAAGACTGGAAAGAAGATTAATAACAAAAGGGCTTATACAAATGTATAAGCCCTTTTTTATTGGAATTTTTCAAATGCTTTCTAAAATCCAGTCCAAACAAGGTATTGCATTCTATGCGTTTTTAAAGCACCTTAGAGACATAGATACCTATAGTGATGTAATAAGACAGTAAGGCGCCAATAAACGCTAGAAATCGTTAAGAGACATAAAAAAAGACCGTCGAAACGGTCTTTTACTTTAAATATATTTAAATGTCGATTTAGCTTTTTGCTAAAATTTTCATTTCTTTCTCAATCATATCATAGAATTGGTCAATTCTAGGCATGATGATGATTCTAGTTCTTCTATTTTTTTGTCTGTTTTCTGGAGTATCGTTAGAAACTAAAGGAACATAAGAACTTCTACCAGCAGCGATTAATTGTTCTGGTTTAACACCTAAATCATTCTGAAGAATTCTCGTGATAGAAGTAGCTCTTTTAACACTTAAATCCCAGTTGTCTTCCATCATCGCATTTTTGATAGGCACATTATCTGTGTGTCCTTCAACCATACATTCGAAGTCCGGCTTGCTATTTACTACCTTAGCTACTTTAGCCAAAATTTCCTTAGCACGGTCGCTAACTACATAACTTCCACTTTTGAAAAGTAATTTATCTGCAATAGAGATAAATACAACCCCTTTTTCAACATTAACTTCGATATCTGGATCATTAAAACCAACTTCTCTTTTCAAACTGGTTACCAAAGCTAAAGTAACAGAGTCTTTCTTAGAAACCGCATCTTGAAGACGTGAAATTCTAAGATCTTTCTCTTTCATGCTTTCTAATGATTTTTCTAAGTTTTCTGCTCCTTTAGAAGATAAAGTAGTTAGATTACCCATATTGTTTAACAACTTATCATTAGTCTCTTTTAATAAATCAGCATGAGATTTTAAAGATTCTTTTTCCGTTAAACACGTATTTAATTTAATAGTACAAGTATTCAATAAATCTTGAATCTCTTTGTTCTTGCTTTCTAGAGCAGCAATTTTCTTTTGACTCCCACAAGAGCTTAAAGTAATTGCCAAAATAGATAATCCTAAAATGACTTTTTTCATAATAAATAATGATTTGTTATATGTTGCTAATCTATCAAAAATTGTGCAATTATTAAAATAATTTAAACGAAACTAATGTTAAAGTATTTGTTTGAAATAGTTCTTTTTTTCTATAAAATACTGCTTGGCGATGCTTTGACAATAGTAATAGTCCTCTTGTTGCTTACCGGCTCTTTTCTTAAAATAGTAAGAAGCCTTCCTATAGAAGTCAAAATGAGCTTGTATGACAGCAAGACAATGCTTGGGATTTCCTTGAAATAAAAATTTAATTCCAGCCATACCATCTAGACAAAGACGTATAAAAATCATTAAAAATAAATTTTTCCGCGGTAGGTTTTTTAACAACATAAACAATGAGTTTCTAAAATTCAGATAGGTCTTGCGCGGGTTTTGGTAATCCAAAGTAGCACCCCCTACGTGATATACGGTTGATTGCCCACAATAGTAAACTTCAAATCCACGGTTTCTTGCGCGCCAACACAGGTCTATTTCCTCCTGATGTGCAAAAAAATCAGCATCAAAACCATTCAATTCCTCAAAGCCTATCCGGCGTATAAAGAAACAGGCTCCAGATGCCCAAAAAACAGGTCTACTATCGTTGTACTGACCTAGATCAGCTTCCACAGTATCGAAGATTCTGCCCCGGCAAAATGGAAATCCAAATCGATCGATGTATCCACCTCCAGCGCCAGCATACTCAAATTTAGACTTATCCTTAAAATCGAGAATTTTTGGCTGAATGATCGTTATCTTCTGATTTTGATCAAACAGTTCTTTAATGGGGAATAACCAATTTTCGGTTACTTCTATATCGGAATTCACCAATGCTAAATAGGGTTCAGTAACTGTTTCTAAGGCGCGATTATAACCCGCTGCATACCCATAGTTGTCGTCATTTATTATAATTTTTACCGATGGAAAATGAGTTCTAACAAAGCTGATGGAATCGTCAGTTGAGGCATTATCTGCTACATAAATGGTAGCGCCGACGGAGTATTTAATAAGGAAAGGCAAAAACTGTTCTAGTAATTGTTTACCATTCCAATTTAAAATAACTATAGCGAAATCTGACATTATTTATTGTTTTAATTGATATAGGGGAAGTTCTGGCAAAAAATTATATTTTTCCAATTCAAAATCCATCTGGCAATAGTAATGATTTAATCCATTTGAAATGTAAAGTAAATCGGCCTTTAATAATAAATTGTACCGCGCAATTTGATCAAAGGTACTTTGAGTAATTTTGACCTGTGGTGCCTTACATTCTATTAATAAATAAATAGTCCCATTGGGCTTAAAAACAACGACGTCATAACGTTTAGTTAGATCGTTTATTTTTATCACTTTTTCAACATTGATCAATTGTTCGGGGTAATTTTTGTTAAATATCAAATCGTGAACTATGTGTTGGCGTACCCATTCCTCAGGGGTAAGCTGAATAAACTTTTTCCGAATGATATCAAAAATAGCAAGCTTATTTTTAGTATTTTTGAAGCGAAATTCAAATGAAGGAAAATTTAATTTTTGCATAACACAAAGATATTTTTTCTAATGACAAAGAACAATTAAACAAAAAATATTTTGGATCAGGTAATACAAATTACAAAAGATATCAAAGCTGGAACTATAGCACCCGTTTATTTTCTAATGGGTGAAGAACCGTATTATATCGATAAGTTATCTGAGTTTATTGAAAAGAATATTTTAAATGAAGAGGAGAAGAGCTTTAATCAAATGGTGTTGTACGGCAGAGATGTCAGTATGCAGGAGATTATTTCCAATGCCAAACGATTTCCTTTAATGGCCGAACGCCAGGTAATTATTGTAAAAGAGGCACAGGAACTGATTAGGACTATTGATCAATTAGACGATTATTTAGAACATCTACAACCCACCACTGTATTGGTATTTTGTTATAAATACAAAACCTTGGACAAGCGCAAAAAAGTATATAAAAACATTCAGAAAAAAGGAGTGCTTTACGAGAGTAAAAAACTGCGTGAATATCAAATTGAAGCTTGGTTAAAACGGGTAATCTCCGGAAAGGGATACAGCATCGAGCCCAAAGCCGCTGCAATGTTAGTGGAGTTTTTAGGAACGGATTTGAGTAAAATTGCCAACGAACTCGATAAGTTGACGATTATCTTACCTAAAGGCAGTGAAATAACTGCCGAAGTGGTCGAGCGGAATATCGGTATTAGCAAAGATTTTAATAATTTCGAAATGATCAAAGCCATAGTTGATCGCGATCAATTGAAGGCGTATAAAATTGCACATTACTTTTCGCAGAATACCAAAAACAATCCTCTGGTTCTAACTTTAGGTCTGGTGTATTCATATTTTTCTAAATTGCTTTTATACCATGGATTGAAAGACAAATCCGCTACCAATGTCGTTAAGAATTTAAAAATCAGTCAATACGGGCTTAAAGACTACGAAATCGGTTTTAAAAATTATCCTATGCGGAAGGTCAGTCAAATCATCTCGATTCTAAAAGATATCGATTTAAAAAACAAAGGAGTTGGGGCATCAGCGATGCCACAAGGAGATTTATTAAAAGAAATGTTAGCTAAAATTTTTAATTAATATAATTTACCATGAGTAACAAATGGAATAAAAATAAAATTTTGGGTTGGGCAACACTGATTATGATTGCGATGGGAGTGATTTTAATAGCCTTAGGGATATTCAGATATAACGAAGTTGCGGGATGGGGATTTGTTGCAGTAGGAGTAGGCTTCTTTGCCAACGCCTGGGTTTTTAGTGCACTCAAAGGAAGAGTGTAATTTTGTCAAAAAGAATAACATATAAAAAAGATCGGATAAACCGATCTTTTTGTTGTTTTGAACTTAAATCATATCGTAGTCTAAATGATTGCGATAAACTCTGATGGTACCATTTTCTAAGGTTACCAATAGTTTACCATGATCTGCCCAAACGGCAGCGATAACAACATCTCCAATATGCATAATCATTTCATCAACACCTTCAGAGTCCTTTAAGTGGACATTGGTGTTTTCAACTACAATATTATTGGCGAGAATTAATTTTTGACTGAATTCCATAAATGTGATTTTTGACTAATTTAATTAAAAAAAAGGGGATTCAACAAGACTCAAACCAGTATTTTTTGCAAGATTTTAATGGTGGAAGTTCTCAATATTCCTAACGGACTGATTTGCTGTCACATACTTTTAGCACAAATTTATCTAGTAAATTAAATCAACTTCTGCGTAGAGAATAGGCTTCCAATAAAACACCTCCATAAATAGCAAGCAACTACTTAAGCCAAAGACTAAAATCACTACCTAAAGGTGTCCTCGATCTCGTTGCGCTTATATTAAAACTTTAAATTTCTTTTATCGCAAATAATGTATTAATTTTGATTTTTTGGAAAAGTTGGGTAAAACGGATCTAAAAAAACACTTAAAAACTAATCAAACATTGTATGTCAGACGATAAAAAAGTTATTTTTTCAATGTCGAAGCTGAGTAAAACTTATTCTTCGACCAATAAACAAGTCTTAAAAGATATTTACTTGAGCTTTTTCTATGGAGCGAAAATTGGTATTCTAGGACTTAATGGTTCGGGAAAGTCTTCTTTGCTTAAGATTATTGCTGGAGTTGATAAAAACTATCAGGGAGATGTGGTTTTTGCTCCTGGATATACGGTTGGATATTTGGAACAAGAACCCCTTTTAGACGACACCAAAACGGTTATTGAGATCGTTAAAGAAGGTGCGGCTGAGATAGTAGCCGTATTGGAAGAGTTCAATAAAATCAATGATATGTTTGGGCTTCCTGAAGTTTATGAAGATGCAGATAAAATGCAGAAACTGATGGATCAGCAAGCGGTTTTACAAGATAAAATTGATGCAGCTGGAGGATGGGAATTGGAAACCAAGTTAGAAATAGCTATGGATGCATTAAGAACTCCAGAGCCGGATACTCCAATTAATATTCTATCAGGAGGAGAGCGCAGACGTGTGGCCTTATGCAGGTTGTTATTACAACAACCGGATGTATTGTTACTGGATGAGCCTACCAACCACTTGGATGCTGAATCGGTATTGTGGTTAGAACAGCATTTACAACAATACCCGGGTACTGTTATCGCAGTAACGCATGATCGATACTTTTTGGATAATGTAGCTGGATGGATCTTAGAATTGGATCGAGGAGAGGGAATTCCTTGGAAAGGGAACTACAGCTCGTGGTTAGATCAAAAATCAACCCGTTTGAGACAAGAGGAAAAAATAGCTTCTAAGCGTCGTAAAAACTTAGAACGCGAGTTGGATTGGGTGCGTCAAGGTGCAAAAGGAAGACAAACCAAACAGAAAGCACGTTTACAGAATTACGATAAATTATTAAACGAAGATCAAAAATCCTTAGAAGAGAACTTGGAAATATACATTCCGAATGGTCCCCGCTTAGGAACACAAGTTATCGAAGCCAAACACGTTTCTAAAGCATTTGGTGATAAATTGTTATATGAAGATTTAAACTTTACTTTACCACAGGCTGGAATTGTTGGAATTATCGGACCTAACGGTGCTGGTAAATCGACTATTTTTAGAATGATTATGAATGAACAGCAGCCAGATTCAGGTTCATTCGAAATCGGAGAAACGGTTAAAATTGCTTATGTCGATCAATCGCACAGCAATATTGATCCCGAGAAAACAATCTGGGAGAATTTCTGTGATGGTCAGGAATTGATCATGATGGGAGGTAGACAAGTCAATTCCAGAGCGTATTTAAGCCGTTTTAACTTCGCTGGATCCGATCAAAATAAAAAAGTAGCCACTTTGTCTGGTGGAGAGCGTAACCGCCTTCACTTAGCCATGACGCTGAAGGAAGAAGGAAACGTATTATTACTCGATGAGCCTACCAACGACTTGGACGTTAATACCCTACGTGCATTAGAAGAAGGTTTGGATAACTTTGCGGGTTGTGCAGTAATCATTTCCCACGATAGATGGTTCTTAGACCGTGTTTGTACGCATATTCTAGCGTTCGAAAACGATTCTCAGGTTTATTTCTTTGAAGGATCCTTCTCTGAATACGAGGAAAATCGTAAAAAACGTTTTGGAGATGTGGCTCCAACACGTGTGAAATATAAAAAATTAATTAGATAGTTTTTAACTTTCTAAAATCAATACTTCAATACTAAAGAGGCCGTATTTTAAAAATACGGCCTCTTTTTTATTATGGATAATGTCGCGCTAACAAAGCTTATGATTCGAGTCCTCGCATCTATTGAAGCAAAACGGTTTCGAATTTAACCCTTTGAATAATGGAACATTACGCCGTTTTTATTTTTGAAGTTTTAATTCTTCTAAAACCATTTTTAGCGCGGCATTAAACTCTTCGGGTTTCTCAAGCATCGGATAATGACCGGTTGCTTTAATAACCATACTGTCGTAGTCTTTAAAGTATTTGTTATTGCTATTCAAATCAATGCCCTCCGAATCGGAAAGAATTCCTCTCACTGGAATAGTAATCATTTTAGACAGTTTCTGGACATCCATTTCATATAAAGGCTTCAATGCATTTATAGCCAGTTCAGAATCGTTTTGAAGGAATTCATTTTGAAGCTGTTGTTTTACTGAAATAGGCGTCTCTTCAACAAAAAGATAGGCCGGCATGATGTCTTCAATGGCTGATTTAAAGTCATTACGGTAAAAACCAAACATGTACTGCTCGGCTTGTTCAGGTGTAAAGACCTGATCTAAATCTTTTAACGTATCTATTAAAATAAGGGCTTTTACATGAGGAAGATCTAGCACTGCTTGCAGCACATAGGCACCAGACATCGAATGTCCGACTAGTATAACATCGGCCGCATTGACCTGGTTTACCACCGTTTTAATATCATCAGCATATTGTTCCGCAGTCCAATTTTTCCTAGTTCTATCGGATTTTCCATGCCCGCCTAAGTCTATTTTAACGACGTTGTAATCGTCCTTTAAAAAATGCTCTTGACTGTTCCACCAATTAGCATTTCCAAGCCAACCGTGTACGAAAACTATGGAGGTATTACCTTTGCCAGTGTCCGTGTAGTGCAATTTTACACCGTCTGTAGATAAAATATATTTTTCCATGGATAGGTTATTTAATCTCTTTATATACTAGTCCTTTTTGTAGACAAATTCTTTAGCTCAATAATATACGTGCCTCTTCTTTAACAACTACTAATGCAGAGGCTATAGGGTTATTGTCTAAAAAACTATTTTTCAGTAAGGCTTGGCGCAATTCGCTCGCATCGCGATTATTCGAATTTAAAGCCTGAGAGCCAATTTCTTGTAACAATCTATTTTTAGCATTTTTCACTACGATCCAAAGATTTTCAGATATATAAATTTGTTGAGACAAATTGTACTCAAATTCCTGCTCTATATGTTGCACCAATAAGGTTTCATAGGCGGTTTTCTCATTAGAAATGGGCGCGATTCGAATTAATAGATTCTTCAGATCATTGCGTTCTAGAAAAAGTGTTAAGCGTTCGTATGCTTGTAAGCGCAAGGTGAATTTGTCCTTTTCCAAGGTGGAAACCTGCCCTAAGGCCGCATCTTTTCTATCGCTTTGTTTGACAAATTCTGAAAAATAAAAATAGGCAATAGCTCCAGTAACTATAGCTGGAAAAGTGTAAGAAAAGGTCTCTAATAAAAAATCAAACTGCATAGATTCAAACGGTTTAAGTAATCACCAAAATAAACACAATTTTACTAGACTATCAAAATTTTTTTAAGCCGTTAAAAAACTTGTTATAACGGTTAAGGAGTAGTATTTTTGAATTTTGGGATCGAAATTATGCAAAACTATATAAGTCAATTAAATGAGGCGCAACAAGCGCCTGTACTACAGAAGGATGGACCAATGATTGTGATCGCTGGAGCAGGCTCGGGTAAGACCCGTGTTTTGACTTTGCGTATCGCCTATTTGATGCATCAAGGGGTAGATGCTTTTAATATTCTTTCGTTAACCTTTACCAATAAGGCTGCTCGGGAGATGAAAACGCGTATTTCACAAATCGTCGGTAGTTCCGAAGCTAAGAATCTCTGGATGGGAACCTTTCACTCTGTATTTGCTAAAATATTGCGTTCGGAGGCCGATAAGTTGGGATATCCTTCCAATTTTACGATTTACGACTCACAAGACAGTTTGCGTTTGATTGGGCAAATCATCAAAGAAATGCAGCTCGATAGAGATGTGTATAAACCCAAACAAGTTCTGAGTAGAATTTCATCCTTTAAAAACAGCTTGATTACAGTCAAGGCATACTACGATAATCCTGATTTACAGGAAGCAGATGCGATGAGTAAAAAACCGCGTATGGGTGAAATATACCAACATTATGTGGACCGTTGTTTCAAGTCGGGAGCTATGGATTTTGACGATTTATTGTTAAAGACCAACGAGCTACTTACGCGCTTTCCCGATGTCTTGATGAAATACCAAGATCGTTTTAGATATATATTAGTTGATGAGTACCAGGATACAAACCACTCACAGTATTTAATCGTCAGAGCCTTATCAGATCGATTTCACAACATTTGCGTGGTTGGAGATGATGCTCAAAGTATTTATGCCTTCCGCGGTGCCAATATCAATAATATCTTAAACTTTCAAAAGGATTACGAAAACGTACAAACCTATCGTTTGGAACAAAACTACCGTTCATCCAAAAACATTGTTGAAGCTGCCAATACCATTATAGACAAAAATAAAGTCAAACTGGAAAAGATCGTTTGGACTGCCAACGACTTCGGACCAAAGATAAAAGTGCACCGTTCCTTGACTGATGGTGAAGAGGGACGATTTGTAGCTGGAACCATTTTTGAAGAAAAAATGCGTAACCAACAGAAAAATGGTGATTTTGCTATTCTATATCGTACCAATGCCCAATCCAGAGCTATGGAGGATGCCTTGAGAAAAAGAGACATACCGTATAGAATTTATGGCGGATTGTCATTTTATCAACGCAAGGAGGTTAAGGACGTCTTGAGTTATTTGCGTTTAGTTATCAACCCAAAGGATGAAGAGGCACTGGTACGTGTTATCAATTATCCCGCACGTGGTATCGGACATACTACAATCGACAAATTGACCATTGCCGCTAACCATTATAAGCGATCTATCTATGAAATCATGGAACACATTGATAAAATCGACTTAAAAATTACAGCGGGAACAAAAAATAAATTGACGGATTTTGTCAATATGATTAAGAGTTTTCAGATTTTAAACGAAAACCAAGATGCTTATTTCTTAACGGATCATGTCGCCAAGAAATCGGGACTGGTACAAGAATTAAAAAAAGATGGTACTCCGGAGGGAATTACCAAAATGGAAAATATAGAAGAATTACTCAACGGTATCAAGGATTTTACCGATGGACAGAAAGAGGTTGACGGTGCTCGTGGGGCATTGAGTGAATTCATGGAAGATGTGGCTTTGGCTACAGATCTAGACAATGACAAGGGCGATGATGACCGCGTGGCTTTGATGACGATTCACTTGGCAAAGGGATTGGAGTTTCCAACCGTATTTTGTGTTGGTATGGAGGAAGATCTGTTTCCGAGTGCCATGAGTATGAGTACGCGTAGTGAGCTAGAAGAGGAGCGAAGATTGTTTTATGTGGCCTTGACCCGAGCAGAGCATCAAGCTTATTTGACCTATGCACAATCTCGTTATCGTTGGGGAAAACTGGTCGACAGTGAACCTTCGCGATTTATTGAAGAAATCGACCCTCAGTATTTGGAATACTTAACACCTGCAGAAACCAATTACCGTTATAAACCGCGTATCAATAGCGATATTTTTGGAGATGTTGACAAGTCAAAATTGCGTCAACAAAAACCCGAAAGTGGAACTCCACCAAGTTATTTAAAACAAGAGGATAAAGTTGATCATAATATTCGCCGTCTAAAACCCGTAACAACTAATGCAGGACCTGCAGCCAAGTCAGCAGTCGATTACGGATTGGAAGTGGGCCAAGTGGTTATGCATGAGCGCTTCGGAAAGGGATTGATTGTCAATTTAGAAGGGGCAGGAGCCGATAAAAAAGCAGAGATTAAATTTGATGTTGGCGGCTTAAAAAAATTACTCTTAAGATTTGCAAAATTGCAAATTTTAGGTTAACTTATACGGTAGTAAATACGGAACATTATGGCAAAATTTATTAAGATTTATCCCGATAATCCCAACGCTAAAGAAATTGCGAAGGTTGTGACTATTCTCAGAAATGGTGGATTGGTTATCTATCCCACTGATACCGTTTACGGTTTAGGCTGTGATATTACCAACTCAAAAGCCTTAGAAAAAATAGCAAAAATCAAAGGTATTAAACTCGATAAGGCCAATTTTTCGTTTGTGTGTCATGATTTGAGCAATATATCTGATTATGTAAAGCAAATTGAAACGTCTACTTTTAAAATATTAAAACGAAGTTTACCCGGCCCTTATACTTTTATTCTGCCAGGCAACAACAACCTTCCCAAAGAGTTTAAAAAGAAAAAAACCGTTGGTATACGTGTACCCGATAATAGCATTGCTTTAGAATTAGTTCGACAATTGGGTAATCCAATTGTTTCTACCTCTATTTACGATGAGGATGCTTTGGTCGAATATACCACCGATCCCGAATTGATCTTTGAGAAATGGCAAAATATCGTTGACGTTGTTATCGATGGTGGTTTCGGAGATAATCAAGCATCTACTATCATCGACTTATCTGGTCCGGAACCCGAAGTTATCAGAGAAGGTAAAGGAAGTATTGATATTTTCTAAAAGTTAAAAAGCTGTCTAAGTAGACAGCTTTTTAGTTTATATATCGAAGTGTATTTTCATGCCGAATTTACTTTACACCATCGTAAAAAGACTTTAATTTGGCATTCCTTTCTTTAGTTTAATAAAATTATCAAACTTGGAATTGAGTATCATCGACATTTGATTATATAAGCGACTATCAAAGATGATGTCATTTAAGAATTGATCGGATAAACTAATATCCTGATTATATAAAAAGTCAAAGCTGTCTTTTTTGTCGAGACAAATTAAAATTATATCGCGTATATAAAAGCAATGCTTATTGTTTTGATGATCATAAAAATTAGTATTGCTCAGAAGATAGTATAAAAACGATCTCAAATAATCAACGGGCATAAGTTGATTGTTCCACACATGCCCATTTAAAAATTGATGAACAAATTTTACAATAGTACCTGAGTCTTCGGCCAGTCCCTCTTTATAAATTGCATCACTAAGACTTAAAAATCTACGATCAAATAACCATTTCACCATGACATTGGCACATCTTTTACTAAAGGGGAAAGACTCTTGGTTATACCTACTTTCGAAATACACACTTCCAATTAATTCGGACTGTTCAATCACTGTTACCGCACTGCAAGCGGACAAATTATTTTTCTTATCCCAAGTATAATACACTTTAAGCACCGTATCGGGATCCATTTTCATTTCATAAATCGTCTGATCGCTATAGGTATTGGTAGCTTCACCCATGATTTTTTCTATCGCTTCCACAGAAAGAATGGGAGCGGGGATAACATCCCAAAAATCTTGAGGTTTTGGATCTGGTTTTTTAGCGGAATCATCTTGATGACTAAATTGTATACTAGATAAATAAGCTGCGAATTTATAATCGTCGTTTTTGGGGCTTATAGGTGGCTGAAATCGGTCATTAGTAATGTGATATTTAAACCAGAATGAAATATTTAGCGGTTTGTAAATAATACTTTTAGTCCCTTGGTTGGCAGTAATCGTCTTGGGTAATTTTCCCAATTGATATTTTTCAAAAAACAATACCAATTTAGGGTCTGTCGATGACAATCCAATTAATTCTATTAAGTCACTTTGTTTCATCATTAATATAAATTTATAAGGCAATATGTACTTTTAAATAACCAACGAATGTCATTAGCTTAGCAATAATCCTATATTAATCACAAGGTTAATTATGCGTAGCGCATCGAAAGTTATACTTGCACAATCATTCCAAAATTAAAAGCAAGTTTAGCATATTTTTAGGTAAATATATCTACTCGATTGGTATTTAGCGTTTATGACTTGGCATTTAGTTATTTGCGAACTGATGCCTTACAATTTTGCCTCAGTAGTGGAAGTATTCATAAATTCGCAGGCTTTTTAACAGGGCGTAGACTGCGATTAAAACCAATAATATCGCTACAAAAAACAATTGTCAAAACAATCATTTACTTCAGTAAATAGAAACAGTCAAAAAACAGATAAGTAGTAAAAATATTAGGCTTTTCCATTGAAGTTTGTTATTTTTGTAATCAGTTTATATTTAAAGCTAAACATATTTCACTATGAATTTACACGAATTTCAAGGTAAACAAATATTAGCAAGTTACGGAGTAAGAGTACAACGTGGCTATGTTGCTAACAACGCGGAAGAAGCGGTAGAAAAAGCAAAACAATTAACGGAAGAAACAGGTACTGGTTGGTATGTGATCAAAGCTCAAATTCACGCAGGTGGACGCGGTAAAGGTGGAGGCGTTAAATTGGCTAAAAATTTAGATCAAGTAAAAGAAATTGCTGGTCAAATTATTGGTATGGACTTAATAACTCCGCAAACTCCACCACAAGGAAAAAAGGTAAACCGCGTATTAGTTGCCGAGGATGTTTATTACCCAGGTGAAAATGAGCCTTCTGAATTTTACATGTCAGTACTTTTAGATCGTTCAAACGGTCGTAATATGATTATGTATTCTACTGAAGGAGGTATGGATATCGAAGATGTTGCTGAAAACACACCACATTTAATTTTCAAAGAGGAAGTAGATCCTAGTGTTGGACTTCAAGGTTTCCAAGCAAGAAGAATTGCTTTTAACTTAGGTTTATCAGGAAATGCTTTTAAAGAAATGGTTAAGTTTGTAGATGCACTTTACAATGCTTATGTAGGAAGTGATTCATCAATGTTTGAAATCAATCCAGTTTTAAAAACTTCAGATGACAAGATTTTAGCTGTAGATGCAAAAGTTTCTTTAGATGACAATGCACTTTACAGACAAAAAGAATATGCTGAAATGCGTGATATCTCAGAAGAGAATCCAATTGAAGTTGAAGCAAAAGAAGTAGGTCTAAACTATGTTGATTTGGATGGTACAGTTGGATGTATGGTAAACGGTGCTGGTTTAGCAATGGCTACTATGGATTTAATTAAATATGCAGGTTTTGAACCGGCTAACTTCTTAGACGTAGGTGGAACTGCAGATGCTAAACGTGTTGAGACTGCTTTCCGTATTATTTTAAAAGATCCTAATGTTAAAGCAATTTTGATTAACATTTTTGGTGGAATTGTTCGTTGTGACCGTGTTGCACAAGGTGTTGTTGATGCTTACAAAAACATGGGAGACACGATCAATGTGCCAATCATCGTTCGTCTTCAAGGAACCAATGCAGAAATTGCAAAAGAATTAATTGATAATTCAGGTATGCCTATTTTATCTGCTGTTGAATTCCAAGAAGCTGCAGATCAAGTTAAAGCTGCTTTGTCTTAAGCAATTCAATATATAGTTTTATCAAAAAAGCCTGAACTTTAAAGTTCAGGCTTTTTTATATCTAAAAAAAAACCGTCTCTAGAAGAGATTCCATCGACGGTTTTATTTATGTTTTATTCGTTGTCTTTCTTTTTAGGTTTTCCGTTATTATACTTGACGTTCCCCAGTGGATTGAATTTTTTGTTTTTCAGATCCGGTTTTTTATCTCTCGATTTAGAAAAAACTTTTGGTTTCGCATTACTTGAATGAGCCTCTCTATCTTTTCGGTCTTTCTGATCGTATTCTTTTGAAGGTTTAGGCTTGTGAGATTTAATCACATCCATCGGGACTTTTGGTTCTTCTTTAGTTCCTCTCAAATGAATGACTAAGGCATTTAAAAAATTTCTCAAAACTTGATCGCCACATTCAACATATTTAGGATGTTCAGGATCTCTAAAGAAATTCCCTATTTCTCCTTTTGAAATTCTAAAATCTACTAATTCTAAAATTTCTATGATTTGATC
Organism: Flavobacteriaceae bacterium UBA1682; assembly: GCA_002320285.1. Lineage (GTDB taxonomy): Bacteria > Bacteroidota > Bacteroidia > Flavobacteriales > Flavobacteriaceae > Flavobacterium. The sequence goes on along the minus strand of DCKE01000024.1, from coordinate 205,989 downwards.
ATCGCGCAATTGCAAAGCAACACGTAATTTTTTAAAAATATCGTTATTTGTCATTATGGTGATTGATTTGTACAAAAGTACAATTATTATGTGTATTTGACTATTCGTTTATGCCTTTATTCGGGAGTCGATTTTCGGGAGTTGACTTTCGACTTTCGACTTTCGACTCACGAATCACGACTTACGAATCACG